>NZ_CP106793.1:4990000-6344720 GCF_025642135.1 Streptomyces cynarae | reverse complement strand
CATTAGGAGAGTCCCTTCGCGTTCGCGATGATTCGTTGTGGTGTCGTTTTACGAGTCGCCCTCGTGGCTAAACTGGATCCCATCGGAAGACCGTCCTTGGGATGCTTGGGCACTCCACCGTGAGGCCCTGGCGAGGTGACAGCTTGGCGATTCGCGAATCGTTCCGAGTCACAGCCACTTCCGCTGAGAATGCCTACTGTCCCTGGCGTGGGGGCTGCTGGGTATAGGGATTGGGGTATTGCGGCTGCTGTCCTGCAGGTGCGGGGTACCCCTGGTTGGAGGCTGCGTTGGGGTACGGCTGGTGGCCCGACGGATACTGAGGCGGGTAGCCCGTGCCCTGAGGGGGGACTCCGCCGCCCGAACCGGGACCGCCGCTCCCGCGGTTGCGACGACTGCGGATTACCGCGAAGACGATCGCGATGACGACCACTACGGCTGCGATGCCGGCGATGAGAAAGATGCTGCCCGAGGAGGACTTCTTCTCGTTCTTCACCGGGTTCGTGCCGTCGTTGCCCTTCGAGGCGCTACCGGAGGTCGTGGACGTGGGCGGCGAGGCCTGGGCGAGGGGGCCGTCCTTGGGACCGGCGGGGATATTCATCGTCAGCGCGGAACCAGGGCGGGCGATTCCGTAGCCCAGCTCACTGTCCGGGGCCTTCTTGCCCTCGTTGTTCAGGAAAGATGCCGACTTGATCAGGCGATTGATGATCTGGCCTGCGGTTAGGTCAGGGTATTTGGATCGGAGGAGCGCCACGATGGCTGAGACGTAGGCAGCGGAGCCAGAAGTTCCATCCGCCACCGCGTAACCGCTCCGGGTAGTTGGATCAGCCTGAGCTGTTTGCACGCCTGGAGCTGCGACAGTGACATTCCCCTTGTTTGAGCTGGACCAGTACTTGAGGTCCTTGTCCACAGCAGAAACAGCCACTACTCCAGGAAGTGCAGCCGGATAGCTCACGGTTCCGGAGTCGTTGCCTGTAGCTGCCACTACTACGACATCGTGCTTTTGAGCGTATTTGATGGCCTCGGCGCCTGCCGATCCCGGATATGCACTGCTGTCACCAAATGAAAGGTTTATAACCGAAGCTCCCTGATCCACCGCGTAGCGGACGCCAGCAGCCCAGGTTTCAGTACCCGCGCTCGCCGGAGCTTTTACCGGCAAGATCTTGGCCTTTGGAGCCAAACCCATCACGCCAGCGGAACCGTTCGCACCATGTCCATGGCCAGCAATTAGGCTCGCCATTCCAGTTCCGTGACCATCGGTATCATTGTGAGGATCTCCGCCACCAGTAAAGTCCTTACCGGCCAGGACTTGTCCTGTGAGATCGGGTTGGTTGGCGTCCACCCCTGAGTCGACCACAGCGACGGTAACTCCCGCTCCCTGTGAAGTCTTCCAAACCTTTTCGGCGTCATAAATCGTCAGGGGCCATTGCGCATCTCGTACGGCGTCTGCCGAGGCCATTGGGGCTGAAGTGAGGAGCAAGGCTCCCGTCAACGCCACGACTCCTGTCGTGGTCCCGACTCGCTTGAAACCCAATTCCTTGCTCCTCACTCAGATGCTGGCTGCGCCAGCCCTCATACGTGGACGGATGACGTTCTGTCCGGCCCGTTTGCTGGCTTACTCGATAGTTCGCGGTACGTTCCGATTGCGGTCCTCTTCCGAGATCCAGGTCTCTTCGTCCTCGACCAAGTAGTCGGGCCGGTCGCCCTGACTGTTCTCCTTCTCGGACCGTCGCCCCTTGCCGCCCGCTCCACCAGCACCTGCCGCCTGCGTTCCGCCCCGGCTCCCGTGCAAGCCTGCACCACCACCGGCACCCTTGCCGACGCCCTTGGCCGCGCCGACCACACCGCCGCGGGACCTTGCGAGGGCTCCACGACCGCCAGCGCTGGCACTGCCTCGGCCAGCCGCGCCGGCTCCGCCGCCCATGCCGCCCATGCCAGCTCGGCCGCCGACGCCACGACCTGCTGTCGCACCGCCACCGGTCACTCCACCGCGAGCACCCAAACCTCCGATGCCGCCACGACCCGCAGTACTGCCGCCGACACCAAGTCCTCCTGCAGGAGCCACAATGCCTGGGCCCTGAGCCCCGCCGGTGCCGATTCCGACGCCACCGCCGCCGACTCCGACAGGGCCAGTGCCAGGAGTGGGTCCCGTCAGACCGGGGGTGATGCTGTCCACGTTCGTCCTGGCACTCGGGAGTTGCGTTCCGCCCGACGGGAGTTGTGTTCCGCCCGTTATGCCGTTGTCACGGGGCAGGGGCACCGTGGGAGCTGGCTTGATGCTGGTGGTCGGCCCTGCGCTCCACGGCTTAGCGGTGCTGCCTCCGGTACGGGGGCCTGAGCCGCCAGTAGGGGGCATGGTGATAGGGGGAGGCATCGGCGTATTCGGGTTCGGAGGGGCGAACGGGTCCTCTTTACCAGCATCGTAAGGCTGCCTCTGGGCATACGCCTTGTAGTTGACCGCCAGCTGCTCCATGATCGCCACGCCCTTGAGCTGCTCCTCCTTGCCCTTCGACAAAGAGTCGGCGTTCGCCTGGCGCGCAGCGTCCGTACTCACGCCCCTGTTGATGTCTTCCAGAAGCTGCTTATCGCTGCGATCGTCGTCCGTAAGCTTGTCCCAGGCCCTGTCCCAGCCGGACGGTTCTTTGACGTCCCGCATCTTCTCCATAGAGTTCCGCAGGTCGTTCTGGACTGCATGCATGGTTTCGCCGTAGTAGTTGGCCCACGCAGCCCCGTTCCGGATGTTCTGCAGGATCTCGTTGGCCTTCTTGCGGAATGCTTCGGCCGCTTCGCCCTCCCAGTGCTCCAGGACGTTCTCGACCGCGCTCTGCATCATGCCCGCGACGCTGTCCTTCGCGGAAACCTGGTCCACGCCGCCGCTCTTCGCATCACCGTCGCCGCCGGACAGGATGTTGTGGACCGACTTCCAGTGCTGGCTGACCTCGTAGATTCGGTTGGGGTCCGCGTCCAGGATCATGGAGCGCAGCGCAGGGATGCCCATCTTCATGAAGGGCGTCTTGATCTCGCTGCGGTCCGGGCCGCCCATACCTCCGTTGGGCAGCGATTCCAGCTTCTCGTCGTGCTTGTCCTTGATCCTCTGCTCTCGCGCCTGCTCCTGAGCCTTGATGTACTCAGGGTTGTTGTAGTACTCGCCGCCGTAGACCATCGTCGCACTCCCCCTTCGTCAGTGTGGCCGCTTAGTAGGCCGACCCCGTGGACCCGCCGTTGGGAGCAGCACTCACACCCTGCTTGTTCGCGTGCTCCTGGTTGTTGTACTTGTCCCTGACCTTGGAAGTGCTCGTGCTGAAGTCGTCGATCAGCTGGTGCAGGTCCTTGATCATGGTTTCGATCCGGGTCTTCTGCTTTTGGTGGGCGTCATGAAGGTCGTTCGACTCCAGGAACTTCATGCTGCCGAACGCAGTGCTCGGGATGTCCGTCTGGTACTTGGCCTTGTTGTGGGCGTTGTCCATGTCCGACAGAAGGCCATTGAGCTTGCGGATGACCTCATCCAGCGCGCTCAGATCGACCCGCATTCCGTTGCTCATACCCCGTTGTCCTCTCCCCTGTTTGAAAGTTGTCGGCGCCGGCCTCCCGGCGCCCAAGTCATCGACTAGCCCGACAGCCCAGCGCGCCCGACACGGCCAGGCCGTCCAGCCCGGCCGCCCGATCCGTCCCGGCCGTCCCGCTTACTCCGCCAATCCCGCACAGCCACCCCGCTCCCCGCGGCCACGCCCACCAAGAGCAGTCCGACACCCAACACGTATACGGCGATCCGGCGTTGCCGTTCCGCCTCGCTCTCCCCCATCGTCACCGCCATCGGAATGACTCCGCCAGACCCGGCCTTCACCGGCGGATCCGGTGTCGGGGACGAGCCCGGTGTCGAGTCGTCCGACAGTGCGGCGACCGGGTCGACAACCCCCCACCCGATGAAGCGGTTCGGACCACGCCCCGGCCGCTGAGCCGTTTGCTCGATGCGGGTGGCGATCTGGGTCGCCGTCCAGTTCGGGTGCTTCTCCTTCAGCAGGGCCGCCACGCCCGCGACGTACGGGGCCGCGAAGCTCGTGCCGTCGGCGGTGCACTGGCCGCCCTTCGGGACCGTGGAGACCATGCCGACGCCCGGTGCCGCGACGTCGACGAAGTCGCCGGCCTGTGAGAAGAAGGCTCGTTCGTCGTTGCGGTCGGAGGCCGCCACCGCCAGGACGCCCGGGTACGAAGCCGGAAACGTGTCCGCGGATGCACCGTCGGCTCCGTCGTTGCCTGCGGCGGCAACGATCAGGGCGCCCGCGTTCACGGCCGCTGCCACCGCGCTCCGCAGGGTGGGGTCGTCCTTCTTGTTCGCGGTGTCCGAGGAGATGTTGATGATGTCCGCGCCCTTGGCGACCGCGTCGCGAATCGCCGAGGCCATCGTCCCCGAGTTGCCCTGCTTGTTCTCCCCGCCCGTGTAGCGGAGAGAAAGGATCTTGGCGTCCGGAGCGATGCCCTCGAAGCCCGTGCCCTTCATCGGGCGAGCCGCGATGATGCCCGCCACCCGCGTGCCGTGGCCTTCCAGGTCCTGGGTGCCGGAGCCGCCGACGTAGGACTTGCTGCCTGACGTCACGGCTGCGCTCAGCTGGCGGTTGGAGCTGTCCACGCCCGTGTCGATCACCGCGACCGTGACGCCCTTGCCCGTCGCCTGTGCGCGCAGCTGGTCCAGGAGGATCCGCTGGAGTGACCACGGCGTGGACTTGATGACGGGGCCGCCGAACGTGCACTCGGTCGTGGCCGTGTCGCCGGAGCCGGGGTCCGAGTCGGTGAGGTGGGTGGGCGCCGGCACTCCGGCCGGCGCCGGGACGGCCACTGCCGACGTACCCGGTGCGAGGCAGATTCCCGTGGCTGCGAGCACGCCGAAGGCCCGCCGTACGGCGGCGGTTCCAGCGGTGCGGCTACGCGAACGAGCGGTCGTGCCCCGCATGTTCAGGTCCCCCATGTTCACGCCCTGAGGGCTTTCTTGCTTCCTTGCTTCCTTCGAAGCTTGGTCATGTGTACGTAGGTGAAGATGCGCCGACGCGTGTGCAGATTCCAGGGATTTACTGTGCACCGGCCCCGGACAAGGGCTCGGCCCAGCGGACGCCGTGGCGTCGGCTGGGCCGATTCTCCTCATCTCATGTCCCTCGGGCCGCCGACGGCTCAGCCCCAGGTCGAGGCGTTGCTCTTCTCGGTGGCCTGGTAGTTCTCGGCCGCGTTCTGGAGGGCCGCGGCGATCTTCAGCAGCGTAGCGTGCAGGTCCGCGGCGGTCTTGTCCCACTCGCGCTGCTTGCGCTGGTAGCCCTCCTGGGCCTCGCCTTCCCAGGTGCTGGCGACGCGCTTGACCGCGGCCTCGAGGTCGTCGAGCTGCTGCTTGATACGACCGGCGGTGGAGCGCACGTCCGAGGACGCGTTGGTGATGGTGGCGTAATTTACGAGGATGCCCGACATCGTCGTTCCCTTTCAGGAAGAGTCGAAGGAAATCGGTGGCAACCGGTCACAATCGGCGGCAACCGGCGACCACCGCGGAAAGTGGTGAAGAGCTCTGGAGAGCAGGAAGAGTCGAGTCCTGAGCGTTCGGCTCAGCCGAAGTCGGACATGATCTTGCTGATCTCGGAGTTCTGCTGCTCTTCCGACGCGGAGTAGTTGCTCCGCGTGGAGTCCACGGCTTCCTTGATGTCGTTGAGGATGTCGCTCATCCTCTTCGCGTCCGCGTTCCACCGTTCCTGCAGCTGGTGGTAGGACTGGGCCGCCTGGCCCTGCCAGCCGCCCGCGATCTGGTCGATCACTCCGTTGAGGCGGCGGATCTCGCCCTGAAGCTGACCGTTCACGGTGTTGATGTCGCCGGAGAGCTTGGTCAGTTCATCTTCTGTTACCCGGAACTGGCCGGCCATGTTGAACCTTCCCCCATGTCGTCGTTGATCCGGGAAACCTGCACCAGTACCCGGAGAAGCGGCCCATCCGTGAGCGCTGAAAGCACTCTATCGTCCGGCCGTCACACATCCACAAGCAAGGCCTATGCGTTACAGGGTTCACACAGTTGAGCGATGATCCTGTGATCCACTACGGCCAAGTGGCGCCTCTTTTCGGCCAGTTGGCCTGTCACTGACTCTGCGGCTGTGACGCGCTGCCGGTGTCCAAGGTGGGGCCCTTCGGGATGAACGTCGCCCAAGTCTGCGGTACAACCGCGGGGTTGGACACCTTCTCGTAGCCCAACCGGGTGCGTGCCTTGTCCGTCTCGCTCGCCCCCTCCGACGAGGAACTCGCGTCTCCCGAAGAGGACGAACCGGCGCCGCCCTGCGCGGCGCTGTCGTTGTTCGACGGCAGGGAGTAGCGCAGGCCCGTGTCCGTCAGCAGGTACGTCGCACCGCCTCCCTGCGCCGTCCCCGTGACCTCCTGGAAGAGCAGCCCGGAGCCGGACGAGACGTAGGCGCTCAGCGAATCCGCGACGACCTTCTTCGGGTAGGCCGTGCCGGCCCAGGCGGCGAGTTGCGGCTTCCGGTCCTCACCGATGGTGCCGTTGTAGACACTGCACGAGGTGGTGCGGGCCTCCCCGGTCGCCGTCGCCGCGGGGTTGGCCTGCCGGGGAACGGTCTGGGGCCAGCCCTTGTCCGCGTAGAAGGCGTCCGCCTGGCCGCCGTTGGCCGCGATGATGTCCGGGGTGTCGACGCGGATGTCGCTGATCGTGTCCGTCCCGTACGCCAGCTTGGCGGAGGGCGCACTCTTGAGCAGGCTGGCCACGAACGGCGTGATGGCGGCGACCCGGTCCCGCAGGACGACGTAGTACTGGGTGCCCTGCGCGTCCTGAGCCTTGAGCACCCGGCCCACCGTCCGCGCGTCCTGGGGGAGCCCCGAGACCGAGGTCGGCTGTCCGGCGGACGGAACCTGCGGGAAGGTGATGACGCCGCCCTCGTTGAGGGTGTGCAGCCACTGCTGGCTCACCGGTTGCGGCTTGGCCGTGGTGCCGATGACCGCGGCGCGCAGCTGCTCCATGGTGGTGCTGTCGAGCCCCGCCGGGCCGCCCAGCAGGAAGGCGTTGCCCTTGCCGTCGACCAGGTACTCCCGTGAGGTCTTGGGGTCGACGACGTACAGCGCCTCGCTGGCGTCGACCTTCCCCTCGTTCCCCAGCGCCTTCGCGTCGTCGGCGTCGAGGACGAAGACGGCACGGTCGATGGCGTCGTTCGATCCGGGGGCCGGCCGCTCGCACACCGCCCAGGTCTTCGCCTTCTCCGCGTCCGCCGCAGCAGGCAGCCGGTCGGGGGCGTACGGGATGCCGAGGGTCGCGCCGTGCGGGATGCCGCTCTTGTCGATCTCCTTGCCGGGAACCTCGATGACGCTGCCCTTGCCCTTGTCCAGGAGGAGCTTTGCGGAGGCGTAGTTGAGGACGGGGTGGAGTGTCGGGATCTCCTTGCCGTTCGTCGCCTTGTCCTTGAGGACGACGTAGCGCGTCGTGGAGTCGCTGTCGACGATGATGTACTCGCCGGGAGTGTCCCAGCCCGCCGGCGCCGACGGCTTGATCACGCCCCAGGCGATGAAGCCCACCACCAGCACGACGCCCACCGCGAGGCTGGGCATCACCGTCTGCATGGGACGCGGCGCGCCTTCGTCCGAGCCCCCCGGCGATGGCGCCAGGAACGCCGCGACGGTGCGCTTGCGAGCGAACGTGTAGGCAGCGAGCTCATCGCGACGCTTTGCCATGGTCCCCAGGTCTCCCGTTGTGTGATGCTCGACGTGGTGCTCGGTAGTGGTGCTCAGTTGTCGTGCTCAGTTGTCGTGCTCGATCCAGCTGTCGATCCAGCTGCTCGATACCAACCGCCGATCCGGCCGCTCGATCCAACTGCCCGACGGAGCTCCTCGATCCAGCCGCTCGATTCAACTGCTCGATGGAACTGCCCGACGAAGCCGCTCGATGTGCTCGAAAGGTCGACTCGGCCGAGCAGGCACTTACTATGCCCTGTGCCACCAGGCGACGTTCCATCAGGTACGTGGCGGCCCCGCATCTTCACAGAGCCTCAACCCCTGCGCCCCACCATGCGCGGCCGGTCCGTGAAAGGCTGGCCACCTGGGGTTTCGGTGTCCCCTGTGTCCGCCCGCGTGCAGCAGCGGGTACCGTGAGCCACTCGCATGGATGATGTGGGCCATCGGTGCCCCTGGCCCGTCGCCGGGATCTCCAACAGAGGATCTCCGCCCGACATATGGCCACTACTTCGCGAAAGGGATGTCCCGGGGGATGACCAGCGCTACGAGCACTCGGCGCGGAGGCCGCGCACAGCAGCAACAGGACGGTCCGGGCCGCAGACGCGGGCGGCTCCGGCCCCCGCCGCCGCGTCGCCGCGCATGCTGCCCAGCCCGGGAGGTATGGGCCCGCTGCGGCTGCAGCAGCTCATCCTGGTGGAGCTCGCGGCGGCCGTCATGCTGGCCGCCTGGGCCGCGGACGCGTCCTGGCTGCTGGCCCCGGCCGGTGGGGTGGCGGCGCTGCTGTTGCTCCTGGCGGTCCTGCGCCGGGGCCGCCGCCCGCTGCCCGAGTGGTACGAGACGACGCGCGCCCTCAGGCGCCGTCGACGCGAAGCCAAGCTGCCCGTCCCGCCCGGGACGGACCCGATGCTGGCCCCCACCGTCGAGTGCGACCCGGCCCTGCGGACGTACCGCTTCGTGTCCCGCGACGATCGCTCGATCGGCATGATCGGTGACGGGACCTTCCTGACCACCGTGCTCTTCGTGCAACCGGCGGACCAGCCGCTGCGTCCCGAGTCCGCAGGGCGGCAACTGCCGCTGCACCTGGTCCAAGAGGCGCTGGAGGTCGACGGGATCCGTCTGGCGTCCGCACAGGTCGTGCAACACACCCAGCCGGCGCCGGCACCGCATCTGCCCCAGCAGTCGGTCGCCGCGCGGTCGTACGGCCCCCTTCAGGCGCAGACGGGTTCGCCCGCGCTCCGGCTCACCTGGGTCGCCCTCAAGCTCGACCCGGAACTGTGCCCGGAGGCGGTCCAGGCACGCGGGGACGGCGTTCCCGGGGCGCAGCGCGCTCTGCTGCGGGTGGCGGACCAGCTGGCGAGCCGGCTGGCCGGGGCCGGCTTCCAGGCGACCATCCTGGACGAGACCGAGCTGGTACAGGCGCTCGCGACGTCCAGCTGTCTGAACCCGCGGGCCAACGCGCAGCACGCCCAGGACGGGCGCTCCCCCCAGCGGCGTACGGTCGAGTCGGTACGGAGCTGGCGGGTCGACGACCGGTGGCACACGACGTACTGGCTCTCCCGCTGGCCGCAGTTGGGGAACGGGGGCGTGGCGCTGCCCGAGCTGATCACGCGGTTCACCTCGCTCCCGGTGCTCGCCACGACATTCAGCGTGACGCTGGGCAAGGCCGGCAGCCGGGGCGTCTCCCTGGCCGGGCACCTGCGCGTCACCGCCCGTGGGGACAGCGAACTCGACGAGGTGGCTCGTGAGTTGGAGCGGGCCGCGAGTGCCGCGAAGGTCGGTCTGGTCCGCCTCGACCGGGAGCAGGTCCCCGGAGCTCTCGCCACTTTGCCGCTCGGAGGTACGTACTGATGTCCCACCCCGCCACGGCCACGGACCCGCGGCAGCACGGCCGGGCCACCGGACGCACGCCGGCGCACGTGGCCTCGCCCACCGACACCGGCATGATCCCCATCATCCGGCAGCCGGAGTCCTCGCAGCAGCAACGGCGCATCTTCAGCCCGGGGTTCGGGCTGCGCGGCCCGCGCCGGAACCGCCATGTCGTCACCGTCGACGAGCTCGCGGCCATCAGCATGCCGATCGGTGACGACGGCGTGATCATCGGTTCCGACCCGGAGTCGCAGCCGGCCGTGCTCGGTCTGTCCCGTCCCACCCCCTTCGACGTCGTGCTCGTGGGCGGCCTCTGGCTCGCCCAGGTGCTGGCGCTGCGCGCCGCCGCTACGGGGGCACGTGTGGGCGTCGAGACGGGCCGTCCGCAGGCCTGGCAGCAGTTGGCCCAGGTCGCGGGTGGCGGCCAGCAGTGTGTGACGGTCTATCCGGTCGGACGGGTGCCCGCGCAGGGACCCTCCGTCTCGAGCCCGGTCGTGCTGATCCGGGACTGCGGCGTTCGTCCGCCTCGCGGGCGGGTCACCTCCCTGCCGTGGCAGGCCGTGGTGACGGTGCTGCCGTTCGTCGGCGAGCACGCGCCGCGTTGGCTGGCCCAGGCCCAACTGGTCGGAATCCAGCGCATCTCGCCCCAGGAGACCGAGATCGTGCGCGACACCCTGGGCATTCCGGACGAGCATCTCCAGCTGCTGCCCACGCTTTACGACGGCGTCGCCCTGTGGTGCACCCGCAAGCATCGCAAGTTCGTCATGACCGAGCCCACCGATGCGGAGACAGGCCTGCTGGGCGTGGCCCGCCGTATGGACTGACGCGTCGTCCGACGGCTCGCCCGGCGGCTCGTCGGCGGCTCGTCGGCGGCTCGTCCGACGCCTTGTCGTCCCCGGATCGCGGTGCCTGCCGGTCGGGTCGACAGTCACTTTTCCGTACCGCGATCCAAGTGATTAGTCTCTTCTGGTGATGCGGTGACGATCGCAGCCGCGTGGGAATCGCCACTCGGTCCGCCCGGCCGCGACGACCAACTCAGCAGCAGTGGCTGACCAGGAGGCAAGCAGTGAACAGCGATCGGTCCGAGTACAACGGCGGCAGCCCGTCCTCGGACGGGGACGATCAAGACGTGGACCTCACCGGCGAGTTCGAAATCGTCTACACCCCTCCCGCCTGGTATGCCCAAAGCACGCAGGGTGGCTCCACGGCCGGCGGACAGCACGACGCCGGGCCGGCCGCGCCGCCTCCGCCGCCCGGCCCACCCGTCGGACCACCCACGGGACCCCCGGGCGGCCCCGCACCGCAGGCTCCCGCACCCCAGCCTCCCGCACAACCGGCTCCCGCACCCCAGGCCACCGCGCCGGCACAGCCGTACGCCCAGGGTGCTCCGCAGCCGCCCGCGCAGGGCTTGCCCGGGGCGGACCAGAACAGCACGGGTGGCTACGGTTTTCCGCAGCAGCAGTCCGCTCCGAGCGCCCCGCAGACGGCGGGAGGCGCGTCGGCGCCCGGGGCATACGGCTACCCCCAGCAGACGGGAGCGGGCGCACCCCAGCAGGGCCAGGACACGTCGGTCGGTCACGGACGGCCTCAGCCCCAGGCGCCGGCCCAGCCGCCCGCGCCCGGCTTCCCCGTGCTGCGGCCGGTCGACGAGGACGCCCAGGCCGCCCCGTCCCAGGCCGCTGCCCCGGCGGCTAGCGCTCCCCAACAGCCCGCCTCCGCACAGCCGATGGCCGCACAGCCGATGGCCGGGCAGTCGATGGCCGGGCAGTCGATGCCCGAGCCGTCGACGGCGGAGCTCAACCATGCCGCCGCCGACGCCGAGGCGGCGAGGCTGTTCGGCGGAGCCGACGACGAGGAGAAGCCGGAGGAGGGGCGGAACGACCAGCCGGAGTCGGATGACTCCGCCGGATCCGCGGTCTCCGGTCCGGAGGGCGACGAGACGGCGGACGCCCGTTCCGATGCGGAATCCGCCGCGCGGACCGATGCCGCGGTCCCGTCGGCGACCGGGGAGGCAGAGCCGGAAACAGAGGCGGACACGGAGCCGGCGCCCGCCGCTCCCGAAGCCGCGCCCGCGCCCGCCGCGCAGGAGCGCAGCCACAGGCGGCGCCCGCTGCACAGGCCCCCACCGCGCCCCAGGCCGGTCAGCCCCAGGCCGGTCAGGAGCTTCCGCCGCTGCCCCAGGGCTACGTGCCCGCACAGCCCGCTCAGGGGTCACCGCAGCAGGCAGGGCAGCCGGACCAGCGGGCCGCGGCGGCAGCCGCGCAGGCCGCCGGATACGGCTACCCGCAGCCGCCCGTCCAGCCGGTACCCGGGCAGCCCGGGTACCCGACGCCTCCACAGGGCACGTTCGGCCCGGCTCAGCCTCCCGTGTACCCAGCCCAGCCTCCCGCGTACCCGGCGCAGGGCGGGCACCCCGCACCGGGGGACCCGCGGCAGGCGCCCCAGCCCCCGCAGCCGCAGGCCGCCGGATACGGCTACCCGCAGCCGCCGGCCCAGCCGCTGCCGCAGCAACAGCCCGGACCGGTCGGCTACGGTTACCCGCCCCAGCAGGCCGGCTACGGCTACCCCCAGCCCGCCCCGCCTCAGCAGCCCGCCCCGCACCAGCAGCCCCCGGCCCAGCAACCGGCTCCGCCCCAACAGGCCGGCTACGGCTACCCCCAGCCCGCCCCGCCGCAGCAGCCCGCCCCGCACCAGCAGCCCCCGGCCCAGCAGCAGCCGCCGGCACAGCCGCTGCCGCAGCAACAGGCGCCCCAGCAGCCTCCCGCTGCGCCTCCCGCCGCCTACGGCAACCAGGGCTGGACCGCCCCGGTCGGCCCCCAGGCGGGCCCCGGCGCCCCCAGCAGCAGGCCGCGCCCGGCACGCCGCTCGGCTACAACGCCGCCGTGGAGCTCTCCTCCGACCGGCTGCTCCGCCATCAGCCGAAGGCGCGCAAGAACAACACGGGTCCGTCCCGCTTCAAGTTCGGCGCCAAGAAGGAGGAGGCCGAGCGGCAGCGGAAGCTGGAGCTGATCCGTACGCCGGTGATGTCCTGCTACCGGATCGCCGTGATCAGCCTCAAGGGCGGCGTCGGCAAGACCACGACGACCATGTCGCTCGGCGCCACGCTCGCCACCGAGCGCCAGGACAAGATTCTGGCGATCGACGCCAACCCGGACGCCGGCACCCTCGGCCGACGGGTGCGGCGCGAGACGGGCGCCACCATCCGCGACCTCGTCCAGGAGATCCCGCGGCTGAACAGCTACATGGACATCCGCCGCTTCACCTCGCAGGCGCCCTCGGGGCTCGAGATCATCGCCAACGACGTGGACCCGGCGGTCTCCACGACCTTCAACGACCAGGACTATCGTGCCGCGCTCGACGTACTGGGCCGGCAGTACCCGATCATCCTCACGGACTCGGGCACCGGTCTCCTCTACAGCGCGATGCGCGGGGTCCTTGACCTCGCCGACCAGTTGATCATCATCTCCACGCCCTCGGTGGACGGCGCGAGCAGCGCTTCGACCACGCTGGACTGGCTGTCGGCCAACGGCTTCGCCGATCTCGTCCAGCGGTCGGTCACCGTGATCTCCGGTGTCCGCGAGACCGGAAAGATGATCAAGGTGGAGGACATCGTCGCGCACTTCGAGACCCGCTGCCGCGCTGTCGTCGTGATCCCCTTCGACGAACACCTCGCGGCGGGCGCCGAGGTGGACCTCGACATGATGCGTCCCAAGACCCGCGAGGCCTACTTCGACCTCGCGGCCGTCGTCGCCGAGGACATCGCCCGTACGCAGCAGGGCTTCGGCAACCCGAACCTGCACTTCCAGCAGCCCCCGCAGGGATACGCAGCCCCGCAGCAGCCCCAGCAGCCCTACGCCCAGCCCGGCGGCACCCCGCAGCCGGGTCAGGGCTGGCAGCAGCCCCCGCAGCAGCCCGGAACGGGGCAGGGCTGGCAGCAACAGCAGCCCGGACCGGGCCAGAGCTGGCAGCAACAGCCGGCCCCGGACCAGAACCCGCAGCAGCCCCAGCCCCCGCAAGGCGCCGTACCGCCCGGCTGGACGCAGCAGTAGCGAACCGGCCCGCAACGCCGGAGGGCCGGCACCTTCACGGTGCCGGCCCTCCGGCGTTCGCGTAGTACGTCGCGGCGCGAGCGCACTCGTCCCCGGTGTCGCTCCGGGAGCACTGCTTCAGCGCTACTTCAGGTCGAACTCCCCGTCGCGCGCCCCGAGTACGAACGCCCGCCACTCCGCCGCGGTGTAGCGGAGCACCGTGTCGGGGTCCGCGGAGTTGCGCATCGCGACGGCGCCGCCCGGCAGGTACGCGATCTCCACCCGCTCGTCCTGGGGACCATCAGGGGAGCCGACCCACTCGACGCCGCTGATGTCCATGGCGTACAGCGCTTCCTTCTCCTGCTCGGTCGCCACCGGGTCCACTCCGTTCCACCGACCTTACGGACGAGGGGGATTGTACAACTGGGGGCGGCGACGGGGGGTTTGGGAGCGAACGGACGCGGCCGTTGTCCTCAGGCGGGGTCTCCGGCCGCCGCGATCAGTTCACGGCAGCGCTTCACGTCCTCCGCCATCTGCGCCAGCAACCCGTCCAGCGAGTCGAACTTGGCCTGGCCGCGGACGAACGCCAGGAAGTCCACGGCGACGTGCAGCCCGTACAGATCCAGTCCCACCCGGTCGATGGCGTACGCCTCCACGGTGCGCTCCGTGCCGTCGAACTGGGGGTTGGTCCCGACGGAGATCGCAGCCGGCATCGCCTCGCCCTCAACCTGCAGCCAGCCGGCGTAGACGCCGTCGGCCGGGATCGCGGTGTGCGGGAGCGTCTCGACGTTGGCGGTCGGGTAGCCGAGGTCGCGGCCGCGCTGGGCGCCGCGTACCACCACGCCCTCCACCCGGTGCGGACGTCCGAGGATCTCGCGCGCGCCCTCGACGTCGCCCTCGGCGATCAGCCGGCGGGTCAGGGTGGAGGAGAAGGGCTCGCCGCCGCCTGCCTCACCGGTCACGTAGAGATCGACCACCTCGACCTCGAAGTCGTAGGTCTTGCCCTGCTCGGCCAGGAACTCCACGTTGCCGGCGGCCTTGTGGCCGAAGCGGAAGTTCGGGCCCTCGACGACGGCCTTGGCGTGCAGCTTGTCCACCAGCACCTTGACCACGAAGTCGGCGGGCGAGAGCCGGGAGAACTCGGTGGTGAAGGGCAGGACGAGTACCGCGTCGACACCCAGTTCGGCGCACAGTTCGGCGCGACGGTGGTGCGGGGCGAGCAGCGGCGGGTGGCTGCCGGGGCGCACGACCTCGCTGGGGTGCGGGTCGAAGGTCACGACGACCGAGGGAACGCCCAGCTCACGGGCGCGTTCCACGGCATGCCGGATGATCAGCTGGTGACCGCGGTGGACTCCGTCGTAGGAGCCGATGGTGACGACGCTGCGCCCCCAGTCCTCGGGGATGTCCTCCAAGCCACGCCAGCGCTGCACTGTGACCGCTCCTCGTCGAACCCGTGTCCGTCTCTGCCTTGTACGCAGGTCTAAGGGTGCCATGCCGGGCGGCGTCGGCCCGCATCGGCATGGGGGCTGTGACGGGCGGCACGTCGTATCAAGGGAGGCGGCAGGCAGATCACGGGGGGTGGACGGCGGGCAGGCGCCCGCCGTGCGGGACCTGTGGCAGCGGCCGGGACGATCGTGCGGTGAACGCGCCCCCTTCCGCTCCCTCGGTTCACTCCGAGCGCCTGCTCCCCGGGGTGAATAGATACGGGTGGATGGATACACCTCTGTGAGGGGGAACCGAGGGGGGACCGTGGAGCGGCGACCGGCATCCCCGCGATCGCCGCTCCACGGGCAGGCACGGCGTACGTCAGCCGAACACGGCCAGGCTCTTCGCCTTCCCCCGGTGGGCCTCCACGAGCGCCAGGAGGCGGTCTTCGGGGCCGAAGACGGCGACGGGGCCCGCGCCCGCGTACTCGTCGGGCATCTCCAGCCGCACGCCGTTGGCGAGCAGCCGGGCCCGCTTGGCGTCCACGTCCCAGCGCGGGAAGGCGGCCGCGGCGGCCTCGGCGATCGGCATCACGGTCAGCTCCTGCTGGAGCTGCTCCAGGGTGCGGGCGGCGTCCAGCTTGTACGGCCCCACCCGGGTGCGGCGCAGCGCGGTGAGGTGGCCGCCGACGCCCAGGTCAGCACCGAGGTCGCGGGCGAGGGCCCGGATGTAGGTGCCGGACGAGCAGACCACGGACACCAGCAGGTCGAGCACCGGGGTGCCGTCCTCGGCGACGGCGTCCCGGACGTCGTACACCGCGAAGGACGAGACGGTGACCGGCCGGGCCGGGATGTCGAAGTCCTCGCCGTCCCGGGCCCGCTTGTACGACCGTACGCCGTTGATCTTGATGGCGCTGACCTTGGACGGCACCTGCATGATGTCGCCGGTCAGCTTGGCGATCCCGGCGTCGATGGCGTCCCGGGTGACCTTGGAGGCGTCGGTGGAGGAGGTGACCTCCCCTTCGGCGTCGTCGGTGACCGTCGTCTGCCCGAGGCGGACGGTGCCCACGTACTCCTTCTCGGTGAGTGCGAGGTGGCCGAGGAGCTTGGTGGCCTTCTCCACGCCGAGGACGAGGACGCCGGTCGCCATCGGGTCGAGGGTGCCGGCGTGGCCGACGCGACGGGTCCTGGCGATCCCGCGCATCTTGGCGACGACGTCGTGCGAAGTGAAGCCCGACGGCTTGTCGACGATGACGAGGCCGTCGGGCGTGGTGTGCTGCTGGGTCATTCGGCGGTGTCGTCCGTCTCGTCGTCGGAGCCGGGCTTCCGGTACGGGTCGGCCTCACCGGCGAACGACTTGCCCGTGGCCGCCTCGCGCACCTTCGCGTCGGAGGCGCGCGCCTTGTCGAGGAGGTCCTCGATCGTCCGGGCGGTGTCCGGGAGGGCGTCCGCGACGAAGGTGAGGGTCGGGGTGAACTTCACGCCGGCGGCGCGTCCCACCTCGGAGCGCAGGATGCCCTTGGCGCTCTCCAGGCCGGCCGCGGCGGCCTTCCGCTCCTCGTCGTCCCCGTACACGGTGTAGAAGACGGTCGCCTCCCTCAGATCGCCCGTCACCCGGGTGTCCGTGATGGTGACGTGCGAGCCGAGCCGCGGGTCCTTGATCCCGCGCTGCAGCTTCTGGGCCACCACCTCTCGGATGAGGTCCGCCAGCCTCTTAGCCCGCGCGTTGTCGGCCACTGGTCCGTCTCCCTGTCTTTCCTGTCTGTGTTCTTCGGTCAGTCGTCAGTCGTCATCGCCGTGGAGGCGCCGTCTGACGGACAGCAGCTCCACCTCGGGGCGTCCGGCGACCAGCCGCTCGCACCGGTCGAGTACGTCGGTCAGGTGCCCCGCGTCACCGGAGACCGCCGCGAGCCCGATGACGGCCCGCCGGTAGAGATCCATGTGGTCCACCTCCGCGGCGCTCACCGCGTACTTGCGCTGGAGCTCGGCGACGATCGGGCGGACGACGGAACGCTTCTCCTTCAGCGACCGTACGTCGCCCAGGAGGAGGTCGAAGGACAGGGTCCCCACGTACATGTGTGTCCGGATGACCCGCCGGTACGGGATCGGTGGCCCTGCCGTCGGAGCGGGCAGGGACACGAAAACCGTACAACGAACCCTGCGGGCCACTCGACGGGATTGTTCTCGCCCCCGCCGCCCTTACCCTTCCCGTCCTCCAGGGGCTCCGCCCCTTCAACCCCACCGGGGCTCCGCCCCGGACCCACACGGGGACCAGGTCCCCAGCACCCCTCACGGGGCACCGCCGCCCTCCTTGCAACCCGCCGCGACCCGCCACAGACCCTGACGCGGACAGCATCCCGCCACAGACCCTGACGCGGACAGCATCCCGCCACGACTCCGCCACAGACCCTGACGCGGACAGCATCCCGCCACGACTCCGCCACAGACCCTGACGCGGACAGCATCCCGCCACAGCTCCGCCACAGACCCTGACGGGGACAGCGTCCCGCCGGGGCACCGCCCTGCAAGCCACCAGGGCTCCGCCTGGGACCCGGGCGGGGCTTCGCGCTCCGTACTCGGGCGGGGGACTAGTCCCCGGCACCCGCTCACGGAGCACGCTCGGTAAAGCCGCTGAGGCTTCGCCCCAGGTCTGTCCCAGGGGTCGGCCGCCGATCCCCAGGCCCTGTCCCGGGGGCCGACCGCCGGACCCCCGCTCCTCAAACGCCGGAGGGGGCCGAATTCAGAATTCAGGGCCCCCTGCTCGAAGAGCCCGGGAGAGTCCGAGGACCAGGCCGCGAGGGCCACAGCGGGGCTGGGGGCGGCAGCCCCCAGGGTCGGGAAGGGAAGGGGCGGCGGGGGCGAAAACCCCTCACCGCCCGGCTGCACGCGACCGCCGGCCGACAGAACCGTGGTTCCGTCGGCCGGCGGTGAGCCCGGGCTTACGCCCGCGGCTTCTCGCGCATCTCGTACGTCGCGATGACGTCGTCGACCTTGATGTCGTTGAAGTTTCCGAGGTTGATACCACCCTCGTAGCCTTCGCGGATCTCGGTGACGTCGTCCTTGAAGCGACGCAGGCCCTCGATGGTGAGGTTCTCCGCGACCACCTTGCCGTCGCGGATGAGGCGGGCCTTGGTGTTGCGGCGCACCTCGCCCGAGCGGATGAGGACACCGGCGATGTTGCCCAGCTTGGACGACTTGAAGACCTCGCGGATCTCCGCCGTACCCAGCTCGACCTCTTCGAACTCCGGCTTGAGCATGCCCTTGAGGGCCGCCTCGATCTCCTCGATCGCCTGGTAGATGACCGAGTAGTACCGGACGTCCACACCCTCGCGCTCGGCCATCTGCGCCGCGCGGCCGGCCGCGCGGACGTTGAAGCCGATCACGATGGCGTCGGAGCCCATCGCCAGGTCGATGTCGGACTCCGTGACCGCACCGACGCCGCGGTGCAGGACGCGGATGTCGACCTCTTCGCCGACGTCCAGCTGGAGCAGGGAGGACTCCAGGGCCTCGACGGAACCAGAAGCGTCACCCTTGATGATCAGGTTCAGCTGCTGGACCTCGCCGGCCTTGAGCACCTTGTCCAGGTCCTCCAGCGACACGCGGCGCGTGCGCTTCGCGAAGGCCGCGTTGCGCTCACGGGCGGCACGCTTCTCGGCGATCTGACGGGCCGTACGGTCCTCGTCGACCACCAGGAAGTTGTCACCCGCACCCGGGACGTTGGTCAGGCCCAGGACCTGGACCGGCGTCGACGGGCCGGCCTCGGCGACGTTGTTGCCGTTGTCGTCGAGCATGGCGCGGACCCGGCCGTAGGCGTCGCCCACGACCATCGTGTCGCCGACCCGCAGCGTGCCTCGCTGGACGAGGACCGTCGCCACGGCACCACGGCCGCGGTCGAGGCGGGACTCGATCGAGATGCCCTGCGCGTCCTGGTTCGGGTTGGCCCGCAGGTCGAGCGAGGCGTCGGCCGTGAGGATCACGGCCTCCAGCAGCGAGTCGATGTGCAGACCCTGCTTGGCGGAGATGTCGACGAACATGGTGTCGCCGCCGTACTCCTCGGCCACCAGGCCGTACTCGGTCAGCTGACCGCGCACCTTGGTCGGGTCGGCACCCTCGACATCGATCTTGTTGACCGCGACCACGATCGGCACGTCGGCCGCCTTGGCGTGGTTGAGCGCCTCGACCGTCTGCGGCATGACGCCGTCGTTGGCCGCGACGACCAGGATCGCGATGTCGGTCGACTTCGCACCACGCGCACGCATGGCGGTGAACGCCTCGTGACCCGGGGTGTCGATGAAGGTGATCTTGCGCTCTTCGTCGTTGACCTCGGTCGCGACCTGGTAGGCACCGATGTGCTGGGTGATGCCGCCGGCCTCGCCCGCGATGACGTTCGTCTTGCGGATGGCGTCGAGCAGTCGGGTCTTACCGTGGTCGACGTGACCCATGACGGTCACCACCGGCGGACGGACGACCAGGTCCTCCTCGGAGCCCTCGTCCTCACCGAACTCGATGTCGAAGGACTCGAGCAGCTCGCGGTCCTCCTCCTCGGGGCTGACGATCTGAACCGTGTAGTTCATCTCGTCGGCGAGGAGCTGCAGCGTCTCGTCGGAGACGGACTGCGTGGCCGTGACCATCTCGCCGAGGTTCATCATGACCGCGACGAGGGACGCCGGGTTGGCGTTGATCTTCTCCGCGAAGTCCGTGAGCGACGCGCCGCGGGAGAGACGGATGGTCTCGCCGTTGCCACGCGGCAGCATCACGCCGCCGACGCTCGGGGCCTGCATGGCCTCGTACTCCTGGCGCCTCTGCCGCTTCGACTTGCGGCCACGACGCGCGGGACCACCCGGGCGACCGAAGGCGCCCTGAGTGCCACCACGGCCACCGGGACCGCCGGGACGGCCACCGAAGCCGGGACGGCCACCGCCGCCACCGCCACCGGGACCACCCGGACGACCGGCGAAACCGCCGCCACCGCCACCGGGACCGGCAGGACGGCCGGCGAAGCCGCCGCCACCGCCACCCGGACGGCGGCGAAGCCGCCGCCACCCGGACGACCGCCGCCGCCACCGGGACGACCGCCGCCACCGGGACCGCGGCCGCCGGGGCCGCCGCCGGGACGCGGGCCCGCAGCGGGACGCTGCGGCATCATGCCGGGGTTCGGACGCGGGCCGCCGGGGCCGCCGCCGGGACGGGGACCGCCCTGCGGACGCGGCATCGAGCCCGGGGTCGGGCGCGGACCGCCCGGAGCCTGCGGACGCGGACCGCCACCGGCCGCACCCTGCGGACGGGGACCGCCCTGGCCCGCGGCCTGCGGACGCGGACCGCCGCCGGGAGCGCCGGGACCACCCGGACGCGCGCCCTGCGGACGGGGCGCCTGCGGGCGCGCCATGCCGGTGGAGCCACCGGAGGTGAAGGGGTTGTTACCCGGACGCGGACCGGCCGGACGGGCACCCGGACGCGCGCCGGTGCCACCCGGACGCGGGGCGCCGGGACGAGCGCCCTGGGCACCGCCCTGGCCCTGCCCCTGACCGGGCGCGGCCGGACGTGCGCCGGGCTTGGGGGCGCCGGGACGAGCACCCGGGCGCGGGCTGGGGGCGGCCGGAGCCGCCGGAGGTGCCGTGAACTCCGGGGCACCCGGAGCCGGGGACGCCGGGGCGGGCCGCGGCGCGGGCTTGGGGCCCGGCGTCGGGCGCGGACCCGGGGCCGGAGCCGCGGGCTTCTCGGCGGCCGGGGGCTTGGGGGCCGCCGGACGCGGGGCAGCCGGACGTGCGGCCTGCGCCGGGGAGGGCGCGGCCGGCTTCGCCGGGGAGGCCTTGCGCGGGGCGGCGGACTTCGCGCCACCGCCGTTGCCCTGCTGGAGGGCGTCGGTCAGCTTGCGTACTACGGGCGCTTCGATGGTCGAAGACGCCGAACGGACGAATTCACCGAGTTCCTGGAGCTTGGCCATGACGACCTTGCTCTCCACACCGAACTCCTTGGCGAGTTCGTAGACCCGGACCTTAGCCACTTCGCTCCTTTGAGGTCCGGGTTGAAGCCGGACCGTCGCTAGTTCATGGGCGTACTCATCGCGTACTCATCGAGTGCTCATCGCAATCTCGACCTGCTTTCGACTCGCGAGGTACCAGGACCGCACAGGGATCCGTGCGGCACGTCTTACGGTGTTGCCTGCCCAGCTGGGTGCTGCTGACAACTGTCTTCCTGCTCGACGTACTGGCGCAACGCTTTTGTGTCGAGCGGACCCGGGACGCGGAGCGCCCGTGGGAACGCCCGGCGGCGGACCGCCAGGTCGAAACAGGACAGTGCGGGGTGCACGTACGCACCCCGGCCGGGCAGCGTACCGCGAGGATCGGGGACGCAGGCGTCCTCGACCGCCACGGTGCGCAGCAGTTCGATCTTGGCCGCTCGCTCCCGGCACCCCACACAGGTGCGTTCAGGGCATGCTCCGGCGTGCGTCCGGCCAGACACGGTTAAGTCTACCTCCCCGCGGCGACCTCACCCCTTCGGGGCAAGAGTCGAACAGCTGCTGCACACAAAACTGTCGTGATCTCAGCGTCGCACGGCCGGGATCTATTCCCGGCCGAGGTCACGCGCCTCAGGCCGGCCTCTCGGCGGGCTGTTCGGTGTCGGGGCGGATGTCGATCCGCCAGCCGGTCAGCCGGGCCGCCAGACGGGCGTTCTGCCCCTCCTTGCCGATCGCCAGCGACAGCTGGTAGTCGGGGACCGTCACGCGCGCGGAGCGGGCCGCGAGGTCCACGACCTCCACCTTGGTGACACGGGCCGGGGACAGGGCGTTCGCCACCATCTCGGCCGGGTCGTCGGACCAGTCGACGATGTCGATCTTCTCACCGTTCAGCTCGCCCATGACGTTGCGCACACGGCCGCCCATGGGGCCGATGCAGGCGCCCTTGGCGTTCAGACCCGAACGGGTGGACCTGACGGCGATCTTCGTACGGTGACCGGCCTCACGGGCGATCGCGGCGATCTCCACGGAGCCGTCGGCGATCTCCGGCACCTCGAGCGCGAACAGCTTCTTCACCAGATTGGGGTGGGTGCGCGAAAGAGTGACGGACGGACCGCGTACGCCCTTCGCCACCCGGACGACGTACGAGCGGATGCGCTTGCCGTGTTCGTACGTCTCCCCCGGCGCCTGCTCCTGTACCGGCAGGATGGCCTCGAGCTTGCCGATGTCGACGAGCACGTTCTTCGGGTCGCGGCCCTGCTGGACCACTCCGGTGACGATGTCGCCCTCGCGGCCCGCGTACTCGCCGAGCGTCGCGTCGTCCTCGGCGTCGCGCAGACGCTGCAGGATGACCTGCTTGGCGGTGGTGGCGGCGATGCGGCCGAAGCCCGACGGGGTGTCGTCGAACTCGCGCGGCTCCTGCCCCTCCTGAAGATCCTCGGGATCCTCCTTCGCCCACACGGTCACATGGCCGGTCTCCCGGTCGAGCTCGACGCGCGCGTGGCGGCGGCTTCCCTCGGTGCGGTGGTAGGCGATGAGGAGGGCCGACTCGATCGCCTCGACCAGCAGGTCGAAGGAGATCTCCTTCTCCCGTACCAAGCCCCGCAGGGCACTCATGTCGATGTCCACGGCTACGCCTCCTCCTCTTCCTTCATGTCCTTCGTGTCCTTGCGGCTGAACTCCACCTGGACCCGCGCCCTGGCGATGTCCGGGAAGGCGAGTCTGCGGGGGGTGGCCTTGCGGCCCTTCACACCGGGCACCTCGAGGTCGACACCGTCGTCGTCGACCTGCTGAATCCTGGCGACCAGTTCTCCGCCCTCCGCCAACTGGAACCTCACCAGCCGGCCCAGGGCCCGTACGTAGTGCCGGTGTTCCTGGAGGAGGCGCTCCGCGCCCGGGGTTCCGACCTCGAGGGTGTATTCGCCCTCGCCCATCGCGTCCGTCTCGTCGAGCTTCGCCGAGAGCGCGCGGCTCACATCGGCGATCTGGTCCAGGTCGGCACCGGTGTCGGAGTCGACGACGACGCGCAGCACACGCTTGCGCCCGACGGCGTCCACCGCGATCTCCTCGAGATCGAGCCCCTGGGATGTGACGAGCGGTTCCAGAAGTTCTCGCAGCCTCTCGCTCTGGGTGGTGCTCATCCGGGTGACTCCTCGGCCGCGTGTGCTGTTGTGGGATGGTCGCTGTCAGGTCAAAGGGTATCCGGTCCAGGGGGGTGATGCCGTCCACCTGGGCCGCACGGCGAACGGCGGTCCGGCGGGCGCCACGCGTGCGTGCGCGCTGTCGACCCGAGCCGATGGCAGGCACGGGCGGGGTACGCGGGTACGGTGATCATCGGGCTCCCGCCCATCCGTTGGGGTCCCGCCCATCCGTTCGTACCGAAGCCTCCGAGGACGGTCTGCCGTGCCCCTCCCCCCGCCTGCACGCGCCCCGCTGCGCAGAAGGAGCCTGTTCGCCTCGGCCGCGGGTGCGGCGCTGCTGGCGGGCTGTTCCGGCGCCTCCGATTCGGGCGCCCCGGGCGGCGGCCCGGCGGCAGCCGACCGGCACGCGCGCGCGTGCGGCCCGGGACAGCGAGGCACTGGCGGCGCGGTACGCGGCGGTCATCGACGCCCATCCGGAACTGGCGGCACGGTTGCGGCCACTGCGGGCGGAGGTCGTCCGGCACGCACAGGCGTTCGGCGGCGGGGCGGCGCCCGGCGTCCCCCTCCGCCGCTCGGCCGGCGCCTCCGCCTCCCCCTCCCCCTCGGCCTCCGCCTCCCCCGTACCGGCGGACGCCAAGTCCGCACTGGCCGGTCTGGCCGCGGCGGAGCGCGCCCTGGCCGACCGGCGCGGCAGGGCGTTGCTGGAGGTGCCGGGCGAGCTGGCACGGCTGATGGCGTCCGTGGCCGCGGCCGGGGCCGCGCACGCGTACCTGCTGACGGAGGGCGGAAAGTGAGCACGAGCAGCACCGGCACTCCGACGCCCGTGAGCGACGAGCTGACGGCTCTGCGCGCCGCCCTGCGCGCCGAACACGCCGCCGTGTACGGCTACGGCGTCGTCGGCGGCCGCATCGAGCAGGCGCGGCGGGCGGAGGCGCTGGCCGCCTACGACGCCCACCGCGCCCGGCGGGACGAACTGGCCCGGGCGGTACGGGACCTGGGCGGCACGCCGGACGCCGCCGCGGCCGGGTACGCGCTGCCGTTCCCGGTGCCCGACTCCGCCGCCGCCGTGCGGCTGGCCGCCGAGCTGGAGGAGCGGGTGGCCGGGGTGTACTCGGATCTCGTGCGGGCCTCGACGGGTGCGCGGCGCGGCTTCGCCGCCGGGGCTCTGCGGGAAGCCGCGGTGCGGGCGGTGCGCTGGAGCGGCGAGAGCGTAGCCTTCCCTGGTCTCGCCGAGCGGGCGGCGGCCACCCCCACCCCGTCGGCGACACCGCGAACCTGACGCGTACGCACTCGACCGTACGCGTGCGAAGCCGACCTGGAAGGGAACAACTCGCGCATGGCTTTCGAACCGCCGCAGCGCCTGGTGAGGGCGCTCGGCGAGACGCAGCGGGACGGTGGCGCCGACTGGCTGGGCCGGCTCCCGGAGCTGATCCGGCAGGCCGTCGGTCTACGCGAGTTGACCGTGGAGCGGGTGCAGGCGCCGGGCGGCCGCAGCAGCCTGGTGCTGCTGGTGCGGCAGGCCGACGGGACTCCCGCCGTGCTGAAGCTGGTACCGCCCTGGGCCCGCCCGGGCAGCGAGCGTGCCGCGCTCGGGCGGTGGGAGGGCTTCGGGGCCGTACGGCTCCTGGACGTGGACGCCCCGGACACCTCGGACGCCGGGGAGGGCGTGCTGCTGCTGGAGCGCCTGCACCCGGAGATGTCCGTGCGGTCGCTGCCGGAGGCGAAGGCCCTGCTGGAGGCGGCCGGCACGCTGCGGCGGCTGTGGGTCGAGCCGCCCGCCGCCCACTCCTTCGAGACGGTGGCCGCACGCACGGGACGACAGGCCGAGGCGATGCGCAGGAGCGCGGAGACGGACCCGGAGGCCGCGCCGCTGGTCGAGGCTGCGCTGGCCGCCCGTGAGCAGCTGCTCGCCGCCCCGCCCGAGGAGCGGCTGCTGCACGGCACCTTCCGGCAGAGCAAGATCCTCGCCGGGGAGCGGATGCCGTGGCTCGCGGTGGGTCCGGACCCGGTGGTCGGCGAGTGCGCCTTCGACCTGGCGAGGCTGGTGCGCGACCGTGTGGAGGACCTGATCGCGGCGCCCTCCGGAGCGGCGATCACCCGCCGCCGGGTGAAACGGCTCGCGGAGTCCCTGGACCTGGACCAGGAGCGGCTGCGCGGCTGGACGCTGTTCCGGGCGGTGGAGTCGGGGGTACGGGCGCGCCGGGTGGGCCGCCCGGGGGACGCTGAGCTGTTGCTGGAGTTCGCGACCTGGCTCTAGACGAGGCGGGCCGACAGCCCCCTCGCCCGCCCCGGTCAGCCGTACCGAAGGCCCGAACGGCCCTGAGCGGAGCGCCTTTCGTCTCGGCCCCTCGCGCGGCCGGCGGCGTACGGTCTCGCCATGAGGAGAAGAACGCTGAGCACCCTGGTCGTCCTCGCGGCAGGCGCGGCCACCGCCGCTGCCGTTGCGCAGCAGTTGCGCAGGCCGGCGTCGGCGCGCACCTGGACCGGCCGCGTCGCCGGGCTGCCGTACGACTTCCGCAGGCCCACTCTGGGCAAGGTCGTCCGCGAGTACTGGGACCCCGACAGCGACGCGTTCCTCACGCCGCACGCCTTCGGCGTCGGTTACGGGATCAATCTGGCCCGGATCGGCCGAGGACTGCCGAAGGCCGTGCGCCGTCGGCCCCACCCGCAGAGGTGATCGGGTCGCGACGCCCGCCGACCGGGCGTCAGGGGGTGCGCCGACGAAGGGTGGCGGCCGCGAGCGCCAGGGCGGCCAGGGCGGAACCGGCGATCACCGTGAGGTCCCGGACGAGGTCGGCCGTGCCGGTGGTGCCCGCGGCGGCCCGGTCCAGGGCGTCGACGGCGTAGGAGAGCGGGAGGATGTCCGAGGCCCAGCGGAGCGGCTGCGCCATGTGCGCCCGGGGGACGAACAGCCCGCACAGCAGCAGCTGCGGGAAGACCACAGCAGGCATGAACTGCACGGCCTGGAACTCCGTCCGGGCGAAGGCCGAGACGAACAGCCCCAGCGCCGTGCCGAGCAGGGCGTCCAGCACCGCGACCGTCAGCAACACGGCCGTCGACCCGGACACCGTCAGCCCCAGCGGCCGCAGGCTCACCCCGGTGACCGCCAGCGCCTGGACCACCGCGAGCAGACCGAAGGCGCAGGCGTAACCGGTCAGCAGGTCCAGCTTGCTCAGCGGCATGGTCATCAGCCGCTCCAGCGTCCCCGAGGTGCGCTCGCGCAGGGTCGTCACCGAGGTGACGAGGAACATGACGATGAACGGGAAGATGCCGAGCAACGCGGGGGCGACCCGGTCGAAGGCGGCCGCCGAGTCGAACATGTAGCGCAGCAGGACCACGAGCAGGACCGGGACGAGCAGCAGCAGGGCCACCGTGCGCGGGTCGTGACGCAGCTGGCGCAGGATGCGGCGCGTGGTGGCGCGGCTCGCCGAGGTCATCACGGCCCGGTCTCCTCGTCCTCGTGGGGCTGGGTCCCGTGGTGCCGGGTCTCGCGAGGCGCGACGTCTTCTACCAGGCGGAGGAACGCCTGCTCCAGGTCGACGGTGCCGGTGCGGTCGCGCAGCGCGTCGGGGGTGTCGTCGGCGAGGAGCAGGCCGTCGCGCATCAGCAGCAGCCGTCCGCAACGCCCGGCCTCTTCCATGACGTGGCTGGACACCAGCAGCGTGGTGCCGTCCGCCGCCAGGGTGCGGAAGAGCTGCCAGAGCTGGTTGCGCAAAACGGGGTCGAGGCCGACGGTGGGCTCGTCGAGAACCAGCAGCGGCGGGCCGCCGAGCAGAGCGGCGGCTATGCCGGTACGCATCCGCTGGCCGCCCGAGAGGGAGCCGACCGCCTGGTCGCGCTGCCGCTCCAGGTCGGTGGCGGCGATGACGCGTTCGACGTCCGGTTCGGCATGCAGCAACGCGGCGAAGTAGCGCAGGTTCTCAGCGACCGTGAGGTCGGGGTAGAGGGCCGGGGTCTGGGTGGCGTAGCCGACGCGTCCGCGCAGCCGCCGGGATCCGGCCGGCTCACCCAGGACGGTGACCGTACCGGACGCGGTGATCTGGGTGCCGACGATGCTGCGGATGAGTGTGGTCTTGCCGCAGCCGGAAGGGCCCAGCAGGCCGGTGACCGTGCCTCGGGGCACGGTGAACGAGAGGCCGCGGAGCACCTCCCGGCCGCCACGGACGACCCGCAGCCCACGGGCCTCGACCGCCGGTGGCCGCAGGCCACTGCTGTACGGCGCCGGCACGGTGGGTGCGGCTCCTGCCGGTGGCCGGGTACGCCCCTGCCGCAACCGGGCGGGGCCGAACCGGAACTGGTGCCGGCCGGTCGTGTCGGACACGGGCGTCCTCCGGGTGATACAGGTCCGCAGATGCTTGGCGTGCGGGCCTCATCTTGCCGGACGCACCTGCCCGTCCAGTAGGGACAGGTGACGCCCGCCATGGGCTGGTCGGCCGTGGCGGGCGCCCTGACGCGCGGATCAGGCGGTGAGGCGGGCGATCGCCTCGTCCACCGTGAGCTCCTCGCGCTCGCCCGTCCGGCGGTCCTTGAGCTCGACGACGCCCTCGCCGGCGCGACGCCCCGCCACCAGGATCTGCGGCACGCCGATCAGTTCGGCGTCGGTGAACTTCACGCCCGGCGAGACGCCGGCCCGGTCGTCCACCAGCACGCGGACACCGGCCGCCGACAGCTTCTCGGAGACGTCGAGCGCCAGCTCGGTCTGCAGGGCCTTGCCGGCGGCCACCACGTGCACGTCGGCCGGGGCGACCTCCTTGGGCCAGCACAGGCCCTGCTCGTCGGCGGTCTGCTCGGCGAGCGCGGCGACCGCGCGGGAGACGCCGATGCCGTAGGAGCCCATGGTGACGCGGACCGGCTTGCCGTTCTGGCCGAGGACGTCGAGCTTGAGGGCGTCGGCGTACTTGCGGCCGAGCTGGAAGATGTGGCCGATCTCGATGGCGCGGTCCAGCTTGAGCGCGGTGCCGCACTTCGGGCAGGGGTCGCCCTCCTGCACCACCACGACGTCCACGTACTCGTCGACCTCGAAGTCGCGGCCGGCGACCACGTTCCGGGCGTGGGTCTGCTCCTTGTTGGCGCCCGTGATCCACGCGGTGCCCGGAGCCACGCGCGGGTCGGCGATGTAGCGGACCTTCTCCAGGCCCTGCGGACCGACGTAGCCGCGGACGAGGTCGGGCCGGCCCGCGAAGTCGGCCTCGGTGACCATCTCGACGACGGCCGGGGCGAAGTGCGCCTCGACCTTGCCCATGTCGACCTCGCGGTCGCCGGGGACGCCGACGGCGACGATCTCGCCGTCGACCTTGACGAGGAGGTTCTTCAGGGTGGCCGAGGCCGGGACGCCGAGGAAGGCGGCGAGGGTCTCGATGGTGGGGGTGTCGGGGGTGGGGATCTCCTCGGCGGCCGGGACGCCGGAGGCGTCGACCGGCTGGAGCGCGTAGGTGATCGCCTCGGTGTTGGCGGCGAAGTCGCAGTTCGGGCAGTCCGCGAAGGTGTCCTCGCCGGCGCCGGCGGGGGCGAGGAACTCCTCGGACTTGGAACCGCCCATGGCGCCCGCGGTCGCGGCGACGATCCGGTAGTCGAGGCCGAGGCGCTCGAAGACGCGCTGGTAGGCCTGGCGGTGCAGGGCGTAGGACCGGGCGAGGCCCTCGTCCTCCAGATCGAAGGAGTACGAGTCCTTCATCAGGAACTCACGGCCGCGCAGGATGCCCGCGCGGGGCCGGGCCTCGTCACGGAACTTGGTCTGGATCTGGTAGAGGATCACCGGCAGGTCCTTGTACGAGGACGCCTGGTCCTTCACCAGCAGGGTGAAGATCTCCTCGTGGGTGGGACCGAGCAGGTAGTCGCCGCCCTTGCGGTCCTTCAGGCGGAACAGCTCGGCGCCGTACTCGTCCCAGCGGCCGGTCGCGTCATAGGGCTCGCGGGGCAGCAGGGCGGGCAGCAGCACCTCCTGGGCGCCGATGGCGTCCATCTCCTCGCGGACGATCCGCTCCACGTTGGCGAGGACCTTCTTGCCGAGCGGCAGCCAGGTCCACACACCGGCGGCCGTGCGGCGGACGTAGCCCGCGCGGACCAGCAGCTTGTGGCTGAGGACCTCGGCGTCGGCCGGGTCGTCGCGCAGCGTCTTCGCCATCAACTGGGACATGCGCTGGACCGGTGCGTTGGCCATGGTTCTGGTACTCCTGCCGCGTAAGGGTGATGGCTAGGAGGTTAGCCGGGCTTGCCGTGCGGGTGGAAATCCGTTAACGGCGTCGCAGGGGCAGCGGGGCGCCCATCACCGCGTACGGTTTCGGCGCGCTGGGGAAGAGGACCTGCCGCGCGAGATCCACATAGCCCAGCGAGTGGTACAGGCCGCGGGCCGGGCTGTCGGTGTCGATCGCGGAGAGGATCGAGCGGGGTTCGGTGGCGCCGTCCGTGATGGTGGTGATCAGGGCGCGGCCGATGCCGCGGTTCTGGTACCGGGGGTGGACGTGCAGCTCGGTGATCACGAACGAGTCGTCGAGCCAGTCGTCGTGGCCCTGGGCGCGCAGATACGGTTCGACGACGGTGGACCACCAGTGCGCACGGTCGTTGGGCATGCCGTACACGAACCCGACGAGCCGTCCGTCCGCGGTGGTGGCGCCGAACGCGCGGGCTGCCGGGTAGGTCATGTGCCGCAGCACGATCTGGCGGCGTACGGCGACCTCGTCGGCGCCCAGCCCGAACGCGAGGGCCTGGACGGCGAGCGCCTCGTCGACACGGGCGGACAGGTCCAGGGGGCCGATCACGACGTCGTCGACGGTACGAGGCATGGTCGTGAGCCTACAGGGGTACGCGACGGTGTTCGGCTGCGGGCCGTCTGTGACTCCCCGCAGCGCCCGGGACCCCTGCGCCGCGCTCAGAACAGGACGCTCATGAACGCCCCGACCTCCTGGAATCCCACCCTGTGGTACGTCCGCCGCGCGGGGGTGTTGAAGTCGTTGACGTACAGGCTCACCACCGGGGCCACATCGGTCAGCGCGTAGCGCAGCACCGCCGCCATACCCGGTGCGGCCAGGCCCGTCCCCCGGTACTCGGGGGCCACCCACACCCCCTGGATCTGGCAGGCCAGTGGGGTCGCGGCGCCGATCTCCGCCTTGAAGACGACCCTGCCGCTGTCGTCGAGGCGGGCGAAGGAGCGGCCGGCGCCGACGAGTTCGGCGACCCGTGCCTGGTAGAGCAGCCCTCCGTCGCCCGCCAGCGGTGAGACGCCGACCTCCTCGGTGAACATCGCCACGCACGCCGGCATGATCGTCTCCATCTCGTCCTTGCGGATGCGGCGGACGTGCGGATCGGGGGCGATGCCCTCGGGCATGCGGTCGGTGACCATGAGCGGCTGGTGGGCTCGGACCTCGCGGGCGGGGCCCCAGCTGGGCTCCAGCAGCCGCCACAACCGGGCGGTGGACTCGGCGGGGCCGACGATCGAGGAGCAGCGGCGGCCGGTGCGCCGGGCGCGGTCGGCGAAGGCCCGCACCGCGCGCGGGGTGGCGCAGATCGGGACGAGGTTGGCGCCGGCGTAGCACAGCGAGGTCAGCATGCCGTCCTCGTACCAGCCCCACATCTCCCCGCCGAGGCGCCAGGGATCGAGGCCCGCGACATGGACGCGGGACGTCACGAAGGCGTTCGCGACGGGGTCGCGGTCGAGGACGGCGAGTGCGGCGTCCAGGTCACTCGGTTCGAGGACCCGGGTGGTCGTCTGCGTCAACACGTGCGGGAGCCTCACCCTTGGGTCTGCTGATCTCCGCACTGTACCTGCCGCGCCTGGACGGTGCCGCCCGGTGGGGGTCTGCTGTGGCTTTTGGGACGGCCGTGACTCACTGCCGAGCGGTGAACCCTATGAACGCCTCCCAGGACGCGGAGGGGATCATGAGGGTGGGACCGGTTTCGGGGGTATGCTTGGAGTCGCGGACGTGGATGGTGGTGGGGCAGGTGGCCACCTCGACGCACTCGCCGCCTTCGCCGTCGCTGTAGCTGCTCTTGAACCACGCGAGCTCGGACAGTGCTTCGGCATTCATGTGTCTCCCAGCATCTTCTCTACCAGGGCCAGCGATTCGCGCGGATTCAGGGCTTGAGCACGCAGGACGCCGTATCGCTCGTCAAGTTCCCTGACCGTCGAGCGGTCGGTGAAGAGGCGGCTGCTCTTGAACGCCTCTACGTAAGCGATCCTGCGCCCCTTCGCTGTCTCGATCAAGGTGAACCGGCCTGACAGTGCCGCGTGCTCCTCGCGCGCGTCCGGCATGACCTGGATCTCCACGTTGGGCTGCTCACCAATGAGAAGAATCTGCTCCAACTGCCCCCTCATGACTACCGGTCCGCCCAATTGTTTGCGCAGGATCGCCTCTTCCATCACAAAGCTGATCACGGGCATCGGCCTGCGTGTGAAGACCGCCTGTCGCGCCAGTCGCGCCGCCACGCGCTGTTCGATCGTCTCCTCGTCCAGCGGAGGGCGTCGCATGGCGAAAACCACGCGCGCATAGTCCTGCGTCTGGAGCAGACCGGGGACCGTCTGCACAGCAAAGAAGTGCAACGCAACCGCCTCCTTCTCGAACTTGGCCGCGTCCTGAAAAAACGGCGGATACTGCGCCCTCTCCATCTCCTCGACCAACTCCAGCAACACCCCGTGCGCCCCGAGCACTTCGTCCGCCCGCGCGATGAACTCCGCCGACGGGATCCGCCTCCCCTGCTCGAACGACGCGATGGTCGACTCGGAGTAGCCCGTCCGCGACCCCAGTTCGGCCCGCCCCATCTCCGCTGCCGTGCGCAACCTCTTCAACTGCCGCCCGAAGATGTGCGGTACGCCCGTCCCCTGCTCCTCGCTCATGCATCCCTCACCGCTCTCGCGCAGCCGTGGTCACGGCTCACCGCGCGTACAGACGCCCCCCTCCCGCGTACAACCCACGGTGGTCCAGGCTGTGCCCCTGTCCAACGCTACGCACCGTGCGCGACCGTGAGCGATATGAAGTCGGCAAGCTCCTCCAACTGGCATATTCAGAACCGCACCGCGCCCGCACACGAGTTCGCCATGCGGTTCACGTCCACTCCGCGCGGGGCGCGGCTCGCCAGGCGCCTGGTCTCCCACCGTCTGGACGAGTGGGGGCACCCCTACGGCAGTCCCCTCAACGAGACCGTCACGCTCATCACCTCCGAGCTGGCCTCCAACGCCGTAAGGCACGGTCATGTGCCGGGGCGGGACTTCCGCGTACGGCTCACCGAGACGCCGGAGGTGGTGCGTCTGGAGGTCTCCGACACCCGTACGGAGCGGCTGCCCGAGTCCCGGCCTCCGCAGGACCCGGCGAACGACGAGTCCGGACGCGGGCTGCTGCTCGTGGAGGCGCTGGCCGACCTGTGGGGCGTCGTACCGCGCAACCCCGGGAAAGGCGTCTGGGCGGAAGTACGACGGAGTCCCGCCACCGACGGGTGACGGGACTCCGGGAAGAAGAAGCGGTGCTCAGCCGGCGACCGACACCGACGGCTCGCCGGAGGCCGCGCCGTCCTTCTGCATCTGCTCGGCGAGCTTCATGGCCTCCTCGATGAGGGTCTCCACGATCTTCGACTCGGGCACGGTCTTGATGACCTCGCCCTTGACGAAGATCTGGCCCTTGCCGTTGCCGGACGCGACGCCGAGGTCGGCCTCGCGGGCCTCGCCCGGGCCGTTCACCACGCAGCCCATGACCGCGACGCGCAGTGGCACGTCCATGCCCTCGAGGCCGGCGGTGACCTCCTCGGCCAGCTTGTAGACATCGACCTGGGCGCGCCCGCAGGACGGGCAGGAGACGATCTCCAGGCCGCGCTCGCGCAGGCCGAGGGACTCCAGGATCTGGATGCCGACCTTGACCTCCTCGACCGGAGGCGCGGACAGGGACACGCGGATGGTGTCGCCGATGCCCTGGGACAGCAGCGCACCGAAGGCGACCGCCGACTTGATGGTGCCCTGGAAGGCGGGACCGGCCTCCGTCACGCCGAGGTGCAGCGGGTAGTCGCACTGGGCGGCGAGCTGCCGGTAGGCCTCGATCATCACGACCGGGTCGTTGTGCTTGACGGAGATCTTGATGTCCCGGAAGTCGTGCTCCTCGAAGAGGGACGCCTCCCACAGGGCGGACTCGACGAGCGCCTCGGGGGTCGCCTTGCCGTACTTCTGGAGCAGCCGCCTGTCCAGGGATCCCGCGTTGACGCCGATCCGGATGGGAGTGCCGTGGTCCTTGGCGGCCTTGGCGATCTCCTTGACCTTGTCGTCGAACTGCTTGATGTTGCCCGGGTTGACGCGGACGGCGGCGCAGCCGGCCTCGATCGCGGCGAAGACGTACTTCGGCTGGAAGTGGATGTCCGCGATCACCGGGATCTGCGACTTCCTCGCGATGGTCGCGAGGGCGTCCGCGTCGTCCTGCGTGGGGCACGCGACGCGGACGATCTGGCAGCCCGACGCCGTCAGCTCCGCGATCTGCTGGAGGGTGGCGCCGATGTCCGACGTACGGGTCGTCGTCATCGACTGCACGGACACCGGGGCGTCTCCGCCCACCGCCACAGGTCCGACCTGGATCTGCCGGCTCTTCCGGCGCTCGGCGAGCTTGGTCGGAACGGACGGCATGCCGAGTGAAATCGCAGTCATCTGCTGTGCAACCCCAAGTTGTGGATCAAGGTCCGGTCCCGGAAAACGGCGGGCTCCAGGCTCCGAGATTACGCCACGGACATGGACGCGGAGACACGGCATCCCAGGAGTCCACCCGATGGTGGTCCCGGGTGTGGCGGCCGTCCTCGCCGCGATCAGGGCCACCCGGGGGCGTCAACCGGTCGAGGCGTAGGCGTTGGCCTGGATCGAGTACAGGTCGGCATAACGGCCGCCGAGCAGGACCAGTTCCTCGTGGGTGCCCGCCTCAGTGAGTCGGCCGTGGTCCAGGACCAGGATCAGGTCGGCGCCGGTGACCGTGGAGAAGCGGTGCGAGACGATCACGGTGACCGCGCCGGTGCGGGTGGCCAGGTCCCGGGCCCGCTGCATGTAGCGGGCGAAGATGGCGTCCTCGCTGGGTGCGTCCAGGGAGGCGGTCGGCTCGTCGAGGACGAACAGCAGCGGATCGGGCCGCATGGAGGCGCGGGCGAGCGCGGTCTTCTGCCACTGGCCCTCGGAGAGGTCCACACCGTCGAACTCCCGGCCCAGCTGGCTGTCCAGCCCGTCGGGCAGCCGGGCCACCAGCGACTCGGCGTCGGCGGCGCGCACCGCCTCGGCGATGCGTTCGCGGTCCTCGACATGGGCGAGGTCGCCGAGCCCCACCGCCTCGGCGAAGGAGGTGTGCAGGCGGCCGAAGTCCTGGAAGGCGGCGCTGGAGCGGGAGCGCCAGTCCTCGGTGTCCAGTTCGGCGAGGTCCCTTCCGTCCACCGTGATGCGGCCGCTGTCCGGGCGGTAGAACTTGGCCAGCAGCTTGACCAGGGTCGTCTTGCCCGACCCGTACTCACCGACGATCGCGACCACCGAGCCCGCGGGCAGGGTGACGTCCACTCCGTCCAGGGCTGGCCGGTCGGTGCCGGGGTAGGCATAGCTGACGTTCTCGAAGGCGATGCCCGCGCGCAGTACCTCGGGTGCCTTCTCGCCGCCCCGGACCCGGGCGCGGTCGGCCGTGACCCAGTCGCGCAACCACAGGTACGGTTCGATGAGCCGGCTCGCACTCGCTGTGTCGGTGGCCCGGACGACAGCGAAGTGCACGGACTCACGCAGGTTGTTGGCCACCGCGACGGTGAGCATGATGTCACCGACCGTGCCGTGGCCGTGCGCCACCCGGTGGGCGACGAGCGCCAGTCCGGCGACGAAACCCGCGGTGAACAGTCCCCATCCCGACATCTTCCACACCGCGGCGCTGATCCGTGCCCTGGCACGGCCGCGCATCGCCTCGTCCCAGGCCTCCTGCTGGAGCCGGGCCAGCTGGGGTCCGGATCCCGCCACTCGCAGTTCCTTGCCCGCCGAGGGCGAGGTCGCCAGTTCGAACAGATGCCGCTGCAGCCGGAACGCCTCCGCCGTCGCCGTCTCGGCCTCCTTCACCGCCCGCAGACCGCGCTGGTCGAACCACAGCGGTACGGCAGCGAAGGCGAGCAGGAAAAGCAGCCAGGGGTTCATGGTGCCCAGCAGCACCAGCGCGACGATCACCTCCACGACGTTGAACACCGCGTCAACCGAGGCCCACAGGCTGTCGGCGATGCCCCAGGCGGAGTTGCGGACGACAGTGACGCGGTCCAGGAAGTCCGTACGCTCCAGGTGGTCCAGGCCCTCGACGGTGGCGATGTCCCGGTGGATCTGCTGCAAGAGGTCGGTCAGCCCGACCTTTTCCACCAGCAGGATCCGCAGGCCCCCCGTCGCGCCGCGGAGGAGGGAGGTGACACCGTAGGTGAGCGCCGCACCCAGGGCGGCTGCCACGGCCGGGCCCGCGTGGTGGGCGAGGGCCGCGTCAACGGCCTCGCGCAAGGAGAGAGCGGAGGCGGCGACGGCGGCAACGGAGGCCGTCCGGGCCGCCAATAAGCCCCCGACCAGCCGTGGCTCCTTCCGCCAGGACAGTCGGAAGAGTTCGGCCCACAGGGCCAGATAGCGCTTCACTCAAGCTCTCCGTCCTCGATGCGGTCGTCGAAGCCGGCGCCGAAGCGCTCGGCCTGGATGGCGAACATCTCGGCGTAGGAGCCGCCGAGGGCCATCAGTTCCTCATGGGTGCCCGACTCGGTGATTCGGCCGCCGTCGAGCACGACGATGCGGTCGGCCTGGCGGACCGTGGACAGCCGGTGGGAGATCAGCACCACGCTGCTGCTGCCCCGGTGCGCGGCCAGCCGGGAGAAGACATCGAACTCGGTGCGCACGTCCAGGTGCGCCGTCGGCTCGTCCAGCACCAGCAGCCGGGCTCCGCTGCGTACGGCATACAGTGCGCGGGCGAGCACCACCTGCTGCCACTGGCCGCCGGAGAGGTCCACCCCGCCGGTGCGCGAACGCGCCACCGGGGTGTCCCAGCCGTGGGGCAGCCGGGCCAGCACCTCGTCAAGCCCCGCGTCCCGGGCGGCGGCTTCGGCACGGGTGAGGTCGGGGACGGTGCCGTCGGCCTGCCCGAGGGTCACGTTGTCGGACAGGGTCAGGTGGTAGCGGACGAAGTCCTGGAAGACGACGGAGATCCGGCGGCGCCACTCGGCCGGCCCGAACTCGGCGATATCGGTGCCGTCGGCAGTGATCCGGCCGGCGGTGGGTTCGTACAGCGAGGAGAGCAGCTTGATCAGAGTGGACTTGCCGGCGCCGTTCAAGCCGACGACGGCCAGCAGTTCGCCGGGGCGGATCTCCAGGTCCAGACCGTCGAGGACCTTGCGCTCGGTGCCGGGGTAGGTGAACTCCACCTGCTCGAAGCGGACCAGGGGAGCATCCTCGGGTCGGCTTGCGGGCGCCGCATGGGCCGGGGCAGCGGGAGCCCCGAGCTCCTCATCCAGCTTCCGGGCCGCTTGAAGAACCGGCAGGGCACCGAGGCGGTTGCGCCAGTCGAGGCCGTCGAGGGCGGTGAACACCGACCAGCCCGCCGCGAACACAGCGGTCTCGACCGCCACCGTCGTCGTGCCGTGGGCGGCGTCCAGGGCCACCGGCACATAGGCTGCGGCCAGGCCCAGCACCGTCAGGGCGAGTCTGCCCCACTGCCGGTTGAGATCGCGCACGCCCGCCGCCCAAGCGCGGTCGAACATGCCGTGGATGTGGTGCTGCTCGCGTTGCACCCCCCACTCGGCGAAACCGAAGACACGCACCTCCTTCGCCTCCGCCGGCTGGGTGAGCACCTCCTGCCACATATGGGCGCGACGTCCGTGCGAGACACCGGCAAGCCACAGACGGATGAAGGCCAGGCCCTGCCGGTACCCGACGGAGCGGGCGGCGACCGCGGCGAGGAGCACAACCGGGACCAGCCACCAGGCGTAGCGGGCGAGCACCAGGCAGGAGGCGGTGATGCCCAAGATGCGGACGAACTCTCCGAGCTGCGCCAAGGCGCCCTGTCCAGGAGTGCGTTCGGTCCAGTTGTCCGGGTCGGCGCGGGCCAGCCGAACCCGCTCTTGGACCTCCGGCCGCTCCAGGGCGCCGATGGTGGGGCTGCCTGCCGCGAGCCGGGCGATGTGCGCCCGGTGCGCACCGTCCATCCGGGCTTCGGCGACGAATCGCAGCGGCTCCGCCAGCGCGTCGACCACATGCCCGGCGAGCAGGACAGCACCGAAAGCGAGCAGTGGCCCCAAGGCGACGGCGAAGACCTCGCCACTGCTGCTGGTGTCGAGCCGCGAGACCAGCAACGCCATGGTGACCGCGGTCGCGGCGGGCACCAGGGCCTCCGCGATCTTCAGCAGAACGAAACCGACAAGTAGCGGACCTCCGGCGTCTCGTAGTGGTTGCAGAAGCATCCGTCGCTCAGGAACGGTCAGACCCACAGTGCCTCCGACAGGCCGGGAAGGCTCCCGATGCTTGTGTCGAACACCTTCCGCCGCAAGTGGGTTTACGGCGACTGCAGGCCGGACACGGCAGCTCTGGTTCGTGATCTTCGCCTTTGGCGGTCATGTGGTGGCGGCTGCGGTGACCTCGTTCCAGCGGCGGTGGCAGGTGCCGCGCGGCGTCGTACGCAAAATGCGTGCTCTTCACTCGCGTGAGTTACGCAAGAGAAGAGCACGCACATGACCATCGCAACAGAAAGCGACCGTTTGCTAGCTGATCTTGACCGGGTTAACAAGATCTGCGATCAAGACCAGGATCGTAAAGCAAATGAACACACTGGCCACCACGTACGCCACCGGCATCAGCTTCGCCACGTCGAAGGGTCCCGGGTCGGGGCGGCGCAGCACCTTGGCCAGGTTGCGGCGCAGCGACTCCCACAGGGCGCCCGCGATGTGCCCGCCGTCCAGTGGGAGCAGCGGAAGCATGTTGAACAGGAACAGGGACAGGTTGAAGCCCGCGACGAGCATGAGCATCATCGCGATCTGCTGGGACGGCGGAATGTCGAGGGTGAAGACCTCGCCGCCGACCCGGGCCGCGCCGACCACGCCCATCGGGGAGTCCGGCTGGCGCGGGGCGTTGCCGAAGGCCGCGTCCCACAGGCCGGGGATCTTGCCGGGCAGGGAGACGATCGACTCGACGCCGTTCTCCATCATGTCGCCCATGCGCTGCACGGACTGGTCGAGGGACTGCTGCACGATGCCGGTGGCCGGGGTGAAGCCGAGGAAGCCGGCGTAGACGTACTTGCCCTCGACGTAGCCGCCGTTGCCGTCCGTCTTGCTGACCTGGTTCTTGATCAGGTGGGCGTGCAGGTCGACCGTCTGCCCCTTGCGCTCGACGGTGATCGTGACGTCCTTGCCGGGGTTGGCGCGGATTTCGGACTGGAGGGTGGACCAGTCCTTCACCTGCTTCCCGTCGAACCCGACGATCTTGTCGCCCGGCTTCAGCCCGGCGGCCAGGGCGGGCGCGGCCGGGTCGCCCTTCTCGCACTTGGTGCGGTCCTCGCTCTGCTGGATGACGCAGTCGGAGATCTTGGAGACCGTGGTGGTCTGGGTCTGGACGCCGAAGGTCATCATCACGCCGAGGAAGACCACCACGGCGAGGATCAGGTTCATGAAGGGGCCCGCGAACATGACGATGACGCGCTTCCACGGCTTGCGCGTGTAGAAGAGCCGCGTCTCGTCACCGGGCTGGAGCTCCTCGAAGGACTGCGCCCGGGCGTCCTCGATCATCCCGCGCCACGGCGAGGTGGAGCGGGCCTCGATCCGGCCGTCGGGGCCGGGCGGGAACATGCCGATCATGCGGATGTAGCCGCCGAGCGGGACCGCCTTGATGCCGTACTCGGTCTCGCCCTTCCGCCGCGACCAGATGGTCGGGCCGAAGCCGACCATGTACTGCGGCACGCGGATGCCGAAGAGCTTGGCCGTCGACAGATGCCCGAGCTCGTGCCACGCGATCGAGAACAGCAGGCCGACCACGAAGACGACTATGCCGAGGATCATCATCAGGGTCGTCATGCACGAGCCTCCGCCGTTGCCGTCTGCGCCGTCAGTTCCCTGGCCCGGGCGCGCGCCCAGGTCTCCGCTTCGAGGACGTCCGCGACGGTCAGGGAAGTTCCCCGACGAGGGGTGCCGTGCTCCTCGACCACCCGTGTGACCGTATCCATGATGCCGAGATACGGCAGGCCGCCGTTCAGGAACGCGTCCACGCACTCCTCGTTGGCCGCATTGAACACCGCCGGGGCGGTGCCCGCGAGCTGCCCGACGTGCCGGGCGAGTCCCACCGACGGGAACGCTTCGGTGTCGAGCGGGAAGAACTCCCAGGTCGACGCCTTGCTCCAGTCGAAGGCGGGTGCTGCGTCGGGCACCCGTTCGGGCCAGCCGAGTCCGATGGCGATCGGCCCCCGCATGTCGGGGGGCGTCGCCTGCGCCAGGGTCGATCCATCCGTGAATTCCACCATCGAGTGGACATACGACTGCGGGTGTACGACAACCTCAATGCGATCGAAGGGAATGTCGTACAGCAGGTGCGCCTCGATCACTTCCAGACCCTTGTTGACGAGGGTCGCGGAGTTGACGGTGATGACCGGGCCCATGGCCCACGTGGGGTGGGCGAGCGCGTCCTTGGGCGTCACGTTCGCGAGCTCCGCCTTCGTGCGGCCGCGGAACGGCCCGCCGGAGGCGGTGACGACGAGTTTGCGCACATCGGCCCGGGTGCCGGAGGCGAGGGCCTGGAACAGGGCGGCGTGCTCGGAGTCCACCGGGATGATCTGGCCGGGCTTGGCCAGGGCCTTCACCAGCGGGCCGCCGACGATGAGCGACTCCTTGTTGGCGAGCGCGAGCGTGCGACCCGCCTCGAGGGCGGCGAGGGTGGGCGCGAGGCCGATGGAACCGGTGATGCCGTTCAGCACGGTGTGGCAGTCGGAGGTGGCGAGCCGGCTGGCCGCGTCGGCTCCGGCGAGTATCTCGGGGAGTGCCTCCCCCGGCCCGTACTGTGCGCTCAGGGCCTCCCTCAGGGCCGGTACGACGTCCTCGCGGGCGACCGCGACCGTGCGCACGCGCAGGCGGTGGGCCTGCTCGGCGAGCAGTCCGACGCGGCCGCCGTTGGCGGAGAGCCCGGTGACGCGGAACCGGTCGGGGTTGCGCAGCACGAGGTCGATGGCCTGGGTGCCGATCGAGCCGGTGGAGCCGAGGATCACGACGTCCCGCACTCCGTCCACGGGGTCGAAGACGAGATGGGGGTCGGCAAGAGGGGCTGGGCTGTCGCTCATCCCTCCATTGTGGCCGTAGGGCGGGGGCGGGCGGACAGGGCGTCCCTCTCCCGAGGGGTGCGTCGTCGGGCATGCGTGGGCGTGCACGGGCCCGTTCCCTCCGGAGGAGGTGCCGTCATGGCAGGAGAAGCGAAGGTGTCCTGCCGGCACCGCTCGGCGGGCGCGGTCGATCTGCTGGTCGCCGCGACCGCCGAGCTGCGGGGTCTCACCGTGCTGCACTACGGCAACGACTTCGAGACCATCGCTTCGGTGACCGGCCGGCCGACCCGGTGGCTGATGCCCCAGGGCAGCCTGTAGCCGTCGGTCACCGGATGGGACGGTGGACGTTCTCCTTCCGGGACGGGCCGGGTGCCGCTTCCGCGATCCACGGGCCGTCGCCGGAGGGGTCGACGACCCCCTGCTCCAGCCACTCGTACGTGCCGGTCAGCACGCCCTTGACCACCTTGCGGTCCAGGTCGTCCGTGTTGGCCCACAGGCGGTCGAACAGTTCGTCGACGCGGATGCGGGACTGCCGGCAGAATGCGTCGGCCAGCTGGTAGGCCTCGCGGCCGTGGTCCCCGGTCCTGCGCAGGTGCTCGGCGCGTACGCAGGCCGCGGCCATCGCGAACAGCTCGGCTCCGATGTCCACGACCCGGCCCAGGAAGCCCTGCTTGGTCTCCATGCGGCCCTGCCAGCGGGACATGCCGTAGAAGGTGGAGCGGGCCAGCTTGCGGGCGCTGCGCTCGACGTAGCGAAGATGCGCGGAGAGGTCGACCTCCCGGCGGAACTCCCCGAACGCGCCCGGCACCTGCCCCTGTCCGGCGACCAGCTTCGGCAGCCACTTGGCGTAGAACACGCCCGCGTTCGCGCCCGCCCTCGCCTTGTCGGACAGGGACTTCTCCGGATCGATCAGGTCACCGGCCACCGACAGGTGGGCGTCGACCGCCTCCCGCGCGATCAGCAGGTGCATGATCTCCGTGGAGCCCTCGAAGATGCGGTTGATGCGCAGGTCGCGCAGCATCTGCTCGGCCGGCACGCCCCGCTCGCCGCGGGCCCGGAGGGACTCCGCCGTCTCGAAGCCGCGCCCGCCGCGGATCTGGACCAGCTCGTCGGCCATCAGCCAGGCCATCTCGGAGCCGTACAGCTTGGCGAGGGCGGCCTCGATGCGGATGTCGTTGCGGTCCTCGTCGGCCATCTGGGACGACAGGTCGACGACGGCCTCCAGGGCGAAGGTGGTCGCCGCGATGAAGGAGATCTTCGAGCCGACCGCCTCGTGCAGCGCGACCGGTTTGCCCCACTGCTCCCGGGCCGCCGACCACTCGCGGGCGATCTTCAGACACCACTTGCCCGCACCCACGCACATCGCGGGCAGGGAAAGCCGGCCGGTGTTCAGCGTGGTCAGGGCGATCTTGAGGCCCTGGCCCTCCTCGCCGATGCGGTTGGCCGCCGGGACGCGCACGCGGTGGAAGCGGGTGACGCCGTTCTCCAGGCCCCGCAGCCCCATGAAGGCGTTGCGGTTCTCGACGGTGATGCCCTCGGAGGCCGACTCGACGACGAAAGCCGTGATGCCGCCCCTGTGACCCTCGGACTTCGGCACCCGCGCCATGACGACCAACAGGTCGGCGACGACGCCGTTGGTGGTCCACAGCTTCACCCCGTCGAGGACGTAGTCGTCGCCGTCGGGGACGGCCGTGGTGGCCAGGCGGGCGGGGTCGGAGCCCACGTCCGGCTCGGTGAGCAGGAACGCGGAGATGTCGGTGCGGGCGCAGCGCGGCAGGAACGTCTCCTTCTGCTCCTGCGTGCCGAACAACTTCAGCGGCTGCGGTACTCCGATCGACTGATGCGCGGACAGCAGCGCGCCGATCGCGGGGCTCGCGGAGCCGACGAGGGCGAGCGCCTTGTTGTAGTACACCTGGGTGAGGCCGAGACCGCCGTACTTCGTGTCGATCTTCATGCCGAAGGCGCCGAGCTCCTTGAGCCCGGTGATCGTCTCGTCGGGGATCCGGGCCTCGCGTTCGATACGGGCGCCGTCGATGTGCGTCTCGCAGAAGTCGCGCAGCTTGGCGAGGAACTCCTCGCCGCGCTGGACGGCCTCCTCGGCGGGCATCGGGTGGGGGTGGATGAGGTCGAGCCGGAAGCGGCCGAGGAACAGTTCCTTGGCGAAACTGGGCTTGCGCCAGTCCTGCTCGCGCGCGGCCTCCGCGACCTGGCGGGCCTCACGCTCGGTGACCGTCGGCTTGGTCGGCTTGGGAGTGGGGGCTGTTGGTGCGGTCATGAGGCTCACCTCGCCGCGAATCGGGATGTTTGGGGCGTACACCGCTCGAGGGGCCGTACGGCGACCACGTGTGCCGTACGGCGATCTTGCGGGCGTACGTTACTGACCGGTGCTACTCGATCGTTGGTACCCCGATCCGGGCAAGGTCACCAGTCCTCGCGCAGCGACCGGCCGCGGAAAAACGCTCAGCCGACGCCCACCGGGTACGTCTCGGTGTCAAGTCGGCCGACTCCCTCGAAGTGCTTGCGCCCGGGGGCCTTCCGGGGGGACGGTTCGGTTACGCCCGTTCGGTGGCCGCCCAGGGGCCGGTGAGCTCGACTGGCCGCTCGGTGAATGCCTTTTGGTTATCGAAGCGCTTCGACAAACTATGGACAGCCCACTCACGTCAAGCTACTGTCGATCCACCCTTACACGCCCCTGCTTCACGACGCGCGCACTGTCGAAGCGCTTCACTCACGCTTGGAGAGCTGGATGGTCACCCTCGCCGAGGTCGCCCAGCACGCCGGAGTGTCGGCGAGCACGGTGAGCTATGTCCTCAGCGGCAAGCGGTCCATCTCCGCCACCACCCGGCAGCGGGTCGAGCGGAGCATCCGGGAGCTCGGCTACCACCCGAACGCCGGGGCGCGCGCCCTGGCGAGCAACAAGTCGAACATCATCGCGCTGATGGTGCCGCTCCGCACCGACATGTACGTGCCGGTGATGATGGAGATCGCCATCGCGGTGGCGACCACCGCGCGCGCTCACGGGTACGACATCCTGCTGCTCACCGGTGAGGAGGGTCCGGACGCGGTGCGCCGGGTCACGGGCAGCGGCCTCGCGGACGCCATGATCCTCATGGACGTCGAACTGGACGACGAGCGGCTGCCCCTGCTGCGTGAGACGGACCAGCCGTCAGTGCTCATCGGCCTGCCCGCCAACACCTCCGGACTGACCTGTGTCGACCTCGACTTCGGGGCGACGGGCGCGCTGTGCGCCGAGCACCTCGCGGGCCTCGGCCACCGTGACATCGCTGTCATCGGCGAGGCGCCCGCCGTGTACGAACGGCACACCGGCTTCGCGGAGCGCACGCTCGACGGCCTCAGGTCCCGCTCCCGTGAGCTCGGCCTCAGGACGCTGCACCGCCCCTGCGAGGGCGGGTACGACGCGATGGCCGTGACCCTGGCCCGGATCCTGGACGAGCGGCCGGGGACCACCGGGTTCGTCGTGCAGAACGAGTCCGCGGTCGAACCGCTGCTCGCGCTGCTGCGCCAGCAGGGCCGGGCCGTCCCCGAGGACGTCTCGGTGATCGCCGTCTGCCCGGACCAGGTCGCCACCCAGGCGTCGGTGCGGCTGACGTCCGTCGCCATCCCCGCGCAGGAGATGGGCCGGCGCGCGGTCGAACTGCTGGTCGCGAAGCTGGACGGCCACGGCACGGACGAAGTGGTGCTGCTCGCACCGGAGCTCACGGTCCGGGCGAGCACCGGCCCGGCGCCGTCCGCGCCCTGACACCACGGCTTCGCGCCCCCGGCCGCAGGGGCACCCCACGCCGTACTCCTCCCGGGCGCCCGCCGTTCCCGGCGCCCGAAGTTCCAGGCACCCTTCCTGTCTGCACTCCTCCAGGAGCACCCCACCGTGAATCAGCCTGCCGAAAACCAGCCCCAGGTCAGCCTCGCCCAGTCCTCCCCCACTGTGGGCACCTTCCGTGAGCGGGACGGTGCGCTTGAGTGGAGCGGACGTCAGGAGACCGTACGCATCGAGCCGTGGGGGCCGGACGCCGTGCGCGTGCGGGCCCGGCTCGGCGGTCCGGTCCTCGACGGGCTGCCGGGCGCCCTGCTCGACCAGCCGCCGGCCGCCGGGAGCACCGTCAAGATCGAGGAGGGGCGGGGGCGGCTCACGGTCGGCGCGCTCACGGTGGACGTGGACGCCGAGGGCCTGATCCGCTTCCTGCGCACGGAGGACGGCGGCGAGCTGCTGGCCGAGGAGCGCGCCCACTTCTGGTGGCCGGGCTCGCGCCTTTACACGGCCGTCGGCAACGGCCACCACCGTCTGGAGCAGCGTTTCGCCGCGTACGACGACGAGAGGCTGTACGGCCTGGGCCAGCACCAGCACGGGCGGCTGGACCAGAAGGGGCTGGTCGTCGATCTGGTCCAGCGCAACGCCGAGGTCTCCATCCCGGTGCTGACCTCCAGCCGCGGCTACACCCTGCTGTGGAACAACCCGGCGATCGGCCGAGTGGAACTGGCGGGCAACGGCACCCGCTGGGTGGCCGACTCCGCCCGCCAGATCGACTACTGGATCACCGCGGGTGCCCCGGCCGAGGCGCAGCGCGCGTACAGCGCGGTCACCGGCCGCACCCCGATGCTCCCGGAGTGGGCGGCGGGCTTCTGGCAGTGCAAGCTGCGCTACCGCACCCAGGACGAACTCCTCGCTGTGGCCCGGGAGTACAAGCGGCGGGGCCTGCCGATCGACGCGATCGTGTGCGACTTCTTCCACTGGACGCACCTGGGCGAGTGGAAGTTCGACCCGAAGGAGTGGCCGGACCCGGCGGCGATGGTGCGGGAGCTTGAGGAGCTCGGCATCAAGCTGGTCGTGAGCGTCTGGCCGTCCGTGTCGCCGCTGAGCGAGAACCACCCGGTGATGGAGCAGCGCGGCTACTTCATCGGCACCCAGTACGGCCCCCTGGCGCACGCCGACTGGCCCGACAAGGAGGTCGCCTCCACCGTCCAGGTCGCCTTCTACGACGCCACGAATCCGGATGCCCGGGAGTTCGTGTGGTCACGGGTGAAGGAGAACTACCTCGACCCGTACGGCATCAAGGCGTTCTGGCTGGACGCCTGCGAGCCGGAGCTGAAGCCCGGCTTCCAGGAGAACCTGCGCTACTGGGCGGGCCCGGGCCTGGAGGTCGGCAACATCTACCCGGCCGACAACGCCCGCACCTTCTACGAGGGCATGCTCGCGGCCGGTGAGAGGGACGTCGTCACCCTCAACCGCTCGGCGTGGGCGGGCAGCCAGCGCTACGGCGCCGCCCTGTGGTCCGGCGACATAGGCACCGACTTCGCGACCCTGCGCCGCCAGATCGCGGCCGGCCTCAACACCGCGCTGTCCGGCATCCCGTGGTGGAACACCGACATCGGCGGGTTCCACGGCGGCGACCCGGACGATGAGGCCTACCGCGAGGTGATGGTCCGCTGGTTCCAGTTCGGCGCGCTGTCCCCGCTGATGCGCCTGCACGGCTTCCGCGACCCGGGCATGCCGCTGGGCCCGGAGATGACCGGCGGTTCCAACGAGGTCTGGTCGTACGGGGAGGAGGCCGGCGCGATCCTGGAGAGGTACCTGCGGCTGCGCGAGCGCCTGAAGCCGTACGTCCTGAAGGTCATGCGGCAGGCCCATGAGGAGGGGCTGCCCGTGATGCGTCCGCTGTTCCTGGAGTTCCCCGGGGACGAGCGCGCCTGGCAGGTGGCCGACGCCTACCTGTTCGGGCCGGACCTGCTCGTCGCCCCGGTGCTGGAGCCGGGGGCCACGACGTGGACGACGTACCTGCCGGCGGGTGCCCGCTGGAAGGACGCGTGGACGGGCGACACGTACGAGGGCGGCGCGTCCGTCACGGTCGACGCGCCGCTGGACCGGATCCCGTTGTTCCTGCGGGACGGGGCCGAGCTGCCGATCGCGGAGTGAGGCCCGCGTGACGAGCGTGCGGCCGGTCCCGCAGGGGGCCGGCCGCACGCCCATGAGCTCCTCCGGGTCAGCTGCTGCTGACGCTCTCGCTGTTGGTGGTGAAGTTCAGACCGCCGGACGAAGACGTGATCTCGAAGCCGAACTGCAGGTCCCCGATGGTCACGTTGCCGAACCAGCCCTTGGTGTCCTTGATCCACTTGAGGATCGGCAGGACGTCGACGGTGCCGGAGCTGGAGTTGGAGGTGCGGACGAACGAGAAGACGTCGTTCGAGCCGTTGTTGCCCTTGTAGACGGTCCAGGTGTGACCGCCGAGCGTCACGTTGCCCTGCGAGGTGCCGAGCGGCCCGACGGCTCCGGTCTTGTTGACCCAGAGCATGATCTCGTACTTGTAGCCGGTGTCCCAGATGTCGTACGACGTGTTGTACGCGCCGGACGACGGCACGGTGACGTTGTAGCTGCTGGACAGCGAGGAGAGCGAGGTGATCGACTTGTTGATCACCTTCTTGGCGTTCGGGTAGGACTTGATTCCGCCGGTGTTGGGGTGGTTCGCCCACACGCCCCAGTTGGTACCGGAGTTGGCCCAGATGCACTGGCTGCCGGCGCCGGAGCCCCAGATGTTGTTGTAGAGCGTGTAGCCGTTGAGTGTGGTGCTGCCCCACTGGTCGCAGGAGTTCCACACGGCGGCCTGGGCGGGGGCGGAGGCGATGCCGACGGTGGCGCCGAGCGCGAGCGCGGGGGCGATCAGCGCCTTGGTCAGCCTGTTCAGCGTGCGTATTGCCATGGTGTCCCTTCCATGGGTGGGGGGAATTGCTGCTGGTCCTGCGGCCCCGTGGTGAGGACGCAGTCTTCGCCGGCGACGAGGTCGAGCGGGGTCGCGCCGGCGGAAGTCCGGAGGTCGACGCGGCAGCTGCGGGTGGGGCGCAGTACGGCTGTCGTTCGCTCGGGGCTCCAGGTGAGGTCGAGTTCGGCGCCGAACCGGGTGCGGACGCCGAGGAGCCGGCCTCGGGGGTACGCGGCGGGCAGCGCGGGCAGCAGCACCAGCCGGCCGGGCGTCGACTGGACGAGTGCTTCGATGAGCACGGCCGGGAGCGCGTGGGCCGCGTCGGCGTTGTAGACGTCGAGGTGCGGGTAGTGCGCGCTCATCAGGGATGCGTGGAAGTAGTCGCCTGCCAGTACCTGGCCGAGGGCGTGCGCGACCCGGTCCGCATCGCGCAGACGTGCGGCGACGAGCGCGTGGTGCAGGTGGCCGTGCGCCGAGTCGTTCTCGGCGCCGCGCAGTTCGAGCGCCCTGTGGGCGGCCGCGGCGAGGCCGGGCGTGTCATAGGGGTTGATCTCGTCGAGCGGCCACACGCCGTAGAGGTGGCTGAGATGACGGTGGTCGTAGGTGTCTTCCAGGCCCGGCCAGGCCCATTCCGCGAGGGCGCCGTCGGCGTTGACGCGGTGCGGCGGGAGGCGGTCGGCGAGGGCGCGCCAGTCCTCCGCCCGGTCCGGGTGGTAGGCGGCGGCCGTGAGCAGGGCGTGCCGGGCCGCCGAGAGGTCCATGGCGGCGTTGATCGTGCCCCAGCTCGCGTTCGCCGGACGGTTCTCGGGCGAGTAGGAGGGGACGACGACGAGCCGTCCCTCGTCGTCGGTGCGGGTGAGGAAGTCCTCGTAGAACGCGGCGACTTCGGCGAGGACGGCGGCGGTGCGGGGGTCTCGCTCGCCGTAGGTCTCGTCGTGGTCGACGAGCGGCTTGAGCAGCCAGTCGGCGCCCGCGGTCCACAGGTGCAGTGGGTACTCCCGGCTGAAGTGGTACGCGTACCCGGACTCCCCGTCGGTGTGCGCGGGGGCGACGACACCCCGGGCGCCGTGGACGGCGCGGGCGTTCTCCCGCCAGTGGTCGAGTTGGCCGTGGATCAGCGCCGCGTGGGCTTCTGTGACCTCGGGCAGGGCGCCGGCCGACGCGGAGGCGGTCTGCAGGTTCAGGTTGGCGTCGGTGGTGAACGCACCGGACCACGCCGTGTTCCAGTCGCCGGTCCACAGGCCGGTCAGGCGGGGCGGGAGCATGCCGCTGGAGCTGAGCAGGTGGTAGCGGCCCGCGGCGAAGAGCCGTTCCAGAAGGGCGGCGCTCGTGGGGCGCCGGAGGAGCTCGCTGCCGGGCAGGGCGCGTTCGGCGGCGTCCGCGCCGAGATCGAGGGTGGCGCGGCGGTAGGCCGGGCGGTGGAGCGCCAGATGACGGTCGAGGAGTCCGGCGAAGGGTTCCTCGGAGGGCAGCAGGGCGCGCAGGGCACGCGCCTCCGCGAGGGCGTCCAGTTCGCCGGTGTGCCGGTGGACCCGGGTCAGCAGCAGGACCGACTCGGCGTCGGCGATGCGTACGCCCTGCGAGGCGAGGGCACTCGTGCCGCCGGTGACGACGGCCAGCGTCACGCCGGTGAAGGCGCGGTCGCTGCCCGGGTAGCGGGCGCGCAGGGTGAGGAGGGCGCCCTCGGCGGTGAGGGCGGTGCCGTGGCCGACGGCCAGGTCGCGTGGGGCGCCGGGCAGCCGGTGGTCGAGGGACAGCTCGAGTACCGGTCCGGGGGCGGTCACGTACTGCACGATCACGTCGTCCGCGCGCGAGACGAAGACCCGGCTGCTCCAGCCCGCGCACCCGGCCCTCGTGACGCCCGTGGTGAAGTCCACCGAACGCCGGTAGTCGCGTCCCTCCCCCGCCGGCCGCCGCAGCCGCGTCTGGAACGCCGGGTGGAACGGCTGCACCCACTGCAGCTTCCGCCCGTCGGTGAAGTGTTCGGCGGCGGCGGTCTCGCCCGCGAGCAGTCGGTCCTGGAGGGCTGAGAGCCGGGAAGCCAGCTCGGGCGGCCGTGCGTGTTCGCTTCCGTTGGGGCGTAGGAGGGTGTGATGCGTGACGATGACCCGGTCGTCGTTCGGATCCCCGAACATCATGGCGCCATGTCGGCCGTTCCCGCTCAGGAAGGCGTCCTCCCAGCGGGCGGCGGGATCGGGCTCCCAGGTTCCATGCACGACTTCACCGGTCATGGGCGCAGCACCGCCACTCCGTATCGGTCGAGGGCGAGCGTGTCCGTGACCGTCCCACCGGTGAGCAGGTCGTGGTGGGGGCCCGGCACCGTGACCTGGACCGGCTCGCGCCGGTGGTTGAGCACGAAGAGCAGGTCGCCGCGCCGGACGGCCTCGACCCCGGTGGGCAGATCGTCGAGCACGGGCCGTGCGCCCGCGTCGGCGGCGATGCCCGCGAGCAGCTCGCGCAGCGCGTCCGGTTCGGGGAGCGTGGAGAGGTACCAGGCGCGGCCGGTGCGCAGGACGGCGGGGAGTCCGTCGAGTTCGCCGCCCTTGTAGCGGGCGGCCACCGCGGCCGGTTCGGCCTGGAGCTCCTCGGACCACAGGGTGCCGCGGAAGCCACCGCCCGGGCCGTCGCATTCCACCGTCTCGCCCGCGTGCAGCGGCCACCACTCGTGCAGGGTGCGGATGCCGAAGAGGGCACGCAGCCGTGGGTCCATGCCGCCGGGCCTGACGCGGTCGTTCTCGTCCGCGACGCCGGTGAGGAAGCCGCAGACGAGGGTGCCACCGCCGCGTACGTACCCGAGGAGGTTCTCGATCGCCGTGTCCGTGAGGAGGTAGAGCTGCGGGACGACGACGAGACGGTACGCGGACAGGTCGTGCTCGGGGTGCGCGAAGTCGGTGGTGAGGTGGGCCTCCCACAGGGCGCGGTGCCAGGCGCGCACGACCTCGGCATGGTCGACCTCGGTGGACATACGGCCGTCCTGGGCGCCGGCCCACCAGGCGTGCCAGTCGTGGAGGATCGCCACATCGGACTCGAGGTGGCTGCCCGTCACCTCGGGTCCGAGCCGCGCCAGCTCCGCACCGAGCCGCTTGACCTCCTGGAAGGTGCGGCCCTGTTCCCCCGCGTGACTGACCATGCCCGAGTGGAACTTCTCCGCGCCCTGCCGGGACTGGCGCCACTGGAAGTAGCACACGGCGTCCGCCCCGTGCGCCACGGCCTGCAGGGACCACAGGCGGTTCATGCCCTGCGGCTTGGGATGGTTGACACCCCGCCGGTTCACCGGGCCCGCCGCCTGCTCCATGAGCATCCACGGCCCGCGGGCCTGGGAGCGGGTCATGTCCTGCACCAGTGCGCCCTGCTGGGCGCCGAGGGGGTCGCGCGGGTCGGGATAGATGTCGACGGAGACGACGTCCTCCTCCTCGGCCCAGCGCCACGCGTCCTGCCCGAACCACAGCGGCATGAAGTTGGTGGTGACCGGGATGTGCGGGGTGTGCCGACGCACGATGTCACGCTCGGCGACGTAGCACTCCAGCAGCATGTCGGAGGTGAAGCGCCGGAAGTCCAGCACCTGGGTGGGGTTCTTCATGTAGTGGGGTTGCCGGGGCGGCAGGACGCCGTCCCAGCTGTCGTAGCCCTGACTCCAGAAGGCCGTCCCCCAGGCGGTGTTGAGGGCGTCGAGGGTGCCGTACTTCTCCCGGAGCCAGCGGCGGAAGGCCACCGCCGCCTGGTCACCGTGGTCGAAGGTGCAGTACTCGTTGTTGATGTGCCACATCGTGAGGGCGGGGTGGCCGCCGTAGCGGGCGGCCAGGTCCTCGGTGATGGCGGCGGCGTAGCGCCGGTAGGTGGCGCTGGAGTGCGAGAAGTGCTGCCTGCCGCCCCACCACTCGGTGCGGCCGTCCTCGGTGACGGGCAGGGTGTCGGGGTGCAGCCGGCCCATCCAGGGCGGCGGCGATGAGGTGGGGGTGGCGAGGACGACGCCGATGCCGTTGCCGTGCATCAGGTCCATCAGCGTGTCCAGCCAGTCGAACTCCCGTGCGCCCGGGTGCGGTTCGAACTTCGCCCAGGAGAAAACACCGAGCGTCACGGAGTTGACGCCGGCGTCCTTCATCAGCCGGACGTCCTCGTGCCAGGTCTCCTCGGGCCACTGCTCGGGGTTGTAGTCGCCACCGAAGAGGATGCGGCCGCGGGTGGCGGCACTGAGGTCCGGCATCAGGACGGCTCCCCGTACTGGATGCCCCGGCCGTTCGTGGCCAGGTAGACACGGCCGTAGACGCGCGGGTCACCGGTGACGGCCGTGCCGATCCAACCCCACTGGTGCTGGTCGTCGTTGATCCGCACCCAGGTCTTGGCCTCGTCGTCGGAGCGGTGGACGCCGGTGACGGTCCCGATCCTGCCCACCAGATAGATGGCGGGGTGGTCGGCGCCGTCCGCGGCCCTGCCGAAACCGAGACACTCCGAGGCTGCGACGCCGACGGTCTTCGAGAAGCTCGCGCCGCCGTCGGTGGACCGGTGCAGGCCCTCCCATTTGGCGCTCAGCCACAGGTCGCCGGACCTGCCCGGCGACGCGACCAGCTTGAACTGGCTGTCCCCGGAGGGCAGTCCGGTCGCGCGGGCGGTGAAGGTACGGCCACTGTCAGTGCTGGCGTACAGCGTTCCTGTTTCGGTGTCGTACGCGTAGAAGAGCGTCGGGTCGGCCGGGTCGGCGACCGGCGTGGCGCCCTTCGGGAAGGAGGTGACCTCGGACCAGGTGACGCCGTTGTCCGCGGAGCGGTAGGCGGGGAACTTCGTGCCGTCAGAGTGCACGAAGACCCAGAGCAGCACACTGCCGTCGGCGTTGGTGGCGATCGGCCCCGGTGCGTCCTTGGCGATGGAGGGCTGGGCCGTGAAGGGCGCCCAGGTCTGCCCGCCGTCGTTCGAGTAAGCGCCGTTGCCGTGGTCGCCCCAGCCGGTACGGACGACGTACGCCGGCCTGGCCGCGGCCTGGGCGAGCCCCATGGCCGACCCGAAGACCGGGTTCGACGCCATGCCGCGCGAGGGCGATGCCGTGAGCGACTCGTGGTACATCACGCCGATGTCCCCGCACCCGCTGATCAGGTGCGCCTCCCCGACCGGAGGCGAGATCAGCAGGCGCACGGCCGTCTCCTCCAGGCCGCGGATCTGCGGGGCCCAGTTCTTCAGATCCCGCGTGCCGTAGAGGGTGGCGCCGGTGCCGTAGACGATGTGCCGCGAGTCGTACGGGTCGAGGGCGAGAGCCTGGATCCACCAGCCGAACTTCGGCTTGGCCTGGCCCCACTTGAGGTAGGGGGTCTCGGAGACGTCGAGGACGGCCGTGTCCTTCAGGGATATCCAGGTACGGCCGCCGTCGGTCGTCCGGTACAGGGTGTCGACGTCCGCCCACCGGTTGTTGGTGGAGACGACGACGGTGCCCGGGTGGCGGGCGTCGACGGCGACACCCCCGTATCCGAAGGTGTCGGCGGATCCGTCGGCGGCGGTCCCGCCCGGCTTGACCGGCGTGACCTCGGTCCACTTGCCGTTGAGGGTGCAGAGCTTGTGCACGCTGCCGTCGGACTGGCCGTTGGGGCCGGGCGCGTTGGCGTAGGTCACGTACAGGTGGCCGGTGCCCCGGTCGAAGGCCGCCCGGATCGGGACCTCGGCGGCGGTGCCGGAGGGCCGGCCGGGGACGGCTTCCCAGGTGGTGCCGTCGGCGGTGCGGTAAAGGTTCTTTGCACCGGCCGTACCGTCACCGTCGCCCCAGCCGGCGTAGAGGGTGCGTCCCGCGGCGACGAGGAAGGTGACCCCCTGCCCGGTGGCGCTCGGGGACGCCGGGAATCCGGTCACGGCCGCCCAGGTCGCGCCCCGGTCGGTCGACTTGAGCAGCCCGTCGTGCCGGGTGCCCAGCCACAGGGTGTTGCTGTCCCGCGGATCGACGAGCAGCCGCTCGCCCGTGCCCCGGCCGTCCTCGTTGGCGCCGAGCTTGACGCCGAGGTCGGTGCGGGTCCAGGTGGCACCGCGGTCGTCGGACCGCAGGATCGCCCCGTTGCCGGCCCAGGACTGGGTGTAGGTGCCGAGGGCGAGGTAGACGCGGTCGGGGTGGGCGGGGTCGACGGCGATGGCCTCGACGCCGAGGAGGTTCCAGTCGTCCGAACCGAGGTGGTCGGTCAGCGGGGTCCAGAGCGCGGTGCGGTCGTCCCAGCGGTAGGCGCCGCCGATGTCGGTACGGGCGTAGGCGAGGCCGCGGACCGCGGGGTGGAAGAGAACGCCGGTGACGAAACCTGTACCGCCTATGACGGCGTTGCGCCAGCGGTAGGCCGGCGTGGTGGTGGCGGTCGATGCCGCGGCCAGCGCCTGTCCGGGGACGAACGGGACGGCGGTGAGCGCGGCGGTCGCCGCGGTACCGGCGAGAACGACACGTCGGCTCGGAGTGGACGCGGGCATGACATACCTCGTTCCGTGCGGTGGGGACAAGGGGGAGGTTTGGGCCCGCCGCGGCCGACCGCTGATGGGGGCAGGTCGGCCGCGGCGGAGTCGAAAGGGGTGGCTCAGCCCTTGATGGCTCCGGTGAGCATGCCCTTCTTGAAGTGCCGCTGGACGAAGGGGGAGGCGATCCCGACGGGGATCAGGGCGAGGACCATGACCGCCATCTGCAGTCCCAAGGACGAGAGGTGACCGGTTGCGACCGCTTGCTGGAGGCCGGCCGGCGCCTCGGTGTTCTTCTGGACCAGCTGGATGAGCACGTTCTGCAGCGGCATCATCCGCTGGTCGGTGAGGTAGATGGAGGCGTTGAACCAGGCGCTCCAGTACCCGACCGCGTAGAACAGCGAGATGACGGCCAGCACCGCCCTCGACAGCGGCATGATGATGGTCAGCAGAATGCGCAGGTCACTGGCCCCGTCGATGCGGGCGGACTCGGTGAGTTCGGGGGAGATCCCCATGAAGAAGGCCCGCAGGACGAGGATGTTGAAGATGCTGACCGCGCTCGGCAGGATCAGCGACAGATAGGTGTCGGTGAGATGCAGCGACTGCACCAGAAGGTACGTCGGGATGAGGCCGGCCCCGAAGAACATGGTCGCCATCATGGTCATCAGGAAGAACCGGTGGCCCAGAGTGCCCCGCCGGGACAGACCGTAGGCCGCGAGGACCGACACCGTCATCGAGAACAGCGTGCCGCAGAGCGTGACACCGACCGAGACCATGATCGCCCGGCTGACCTGGCCACCGCTGAGCAGTTCCTTGTAGTTGACGAAGGTGATGCCCTGGGGGATCACGACCAGACCGCCGACCCGGTCGATCACCGGTTTGGGCGAGAGGCTGGTGACGATCACGATCCACAGCGGACCGAGGACTCCCAGACAGCACAGCAGAAGGAATCCGCCCTTGGCGGTGAGTCCGGCCTTGCTGGGCGGCTCCTCCCACACGGGGCGGGCGGGTGCCTTGAGGCTGCGGATGAGCGTCGTGTTGAGGCTCACTTCTGATACACCCCCTGCTCGCCGAGCAGATGCGCGACCCTGTTCGCGCCCAGGACGAGACACACTCCGATGACTCCCTTGGCGAGGCCGACCGCGGCCGCGTAGCTGAAGTCGCCGTGCTGGATACCGACGTTCCACACATAGGTGTCGAGGACCTCGCTGGCCCCCGCACCGACCGCGTACCGCTGGAGCAGGAACTGCTCGAACCCGACGCTCAGCGCGTCGCCCACCCGCAGGACCAGCAGCAGTGCGACCACCGGGCGCAACGCGGGCAGCGTCACGTGCCACATGCGTCGCCAGCGCCCCGCGCCGTCCATGGCGGCGGCCTCGTACAGATCGGTGCTGACGGCGGCCAGCGCGGCGAGGAAGACGATGATCCCCCAGCCGGCGTCCTTCCACACGGCCTGCGCGGTGACCATGTACTTGAACAGGCTCGCGTTGGTCATCAGGTCGAAGCCGCTCCACCCGTGGTCTTCCAGGGTCTGGGCGATGATGCCCGCACCGCCGAAGATCTGCTGGAAGACGGTGACCACGAGGACCCAGGAGAAGAAGTGCGGCAGATACATGATCGCCTGGGCCACGGCCCGCACCCGGGGCCGGATCACGCTGTTGATGACCAGCGCGAGGGCGATGGGGATCGGGAAGAACAGCACCAGCTGGAGCACGAACAGGACGATGGTGTTCTTCGCGGCGCCCCAGAACAGCGGGTCGTCGAACATCCGCGAGAACTGCTCCACGCCGACCCAGGGGCTGTGGAAGATCGCCGTGATGCCGTTGCTGGAGGTGTACGGGTCGTAGTCCTGGAAGGCGACGACGTTGCCGAGCAGCGGGACGTAGTTGAAGATCAGGAGCAGGACGATGACGGGCAGCGTCATCAGGATCAGCGCGCGGTCGCGGCGCCACCGAACCCGGAAGGGAACCTTGTCCGCCTTGCCGGCTCTGCGCGGCACGCTCTCCTTCACGGTGGCGGCGGCGACCGCGGCCGTCGGTTCCTCGACGGCCGCGGGGGGACGTGTCCCGTCAGGCCTGCTCCCGGCCGTGAGGGACATCAGTTGCCACTGCCGTTCTTGTCGAGGAGCTGCTTGTACCAGTCGCGCAGCTTGTCGCCGCCGGAGGACTTCCAGGTGGAGATGGCCTGCTGCACGTCGGACAGACTCTTGTTGCCGCGCACGTAGTCGATCTCCAGCTGCTCGAACGGGCTGGAGAGATTGGCGTAGCGGCTCGGCTCGATGATGTTCATGCCGTAGGTGGACGTCTTCTTCACGAAGGCACCCTGCCGCTGTTGCCACTCGACCTGCTTGCGGGTGACCTCGGGCAAGTCGGGGTGGGCGAGGTAGGGAGCCGGGGCGGCCAGCAGCACCCAGGCGTTGTTGACCTCCTGGTTGCCCAGGTCGGTCTTGACCGGGACGCCGTTCTTGACCGTGTAGTGGGTGCCCTCGACGCCGTAGTCGACGAACATCCGCTCCTTGGTGCCGAAGGGGGCTGCCGCGAAGTTGGCGGCGGCCAGCGCGTTCTCGATCGTCTCCTTCGAGGCGCCCTTGCGGATCATCGACCAGATGCTGGCGGGCGGGACGGCGTACAGCGTCGGGTTGCCGCCGCCGGCGGCGAAGTAGTCCATGCCGTCCATCTCGAAGCCGGGGTTGGACTTGGCCTGTTGGGCGGTCAAGCCGTACCAGCCGGACATGTCGCTGTTGACGACCAGGGTCTGCCCGGCGGTGAACCGCTGGGTGGGGTCTCCCGTGTTGGCCTTGTCGTCGGGATGGACCACGCCCGCGTCGAACAGCTTGCGGACCCACTCCAGGTGTTCGAGGTACTCGGGGTGCTCGATGCGGTACGTGAGCTTGCCGTCGGCCCCGATGTTCCAGCCGAGGGGCCCGGCGGGGAGGAGACCGAAGATGGACGCCGCCGCCCACCTCATGTCGCCACAGGCCCACACCTTGGCCTTGGCGCTGGTGGCCTCCTTGGCCCAGCTGAGGAACTCGTCGGCCGACTTGGGAACGGTGTAGCCCTTCTTGTCGAAGATGTCCTTGCGGTAGAAGGGCACGATGTTGGTCACGGGGGCGGCGGGCATCGGGATGCCGCGCAGCGCGCCGCCGAAGATGCTCATGCGCCAGGAGTCGGACGGTATCGCGGCCAGGTTCGGGTACTTCTTGATCTTGTCGCCCGCCAGGTAGGGGCCGAGGTCCATGAACTTCGCGCTGACGGCGCTCGCGATCTTGCCGACCAGGTTCCAGCTGGGCACGACCACCATGTCGGGTATGGAGCTGGAGGCGAGGACCGCGCCGAGCTTCTGGCCGTAGGTGTTGCCGTCCTGGTTCTGCCAGGTGATCTTGGTGCCGGCGGCCGCGTCGAGTGCCTTGTAGTACGCGCAGTCGGGCTTCGGCGGGGTGCCCCAGAGCGGGGACAGGATCGTGAAGGGGGCGCCGGTGCCGAGCTTGTCCGGGACCGACGTGGCCAGGGACGCGAGATCGATCTTGCTGGTGAAGCCGGCGGCCGACCCGTTCTTCGACGGAATGTCCGGCTTGGCGACCGTGCTGGCGATGTATGTCGGGAGCAGCTTGTCCGCGGCCTTGCCCGACGTGGTGCCCTCACGCGAGCCGCCGTCCGAACCGCCACAGGCGGCGAGCAGCGGCATACCACCGGCCACCGCTGCGGTGGCGACCGCCGTGGAGGCGAGGAAGCTTCTCCGGCTGGGCCCGGAAGAAGCGGAAGCGGAGTTCGGCGTCATTGCGTCAACCCTTCGTGGCGCACCAGGACACCCGGCGGAAGAGCCGTCGGCTGCGGTGTCTCGAGTGGAACTTGGCTGAGCTGAAGCGGCGGTGACATGGGAGGGAACGGTGAGCACCGCTGAGGGGCCCTCCACAGTCGAAGCGCTTCGATGTTGCTGCGAGGTTAAGTGAACACCTGGGGGTGCACAAGGGTCACTTCCAAGATTCCTCCCAGCCTCGGAGATACCGGTTGAACCGGTTGGAAGGCTTGGAACGACGGTGAGGAAACGGAGTTGTTGCGGCTGGGTGTCTTGACACCCGCCCTGAAGTCGAATGAGCATCGAAGCGCTTCGAAAGCGCCCCGCCGCTCGACCTCCGAAGGATCACCACGTGACCGCACAGACGCCGCCCGCACCCTCTTTCCGTGATCCGCAGCTGCCGTTCGTGAAGCGCATCGACGACCTGGTGGCGCGGCTGACGCTCGATGAGAGGATCGCGATCCTGCACCAGTTCGTGCCGGCCGTCGAGCGCCTCGGCATCGCCGCGTTCCGCACCGGCCAGGAGGCCCTGCACGGAGTGGCGTGGATGGGCCCGGCGACGGTGTTCCCGCAGGCGGTCGGGCTCGGCGCGACCTGGAACGACAACTTGGTGCGCCGGGTCGGCGAAGCGGTCTCCAAGGAGGTCCGCGCGATGCGGGCCCGCGACGAGCGCGTCGGCCTGAACGTCTGGGCGCCCACGGTCAACCTGCTGCGCCACCCGCTCTGGGGCCGCAACGAGGAGGGCTACTCGGAGGACCCGCAGCTGACCTCTGCGATCGCGACGGCGTACACGCGCGGTCTGCGCGGCGACCATCCGACGTACTGGCGCACCGCCCCGGTCCTCAAGCACTGGCTCGCCCACAACAACGAGACGAACCGCGACACCACCTCCTCCTCGGTCCGTCCGCGTGTGCTGCACGAGTACGACCTGCGGGCGTTCCGTGAGGCCGTTCAGGCGGGCTCGGTGGCCGGGGTGATGCCCGCCTACAACCTGGTCAACGGCCGCCCCAACCATGTCTCGCCGTATCTGCGCGAGCACCTGCGCCGCTGGACCGACCAGGAGTTGCTGGTCTGCTCGGACGCGGGCGCGCCGTCCAACCTGGTCGACTCCGAGCACTACTTCGACACGCACGAGGAGGCGACGGCCGCGGCGGTCCGGGCCGGCGTCGACAGCTTCACCGATCACGGCACGGACAGCTCGACGATCGTCGCGCGGATCAAGGACGCGCTGGTGAAGGGTCTGCTGACCGAGGAGGACATCGACCAGGCGGTGCGCCGGCAGCTCTCGGTGCGGTTCCGGCTGGGGGAGTTCGACCCGCGTCTGGACCCGCATGCGGCGACCCGGGACTTCGACACCCCGGCCCATCGGGCACTCGCCCAGGAGACCGCCGAGCAGGCGGTCGTGCTGCTGAAGAACGACGGCCTGCTGCCCCTCGCCGACGACGTGCGCGTCGCGGCGGTCGGGCTGCTCGCCGACGAGTGCAAGCTCGACTGGTACAGCGGCACGCTGATCCACCGGTCCACGCCTCTGGAGGGTCTGTACGAACGCTTCGGCGCCGATCGCGTGGAGTTCGCGGAGGGTGTGGACCGGGTACGTCTGAAGACCTCCACCGGTGCGTATCTGCGGGTGCCCGTGGCCGACGCCGACGACGAGGTGCGCGGCGCCGAGGGTGCCCTGGACCCGGCGCTGCTGCAGGGCCGCACGGACCTGCCGCCGCTCACCGCCGACGAGCACGGCAGCGAACTCGCGCTGATCGACTGGGGCGAGGGCCTGCTGACCTTCCGCGCCCCCGACGGGCGGTACCTCTCGGTCGCCGACGACGGCTACGTCCGCGCCTCCGCGGACCAGCCCGGCGGCTGGGTCGTCCAGGAGACGTTCCGCCTGGAACCCCATGGCAGCGGCCACCTCCTGAAGCATGTCGGGACGGGCGGGTACGTGTCGGTCGCCGCCGACGGCGTGAAGGTTGCCGAGGACCAGAGGGAAGTCTTCGAACTGGAGGTCGTCGAGAGCGGCGAGGACGCGGTCACCCGGGCGGCCGCGGGTGCTGACGTGGTGCTCGTGTTCGCGGGCAACGACCCCCACCTGAACGGCCGCGAGACCGAGGACCGCACGACGCTGCGCCTGCCCGATCACCAGGAGCGGCTGCTGCGCGCGGCCCGCGCCGCGAACCCGCGCACGGCCTTGGTGCTGGTGTCCGCGTACCCGTACGCGGTCGATCCCACGGAACTCCCGGCCGTGCTGTGGACGGCACACGGCGGCCAGGCCGCGGGCACCGCGCTGGCCCGGGTGCTGTCCGGCGACGTCTCCCCCGCGGGCCGTCTGCCCCAGACCTGGTACGCGGACGACGCGGACCTGCCCGATCTGCTCGACTACGACGTGATCGGCAGCCGTCAGACGTATCTGTACTTCGAGGGAACACCGCTGTTCCCGTTCGGGCACGGGCTGTCGTACGCGTCCTTCGCCTACGGCGACCTCGCCGCCCGGGTGGGGGACGGGCGGGTGGCGGTCTCCTTCACGGTGACCAACACGAGCACACGGGCCGCCGACGAGGTCGCCCAGGTGTACACCCGGGCCGTCGATCCCTCGGTCCCGCGTCCGCGCCGCGAGCTGGTCGCCCACCGGCGCGTGCACCTGGCGCCCGGTGCCTCGGCGGAGCTGGCCTTCGAGGTGCCGCTCAGCGCCTTGGAGTTCTGGGACGTGGCGCACGGGCGGTGGCGGCTCGAACCGGGTCCGTACGAGATCCTGGTGGGCGCGTCGAGCGAGGACATCCGGCTGCGAACGACGATCGAGCCGCCGGGTGAGCCGGCCGGACCGCGCCCGGTGCGCGAACGCGGCCTGGAGGCCGCCGACTTCGACGAGCAGCGGGACACGCTGATCGTCGACCGTACGAAGGTGTCGGGGGACTCCGTGGCACCGGCGGAGGACAGGACGGGCGAACTGCTCTTCCGTCGCTGCGACTTCGGGGACGGCGTCACGGGCGTGACGGCGCAGCTCGCGGGCGAGGGGACCCTCGAGGTCCTCTTGGACGGGGGCGATCCGCCGGCCGTGCTCACGCTCGCCGCACCCACCGGACCGTACGACTACACCACCGTGGACGCCGCCTTCACCGCCTCAGGTGTGCACGACGTCCGTCTCAGGCTGCGCGGCCCGTTGCGGCTCGCGCACGTCGGCTTCTCCGGTTGAGGGTCCGGACCAGCCGACGCACCGACGGCCGGAGCCCCCGCACAGCGGGCTCCGGCCGTCGGTCAAGCAGGTGGGGTCAGAGGGCGAGGCCCGTCAGGACCAGGACCCGCTCGTAGGTGTAGTCCTCCATCGCGAACTTCACGCCCTCGCGCCCGACACCGGACAGCTTGGCACCGCCGTAGGGCATCTGGTCGGCGCGGTAGGACGGCACGTCGCCGACGACCACGCCGCCGACCTCGAGGGCGCGGTGGGCGCGGAAGGCGACCTGGAGGTCGTGGGTGAACACGCCCGCCTGGAGGCCGTACTTGGAGTCGTTGACCGCGTCGAACGCCGCCGCCTCGCCGTCCACCTTCTGCACGGTGAGGACGGGCCCGAAGACCTCCTCGCAGGAGATGGTCACATCGGCGGGGACGTCGGTGAGGACGGTCGGCGCGTAGGAGGCGCCGTCCCGCTTGCCACCGGTGAGCAGCGTGGCGCCCGCGTTCACCGCCTCCTCGACCCAGGACTCCACGCGTTTGGCGGCGTCCTCGCTGATCAGCGGGCCGACATCGGTCGCGCCGTCGGAGGGGTCGCCGGTGGCCTGGGCCTCGACGGCGGCGACGATGCGCGGCAGCAGCCGGTCGTACACCGAGGCGTCGGCGATCACGCGCTGCACGGAGATGCAGGACTGGCCGCCCTGGTAGTTGGAGAAGGTGGCGATGCGGTTCGCGGCCCAGTCCAGGTCCTCGTCGCTCGCGTAGTCGGCGAGCACGACGGCCGCGCCGTTGCCGCCCAGTTCCAGCGTGCAGTGCTTGCGCGGCACCGAGTCCATGATCGCGTAACCGACCTTCTCGGAGCCGGTGAAGGAGATGACCGGCAGGCGCTCGTCCTGGACGAGGGCGGGCATGCGGTCGTTGGGGACCGGCAGGATCGACCAGGAGCCGGCGGGCAGCTCGGTCTCGGCGAGCAGCTCGCCGATGATCAGGCCGGACAGCGGGGTGGCCGGGGCGGGCTTGAGGATGATGGGGGCGCCGGCGGCGATCGCCGGGGCGACCTTGTGGGCGCACAGGTTCAGCGGGAAGTTGAACGGCGCGATGCCGAGGACGACGCCCTTGGGGAAGCGGCGGGTCAGCGCCAGACGGCCCTGGCCGCCGGCGTCCGTGTCGAGGCGCTGGGCCTCGCCGCCGTTGAAGCGGCGGGCCTCCTCGGCGGCGAAGCGGAAGACGGAGACGGCACGGCCGACCTCGCCGCGCGCCCACTTGATGGGCTTGCCGTTCTCGGCGGAGATCAGCTGCGCGATCTCCTCCGTGCGCTCCGCGAGCCGCTTCGAGACGTGGTCGAGGGCGGCGGCACGGACGTGGGCCGGGGTGGCGGCGAACTCGTCGCGCACGGCGTACGCGGCGGCCACGGCCTCCTCGACCTGCGCCTCGGTCGGGACACTGACCTTGCCGACGAGCCGGCCGTCCCACGGCGAGGTGACGTCGAAGGTGGTCTCACCGGTGGCCTGGCGGCCGGCGAGCCAGAAGGCGTGGGTGGAAGTCATAGCGTTCAGTCCCGGCCCTTCCGAGGTTGGCTGGTGCTTGGGGGTTGCGTGGTCCACGGTAGGGCCGGGATGTCCGGGGGTCGTTTGTCCGGGGAGTAGCACTGCCCGGACGGGCTTCTACGCGATGTACAGCGGGGCTGCGCGCAGGGCCGTCCGGCGGTGCCGTACGGCGGTGACCGCCGTCCGGTGGTGGCGTCACTCCCCCGCCGCTGCCGTGGCCTTGAGCGCGAGCCACAGTTCCATCCGGACGTCCGGGTCGTCCAGGGAGCGGCCCAGGATCTCCTCGACCCGGCGCATCCGGTAACGCAGCGTGTGGCGGTGGACGCCGAGGTCGGCCGCCGCCGCGTCCCACTGGCCGTGGCGGGACAGCCAGGCCCGCAGCGAGGCGACCAGGTCGCCGCGGCCCGTCGCGTCGTGTTCGCGCAGGGCGCGCAGCAGTCCGTCGGCGAAGGCGCGGACGGCGTCGTCCTGGAGCAGCGGCAGCACCGATCCGGTCGCCAGTTCCTCGTGCTCGACCAGCGCCCGGCCGCGCCGCCGGGCCACCGAGAGCGCCTGTTCGGCCTGTTTGTAGGCGGCAGCCGCGGCTATCGGCCCCGCGGGCGCCGACATCCCGACCACCAGTTCGTCCTCGTCGGTGGCCGACTGCTCGCGGGCGGCGGCCCGGGCCGCCTGGACCGCCGGCGCGTACTGCTGGCAGGCGGCGACGGCGGCGCCCCGTCGGCGGCGAGGATCACGAGCCGGGCCTCCCCTCGGGCACGACGAGCACGGCCTCGCCGGTGCGGGCGGCGGCGGACTCCACGGTCTCCGCGAGCCCTTCCAGAGGGTCGCCGTCCGTGTCGGCCGCCGCGAGCGCGGCGGCGGTCGGCTGCGCGGTCACCACGCGCGCGTGCCCGTCCGCGTGCGCCCGGGCGGCCGACGCGGACGCCGACTCGGCGACGATCACCCGGAAGGGCGCGTCCAGCAGGTCGCCGTACAGGTCCCCGGCCACGGCACGGGCGTGGTCCGGCTGCCCGGCCAGCAGCATGCGCAGCACGGCCCCGCCGATCCGCTGCTCGGCGGCGTGCAGGGACCCGGAGCGTTCGGTGGTGAGGGTGAGCAGGGCGATGGCGGAGTGCACGGCGTACCGCTCGGCGGTGCCCAGCGGGGCGGCCGTGCCCACGGCGAGCGCGGCGCGCGGGCGCCGTCCGGTGCCGAGGAGTGCAGTTCGACCCGGTCCTCTCCGTTCGCCTCTCCGTTCGACCCGCCGACCACGGACGTGGCCGGCGCGGACCGCTCCCGCAGGCGCTCCACGTCGGGGGTGAGCCGTGCCGCGCGCCGTCCCGCCCACTCGGGCGCGGCGGCGACGACGGCGCCGGAGGCGTCGTACAGCGCGGCCCAGCCGTCGACCTGGGCGGCGAGCGCGGCGAGGAGCCCCTCCGGGCCGTCGATGAGGGCCTGTCTGGTCAGCTCGCGCTGCGCGGCGAACCCTGCGGTCACGGCCCGGTACTGGTCGGCGGCGAGCGCGGCGGAGACGGCCTTGCTGATGGCGAGGAACGGGGTGCGGCGCGGCACCTCGAGCAGCGGGAGCCCCTCCTCGCGGGCCGCGTCCACGAGGGCCTTGGGGACCTCGTCGTAGTTGACGCCGACGGCGAAGCCGAGGCCGACCACGCCTGCGCCCACCAGCCGCTTCACATAGCGGCGCATGGCCTCCGGGTCCTCCGCGTCCAGCTTCAGCGCGGTGATCAGGAGCAGTTCGCCGCCCTCCATGTAGGGCACGGGGTCGGCGAGTTCGCTGACGTGTGCCCAGCGGACGGGGACGTCCAGGCGGTCCTCGCCCGCGCGCACGGTCAGCTTGAGCGCGGAGTGGTGGACGAGCGAGGCGAGGGTGAGGGGCATGGGGCCTTCGGGTCCTGTGTGATCTCTGCGATCGGTGCGATCATTGTGTGATCGTTGTGATCCTTTGGCCGCCGCGTATGAACGACCTATGCCGATTCTGCCTCACCGTACGGTCGGCGCGTGCCCTGAGCCCCCTCAGTTCCGTAGATCCACCAGCAGCGGCGGGGCGTGCTCGCCCTTCACGTTCGTCAGGGAGAGCACCGCGTGCCCCGGCGGCACGGCGTGCGCCAGTTCGGACGCGGACCACCGCTCGCGCTCGACCTGGCGGACGGTCACCGCCCGCGCGGTCGGCGCGTGGCCGGTGATCACCCGGCGCAGCATGTGCAGGGCCTTGCCCGCCGGGGTCTCGGCGATGATCTGCCGATCGGTGACGTCCCGGGTCTCGGTCCACTCCTTGCCCCACACCTCGGCGAAGTCCTGGCCGTCCCATGGGGTGAGGCCGGACAGCGCCATCCGGCACCCGGTGGCGCCGAGCAGGGGCCCGCGCAGCGGTCGGGGCACGTCGTCCAGGGTGCGCAGGGTGAGGACGACACCGGCGTTCGCGGACCTGAGCCGCTGGATCCCGCGGACGGCCTCGGGCGTGACGATCCCGCTCGCGTCGTCGAGGAGCAGGCAGGCGAACAGCGACCGGTCCTCACGGGTGGCGACACTGGCCGTGAACTGGGCGAGCACCAGTCGCGCGAGGATCCGCGAGGCGTCGGCGTGACCGCGCTCGGGCAGGTCGATGCGGACCCGCACCGGGTGGTCGAGGGCGCGCAGGGAGAACGGCCGGGTCTGCCCGGAGGTGTCGAAGAACTGTGCGAAGGCGGGCCGGTCGAGCAGCGCGACCCGGTCGGCGAGGACGCCGCCGACGTCACCGGGGTGCCGGGACTGGCGCTCCCGCGCGTCCAGTTCGCGCAGCAGGGCGTCCTGCCCGGTGTCCTGAAGGGCCTTGCGCAGGGCGGCGAGGGGCCCGGGTGCGCCGTCGAGGAGCTGGCGCAGCTCCGGTACGGACGGGAAGCGGCCGTGGACGGCCCGGTAGGGCCCGAGGAGCTGGGCGAGGACGGTGGTGGAGCGGCGGCTGTCCCCGCCGGGGTGCGGGTCGGCGAGGTCGCCGACGAGCGCCTCGGCGAGCACGGACGCCGCCTCGTCCGGGTCGGTGGTCCCGCCGTACAGGTCCAGGTCGTACACGGATTCGGGGTGTCCGACGCGTACGACGACGTCGTAGGCGTCCGCCGGTCCGAGCCCGGCGCCGCCGCACCGACCACGACGACGGCGGCCCGCCCGGTGAGCGCCTGCAGGCACAGCGACTCGGCGAGCGGCCACACCAGCGAGCTGGTCTTGCCGGACCCGGCGGGCCCCACGGCGACCAGGGAGGTGGCGAGCAGGTCGGGGCCGAGGGCGAGTCCGCTGCCGCGGTAGGCGTAGGGGTTGCGGGGGTCGTCCACGGCGGTGCCGAGCCGGACCTGGCCGGTGAACAGGTCGTGGCGGGCGAGCCGGGCGGGCAGATCCCGCTCCCCGGAGGGGTGCGGGCAGGCGGCGGCGCCGTCCTTGAGTACCGCCCCTGTGAACGTGGCCAGGTCGTGCCGCCCGCTGAGCACGCCCTGCCAGGCGCGGGTGATGCGGGCGTGGTCGACGTCGCGCATCAGCCCGGAGTGCGCTTCGGCGGCGAGCCGGTCGGCGGCCTCGTGCGCCCCGGCGGCGCGGAGCTGGTTGAAACGGGCGGGGTCGTCCTCGGGCGCCGGGGGCTTCTCGGCCGCGGGGGCGGCGGGGCGCCAGGCGGGCGGTCCGAAGCGGCGCCAGACCTCGCCCCAGCGGCCGAGCTTGCCGACCGTGAACATGATGGCCAGGGCGATCACCGTGTAGTAGCCGTACCAGAGGACGGCGTTGCCGACGCGGTCGTTGCTGTGCCGCCAGGAGTCGGGGGTGAAGAGGTCCAGCGGTACCACCCACCAGCCGCCGAGGTAGCCGTTCCACAGCAGCGACCAGATCAGCCAGCCGACCAGGAAGGCGATCAGCGCTCCGCTGAGCAGCTGCCGCGTCGGGATCAGCTCCGGTTCCTGCTCGGGCCGTGGCCGGTGCCCGAAGCGCCACACGCCGGGCAGCGCGGGCGGCCGTGGCGCCCGCAGCCAGGCCAGGAACGCCGAGCCGTCCGGCCGCGGCGGCAGCCCCGGGGCGTGCGCCGGGCGGGGCGGCACCGGGGGCGGCCCCGCCGGACGCGGCACGGGACCGGCCCGTGTGCTCCGTGCGTCCTGCGTTCCGTCGCTGTCCATCGCCTTCGCCCCCTGACCAGCCGCTCCGTCCACCATCAGCGAGTCAATCTAACGTCTGCGCAAGGGGAGTTCACCGCATACGCGACCGGGTGTCCGGTGACGCGTCCCCTTCCGTCGGGTCCACCGCTATGTCCACGGCGGACAAGCGGGCGCGCGCAAGGCGCCCACATGGAGCATGCCCACCCTCTGCGGCCCGTCTTAGCCTGCGAGAAAAGAAGGCAAGCGTCCGAAAAACACCTACGTCGACACGACCGTCGACATGCCGAACGCAAGATCATCAGGGAGCCCTCATGACCGCACTTCCGCAGGAGCGTCGCGTCGTCACCGCCATCCCCGGCCCGAAGTCGCTCGAGCTGCAGGCCCGTCGCACCGCCGCGGTCGCGCAGGGCGTGGGCTCCGTGCTGCCGGTCTTCACCACGCGCGCGGGCGGCGGGATCATCGAGGACGTCGACGGCAACCGGCTGATCGACTTCGGCTCCGGCATCGCCGTGACGTCCGTGGGCGCCTCCGCCGAGGCCGTCGTACGCCGGGCCTCCGCCCAGCTGCAGGACTTCACGCACACCTGTTTCATGGTCACGCCGTACGAGGGCTACGTGGCCGTCGCCGAGGCGCTGGCCGAGCTCACGCCGGGTGACCACGCCAAGAAGTCGGCGCTGTTCAACTCGGGCGCCGAGGCCGTCGAGAACGCGGTCAAGATCGCCCGCGCGTACACCAAGCGCCAGGCGGTCGTCGTCTTCGACCACGGCTACCACGGCCGCACGAACCTCACGATGGCGCTCACGGCGAAGAACATGCCGTACAAGCACGGTTTCGGCCCGTTCGCGCCCGAGGTCTACCGGATGCCGATGGCGTACGCCTACCGCTGGCCGACCGGCCCGGAGAACTGCGGCCCCGAGGCCGCCGCGCAGGCCATCGACCAGATCACCAAGCAGGTCGGCGCGGACAACGTGGCCGCGATCATCATCGAGCCGGTGCTCGGCGAGGGCGGCTTCATCGAGCCGGCGAAGGGCTTCCTGCCCGCGCTGCGGAAGTTCGCCACGGACAACGGCATCGTCTTCGTCGCCGACGAGATCCAGTCGGGCTTCTGCCGCACCGGCCAGTGGTTCGCGTGCGAGGACGAGGGCATCGTCCCGGACCTGATCACCACGGCCAAGGGCATCGCGGGCGGCCTCCCGCTCGCCGCGGTCACCGGCCGCGCCGAGATCATGGACGCCGCGCACGCGGGCGGCCTGGGCGGCACCTACGGCGGCAACCCGGTCGCCTGCGCGGGCGCGCTCGGCGCGATCGAGACGATGAAGGAGCTCGACCTCAACGCCCGGGCGAAGGAGATCGAGGACACCATGAAGGCCCGCCTGACGGCGATGGCCGAGAAGTTCGACGTGATCGGCGACGTCCGCGGCCGCGGCGCGATGATCGCGATCGAGCTGGTGAAGGACCGTACGACGAAGGAGCCGAACCCGGAGGCGACCTCGGCGCTCGCCAAGGCCTGCCACCAGGAGGGCCTGCTGGTCCTGACCTGTGGCACCTACGGCAACGTGCTGCGCTTCCTGCCGCCGCTGGTGATCGGTCAGGATCTGCTGAACGAGGGACTGGACATCATCGAGCAGGCGTTCGCACGCATCTGACCACCAAGGTCAGGGGGTGTGAAGAAGGTGTGCGAGGTGCATGGCGGGACGCGATTCCGACTGTCGGAGCGGTTTTCCCTGCCGTAGGTTCTACCCAGATGAGAGATACACCCGCCCACAGGGGACTGTGGGCGGCACTGGGCCGGGGCCTCCCCAGCTTCGACCTGGTCGTGCCCTCGCGCACACAAGGAGCCTTCGGCTCCGGATCTCCTCATGATCGGACGGCCGCACGCCCCAAACCCCCCGGGGCGGGCGGCAACCCGGTCACTACGGCCGCCCCGGAACCACCCCCCCTGTTCCGGGGCGGCCGTCCCGCGTCCCGCCTCACCCGTTCAGCGGCCAGGCGTCCCAGATCAGGTCCAGGCGGTGGTACGCGTCGTCGAACCACTCGTCCTTCAAGGGGACCGTCACGGTCACCGTGGTCAACGACGTCGAGGCGTCCTCGACGGTGACGCGGCACCGCTCGCCGTCCTCGGCGCGTTCGACGAACAGCCGGGGACCCCGTGTGCCCTCACGCCAGGCGATGTCCCGGCCGGCGTCCAGCGCGTCCAGGGCCTGCTGCCACTGCCGCAGGTCCTCGGGCAGGAGCCAGGCGGCGACACTGCCCCGCACGAACGGTGTGTCCACCAGGAACTCCCCGGTCAGTACAGGGGCCGCTTCCGGATCCTTCCGCGGCTCCATACCGGTGATCCTGAGCACGACGCTGTTGCCCTCGCCTTCCAGGCGCATCAGGTCGATCGGCGCATCGGCCATTCCAGCCTCCCCCACTCGAGTGCTGCCCCACACTAACCGCCGCCACCGACACCGGGCGGGACCCGACCACGGCGGCCCGGCCGGCCGGTGTGAAGCTGTCAGACGTGTCGTCGTCACGAGAACCCGCCCCCCACCGCAGGTGGCCGGCCTGTGTCCTGGCCACCGCCGTCCTCCTCTTCCTCCTCCTCACCTGGCAGGTCGTCACTCAGGGGCCGCTCGCGCGGGCGGACCGGCGGCTGAGCGGGGACCTGGTCCGGCCCGACCGGGTCTCCGGGGTTCTCGCCGACCTGGGGAACGTCTCCGTCGCCGTCCCGGTCCTCGCCGCGGTGCTCGCCTGCGCCGCCTGGCGTGCCCGGCGCGCCGGTACGCGGCGGTGGTGGCTGCCGTCCGTCGCCGCGGCCGTCCTGATGGCCGTCGTCCCGGTGGTCGTCGTCCCGCTCAAGGACCTCGTCGCCCGGCCGGGCCCACCCCTGATGGGCCCGGCCACCGGCTTCTTTCCCTCCGGCCACACGGCCACCGCCGCCGTCGCCTACGGTGCTGCGGCCCTCGTCCTGTGGCCCTGGCTGCGCACTGCGTACGCCCGCCGCGGCGTGCTCCTCGCCTGCCTCGCCCTCAACCTCGGTGTGGCCTTCGGCCTGGTCCGCCACGGCTATCACTGGCCCCTGGACGTCATGGCCAGTTGGTGCCTGTGCGCCGTGCTGCTGACCGGGCTCGCGGTGTTCCTCACCCGACAGGACAGACCGTAGGGGTCGGCGGCAGGTCCTCAGCTGTCGAAGCCCAGGCCCAGTCTGTCCATGGTCCTCAGCCACAGATTGCGCCGCCCCGCGTGCGCGTCCGCCCGCGCCAGCGACCACTTCGTCAGCGCGATGCCCGTCCAGGCGAACGGCTCCGGCGGGAACGGCAGTGGCTTCCTGCGGACCATCTGGAGTTCGGTCCGCTCGGTGCGCTCCCCCGCCAGCAGGTCGAGCATCACCTCCGCGCCGAAGCGGGTCGCGCCGACGCCGAGGCCCGTGTAGCCGGCCGCGTACGCCACCCGCCCCTGGTGGGCCGTGCCGAAGAACGGCGAGAAGCGCGAGCAGGTGTCGATCGCCCCGCCCCACGCGTGGGTGAAGCGGACGCCCTCCAGCTGCGGGAAGCAGGTGAAGAAGTGCCCGGCGAGCTTGGCGTACGTCTCCGGACGGTCGTCGTACTCGGCGCGCACCCGGCCGCCGTACGGGTAGATCGCGTCGTAGCCGCCCCACAGGATGCGGTTGTCGGCCGAGAGCCGGAAGTAGTGGAACTGGTTCGCCGAGTCCCCGAGGCCCTGGCGGTTCTTCCAGCCGACCGAGGCCAGCTGGTCGGCGGTGAGCGGCTCGGTCATGAGCGCGTAGTCGTAGACCGGGATCGTGTACGAGCGGACGCGCCGCACCAGGTTCGGGAAGACGTTCGTGCCGAGCGCGACGCGCCGCGCGCGCACCTCGCCGTACGGGGTGCGGACGGCCATGCCGGCGCCGTACGGCTTCAGGGTGAGGGCGGGCGTGTGCTCGTGGATGCGGACGCCGAGCCGCAGGCAGGCCCGCTTGAGGCCCCAGGCGAGCTTCGCCGGGTGCACCAGGGCCACGCCCCGGCGGTCGTACAGGCCCGCCAGGAAGGTCGGCGAGTCGACCTGTTCCCGTACCGCGTCCGTGTCCAGGTACTCGACGCCGTCGGCGAGGCCCCGGCGTTCCATCTCCTCGTGCCAGTCCTTCAGTTCCCACGCCTGGTACGTCTCGGTCGCCACGTCGATCTCGCCGGTGCGCTCGAAGTCGCAGTCCAGCGAGTGGCGGGCGACCGTCTTCTCGATCTCGTCGAGGTTGCGGGCGCCCAGTTCCTGCAGCTTGTGGATCTCGTCCGGCCAGCGGGCAAGGCCGTTGGCCGGGCCGTGGGTGAGGGAGGCGGCGCAGAAGCCTCCGTTGCGGCCGGAGGCGGCCCAGCCCACCTCACGGCCCTCCACCAGCACCACGTCCCGTCCGGGGTCGCGCTCCTTGGCGGTCAGCGCGGTCCACAGTCCGCTGTAGCCGCCGCCGACGACCAGCAGGTCGCAGGTCTCGGCGCCGGTGAGCGCGGGCTCGGGGCCGGGCCTTGCGGGGTCGTCCAGCCAGTACGGGACCGGCCGGGCTTCGGAGAGGGATCTCGTCCAACGGGTCATGGCGCTCGGGGCCATGATGTCAACTCCCTACGGAATTCCAAGGAACGGTGGACTACGCCTTCTGGCGCTTTCTGCGGTTGCCGACGGTCATGGACGCCAGCACGAACAGGACGGCGACGATGAACATCGTCGTGCCGATGACATTGATCTGGACGGGCGTGCCGCGCTGCGCCGAACCCCACACGAACATGGGGAAGGTGACGGTGGAGCCCGCGTTGAAATTGGTGATGATGAAATCGTCGAAGGACAGTGCGAAGGCCAGCAGCGCGCCCGCGGCGATTCCGGGGGCGGCGATGGGGAGCGTGACCCTCAGGAACGTCTGTGCCGGGCCCGCGTACAGGTCCTGCGCCGCCTGTTCCAGCCTCGGGTCCATCGACATCACGCGGGCCTTGACCGCGGTGACGACGAAGCTGAGGCAGAACATGATGTGCGCGATCAGGATGGTCCAGAAGCCGAGCTGAGCACCCATGTTGAGGAACAGGGTGAGCAGCGAGGCCGCCATGACGACCTCGGGCATCGCCATCGGCAGGAAGATCAGCGAGTTCACGGCACCGCGCGCGCGGAAGCGGTAGCGGACCAGCGCGAAGGCGATCATCGTGCCGAGGACCGTGGCGCCGAGCGTCGCCCACACGGCGATCTGGAGGCTGACCGCCAGCGAGCCGCACATTCCGGCGACGCCGCACGGATCCTTCCAGGCCTCCATGGAGAACTGCTGCCACTCGTAATTGAAGCGGCCCGTCGGCTTGTTGAAGGAGAACACCGTGACGACGACGTTCGGAAGCAGGAGATATCCGAGCGTCAGCAGCCCGGCGATGACGACGAGATGGCGCTTGAGCCAGTTGAGGAAGGTCATCTTTAAACCAGATCCTCCGTGCCGGACCTGCGGATGTAGACCGTGACCATGACGAGGATCGCGGCCATCAGGATGAAGGAGAGGGCTGCGGCCTTCGGATAGTCGAGGACGGTCAGGAACTGTGTCTGGATGACGTTGCCGACCATGCGGGTGTCCGTGGAGCCGAGGAGATCGGCGTTCACGTAGTCGCCGGCCGCCGGGATGAAGGTCAGCAGGGTGCCGGAGACCACGCCCGGCATCGACAGCGGGAAGGTGACCTTCCGGAAGGTGGTGAAGGGCCGGGCGTACAGGTCGCCGGCCGCCTCGTGCAGGCGCGGGTCGATGCGCTCCAGCGAGGTGTACAGCGGCAGGATCATGAACGGCAGGAAGTTGTACGTCAGTCCGCACACCACCGCGAGCGGGGTGGCGAGCACGCGGTCGCCGGAGGTCCAGCCGAGCCAGTTGGTGACGTCCAGGACGTGCAGGGTGTTCAGGGCGCCGACGACCGGTCCGCCGTCCGCGAGGATCGTCTTCCAGGCGAGCGTACGGATCAGGAAGCTGGTGAAGAACGGCGCGATCACCAGGATCATGATCAGGTTCCGCCAGCGGCCCGCGCGGAAGGCGATGAGGTACGCGAGCGGGTAGCCGAGGAGCAGACACAGCAGTGTCGCGGCGGCCGCGTAGAGGACGGACCGCACGAACTGCGGCCAGTACGCGGACAGCGCGTCCCAGTAGGTGGCGAAGTGCCAGGTGACCTTGTATCCCTGCTCCAGGGAGCCCGTCTGCACCGACGTGGACGCCTGGTAGATCATCGGCAGCGCGAAGAAGACCAGCAGCCACAGGATGCCGGGCAGCAGCAGCCAGTACGGCGTGAGGCGGCCCCGTCTGCGCGGGGGCTTCTGCTTCCGGGGGGCGGTGGGCGCGAGGGGCGGGGGCGCCTCGGTGACGGCGGCCATCAGGCGGCCACCCCCTCTTCCGGCTCCACGGTCTCGACGCCGGCGTCGCCCGTCGTCCCGGCAAGCAGGGACTGGGCGGCGTCCAGGCCGAAGGTGTGGGCCGGGCTCCAGTGCAGGACGACCTCCGCGCCGGGCACCAGACGGGGGTCACGGTCGATGTTCTGGGCGTAGACCGCGAACTCCGGGCAGACCGGGCTGTCGACGACGTACTGGGTTGAGACGCCGATGAAACTCGCGTCGGCGATCTTGCCGGTGATGCGGTTGCGGCCCTCGGGGACCTCGCCCGCGTCGTCGGCGTGGGTGAGGGAGACCTTCTCCGGGCGGACCCCGACCAGGACCTTGCCGCCGGGGCTCGTCGGCGCGGAGCAGCGCGCCTTGGGCAGGGTCAGCTTGCCGCCGCCCGCCTTGAGGACGATCTCCTCGCCGTATCTGGAGTCGACCTCGGCCTCGATCAGGTTGGAGGTGCCGAGGAAGTTGGCGACGAACGTCGTCCGCGGGTTCTCGTACAGGTCGGTGGGCGAGCCGAGTTGCTCGACCCGGCCCGCGTTCATCACGGCGACCGTGTCGGCCATCGTCATGGCCTCCTCCTGGTCGTGCGTGACATGGATGAAGGTGATGCCGACCTCGGTCTGGATCCGCTTGAGCTCCAGTTGCATCTGGCGGCGCAGCTTGAGGTCGAGGGCGCCGAGCGGCTCGTCCAGGAGGAGCACCTTGGGGTGGTTGATCAGCGCACGGGCCACGGCGACGCGCTGCTGCTGCCCGCCGGAGAGCTGGTGCGGCTTCTTGCGCGCCTGCTCGCCGAGCTGCACCAGCTCCAGCATGTCCTCGACCTGCTTCTTCACCGACTTGATGCCGCGCCGGCGCAGGCCGAAGGCGACGTTCTCGAAGATGTCCAGGTGCGGGAAGAGGGCGTAGGACTGGAAGACCGTGTTCACCGGGCGTTTGTACGGCGGCAGGTGGGTGACGTCCTGGTCGCCGAGGTGGACGGCGCCGCTCGTGGGCTCCTCCAGGCCGGCGATCATGCGCAGGGTCGTGGTCTTGCCGCAGCCGGAGGCGCCGAGCAGGGCGAAGAAGGAGCCCTGCGGCACGGTCAGGTCGAGCGGGTGCACGGCGGTGAAGGAGCCGTAGGTCTTGCTGATGCCCGTCAGGCGGACGTCGGCGCCGGTGTCTGTCGTGGTGGTCATCGTCGTCACGCCCCTGTGAGCTTCGCGAACTTCTCTTCGTAGGCCGTCTCTTCCTTCTGCGTCAGCGAGCGGAAGGCGTGGGACTTGGCGGCCATGGCCTTGTCGGGAATGATCAGCGGGTTGTTCGCCGCCGACTTGTCGATCTTCGCGAGGTGGTCCTTCACGCCGTCGACGGGGGACACGTAGTTGATGTAGGCGGCGAGCGCGGCGGCCTGCTCGGGCTCGTAGTAGAAGTCGATGAGCCTCTCGGCGTTGCTCTTGTGGCGCGCCTTGTTGGGGATCAGCAGGTTGTCGGTCGACGTCATGTAGCCGCTGTCCGGGATGACGTAGTCGACGTCCGGGCTGTCCGCCTTGAGCTGGACGACGTCGCCGCCCCAGGCGACGCAGGCGGCCAGGTCGCCCTTGGTGAGGTCGGACGTGTAGTCGTTGCCGGTGAAGCGGCGGATCTGGCCCTTGTCGACGGCCTTCTGCAGGCGGGCCATCACCGCGTCGAAGTCGTCGTCGGTGAACTTCGCGGGGTCCTTGCCCATGTCGAGCATCGTCATGCCGACGCTGTCGCGCATCTCCGACAGGAAGCCGACTCGGCCCTTGAGCTTGGGGTTGTCGAGCAGGTCGGACACCGACCTGACCTCGATGCCGTCGAGCGCCTTCTTGTTGAAGGCGATGACCGTGTCGATGCCCTGCCAGGGGTAGGAGTAGGCGCGGCCGGGGTCCCAGTCGGGGCTTCGGAACTGGGCCGACAGGTTGGCGAAGGCGTGCGGCAGGTTGGACGGGTCCAGTTTCTGCACCCAGCCCAGGCGGATCAGCCGGGCGGCCAGCCAGTCGGTGAGGACGATGAGGTCGCGGCCGGTGTCCTGGCCCGCGGCGAGCTGCGGCTTGATCTTGCCGAAGAACTCGTTGTTGTCGTTGATGTCCTCGGTGTATTTGACCTTGATCCCGGTCCGCCGGGCGAACGTGTCGAGCGTCGGGTGGTGCTTGCCGCTGTCGTCCACGTCGATGTACTCGGGCCAGTTGGAGAAGTTGACGACCTTCTCCTTCGCCGAGAAGTCCTGGGTGGACGTGCCGCCCTGTGTCTTGCCGGCCGGCGGGATGCCGCAGGCGCTCAGCGCCCCCAGGCCGCCCACGGCGAGCACACCGCCCGCGGAGGCGCGCAGCAGCGAACGGCGGGTCAGGGCGGCCCTGCCGCTGCGGAAACTGCGCCGCATGGCGGCCACTTGGGCCGGGGTCAGGCGGTCGGGCTCGTACTGCTCCATGCGCGTGGTGCCCTTTCGGAGGTGGTGCCCTTTCGGGAGGGTGTGCGGCCGCGGGTCGGGCGGCCGTCTATTGGCGGTCCCCGAAGATCGTGCGGTGCCAGTCCTTGCGGGCCACCGCCGTGTTGTCGAACATGACGTGCTTGATCTGGGTGTATTCCTCGAACGAGTAGGAGGACATGTCCTTGCCGAAGCCGGACGCGTCGAAGCCGCCGTGGGGCATCTCGCTGATGATCGGGATGTGGTCGTTGACCCAGACGCAGCCCGATCTGATCTCGCGGGTCGCGCGGTTCGCCCGGTAGACGTCCCGCGTCCAGGCGGAGGCGGCGAGGCCGTAAGGGGTGTCGTTGGCGAGCCGGATGCCCTCGTCATCGCTGTCGAAGGGCAGGACGACCAGCACGGGCCCGAAGATCTCGGACTGGACGATCTCGCTGTCCTGGGGTGCGTCGGCGATCAGGGTGGGCCGATAGTACGCGCCGTCCTTGAGGTCGCCCCCGGGGGCCTCCCCGCCGGTCACCACGCGCGCGTAGGCACGCGCCCGGTCGACGAAGCCGGCCACACGGTCCCGCTGGACGTGCGAGATCAGCGGGCCCAGGTCGGTGCCGGGAGCGAACGGGTCGCCGAGCCGGACGGTCTCCATGAGGGCGGCGGTCCGCGCGACGAACTCCTCGTAGAGAGACCGTTGCACGTACGCGCGCGTGGCGGCCGTGCAGTCCTGGCCGGTGTTGATGAGGGCGCCCGCGACCGCGCCGTGCACGGCGGCCTCCAGGTCCGCGTCGTCGAAGACGACGAAGGGGGCCTTGCCGCCGAGTTCCAGGTGGAGGCGCTTGACGGTCGCGGTGGCGATCTCGGCGACGCGCCTGCCGACCGTGGTCGAACCGGTGAAGGAGGTCATGGCCACGTCGGGGTGACCGACGAGATGCTCGCCGGCCTCCTTGCCGGTGCCGGTCACGATGTTGATGACACCGTCCGGGATGCCGGCGTACGTGGCGGCCCGCGCGAAGAGCAGGGAGGTCAGCGGGGTCAGCTCGGCCGGTTTCAGGACGATCGTGTTGCCCGCGGCGATCGCCGGGAGGATCTTCCAGGCGGCCATCTGGAGGGGGTAGTTCCAGGGCGCGATGGAACCGATGACGCCGATGGGTTCGCGGCGGACGTAGGAGGTGTGGTCGCCGGAGTACTCACCGGCGGACTGCCCTTGCAGGTGGCGGGCGGCACCGGCGAAGAAGGCGGTGTTGTCGATCGTGCCGGGTACGTCGAACTCCCGCGTGAGCTTCAGCGGTTTCCCGCACTGGAGCGATTCGACGCGGGCGACATCCTCGGCGCGGTCGGCGAGGACGGCGGCGAACCGGTGCAGGGCGTCGGAGCGTTCGCCCGGGGTCGCCGCGGACCACTCGGGGAAGGCTGCGCGGGCTGCGGCCACGGCACGGTCGACGTCGTCGGTGCCGGCCAGTTCGTAGGTGTACACCTCGGTGCCGGTGGACGGGTCGATCACCGAGTGCGTACGGCCCGAGGTGCCCGTGGCCGGCCGGCCCGCGATGTACTGCGCACCGTCCGCGAAACGTTCCTGTACGTCGTCACGCATCATCAGGCGGGTGTCGGCGTCGCCGGCGTTGCCGGGGTTCTGCATGTCGCTCTCCTCCGCCGCCGTCCCCGCGTGCGCTGCAGGGGTCGGCGTAGCTTCGGCTCGATGTGAGTGCCGATCCTGACAGAGGGAGGGGAGGTCAACAAGTGATTCCGTTGTTGCCTTTTGGTTACGCGACGGAATCTGTCGACCAGGTGTCGAGTGCTGCCCGTAAACGGGGGACGGAATGTCAGTGGTGCGTGCCAGACTCGGCGGCATGGAGAAGATCGATTCTTGGGACGCCCTGATCAGGGAGGTCCGCGCGGGGGCGAGGATCAAGTACCTCCACTTCTGGGGGCACCGGCCGCGCGGGGACGGGCGGATCGGGGCGAGCTGCCTCAGCCAGTGGTGGCCCTCGCCGTTCACCGTGGACGGCGTGGACTACGCGACGGCGGAGCACTGGATGATGGCGTCGAAGGCGCGCCTCTTCGACGACGCGGAGGCGGAGCGGAAGGTGCTTCAGTCGCCGGAGCCCGCGCTCGCGAAGAAGGCGGGGCGGCTGGTGCGCGGCTTCGACGAGGCCATATGGGAGCGCGAGCGGTTCGGCATCGTGGTCGAGGGCAGCGTGCACAAGTTCGCCGCGCATGAGGCGCTGCGCGACTTTCTGCTGGGCACCGGGGAGCGTGTGCTCGTGGAGACGAGCCCGCTGGACCGGGTGTGGGGCATCGGGCTCGCCGCGGACGACGAACGGGCGGCGGATCCGGAGCGGTGGCGGGGGCCGAACCTTCTGGGGTTCGCGCTGATGGAGGCGCGGGAGCGACTGACCGCGGGTCAGGGGGCGTCCGGTGGCTCAGCCGGCGGCGCCCGTCACCAGTGAGGTCGAGTAGCCGTCGTCGGTGCCCGTCCACGGGTCGTCGCCGCTGTCGTCCGGGATGGCGAGGAGGACGATGAGCAGGACGGCGCTCAGGACGAAGCCGACCGCTCCGCAGATGACGCCGGCCAGGGCCATGCCTCCGTTCGTCGCCTCGCCCCGGCGCGCCTTGCGGCGGCCGATGATGCCGAAGATCACGGCGAGCACACCGACGATCAGGGCCACCGGCCAGAGGCAGAACAGGACGAGGGAGATGACGCCGAGCACCAGCGAGGCGATCCCCATGCCGTTGCTCGGCGGGAGGGGCAGACCGGGCCAGCCGTAGCCGGCGCCCTGGGAGCCGTGGGGCGCGCCGTACCCCGGATGTCCGGGGTACTGGGGATAGCCGTACGGCACCTGCCCCGGCCCCTCGGGCCCGACGGGGGGCGGCGGCACGGGCCCGCCCTGGGCGGCGTGCGAAGGAGCGAAGGGGTTGCCGGGGGCTGCGATGCCGGGGCCCGGAGCGGCGTACGGGCCGGCCCAGGGCCCCTGGGGCGGGGTGCCTGGCAGGACGGGACCCGGCGGCGGTGCGGCCGTGGGCCGGGCGTGCACTGAGGGGGCACCGCCGCCGGAGGCCACGGTGCCCCGGGGGTCGACGGGGGCGCCCACGGGTCGTGGGCGGGCTTGTCGAGCCGTACCCCGGAGGGCTGATCGGCGGGGGCGGCAGGCGCACCCGGTATCCGGCCGCCCGCACTGTCCGGGGTGCCCGGCGCCTGTCCGCCCGCCGCCCCGTCCGTCCCGTGACCCGGGAAGGCCCACCCGTCCGGGGCCGCGTCCTGAGGTGTTCCCGGGCGCTGGGCGTCGTCGGACATGCGTGGGTCCCCCTCTGTCGAATGTCCCGTCATGCTACGGCCGCGTCTCCCCGGCGTCGGCCCGCGTCCTACGATGATCCCGCACGTCACCGATCAGCCGATCACCCGCGTCCCGCCCGAGCGTGGCTCCACCGCCCGGCGCCGGGACGCCGTTCCCGGGGAGGGACCTTGACCGACCACCGCGACGCTCCCGCCGTGCGCGACCTGCACGCCTTCATCGCCGGACTGCCCAAGGCCGAACTGCACGTGCACCACGTCGGCTCCGCCTCCCCCCGCATCGTCTCCGAACTGGCCGCCCGCCACCCCGACTCCAAGGTGCCCACCGACCCCGAGGCCCTGGTCGACTACTTCACGTTCACGGACTTCGCCCACTTCATCGAGGTGTACCTGTCGGTCGTCGACCTGATCCGGACCCCCGAGGACGTCCGCCTGCTGACGTACGAGATCGCCCGTGACATGGCCCGCCAGCAGGTCCGCTACGCGGAGCTGACCATCACCCCGTACTCGTCCACCCGCCGCGGTATCGACGAGCGCGCGTTCATGGACGCCATCGAGGACGCCCGCAAGGCCGCGGAGGCCGACTTCGGGACCGTGCTGCGCTGGTGCTTCGACATCCCCGGCGAGGCCGGGCTCGTATCGGCCGAGGAGACGGCCCGGCTCGCCACCGACGACCGGCTGCGTCCCGAGGGGCTGGTCTCGTTCGGGCTCGGCGGTCCCGAGGTCGGCGTACCGCGGCCGCAGTTCAAGCCCTACTTCGACCAGGCCATAGCGGCGGGCCTCCGCTCCGTTCCGCACGCGGGCGAGACGACCGGGCCCGAGACGGTCTGGGACGCGCTGAACGAGCTGCGGGCCGAGCGCATCGGGCACGGCACCAGTTCCGCCCGCGACCCGAAGCTGCTCGCCCACCTCGCCGAGCACCGCATCCCGCTGGAGGTGTGCCCGACCTCCAACATCGCCACGCGCGCGGTCCGCTCGCTCGACGAGCACCCCATCAAGGAGTTCGTGCGCGCCGGGGTCCTCGTCACGATCAACTCCGACGACCCGCCGATGTTCGGCACCGACCTCAACAGCGAGTACGCGGTCGCCGCGCGGCTCCTCGACCTCGACGAGCGGGGTCTGGCCGCACTCGCCGGGAACGCGGTCGAGGCGTCGTTCCTCGACGACGCCGGAAAGGCGGCGCTGTCGGCCGAGATCGACGCGTACACCGCCGCCTGGCTGGCGCCCTGACGGCCCGACCGTCTCCCGGCCACCACCCCCGGCGGGCCGCTGCGCGGCGCCGCACCGTCACAATGAGCCCCATGCGTACCGTGACCGCCGTGGCCCATCGCGGCGACCCCTACCGTCACCGTGAGAACACGATCGACTCGCTGCGTTCCGCGCTCCGGCGTGGCGCGGACGCGGTCGAGATCGACGTACGGCTCGCCCGGGACGGTGTGCCTGTGCTGCTGCACGACGGGACGCTGAAGCGTCTGTGGGAGCAGGACCGCCCGCTCGCGGCGCTCTCCGCGGACGAGGTGCGGGGCCTGACGGCCGGCGGTGTGCCGACGCTGGCGGACGCGCTCGCGGCGACCGACGGCAGCCGGGTGATGATCGACCTGCCGGGCGGCCCCTCGTCCCGGGCCGTACGCCGGATCGTCGACATCGTGCGGGACTGCGGGGCGGCGGAGCGCGTGTACTACTGCGCGGGAGCCGAGACCATGCTGGCGCTGCGGGCCGCCGACCCCGCGGCGGAGATCGCCCTGACCTGGACGACCCTCGCCCCGCCACGGCCCGCGCTGCTCGACGCGGTGCGCCCGCGCTGGCTCAACTACCGCTTCGGCCTGGTCGACCGGGACATGGCCGCCCGGGTGCACCGGGGCGGCCATCTGCTGTCCGTGTGGACGCCGGACACCCGCCGCTCGATGCGGCGCCTGCTCGAGGCGGGCGTGGACTCCATCACCACCAACCGCATCGACGCGCTGTGCGCGCTGCAAGGACCGGTGGACGACTACACGCGGGAACGCTGAGGGACGGTCGCCGGATCGGCCGGGGTCGCGCGGGTGACGTACTGCGGCACCGGTGCGGTGTCCTTGCCGTTGTCACGGACCATGCCGTAACGGATCACGCCCTGGGCGGGGCCCGTCCGGATGTCCTTGTCCACCGCGTCCCAGCTCGACGGGAAGACGGTGACGCCGTAGTCGCAGCCGTGCTCGTTGAGGGTGAGGGTGACGGAACCGTCGAGGTAGAAGTACTCGTTCTGCCACATCTGCTGGGTGCCCGCCGGCAGGACGGCGTACCCGATGGTCGGTCCGCCCATGCCGGTGGCGTAGCCGCCGGGGCTTCCGACGAGAGGGTCGTCCATCCGGCGGCCGCCGCCGGACGCCACGTGGAACAGCTTTCCCTTCAGGCCGGTCCAGGCCGGCATGACCAGGTTGCCCGGCCGGTGCGCCGGCGCGATGTACCAGCGCACCAGGACGTAGCCCTGACCCCTGAGGGTGACGCTCTCCCCGCGGTGCTGCATGACGGTCCTCGGGCCGCCGCTGCTGGTGATCCCGGACTCGGGGCGGTGCGGCAGCGGCCCCGGCGGGACGTTCGCGGCGGGGGCGTTGTCGACGGCGTCGACGACCGTGCCGTACAGGTCCGCCGTCTTCGACGGTGTGGGGGCGGCCGTGGACGGGGAGGGCAGGAGACTCGGCGGGGTGTGCGCGGGCGGGCGGGCCGTGCTCGCCGCGGTGGGTGAGATCTGAGGGGCGGGCGGCGCCTGTGGCGTCCGGGTCACGACGTACGCGCCGCCCGCGGCGATCGTCGCGCCCGCCGTGACGACGACGGCGGGCTTGGTGAGCGCGCCGAGCACCTTGGCGGACCAGCCGACGGAGACTGCCGCCGCGGACGTCTTACCGCCCAGCGCCAGCGACAGGGCGAAGCCGGCCGGGACGGGGACGAGCGCGATCCCGGCGAGTAGCCGTTCGGCGGGCACGACGGCCTTCTCGGCCCCGGCGCAGACCGGGCAGCCGCGGATGTGCCGGGCCAGCCGCTTGCGCCACACGGATCCGGGCCGGCCGTCCCAGCGGGCGGTAACGGCGGCCAGCTCGGGGCAGGAGCCCTCCAGCGCCCGTATGATGCCGCGCGCCACCTCCAGGCGCGCCTTCATCCGCTGCACCCGGACGGCGGCGTGCTGGCGGCTGATGCCGACGGCGGCGGCCAGCTCCCGGCGGGTGAGTTCACCCGCGACCTCCAGCCACCACAGCGACAGCAGCTGCCGGTCCTCGTCGTCGAGCCAGCGCACCGCCTCCGCGACCTCGCGCCGCTGACCCTCCAACTGCAGCCGCAGCACGGTGAGTTCGGCGAAGTCGGCGGCCCGGTCCGCCGCGTCCCCGGCCAGCGGCTCGGACGTCCTGCGGCGCGCCCGCTCCCGTATCTGCCGCATCGCGATGGCGACCAGCCAGGAGCGGAAACTGTCCGGATCGCGCAGGGCGCCGATGTTGCCGACGGCGCGCAGCATCGTCTCCTGCACGACGTCGTCGACGTCGGCATGGCCGTTGAGCGCGCGGCCGACGATGTTGTAGACGAGCGGCAGCCAGCCCGCGACCAGCTGGTCCAGCGCATGCCGGTCACCGGCCTGCGCCGCCGCGATGGTGGAACGCCACTGCCGGCTGTCCACGTGCGTCCTCTCCCTGGTCGTCGTACCGCCCTGCGGACGTACAGTCTCAGCCACGGCCGGGATCCACGGGACGGGCGGTCCACGACGGCTCACGGCACAACGCCGGATATCCGTCGGTACCGGGACGGATCACCGGTCGTGGCCGGCGGTGGGGGCGGGTGCGGTCGCCGTGACCATGCCTCACGCGTTTCGCTCCTGTGCGTCGGGATCTGCGGCGCTGAGGGAGACGGAGGGACGGGTACCGGGATAACAGTTTTTCGGGCCCGACGTGGACCACACGCTCCCGTGCCGGGGCCGGATCCGGCCCCCTAGGGGCGACCCCCGGTCCCATGCCAGGGGCCGCGCCCTCCTTCGAGAGGATCCCCCACCGCCTGAACGGTCCGCAGGATGATCACCGACATCCCCTCGATCAGGGAGCATCCCATGCAGTTACGTCCGACCGCCGTCGCCCTCGCCGCCGCCCTCGCCCTGAGCCCGACCGCCCTCCCCCTGGCGGGAGTCGCCTCCGCGAACTCCGCGGCCCCGTCGTCCTCGGCACGGATGACCCCGCCGTCCGCGACCGAGGGACCCGACACCGAGGCCCTGCGCGCCGCGATCGCCGGGCTGCCCGACCACGACGCCACCGCCGCGCTCATCCGCGTGGGCGGCAAGGGCAGTTGGCGCGGCGTCGCGGGTGTGCGCGATGTCCGGACGGGGGCGCCGGCGTTGGACAACGCCCGCTTCCGGGCCGGTTCGGTGACCAAGGTGGTGACCGCGGCGATCGTGCTGCAGCTCGCCGCCGAGGGGCGGATCAGCCTGGACGGCACCGTGCAGCAGTATCTGCCCGGGCTGCTGACCGAGGACTTCGAGCCCGTCACCGTACGGCAGTTGCTCAACTACACGAGCGGACTCCAACCCGGAGCGTCCCTCGGGGAGACGGTGGAGGAGGGATACGCGCACCGCTTCGAGACGCTGACGCCACGTCAAGTCGTGGCGGCCTCGGTCGCCAAGGGCCCGGAGTTCGCGCCCGGCATGCAACAGGACTACTCCAACATCCACTACACCGTCCTCGGCATGCTGATCGAGAAGATCACCGGCGACTCGTACGCGCACCAGGCGGCCGTACGGATCTTCCGGCCGCTCGGCATGCGGGAGACCTCGTTCCCGAACGGGTCCGACCCGCGTATCCACGGTCCGCACAACCGCGGATACGACTGGATCGACGGCAGGCTGGTCGACGTGACCGACTGGAACATGTCCGACCGGTGGGCGGCCGGCGACATGATCTCGACGACCGCCGACCTGGAACGGCTGCTGGTGGCGCTGTTCCGCGGCCGCGTCGTGCCCGGGCCGCAGCTGAAGGAGATGTTCACGCTCCCCGACGTGCCGGGGGCGCGGTACGGGGCGGGGCTGGAGCGGTTCGAGCTGACCGGCAGGGTGATCTGGGGCAAGACGGGCTCCCGCCCCGGCTACGCCACGGTGATCGCCGCCACCCGCGACCTGTCCCGGACTCTCGTCTACTCCGTCAACGCCACCGACGCGAAGGGCGACGGCGCGGCCGTCGCGCAGCGGTTCGGGTTCCCCGCGTTCAACCGCTGACGGCCGCCGGCGACCCCGCGGGTTCGGCCGGCGGGATCTCATATCCCCCCTCCTCCCAAGCCGAGGCCCGACGGTCGGTCGGGACCGTGCGCGTCCGGCACCTCGGGAGGACTCGGTGCGTCATCCGGCAGTCGGCCGAGTTCGTCCGTGCCCCCCGCCTGCGGAGCATCCCGTACCACTGCCCGCCTCGCCTCCTCGTCCGGCAAAAGCGCCACCTTCCGCATCACTCGCTCCGTGAGGCGGTTGTATGCGGGGGCGATCGAGGACACGTGGACCTCCGGTCGTAGCTCCTCGGAGCAGACCACGACGTTGTCCCACCCGACGCTGACGCCCTCCAACCCCTCCACGCACAACCCGTCGCGGCCCCGGCTCACCGTGCCGGGCTCCCAGAAGCGGACCTCGTACGAGCGCAGGGCACTGTCGAGTTCCGCGTGCAGGGCGTCGGTGGGGCCGGGTTCCGCGCCGCCGATCATCATGTCCACGAGTGCGCCGGCGACGGCCGGGTTCTCCTCGAGCAGCGTGACCTCGTCGATCCGGGGACGCTTGCACACGTAGGCGAACTCGGCCGTCTGGCGGCAGTGGTCGCCGATCTGCACCCCGTCGCAGTCGCGCACCACCACCATGCTCCCGGTGTCCGGTTCGCACAGGCGGTCCAGGACCCTCTCGCCGGGTGTCACCTGCGCGTAGCCGGAACCGTTCAGCCGCTCCACCCGCCGCAGCTCCAGTGCCTTCGATCCGAGGAACTGCCAGCGGTGGCACAGGTGCCTCATCACCCGGTCACGCAGCTTTCCGTTCTCCGGGTCCAGTGCCAGCTCAGCGAGATCCTCCTGCACGTCGGGGCGCCGCAGCACGGACCCGAAGTCCACCTGGGCCCTCAGGTCGCACCGGAAGTGCAGGAACTGCCAGTTGTGGCTTCCCACCTGGACGGCACGGCACCCGATCACCATCACCTTCGGCGACGTCGGCGAGGTCTCCCGCGTGCTCGCGGCCCGTGCGCCGTCCACTGCGCCCGCAGCCGGCGTGGTATCGGCGGCCCGCGCGGGGGACCGTCGCGGCAGGTCCGTGCGCGGGGCCGGAGGGCCGCCGACGGCCGGGGCCGGTATGGGGCCGAAGGCGACGCCGAGGGCATCGAGCTGCGCGGTGCCCGCCGTCGCGCGGCGGTCGTCGTCCCGCCGCTCGGCGGTCGGGGAGCCGGACGCGCTCTGCGCCCGGTCCTCGGACCGGACCTGGTCCGGTGGTGCCGGCACGCGGTGGGCGGGCGTCATGGCGGAAGGCCGGGCCGGGGTACCCGGTGCCCGCGCCGGGGCGTCCCCGGCCGTCCGCACGGCGACGGCGCCGCTCCGGGACCCCCTACCGGCTGCCCGCACGGCACGGCGGCTGAGCAGGCCGCGCCTCGCCGTCCGCGCTCCCCGGATCACGAGCATGCCCGTGACGACTGCCGCGAGGACACCGCCCGCGAAGAGACCGACGTGCAAGAGACCGTCCCGCAGCGCGGGCAGAACGACGCGGCGTACATGGTCGGTCCGGGCGAGCAGCCACGCGACGATGCACACGGCCACGAACACCTTTGCCGCCGGGCGCCGCTCGCGCATGCCCCGCGCTCCCCCCTCCCCCGGTCCCGGGGGAACTCCGACGCGTCCGGGGTCAGTTCTGCCTGGTGTCCGGAGAGGACGACGTGTGGATATTCATGACGGTGAAGTCGCCGTTCGCCACGTTCGTGTTGCCGAAGACGTGGTTGTGGACCACTTTCGGGGGGAGCGGCGCCGAGCCGGTCCCGTCGACCCTGTGGGCGGTGCCGTTGGCGTGGACCACCAGCCCGTCACTCCCGCTCTGCTCGCCGCTCCCCGAACCGGCCACTGCGGGGGGCTGCTGGGGTACCGCCTGTGCTTCGTCACCCCTGCGCCCGCGCCGGAACCAGCCCGCGACCACACCGCTCACCCCCGTCTGCATGCCTGCCGCCACACCCGCGATGACCGCGGCTGCGATGATCGCCACGAGATCCACGGCGCTCCCCCCATCCACCGACCGGGACTTGAGGAAGCACTACCCATCGCGCGACGAAGCGAAAAGCGGCGAAACAAGAAAATCAGGCATCAGCGGCCATAACAGGCGACTCGTACCGCTGCGGACCCACCGCTCGCAGCGATGGCGGAGAGACGGGAACGCCGAGGCCCCGGCCGGGACACCCCGGCCGGGGCCTCTGCGTGACGGTCCGTCACGCGTCCAGCGACGTCATCACGTGCTTGATCCGCGTGTAGTCGTCGAAGCCGTACGCCGACAGGTCCTTGCCGTAGCCGGACTTCTTGAAGCCGCCGTGCGGCATCTCCGCGACCAGCGGGATGTGCGTGTTGATCCACACGCAGCCGAAGTCGAGGGCCCTGGACATGCGCATCGCGCGCCCGTGGTCCTTGGTCCACACCGAGGAGGCGAGGGCGTAGTCGACGCCGTTCGCGTACTCGACGGCCTGTTCCTCGTCGGAGAACGACTGCACGGTGATGACCGGGCCGAAGACCTCGTTCTGGATGATCTCGTCGTCCTGCTTGAGGCCCGAGACGACGGTCGGGGCGTAGAAGTAGCCCTTGTCGCCGACCGGGTGACCGCCGGCCTCGACCTTGGCGTGGGCGGGCAGACGCTCGATGAAGCCGGTGACCTGCTTGAGCTGGTTCGGGTTGTTCAGCGGGCCGAAGAGCACGTCCTCGTCGTCCGGCTGCCCGGTCTTGGTCTCGGAGGCGGCCTTGGCGAGCGCGGCCACGAACTCGTCGTGGATCGACTCGTGGACCAGGACGCGGGTGGCGGCCGTGCAGTCCTGGCCGGCGTTGAAGAAGCCCGCGACCGAGATGTCCTCGACGGCCTTGGCGATGTCGGTGTCCTCGAAGACGACGACCGGCGCCTTGCCGCCCAGCTCCAGGTGGACGCGCTTGAGGTCCTTGGACGCGGACTCGGCGACCGACATGCCGGCGCGGACGGAGCCGGTGATGGAGGCCATCGCCGGGGTCGGGTGCTCCACCATCATGCGGCCGGTCTCCCGGTCGCCGCAGATGACGTTGAAGACGCCCTTGGGCAGGATCGAACCGATGATGTCGGCGATCAGGACCGTGGACGCCGGGGTGGTGTCCGACGGCTTCAGCACGACCGTGTTGCCCGCCGCGATCGCCGGGGCGAACTTCCACACGGCCATCATCATCGGGTAGTTCCACGGCGCGACCTGCGCGCAGACGCCGACCGGCTCGCGGCGGATGATCGAGGTCATGCCCTCCATGTACTCGCCGGCCGAGCGGCCCTCGAGCATCCGGGCCGCGCCCGCGAAGAAGCGGATCTGGTCGATCATCGGCGGGATCTCCTCCGACCGGGTCAGCCCGATCGGCTTGCCCGTGTTCTCGACCTCGGCCGCGATCAGTTCCTCGGCGCGCTCCTCGAACGCGTCAGCGATCTTCAGCAGGGCCTTCTGCCGCTCCGCGGGCGTGGTGTCGCGCCAGCCGGGGAAGGCCGCCGCGGCGGCCGCCATCGCGGCGTCGACGTCCGCCTGCCCGGACAGCGGGGCGGTCGCGTACGCCTCACCGGTCGCGGGGTTGACCACCTGAGTGGTCCGTCCGTCGGCGGCGTCACGGTATTCGCCGTCGATGTAGTTGCGCAGACGACGCAGCTCGGTGCTCACTGCGGGCCCTCCAAGTTCGGGTGTCCAATCGCTGAGACACCCACCCTAGTCCGAAGGCCGACGTTTTCAACACCCTTGATTGCGTCAGTACTGCGAAATCCGCAGACTGAGATCACAGAAACAACGAATTTCATCGATCCTGCCTTGCGGAACTGTCGATACGTCGTGCACAGTGAGGTCGTGGCCAGTCGAAGCGCAGACCAGAGGGACTCCCGCGAGTCCAAGAACGGCACACCCCAGCTGGACGCCGTCTCCCTCGCCATCATCGAACAGCTCCAGGAGGACGGCCGCCGGCCGTACGCCGCGATCGGCAAGGCCGTCGGCCTGTCCGAGGCGGCGGTGCGCCAGCGCGTCCAGAAGCTGCTCGACCAGGGCGTGATGCAGATCGTCGCCGTCACGGACCCGCTCACCGTGGGGTTCCGCAGGCAGGCGATGGTCGGGGTGAACGTCGAGGGCGACGTGGAGGCCGCGGCCGACACGCTGGCCGCCATGGACGAGTGCGAGTACGTCGTGATGACCGCGGGCTCCTTCGACCTGATGGTGGAGATCGTCTGCGAGGACGACGACCACCTGCTGGAAGTCATCAACAAACGCATCCGGGCCGTCCCCGGAGTGCGCTCCACCGAGAGCTTCGTCTACCTCAAGCTGAAGAAGCAGACCTACATGTGGGGAACCCGATAGCCGTGAGTACCAAGGACCTCAGCAAGACCGCGTACGACCACCTGTGGATGCACTTCACCCGCATGTCCTCGTACGAGAACGCGCCCGTCCCCACCATCGTCCGGGGCGAGGGCACCTACATCTACGACGACAAGGGCAAGCGCTACCTCGACGGTCTCGCCGGTCTGTTCGTGGTCCAGGCGGGCCACGGACGCACGGAGCTGGCGGAGACGGCGTTCAAGCAGGCACAGGAGCTGGCGTTCTTCCCGGTGTGGTCCTACGCCCACCCCAAGGCCGTCGAGCTCGCGGAGCGGCTCGCCGACCACGCGCCGGGCGACCTGAACAAGGTCTTCTTCACCACCGGCGGCGGCGAGGCGGTAGAGACCGCCTGGAAGCTCGCCAAGCAGTACTTCAAGCTGGTCGGCAAGCCCACCAAGCACAAGGTCATATCCCGCGCGGTCGCCTACCACGGCACCCCGCAGGGCGCCCTGTCCATCACCGGACTGCCGGGCCTGAAGGCCCCGTTCGAGCCGCTGGTGCCGGGCGCGCACAAGGTCCCCAACACCAACATCTACCGGGCCCCGATCTTCGGCGACGACCCGGAGGCCTTCGGCCGCTGGGCCGCCGACCAGATCGAGCAGCAGATCCTCTTCGAGGGCCCGGACACGGTCGCCGCGGTCTTCCTGGAGCCGGTGCAGAACGCCGGCGGCTGCTTCCCGCCGCCGCCCGGCTACTTCCAGCGGGTGCGCGAGATCTGCGACCAGTACGACGTACTGCTGGTCTCCGACGAGGTCATCTGCGCCTTCGGCCGCCTCGGCACGATGTTCGCGTGCGACAAGTTCGGCTACGTCCCGGACATGATCACCTGCGCCAAGGGCATGACCTCTGGCTACTCCCCCATCGGCGCGTGCATCGTCTCCGACCGCCTCGCCGAGCCCTTCTACAAGGGCGACAACACCTTCCTGCACGGCTACACCTTCGGCGGCCACCCGGTCTCCGCCGCGGTGGGCCTGGCCAACCTCGACCTGTTCGAGCGCGAGGGCCTGAACCAGCACGTGCTGGACAACGAGGCCGCGTTCCTCTCCACCCTGCAGAAGCTGCACGACCTGCCGATCGTCGGCGACGTCCGCGGCAACGGCTTCTTCTACGGCATCGAGCTCGTCAAGGACAAGGCGACCAAGGAGTCCTTCGACGAGGAGGAGACCGAGCGCGTCCTGTACGGCTTCCTGTCCAAGGCGCTGTTCGACAACGGCCTGTACTGCCGCGCCGACGACCGCGGCGACCCGGTCGTCCAGCTCGCCCCGCCGCTGATCTCGAACCAGGAGACCTTCGACGAGATCGAGCAGATCCTGCGGGCCACCCTCACGGAGGCATGGACCAAGCTGTGACCCGTCGGTGCGGGGTTCGTCCTCCCGGATGACCGGCAGCGGCCCCGGGCCACCCGTTCGAGTGAGAAACGGGGGTCCGGGGCCGTTCGCTGTCCCGGCTCACGGGTTCCTCCTGCTTAGCGTGCGAGGTGACCGATCGCCCTTGCCATCGTTCGCCCGAACGGGTCCCCCGGACGGGGATCGGCACGGGAAAACGGATCAGAACCGAGGTGTACGCGATGGTGGCCCCGCCGGACAACGACGTGCTCTGGGCACGCGCCCTGCACTTCCAGCACAACGGCTCACCCGCGCTGCGCGGGGTCTCCCTCGGGGTGCGCGAGGGTGAGATCCTGGCCGTCACCGGCCCGCGCGGCAGCGGCAAGACGACCCTGCTGCAGTGTCTGGCGGGGCTGCTGCCCGCCCAGCAGGGCGAGGTCTGGTTCAACAGCACGCCCGTGCACACCATGGGCCCGCTCACCCGCGAGAGGCTGCGGCGCGACCGGTTCGGCTGGATCGACCCGGTGCCGATGCTGGTCCCCGAGCTGAACGCCTGGGAGAACGCGGCGCTGCCGCTGCTGCTGCGCGGCACCAGCCGCCGCCGCGCCAAGACCGCCGCGCTGGAGTGGCTGGAACGCCTCGACATCGGCGACAGCGCCCGCAAGCGCCCCCACGAGCTGACCCAGGCGCAGCGGCAGCGGGTCGCCGTCGCCCGGGCGCTCGCCACCTGCCCGACCGTGCTCTTCGCGGACGAGCCGACCGCCTCCCTGCACCGCGCCGACGGCGCCCAGGTGCTGCGCACGCTCACCACGGCGGCCCGCTCGCACGGCATCACCGTCGTCATCGCCACCCACCCGGCCCAGGCCGCGGACCTCGCCGACCGGACGGTGTCGCTGCTGGACGGTCGGCGCGTGAACACCGTCCACCTGCCACCGGTTTCCGAGACGGAAGGCCGTCAGACGTGCTCGCTCTCCGCCTAGCCCGCGGGGCGCGCCCCCTGGTCCAGCTCCGCCGGCTCCTGGTCGTCGCGGCCTCGGCGGGCACGGGCTTCCTGCTGCTCTTCACGCTGGGGTACGCGCTGGGGCACCCCGAGGCGGCGGACGGCTCGACACTGCGTCTCGCCTGGTGCCTCGCGCCGATCGCGGCCACCGTGTACCTCGCGGTCGCCGTCGCCCGCACGGACCCCGGCACCCGTCCACGGTCCGGTCTGGCGGCGATCGGCCTCGGCCCGGCCCGGCTGATGGTCCTTTCGGCGACCACCACGGCCCTCACGACCTCGCTCGGCTCGCTGCTGGCTCTGCTGGGCTTCCTGCACTTGCGCGGCGACCCGACGGGGATGCCGCTGGACGGCGCGGCGGCGGACCTCCTCGCCGCCGACCAGCCCCTGCCCGTCCCCGCGGCGCTCACGCTGCTGGCGCTGGTGCCGTTCACGGCGTCCGCGGCGACCGCGGTGGCGCTGCGCCCGCGGGGCGAACGGCCACCGCACGGCGGCGACGCCGACCGCGACGACTCCCACGAGGTGCCGGCCGAGGATGCGGTACCAGAGCCTCCCACCGCCCCCCAGCCCGCCCCCGGCGGCCTTCCCTGGGGTGTGGCCGCCCTCGCCGCGGGGTTCGCCGTCGAGGCGCACGCGAGCCGGCCGGGCCCGGCACCGAGTGCTCCGCTGCCCGGCGGGCTCACGGGCGGGCCCGTGGCGGTGCTCGCGGGCTGGGCGCTGACCGCTCTGGGACTCGCGCTGGCGGGGCCCGCGCTGACACATCTGTGCGGGTGGCTGTTGCAGGCGGTGCGCCCGGGTGCCGTGCGGCTGCTGGCCGGGCGCGGTCTGCAGGAGGAGGCACGGCGGATCGGCCGGCCGCTGGGGGTGGTGTGCGCGGTGGCGTCGGGTTTCTACGCCATGGCGGCGCTGTACGCCGACACGCGCCCGTCCCCGGGGCCGCTGACGACGCTGGGCGCGGCGGTGGTGGGGGCTGCGCCGTCGCGGCCTTGGCGACGGCCGCGGTCGAGGCGAGGCAGGCGCGCACCGACACGGTCGCCGCGCTGGTGCGACTCGGCGCCCCGGCCACCGTGCTGCGCACCGCGGCACTGCTGCGCGCGGGCGCTCTGGCGGCGGTGTTCACGCCGCTGACCTGGGTCGTCGCGGAGCTGGCGGCCATGCCGCTGACGGGCTGAGAACCTCCCGGAAGGTTTTTTCGCGACCGGCGATGAGTTTGGCATCGGCGCGCGGTCCATCTCTGCGTACGGCTCATCCGCCACGTTGAAAGAGAGGCCGCCCATGTACCGGCAGATGATCTTCGTGAACCTGCCCGTCGCCGACGTCGAGACGTCGAAGAAGTTCTTCACGGAGCTGGGCTACACCATCAACCCGCAGTTCACGACGGACGACTGCGCCTGCGTCGTGATCAGCGACACCATCATCGCGATGCTGCTGAGCCACCGGCACTACGCCAACTTCACCAAGAAGGAGATCGCGGACGCCACCAGGACCAGCGAGGTGCTGCTGTGCCTGAGCGCCGAAAGCCGCGAGAAGGTCGACGAGTTGGTCGACCGGGCGGTCGCCGCGGGCGGCACGGAGTCCGGCGAGGCGCAGGACTACGGCCACATGTACGGCCGTGCCTTCGACGACCCGGACGGTCACACCTGGGAGGTCATGTGGATGGACCCGGCGGCGGTGCAGGGCTGAGCACACGCGGGTGAACGGGCCTGCCCCGGCGGGGGGTTGAGACGGCTCTTCGGATTTCAAACGCATGGGCGGTTAATGAGCAGGCAAAGACGGCCGTCATGCCGGACATCGGCGTTGACAGCACTTAGCTACCGCTTATAAACCTGTGAGCCTCGCGGGGATGTTGTGATTGCAGCGCAACGTCCCCTGAACCCCCCGCAGTTGCGCATCCCGTGAAGGGCAATCGTGTCCATATCCTCCCGCACCGCTCGAACGGTGCGCATCCTCGGCGTCGCCTCGGCCTCCGCCGCGCTCGCACTCGGCGTCGCCGGCAACGCGCTCGCCTGCAACATCCGTGACTTCTCGGCCGTCGCCTCCTGCGACAGCGGGAAGGGCAGCATCACCGTCACCGACACGGACGCCTCGCGCAAGGAGGCGACCGTCACCGTCTACCTGGAAGAGAACGGCGCTGACGCGAAGAAGGTCGGTGAGAAGACGGTCACCGGGTCCAAGGACGGTGCGATCGTCACGTTCTCCGAGGACTGGGCGGCGAACGCCAAGTACCGCGTCCGCATCGACGTCGAGGGCATCCTCCACCAGGACCTCGACATCCTGACCACCCCGTCGAAGGCCTGCGCCACCTCGGAGACCACTCCGCCGGCCTCCGAGTCCACCCCGCCGGCCTCGGACACCCCGACCCCGTCGGCCACCCCGTCCTCGTCCGCCACGCCGTCGCAGGCGGAGACCACGGCTCCCGCCACGGCCGGGGACAACTCCCCCTCGCCCGCGGCGGGCAGCTCCAACCTCGCCGAGACCGGTGCCAGCTCCAGCACGCCCATGATCGCCGGTATCGCCGGCGGCCTGGTCGTCATCGGTGGCGGCGCGGTGTTCTTCGGCATGCGCCGCCGCGGCAGCGCGTCGAAGGGCAACTGACGCCTCCGCGCCCGTACGCATCGACGGCCCGCCCCTTCTGCGGGGGCGGGCCGTCGTGCGTGCCGCACATCAGTCCGGCTTGCGAACCATGAACACGTCCACCGGATCCTCGCTCTCCGCTGTGAACCCGTGCCGCTCGTAGAGCCGTCGGGCGGGACTGCCCTGGAGCACGTTCAACCGGACGAGGACACCGCGGGAGTCACACCGCTCCAGCAGCTCGCGCAGCACTCCCGAACCGATGCCGCTGCCCTGGAGGTCCGGCGCCAGGTAGAAGTGCTCGAGCCAGTGGGCGTCCTCGGCCGGTCGCAGCGCCACGCAGCCGGCGAACGCGCCGCCCACCTCGATCACCCATGTGTGGGCCGGGTCGAATCGGTCCCGCAGCCGCTGCCGCACCCGCTGCTCGTCGTACCGTCCGAGCCGTTCCAGGTCCGCCCGCATCACCACGGCACGCAACTCGACCACCGCCTCGACGTCCGACACCGACGCCGGGCGCATGTGCCACTCCGCCATGATCGCCACCCTAGGTGGCGGACGCGCCGCCGAGCACCACGATTTCCGCTGCGTCGAACACGACCCCGACCTCGTCCCCGGGTTCCGGCGCCGACCGCAGCGGGCAGGCCGCCTCCAGTGCGGGGGCCTCCTCCGGTCGCAGGCGTACGGCGACGTGGGTGCCGCGGAAGGTGCGGGCGGTCACGGTGCAGCCCAGGCCCTCGGTGGGGTTCGTCAGCCGTACGCCCCCGGGACGCACGAGCAGCGTGCCGGGCCCCTGCGGGGAGCCTTCCGGGACCGGCAGCTTGCCCCACGGGGTGTCCGCGGCCTCGCCGGCGACGGTCGCCTCCACCACGTTGTCGAAGCCGAGGAAGCGCGCCACGAACTCGTTCGCGGGCCGCTGCCACACCTCGAGCGGCGTACCCGACTGGGCGATCCGTCCGTCGCGCATCACCACGACCCGGTCGGCGAGCGCGAAGGCCTCGCCCTGGTCGTGGGTGACGGCGAGCACGGTCGTGCCCAAGCGGCCGAACAGGTCGCGCAGTTCGACGACGAGCCGCTCGCGCAGGGACCGGTCGAGCTGGCCCAGCGGCTCGTCCAGCATCAGCAGCCGCGGCCGGGGCGCGAGGGCGCGGGCGAGCGCGACGCGCTGCTGTTCGCCGCCGGAGAGCTCCGACACCGCCCTGCGCGCGGCCCCCGGAAGTCCGACCAGGTCGAGCAACTCCGCTGTGCGTGCCTCCCGTTCGGCGCGCGCGGTGTTGTGCATACGCAGTCCGAAGGCGACGTTCCCGCCGACGTCCCGCTGCGGGAACAGCTGATGGTCCTGGAACATAAGGCCCACCTCGCGCCGGTGCGCGGGCACCCCGTCCAGGTCACGGCCGTCGAGGAAAAGCCGCCCCGCGTCGAGGGGTTGCAGCCCGGCCACCGTCCGCAGCAGCGTCGACTTGCCGCTGCCGCTCGGCCCGAGCACGCACACGATCTCCTGCTCGGCGACCTCGAGGTCCACTCCGTCGAGCGCGGTGCGCCCGTCGAAGCGTACGGTCGCGCCTTGCAGCGTGAGCATCGTCAGAACTCCCCCGTCCGATCGGTCCGCAGCCTCTCCAGCACTCCCAGCGCCACCGCGCACACCACCATCAGAATCGTCGACAGGGCCATCGCCTGCCCGTAGTTGAGGTCGCCGGGCCGGGCGAGCAGCCGCGCCACGGCCACCGGCAGCGTCGGGTTGTCGGGCCGCGCGATGAACACGGTCGCCCCGAACTCGCCCAGCGACACGGCGAACGCGAACCCGGCCGCGATCAGCAACGCCCGCCGCACGATCGGCAGATCGACCTCGCGCCACACCCGCCACGGCGACGCGCCGAGCACGGCGGCCGCCTCCCGCAGCCGTTCGTCCACGGCCCGCAGCACGGGCAACATGGTGCGCACGACGAAGGGGGCGCCCACCAGCGCCTGCGCGAGCGGCACCAGGATCCAGGAGCCGCGCAGGTCCAGCGGCGGTTCGTCGAGCGCGATGAGGAAGCCGAACCCGACGGTCACCGCGGACACGCCGAGCGGCAGCATCAGCAGCGCGTCGAAGCCCCGTACGAGCCGGCCGGCGTCCCTGCGGGCGAGGGCCGCGGCGGCGAGCGAACCGATCAGTACCGCGATGAGTGTGGCCGCGACGGCGTACTGGAGGGAGTTCACGATGGCGTCGACGGGCGGGACGAGGAAGGTGCTGTCGTCGCTGCGGGTCAGCGCCTTGTAGTAGGCGAAGCCGGGCGCGTCGAGCGAGCGCTGGACGAGGACGGCGAGCGGCAGGACGAGTAGGAGGGCGACGGTCGCGAGGACCGCGCCGAGCAGCGCCCACTGTGCGGCGCCGCGCGGCCTGCGCGCCGTGCGCGACGGGTCGACCAGCTTCAGCGCGCTCTCCCGGCGGCGCACCGTCCAGGCGTGCACCCCGAGGATCGCGCCCACCGCGGCGAACTGGACGATCGTCAGCACCGCGGCGGTGGACAGGTCGAAGATCTCCGAGGTCTGCCGGTAGATCTCCACCTCGAGGGTGGAGAAGGTGGGGCCGCCGAGGATCTGCACGACGCCGAAGGAGGTGAAGGTGAACAGGAACACCATCAGCGCGGCGGCGGCCACCGCCGGTGCGAGCGCGGGCAGCGTCACCGTCCGCCAGGCCGTGAGCCGGGAGGCGCCGAGCACGCGCGCGGCCTCCTCCTGGCGGGGGTCGAGCTGCGCCCACAGCCCGCCGACCGTGCGGACGACGACGGCGTAGTTGAAGAAGACGTGGGCGAGCAGGATGGCCCACACGGTGGTGTCGAGCCGTACGCCCCACAGGTCGTCGAGGAGGCCGCCGCGACCCACCAGCGCCAGGAAGGCGGTGCCGACGACGACCGTGGGCAGCACGAACGGGACGGTGACGACGGCACGCAGCACGTGCCTGCCCGGGAAGTCGTAGCGCGCGAAGACATACGCGCCGGGCAGCGCGATCAGCAGGGTCAGAGCGGTGGAGACGAGCGCCTGCCAGGTGGTGAACCACAGCACGTGCCGCATGTCCGGCTCGGCGAGCACGTCCATGACCCGCCCGAGCCGCCAGACCCCGTCCGCCTTCAGACCGCGTGCGACGATCGCGGCGACGGGGTAGGCGAAGAAGACCGCGAAGAACGCGACGGGCAGGGCCATCAGCCCGAGCCGCGCCGCGTTCCCCCGCCCGCGTGGGGTCACTTCAGTACGAGCGACGTCCACGACTTGACCCACTGGTCACGGTTGGCGGCGATCTTCGTCGGGGTCATGGTCTCGGGGTCCTTGGCCGCGGGCCCGTACGCGGTGAACTCCGCGGGCACCTTCGCTCCCCCGACCACCGGGTAGACGAACATGTTGAGCGGCATGTCCTCCTGGAACCTCCTGCTGATCAGGAAGTCGAGGAACGCCTTGCCGCCCTTGGTGTTGTGCGCGTTGCTCAGCAGACCGGCGAACTCGATCTGGCGGAAGCAGGTGCCGGTGGCGACACCGGTCGGCGCGGTCTTGGGCCGGGGGTCGGCGTAGACGACCTCGGCGGGCGGCGAGGAGGCGTAGGAGACGACGAGCGGCCGGTCGCCCTTGGCCTTCTTGCCGCCGGCGGAGCCGGAGAACTCCTGGTTGTAGGCCTGCTCCCAGCCGTCGACCACCTTCACGCCGTTGGCCTTGAGCTTCTTCCAGTAGTCCGGCCATCCTCCGTCGCCGTACTTCGCGGCGGTGCCGAGCAGGAAACCGAGGCCGGGCGAGGACGTGGAGGCGTTCTCGGTGACGAGGAGGTTCTTGTACTCGGGCTTGACGAGGTCGTCGAAGGACGCCGGCGGGGTCAGCTTGTGGTCGGCGAAGTACTTCTTGTCGTAGTTGACGCAGATGTCGCCGTAGTCGATGGGCGTGACCCGGTGCTTGCCGGCGTCCAGCTGGTACGGGGTGCCGACCTGGTCGAGGCCCTTGGCCTCGTACGGCTGGAAGAGGCCGTTGTCCAGCGCCCTGGACAGCAGTGTGTTGTCGACGCCGAAGAAGACGTCGCCCTGCGGGTTGTCCTTGGTGAGGATCGCCTTGTTGACGGCCTGGCCCGCGTCGCCGTCCTTGAGGACCTTGACGGTGTAGCCGGACTCCTTCTCGAACGCCGCGATGACGCTCTTGGAGGCGGCCCACGAGTCATGGCTGACGAGGGTCACGGTCTTTGAGTCGCCGCTGCCGTTCCCGCTTGCGGAACCGGACGACCCGCACGCGGACAGCGTGACCATGCCCAGCCCGACGGCCACGGCCGCCCACTGCTTACCGGTGATGCTCAACTGGATTCCTCCTGGGGGTGACCAGGAAGAGACGCGGCCCCGCCCCGGACCTCGGAGGGTCCCGGGCAGGGCGCAACAGCTCGAGTGAAGACCGAACTCCCTACCCAGAATGACCTGGGCGAGGTTCAGAGGGTCTGCGGTCGATACCGCACTCTCAGCGCTGTGGCGCTCCCCTGTCGGAATATGAAGATGTACGTACTGACTGACGGCCCTCAGACTACCGCTCGGTGGCGGCGAGCTGACCGCACGCCCCGTCGATCTCCTGACCCCGGGTGTCCCGGATCGTCACCGGCACACCGTGGGCGGCGATCGCCTCGACGAACGCCTTCTCGTCCTCGGGGCGGGAGGCGGTCCACTTGGAGCCGGGCGTCGGGTTCAGCGGGATCAGGTTGACGTGCACGGGCTTGCCCTTGAGCAGCCGGCCCAGCAGGTCACCGCGCCACGCCTGGTCGTTGATGTCCCGGATGAGGGCGTACTCGATGGACAGCCGGCGTCCGGACTTCTCGACGTATTCGAATCCGGCGTCGAGGACCTCGCGCACCTTCCACCGCGTGTTGACGGGGACGAGGGTGTCGCGCAGCTCGTCGTCCGGGGCGTGCAGGGAGATGGCGAGACGGCACTTGAAGCCCTCGTCGGCGAACCGGTGGATGGCCGGCACCAGTCCGACGGTTGAGACGGTGATGCCGCGCTGCGAGAGGCCCAGCCCGTCCGGCGCGGGGTCGGTGAGGGCGCGGACGGCGCCGACGACCCGCTTGTAGTTCGCGAGTGGCTCGCCCATCCCCATGAAGACGATGTTGGACAGCCGCGCCGGGCCGCCGGGGATCTCGCCGTCGCGCAGCGCCCGCATGCCGTCCACGATCTGGTGCACGATCTCGGCGGTGGACAGGTTGCGGTCCAGGCCCGCCTGGCCGGTGGCGCAGAACGGGCAGTTCATGCCGCAGCCCGCCTGCGAGCTGATGCACATGGTGACCCGGTCCGGGTAGCGCATCAGCACGGACTCGACGAGCGTGCCGTCGAACAGCCGCCACAGCGTCTTGCGGGTGGTGCCCTGGTCCGTCGCCAGATGCCGGACGACCGTCATCAGCTCCGGGAGCAGCGCCTCCTGGAGCTTGCCGCGGGAGGGCGCGGGGATGTCGGTCCACTGCTCCGGGTCGTGCGCGAACCGCGCGAAGTAGTGCTGCGAGAGCTGCTTGGCGCGAAACGGCTTCTCGCCGATCGCGGCGACCGCCTCCTTGCGCTCGGCGGGCGAGAGATCAGCGAGATGCCGCGGCGGCGTCTTGGCTCCGCGCGGCGCGACGAAAGTGAGTTCTCCGGGCTTAGGCATGGCTCAACCAGTGTCGCAGATCCAATCGGGTGACCTGGGGCTGTCACTGGCTACGACTGTCGTTAGTAGTAGTCACCGGTGCCGCTGAGCGGCCTCGGACGGCCCAGGGACGGCCCAGCGGAGATCACTTGTCGGCTGCCGCCCACTCATCGAGCCGGACCTTGACCTGGTGGTTGTGGGCGGCGTGCCAGATGACCTCCCCGCTGACGGAGGCCCCGAGGGCCGGGAGGTCCATCCCGTGCGGCATGGCCGTGATCTCCGCCAGCGCTCTGGCGTTCGGCACGCCGTCAATACGTATGAAGACCCCGAAGCGCTGGCGCCCGACGACCTCGCCGGTGATCCGGGTTCCTACAGGCAGGGCCGCGACGGTTGCCGCCCAGTTCGACCGGACCGCATCAGCGGCCGGCACTTCAGGACCCGTGGGCCAGGCGTACTCATCCATCGGTAGATCATGACGCCCTGGGACCGGTGCTCAGAAAATGTGGGCGCACCCCGGCAGGCTAGACCAGCGGGTCCGCCGGGCTACCGTTACAGGCTGCCCAGCGTCGTCGTCCGCGCTCGTTGCCGTCAGCGTTGCCGTCATTGCTGTCTGGGTCTTGATACGGACCGCCGCTCTGCAAGTTCGATCACTCTGCTGAGCGGCGTGCCGAAACGCGGCTCGATCTTGGATCGCGCCTCACGGCCCTGGGCTGTGATCTCGTGTGGGCGTCGACGTGGATGGAAGAGGCAAACGAGGCCGTCGCCCCACGCATCGGACTACCACGGCTGCCCGTCGTCGAGTGGCCGGACGCCTGTACCGACAGCAGTCCGCGGGGCCTGCACTGGAAGACCCCTCATCTCGTCGAGTGGGCCAACCGCCGGCCGTTCATCTGGGTCGACGACGAGATCAGCAGCATGGACCGCCTGTGGGTCGCTGCCCGACATCCTGGGCCGTCGCTTCTTCGCCGCGTCGACCCGACCAAGGGCTTGGAAGACGCCGACTTCTCCGTGCTCGCCGATTGGCTCAGGCGCTGGAGGCGAGCCGAGGGGCAGGCGCTTAGAAGGCGCTCTGTGGGTGCGTCCCGTCCTCCTCTTGACCTGTGACTCTTCCTCAGCTGAGCGGCTTGTCGGTAGAACTTCGACACGGATTCGACACGCAGTGTCCTGGTGGCTCTGTACGGTGCCAACGACACACACGCTGAGTACTAACTGTTGGGGGCGGGCATGACGGAGTATCTGTCTGAGGTTGATCCGCGATGGGCTGGGCACTCGGGCGAAGAGGGGCACTGCGGCGCCCCGGAATGGGGTCCGGAGGACTTGCAGCGCGCCGCAGTGTTCTGGGCTGAACTCGCACCGCAGGCCCGGCAGGTGCTCGAGTACTTGGCGCGCAACCCTGGCCGGCGGATCCACTGCACGGAGCTGGCGGACAAGGCCCTGGACGGGCCGAACGAGAGTGATCCGGCGCGGCGCGTGGCAGGGGTGCTGTCCGGGATGAGCAAGGGACACAGCAACAGTGGGCGGCGGCTTCCGTTCTACTGGTGGGAGGCACCCGAGGGGAGCGCGGGCGCGACGTACGCAGTCCGCCCCTCGGTGGCAGCGGTGTTCCTGGCCGCTCGGCTCGGCGAGTGACTCCATCATCGCTCATGGCCTAGGTGTTCTGGCCGGCGGATCATGGGCCGAGCGAGGGCCGGACCGAGGCGAGGGCCGACCAGTGCCCTAATCGTGTTGACCGCCCCCGACAGGCAGTGCTGGAGTCGGCACGTGGACAGCATCCCCGCCAACCGGCGGCTCTGGAACCAGATCAGCAGCGCCTACCAGCGCGAACACGACCCGCAGATCGGGGCCACCCCCCGGCTGTGGGGCATGTACTCCATCCCCGACGCGCACCTGAACGCCCTGGGCGACGTCACCGGCAAACGCGTCCTCGAACTGGGCTGCGGCGCCGGCCAGTGGTCCAGGGCGCTCGCCGCCGAGGGTGCCACTGTGGTGGGGCTCGACCTGTCCGAAGCGCAACTCGCCGCAGCGAGCCGCGCGATGGGAGCGGCCAGCTATCCGCTGGTGCAAGGCGCCGCCGAACGACTCCCCTTTGCTGCCGACAGCTTCGACCTGGTGTTCTGCGACTTCGGTGGGCTCAGCTGGGCACCCCCGCACCTGGCCGTCCCGCAGGCCGCGCGCGTCTTGCGCCCAGGCGGGCGCCTGGTGTTCAACGTCGCCAGCCCATGGTTCGAAGTCTGCTACGACGAAGCCGCCAGCCGCGTGACCACGACGCTGCAGAAGGAATACTTCGGGCTGAACACCATTGCCGAAGACGGCGACGCGACCAGCTATCAGCAAACCTACGGCGACTGGGTCAGGGTCCTGCGCGGCGCGGGACTCGTCATCGACGACCTCATCGAGCCGCGGCCCGAACCCGGAACACCCAACGGCTACAACGAAACCGACCCACCCGACTGGGCACACCGCTGGCCGGCGGAACTGCTCTGGGTAACCCACAAACCGTAAGTTCCGCCGCGCCAAGACGTGAAGGCATCCCCTCGCCGGGCAGGCCTAAGGGACCGCTGATCTCGCAGTGGCGCCTCGCTGACGACCAACTCTCGTCGACGGGACGCACGCCTTTTGCACCTCACGCTGCGGCCGTCAGCCGCCCCCGGAGTGACGGTTAGCGTTGATCGGGATCTCGTAGACGACCTCGCAATGCGCGGCGGGCACCACAATGTCCGCCGTCTCCACAGGGCGCCCCTGGTCGCTGTAGTACGTCCGCCGGATGTGCGTCACGAGCGCGGCCTTCTGGATGCCCAGGAGTGAAGCCTCCTCGGAGGTCGCATGCCTCGGCTCCGGCTGCTCCACGGCGTGGCTGACCGTGACCCCGATGGCCGCCATCCGGTTCACGACCCCCGCCCCGGCGTGCGGCCCTCCCTCGGGGAGTACGACGAGAGTGCCGGCGGTGAGGTCGTACGGCTCCCAACTCGTCGAAAGCTGCACCGACCTGCCGTCGGCCAGGAACTCGTACGACGTCCTGACGCAGAGGTCGCCCTCGGCAATGCCGAGCCGCGCCGCGATCTCCGCCGGAGCCGGCACCTTGGCCTCGGTACGGCTCTCCCAATCCCCTTGCCTGCCCAAAGCCTTCATGTCTGCTCGGAACGGCGACCCGTTAGGCCACTCGGCATCTGCCCCATCTCGGCCCGGAGGTGACGCGGTGAGGAGTTCGGCTTCCAGCGTCACGCCGGCGCCCGACATCGAGGCCAGGGGGCAGCGCAGGGATGACGACACGGGACGAACTGAGACTGCTCCCATGGGCGGGGCCTGACGGAAAGCCGTGCTACCTGAGCACCGATGACCAAGGCGGATACGTGTCGCGCCTGGCGGACCACATCGAGGCGTTCCAGCACGGGATGGCATCACAACTGCTGGAGCACGCACGTCAGGTACTCGACGACGACACCGAAGACCTGGAGGTGTTGCGCCTTCTCGCCTCCCAGTTGACCAGCGCCCTGCGGGACGTGCTGCGCGTAGCGACCAGTCGCGGACGCAGACCTGCCGCGCCTGGGCACCCCTAGGTGACTGAGCGGCAGCGTGCGTAGTACGGCGGGGAGCCTCGCAGACGGTCCGGGGCTCCCTGTTCTGGTCCGGCATGCACTTGGCACGCCCGTGTGGGGCTGGGCTTGGTGACCACCCCTCTCGGAGTTCGATCCGAGCCTGCTCCGGAGGCCATCATCGACGGGTGCGACGACCGGACAGGGGTGCTGGTGTACGCCCTCGTCCGGCGTTGTTGATGTCAGCCGTGGATGTCAGAAGCCTTCTGATCCGTAGCTCTGCAGAGATTGGTCAACGACGGTCACAGAGGTCGCCGCGAGGCCCGTCAGAGGCACTGCCGGTCATGGTCAGTTGCTGTGGTTGCTGTACTGCGCTGCTGTACTGCAGCCGCCGAACTCCTGCCTGATCTTCTAGGCACCCGTGTTTGCCACGAGTCAGACGTAATCGGCGAAGGCTCGCCGCACCGAGCCTGATAGACGGTCTGGGGCCACCCACCTCGTGATCTGACAGTGGCGGGTGATAGCTATGTGCCCCATGGACACCGAGCACGCTCGCCCCGAAGACCTGGCCATGCTCCGGGCGGCCTTTGACACCGGGGAGCCCCTGGGCTGGGAGGCAGTCCGCGCCTTCGAGACGGAACACGGAATCACGTTGCCCGAGCCCTACCGGACCTGCGTCGCGGAGATAGCCGACGGCTGCAGCTTCGGCCCGCCCGACTACGGCCTGGTGCCGCTGGCCGAGCTACCCGATGACTGGGGCGACGACCGCCCGGTCCGTGAGCTGGCCAAGCCGTTCCCGCTCACGGAGATGTGGCTGTGGGAAGAGGACGATATACCGGACGACGAACTGGGTCCGACGCTGGATCCCGTCTTCGACCACGGGTCGATCGTGCTGGGCACTGACGGCTGCGGCATGTACTGGCACTTGATCGTCGCAGGCCCCCACCGTGGACACGTCTGGAACATCTGCGGCGAGGGTGCCGGACCGTTTGGGTCCGAGTTCGGTTTCACCACCGGCGAGCCCGGCTTCGCCGGCTGGGTCCGTCACTGGGTCGAGGGCAAGCCCTGGTCTGATGCAATGTGACCTTGGATGGCGGTGTGCCACTCCGTTGCTCCGTTGGCAGCATCAGCTTGGGAAGCTGCGAGCATTTGGAGGCGCTTGCAGCGCTGACCTGGGCAGACGGCTGACCTGTGGCTTCATCGGCGGGTGTAGCTTTCACCGTAAATCCCCGCTGTTCCCCGCCAGTTCTGGTGCGGTTGTGGTGCGTGCACTCGTCATCCATGCTCCGGGGCCACCTACCGCTTCTGCGCGCTGTAGCGCTTCATCGGCGCAGTGATCCGTGCGTGGTCCGCCTGGCCGTTGAGCTCCACCACGAGATCGTCAGGACACAACTCGTAGAGATCGCCCCACCATCGACGTCGACGGTTGTCCCAGATCCGGTAACCACCCGGTACGCCCCGGGCGACGTATCGTCTCCTGCTCACGGTCCCCCGTTCCCGGCACAACCGCTGTCCGTCGGCGAGTCACCCCTGACGCGTGACCATACGCGGGCTGCGGCCAACCCGGCGAGGCAGTATGCAGCTGCTGACCCACACGCTATCCAACTGTGCTGGTGGGGTGTTGGTGTGCGTGCGGGAGCGTTCACCTGGGTTCATGGGCGGGTGGTCGGAGTGCGGGAGTGGGCCGCTGGTCTCGCCTGAACGTCCGTGAACGGCGGTGAATGAGACGGAAACTGAGACGGTGGCGACCGGCCGGGTACGTGCTCCTGCCCTGGTGAGCGCTCAAAGGTGACTCGCCACCTCGGCCTCGGTTCGACGTCGGGGCGAGCCGTACCGCCCGAGATGTGCCCATGGCCTGTCCTCCGCCACCTGACACGAGATCTTTGCTGGCCCGAAAAATCGAACACATGCTTGAATTTGGCCATGCGACCGTTTCCCGACGACCTAGCCCAGGCGCAGCAGGAGTGGAGTGCCACCTACCAGCAGCTTGCCGAGCGGCCCGCCCGTAGCGAGTTGCGCAGGCGTCTGTACCGGCTGTCGGCTCAGCTGTTCTTTCATCCCTACTGGCAGCAGCAGCGCCCGGGCCCTGCGGCGTGGCGGGAACTGCGTGATCTGGGACGCTCGGACGGGGACGTGAGTGAGCGGCTTCATCGATGACGCGCTGGAATGTGGGGCCGCATGCGCCGGATGATCCTGAAGGCATGTCCGACGCGATTCGCGTGGTCGTGCATCCGCCGTCTCCCACGGGGGGTCGGCGCGTACGCGTGGACGGCGAGACCCTCGGCCTGGCCCACAGCGTGGTCGACGTCGCGGAGTTTCTGCGCCGGGCCGGGCTGGAGATCGACCCGGCGGAGGTGGCAGGGACCCCGTGGATCGACTGGCGCGGAGTAGGGCCGGAACGCTGGAGCCCGGAGACGTGATGCCTTGCGCGGATCGCGCCGGGGCCATCACCTTCTGATCCGTAGTTCCACAGAGATCGGTCAATGAGGGACATAGAGGCTGCCATACGGTCCCTCAGGGTTGCTGTGGGTCATGGTCGGTTGCTGAGGTTGCTGTACTCCGCTGCTGTGCCATGTCACCGATCCACTCGGGACTCCGTCTGGCGGCTCCCCGGTTGCTGCCCGGCGTACGCCGGCTCGGGAGGCGATCAGGGCGGGTACTTGCCGGCGCCTCGCGTCGCTGACGCGGGTGGATAGTGACAGCCTGACAAGGGGAGGCACATCGTTTTCACACTTGTCCGGGGGGAGAGGAGCAGCGGCATGGCGAAGCCGGCTGATGACCTGCGGACGCTGAGTCGCGAGGCCTATGTCCATCTGTATCCGCTGGTGACGATGGACGTCACGCGTGAGCAGTGCGTAAGCGTTCCGGCGGATGTCAAACCCGGCTTCGGACCGCCGAACCAGTTCCACCACATCCGCGAATTCCCGTCCGCGGACTTCCGTATCGTGGTGCGCCCGAACTTCGACACACTGTATTCGGCGTCCTGGCTGGACCTGACCGGCGGACCGGTGGACGTGTCCATCGACGACACGGGAGACAGGTATTTCTTGATGCCGATGCTCGACACGTGGACCGATGTGTTCGCCGTGCCGGGCAAACGCACCACGGGTACCGGCACCCAGAGCTACACCCTTATTGCACCCGGTGAACAGGTGCGGGTGTACGCACACCTGATGCCGTCGAGCCAGGAGCGTAATCGTCGCGCCGTTGACATGATTTTGGCGCAGGATCATTGAGCCTGCGAGGGGTTGCCACTGATGCCGACTGATGGGCTTGCCGCCCCAGCTTCCCGCTCTCGGCGACGTGCCATAACTGCCTGCGTGTAGTCGGTGGGCGGCGGCAGTACGTCACCCCGAAGGAAGGCACCGAGGCACGCTATCCCCTCAAATGGAGCGCTGAAAGCGCCCTGCCGACGATCGCGGTACGTGCCTTCAGTTCCTTGAAAGGCCAACATACTTGCTACCAGGATGTCGCCAATACGCTCAGCCAGCGCGCGATCCGGAAGCCTAGGAAGTGCCAGCAAGATGCGGTTGTGGTGTTCGTTCGCTTGTAAACGATAGGGGCTCACGACGCCTTCCGGCGCATCCTGGTCCGGATAGCTCCTGGCTAGTTCGTGAAGCGAAACGAACTCACGGGAGATCGCCTCGACGGTTTCCCCAACAAGCCGTTCTCGCTGCTCTCTGCGGGCTATAGCTTGCTGGCTGCGCTGGGCGACTAGCGTTGCTGCTATTGATCCTCCTGCACCCACAAGTGCGCCAGCGAAGCCGGCTACGGCACCCACCCACACCGCTGCATCCACGGGAACATCCTGGCTGATGAACCGTCATCGGGCACCGGCATTCGACGAACCGGCTCGGTCGACGGCCCGCAGACGGCCCAGCGCCCTACACCAGGCCCCCTACCGGTGCGAAACGCGCAGGTGGCGGGCCTGTTCGCATATGGTCACTGCCAGTTCTCCGGGCTTGGGCATGGTTCTCCCGGTGTCTCAGATCCACTGGTGCGGCCCGCGACCGAAGATTCACGAGGCCGTGACGGCCGGTTCGGTCTCCTGCCGGCGCGGCCCGTGTGCTCCGTCAGGTAGTGGCGGTGGCGCGGATGGCCGCGATGTCGAACTGGAGGCGGACCTTCTCGCTCACCATGGCGCCGCCCTCGGCGAGCCTGGCGTTGTAGGTCAGGCCCCAGTCGGAACGGTCGATCGTGGTGGTGCCGTCGAAGCCGACGCGCTCGTAACCGAACGGGTCCGTCACATGGCCGATGTAGGTGAGCTCCAGGTCGACGGGGCGGGTGGTGTCCTTGATGGTGAGGTCACCGGTCATGCGGTAGACGTCCCTGCCCACGAGGTGCACAGCGGTACTGGTGAAGATCATCCGCGGGTAGGTCGCGGAGTCCAGGAAGTCGCGACCGACCAGGTGCGCGTCGCGTTGCTCGACACCGGTGTCGACGCTGGCGGTGAACAGAGCGATGTCGGCACGGGAGCGGGCCGGGTCGCGGCCGTCGAAGTAGAGGCGGCTGTCGTACTGCGTGAAGGCGCCGCGCACCGTCGTCACCATGGCGTGCCGCACGGAGAACCCGATCCTGCTGTGCGCGGGGTCGATCATCCACTCGCCGGTGAGGGCCTGCAGGGCGGGATCGGGCAGAACGCCGGCACCCGTATGCGCCGGAGCGGCGGGGCTCAGCGGGGCACCGGGGGCCACGGGCGCGGCGGGAGCCGCCGCGCGTCGGAGTGGAGAGCTGCGGCCGAAAAGGTTCATGACGCATGTAGTTATGTCAGGGCGACCGGCGCCCGCAAGGGCTGGTCAGGAAACCCGACCCTTCATCGGCAGACCTTCACAGGTGGGCCCATCTGCCGGGTGTCGACGCGACAGAGGGGCCCGCCGTCCGTGGACGACGAGCCCCTCTGTCCGGACAGCGCAGGTCAGGCCGACCCGACGAAGATCACCATCAGCAGCCACACCACCGGTGCCGTCGGCAGCAAGGAGTCGAGGCGGTCCATGATGCCCCCGTGACCCGGCAGCAGCGTGCCCATGTCCTTGATGCCCAGGTCTCGTTTGATCATGGACTCGCCGAGGTCGCCGAGGGTGGCGCTGGCCGCGACCGCGAGCCCCAGCAGCAACCCCTGCCACCAGGAGCCGCCGTCGATCAGGAACTGCATGCACAGGGCGCCCGCCCCCATCGCGAAGGTGACCGCCCCCACGAGACCCTCGCGGGTCTTGCCGGGACTGATGCGCGGGGCCAGCTTGTGCCGGCCGAAGCGCCAGCCGACGGCGTACGCACCCGTGTCGCTGACGACCGTCAGGAGCAGGAAGGTCAGCACGCGCTGCGGGCCGTCGTGGGCCGTGAGCATCATGGCGACGAACGTGGCCAGGAACGGCACGTAGAAGGCTGCGAAGACGCCTGCCGTGACGTCCCGGAGGTAGCCGTCCGGCGGTTCCGTCATGCGCCACACCAGGGCCGCGAGCGCGGTCAGCGCCATCGCCACCCAGGCTCCCTCGGCGCCCCGCACATACCCGGCGACGACCATCGCCGCGCCGCCGACCGCGAGCGGCACCAGCGGCGCCTTGATGCCCTTGCGTTCCTCCAGCCGCTTCGTCAGCTCCCACAGGCCCACCACGACGGCCACCGCTACGACACCGACGAACACGGCCTTGACGATGAACAACGAGGCGACGATCACGACGCCGAGCCCGACGCCGACCCCTATGGCCGCACCCAGGTCACGGCCCGCACTCTTCTTCTGAGGTGCGGGTGCCGGCTGCGGGGCGTCGGGCATGGGCTCCGTATTCTGCGGCGCCACCCACGGGGACGGCACCTGCGGCGTCTCGTCGCGGAACAAGGGGCCGCGTCGACGGGCGGCGACCCCCCGGTCGTCATCCTGGTCTCCGCCGGGCGCGGGTACCTCGGGCACGATGGGCATGGGGCGAGTCTGCTGGGCGTCATGCGCATCGTACGCGGGACCCGCCGGGCCGACGCCCTGGCCAGGCCCCTGCTCGGTGGGCCCCCAGTACCCGGCCTGTGGCGGCGCCCCCCAGGAAGAGTCGTTCATCAGACCTCGAGGAGCTCCGCTTCCTTGTGCTTGAGCAGCTCGTCCACCTGCGCGACGTACTTCGCGGTGGTGTCGTCGAGCTCCTTCTCCGCACGGCGGCCCTCGTCCTCGCCGACCTCGCCGTCCTTGACGAGCTTGTCGATGGCGTCCTTCGCCTTGCGGCGCACGGAGCGGATCGAGACCTTGGCGTCCTCGCCCTTGCCCTTGGCGACCTTGATGTACTCGCGGCGCCGCTCCTCGGTGAGCTCGGGGAACACCACACGGATGATGTTGCCGTCATTGCTCGGGTTGACGCCCAGGTCGGAGTCGCGGATCGCCTGCTCGATGTTGCGCAGCGCGCTCTTGTCGAACGGCGTCACCACGGCCATACGCGGTTCCGGCACCGAGAACGAGGCCAGCTGGTTGATCGGCGTCGGTGCGCCGTAGTAGTCGGCCACGATCTTGTTGAACATCGCCGGGTGCGCACGACCGGTGCGGATCGCGGCGAAGTCCTCCTTGGCGACCACGACGGCCTTCTCCATCTTCTCCTCGGCCTCGAGGAGGGTCTCTTCGATCACCACTTGCTCCTGCGTGTCTTGAGTAGGCCCGGCAACGGTCCTCATCGGTCTGCGGCCGGCTGCGTCGCGTCTTCTTCCTGCACGGTTCCCGACCGGCAGGACATTGTCCATCCCCCGGTCAGGGTCCCTCGCCCGGACGGGGTTCACCCCCGACGGGTCTGCCTCCGGTCACTCCCGGCCGCCTTGGTCACCCACGAGTGTGCCGATCTTCTCACCCTTGACGGCCCGGGCGATATTGCCCTCCGCCAGCAACTCGAAGACGAGGATGGGCAGCTTGTTGTCCCGGCACAGCGTGATCGCGGTCATGTCGGCGACCTTCAGGTCGCGGGTGATGACCTCGCCGTAGCTGAGCGAGTCGAACTTGACGGCCTCGGGGTTGGTCTTGGGGTCGGAGTCGTAGACGCCGTCCACACCGTTCTTACCCATCAGCAGCGCCTCGGCGTCGATCTCGAGGGCGCGCTGGGCGGCGGTCGTGTCGGTGGAGAAGTACGGCATGCCCATACCGGCACCGAAGATGACCACGCGGCCCTTCTCCAGGTGACGCACGGCGCGCAGCGGGATGTAGGGCTCGGCGACCTGGCCCATGGTGATGGCGGTCTGCACGCGCGAGTCGATGCCCTCCTTCTCCAGGAAGTCCTGGAGGGCGAGGCAGTTCATGACCGTGCCCAGCATGCCCATGTAGTCGGAGCGGGCCCGGTCCATGCCTCGCTGCTGGAGTTCCGCGCCGCGGAAGAAGTTGCCGCCGCCGATGACGACGGCGATCTGGGATCCGTCGCGCACCACGGCGGCGATCTCCCGGGCGATGGCGTGCACCACGTCCGGGTCGACGCCCAGTCCGGTGCCGCCGGAGAACGCCTCTCCGGACAGCTTCAGCAGGAACCGGCCGCGAACTTTGCCGTCGTCGCTCTTCTCGGCCTTGGTGGTCATGGAGATCTCCTCGTGGTGCACATACGAAGAAGGCCATTGCCGGTGGGGCGTGTTTCGCATCCCATGCGCGGCAATGGCCTCCTCGTCAGATCTGCTGTCGTCCGCCACACGCGTGTGCGGGTCGGCCTACGCGAGTGCGCAGACGACTGCTTTCGACCCTACCGGGGTCGCGCGTCGATCGCGGTCCGGACTCAGATGCCGACCTTGATGCGCGTGAAGCGCTTCAGGGTGACACCGGCCTCTTCCAGGACCTTCTGGACGGACTTCTTGTTGTCCAGCGCGTAGGGCTGGCCGAGCAGCGTGGCGTCCTTGAAGAAGCCGTTGAGGCGACCCTCGACGATCTTCGGCAGGGCGGCCTCGGGCTTGCCCTCGGCGCGGGTGGTCTCCTCGGCGATGCGGCGCTCGGACTCCACGACCTCGGCCGGGACGTCCTCCTTGGAGAGGTACTTCGGCGCGAAGGCGGCGATGTGCTGGGCGACGCCCTTGGCGACCTCGGCGTTCGGCTTGTCGAGCTCGACGAGCACACCGATCTGGAACGGCAGGTCGGGCATCGTGCGGTGCATGTACGCCAACACGTAGCCGTCGGCGAACTGCGCGAAACGGTCGAGGACGATCTTCTCGCCGAGGTTGGCGTTGGCCTCGTCGACGAACGCCTGCACGGTCTTGCCGGGCTCGATCTCGGAGGCGAGCAGGGCCTCGAGGTCGGCCGGGGAGGTCTTGGCGACGTGCTCGGCGATCGCCTGGGCGACGGCCTGGAACTTCTCGCCCTTGGCGACGAAGTCGGTCTCGCACTTCAGCTCGACGAGGACACCGGAGGAGTTGTCGTCGGCGATGATGGAGACCACGGCGCCGTTCTCGGCGGAGCGGCCCTCGCGCTTGGCGACGCCCTTCTGGCCCTTGATGCGGAGCGCCTCGACGGCCTTGTCGACGTTGCCCTCGGCCTCGTCCAGCGCCTTCTTGCAGTCCATCATGCCGGCGCCGGTGAGCTCACGGAGCTTCTTGACGTCGGCGGCGGTGTAGTTCGCCATGATTCTGTGAATCTCTTCTCGGAGTTCGAAGTCTCGAAGCGGCAGCCGCCGACCCGGGGGCGGGCGGCCACCGAAGATCTACGGGCTACGTAGATCTGCTGCCGGTGAAGATCCGCCGATGCGGATCCGTCGGCCTGAAGCAGATCCAAGGGCTTGCGGATGAACGGCGGGTGGCGCACACGGCGCCGCCCGCCCTCACATCAGCCGAACGGCCCTGAAGTTCAGGCCTGCTCGCCCTCGGCAGCCGGAGCCTCGGCGGCCGGAGCCTCGGCAGCCGGAGCCTCGGCCGGCTTCTCGGCCTCGGCGGCGGGGGCCTCCTCGGCCTTCTTCTCGCCCTCGAGCAGGTCACGCTCCCACTCGGCGAGCGGCTCGCCGGCGGCCTTCTCGCCCTTGCCCTCGGCGGCCACGCCGGAACGGGCGATGAGGCCCTCGGCGACCGCGTCGGCGATCACACGGGTGAGCAGGGTGACGGAGCGGATCGCGTCGTCGTTGCCCGGGATCTTGTAGTCGACCTCGTCGGGGTCGCAGTTGGTGTCGAGGATGGCGACGACCGGGATGTTGAGCTTCCGGGCCTCACCGACCGCGATGTGCTCCTTCTTGGTGTCCACGATCCAGACGGCGCTCGGCACCTTCTGCATCTCGCGGATACCGCCGAGGGTCTTCTCCAGCTTGGCCTTCTCGCGGGAGAGGACGAGGAGCTCCTTCTTGGTCAGACCGGAGGACGCGACGTCCTCGAAGTCGATCTGCTCCAGCTCCTTCAGGCGCTGCAGACGCTTGTAGACGGTCGAGAAGTTGGTGAGCATGCCACCCAGCCAGCGCTGGTTGACGTACGGCATGCCGACGCGGGTGGCCTGCTCGGCGATGGCCTCCTGCGCCTGCTTCTTCGTGCCGACGAACATGACCGTGCCGCCGTGGGCGACGGTCTCCTTGACGAACTCGTAGGCGCGGTCGATGTACGACAGCGACTGGAGCAGGTCGATGATGTAGATGCCGTTGCGCTCGGTGAAGATGAAGCGCTTCATCTTCGGGTTCCAGCGACGGGTCTGGTGACCGAAGTGGACGCCGCTCTCCAGCAGCTCCCGCATCGTGACGACGGCCATGGCCGTTCTCCTTGTGTTTTCTCGGTTGTCCCTGACGCCCGCGTGCGCCGTGCCGCGAAGGACCGAGGAGGCGCTGACACCGGCCCCTGAGGGCCCGTTGTCGGGGCGTGCGAAGTCGACCCGGTGACCCGGATCGCCACAAGAAGTGTACGGGACCGCCGGGGCAGCGGGTGACGCCGCTGTCCACAACCGGGCAGTTGTCCACAGGTTCCGGCAGGCCCGGCCCGTCGTCCGGCACGGTACTCCCATGCGAACGAAACGATCTGTGCGGACATGGCCGACGGCACTGCTACTGGTCACGGCGGCGGTCCCGGCCTCGGCGGCGTGGGCGGGCGGCTGGCCTTCCGCGGCGGTGCCGACGCCGCCCGCGGACCGTCGACAGCGGTGCCTGCGGCGGCCCGGGGACCCTCGCCGGGCGCGCCCGCGCCGGACCCCGGCGGTTCGGTGCCGACCGTGGGCCGGCTGTGGCCGGTGGGTGTGCGCCCCACGGTGGTACGGGGCTGGGAACCCCCGGCGACTCCGTACGGCCCGGGCCACCGCGGCGTGGACCTCGCGGCAGCCGCGGGCGATCCGGTACGGACGGTCGCCGCCGGCCGGGTGACGTTCGCGGGCCGGGTGGCGGGACGGGGCGTGGTCTCGGTCGACCTGACGGGCACCGGCGACCCACCCCTGCGCACGACGTACGAGCCGGTGCGCGCGTCGGTACGGGAAGGGGACGAGGTGGCCCCGGGCGACGTCCTGGGCGTGCTGGAACCGTCGACGGCCCACTGCCCGGGCCCCTGCCTGCACTGGGGCCTGCGCCGAGGGGACACGTACCTGGACCCGCTGTCGCTCCTGCCACCGTGGCTCCTGCGCGCGGGGCCGTCTCGGTTGCTGCCTGTGGAGGGGGTGCCTGTGCCGGAATCGGTGCCTGTGCCGGAATCCGTGTCTGTGTCGGTGCCGTAGGCGGGGCTGTGGGCGGGGGCTTGGGAGGTGGGGGTGGGCGGGGGGGGGGGGGGGGAGGGGGAGGGGAGGGGGAGGGCCCCAAGAGGTGAAATTCAGCCCCGAACGCCGCGCAGCGCCATCGCCACCGCAACCTCCGTGATCGCCGCCGGATCCTCCGCCGCGCCCAGTTCGATCCGCCGTACCGCCGCGTCGACCACACCTTGGAGCAGCATCGCGGCCAGTCGGGGTTCGCGGTGGCCCATGTCGCGCAGGGCTTCGACGATCATCGCGACGAGCCCGCCGTGCGCCGCCCTGATCCTCTCGCGGGCTCCGGCGTCGAGTTCGCTGGCCGAGATGGCCACCACGGCCCGGTGCCGCCGGTCCCCCACGAGCGCGAGCTGCCGTCGTACGTACGCTTCGATCTTGGCCTCGGGGCCTTCAGCCGACGCCATCGCGGCCTCGACCTCCGCGGCCCATACGGGGAAGTCGACCGCGCAGAGTTCCTCGACGACGGCCGCGCGGGAGCGGAAGTACTCGTAGACGGAGGAGCGGGCGAGGCCCGTGCGCTCGGCGAGGGCCGGGAAGGTCAGTGCCTCCGTGCCTCCCTCGGACAGCAGGGACCGTGCCGCGTCCAGCAGGGCGGCTCGCTGCATCGACCGGTGCTCGGCCACGGAGGCCGCTCGAATCCTTGGCACGTCCCCCACTGTACGGACGGACCGTCGGCGACGGCAGTCACTCGGGTCACACGCGCCGTTGACGGGTTCGCGCCTCAGCGGCCGAAGGCGGCCAGCTTGGCGCGCAGCTGCAGGACCGACTTCGTGTGGATCTGGCTCACCCGGCTCTCGGTCACGCCGAGCACGTTGCCGATCTCGGCGAGGGTGAGCCCCTCGTAGTAGTAGAGCGTGACCACGGTCTTCTCCCGCTCGGGCAGCGTGTTGATGGCTCGGGCCAGGAATCTCCGCAGTTCCCGGTCCTCGGCCACCTCGACCGGGTTGTCGGCGGCGGTGTCCTCCAGCGTGTCCATGAAGCTCAGCCCGTCGCCGTCCTCACCGCCCACGTGCAGCAGTTCCTCCAGGGCCACCACGTTCGCGAGTGACAACTGGCTGAAGACGGCATGGAGCTCTTCCACGCCGATGCCCATCTCCGCGGCCACCTCCGCCTCGGTCGGGGTCCGCCTCAGGCGCGCCTCCAGGGTCGCGTACGCCCGCTCCACGCTGCGTGCCTTCTGCCGTACCGATCGTGGGATCCAGTCCAGCGCCCGCAGTTCGTCGATCATGGCGCCCCGGATCCGGGTGATCGCGTACGTCTCGAACTTGATCTCCCGGTCGATGTCGAACTTCTCGATCGCGTCGATCAGCCCGAAGACCCCCGATGACACGAAGTCGGCCTGGTCCACGTTGGCCGGCAGGCCCACGCTCACCCGGCCGGCCACGTACTTCACCAGCGGTGAGTAGTGCAGGATCAGCTGCTCCCGCAACCGCTCGTCCCCCGTCTCCTTGTACGACCGCCACAACTCGTCGAGTGTCGAGGGAGCGGGCGGGCGCACGCTGCCGCCGTCACGGGCGGCTGGGGGATGCGCCGCCCGGTCGGACCCGGAGGTGTGCTGGGGCATTCGTTGCCTTGTGCCGTTCTGCCGTGAACTGGTGATGCCTGGGTGGGCTGTCGGTCTGGTGTCGAGATGGCCTGTCTGAGTCGGAACCTCGTGAGCGTAGCGTGACTGTGGTGTCGCAGTGTGCGAAGGGCAACGGATCACCCGTGCGCGAACGGGCCGTGTGGGGCGGTTGCCGCGGGTGCCGTGGTAGCCCCCTGTGATCGCCGGAAAGGGTCAACTGCGGGAAACGCCAAGGCTGTCGGGGGTCGCCCGGACGGCCGACACACGCTCGGTCAGCATCAGAGGTGATCTTGTCGACCGGCTGTGATGGCCTGGCGTGTCAACTTCCAGCCATCGCCGTGTCGTTCGACGAATCCAAGTGATCGGAGTTCGTACAGTCTCCCGATCGCGTCGTCCTGGGTCGTCAGAGCGCCGCGGGCGATCTCGGCCGCGGACGCGGTGCCGCGTGCGGGCAGGGCGGCCAGGATCCGTCGGGCGGCGGGTTCCAGCAGGTCGCGGGGCAGGACGGGGCCCCGTCGGTCCGGGGCCAGTGCCCCCATGTCACCGACCAGTTCCACGACGTCGGCTGCGTCGGTGACGAGTAGGGCTTCGCCGCGCAGCAGTTCGTGCACTCCGGCCGAGAGTCCGCTGGTGACGGGGCCGGGGACGCCCATGACGAAGCGGCCGAGCCGCCCGGCGGCACGCGCGGTGACCAGGGAGCCGCTGCGGTGGGCGGCCTCGACGACGACGGTGCCGCGGGTGAGTGCGGCGATGACCCGATTGCGGACGATGAACCGGCTCGGTGTCGGGTGTTCCCCGGGCGGCAGTTCCCCCACGACCAGCCCCTGGTCCGCGATCCTGCCGATCAGGCGGCTGTGTCCGCGTGGGTAGGGGCGGTCGACGCCGCAGGCGAGGACGGCGACGGTGGCGCCGCCGGCCCCGAGGGCGCCCCGGTGGGCGGCGCCGTCGACGCCGTAGGCGCCCCCGACACGACGACCCAGCCGCGTTCGGCGAGGTCGGCGGCGAGGGTGCCCGCGATGTGTGCGCCGTACTCGGTGCAGGCCCGTGCGCCGACGAGCGCGACGGACTTCAGGGCCCACATCCGCAGACTGGGGCCCCCTCGCACCCACAGCCCGATGGGGCGGCCGTCTCCGAGGTCGTCGAGCTGGGCCGGCCACTCGGCCGTCCCGGGGCACACGAATCTCATGCCGGCGTCTCGGGCGGCGGCCCAGTCCCGTTCCGGTTCGGCTCGTGCGGCGCGCGCGAGCAGTCCTGCCCATCGTTTGTCCGTGACTCCTGGCAGCCGCCTGCCGCCTTCGCGCAGTCGTCGGGCCAGCTCTTCGGGGCCGCGTTCCCGCAGCCAGCGGCCGGCCACCTCGTCTCCGGGTTCGATGATCCGGGTGAGGAGGATCCGGGCGAGGGATGCGGCGTCGAGGGTGTTGTCCTCGTTCATGCCGATGCTCCGATCGTCATCGGCACGCCCCGCGGAATGCCGGTGCGCAGTTGCAGGGCCAGGGCGACGTCGGTGGCGTTGGGCCGGTCGTGGCCCACGAGGTCGGCGATCGTCCAGGCCACGCGGAGCACGCGGTCGAGTCCCCGGGCGGTGAGCACGCCCCGTTCGAGGTTGCGCTCGGCTTCGTCCATGGCGCCGGGCGCGGCGTGCCAGCGGCTGCGGAGTTCGCGTCCCGGCACTTCGCTGTTGGTCCGCCAGGGGGTGTCCGCCAGGTGTGTCGCCGCTCGCTGTCTGGCGGCGTGGACCCGGTCGGCGACGGTCGCCGTGGTCTCGCCCCGGGCTCCGCGGTCGGTGAGTTCGGCCCGGGTGACGGGGTCGACCTCGACGCGCAGGTCGACCCGGTCGAGGAGGGGGCCGGAGAGCCTGGCCTGGTAGCGGCGGATCGCCGAGGGCGGGCATTCGCAGTGGGTGTCGCGCTGGGAGAAGCGTCCGCAGGGGCAGGGGTTGGCGGCGAGCACCATGAGGAACTTCGCGGGGAACCGTACGACGCCGGCGCTGCGGGCGATCACGACGTGCCCGGACTCCAGGGGTTGTCGCAGGGCGTCCAGGGCGTGGCTGCTGAACTCGGGGGTTTCGTCCAGGAAGAGGACCCCTCGGTGGGAGAGTGACACGGCGCCGGGCCGGGCGACGCCGGGGCCGCCTCCGACGAGGGCCTGCATGGTGGCCGAGTGGTGCGGGGCGCAGTAGGGGGCGATGTCGATCAGGGGTTTGCCGGGTGGGAGCAGGCCGGCCACGGAGTGCACCGCTGTGACTTCCAGTGATTCCTGCCTGCTGAGCCTGGGCAGGATGGCGGGCAGCCGTTCGGCGAGCATGGTCTTGCCGGCGCCGGGCGGGCCTTCGAGGAAGAGGTGGTGGCCGCCGGCCGCGGCCACCTCGACCGCGGTGCGCGCCGAGTTCTGGCCCACGACGTCGGCGAGGTCGTGGCCGGTGTCGTGCTGTGCGGCGCCCACGCTGTGCATGCCGGTGGCGGCTCCGGTGCCCGGGACGCGCAGGCCGGCGAGGAGGGGATCGGGGCGGCCCTGCTCGTCGTGCTCCTCGTCGGGTACGGGTTCGTCGGTGAGGACGGCGATGAGTTGCCGCAGGCTGCGGACGCCGAGTACGGACACGCCGGGTACCAGTGAGGCTTCGGCGGCGGCGCATTCCGGTACGACCACCTGTTCGTAGCCCGCGTCCGCGGCGGCCAGGACCGCGGGCAGGATGCCGCGAACCGGCCGGACCCGTCCGTCCAGGCCGAGTTCGCCGATCATGACGATGTCGGCGAGCACCCTGGGGTCGATGCGTTCGGCGGCGCCGAGCACCGCGCAGGCGACGGCGAGGTCGAATCCGCTGCCGGCCTTGGGCACGGAGGCGGGGCTGAGTCCGACGGTGAGCTTTTTCTGGGGCCATTCGCCGCCCGAGTTGACCACGGCGGCCCGGACGCGGTCCCGGCTCTCCGTGAGGCTCTTGTCGGGCAGGCCGACGAGGGTGAATGCCGCGACGCCCGGTTCGAGGTCGGCCTGGACCTCGACGACCACGCCTTCGACGCCGACCAGTGCCACGGAGCATGTGCGTGCGAAGCCCATGTCAGGCCACCCCTCGCGCATGCTGGACGGCGGGTGCGCCGCGCTGCGGGAGCAGGACGCCGATGAGGTCGATGCGGACGCCTCCCGGTGGGGCGCCGCCGTGGGCCTGGATCCAGCGTTCGGCGAGGTCGCGCAGCCGCTGCGCCTTCTGGGGGGTGACGGCGGCCATCGGGTGCTCGAAGGAGCCGCCCCTGCGGGTCTTCACCTCGCAGACGACCAGGACGTCGCCGTCCCTGGCCACGATGTCGATCTCGCCGCTTCTGCCGTCGCGCCAGTTGCGCTGCAGGATGGTCATCCCGGCGGCCGTGAGGCGCCGGGCGGCCACGTTTTCTCCGTACCGGCCGAGTGCGTTGCGTGCCTGGTGTGTGTTCATGTCGGCACCACCTCCGGCGCCAACCGTCACGCATCGGGCTCCACCGGATGGATCTTGGTGGATTACTCGGCGGTTGTGGAGAACTCCGTCACCCACACGGGTGTGTCACGGGCGTGTTGCTCAGCCGCCCGGCAGTTCCAGGTCGCTCTTGTTCAGCTCCTCGATGTTCACGTCCTTGAATGTGAGGACGCGTACCTGCTTCACGAAGCGGGCGGGGCGGTACATGTCCCACACCCAGGCGTCCGCCATGGACACCTCGAAGAACACCTCGCCCTGGACCGAGTGCACCTGCATCTCGTAGTCGTTGGTGAGGTAGAAGCGCCGTTCGGTCTCGATCACGTATTTGAACAGACCGACGACATCGCGGTACTCCCGGTAGAGCTTGAGCTCCATCTCGGTCTCGTACTTCTCGAGGTCCTCGGCGCTCATGGCATGTTCCCCTTCAGCCGTGCGATCCCCCCATTGTGCGCCACTCCTGTGAGGCCCTAGACGATTTCCGTGTCCAGGGTCACAGGTTCGGCGGGAGGACCTTCGTCGAGCAGTGTGCGCAGCAGCTCGGCGAGTCTCTTCGGATACACCGTCTCATGTGCCGCGGCCAGTTCCCCGCACGTCCACCACCGTGCTCCCACGACGCTGCGCTTTTCCAGTTCCGTGAGGTTCGGCGCGGCCGTGGCCGTCTGGGTGGTACGGGCGAGGTAGTACCACTCGTCCTGGTCCCAGCGGCGGCCCGCGAACGGGAACGAGCACCTGCGCCGCCACAGTACGGGGCCCAAATCGACCTGCGTGATACCGGTCTCCTCGGCCACTTCCCGCAGCGCGGCCTGCTCGCGCGTCTCGTCGCCCTCGACACCGCCGCCGGGGGTGAACCACCAGTCGTCCGCGGGGTCCTCCGGCTCGTGGCCGTGCAGCAGCAGGATGCGGTCGTCGGGGTCGAGCAGCACCACCCGGGCCACCTTGCGCGGCCCGTCGGCGCCCGGCTCGTCGGGCGAGGCGGGCGCGGGCGAGGATGCCTCAGCGGGCACGGGCGGCTCCGTCCGCACCGCGGTGCCGCGCCCCGTCGCGCGAGCCCCGCGATCGGCCCGTAGGCCGCGCCTCCCAGTACCAGGACCGCGCCCGCCACGATCACGCCGAGGATCAGCCGCAGCGGCCCGGGCGACGAGAGGGCGCCCAGTGCCTCGAAGCCCGTCGGGCGGGCCAGCATGCCGTTCATCGGCCACACCACGGCGTCCACACGGGCGTCCACCGCGTTGCGCGGCACCGTGCCGTTGAAGGCCTCAGTGAGGTGGGCGGAGGAGTCCAGGGAGCCGCTGCGCTCGTCGCCGAGCACGAACAGCCGGTCCTTGGGGACCGTGATCGTGGGGATCGTCTTGTACTCGGCGGGCTCGCCCTTGGTGAGGTAGGACTCGTCGATCTGCTTGCCGTTGACGGTCAGCTTGCCGTCGGTGCAGCAGCCGACGGTGTCGCCGCCGACCGCCACGACCCGCTTGACCAGCGGCATGTTGCCCCAGGCCGTCTGGCGGAAGATGACGACGTCGCCGCGCTTGACGTCGGCGCCGTCGACGCGCTGTGCGAGGACCCGGTCACCGGCGGCGATGGTGGGCGACATGGAGCTGGTGGGCACGGTGTAGGGCTGGTAGACGATCGCGCCCCAGACGAACCCACCGAGGAAGAGCACACAGCCGAGGGCCACGGCCAGCCCCGACAGCCTGCTGCCGAGCCGTCCGCGGCCCTTGTCCGCACGACCAGTCCCGCTCATTCCCACAGCTCCCAGGTCGGAGAATCGATCCCGCGGCCACAGCCGGGCCGCGGAAGATCGGCGATCTGGGACGGCACCCTACCCGGCGGTACCGCTGCCGGAAACCCGCGGGTTTCCCTCGGTAAGGCGTGCGGTGAGGCGGCGCCTGCGCCACATCACCAGCGGCACGGCGCCGATCAGGCCGAGGGCCGAGGGGGCCACCGTGTTCAGGCCCTGGTCGAAGGTGTCCGGGATCGGCAGCGTGTCCCAGCGGGTGGGCGGCCAGGCGATCACGATGGCGCGGCCCACGACGTTCCCCACCGGCACGAAGCCCCGGTACTTGTCCTGCTGGTGGTAGCGGGAGTCGAGCGAGTTCTGCCGGTGGTCGCCCATGACCCAGATTTTGCCCGGGGGAACCGTGACCTTGAACTGGCCGCCCTGGTCGTCGACGCTGCACGGGGTGTTGCCCGGGTACACGTACGGCTCGTTGAGCGGCTTGCCGTTGACGAGCAGCGGGCCGGTGTTCTTGCACTCGATGGTGTCGCCGGCGACGCCGATGACCCGCTTGATGAGGTCCTTCTCCTCGGCGGACGGCATCAGGCCGATCCAGCTCAGCGCCGTCTGCAGGGCGTTCGGCGTGCTGGTGGGCTCGCCCGCCAGCCAGTTGTCCGGGTCGTGGAAGACCACGACCTCGCCGCGCGAGGGCTTGGAGCCGAACCACGGGGTCAGCTTGTCGACGAGGACGCGGTCGCCCTGCTGGAGGGTGTTCTGCATCGAGTCCGAGGGGATCGAGAACGCCTGCACCAGGAACGTCTTGATCAGCAGCGCGAGCACCAGCGCGATGCCGATGAGGAGCGGGAGCTCCTTCCAGAAGGAGCGCTGCTTCTTGGGGTCGCCGCCCTGTCCGCCGCTCTCCTGCGCGCCCTGCGCCGGGGAGTCACTCCCGGTGCCGGCGTGCTCTTCCGCGGCCGGGGCAGCCGCCTCGTCGGGTCGCTCCGGCCTCTCCTCGGGACCCTCGTGTCCGGACCGTGCGCCGACCGCCAAATCCCCCACATCCACTCCTCACTCCGTACCGCCGCCGGCGCCCCTGTCGACGCAGGCCCACCACTCCCATAACGAGCGGGAGTTCCGCAGGGCTCGGGAGGGGGATCAATCCGTATCGATCCGCGGAGGCCACCCTATGCGACGGACCTGGTGCGCCGACCGCACCGCCCGGCACCGACGCGTAAGTGTCCGGCTCCTTCAATCGGGTCCAGTGCCCAATGGGCCAGGCGATAACCATGGCGCGGCCCACGACGGACTCCTCCGAGACAGTACCGCCGTACGGCTCGTTGCGGTGGTAGCGGGAGTCGGCCGAGTTGGCCCGGTGGTCGCCCATCACCCACAGACGACCCGGTGGCACGGTCTCCGAGAACGAGAAATCAGAAGGTTTGTTCCCCGGGTGAATGTACGGCTCGTTCAGCGGCACGCCGTTGACCGTGACCCGCCCTTGCGTGTCGCAGCACTGGACGGTGTCTCCGCCGACCGCGACGACCCGCTTGATGAGGTCCTTGTCGTTGTCGGACGGCAGCAGGCCGATCCAGGTGAGCCCTTCCTTGACCTGCTTGACGACGATGGGGTCGTGCTTCTGGGGCGTCTTCTCGCCCGCGAGCCAGTCGCCGGGGTCCCGGAAGACGACGACGTCCCCGCGCTGCGGCTTGGAGCCGAACCACGGGGTCAGCTTGTCGACGAGGACACGGTCGCCGATCTGGATCGTGTTCTCCATGGAGCCCGACGGGATGACGAACGCCTGCACGAGGAAGGTCTTCAGAACGAGCGCTATGAGGACGGCGACACCGACCAGGAGCGGTATCTCCTTGACGGCGGAACGCCTCCTCTTGCGCTTCACCTTGCGCTGGAGCTTGCGCCGCTCGGCACGGCTGCGTCCGGTGGGGGCCGAGCCGGCGGCGCGTCGCGCGCCGGTGGGCAGCAGGTTCTGCGTGGCGGTGTCGGACGGCGCACCGCGCGGTTTGCCGCGGTTACCCATGCGCACCGCCCGCTGTCTGCGGCGGGTTCGTCTCCGGGACGCTCGCGCCGGGCGCGGGCACGCGCGCGTAGGCCCCGGGGCGGGTGATGTGCCTGAAGTGCGCGGAGGGCCAGATCACCCAGTCGGCCCGGCCGATCACGGCGTTGACGGGGACCATGCCGCCGCCAGGCGAGCCGAGGTGGTCCCGGGAGTCGCTGGAGTCCCTGCGGTGGTCGCCGAGGACGAAGAGCGTGCCTTCGGGCACGACGATGTCGAAGGGGACGTCGGACGGGCTGTTGCCGGGGTACAGAAACGACGACTCGTCGACCGACCGGCCGTTCACCTCGAGCCTCCCCTCCTTGTCGCAGCAGACCACGTGGTCTCCCCCTACACCCACTACCCGTTTGACGTAGTCGGCGTTCCCGAAATACCCGGTGCCGTCGAACACGACGACATCTCCCCGCTGCGGCTCGGATCCGAAACGGTACGCCAACTTATCTACGAGAACGCGGTCCCCGATCCTCAATCCGCGCTCCATCGAACCGCTCGGTATGTCGAACGGCTGCATCACAAACGTGCCGAGGGTGAGGAGGAACAGCAGGCAGACCAGCACGGTGAGGGTGATCCGGCCACCGGGCAGCCGGCCGGCGACACGGGACACCAACGCGGAGCGCGACCGCTCCTCCGGCCCCCCTGTGTCCGAGGTCTCCTCGGACTTGGCGGGGTGGGAGGAGCGGTCGCGCTCCGCATGCTGTGCTTCGGTGTCCATCGGGGCCAGATGCTATCCGGCCCACTTGTGAACTCCCTCAGGCGCTCAGTTCTCGCGCTTCTCCTTGATCTTCGCGGCCTTGCCGCGCAGGTCGCGCAGGTAGTACAGCTTGGCGCGACGAACGTCACCGCGGGTGACGAGCTCGATCTTCTCGACGATCGGGGTGTGCACCGGGAAGGTGCGCTCGACGCCGACGGAGAAGGAGACCTTGCGGACCGTGAAGGTCTCGCGCACGCCGGAGCCCTGGCGGCGGATCACGACGCCCTTGAACTGCTGCACACGGGAGCGGTTGCCCTCGATGACGCGGACGTGGACGTTGACGGTGTCACCGGGACGGAAGGCCGGGATGTCGGAGCGCAGCGATGCGGCGTCGACGGTGTCGAGCAGGTGAGACATTTCGTCTGCTTTCTTCGCCGATGCCACAGGTCATCGGCGGTACGTAGTTTTTCGGCAAGAGAGTGGTGGCCGTCGTCGGGGCGGGCGTCGTGTCCCCCTGTGGCAGGGGCGCACGCCGGACGCCGGGCAACAGCGCACTATTCTTCCACGCCGTCCGGCCTGCGCCAAAATCGGCCGTGGGGATGGCCCTCCGGGTCCGGCGCCCAGCCCAGGATGGAGAGCATCTCGCGGTCCTTCTTGTCGAAGGCGGCGGGCTCGCAGCGCTCGATCAGGTCGGGCCGGTTGGCCGTAGTGCGCTTCAGGGCCTCGTCTCGGCGCCAGCGGGCGATCTTCCCGTGATGGCCGCTGAGCAGCACGTCGGGGATGCCCCGGCCGCGCCAGGCCGGCGGCTTGGTGTAGACGGGGCCTTCGAGGAGGTTGGCCATCGCGCCGGGGGCGAAGGAGTCGTCCCGGTGGGACTCGGCGTTGCCGAGGACACCGGGCAGGAGCCGGGCCACCGCCTCGGTGACGACGAGGACCGCCGCCTCGCCGCCGGCGAGGACGTAGTCCCCGATGGACACCTCGTACACCGGCATCCGGGTGGCGTACTCGTCGACGACGCGGCGGTCGATGCCCTCGTAGCGGGCGGGGGTGAAGATCAGCCACGGGCGCTCGGAGAGTTCGACGGCGAGCTTCTGGGTGAAGGGGCGGCCGCTGGGGGTCGGCACGATCAGCGCGGGCTCGTGGGAGCCGGTCTCGTAGCCGTCGGCGAGTATCTCGTCCAGGGCATCGCCCCAGGGCTCGGTCTTCATCACCATGCCGGGGCCGCCGCCGTACGGCGTGTCGTCGACGGTGTTGTGCCGGTCGTACGTCCAGGACCGCAGGTCGTGCACGTGGACGTCGAGTTGTCCACGCGCGCGTGCCTTGCCGACGAGGGAGACGTTCAGCGGTTCCAGGTACTCGGGGAAGATCGTGACGACGTCGAGTCTCATGCGCCCTCGTCCCTCGACGAGACGATCTCGGCGCGGTCGTCGATCAGCCCGGGCGGGGGGTCGATGACGGCCCGCTGCTGTTCGAGGTCGATCCGGGTGACGATCTCCTCCACGAACGGGATCATCACCTCGGTCCCGTCCGGGCGCTCGACGACGAACAGGTCCTGTGTGGGCAGGTGCGAGATCTCGGTGATGCGGCCGACCTCGACGCCGTCCTCGGTCACCACGTCCAGGTCGATGAGCTGGTGGTCGTAGTACTCGTCCTCGCCCTCGGGCAGCTCGTCGGGGTCGACCTCGGCGATCAGCAGGGTGTTGCGCAGCGCCTCGGCGGCGTTGCGGTCCCTCACACCCTCGAAGCGAAGGAGCAGACGGCCGCTGTGCACCCGGCCCGTCTCGATGGTCAGCGGTCCGGCCGAGGCGGGGTCGGTGGCCAGTACGGCGCCGGGGGCGAGCCTGAGTTCGGGCTCATCGGTACGGACCTCCACGGTGACCTCGCCCCTGATCCCGTGGGCGCGGCCGATCCGTGCGACTACCAGCTGCACTGTGCTTGATCTCCTGTCATACGACTACGGGCCGGGGACGGCCCAGTGGCCCTCCCCGGCCCGAGCCGGTGCTGCGTAGGTTCAGCGAACGTGGTCCACGTCGACGAGGTCGACCCGGACGCCGCGGCCGCCGATGGCGCCCACGACGGTGCGCAGAGCACGTGCGGTGCGGCCGTTGCGGCCGATCACCTTGCCGAGGTCGTCGGGGTGGACCCGCACCTCGAGCACACGCCCGCGACGCAGGGTGCGCGAGGCCACCTGCACATCGTCAGGGTTGTCGACGATGCCCTTCACGAGGTGCTCGAGAGCCTCCTCGAGCATGCTCAGGCCTCGGTCGACTCAGACGCAGAGGACTCGGCCGGGGCCTCGTCCTTCTTCTCGGCCTTCTTCTTCTGGGTGATCGCCTCGCCCTTGCCCTCGTCCTCGCCGCTGATGGCCTCGAACGACGGACGCGCGGCCTTGGTCTCCGGCTGCAGCAGCGGCGCCGGGGCGGGCTCGCCCTTGAACTTCTGCCAGTCGCCGGTCTTCTTGAGGATGGCGAGCACGGGCTCGGTCGGCTGAGCGCCGACGGAGAGCCAGTACGCCGCACGCTCGGCGTCGACCTCGATCACCGACGGGTTGTACGTCGGGTGGTACTTGCCGATCTCCTCGATCGCCCGGCCGTCACGACGGGTGCGGGAGTCGGCGACGACGATGCGGTAGTGAGGCGAACGGATCTTGCCCAGACGCTTCAGCTTGATCTTGACTGCCACGGGAGTGGGTTCTCCTGGATTTGACGTGGTTGGGCACGGCGAAGTGGCCGCGTGGGGTTGCGGTACCCGAGTGCCCGATGGACGCGTCAGCCGGAGGAGAGAGGGGTCCTGTGCGGCTGTCGAGTACAGCTAGCCATTGTGCCATACCCTGCGGGTCGCTTCTGGCCGAGGGGGCGGTGTGCACGTGTGCGGGCATGCCGAAGAGGCACCCGGCGCCGGGGTCCCCCGGGCGTTGGTCACGCCACCCGGCGCTCACGGATGCCTGAGCAAGCGAGGTACGGCCGCCACGAGCAGCCGTCGGCTCAGCTTGCCGCCGCTCCCACCGGCTCGGGGATGCGGAAGGGTTTTCCGCAGCCGCCGCACACGATCGGGGCCTGGGCCAGGACCGAGGGGACCACACGGACGTTGCGGCCGCAGTCGCAGACCGCCTTGACGCGGACGCCGCCTCCGGAGGAGCCGTGGCGAGCGGCCGGGCCCCGGAAGGTGCGGGCGGTGTCGGCGGCCGTCGCCTGCGAGTGGGCCTTGAGCGCGCGCTGGAGCCGCTCGATCGTCGGGCGGTAGCGCCGCTTCGCCTCGGGGTTGAGCGTGACCAGGGAGAAGCCGCTGCTCGGGTGCGGCTCCTCGGGGTGGTCCAGGCCCAGCTCCTCGGCGATCGCGAGGAATCTGCGGTTGTGGTAGCGGCCGGCACGGGAGGTGTCGCGTACTCCGCGCGCGGCGGCGATGCCGTGGACTGCTTCATGGAGCAGTCGTTCGAAGGAGAGTTCGTGCCCGCAGGCGGACGACGACTCTCCGATCAGTGACTCGGGCGCGGCAAGATCGGGCAGCTCGGGGTGGTACCGCTGAATGTCGGCCCACGCCTGCGCCAGCTCTGCGGCGAGGACAGGTGGTGTCGTGCTCACGTAATGACAACGAGCCTGAGGCCCCCCGTGTTCCTATTCCGGGGCATCCCAAATAATTTGCACGTACCCGTCAGTTGCCGCTGATGCGTCCTGACGAGGGCGGGTGCGCCGAACTGCGGAGAAGCCGCACAGCTCATCCCAAGGTGGTGCGTAGCGACGCCTACGGCCCGGCGCGTAGAGAAACTCCGCATGCCGGGGCCGCTGTGGTCCTCGGATACGCAAGAGGCGTTTCGGCCGCTCTTGCGCCACCGTCCGCTGTCTCAGTAAGCGCGCGCCACGACGGCGACGTTACCGGGTGCGTCGTCGGCGTCGGGAACCGACCCGTCCTCGGCGACCAGACACCGTACGGTCACCGCGTGCTCGGCCAGCCCGGCCTCGCCGTCCTCGCCGAGCACCGCCCACGGGATACGCGCCCAGCAGCCCGCGGTGGCCGCCTCGACGGCCTCCTCGAATGTGGACACGTCCGCCGTGCGGGACTCCCGGCGCTCGCGCGACTGCTCCAGCAGCAGCGCCTGGTCCTCCTCGAGGATCCCCGGCAGCATCCCGGCGAGCGCGTCGACCGGGACCGGCTCCTTGCCTCCGGGGATGCGGCGGGACAGCATCACGGTGCCGTGCTCCAGGTCACGCGGCCCGATCTCGACGCGTACGGGCACGCCCTTGAGCTCCCAGTCGACGGCGCGGCGACCGAAGGGGATGCCGGTGCGGTCGTCCACGTGGACGCGGAGGCCCGCCGCCCTCAGCCGGTCGCCCGTCTCGCGGACCGTGGCCAGAACCGTCTCATCGCCCTTGATCGCGAGCACGACCACCTGGATGGGGGCGAGGCGTGGCGGGACGCGCAGACCGTCGTCGTCGCCGTGCGTCATCACCAGGGCGCCGATCATGCGGGTGGTGGAGCCCCAGGAGGTCTGCCAGACGAGTTCCTGTCTGCCGTCCTTCGCCAGGTACCGCGTGTGGAATGCCCTGGCGAAGTTCTGGCCCAGCTCGTGGCTGGTGACCATCTGCAGGGCCTTGCCGTCCCCCATCATGCTTTCGAGGGTGAGGGTGTTGATCGCGCCGGCGAAGCGCTCCCTGGCCGTCTTGCGGCCGGACATGAAGTCCGTCGCGAGGACGTTGCGCAGGAAGTCCCCGTAGACGTCGCGGTGGATACGGGCCGCGAAGTCCCGGGCCTCCTCGTAGGTGGCGTGCGCCGTGTGGCCCTCCTGCCACAGGAACTCGGAGGTGCGCAGGAAGAGCCGCGGCCTGAGTTCCCAACGCACCACGTTCGCCCACTGGTTGATCAGGAGCGGAAGGTCACGGTAGCTCTGGATCCACTTGGAGAAGTACTCGTTGATGATGGTCTCGGAGGTGGGCCGGACGACCGCCGGCTCCTCCAGTTCCTTGCCGCCGCCGTGCGTGACCACGGCGAGTTCGGGCGCGAAGCCCTCGACGTGTTCGGCCTCCCTCGTCAGATACGACCGGGGGATCAGCAGCGGGAAGTAGGCGTTCTGAGTGCCCGTCTCCTTGATGCGGGCGTCCATCTCCTGCTGCATCCGCTCCCACAGCCCGTAGCCGTACGGTCGGATCACCATGGTGCCGCGCACCGGCCCGTTGTCCGCCAGTTCGGCCTTGTTCACGATGTCCTGGTACCAACGGGGAAAATCCTCCGCCCGGGGCGTGAGGACGGGCGCCTTTGCCATGGCGCGATGGTACGGGGGCACCCGTGTGCCCGGTGAATCATTTCTCGCCCGGGGGCGGGCCAGGGGCGCGCGGACGGCGCACACCGAGTACCCCACGACCCCTGGACGCCACGACGGGCGCGGAGTTTCCTGGCATACGGAGGCCATACGGGGGCCACGGGGGCCGAGTGCGAGGGCACGTCACGGGGGACGGCATCGTCAGACAGCGGCAACTCACGGCGGATTGGGGCGCTTTCGATGACACCTACGCCCGTGCGGCAGCACCTTTCCCACGCGGGCGCGGTTCCTCGCGTGGACCGGGGTGCACGCGCGCGTGACTGGGCGGAGATTCAGGAGCGGATGCTGGTCCCGCTCTACGAGGCCGTCTACGAGCGGCTGGAAGTGGATTCCGGGACGCGGCTGCTGGGGCTCGGATGCGGTACGGGGCTGGCGCTGCTGATGGCCGCCTCCCGGGGCGCATCGGTCACCGGCGTGGACTGCGGAGCGTGCGAACGGCTGGCGCTCGCGCGCGAGCGGTTGGGGCCCGCACCCTGGGGCACGCGCGCGTGTGCCGGTGCCCGGATCGTGGAGGGCTCGCCACGGGACGCGGCGCCCGCCCCCGATGAGCCGGCGTACAACCTGGTGACCGCGTTCGAGCCGATCGGCTGTGCGGCCGGTGACGCCGAGACCCTTGAGGAGCAGCTGGTGGCCGCGGCGCCTTTCACGGAGCACGGGACGCCCGTGGTGCTCGCCGGATGGGGTCCGCCGGAACGGTGCAGCACCGCGTCCGTCCTGCGTGTCGCCGCCAAACTGGCCGATCCGGAACGTGGCGGGGGCGGTTGGCGGCCGGCCCGGCGCGACGATCTTGAGGAGGCCGCGCAGCGCTGCGGGCTCAGGCCGGACGGGTCGGGGCGGGTCGCCTGCCCCTTCGGGTACGCCGACATGGACAGCGCGCTGCGGGGGATGCTGTCGACGGGGTTGTTCGACGCGACGGACCAGGAGCAGGTCGACAAGGAACTGGCGGAGGCGCTGCATCCGCACCGGCGTGCGGACGGCACGGTGTGGATGCCGAACGTCTTCCGCTACCTGATCGCACGCACCCCCTAGACCACGCGCCGGGGGCGCCCCTCCTCAGAGGGGCGCCCCCGGCGTCGTACGCGTCGAACGCGGGTCAGCCCATGAACTTCTTGAACTCGTCCGGCAGCTCGAACTCCTGACCGCTCTGCTGAGGCAGGCCGAAGGCGCCCCCGCCCTGCGCCGCGGCGGCGCGGCGTGCGGCCTCCTCCTGTTCCTGCTGCTTGCGCTTCATCGGGTTGCCGGAGCGCTGCTTGCCCTTGGCCTTCTTCTGCTGCTTCTTGGCACGGCCGGGGCCGCCGCCCATGCCCGGGATCCCCGGCATGCCGGGCATGCCGCCGCCCTGGGCCATGCGGGACATCATCTTGCGGGCCTCGAAGAACCGCTCGACGAGGTTCTTCACCGCGCTGACCTCGACACCGGAACCCTTGGCGATACGGGCGCGGCGCGAGCCGTTGATGATCGTCGGGTCCTGGCGCTCGCCCGGGGTCATCGACTTGATGATCGCGGCGGTGCGGTCGACGTCGCGCTCGTCGATGTTGTTGATCTGGTCCTTGATCTGGCCCATGCCCGGCAGCATCCCGAGCAGCTTGGAGATGGAGCCCATCTTCCTGACCTGCTCCATCTGGGCCAGGAAGTCGTCCAGGGTGAAGTCCTGGCCCTTCTTGGACGCCAGCTTCGAGGCCATCTTCTCGGCCTCTTCCTGGCTGAACGTCTTCTCCGCCTGCTCGATCAGGGTGAGCAGGTCACCCATGTCGAGGATGCGGGAGGCCATCCGGTCCGGGTGGAAGGCGTCGAAGTCGTCGAGCTTCTCGCCGTTCGACGCGAACATGATCGGCTTGCCGGTGATCTGGCGGATCGACAGGGCCGCACCACCGCGGGCGTCACCGTCGAGCTTGGAGAGCACCACACCGTCGAAGCCGACACCGTCGCGGAAGGCCTCCGCGGTGTTCACGGCGTCCTGGCCGATCATGGCGTCGACGACGAAGAGGATCTCGTCGGGCGAGACCGCGTCCCGGATGTCCGCGGCCTGCTGCATCATCTCCTGGTCGATGCCCAGGCGGCCCGCGGTGTCCACGATCACGATGTCGTGGACCTTCTGCTTCGCGTGGTCGATGGAGTCCTTGGCGACCTTGACCGGGTCGCCGACGCCGTTGCCCGGCTCCGGTGCGTAGACGGCGACGCCGGCGCGCTCGGCGACGACGCTGAGCTGGTTGACCGCGTTCGGGCGCTGGAGGTCGGCGGCGACCAGGAGCGGGGAGTGCCCCTGCTCCTTGAGCCACCTGCCGAGCTTGCCCGCGAGCGTGGTCTTACCGGCGCCCTGCAGACCCGCGAGCATGATCACGGTCGGGGGCTGCTTGGCGAAGCGCAGGCGGCGGGTCTCGCCGCCGAGGATGGTGACCAGCTCGTCGTTGACGATCTTGAGGACCTGCTGGGCGGGGTTCAGCGCGCGGGAGACCTCGGCGCCGAGGGCGCGCTCCTTGACGTTCTTGATGAAGGAGCGGACCACGGGCAGGGCCACGTCGGCTTCGAGGAGCGCGATGCGGATCTCACGCGCCGTGGCGTCGATGTCCGCCTCGGAGAGCCTGCCTTTTCCGCGGAGGCTTTTGAAAGTCGCGCTAAGGCGGTCGGAGAGGGTGTCGAACACGGCGGCGTCGGTCCTCGGGGTCGGGGTCGTCTTGGGCTGCCCTCCAGGGTATCCGGCCGCGCGGGGAAAACGTCCCCGCCCGCCGGCCTCACCCCCGCAACGTCTCCTCCAGGGCCCGTGCCACCGACACGGCGTCCTCCGCCGGCAGCGACGCGCCCGTGCCCGTCGTCACGTAGAAGGCGTCCACGGCGTTGGCGCCCAGCGTGGAGACGTGGGCGCTGCGCACCCGCACCCCCGCCTTCTCCAGTGCCCGCCCGATCCGGAACAGCAGCCCCGGTGCGTCCTGGGCGCGGACCTCGATCACCGTCGCGTGGCGGGAGGCCGCCGGGGCGACCGTCACGCGCGGCGGCGGGGGCACCACGCCCCGACGGCGCGGGTAGGCCGCGTCGCGCTCCGCCAGGCGGGCCGAGATGTCCAGGGAGCCGTCCAAGGCCCGTACGAGGTCGGCGCGCAGCCGGGCCGCCTGGGGCAGGGAGCCGTACTCCGCCGCGACCCGCCAGTCGAGCAGCAGCACCGAGCCGTCCATGCCGTCCGGCAGGTCCTGGGCGCGCAGCTCGGCGGTGCGGACGGTGAGGCGGTGCATGGCGAGCACCCCGGACACGGCGGGCAGCACGCCCGGCTGGTCCGGCACGGCGATGAGGAGTTCCACACCGAGGGGTTCCGGTTCGCCGGACGGCTCCTCGGCGGGCGGCTCGGTCTGTGCGCGCAGTGCCAGGACCGGGCCGCCGGTGCGGTACGCCTCGACGGCGAGCCGTTCCTGCTCGGCGGTGGGCGCGGCGGCCTCGGGGTCGGCGGGCTCGTCGCCGGCCAGTACCGCGGAGACCCGTTTCACCAGGTCGGTCACGAGCGCGCTGCGCCAGGTCGACCATGCCGCGGGTCCGGTGGCGAGCGCGTCCGCCTCGGTGAGGGCGTGGAGCAGCTCCAGGGTGCTCTGGGAGCCGACGGCCTCGGCGACGGAATCGACGGTGGCCGGGTCCTCCAGGTCGCGCCGGGTCGCGGTCTCGACGAGGAGCAGGTGGTGGCGTACGAGGGTGGCGAGGACGGCGACGTCGTCGCGGTCGAAGCCGATGCGTCCGGCCACGTCACGCGCGATGGTCTCGCCGGCGACGGAGTGGTCGCCGGGCCAGCCCTTGCCGATGTCGTGCAGGAGCGCGGCGACCAGGAGGAGGTCGGGGCGGCCGACGCGGCGGGTCAGCTCGGAGGCGCGCACGGCCGTCTCGATCAGGTGCCGGTCGACGGTCCACAGGTGCACGGCGTTGCGCTGCGGGCGGCAGCGCACCCGCTCCCAGTCGGGCAGCAGGCGGGTGATCAGGCCCTCGGCTTCCAGGGCCTCCCAGACTTCGACGGTCGGGCGGCCGGAGCCCAGCAGGGTGACGAGCTGCTCGCGCGCCTCGGCGGGCCAGGGCGTGGGCAGGGGGCGCGCGGAGCCGGCCATGCGCCGCACGGCGTGCAGGGAGAGCGGGAGGCCCGCCTGGGCGGCGGCAGCGGCGGCGCGCAGCGGGAGCACGGGGTCGCGTTCGGGGCGCGCGCGCGCGCGAGGACGACTTCGCCGTCCTGCTCCACCACGCCCTCGGCCAGGGGGACCGCTCGGCGACCGGCTTGCCGCCGGCCAGCATGGCGCGCAGCCTCGGCCGCACGGCGCGCGAGCGCAGTACACGCCCCACTTCGCGCCAGGTGACGTCGCTCGCATACGAGATGACGCGCGCCGCCTCGTACACCTGCCGCAGCAGCGTGTCGGCGTCCAGCAGGCCCAGCTCGGTGGCGACCTGGTCCTGCTCCTGCAGTGCCAGCCGGTCGGTGGCGCGCCCGGTGGTCAGATGCAGCGCGTCGCGTACGTCGAGGAGCCTGCGCCGGGCGTCGGCCAGGCCCTCGCGCGGGGCGTCCGCGAGCCAGGAGGCGGCGACCGCCCTCAGGGCCGTGGCGTCGCGCAGCCCGCCCCGGGCCTCCTTGAGGTCCGGTTCCAGCAGGTACTGCAGCTCGCCCTGCCGCTCGGCCCGCTCGGCGCACAGCTCCTGGAGTTCGGGGAGACGTTTCGGCGCCTGGTTGCGCCAGTCGGCCAGCACGGCCGTCCTCAGGCCCGCGGTGAGCCCGAGGTCGCCCGCCAGGTGCCGGGCGTCCAGCAGGCCGAGCTGCACCTTGAGGTCCTCACCGGCGGTCTTGCGGGCCTCCGCCGGGGTGCGCACGGAGTGGTCGAGGGCCAGACCGAGGTCCCACACGGGGTACCAGATGCGGTCGGCGAGGGCCGCGACCGCCTTGCTGTCGCTCCCGTCGTGCAGCAGGAGCAGGTCGAGGTCGCTGCGCGGGGACAGCTCGCCGCGGCCGTACCCGCCGACGGCGACCAGGGACACGCCGCGCACTCCCTCGGCGCCCGCGGCGAACAGCTCCGCGAGCCAGCCGTCCGTCAGGTCGGACAGAGCGGCACGGCGCGGCGGCCCGGACTGCGCCCCCCGTGAGGAGGCGCAGCCGGGCCGCCGCGTAGCCGCTGGGTCCCGAGCCCTCTGCTTCCGTACGTACGTCCGTACTCGTCACCCAGCGACTCCTGTTCCGTGCGTGTCTAGAGCGCGTCGGGTCCGCGCTCGCCGGTCCGGACCCGTACGGCCGTCTCGACCGGGATGGACCAGACCTTGCCGTCACCGATCTTGCCGGTGCGGGCCGCCTTGACGATGACCTCGATGAGCTGTTCGGCGTCGTCGTCCTCGGCCAGCACCTCGATACGGATCTTGGGTACCAGGTCGACCGTGTACTCGGCGCCGCGGTAGACCTCGGTGTGTCCCCGCTGCCGACCGTAGCCGCTCGCTTCCGTGACCGTCAGTCCGTGGACCCCGAAGGCCTGGAGGGCCTCCTTGATCTCGTCGAGCCGGTGCGGCTTGACGACGGCGGTGATGAGCCTCATGCGTCCACCTTCCTGGTCTCCGTGGCGGCCAGGGCCGAGGCGACGGTCCCGGTGACACCGCCACCCGCGCCGCTGAAGTCGTACGCGGTCTCGGCGTGCTCGGCCTGGTCGATGCCCGAGACCTCCTCGTCCTCGGTGACCCGCATGCCGATGGTCTTGTCGAGGAGGAAGGCGAGGACCGCGGAGACGATCAGGGAGTAGGCGAGGACCGCGCCGACGCCGGCGCACTGCTTCCACAGCTGGGTGAAGCTGTGGTCCCCGTAGAAGACGCCCGTGGCGGTGGACTGGCCCTTGCCGGTGGCGAAGAAGCCGATCAGCAGGGAGCCGATGATGCCGCCGACCATGTGGACGCCGACGACGTCGAGGGAGTCGTCGTAGCCGAACTTGAACTTCAGGCCCACGGCCGCGGCGCAGGCGACACCGGCGATGGCGCCGACGGCGATCGCGCCGAGCGGGGAGACCGCACCACCGGACGGGGTGATCGCGACCAGACCGGCGACCGCGCCGGAGGCGGCTCCCAGCGTGGTGAACGCGCCGTGGCGGATCTTCTCGTAGGCGAGCCAGGCCAGCATGGCGGCGGCCGTCGCGACCTGCGTGTTGACGAACATCAGCGCGCCGACGCCGTCGTCGTTGCCGAGCCAGGAGCCCGCGTTGAAGCCGAACCAGCCGAACCACAGCAGACCCGCGCCGAGCATGACCAGCGGAAGGCTGTGCGGACGCATCGGGTCCCTCTTGAAGCCGACGCGCTTGCCGATGACGAGGATCACGCCGAGCGCCGCCGCACCGGCGTTGATGTGGACCGCGGTACCGCCGGCGAAGTCGATCACACCGAGCTTGAAGGCCCAGCCGTCGGAGCCCCAGACCCAGTGGGCGACCGGGACGTAGACGAGCGTGAGCCACAGCGCGATGAAGAGCGACCAGGCCGAGAACTTCACACGGTCCGCGAGGGCGCCGCTTATCAGGGCCGGCGTGATGATCGCGAACATCATCTGGAAGACCATGAACACGAAGATCGGGATCGTGTACCCGGGCCAGAGCTCCGTCAGGCCGATCTTGCGGAGGCCGAACCAGTCGGAGTCCCAACCGATGAAACTGTTGTTCGTGCCGAAGGCGAGGGAGAAGCCGTAGAGCACCCACAGAATGGTGACGATGCCCATGCTGATGAAGCTCATCATCAGCATGTTGAGGGTGCTCTTGACGCGGACCATGCCTCCGTAGAAGAAGGCCAGGCCCGGGGTCATGATCAGCACCAGGGCGGAAGCGATGAGCATGAAACCTGTGTTGGCGGACGACAGCTTGGGTGTGTCCGCCGCAAGCATGATGGCGGCTGGTGCCATCGGCGTCTCCTCGTCGGTTGGTACGGCCCCGTGCGGGCGAAGCCGGAGAGCGGTCCGGTCATAAGGGCGTGGGGGTTATGGGCCACGAGATTGACGCAGCGCCGTTTCGGTCGAAGCCCCTCGATGTTTCACCGCAGTGACGAAGGCGCCCGGCGTGTTACGCGTTGATGAACTGCCGGATGTCGGCCACGCTGATCGTTATCGTGGCGCAACCTTCAGATGGTGGGCGGCGCAACCATCGGCCGAATGAAACCGCGACCACCAATTGATCAACCCCCACGGCGAGCAACCACCTCCGCGAGAGCGGCGCCGGCTCAGGCGCGAAAAACAGCCCGGCCGCGGCGGCCATCCGATGACCTGGCATGGGGGAGCCGAGTCGGGCGGTTCGGGATGGCGGCCGCGGCCGGAGTCCTCGGGGCCTTCGGGCCCTGGGAGCCTGGGGCTCGGGGAGGGTTCAGACCGCTTCGGCGGTCTCGGGCAGGTGGGTGGCGAGGTGGTCGGTGAGTTCGACGATCTCCCTGAGATCACCGAAATCGCGTACAGCCGTGTCGACGGTTTTTCGAATACGAGTGTTGACACGTTCCGAGCGCACCTTTTTGGCGACCTCCAGGGCCCGCTTGGTGAGCACCGCGCTCTGCTCGGGCTCGCGCTGGAGAAGATGCACGGTGGCCATGCCGATCAGGTTGAGCGCGTACGACCGCTGATGCTCGCCGTCCTCCGCGAACCGGTCGACGGCCTTCCGCATCAGGGGCTCGGCGAGGGAGGCGTAGGTGGGGCTGCGGCCCGCGACATAGGCGAGGTCACGGAAGGAGTGGGAGTTCTCCGCGTACAGCTCGGCCTCGGAGAAGAAGCGGATCCAGTCGGGGTCCGGCTCGTCCCAGTCCTCGGCGTCGGCGAAGGTGTCCTCGGCCATCCGGACGGCACGCTTGCACCTGCCGGGCTGCCCCATGTTGGCGTAGGCGCGGGCCTCCATCGCATACAGCATCGCCTGGGTGCGCGGGCTCGCACAGTCACGGCTGCCGTACTGGGCGAGGTGGATGAGCTCCAGGGCGTCCTCGGGCCGGCCCAGGTGGATCATCTGGCGGCTCATGCTGGAGAGGATGTACGAGCCGAGCGGCTTGTCGCCCGCCTCCTTGGCGGCGTGCAGGGCGAGCACGAAGTACTTCTGCGCGGTGGGCTGCAGTCCCACGTCGTAGCTCATCCAGCCGGCCAGTTCGGCCAGCTCGGCTGCGACCTTGAACAGGCGCCTGGCGGTGGCCTCGGGCTGCGGTTCCTGTAGCAGGTCGGTCACCTCGTGCAGCTGGCCGACGACCGCCTTGCGGCGCAGTCCGCCGCCGCACTGGGCGTCCCACTTGCGGAACATCACCGTGGTGGTCTCGAGGAGGTCCAGCTCGGGCTGGGAGAGCCGGCCGCGGGCGCGCCCGGACGGCGAGGCGGGCGGGGTGCCCTCGCGCAGGGAGGCGGGGCTCGGCACCAGCCAGCGCTGCACGGGCTCGATGAGGGACGGGCCAGCGGACAGGGCCAGCGAGGTTCCGAGGAAGCCGCGCCGCGCCAGCATCAGGTCGCTGCGCGAGAACTCGCTGATCATGGCCACGGTCTGCGGGCCCGTCCAGGGCAGGTCGATCCCGGACACCGAGGGTGACTGGTGGGCGGGGCGCAGTCCGAGGTCCTCGACGGCGACGACACAGCCGAAGCGCTCGGAGAACAGCTCCGACAGGATGCGCGGGATCGGCTCGCGCGGGTTCTCCCCGTCGAGCCAGCGGCGCACCCGGGAGGTGTCCGTGGAGATGTGGTTCGCTCCCAACTGGCGTGCCCGGCGGTTCACTTGACGCGCCAGCTCGCCCTTGGACCAGCCGCTGCGCACGAACCACGAGGCGAGCAGCTCATTGGGGCGCTTGTCAGCGTTCGCTGCGCTTCCGTCACTGCCGCCCACTGGAACGCCCCCATCCCTCAGACCACTTGTCGCTGTGCGCGCCAAGCACTACCAGAATGCCGGTGCCCACGGTCCCGCGTCCGGCGGTTCTCACCCCTCGGACGGGAACCGACTTGCCTCCGGCATACCCACGAGCGCATGCGTTCCCAGGAACCGTGCACTCAAAGTAGTCCTACGATCACCCGTCCAGCCATGGCGTACACAGAAACGCCACCATTCGCCACCCCTTCGAATGAACCAAGGGCGGGCTCCGCACGATTCACTTGACACATGACAGCCGGAATCGGGTGGAGGCGTGCACTCACCGGCGCGCACGGACCGCGCACCACCCCGGGATGCAACCGGGCGCTGCCCGGAGCTCCGCGGAGACGACCGATGAGCGGGAACACAGAGTCACATTCCGCATTCGCGGCGTAACCACCGGCGCGCTGGACCCGTTGGAGGGGGCATGGGCTTCACGATCGGCGGCACGCGGGGCATCCGCGACATCCGCTCCGGTGCTCGGCGCCGGGGCCGCTCGTCGGAGTGCACGGCCGTGGCCGAGTACACGGGACTGTGGGGCTGGGACGTGGTGCCCGGCGCACGGGCGGTCGCCGGGCAGTGCTCCTGCGGCAAGTCGGACTGCGGCGCGCCCGGCGCGCACCCGCTGGACTTCGCGCCCGGCGTGGGCGCCGGAGCGACACTCGACGAGGTGACCGAGGCCTGGGCCGAGGTGCCGGGCGCCGCGGTGATGCTGCCGGTCGGCCGGGCGTTCGACGTGATCGAGGTCGCCGAGTCGGCCGGGCGGCGCGCCCTGGTCAGGCTGGAGCGCATGGGCCTGCCGCTCGGCCCGGTGACGGCGACGCCGGAGGGCCGCGCGCACTTCTTCGTCGCCCCCGGGTCAGCCGCGCAGCTGCCGGGCCTGCTGTACCGGATGGCGTGGGACGACACCGCCCTCGACCTGCACGCCCTGGGCCCCGGCGCGTACATCACGGCCCCGCCCTCCGACCGCGGCGGCCTCGGCCCGGTCCGCTGGCTCCGCTCCCCCGCCCTGGACTCCGCGACGAGCCCCCCGTCGGCGCGCCTGCTGATCGGCACGCTGGCGTATGTGGCGCATCGCTCCCCCGTCTAGGCCGGCCGATTCGAGAAGGCCGGCTCCCCCCGATGCGGAAGAGCCCCGTTCCAGCTGCACCATGGAACGGGGCCCTTCCTCCGTACGGTCACGCACGCACCGCGTGCGTCGGCGCGCTCAGTCCCCGATAAGCGCATCCACGAACGCTTCCGGCTCGAACGGCGCCAGGTCGTCGGCACCCTCGCCGAGGCCGACCAGCTTCACCGGTACACCCAGCTCGCGCTGGACCGCCACCACGATGCCGCCCTTGGCCGTGCCGTCGAGCTTGGTCAGCACGATGCCGGTGATGTCCACGACCTCGGCGAAGACGCGGGCCTGGACGAGGCCGTTCTGCCCGGTCGTGGCGTCCAGGACGAGCAGCACCTCGTCGAGCGGGGCGTGCTTCTCCACGACGCGCTTGACCTTGCCGAGCTCGTCCATGAGGCCGGTCTTGGTGTGGAGGCGGCCTGCGGTGTCGATGAGCACGACGTCGTAGCCCATCTCCTTGCCTTCCTTCACTGCGTCGAAGGCCACGGAGGCCGGGTCGCCGCCCTCCGGGCCGCGCACGGTGTAGGCGCCTACCCGCTCGCCCCAGGTCTGCAGCTGGTCGGCGGCGGCGGCACGGAAGGTGTCGGCGGCGCCGAGGACGACGGTGCGGCCGTCGGCCACCAGGACCCGGGCCAGCTTGCCGGTGGTGGTGGTCTTGCCGGTGCCGTTGACGCCCACGACCATCACGATGCCGGGCTTGCTGGACTCGGGCTCGGTGCGGACCGTGCGGTCCATGTCGGTGCCGACCAGCGTGAGCAGCTCCTCGCGCAGCAGACCGCGCAGCTCCTGGGGCGTGCGGGTGCCGAGCACCTTCACACGCTCGCGCAGCCGCTCGACCAGCTCCTGGGTGGGCTGCACGCCGACGTCGGCGGTGAGCAGCGTGTCCTCGATCTCCTCCCAGGTCTCGTCGTCGAGGTGTTCCCGGGACAGGAGGGTGAGGAGCCCCTTGCCGAGCGCGTTCTGCGAACGGGACAGACGGGCGCGCAGGCGGACCAGACGGCCGGCGGTGGGCTCGGGGATCTCGATCGGGGGCGCCTCGACGACGGGCGGCTCCTCGACGGCGACGGGAGCCCCACCGCCCGGAAGATCCACCTCCTCTATCGTCCGGCGTTCCTCGTCGCGCGGCGTCTCGGCCTCGTCGCCGACGTGCGGCTCGGCCGGAGGGGCGGTGATGTCGGGCGTCGTCGGGGGCGGCGGGGGCAGCGGCTTCCGGCGCCGGCTGCCGACGATGAGCCCGCCGAGCGCGCCGAGCACGACCACGGCGATGACTACAGCAAGGATGACGGTTTCCATAACGCGTCCAGTATGCGCGACCGGGCACCGCCCCGTTCGGCGGCGGCTCCGGGGCTGCACACCCTGGTTGTCTGACGCCCCGTCAGCTAACCTCCTCCCCGCACACCCGCCCGGCGAAGGTGAAGGGGGCCTTGTCATGGCCGTCTCGGTCGTACGGTTCAACCTCGTCGAGCCCGGTGCGACCCCCGCCTCACTCCGCGCCCGCTACCGGGCCGCGGTGGAGATGGCCGCGTACGCCGACGACCGGGGGTCACCACCGTGCAGACGGAGGAGCACCACGGGGCGGCGAACAATTGGCTGCCGTCGCCCTTCGTCTTCGCCGGTGCCGTGCTCGGGGCGACCCGGCGGCTCGCGGTCACCGTCTCGGCGGTGATCGGGCCGCTGCACGACCCGCTGCGGCTGGCCGAGGACATCGCCGTGCTCGACCTGATCAGCGGCGGGCGGCTGGTGACCGTCGTCGGGATCGGGTACCGGCCCGAGGAGTACGCCTCCTTCGGTGTCGACTTCGAGCGGCGCGGAAGCCTCCAGGACGAGCTGCTGGAGACGGTGCTGAGGGCGTGGACCGGTCAGGAGTTCGCCTACCGGGGCCGCACCGTACGGGTCACCCCGCGCCCCTACACCCGGCCGCACCCCCTGTTGCTGGTCGGCGGCTCATCGAAGGCGGCGGCCCGCCGCGCCGCCCGGTTGGGCCTGCCGTTCTTCCCGAGCGCGCACCTGCCGGAGCTGGAGGCCTACTACAAGGAGCGGCTCGCCGAGTACGGCAAGGAGGGCTGGACGATGATGCCCGCGGAGAGGACGCCGCTGCTGCACCTCGCGGAGGATCCGGACCGGGCATGGTCCGCGTACGGGAAGCACTTCCTGCACGAGGCGCGGACGTACGCGTCCTGGCAGTCCGGCGGCCGTGGTGTCCGCTCCGCGGTCAGGTCGGCGGCCACGACGGTGGAGGAGCTGAGGGCGGAGGGCGTGTACCGGATCGTGACGCCGGAGGAGTGCCTGGGCCTGGGCCTGGACAGCCACGTCCTGCATCCGCTGGCCGGCGGGATGCCGGTGGACGAGGGCTGGCGCAGCCTGCACCTGTTCTGCGAGAGGGTGCTCCCCGGGCTGGAGAGCTGAGCCTCGTGCACAGGGGTCCGGCAGAACACCGCCGCCCGGCTCGGGCAGTGGCCGAGCCGGGCGGCGGCAGGGTCCGAGGAGAGGGGCAGCGGGGACTTGGCCCTTCTCCTCGAGTTCGAGGAGCCTCTTGTCGGGCTCAGCCCATCTCCTCCAGCGCCTTGCCCTTCGTCTCCTTCACGAACTTCAGGACGAACGGGATGGAGAGCGCGGCGAAGACCGTGTAGATCACGTAGGTGCCGGACAGGTTCCAGTCGGCGAGCGAGGGGAAGCTCGCGGTGATGGCCCAGTTGGCGATCCACTGCGCGGCGGCGGCCACGCCCAGGGCGGCGGCGCGGATCCGGTTCGGGAACATCTCGCCGAGCATGACCCAGACCACCACGCCCCAGGACAGGGCGAAGAAGAGGACGAACACGTGGGCGGCGATCAGGGCGACCCAGCCCTGGGTGCTCGGCAGCTTTCCGTCGACCAGGTGGAACGAGAACGCCCAGGCCTCCAGTGCGAGGCCGACGGCCATGCCGATGGAGCCGATGAGCGCGAGCGGCTTGCGGCCGATGCGGTCCACGAAGATCATCGCGATCACGGTGCCGACGATGTTGATGATCGAGGTGGTGAAGGAGTAGAAGAACGAGTCCGTCGGGTCGACGCCGACCGACTGCCACAGCGTCGAGGAGTAGTAGAACGCGACGTTGATGCCGACGAACTGCTGGAAGACCGACAGGCCGATGCCGACCCAGACGATCGGCTTGAAGAAGAAGCCGCCGCCGAGCAGGTCCTTGAAGCTGGACTTGTGCTCGCTCTTCATGGCCTGCTCGATCTCGGTGACGCGGGCGTCCAGGTCGGTGCCCTGGCCCTCGACCTCGGCGAGGATCTCCCGGGCGCGCTCACGCTTGCCGACGGAGATCAGGAAGCGGGGGGACTCGGGGATGGCGAAGGAGAGCAGGCCGTAGAGGAGGGCCGGGACGACCATGACGCCGAGCATGACCTGCCAGGCCTCCAGGCCCATCAGCTTGCCGCGCTGGTCGCCGCCGGCGGCGTTGAGCAGGCCCCAGTTGACCAGCTGCGAGATGGCGATGCCGACGACGATCGCGGCCTGCTGGAAGGAGCCGAGCCGGCCGCGGTAGGCGGGCGGGGCGACCTCGGCGATGTAGGCGGGGCCGATCACGGAGGCCATGCCGATGGCGAAGCCGCCGATGACACGCCAGAGGGCGAAGTCCCACAGGGCGAAGGGCAGGGCGGAGCCGACCGCGCTGACGACGAAGAGAACCGCCGCGATCTGCATCACCCGGATGCGGCCGAGGCGGTCCGCTATGCGGCCTGCGGTCGCGGCGCCGACGGCACAGCCGATCAGGGCGATCGCGATCACCTGGGCCAGCGCTGCGGAGCCGATGTCATAGCGGTCCCGGATGGCCTCGACGGCGCCGTTGATCACGGAGCTGTCGTAGCCGAAGAGGAAGCCGCCCATCGCGGCGGCCGCCGCGATGAAGATGACGTGCCCGAGATGATCGGGGTGAGCCGTACCGGCTCCTGTCCTGGATGCCTGCGCTGTGCTGGTCACGTGTACTCCTCGAGCCACCGGCAACGCTGCCGGGGGTGGGTGAGCCCTCTCGGGTATGGCTGGCGTTGCAAGTACCCGGGGAGTACTCGTTAACGCCGCTCATATCTGAAGATAAAAGCAACGTTGCAGAGACTATGCCTTCAAGTTTCGAAGTCAATAGCGCGAATCTGTGACCTTTGAGGCATGCGTAGGAGAGGTTGCGTTCAAGTGTTGAAGATGTGAAAACGTGCAGGTGGCAACTGGTGTAGGGGGCAGCCGTCTAGCGGAGCCGCTGCGAGATGACCTTCGACACACCGTCGCCCTGCATGGAGACGCCGTACAGCGCGTCGGCGACCTCCATCGTCCGCTTCTGGTGCGTGATCACGATGAGCTGAGAGGCCTCCTGCAGCTCCTGCATGATGCGGATCAGCCGCTGCAGGTTGGTGTCGTCGAGCGCCGCCTCGACCTCGTCCATCACGTAGAACGGGCTGGGCCGGGCCTTGAAGATCGACACCAGCAGGGCGACGGCCGTCAGCGACCGCTCGCCGCCGGAGAGCAGGGAGAGCCGCTTGACCTTCTTGCCCGGGGGCCGCGCCTCGACGTCCACGCCCGTGGTGAGCATGTTGTCCGGGTCGGTCAGGACCAGCCGGCCCTCGCCGCCGGGGAACAGCCGGCTGAAGACGCCCTCGAACTCGCGGGCCGTGTCCCGGTAGGCCTCGGTGAACACCTGCTCGACGCGCTCGTCCACCTCCTTCACCACCTGAAGCAGGTCGGCGCGGGTCTTCTTCAGGTCGTCGAGCTGCTCGCTGAGGAACTTGTGGCGCTCCTCCAGCGCGGCGAACTCCTCCAGGGCGAGCGGATTGACCTTGCCGAGCTGCTGGTAGGCGCGTTCGGCGGCCTTGAGCCGCTTCTCCTGCTCGGCACGCACGAACGGACGGGGCTGATTGCGCGGATGCTCCGGGTCCTCGGGCAGCTGCTCGCCCTCGGCGGGCGGGGACGGCGGTACGAGCTGGTCGGGGCCGTACTCGGTGACCAGGACCGTCGGCTCGACGCCCAGCTCCTCCAGCGCCCTGGTCTCCAGCTGCTCTATGCGCAGCCGCTTCTCGGCGCCGAGCACCTCGCCGCGGTGGACGGAGTCGGTGAGCTTGTCCAGCTCGGCCTTGAGGTCGCGGCCGTGCGTGCGGGCCGCCGCCAGCTCCTCCTCCCGGCGTGCCTTGACCGCCTCGGCGGCGGCGCGCTCGGCCTCCGCCCGGCTCAGGGAGACCTCGACGTGGGCGAGGAGCTGCCGGGCGCCGGAGGCGACGGCCTCGGCGACGGCCGCCTCGTGGCGCAGCCGCGAGCGCCGCTGCTCGGCACGTGCGCGTGCCTCACGTTCGGCGCGTGCGGCCCGGTCCAGGGAGTCGGCGCGTCCGGCCAGGCCCTTGACGCGTTCCTCATGGGTGCGGACCTGGAGGCGGGCCTCCATCTCGGTCTGCCGCGCGTTGGCGCCGTCGGCGGCGAGGCGGTCGCGTACGGAGGTGTCGGGCTCCTCCTCGACCGGCATCTCCTCGGCGACGGCGAGCCGCTCGGCGAGTTCCTCGACCTCCTGCAGGGCCTTGTCGAGCGCCTCCTGGGCGCGCGCGGCGGCGGCCACGCTGCGCTCGGCCTCCCCGGCGGCCCCGCGCGCCTGCCCGGCGAGCCGCCCAGCTGCTGGGCGACCTGGGACTTCTCCCGCTCGGCGGCCCTGCGCCGCTCCCCCAGTTCCTCGACGAGCGCGGCACACTCCTTGCGCCGCTCTCCCGCGAACCGCTGCGCCTCGGCCAACTCCTCGCACCGCACGGCGAGTTCCTCCAGCTCCGCGGCGGCCTCGTCGACGGAGGCCTGCACCTCGAGCAGGCTGGGCGCCCCGGCGGACCCCCCGTGCGCGAAGTGCGCCCCGAGGAGATCGCCCTCGGCGGTGACGGCGGTCAGCTCGGGTCGCGCCCCGACCAGCTCCTCGGCGTCCTCGAGGGTGCCCACGACGACGATGCCGCGCAGCAGCCGGCGTACGGCGGGCATGAGGTCGGCGGGACCGCGGACGAGATCGGCGGCGAAGGGATGCCCGTCGGCACCGCCGCTGCCGCGCACGTCCGCCGGCTCCTGAGGCGCCCCCGCCACCAGCAGCGCCGCCCGTCCCCCGTCCTGCTTGCGCAGCAGGCGGAGCGCGTCGGCGGCCGAGGCCGGGTCCGTGACCGCGAGGGCGTCCGCCGCCGTGCCGAAGGCCGCCGCGAGGGCGGCCTCGTGGCCCGGGGTCACGGTCAGCAGTTCCGCGGCCGGGCCGAGCAGGCCGGCCAGGCGGTCCTTCGCGTTCAGCAGGGCGCCGGTGCCGTCCTTGCGGCGCAGGCCCATGGCCAGGGCCTCGTGCCGGGCCTGGGTGGCGGCGCGCCCTCGTTCGGCCGCCGTGGCCGCCTCGCGTGCGGCGGTGAGGGCGGTCTCCGCCTCGGCGAGCGCGGCCTTGGCCGTCTCGTGCCGCTCCGCGAGGTCCGCGTCGCCCGCGTCCAGGCCGTCGACCTCGGCCTTCAGCGCCTCGTACTCCTCCTGGGCGGCAACGGCGCGCTGCTGTGCCTCGTCGCGCGCGGCGGCCAGCCGGTCGATCTCGGCCTGGGCGGCGGCCGCGCGTGAACGGGCGGCGCCCACCTGCCCGTTCAGTCGGGCGAGCCCTTCACGCCGGTCCGCGATGGCGCGCGCCACGTCCTTCAGGCGCCGTTCCTCGAGCGCCAGTTCGCGCTCCAGCTCGGCGCGGTGCGCGACCGTGTCCTCCAGAGCGCGCTCGGCGGCCTCCAGGGCCGCTTCGAGTTCGGCCTCCTGTTCGCGGATGCGGGCGGCCTCGCGCTCCATGTCCTCGGGGTCGCGTCCGCGCCGCTCCTCCGGCGGCTGGGAGGTGGCGCTCTTGACCCGGGCGTCGGCCAGCGAGATCGTGCCCCGCACCCGCTCCGCGAGCTGTGACAGCTCGTACCAGGTCTGTTGGGCCCGTTGCAGACGCGGCGTCAGCTGCCGTACCTCGTCCTCCAGGAGCGCCTCACGCTGCAGGGCCTTCTTCAGCTCGGCCTCGGCGGCGTCCTTGCGTTCCTTGAGCGCGGCCTCGTCGGCGATCTCGGCCTTCAGGGCCTCCCGGAACCGGACGAGGTCGTCGGCCAGCAGGCGCAGCCTGGCGTCGCGCAGGTCAGCCTGGATCACGGCCGCCCGGCGGGCCACCGCCGCCTGCCGGCCGAGCGGTTTCAGCTGGCGGCGCAGCTCGTCGGTGAGGTCCTGGACGCGGGCGAGGTTCGTCTGCATGGCGTCCAGCTTCCTGAGCGCCTTCTCCTTGCGCTTGCGGTGCTTGAGGACGCCCGCGGCCTCCTCGATGAAGGCGCGGCGGCCCATGGGGTCGGCGTGCAGCACGGAGTCGAGCTGGCCCTGGCCGACGATCACGTGCATCTCGCGGCCGATGCCGGAGTCGGACAGGAGTTCCTGGATGTCGAGGAGACGGCAGGTGTCGCCGTTGATCTGGTACTCGCTGCCGCCGTTGCGGAACATGATCCGCGTGATGGTGACCTCCGAGTACTCGATCGGGAGGGCACCGTCGGAGTTGTCGATGGTCAGCGACACCTCGGCGCGGCCGAGCGGCGGGCGGCCGGTGGTGCCGGCGAAGATGACGTCCTCCATCTTGCCGCCGCGCAGCGACTTGGCTCCCTGCTCGCCCATGACCCAGCTGAGCGCGTCCACGACGTTGGACTTGCCCGAGCCGTTCGGGCCGACGACGCACGTGATGCCCGGCTCGAACCGGAGCGTGGTCGCCGAGGCGAACGACTTGAAGCCGCGGAGGGTCAGGGCCTTGAGGTGCACGCCGCTGGACTCTACCGTCCGGGTCTGTCTCACTCCATGAACCCGCGGTTTCACCCCTGAACGCGCAGGGCACACCATCCGTTAAAGACAGCGAAGGGGTGCGCGGGGGCAAGAAAGAAGGGACGCCGAGGCGTCCCTTGCAATTCTGACAACATCAGCGGTGGGTACGGGCAGCCCGACCACTGCGTGTGCCGTGGCGTGATGCAGTGATCAGGTGAGCGCAGGCTCCGCCTGGTGTGCGTCGACGCTCTCCATGATCCTGTCATGAGAAGCGGCAGCCGAGGACAGCGCGTCGTTCTCCGCCTGGATCCGTCCGAGCTCGGCTTCGAGTTCCTGGACGCGCTGCTGAAGCCGTCGCATCTCGGCGAGGAGTCGCGGGTCGGAGCCGCCGACGTAACCGAGAAGCGCCTTTGCCATGATGGATGGTCCTCCACAATGAGTGACCGACCGATGCGGTGTGGGTCGTGAGGGATTCGCACCCGCGGTGCCCGGCATGGTGAGTTCTACGCCGTGCTTCCATGCCAAACAGCTAAGGTGCGCGGGGCTTTCAGCGTCTCACCAAAAAGTTTGACGGTCAACACGATCACGCCCTGCGCCGGCGGGCAAACCAGGGGCGCGCGGCCCTGAGGGGCGGCGCTGCGGCTTCTTCGGGCCCCTGCGGGCGTGGAGATCATCCTTACCCGCGGAGCCTGCCACGACAAGCCGTTCTTGGCAACCACCAGCACCTTTCCGCTCGGGGCAGATGCCGGTGGCACGTCCCCGCGCTTTGCGGCGGGGGTCTTCGGGCTCCGGCTCAGCGGATCGCGAAGCCGTCGTAGCCGCCGCGGGGCGTGTCCCAAATCTCAGTGACTCCGTCCACACGCCCGGGTGTGTCGTCGCCCCGGAGCCACTCCAGCAGACGCTCGCACCCCTTCCGGGGCCCCTCGGCGACCACCTGGACCCGTCCGTCGTCCAGATTGAGAGCGAAACCGCTCAGGTCGCCGATCTCCAGCGCCTTGGCCCGGGTGAACCAGCGGAAACCCACCCCTTGGACACGTCCGCGCACCCACGCCACCAGCCGTGCGTCGTCGTTCATGGGTGCACGCTAACCGGCCAATGTCCCTCCCGGCACATCCGCCCCGTGCGCGATGCGGTACCGTCCCCACCCATAACTCTCACGTGAAACTCACACGATCGTGTGAGTTGCGCCGACCGCAAGACCAGGAAGGCCAGCAATGGGACGCCACCGACGCTCCGCCGCCGGACGCGCCGCCACGGGGGGCCGCGCCAAGAGGGTCACAGAGAGCTACGACACTCCGCCGGAACGCTACGGTCCGGAGAACCTCTACGGCTTCGCCGCGGTCCTGGAGGCCGAGCGGCGCGCGACCCGCTCGCACCGCAGGAAGAAGGCCGCGACGCCGGTGCGCACGGGCCTGCTGGGCGTCTCCGCCGCCGTGGCGCTGGGCACCGTGGCGGTCGCCACCGGGGTGCTGCCCGGCGGGAACCACTTCTCGGTGAGCGGTGACTCCGGCGATGCGCAGGCCGGCGGCACCACCCCGTCGGGCTTCGCCACCCAGCAGGGCGGCACGAGCGGCACCGCGGACTCCCGCGGGTCCTCGTCCACCAGCCGTGACGCCGACCGCTCGCCCACGCCGGCGGCGACCGCGACCCCTCCGCCCCCTCGGCGTCCTCGGCGGCGCCGACGACCCGGCCCACGGGGACACCGTCCCCCACAGCGACAGGGAGCACGGCGACGGCCGCGCCGCCGTCCGAGCAGCCCACGAAGAAGCCGGGGACTATCCCGGCCCAGAAGGTGACCTCCGAGGCCGCCGCCGAGGCCGAGGTGCTCAAGCTGGTCAACCAGGAGCGGGCCAAGGTGGGCTGCTCCCCGGTGACCCCGAACGGCCCGCTGCGCAAGCTGGCGGAGGCGTTCAGCGAGGACATGGCCGCGCGGAACTTCTTCGACCACACCGACCCCGACGGCAAGGACCCGTGGCAGCGGGCGGCCGCGCTGCGCATAACGGACCTGGGCGGCGAGAACATAGCCCGCGGCCAGGCCACCCCGCAGGACGTCATGGACGCCTGGATGAACAGCCCCGGCCACCGGGCGAACATACTGAACTGCGACTTCACGACGCTGGGCGTCGGAGTGCACTTCGGTTCCGGCGGCCCCTGGTGGACGCAGGACTTCGGCTACTGACGCACTCCTGTACTACCGCAGCCGTACAGCAGTACGCGCGTGCCCCCGCCCGGGGTGTCCGGGGCGGGGCACGGCTGTGTGCGGGCGGCTCAGGCGGCCGCGCGGCCGAGCGTGAAGACGCGCGCCGCCTCCGCGACGCGGCGGCCGAGGTGCCGGGCGGTGGCGATGTCGGCCTTGTGGACGGCCTCCGGACCCTCGTCGTTGTTGGTCTGGGCGGCGGCACCGGCGAAGACGCCGAGGCGGTTGAGGTCGTGCTCGGAGCCGGTGCTGACGTTCCAGCCGGGGTGCAGACCGAGGTTGACCCAGTTCATGCCGTGCTGCGCGGCCAGGATCTGGAAGAACTGCAGGGTGTGCAGCTTGTCGCCGCTCTTGGACCCGGAGTTGGTGAAGCCGGCGGCCAGCTTGTCCTTCCAGTCCTGCCCGAACCACCGCTTCGAGGACGCCTCGGCGAAGACGTGGAAGGTGCCGGACGCGGTGCCCATGTAGGTCGGCGAGCCGAAGACGATCGCGTCCGAGGCGTCGAGGGTCGCCCACTGCTCTTCGGTGATCTCGTCGACCTTGATCAGGTGGACCTGGGCGCCGGCGTCCGCGGCGCCGTCCCGTACGGCTTCGGCGAGGACGGCGGTGTGGCCGTAGCCGGAGTGGTAGGCGATGGAGACAACAGGGGTGGTCACGGTTCGCTCTCCTCAGAGGTCATGAAACGGCGGCCACGACAAAGCGCGCAGCTCACCGGCGGTGACCCAAGGAAAGCACTAACTTTTGGTTAGTGCAACCTGGTGGTTAGCGCTGCACTCGCGTACGCTTGGAGCATGAACAGCACCCAGGAGCGCGCGGAGGAACAGGACCTCGCCTACAACGTGTTCGCCAAGGCATGCCCCTCGCGCGGCACGCTGGAGCACGTCACGGGCCGCTGGGGCGGACTCACGCTCGGCGCGCTGTACGAGGGCTCGATGCGCTTCAACGAGCTGCGCCGCCGGGTCGACGGCGTGAGCGAGAAGATGCTGTCCCAGACCCTGCATGCGCTGGAGCGCGACGGTCTGGTGCACCGCGAGGCCCAGCCGACCAACCCGCCGCGGGTGGACTACGAACTGACCCCCCTGGGCCGCGAGGTCGCCGAGCGCCTGCTGGCCCTCATCCACTGCGTGGAGGGCCGGATGGACGATGTCCTGGCGGCCCGCGAGCGTTACGACGATACGCGCGGCGCCCTCTGACAGCTCGGGCAGAAGTAACTGGAGCGGTTCATCCACGGGCGGCGGCGCAGGGGCGTGGTGCAGCGCCGGCAGGGCTCGCCCTCGCGGCCGTATGCGTCCAGCGACCGGTCGAAGTAGCCCGACTCGCCGTTGACGTTCACGTAGAGGCTGTCGAAGCTGGTGCCGCCGACGGCGAGCGCCGCGTTCATCACGTCCCTGATGTGACCGAGGAGTTCCGCGGTACGGGGGCGCGTGAAGCCGGCGGTGGGGCGCTCGTAGTGGATGCGGGAGCGCCACAGCGCCTCGTCCGCGTAGATATTGCCGACGCCGCTGATCAGCGACTGGTCGAGCAGGGCCCGTTTGATGGTGGTGCGCTTGCGGCGCAGTGCCTGGTGGAAGGCCTCGTCGTCGAAGAGCGGGTCGAACGGGTCGCGGGCGATGTGCGCGATGACGTCGGGCAGCCCGTCGGGGGCGGTCTCATGCAGCGAGAGGCCGCCGAAGGTGCGCTGGTCGACGAAGCGCAGCTCGGTGGCGAGGGCGTCGTCGAAGCGGACCCGGATCCTGAGGTGCTTCTCGTCCGGCGACTGGTGCGGTTGGACGAGGAGCTGACCGCTCATGCCGAGGTGGGCGAGGATCGCCGTACCCGTGGTGTCGACGGGAATCCAGAGGTATTTCCCGCGGCGGCTGGGGGTGCCTATGCGCTGCCCCTTCAGCCGGTGCGCGAAGTCGTCACCGCCGGCCAGGTGACGGCGGACGGACCGCGGGTGCAGCACCTCCACCTCGGCCACCGTCCGGTGGGCCACCCAGCGCTCCAGCCCGCGCCGCACGACTTCGACCTCGGGCAACTCGGGCACGGACTCCTCCGAAGGGGTGAACAGGGGGCGACGTCCGCAGCGTACCTCTTGGTCCGGAACGGGTGACGCCCCGTCCGGAACGGCGGGACGAAGGCGCCGACGGCCAGTGCGTACCGGCACGGAAGGGCCGGCGCGGCGCACGCGGGAGCGGACGCCGGCCGTACCGCTCGCCCGGCGGGGTATTGCCTCAGCGCTCCTGCGGCGACGTCGCGGAGATCGCCGAGATCGCCGAGATCGCGGAGATCGCCGAGATCGCGGAGTTCGCGGACATCACGGAGACGCGGACATCGTCGCAGCGTCTTCGGGCGTTCCGAAGCGTCTTCGGGAGTTCGAAGCGTGTTCGGGCGTCTCAGCACGCCTCCCGGCTCGGCCGTTCCATGAAACGGCCCCTGCCCCGGCACAGGTGCCGGGGCAGGGGCCGTGATGAAGGAATCAGGCCGTGGAATCAGGCCGTAGCCGTGTCGCTGGCCGGAGCCGCGGCGGCGGTCTCGGTGGTCCCGTCGGGGGCCCCCGCCTCCGCCGCCGCCTTGGCACGCTCGTCCGCAGCGGCGCGGATGGAGCGCCAGGCCGACTCCGCGGCCTGCTGCTCCGCCTCCTTCTTGCTGCGGCCGGTGCCGGTGCCGTACGAGACGCCTCCGACGCGGGCGGCAGCAGTAAAGGTCTTCTCGTGGTCCGGGCCGGTCTCCGTGACCAGGTACTCGGGAACGCCGAGCCCCTCGGTCGCGGTCAGCTCCTGGAGGCTGGTCTTCCAGTCCAGGCCGGCGCCGAGATTCGAGGACTTCTCGATCAGCGGGTCGAACAGACGGTGCACCAGCTCCGCCGCCGATTCCAGCCCCTGGTCGAGATAGACAGCACCGATCACCGCTTCGAGGGTGTCGGCGAGGATGGACGCCTTGTCCCGGCCGCCCGTGCCCTCCTCGCCCCGGCCGAGCCGGATGAAGGAGCCGAGGTCGAGCCCGCGGCCCACCTCCGCCAGCGCACGTGAGTTGACCACCGCGGCCCGCAGCTTGGCCAGCTGGCCCTCGGGCAGGTCGGGGTGGGTGCGGTACAGCGTGTCGGTGACGACGAGGCCGAGCACGGAGTCCCCGAGGAACTCCAGGCGCTCGTTCGTCGGCAGACCGCCGTTCTCGTACGCGTAGGAGCGGTGGGTCAGCGCACGCACCAGAAGGGCGGACTCGACCTTGTAGCCGAGCCGCCCTTCCAGAAGCGTGTGGGACGAGGCTGTGTTGTCCGCCTTCTTCCTGGCGTTTGGGTCCGCCTTGGCGTCAGACATCAGACCTCTCACCAGCCGCTCAGACCTCGAGGACCTGGCGCTTGTTGTAGGTGCCGCACGACGGGCACGCGATGTGCTGCTGCTTGGGCTCGTGGCAGCGCTCGCACGCGACCAGGGTGGGGACCGCAGCCTTCCACTGCGACCGGCGGTGGCGCGTGTTGCTGCGCGACATCTTCCGCTTCGGAACAGCCACGGCTACTTCTCCTGCTTCTCGTCGACGCCCGCTTCGGCGCCGCTCGTATCGTCCTTGTCGCCACTCTGGGATGAGTCGGCGAATCCCTGCAGTGCCGCCCAACGGATGTCGACGGCGTCGTGGTGGTGGTCCGGGTCGTCCGCGAGCCGTGCCCCGCACTCGGAGCACAGGCCCGGACAGTCTTCCTGGCACACCGGCTGCATCGGCAGTGCGAGCACCACCGCATCGCGCAGCAGAGGTTCGAGGTCGAAGAGTCCGTCCTCGAGGAAGAACCTGTCCTCGTCGTCCTCGGCGTCGTCGCCCGGTTCCGCGATCACACGGCCCCGGTCGTCGGCGTCAGGGTACGAGAACAGTTCCTGGAAGTCCGCTTCGAGCTCCAGCTCGACCGGCTCCAGACACCTTACGCACTCCCCCTCGGCCGTGGCACGGGCGGTGCCCGTGACGAGCACCCCTTCCATGACCGACTCCATACGGAGTTCGAGCTCCACCGGGGCGCCTTCCGGCACTCCGATGACCCCGCGGATACCGAAGTCCTTCGGGGCGTCGACCGTGCGGGTCAGGCGCTGAAGCGCACCAGGCCGCCGACCCAGCTCGTGCGTGTCGAACACGAGGGGGTTGCGGTGGTCGAGGCGGGCGTTCAGGGCCATTCCTGCTTTCGGTCTTCGAAGCTCGGGGGACGCTGCCCTCCGGTGTTCCCGGGCAGCGGTGATCGCGGACGTCTACGAAACAGCGTGTGCGTACGCGCGACCGAAGAGCCAGGATACTGGACCTTCCGCTCTCGGCCCAATCCGGTCCGCCCGAAGGGGTTCCGGGCCGCATGCGTCGAAGCGCTCAGTGACCGCCGCGTTCCTGTTCGTAGGCCCGCAGCTGCTCGGCGCTGATCATGCTGGTGTCGAAGAGGCTGGTCTCGTCGAGGGCGCCTGTCCCGCCGTATGCCTGCTGGCTCTGCCCCTGGTCGTACGCGGCCTGCTGCTGGTGCTGGTCGTAGGCCCCGGCCTGGGGGTAGGCGGCGTACGGGTCGGCCTGCTGGTAGCCGTAGGCGTCCTGCTGGGCGTACGTCTGCTGGTAACCGTACTGGTCGGGCTGCTGGTAGCCGTACGGGTCCTGCGCCTGTGCGTAGGCCGGCTCCGTCTGCTGGGCCGGGATCGCGGGCGCCGGGTCCGGGGTGTCGGCGAGGGCCGCGAGGTCGGCGAGGTAGTCGGCGTCGCTGGTGTGCTGGACGGTGGTGGTGTCGCCGGCCAGCGCGCCGAGGTCGTCGGTGGCGATCCGGCCGTGCAGCTTCTGGCGGCCCTTGCCGACGGCATCCAGGGTCTTGGCGAGGACGGCCTCGAAGGCGCCGAGCTTGGCGTCCACGTACGCGTCGGCGTCGCGGCGCAGGGTCTCCGGGTCGTGGCTGCGCTCGGGGGCGTCCTCGTCCTCGTAGCCGTTCTCGTCGAGGCCGGGACCGGTGCCGAGGAGCTTCTCGCGGCCGCGGCCGACCGAGCCCAGCGTCTTGGTGAGGACGACCTCGAAGTTGGCGAGCTTGGAGTCGACATAGTCGTCGGCCTCGGCGCGGATCTCCTCGGCCTCCTGGCGGGCCTCGGCGAGGATCCGGTCGGCCTCCGCCTGGGAGCGGCGGGCGACCTCGGTGTCGGAGATCAGGGAGCCGCGCTGGGCGTGCGCGCTCTCGATGATCCGCTCGGCCTCCTGGCGGGCCCGCTCCACCATCTGCTCCCGGTCGCCGATCAGCTCCTGGGCCTCGGCCAGGGAGTCGGGCAGCGCCCGGCGGACCTCTTCGAGCATCGCGAGCAGTTCGGCGCGGTTGACCACGCACGACGCCGACATGGGCATGGACCGGGCGCTGGTGACCATCGCGACGATCTCGTCGAGCTTCTTCTGCACGTCCACCGTGTGCTCGCCACTCTCTACGGATGTGTTGGAGACGGACGGATCGACTGTACGGCCCCTGCCGCCCCACCCGACACCGGATGACGGTCCGTCAGGTTCTCGGGGGTCCCGCCAAGGACCGCTCAGTCCTTCTTCAGGCGCTGGTCGAGGGCCTGAAGGACGATCGGGGGCACCAGGTGGGAGACGTCTCCGCCCCAGGCCGCGACCTCCTTGACGAGCGAGGAGGACAGGAAGCTGTAGGTGGGGTTGGTGGGGACGAAGAGGGTTTCGACACCGGAGAGGCCGTTGTTCATCTGGGCCATCTGCAGCTCGTAGTCGAAGTCGCTGACGGCGCGCAGGCCCTTGACGATGGCGGGGATGTCGCGCTGCTTGCAGAAGTCGACGAGGAGGCCGTGGAAGGACTCCACGGTGACGTTCCCGAACTCGGCGGTGACCTGACGGATCAGGTCGATCCGCTCGTCGATCTCGAACAGGCCCTTCTTGGCCTTGTTGATCATCACCGCCACGTACACCTCGTCGTACAGCTTGGAGGCGCGGGCGATGATGTCGAGGTGTCCGTTGGTGATCGGGTCGAACGACCCGGGACAGACGGCGCGGCGCACTTGTGATCCCTCGCTCTCCAGTCCGGTCATCGTGCGTCTTCGCACGTAGAGGCGGCGCGACCGTACCAAAACGTGCCCTCGCCGTAGCGACGGGCCCGGATCGCGTCGAAGCCGTCAGGCCACCGGAATTCCCCGCCTCTGGTGCTGCGCTCCACGGTGACGAGGGCATCGGCCGCGAGCCAGCCCCCCGAGCGGAGTGTGAGCAGAATCTCGCGAAGATCGTCGTCGGACACGGCGTACGGCGGGTCGAGGAAGACGATGTCGTACGGGTCCGCCGGCGCCGATGTCCGGATGATCTGTTCCGCTTTGCCCGCCCTGACTTCGGCACCGGGCAGGCCGAGCGCTCTGACGTTCTCACGGACGGTGCGGGCGGCGCGGGCGTCGGCCTCGACAAGCAGGGTGTGGCCGGCGCCGCGGGACAGGGCCTCCAGGCCGACGGCGCCGGAGCCGGCGTACAGGTCGAGCACCCGTTCGCCGTCCAGCGGGCCGCCGAGGAGGGCCTGCCAGGTCGAGAAGAGACCCTCGCGCGCCCGGTCGGAGGTGGGGCGGGTCCCGTGCCCGGGCGGAACGGCGAGCCGGCGCCCGCCGGCGCGACCGGCGATCACGCGGGTCATCTCTTCGGTCCTTGTCGGTCTTGTCGGTCTGCGTGCGGTGACGTCTTCAGTCTCTCAGCCACGCCAGGCCCCGAGCACGCCCGCCCGGGGAGCGACGAGGTCACCCCTTCTCCAGGTACTGCTCCCTCTCGTCGTCCAGCAGGGCCTGAAGTGCCGTGCGCAGCCCGGGCAGGTGCTCCAGGCCCGGGTCGGCCGCCACCACCGCCGCGGCCTCCTCGCGGGCCTGGGTGATGATCTCCTCGTCGTCGATGACGGCGAGCATGCGCAGCGAGGTGCGGGCGCCGGACTGGGCCTGGCCGAGAACGTCGCCCTCGCGGCGCTGCTCGAGGTCGAGCCGGGAGAGTTCGAAGCCGTCGAGCGTGGACGCGACCGCGGTCAGCCGCCTGTGGGCCGCGCTCGCCTCCGGCATCTCGGAGACCAGGAGGCACAGCCCGGGCGCCGAGCCCCGCCCGACCCGGCCGCGCAGCTGGTGGAGCTGCGAGACCCCGAAGCGGTCGGCGTCCATGATCACCATCACGGTGGCGTTCGGGACGTTGACGCCCACCTCGATGACCGTCGTCGCGACCAGGACGTCGGTCTCGCCGGCGGCGAACCGGCGCATCACCGCGTCCTTGTCGTCGGGCTGCATCCTGCCGTGCAGCACCTCGACCCGAAGGTTCTTCAGCGGCCCCTCGGCGAGCCGGCCGGCCACGTCGAGCACCGCGAGCGGCGGTCGCTTCTCCGCCTCGTCCTCCGGCGACTTCCGCGCCTTCCCGGGGTCTTCCTCCTCGTCACCGATCCGCGGGCAGACCACGTAGGCCTGGTGCCCGCCCGCCACCTCTTCGCGGACCCGCTCCCAGGCGCGTGCCAGGAAGTGGGGCTTGTCCGCGGCGGGCACCACATGGCTGGCGATCGGCGACCGCCCGGCCGGAAGCTGGTCGAGGACGGAGGTCTCCAGGTCGCCGAAGACGGTCATGGCGACGGTCCGGGGAATCGGCGTGGCGGTCATCACCAGCAGGTGCGGTGGCTGCTTGCCCTTGCCGCGCAGGGCGTCGCGCTGCTCCACCCCGAACCGGTGCTGCTCGTCCACCACCACCAGACCGAGGTCGTGGAACTGCACCTTGTCCTCGATCAGGGCATGGGTGCCGATCACCACCCCGGCCTCCCCGGTGGCGAGATCGAGCAGCGCCTGCCGTCGCGCGGCCGCGCCCATGGACCCGGTGAGCAGCACCACCTTGGTGGCCTGCTCGGCCCCGCCGAGCATCCCCGACTCGGCCAGTTCGCCCATCATCTCGACGATCGACCGGTGGTGCTGCTGGGCGAGCACTTCCGTGGGCGCGAGCATGGCGGCCTGCCCGCCCGCGTCGACGACGGCGAGCATCGCGCGCAGGGCGACCAGGGTCTTGCCGCTGCCGACCTCGCCCTGGAGCAGCCGGTGCATCGGGTGCTCCGTCGCCAGGTCGGCGAAGATCTCCTTCGAGACCTTCTGCTGGCCTTCGGTGAGCGTGAAGGGCAGGCGCTCGTCGAAGGCAGCCAGGAGGCCGTCCGGCTTGGGTCTGCGGGCCACCGCCGGGAGTTGGGTGTCCGCGTGGCGGCGGCGGGCCAGGGCCACCTGGAGGACGAACGCCTCGTCCCACTTCAGGCGGGAGCGGGCGTCGGCGATGTCCGCCTTCGTGTGCGGGCGGTGGATCTTCAGCAGCGCCTCGGGGAGGGAGATCAGGCCGCGGCCCGCGCGCAGCGACTCCGGCAGAGGGTCGATCGCCTCCTGGGCGCTGGGCAGCACCGTCTGCACCGCCTTGGCGATCTTCCAGGACTCCAGCTTGGCCGTGGCCGGGTAGAGCGGGATCAGTGCGCCCGCCCAGCTGTCCACCGCTTCGGCCACGTCGTCGCCGCGCAGCAGTTCGTAGGCCGGGTGGGCGAGTTGGAGCCTGCGGTTGAAGACCGAGACCTTGCCCGCGAACAGCGCGCGGGTGCCCGGCAGGAGTTCCTTGTGGGGCTTGTGCACGCCGTTGCCGAAGAAGACGAGTTGGAGGCGGCCGCTGCCGTCGGTGATGGTCACCTCCAGGCGCTGGCCCTTGCCGCGGGGGGTCTTGGCCGAGGCGAACGTGTGCAGGCGGGCGTCGGCGACCTGGGCGACCACCGTGACGTGCTCGTCCATGGGGAGGTCGGCGAGGTGGGTGAGCTGTCCGCGCTCCTCGTATCTGCGCGGGTAGTGGTGGAGCAGGTCGCCGACGGTGTGCAGGCCGAGGTGCTCGGCCATCACCTTCGCGGTGGCGGGGCCGAGCACTGACTTCAGTGGCTGTTTCAGCGGTTCTTGCAGTGCGGGCACGAGATCCATTGCACACCACTGCACTGACAATGCCGTATACGTCTTGCAAAACCGCTGGTCAGCGGGGTGGTTCCGGGCCTACGATGTCCCACCCCCGGCTCGCTCCGCGGTCACCGCCCCACCGGGACCGCCCGACCCCGCGCCGTCGAACGTCCCCCACCCGCGGCGCCGTGACGATGGATTCCCAGACCTCACAGTCCTCACAGGCCTCACAGTCACCCACGTCGGCCCATACCTTCCAGGTCGACCTGCGTGGTCTGGTGGACCTGCTCTCCCATCACCTCTACTCCAGCCCCAAGGTCTACCTGCGCGAGCTGCTGCAGAACGCGGTGGACGCGATCACCGCCCGCCGCGCCGAGCAGCCCGACGCGCCCGCCACGGTCCGGCTGCACGCGGACGGCGGCGCGCTGCGCGTGGAGGACTCGGGCATCGGGCTCACCGAGTCCGATGTGCACAACCTCCTCGCCACCATCGGGCGCAGCTCCAAGCGGGCCGACTCGGCCGCCGGGCTCCAGGAGGCGCGCTCCGACTTCCTCGGGCAGTTCGGCATCGGCCTGCTGGCGTGTTTCGTCGTCGCCGAGCGCATACGGGTGGTCAGCCGCAGCGCCCGTACGCCGGATGCGCCGCCCGTGGAGTGGACGGCCGCCGACGACGGTTCGTACGTCGTGCGCACGCTGCCACCGGACGCCCGGCCCGAACCCGGCACCACAGTGCACCTGGTGGCGCGCCCGGGTGCCGGCGACTGGCTCTCCGCGGACCGGGTTCGGTCCCTGGCACGGGACTTCGGTTCGCTGCTGCCGTACGACGTCCGGGTGGGCGACGAGCCGGTCACGGATCTGCCGGCGCCCTGGGACCGCGCCCACCCCTCCCCCGCCACTCGCAGGATGGCCCTGGCGCGCCACTGTCACGACCTGTTCGGCTTCACCCCGCTGGACTCCATCGACCTGGACGTGCCCCTCGCGGGCATCCGGGGCGTGGCGTACGTGCTGCCGACCGCGGTGAGCCCGGCGCAGCGGGCGGGTCACCGGGTGCACCTGAAGGGCATGCTGCTGACCGAGCGGGCCGAACAGCTTCTGCCGGACTGGGCGTTCTTCGTGCGCTGTGTGCTCGACACGGACAGTCTGCGGCCCACGGCGTCGCGCGAGTCGCTGTACGAGGACGAGACCCTCGCGGCCGTGCGCGACGCCCTCGGGGAGCGCATCCGGTCGTGGCTGACCTCTCTCGCCGCCGGTGATCCCGAGCGGCTGGCCGCTTTCCTGTCGGTGCACTACCTGGGCGTGAAGTCGCTGGCGCGGCACGACAAGGAGATGCTGCGCACGATGCTGCCGTGGCTCCCCTTCGAGACGACCGACGGGCGGCTGTCCCTTGAGGAGTTCGCACAGCGGCACCCCGTCGTGCACTTCACCCGGACGGTGGAGGAGTACCGCCAGGTCGCGCCGATCGCGTCCGCGCAGGGCGTCGGGGTGGTCAACGGCGGCTACACGTACGACAGCGAGCTGATCGAGGCCCTGCCCTCGGTGCGCCCGGGCACGGCGGTCGCCGAACTGGACGCGGACACGGTGACCGCGCACCTGGATGCGGTCGACCCGGCCGAGGAGCTGGCGCTCGCCGCTTTCCTGGCGGCGGCGCGGGCCAAGCTCGACCCGCTGGGCTGCGACGTCGTGCTGCGCGCGTTCCACCCGCTGTCCGTGCCCGCGCTGCACCTGGACGACCGGGAGGCGCGCCACGAGCAGGCACGCGCGGAGGCCGAGGAGCAGGCCGACGAGCTGTGGGCGGGCATCCTGGGCTCGCTGCGGGGCAGTGCTCCCCGCGCACGTCTGGTGCTCAACCACCTCAACCCGCTGGTCCGCAGGATCAGCTCCCTGAAGGACGCGGAGCTGATCGGCACCGCCACGGAGTCGCTGTACGGGCAGGCCCTGCTGATGGCCCAGCGGCCGCTCAGGCCCGCGGACTCCGCGCTGCTGAACCGTGCCTTCATCGGCCTTCTGGAATGGGCCACCCACTCCGACTCGCCCAAGGACGGCTTCCGATGAGCCAGGTCATGGACTTCGACGCGCTGCGCCAGGCGATGGCGGACAACCACGAGCAGCCGGAGGGCCCGGCGCGCAACGCGCGCGCGGAGCAGCTGCTGGTGGAGGCGGAGAAGCTCGGCATTCCGCTGGCCGTGATCGAGGCGCTCGGACACCAGCTGAAGGTCTACAACTACAGCTCCGAGAAGGACAAGATGTTCGTCCCGTTCGCGCGGCTGCTGCGCATGTGGGACGAGCGCCCGGAGGACTTCGACGAGTACGAGTCCCATTCGCTGCACTGGGTCTTCAAGTGGGTGTCGGCGGGCATGCTGGGCCAGCCGCACATCCCGCTCGCCTCCATCGAGAAGTGGCTCGGCGAGATGGAGCACCGCTACCGGCTGGCCGGATACTCCGAACGGGCCGTCCGAAGCGCCGAGTTCAACATCGCCGCGCACGTCGGGGACCTGGAGCGGGCCGAGCGGGCGTACACGGCGTGGCTGGCCGCCGACCGGGACGCGATGGCCGACTGCCACGCGTGCGAGCTGCACGACCAGGGCTGGTGGCAGTCCCGCAAGGGCGAGGACGAGCGGGCGCTTCAGTCGTGGCGGCCGGTCCTGGAGGGCGAGCACGTCTGTGCGCACGAGCCGCACGCCGTCCTTGCCTCCTCCCTGTTGCCGCTGCTGCGGCTGGGCCGCCCGGACGAGGCGCGGGCGCACCACCTGCGCGGGCTGCGGCTGGTGCGGGCCATGGAGAGCATGCGCTCCTCGTACGCGGACCATGTGGAGTTCTGCGCGCTGACCGGCAACGAGGCGCGCGGCCTCGAACTGCTGGCCGAGCGGCCGGCGTACTTCACGGACTCCGGGGAGCCGCGCAGCAAGCTGAACTTCCTCGCCGTGGTGGCGCTGCTGATGGACCGGCTGGTCGAGCGCGGGCTCGGCGACCAGGTGGTGCCGGGGCCGGCAGGCCGCGAGTGGACCGCCCGGGAACTCGCCGTCCACGCGCGCGGGGAGGCGCTGGCGCTTGCCGCCCGCTTCGACGCGCGCAACGGCACGCCGTACGTCGGCGAGCGCGCCCGCGAGCGCATGGACCGCCGCCCGCTGGTGGACCGGCTGCCGCTCGGCGTGCGCGCCACGCGCCCGGCACCGGTGGCGCCGCCCCCGCCCGCCCCGCGGGCCGAGGAGCGGGACCTCGCGGACCTGCTCGCCGAGGCGCGGCGGCTCGCGGACGCCCTGGACCCGGCCGCCATGAACGCCTGGGCGGCGGTGGCTCGTGCCGCTCAGGGCCGGGAGCTGGACCCCCGGGACCAGGCGGACCTGATCGACCACGAGGCGATGAGCCGGGGCCCGGAGGGTGTCGGACTGTTCGAGCGGGCGGCCGAGTTGTACCTGGTCGCCGGTGACCCCGGTGAGGCGCTGGCGGCACGCGCGCGTGCGGCCTTCGTCCGCTCCCTGACGGGCCGGCCGGACGAGGCGCTGGAGACGGTCACCGCGCTGCGCGAGGAGGCGCTCGCCCTGTTCGAGGCGGGCGGGACGGGGGTGCGGCAGACGGCGTCCGTGCTCGTCGGGCGGGTCCGCGTCCTGATGAACCGGCTGCACGAGGACGGCGGCGACGCCGGGGCCGCGGAGGAGGCCGCCCGGGAGCTGCTGGCGTTCGCCGGGCCGCACACCGCCGATCGGCACCTGGCGTATCGGGCCGCCGAGGCCAAGGCCATGCTCGGGGAACTGGCGCTGCACGCCGGGGACCCGCAGGCCGGGGCGGAGTTGCTGGCCCGGGCGGCCGAGGAGTACGTCGCGGCCGGCCTGCCGTGGTTCGCGGTGGAGCACGAGGCGCGGCTGGCCGGCATCGCCCGGCAGCTCGGTGACGCGGAGTCGGCCGAGCGGGCGGCCCGTGCGGCGCTGGAGCACGGCCAGGGGCACCTGGAGCCGGTCGGGCAGGCGCAGCTGCACCTTCAGGTGGCGGAGGTGCTGGCGGCGTCGGGGAGGGTCCCGGAGGCCGCCGGGCACGCCCTGGAGGCGGCGCACTGGGCCGACGAGGCGGGCGAGGGCCCCACGCTGGGCGCCTGGGCGCGGCACCAGCTGGGCGGGTTCCTGCTGCGCCAGGGCCGCTTCGCGGAGGCGGCGGAGGTGCTGGAGTCGGCGCTGCCCGACCTGACCGTCGAGACGCACGGCGACGGGGCGATCGTGCAGACCCAGTGGTGGCTCGGCGACTGCCACACGCAGCTCGGCGAGCACCGGGAGGCGGCAGAGCGCCGGCTGCGAGCCGCGGAGATCGCCCGGCACTGGCCGGACCAGCGGGACCACGCCATGCTGGCGCACCTGGCCGCCGAGGCGCTGGGCCGCGCGGACCTGCCGGCGGAGGCGGACCGGGCGTACGCGCGCGCCGGTGACCTGTGGCGCGAGCTGGGCAACACGCCGGGTCTGGTGCGCGCGCTGCGCGCCCGGGCGTGGCTCGCGGCGGGCGGGGAGGCGGGCCTGGACGCGGGGCGGGAGCTGATGGCCGAGGCGGCGCGGGAATGCGCAGCGGCGGCGGACGCCACGGCGGACGACGACGCGCGCGCCCGGCTGATCATCGAACTCGGCCACACCCACCGCCAGTTCGGCGAGCTGGTCGCCCGGTCGGTCGATGACGGCGCGGACGAGGAGGCGACGCACGCGGCGTTCGAGGAGGCGCTGACGCACCTCACGGAGGCGATCGCCGCCTTCGCGTCCCTCGGCGCGGACGCCCTCGGTCCCCGCACGGCCGCGGAACTGGCCGCGGGCTGGCTCGAGGCCGACCTCGGGCGTCCCGAAGAGGCGTCGGCACGCGCGCGTGCCGTGCTGGCGGCCTACGAAGAGGCGGACGCCGACGCGGAGACCGCCGAGGCCCGGCGCGCGGAGGCGGAACGCCTGCTGGAAGTGGCGGCCACCCGGCGGGAAGGGTGACGGTCGCCGCCGGGCGCCCGCCTCCTCTGGGCGGGGCGCCCGGCGGCGCTCCGGATCACTCCACGCCGATCAGCAGCAGCGGCCCCTGACGGCCGCCCCGGTAGACCACCGTGTCCACCGCCAGGTACGACTCGCGCACCCGCGCCTCCAAGTGCTCCACGACGGCTTCCGGGGCCTCGTCGGCGAGGACCAGGGTGACCAGCTCCCCGCCCGCCGCGAGCATGCGGGTGAGGACCGTCTCGGCCGTCGCCGTGACCTCGGAGCCGATGACCACGACATCTCCGTCGATCAGACCGAGGACGTCCCCGGCCTGGCAGATGCCGGCCATCGTCCAGGACCGCTCCGCCGCCACGGTCACCTCGGCGTACCGGGTCGCCCCGGCCGCCGACGTCATCGCCACGACGTCCTCGTCGAAGCGCCGCTCCGGCTCGTGCACGGCCAGCGCCGCGATGCCCTGCACCGCGGACCGGGTCGGGATCAGCGCCACGCGGACGCCCTCGGTGCGGGCCTGCTCGGCCGCGGCGGCCGCGGTGTGGCGCAGGTCGGTGTCGTTGGGCAAGAGCACGACCTCGCGCGCGTGCGCCCGCCGTACCGCCTCCACCAGCTCCCCGCTCGCCGGGGGCTCCCCGGGGCGGGCGAGCACGGTGGTCGCCCCGGCCTCCTGGTAGAGCCCGGCCAGACCCTCGCCCGGCACCACGGCCACCACCGCCCGCTGCACCGGCTCACGCGGCGGTCGCCCGGCGCCCGCGGTGTGCGCGTCCTCGGCGCCGAAGTGGGTGATCCGGATCCGGTGCGGCCGCCCGGCCTCGATGCCCGCCTCCACGGCGGCGCCCGCGTCGTCGACGTGCACATGGACGTTCCACAACCCGTCCCCGCCGACCACGACCAGCGAGTCCCCGAGCGCGTCGAGCCGCTCCCGCAGCCGCGCCACGGCCGCGTCGTCGGCCTCCAGGAGGTAGATCACCTCGTACGCGGGCCCGCCCCCGTCGGCGGAGCAGTCCCCAGGCCCCTGGCGGGGCACGGCCGTCCTGGGGTCCGGCACGCGCGCGTGGCCGCCGGAAGCGGCGGCCGACGCCTCCACGGCCGCCCGGGGCGCCTCGCCGGTCAGCGTCTCCACCAGCGCCGCGAGCACCGCCACCAGCCCCCGGCCGCCCGCGTCGACGACTCCGGCGCGCTCCAGGACCGCCAGTTGTCCGGGCGTCGCCGCGAGGGCCGCCCGCGCTCCCTCGTACGCCGCCCGTGCCACGCCGCCGCAGTCGCCCTCGGCGCCGGTGACCGCGTCCGCGGCGGCCGAGGCGACGCTCAGCACGGTGCCCTCCACGGGGTGCGCGACGGCCTGGCGCGCGGAGTCGGCGGCCTGCCTCAGGGCGAGCCGCAGCCCCCGCGCGTCGGCATGGGCCGTCTCGCCGTCGGCGGCGAGCACCTGCGCCATGCCGCGCAGCAGCTGCGCGAGGATCGTCCCGGAGTTGCCGCGGGCACCGATGAGCGCGCCGTGCGCCATGGCCCGTACGGTGTCGGCGAGCGCCGGCCGCCCGTCGCTGCCGGCGGCGCCCGTCTCGTAGCCGGCGAAGACCGCCTCGACGGCCGCCGCGGCCGACTCCACGGTCAGATACAGGTTGGTGCCGGTGTCTCCGTCGGCCACGGGATAGACGTTGATCGCGTCGATCTCCTCGCGTGCCCGCCCCAGCGCCTGAAGGGCGAGAGAGCACCAGGTGCGCACCGCGCGAGCATCCAAGGGCTGCGGCACCTGCGCCACCTGCGCCTCCTTCAGCTGCTGGACGTGGGAGGCAGCGTAGACCCACAAGGGGTGCGGGCCGGAAGAGGGCCGGGGGACGCCCGTGGTCGGGCCGTCCACAGGGCCGGGAGGAGGTGCGGCGGGGCCGTGGTAGTTTCGTTCTACGGGCGCAGCCGATGTATGCTGCTCCGGTTGCCCGATCCAGGTCGGGTGTTTCCCCTGGCAGCGCCACTCAGATCCTGCGATCTCGATCCCGGCATGCCGGGACCATAACCGTAAGTGCATCTGAAGTCTTTGGAGTGACCCGTGGCTGCCAACTGCGACGTCTGTGGCAAGGGGCCGGGCTTCGGCAACAACATCTCGCACTCGCACCGCCGTACGTCCCGTCGCTGGAACCCGAACATCCAGCGTGTGCGTACTGTGGTCGGCGGGACGCCGAAGCGCGTGAACGCTTGCACCTCGTGCATCAAGGCCGGCAAGGTCTCGCGCTGACGTCCAGTTAAGCGCGCGGCCACCGCTGGTTCGCTGCACTGAGCCGGTCCACCTCGGTGGGCCGGCTTTTTGCTGTGCCCTCGCGGGCGACGCCTGCCAGAATCCGCCGCATGCGCTTCGGCATCCTCGGCCCCCTCGACGTCCGCACCGAGGACGGGACCCCGCTCGACGCCGGCGGCCCCCGCCCCCGGGCGCTCCTCACCCTGCTCCTCCTCGACGCCGGGCGGACTGTGTCCTACGAGCGTCTCACCGAGGGCCTGTACGGCGACGAGCCGCCCGCGGGAGCCGTGGGCGCCCTCCAGTCGCAGATCTCCCGGCTGCGCAGGCGGCTGGGCCCCCACGCGGAGATCGAGGCGGCCCCCACCGGCTACCGCCTCGCCGTCTCCCCCGACACGGTCGACGCGCACCGTTTCGAACGGCTCGCCCGCGAAGGCTCCACGGCCCTCTCCGGCGGCGACCACCGTGCGGCGGCCGCCGTGCTGCGGGAGGCGCTCGCCCTGTGGCGCGGCCCCGCGCTCGCCGACCTTCCCGACGCACCGGCCGAGCGCACCCGGCTCGAGGAGCTGCGGCTGGGCGCCTTGCAGGACCGCGCCGAGGCGGACCTCGCCCTCGGAGCCGGCTCCGGCCTCGTACCCGAACTGCGCGCACTGCTCGCCGCACACCCGCTCAGCGAACGTCTGTACGAGCTGCTGATGCGGGCCCTGCACGCGGCCGGGCGGCCCGCCGAGGCGCTCACGGTCTACGAGCAGGCGCGCCGCACCCTCGCCGACGAACTCGGTGCCGACCCCTCGCCCGGCCTGTCCGCCCTGCACCAGGAGCTGCTGCGCGGCACGGGTCCCTCCCGGGCCGCGCGCGTGCCGACCCATCTGACCGGCTTCGTCGGCCGCGCCCCGGAACTGGCGCGCATCCACGATCTGCTCACCGCGCCCGGCACCCGCCTGGTCACGCTCACCGGCCCGGGCGGTGCCGGCAAGACACGGCTGGCCACGGAGGCGGCCCGCAGGCACCCCGACGTCCACTTCGTCGAGCTGGCCCCGCTCACCGACGGCTCCGCCGTCCCGTACGCCGTCCTCACCGCGCTCGGTGTGCGCGACGGCTTCCGCGGGCCGGCCGTGGACGCCACGGAACGGCTGCTGGCGGCCCTGGAGGACCGTGAGCTGCTGCTGGTGCTCGACAACTGCGAGCACCTCGTCGAGGACGCCGCACGCCTCGCCGCGCTCGTTCTCGCCGCCTGCCCCGGCGTACGCGTCCTGGCGACCGGGCGCGAGGCGCTGGGCATCACCGGCGAGGTGCTGTGCCCGGTGCCGCCGCTGCCGCCGGAGCACGCCGAGCGGCTGTTCGTGGACCGGGCCCGGGCGGTGCGGCCCGGTTTCGAGGGGCACGCGCGCGTGGCGGACGTCTGTGCCGCGCTCGACGGGCTGCCGCTGGCCATCGAGCTGGCCGCGGCCCGGCTGCGCACCCTGACCCCGGACGAGCTGGCCGACCGCCTGGACGACCGGTTCCGGCTGCTGTCCCGGGGGGACCGCACCAAGGCGCCCAGGCACCGGACGCTGCGCGCGGTCGTGGAGTGGAGCTGGGACCTGCTGGACGACGAGGAGCGGGAGCTGGCCCGGCGGCTGTCCGTGTTCTCCGGCGGCGCGACCCTTAAGGCGGTGGAGGCGGTGTGCGACGCGCCGTTTCCGGAAGACCTCATGGCATCGCTCGCCGAGAAGTCGTTCCTGGAGGTGGCCGAGGGGCGCTACCGGATGCTGGAGACCATCCGCGCGTTCACCGCCGAGCACCTCGACCGGGCGGGAGAGCGGGAGCGGCTCAGGGACGCGCACGCCGCGTACTACCTGCGCCTGGCCGAGCGGGCGGAGCCGTACCTCCGCAGCGGGGAACAGCTGCCCTGGCTGGCCCTGCTCACCGCCGAGCACGGCAACCTGGAGGCGGCGCTGCGCCACCTCGTGTCCACCGCTCCCGCGGACGCCCTGCGCCTGATGGCCGGCCTGTCCTGGTTCCGCCGGCTGCGCGGGCCGCACGGTGAGCAGGTTCCCCTCGCCCGGGCACTGCTCGCGGCCGTCGGTGACGAACCGCCCGAGCGACTGGCCGAGGAGTACGCCCTGTGCGTGATGAACACGATCACCGGACGCGGCGACGACCCGGCCGAACCCGAGCGCATCGCGCGGGTCTCCACGGTCATGCGCGCTCTCGACGAGCCGCTGCGGCGGCCGTCCGCGATGGTCCTGTGGGCGCTGGTCGGTGGCCCGCTGCTGTCCGCCGACGCGGAAGCCCGGGCCGTCCAGGTCGGTGACGCCCCCTGGGGCCGCGCCGTGCTGGACCTCGGCCTCGCCTACCAGGCGCTGTTCTCGGGTGGGGCCGCCGTCTCGGAGGCCGCCTTCACCCGCGCCCTGGCCGGTTTCCGTGCGACCGGCGACCGCTGGGGCATGGCCAACTGCCTCGATCCGCTGGGAGCCTTCGCCGACTGGCGCGGCGAGTACGAGCGGGCCCTGGAGCTGCTCGACGAGGGCCTGGCGCACGCCCGGGAGCTTCAGGCCCCGGAGGAGACCGCGGACCTGCTGCGTTCCCGGGCGACCGTGCTGCTGCACGGCGGCGACTTCGCGCAGGCGGCCGCCGAGTTCGAGCAGTCGGCCGACCTCGCGCACTCCGCGGGCGCCCCCGACAAGGTGGCGGCGCCCGGCGCGGCCTGGGTGACCTGGCCCGGCGGTGCGGTGACACGGCGCACGCGCGCGTGATGTACGAGAGGGCCCTGGAGGCTTGCGCGGCCAGCTGGTTCAGCGCCGGTGAAACCGTCCGCATCCTCATCGGGCTCGGCCGCACGGCCGCCGCCGAGGGACATCCCGAGGAGGCCCGCGACTGGCTGGCGCAGGCCGCCGATCTCGCCGCCGAGCAGCCGGGTGTGCTGGAACTCGCCGAGACCGCCGAGGCGTTGGCGTCGATCGCGGAGTCACCCGAGCGTGCGGCCGTCCTCCTCGGCGCGGCCACGGGCCTGCGGGGCGCACCGCTGCTGGGCGACCCCGAGGTCGTGGGCATCCGCCGGGGCACCCGCGCGAAGCTGTCCCCCGAGGCGTACGAGAAGGCCTTCGAGGAGGGCCGGCGGCTGCGGTCAGCGGCGGTCAGCGAACGGTAAGGGAACGGTCAGCGGCCCCGGCGACGCTCCTTGCCATGACGAACACACACCGCCTCGGCCACCTGAACGTCCTCGTCTCCGGCGCCAGCGTCGCCGGACCCGCGATCGCGCTGAACCTCGCCCGGTACGGCGCACGCGTCACCGTCGTCGAGAAGGCGCCCGCCCTGCGCGGCGGCGGCTTCGCGGTCGACTTCCGCGGCCATGTGCACCGCAGGGTGCTGACCGCGATGGGCATCTGGGACGACATCCACGCCCACCAGACCCACATGGGCCGGCAGACGGTCGTCGGCCCCGACGGCAGCCCGCGCGTCGACCTGCCGTCCGAGATGATGAGCGGCGACGTGGAGATCTTCCGCGGCGACCTCGCCCGGATCATGTACGAACGCACCAAGGACCGTGTGGAGTACGTGTTCGGCGACTCCATAGCCACGCTCGACGACACCCCCGACGGCGTCGACGTCACCTTCGAGCACGGCGCGCCCCGCCGTTTCGACCTCGTGGTCGCCGCCGACGGCCTGCACTCGCCCACCCGTCGCCTCGTCTTCGGCGACGAGTCCCGCTACCTGCGCTTCTTCGACCACTACGTGGCCGCCTTCGACATCCCCAACCACCTGGGCCTGGACCGCACCGGCCGCCTGTACAGCGAGCCGGGCCGCGCGGTCGTCATCGGCAACTACGACGGCGACCCGGACCGCGCGGGCGCCCTGCTGGTCTTCCGCTCCGAGCGGCTCGCCCACGACCGCCGGGACATCGCCGCGCAGAAGCGGATCCTCACCGAGCGGTTCGCGGGCATGGGCTGGGAGGCCCCGGCGGTGCTCAAGGCCCTCGAGGACGCCGACGACCTGTACTTCGACGCGATCGCCCAGATCCATGTGGACCGCCTCACCAAGGGACGCGTGGTGCTGCTCGGGGACGCCGGGTACGGGGCCACGATGGGCGGCATGGGCACGGGCGTGGCGGTCGTCGGCGCGTACGTCCTGGCCGGTGAACTCGCCCTCGCGGGCGGCGACCACCGCAGCGCCCTGGTGGCGTACGAGGCGAGGATCCGGGACTTCGCCAAGGGCTGCCAGAAGACCTCCGGCAACGCGGGCCCGTTCTTCGCCCCGGCCACCGAGCGGCGGATCCGCACCCGGGACCGGATGTACCGGCTGCTGAGCTCCCGGCCTCTGGCGAGCTTCTTCAAACGGCTGACCGAGAAGTCGGCGACGGCCATCGAGCTGCCGGAGTACCCGTTGTGAGACCCCGGCTGCTACTCGATGTCCGAGAAGTGGTCCCAGCCGCCCTTGCTGGTCCACGGCGCCCCGTCGACCGTCACCTGCGGCAGCGCCGACGGGTTGAGGACCTCGCCGATCACCTTCCAGCGGGCCGGCAGCTTCACGTCCGGCGGGAAGGTGGCGACGATCGCGTGGTCCTCGCCGCCGGTGAGCACCCACTGCAGGGGGTCAACGCCCACGGCCTGCCCGATGTCGTTCATCTGGGAGGGGATGTCGATGGCACCGGAGCGGATGTCGATCCGCACCTTGCTCGCCTCCGCGATGTGCCCGAGGTCGGCGATGAGCCCGTCGCTGACGTCGCACATCGCGGTGGCGCCGAGCCCTGCGGCGGCCGGACCCGCGTGGTACGGCGGCTCGGGGCGCCGGTGTGCCTCCACGAACGCGCGCGGCGAGCGGAAGCCGCGGGAGAGCACCGCGTACCCGGCGGCGGACCAGCCGAGCCAGCCGGTGACGGCGACCACGTCGCCGGGCTGGGCGCCGGCCCGGGTGACCGGCTCCTGGTTCCGCAGGTCGCCGAGCGCGGTGATCGAGATCATGATGGTGTCGCCGCGTACGACGTCGCCGCCGACCACCGCCGCACCCGCGACCTGGCACTCGTCGCGCAGGCCGTCCATCAGCTCGGTGGGCCAGGTGGCGGGCAGTTCGGCGGGGACGACCAGACCGAGCAGCAGCGCGGTCGGCACGGCGCCCATGGCGGCGATGTCCGCGAGGTTCTGCGCGGCCGCCTTGCGGCCGACGTCGTATGCCGTCGACCAGTCGCGGCGGAAGTGCCGGCCCTCCAGCAGGATGTCGGTGCTCGCCACCACCCTGCGGTCGGGCGCGGCGACCACCGCGGCGTCGTCGCCGGGGCCGACCCGGACCGCCGGGGTGGTGGTGAGCCGCGAGGTGAGCTCCCTGATGAGCCCGAACTCGCCCAGCTCGCCCACGGTGCCCTTCATCGTCGTACGTCCCCTTCTCTTGCCTTCCGCGCCCGGTCGCGAGCTCTCATCGTCCTCGGTACGGTCGTCTCGACCGTCACCTTGTGCCGCCGGTGTCGCCCGGCGCTCACGCCACAGCGCCCGCGGGTCTCCCCTCGGCGAGCGACGACGCGGTACCGTGGCGTCCCTTCTCTCCACATGATCCTCGTGGCCGCCCTGGAGGTTCCGTGGTACAGGCGTACATCCTGATCCAGACGGAGGTCGGCAAGGCGTCGACCGTCGCCGAGACGATCAGCAAGATCCCTGGGGTGATCCAGGCCGAGGACGTGACGGGTCCGTACGACGTCATCGTGCGCGCCCAGGCCGACACCGTCGACGAACTCGGCCGCATGGTGGTCGCGAAGGTCCAGCAAGTGGACGGCATCACCCGCACCCTGACCTGCCCGGTGGTGCACCTGTAGCCCCCGTCTACGCTTGCCCGGTGAACATCCTGCGTCACCGGCTGCTCGGTCTGCCCGCCCTCGCCCTGCTGATCGCCGCCGTGGGCTGCACCTCGAGCGACGCACACCCCTCGGCCGCGGTTCCCAGCCCGGGCACGAAGGTCGCGAAGCTGTGCCGGAACCTGGACGAGGTGCTGCCGCGGAAGGTGGGCGGCCAGGGCCGGAACGACCCCGAGCCCCGGTCCGCGCTGACGGCGGGCTGGGGAAGCCCGGCGATCATACTGCGCTGCGGGGTGGAGCGGCCCGCGGAGATGTCGGACCCGGACGCCGACGGCGTGGAGGTCAACGGGGTGGGCTGGCTGTTGCAGAAGGAGAACGACGGGTCGTTCCGGTTCACGACGACGCTGCGGCAGGCGTACGTCGAGGTGACCATTCCCAAGGCGCGGACGGCTGGGGGCGCGGGACCGCTCGTCGATGTGGCCCCTGCCGTCAAGAAGGCGATCCCCGAGGGGATCGCCTCCTGAGAGCGGATGGGACACGGGCTCCGAGCCGTACGGTCCTCAGCGCAGCCCGGTCGCGCGGTCCAGCGCCGCCTGGATCAGGCGGTCGACCAGTTCGCCGTAGGAGATCCCGCTCGCCTGCCACATCTGCGGGTACATCGAGATGGGCGTGAACCCGGGCATCGTGTTGATCTCGTTGATCACGAACTCGCCCTCCTCCGTCAGGAAGAAGTCCGCGCGGACCAGCCCTTCGCAGGACGCGGCCTCGAACGCCGCCACCGCGAGCCGCTGCACCTCGGCGGTCTGCTCGTCGGTCAGCGGGGCGGGCACGATGCCGGGCGTGGAGTCGATGTACTTCGCCTCGAAGTCGTAGTAGGCGTGCGTGTCCGGCGGCGGGATCTCCGCCGGTACGGAGGCGCGCGGGCCGTCCTCGAACTCCAGGACGCCGCACTCGATCTCGCGGCCCCGGACCGCCGCCTCGACCAGGATCTTCGGGTCGTGGCGCTGGGCCTCGGCGATCGCCTCGTCGAGACCGGAGAGGTCCTCGACCTTGGTGATGCCGATCGACGAACCCGCCCGCGCGGGCTTCACGAACAGCGGCCAGCCGTGCTCGCCGGCGAAGTCGACGATCTTCTTGCGGGCGGCGGACTCGTCGCGCTGCCACTCACGCGGCCGGATCACCACGTACGGGCCGACCTTGAGCCCGAACGAGGCGAACACCCGCTTCATGTACTCCTTGTCCTGGCCGACGGCCGAGGCGAGCACGCCCGAACCCACGTAAGGGACCCCGGACAGCTCCAGGAGACCCTGGAGGGTGCCGTCCTCGCCGTAGGGGCCGTGCAGCACGGGGAAGACCACGTCGACCTCGCCCAGCGCCTTGGGCACCGAACCGGGCTCGCTGTAGACGACTTCGCGGCTCGCCGGGTCGACGGGCAGGACGACGCCGCCCTCCTGGGACTCCGCGAGGTCCTCGACGCTGGGCGTGCGGCGTTCGGTGATCGCCATGCGCTCCGGCGCATCGGCCGTGAGCGCCCAACGGCCGTCCTGAGTGATGCCGATCGGCAGGACGTCGTACTTCGTCCGGTCGATGGCGCGCAGCACCGCGCCGGCGGTGACCACGGAGATCCCGTGTTCGGAGCTGCGGCCGCCGAAGACGACGGCGACACGCGGCTTGCGGGGCGGCTGCCCAGGGCTCTGGAGGAGGTTCTCGGTGCTCATATCGCGATGAGAGTACCCGTAGGTAGTGCCCTGGGTCAGCGTGCGCCCCGCAGGCGAACGATCAAAAACGGGGCGGGATCGCTCAGCGTCGTTCGGGCTTCGCGCTGCGCGACATCAGTTCCTTCAGAGCGACCACCGGGGGCTTGCCCTCGTGGACGATGCCGACGACCGTCTCCGTGATCGGCATGTCGACACCGTGCCGGCGGGCCAGATCCAGCACGGACTCACAGGACTTGACCCCCTCGGCGGTCTGCCGGGTGACCGCGATGGTCTCCTCCAGCGTCATGCCCTTGCCGAGGTTGGTGCCGAAGGTGTGGTTGCGCGACAGCGGCGAGGAGCAGGTCGCGACCAGGTCACCCAGCCCGGCCAGTCCCGAGAACGTCAGCGGGTCGGCGCCCATGGCGAGCCCGAGCCGGGTCGTCTCGGCGAGGCCGCGGGTGATGAGCGAGCCCTTGGCGTTGTCGCCGAGGCCCATGCCGTCCGCGATGCCGACCGCCAGACCGATGACGTTCTTGACCGCGCCGCCGAGTTCGCAGCCGACGACGTCCGTGTTGGTGTACGGGCGGAAGTACGGCGTGTGGCAGACGGTCTGCAGCCGCTGTGCTACGGCCTCGTCGGTGCAGGCCACCACGGCGGCGGCGGGCATGCGCGCGGCGATCTCACGTGCCAGGTTGGGCCCGGTGACGACGGCGACGCGTTCCGGGACGACCTTGGCGACGTCCTCGATGACCTCGCTCATCCGCATGGCGGAGCCGAGTTCGACGCCCTTCATCAGGGAGACGAGGATCGTGTGGGGTGCGAGCAGCGGCGCCCACTCGGCGAGGTTCCCGCGCAGGGTCTGGGAGGGGACCGCGAGTATCGCGAAGTCGGCGTCGCGCGCGGCCTCGGCGGGGTCCGTGGTGGCGCGCAGGTTTCCGGGGAGTTCCACGCCCGGTAGGTAGTCCGGGTTCGTACGGGTGGAGTTGACCGCCTCGACGAGTTCGGCGCGGCGCGCCCAGAGGGTGACCTCGCACCCGGCGTCGGCGAGCACCATGCCGAATGCCGTCCCCCACGATCCCGTTCCGAACACGGCCGCCTTGACCGGCTTGCTCACTGGCCCTGCCCCTCCTTCTCCCGTGCCGTCTGCTGTGCGGCGGCCCGGCGGCGCTGCTCGATGCGCACCTCGCGCGGGTCGTACGGCTTCTCGGGCGCCTTCTCGCCGCGGATCTCCTCCAGCTGGCGGGTGATGGCGGCCATGATGACCTCCGTCGCCTCCTTCAGGAGGTCGGGGGACATCTCCTTGCCGTAGAAGCGCGTGAGGTCCACGGGCGGGCCGACGAGCACGTGATGCGTCTTGCGCGGAAAGAGGTCGGGCTTCTTGGCGTAGGGCGGCAGCAGCTCGTTGGCGCCCCACTGGGCGACGGGGATGACCGGGCACCTGGTCTGCAGGGCGACGCGGGCGGCGCCGGTCTTGCCGGTCATGGGCCAGCCGTTCGGGTCGCGGGTGAGGGTGCCCTCGGGGTAGAAGGCGACGCACTCGCCGCGCTCCACGGCGTCGATGGCGGCCCGGAAGGCGCTGAGCGCGTCCGTGGACTCCCGGTAGACGGGGATCTGGCCGGTGCCGCGCATCGCGGCGCCGACGAATCCCTTCTTGAAAAGGCCGCTCTTCGCGAGGAATCGGGGAACGCGCCCGGTGTTGTACTGAAAGTGGGCGTAGGCGAAGGGGTCCACATGCGAATTGTGGTTCACCACGGTGATAAATCCACCTTCGGCCGGAATGTTCTCCATTCCGCGCCAGTCCCGCTTGAGCAGAACCACCAGCGGCGGTTTGCAGAGGACCGCTGCGAAGCGGTACCAGAAGCCGATTCTGCGGCGGGGCACGCGGACACCTTCCTCTAGGGACCCGGCACGAGGGGCCTGGCGCTTGGCTGTGGGCCGCACAAGTGTCGCCCCAGGCCGCCCGTCTGTCGAGAACACCGTACGCCCGCCTGTCTCCGACGACCGCGCTGCATGCGGCTTCGCACATGTTCTCCATGGGGGCGGGAGACAATGGGCGCGACGAGGACAGGGACGGAGCGCTCGTGCAGTGGACTGTGGTCGTACCCCTGAAGGCCTTGGCGCGGGCCAAGAGCAGACTCTCGGACACCGCGGCGGACGCGGTGCGTCCGGGGCTGGCGCTCGCCTTCGCGCAGGACACGGTGGCCGCGGCGCTGGCGTGTGCCGCGGTGCGTGATGTGGCGGTCGTCACGGACGACCCGGTGGCCGGGCGGGCGCTGGCGGCCCTGGGCGCCCGGATCGTCCCGGACGAGCCGGCGGGCGGGCTGAACGCCGCGCTCGCGCACGGGGCGGCCGCCGTACGGGCACTGCGCCCGCGCGGTGCGGTGGCGGCGCTCAACGCGGATCTTCCGGCGCTGCGGCCCGTGGAATTGGCCCGGGTCCTGGACGCGGCCGCGGAATTCCCGCGCGCTTTTCTGCCGGACGCCGCCGAAATCGGCACGACGCTGCTGGCCGCGACCCCCGGCGGCGAATTGCGGCCGTCGTTCGGACCTGATTCCCGGGCACGTCATCGCGCGTCGGGAGCGGTGGAACTCGACCTCGCCGAGGTGCCTTCGGTACGCCAGGACGTGGACACGGGCGACGACCTGCGCGCGGCCCTGTCCCTGGGCGTGGGCCCGCACACCACGGCGGCTACGGCCCGGCTGCTGATTCCCGGGCAGCCGGGAGGCTGACGGACGCCTCCGGCGCGTGCGCGGTACGACGGGCCCGTCACCGGGTGCGGCCGTCGACGAACGGCGGCACGCCGTCGAGCGGAGAGCGGCCGCTCGGTACGCGCGGCCGGCGCTCGTGCGACGACGGGCGCGGACGGTGCGCCGAAGCGGAGCCGACGGCTCTCTCCTCCGGCGGTGCCGTCCGAACCGGCAGTGCGGTCGCGCCGCCGTCACTCGGCGCCGTGGCGCTGTGACGCCGTGGCGCTGTGACGCCGTGGCGCTGTGACGCCGTGGCGCCGTGGCGCCGTGGCGCCGTGGCGCCATCGCGGCGGCCGTCCAGGACCCGTCGGCGCTCAGTCCCGCCTTCGTGCCCCCGCCGCCGGGCTCGGCGCCCACCGGCGCCGATAGGCTGCGGTCATGCAGGCGACCGCGTACACCTACGACCCCGACAGCCGCACCGGGCAGGTGCTGCTCGACGACGGCACCCCGGTCCCCTTCGACGCGGCGGCGTTCGACGCCGGCGGGCTGCGCCTGCTGCGGCCGGGGCAGCGGGTGCGGGTCGAGATGGAGGGCGAGGGTGAGGGCCGGCGGATCACGCTGGTGACCCTGCACACGTTCTGAACACACCGCGGGCCGGGCTCCTGATGGGAGCCCGGCCCGGCGCGTGAGTGCCCGTGCGCCCCGGTTACCTGCGGGCGGTGGTCTTCTTGGCGGTGGTCTTCCGTCCCGTGGACTTCTTGGCCGGAGCCTTCTTGGCCGGGGCCTTCTTCGCCGCCGCCTTCTTGGTGGTGGTCTTCTTGGCCGTGGTCTTCTTGGCAGCCGCCGTGGTCTTGGCGGGCGCCTTCTTCGCCGTGGTCTTCTTGGCCGCCGTCGTGGTCTTCTTGGCGGGCGCCTTCTTCGCCGCGGCCTTCTTCGCGGCCGGTGCCGCCTTCTTGGCGGCGGCCTTCTTGCCGGCAGCCTTGGCGATGGTGGGCGGCGGGCCGGACAGGCTGCCCTTGGGCGCCTTCTTGACGGCGACCTCACCACCGCGCGGGAGCTTCTTCGTGCCGCTCACCAGGTCCTTGAAGCCCTGGCCCGCGCGGAAGCGCGGCACGGAGGTCTTCCTGACCCGAACCCTCTCGCCGGTCTGGGGGTTGCGGGCGTAACGGGCCGGACGCTCGACCTTCTCGAACGAACCGAAGCCGGTGACCGAGACCCGCTCGCCCGCGACGACAGCGCGGACGATGGCGTCCAGGACATGATCGACAGCATCGGCGGCCTGCTGGCGGCCACCCAACTTGTCGGCAATCGCTTCTACGAGCTGCGCCTTGTTCACGTCTTCCCCTTCGGAGACATCGCCGGAACGAAAGTGTTCAAGCTTTTTCGCACGTTAGGCAGATATATACCGCAAATCAAACACGAAACGGGCTTATCACCCTTGTGCCGCAACAGACTCGGCCGCCTCAGACTTCCTCTTCGGGGATGCGCTCCTCGTCCAGGTCGCCCATGAACCACTCCAGACGCCGGGCCGCTTCGGCGGGATCGTGCTTGGCCGCGGCCGTGATGACCAGCAGCTTCCGGGTCAGCGCCATCCGTACGCCCTCCGGGACTTGCAGTGTGCGCACCCTTGCGTGCGCTTCCTTGAGTTGGCCCGCGACCGCCGTATAGAGCTGGAGTTGGCCGTCGTTGTCCATGCACAGATTGTGCCATCTGGGGCGAGTTGTCGCCCCCGCTGGGGGGTAACTGCCGCGCCCCGGAGGCTCTCCGGGCGCCTCGGCACATCGCGGTGTCACCATGCGGGTACCCAGGCAATGACCTCTGTAACTGCGGTAGTTGATGACCACCGGGGCGACCCGCGGACCCTCCCCGGGGCAGATACGGCTGTACCCCCAACCGTCCACGATTGGGGGTACAGAGCGATCCTGCAATGGCCGAAACCAGCTCTTGCGCGAGGGCCGGGCGTCAGACCCGTGTCAGACCTGGAGCGTCCGCGGCTTGTAGGAGGGGCGGCGCGCCTCGTACGCGGCGATGTCGGCCTCGTTCTGGAGCGTGATGGAGATGTCGTCGAGGCCGTTCAGCAGCCGCCAGCGGGAGTTCTCGTCCAGCTCGAAGGCGGCGGTGATGCCCTCGGCGCGAACCTCACGAGCCTCAAGGTCCACAGTGACCTCAGCAGTGGGGTCCTTCTCCGTGAGCTCCCAGAGCGCGTCGACGATCTTCTGCTCGAGGACGACCGTGAGCAGCCCGTTCTTGAGCGAGTTGCCGCGGAAGATGTCGGCGAAGCGGGAGGAGATGACCGCCTTGAAGCCGTAGTTCTGCAGCGCCCAGACGGCGTGCTCACGGGAGGAGCCGGTGCCGAAGTCGGGGCCGGCGACCAGCACCGTGGCGCCCTGCCGCTCGGGTCGGTTGAGCACGAACTCCGGGTCCTTGCGCCAGGCCTCGAACAGCCCGTCCTCGAACCCGTCCCGCGTGACCTTCTTGAGCCAGTGGGCGGGGATGATCTGGTCGGTGTCGACGTTGCTGCGGCGCAGCGGGACGGCCCGGCCGGTGTGCGTGGTGAATGCTTCCATGACTCTCAGACTCCAGCGGGCGTACGAGTGTCGGCGTCGGACAGGTCGGCGGGGGACGCCAGGTGACCGAGGACGGCCGTGGCGGCGGCGACCTGCGGCGAGACCAGGTGCGTCCGGCCGCCCTTGCCCTGCCGGCCCTCGAAGTTGCGGTTGGAGGTGGACGCGGAGCGCTCGCCCGGGGCCAGCTGGTCCGGGTTCATGCCGAGGCACATCGAGCAGCCCGCGTGCCGCCATTCGGCGCCGGCCTCCTTGAAGACCACGTCGAGGCCCTCGGAGACGGCCTGGAGACCCACCCGCGCGGAGCCGGGAACGACGAGCATCCGTACGCCGTCGGCGACTTTGCGGTCCTTGAGGATCGCGGCGGCGGCGCGCAGGTCCTCGATGCGGCCGTTGGTGCAGGAGCCTACGAAGACGGTGTCCACCTTGATGGAGCGCAGCGGCTGACCGGCGTCCAACCCCATGTACTCCAGGGCCTTTTCGGCGGCCAGGCGCTCCGAAGCGTCCTCGTACGAAGCCGGGTCGGGGACGGACGCCGAAAGCGGCGCACCCTGGCCGGGGTTGGTGCCCCAGGTGACGAACGGCGAGAGCGCGGAGGCGTCGATGTGGACCTCGGCGTCGAATTCGGCGTCGTCGTCGGTCCGCAGCGTCTTCCAGTACTCGACGGCGGCGTCCCAGTCGGCGCCCTCGGGGGCGTGCGGGCGGCCCTTGAGGTACGCGAAGGTGGTCTCGTCCGGGGCGATCATGCCCGCGCGGGCGCCGGCCTCGATCGACATGTTGCAGATGGTCATCCGGGCCTCCATCGAGAGCTTCTCGATGGCCGAGCCGCGGTACTCCAGGATGTAGCCCTGGCCGCCGCCGGTGCCGATCTTCGCGATGATCGCCAGGATCAGGTCCTTGGCGGTGACGCCCTCGGGCAGCTCGCCGTCGACCGTGATCGCCATGGTCCTGGGGCGGGCCAGCGGCAGCGTCTGGGTGGCCAGGACGTGCTCGACCTGCGAGGTGCCGATGCCGAAGGCCAGCGCGCCGAAGGCGCCGTGCGTCGAGGTGTGCGAGTCGCCGCAGACGACCGTCGTGCCGGGCTGGGTCAGGCCCAGCTGCGGGCCGACGACGTGCACGACGCCCTGCTCGACGTCGCCCAGCGGGTGCAGCCGGACGCCGAACTCCGCGCAGTTCTTGCGCAGCGTCTCCAGCTGGGCGCGGGAGACGGGGTCCGCGATGGGCTTGTCGATGTCGAGGGTCGGGGTGTTGTGGTCCTCGGTCGCGATGGTGAGGTCGAGCCTGCGCACCTGGCGGCCGCTCTTGCGCAGCCCGTCGAAGGCCTGCGGGCTGGTCACCTCGTGCAGCAGGTGCAGATCGATGAAGAGGAGGTCGGGCTCGCCCTCGGCGCGCCGGACGACATGGTCGTCCCAGACCTTCTCCGCGAGTGTCCTACCCATCGCTTTCCCTCCGGTCGGCAAAGAGTGCACCGACCCAACTAGAGATCCTGGGGTGGCGGCGCCCGTACCCCTGGTTTGCGGGCGTGTGCCGCCGGGCCCGATGGTCCGCGGGCCGCCGTGACATCAAGGGTGGCGCGTTCCACGAAAAATTGAACTTGCGTTTCACAGAGTGAGACGTGAGTATCGTTGCATGGACAACAGTAGCGGCGTCGGCGTTCTGGACAAGGCGGCCCTCGTCCTGAGCGCTCTGGAGTCCGGTCCGGCCACCCTCGCGGGCCTGGTCGGCGCCACCGGACTGGCACGACCCACGGCGCACCGCCTCGCCGTGGCGCTTGAGCACCACCGCATGGTGGCGCGTGACATGCAGGGCCGTTTCATTCTCGGCCCCAGGCTGGCCGAGCTGGCCGCGGCGGCGGGCGAGGACCGCCTGCTGGCGACGGCGGGCCCCGTGCTGACCCACCTCCGCGACGTCACCGGGGAGAGCGCGCAGCTCTACCGACGCCAGGGTGACATGCGCATCTGTGTGGCCGCAGCGGAACGCCTGTCGGGCCTGAGGGACACCGTCCCGGTCGGCTCGACACTCACCATGAAGGCGGGCTCCTCGGCACAGATCCTGCTGGCCTGGGAGGAGCCCGAGCGGCTGCACCGCGGACTGCAGGGCGCCCGTTTCACGGCGACGGCCCTGTCGGGCGTGCGGCGCCGCGGCTGGGCCCAGTCCATCGGCGAGCGCGAGCCGGGCGTGGCGTCCGTCTCCGCGCCCGTACGCGGGCCCTCGAACCGCGTCGTGGCCGCGGTGTCCGTCTCCGGCCCCATCGAGCGCCTGACCCGCCACCCGGGCCGTATGCACGCCCAGGCGGTCATCGACGCCGCCGCCCGCCTCTCGGAGGCACTCCGCCGCTCGGGCTGACCATTCCAGTACGTCCCCGGGGAGGGCCGCCTCAACGCCGCGGCAGGCCCTCCCCGGCAGGCGGCTCAGGAGGCCCGAAGCCGGTCCGCCGCGCGCTCGCCCCGGCGGCCGACCGGTACGAGGCCCGTGGCCTTGGCCAGGCCGTAGGCAGGCATGTTCAGGTAGATCGCCTCGTGAGCGCCGGCCGGCACGACGTACGTCTCGTGCCAGATGCCGACCTTGCCCTTCCCCTCGCGCACCCGCCGGTTGAAAGCGGCCCAGGCAGGCCGGTGGTTCTTGTCCTGCGCTGCGGCGTACGCGAGGAGCTTCTCCTTCGACTCCCAGTACTGCACCATGTAGGTCTCGCGCGGCCCGCCCAGCAGGGTCTTGAAGCCGAGCAGCCCGCTGCCCTTCTCGCGGGAGAGCTCCGCGAGCATCGGCCCCATCGCCCTGAACGCCGGCCACCAACTGCGCACCGCCGCAAAGCTGTTGATGCGCAGCCCGATGAGGAAGACGACCACGCCGTCCTCGCTCGCAGCGGCCATGCGCCCCTCGATCGGCTTGGCACCCATGTGATTCCCCCAGTCACGCCGTCTCGGCTTGCCCGAATGTCGGATAGCTCTACTATCCATGATTGGATAGTGACACTCTCCAACGGGGCTCGCAAGAGGAATGAGGTGCGGGACGGAAATGCGACTGGCGGAGCTGAGCGCGCGCAGCGGCGTCTCGACGGCGACGATCAAGTACTACCTGCGCGAAGGGCTGCTGCACCCCGGCCGCCGGATCACGGTCACGCAGGCCGAGTACGACGAGGAACACCTGCGGCGGCTGAGGCTGGTGCGAGCACTGATCCAGGTGGGCCGGATCCCGGTGAATTCCGCCCGTGAGGTGCTCGCCGCCCTGCAGGAGGAGGACCTGGACCGCAACAGACGCCTGGGGGTCGCCGTATGGGCCCTGCCCCACGGCCCGGCCCCCGATGAGTCCGACCCGGCCACGGAGGCGGCCCGGCGCACCGCCGGCCAATTGCTGGACCGGCTCGGCTGGAACCACTGCGGCGCGTCCGGCGACACGCCGACGGCACCCGCGTACGACATGCTGGTGACCGCGATCGTCGCACTGTCGCGGCTCGGTTACCCCTGCGCCCTGGAGGACTTGGAACCCTACGCCCGCGCGATGCAGCGGATCGCCGTCACCGACCTGGACGTTGTGGAGCGCTACGAGACGCCGGACGAACAGGTGGAGGCGGCCGTGGCACTCACCGTGCTGTACGAGCCGGTGCTGCTGAGTCTGCGCCGACTGGCGGAGGCGGAGGAGTCGCGCCGCCGGTTCGGCGGGAAGTGACCCACGGATAAGGGCCCTCCCGAGGGAGGGCCCTTCCGACTGCGTACCCCCGACCGGATTCGAACCGGCGCTACCGCCTTGAGAGGGCGGCGTGCTAGGCCGCTACACAACGGGGGCGAGGATCATGCGTTTCCGCAGATCAGCTGGTCTACCTGGACTCGAACCAAGACTAACTGAACCAGAATCAGTCGTGCTGCCAATTACACCATAGACCAAAGGTGGTTTAGACCTTTCAGTACCCCCGACCGGATTCGAACCGGCGCTACCGCCTTGAGAGGGCGGCGTGCTAGGCCGCTACACAACGGGGGCCCATGTGATCCTGGAAGGATCCGTACCCCCGACCGGATTCGAACCGGCGCTACTGCCTTGAGAGGGCAGCGTGCTAGGCCGCTACACAACGGGGGCTTGCGGATGAGATCCGCGGGTGCAGATGAGCTCTGCGAGCTGGCCTACCTGGACTCGAACCAAGACTAACTGAACCAGAATCAGTCGTGCTGCCAATTACACCATAGGCCACTGGAACGCAAGCCCCTGAGGGGATCTTGTTCTAGTTCTACGCTGCTGAGTTCCGGCCTTCCGGCCCGCTCCCCGCGGCGCAGGAAGAACATTACCTGAAGGTGGACGGCGCTCCAAAACGGGTATCGGCGCGGAGGATCGCGGGGAGTTCGGCGAGGGACGAGATCCGATGGCGGCCCTCGATGGCGTCACCGCTGATCAGCGCCGTGTCACGGCAGATCCAGACCGAAAGCAGACCCGCCTCGGCGGCGCCCCGCCCGTCGATCTCCGGATGGTCTCCGACGTACGCCACCTGGTGGGGGGGCGAGCCCCAGCGCGTCGCAGGCGGCACGGAAGGCCCGGGCGTCCGGCTTGGAGACGCCCAGCTCGGCGGCGCACAGCACGGCCTCGAAGCGCTCGCGGACGCCGAGGGTGCGGAGCTTGTGCTCCTGGACGTGGACGCTGGAGTTGGACAGCACGGCGTGTCGGTGGCTGGCGGCGAGGGCGTCGAGGACGGGCAGGACGTCCGGGAAGAGCGCCCAGGCGGCCTCGTAGTGCTCCCGGTACCGCCGGAACCAGGCGTCGGCCTCGTCGTCGGTCAGGTCCTTCCCCAGAAAGACCCGCACCCGGTCGCGCCGCTGCCCCTCGAAGGAAACCTCCCCCGCCGCGTACCGCGCCCACTGCGCGTCGGTGATCTCCCGCCAGCGGGCGATGGCCTGCTCGGCGGTCGCGAAGCCGTCCAGCTGGCCCTCGGCCGCCAGATGGGCACGCATTCCGACTCGGTCGGCGGTGGTGTAGTCGAAGAGGGTGTCGTCGACGTCCCAGACCACGGCCCGAATACTCATGGCCCGACAGTAACTCGGACCGGTGACGCCTCTGCCGGTTTCCAGGATTCGGTGGCCCGCAGACGTCGTAGCGTGGCGGAACCGACGAGCGAAAGACCGGGCCACAGCCCATGACCGAGTGCCGCGTCCAGTTCACCGTCGAGGTCCGCGCGACGTACGAACCCCTGCCCGCGGAGCGCCGGGTTCAGTTGGACGAGGCGCTGCGCGTACTGGCCCGTGACCCGTTCCACAAGACGGCTACCGCCCAGCTCGGCCCGGACGGGCATCTGCGCAGGGCTTACGTGGCTCCCCGGCGTCGTACTCGAGTACATGGTGGCGGGCGCGATCATGGTCGTCGTGGTCCTGGAGACCTTCGACGAGAGCCACTACCCGATCGCCGAGAACGACGCCGCCCGACGTACGCCCAAGGGGCGGCACCCGGAGTCCGGGTGCCGCCCCTTCGGCGTACTTACGCCGCCAGCTTCACCAGCGCCGCGTCGATGCGCGCGATCGTCTTCTCCTTGCCCAGGACCTGCAGGGACTCGAAGAGGGGCAGGCCTACCGTGCGGCCGGTGACGGCCACGCGGACCGGGGCCTGGGCCTTGCCGAGCTTGAGGCCGTGCTCCTCGCCGGCCGCCAGCACGGCGTCCTTCAGCGACTCCGGGCTGCTCCAGTCGGCCTGCAAGAGCTTGGCGCGGGCCGTGGTCAGCAGGGCGTCGGAGCCCTCCTTCATCGCCTTGGTCCAGCTCGCCTCGTCGAACGCCGGCTCCGGCAGGAACAGGAAGTCGACGTTGTCGGTGATCTCGGACAGGACCTTGACGCGGGTCTGCGCGTGCGGCGCGATCGCCTGCCACTTCGCCTCGTCGAAGTCCTCCGGCGCCCACGGGGCGAACGGGGCCTTCAGCCACGTCCGGCAGCGCTCGGTGAAGTCCTTCACGTCGAGCAGCCGGATGTGGTCGGCGTTGATCGCCTCGGCCTTCTTCAGGTCGAAGCGGGCCGGGTTCGGGTTCACGTCCGCGATGTCGAAGGCGGCGACCATCTCCTCGACCGAGAAGATGTCGCGGTCGGGGGCGAGCGACCAGCCCAGCAGGGAGAGGTAGTTGAGCAGGCCCTCGGGGAGGAAGCCCTGCTCGCGGTACAGGTTCAGCGACGACTGCGGGTCGCGCTTCGACAGCTTCTTGTTGCCCTCGCCCATCACGTACGGGAGGTGGCCGAACTCGGGCACGGCCTTGGCGATGCCGAGCTCGATCAGCGCCTTGTACAGGGCGATCTGCCGTGGCGTGGAGGAGAGCAGGTCCTCGCCGCGCAGGACGTGGGTGATCTCCATCAGGGCGTCGTCGACCGGGTTGACGAGCGTGTAGAGGGGGGCGCCGTTGGCGCGGACGATGCCGTAGTCCGGCACGTTCTCCGGCGTGAAGGTCAGCTCGCCGCGGACCAGGTCGGTGAAGGTGATCGGCTCGTCGGGCATGCGGAAGCGGACGATGGGCGTGCGGCCCTCGGCCTCGTACGCCGCCACCTGCTCGGCGGTCAGCTCGCGGCAGTGCCCGTCGTACCCGGACGGCTTCCCGGCGGCGCGGGCGGCGTCACGGCGGGCGTCCAGCTCCTCCGTGGTGCAGTAGCAGTGGTAGGCGTACCGGCCGTCCAGGAGCTTCTTCGCGACGTCCTTGTAGAGGTCCATCCGCTGGGACTGGCGGTACGGCGCGTGGGGGCCGCCGACCTCGGGGCCCTCGTCCCAGTCGAAGCCCAGCCAGCGCAGCGAGTCCAGCAGCTGGACGTACGACTCCTCGGAGTCGCGGGCCGCGTCCGTGTCCTCGATGCGGAAGACGAACGTGCCGCCGGTGTGGCGGGCGAACGCCCAGTTGAACAGGGCGGTGCGGACCAGGCCCACGTGGGGGTTGCCGGTCGGGGACGGACAGAAACGTACGCGGACGGATCCGTTAGCCACGCTTGATCACCTTGTTGGTGAGAGTGCCGATGCCTTCGATGGTGACGGCGACCTCGTCGCCGACGTTGAGGGGGCCGACCCCCGCGGGGGTGCCCGTGAGGATCACGTCGCCGGGGAGCAGCGTCATGGCCTCGGAGATGTTGACGATCAGGTCCTCGATCGGGTGGATCATCTCGCTCGTGCGGCCGAGCTGGCGCTGTTCGCCGTTGACCGTGAGCTGGATGGTGAGGTCGCCCGGGTCGACGTCGGTCTCCACCCAGGGGCCGAGCGGGCAGGAGGTGTCGAAGCCCTTGGCCCGGGCCCACTGCTTCTCGCGGCGCTGGACGTCGCGCGCGGTGACGTCGTTGGCGCAGGTGTAGCCGAGGATCACGTCCTTGACGCGCTCGCGCGGGACCTCGCGGCACATGCGGCCGATCACCACGGCCAGCTCGGCCTCGTGGTGCAGTTCCCGGGAGAAGGAGGGGTAGGCGATCTCGTCGCCGGGGCCGATCACCGAGGTGGACGGCTTGAAGAAGGCGAACGGGGCCTCGGGGACCTCGTTGCCCAGCTCGCGCGCGTGCTCCGCGTAGTTCCGGCCGAAGGCCACGACCTTGTTGGGGAGCACCGGCGGCAACAGCCTGACCTTGCTCAGCGGGACCTTGGTGCCGGAGAGCTCGAAGTCCGCGAACGGGATGCCCTTGATGATGTCGAGGACGAGCTCGTCCGGCTTGTCACCCTCGACCGCGCCGAAGGCGACGTTCCCGTCGATGGAGAATCTGGCGATGCGCACGGGATCCTTGCGCCCCTTAACTGAGCTGGCTGGAGTCTGACGCTCCAGGCTAACGCGGCAAGGGGCGCGCACCTCGCGCTTTACGGGCGCCACGGGTCCGGTAGGGATGGGGCGGGGGGTCTCCGGCGTACGGGCCGACGGCCGCCGGCAGGCCGTACGGGTCGGCGGCCACCGCCGAATCCGGGCGTCACCGGCGGGCACCGCCGGACTCGTGCCTGATCGGCGGTACGCGTCGGGAGACGGTCATCCGCCTACCGGCGGTGAGCGGCCGCTCACCGGGGCCGCTCGATCCGGCACGGCATACGCGGGCGCCCCACGATTGCCCTCGTCCCGTTGAGCGTGCGGCGCCCGACGCGCGTACTACTGCGCGACGGAGGCCTGGACCGGGACCTCCATGAGGACGGTGCGCTTGGGATTGGCGGTCTGGGTGGGAAGGTCGACGGAGTGTTCCGGGGTCGCCGGCACCTGCAGCTCCTCGGCGTCGGTGAGGTGCACCAGCGTCGTCCGCCGCGGGTTCGCTATGGTGCGGAACATCATCGTGGTCTTCACTGTTGTCGTTGACCTCGTCGTTGCGGGCGCCGGGCGGGCCTCAAGGGCCGTCGCCGGGGCGCGGGTTGTCGGATTCGCCATCCCTGTAAAGCGTCAGGCTAAACATCCAATTCCCACGCAAAGCCCTGAAGAGGGTCTGATCACCGTGTGAGTTTGCTCACTGACGGACAGACAAAAGGGGCATTCGACACCAGCAACCTCCGTCAGCGAAACGGACATTGCTCCATTGAAGCCCGCATTCCGCTCCTGATCATGGCGACTGGGACACCGGACACACATCAATGCCTCGTCCGCATGCGCCCGTTATGTACGGGATCACTTTCTACGTCCCGTGACGCGCCACTCACAAGGTGTCACGGTGGTCACACGCTCGCCCGTTGGCCTTGTTGGAGATCCGGCACTGTGCTGGAATTCCACGGACCGCCGCGGGATCGCACCGGCGCACAGGGGGCGCAACGCAGCGCCGAAGAGCGGCGGGAAGGGGGAGCCAGCGCCGGTCACTCACGACCACCCGGGGAGCGTATTCAGGGCGCTCCCCACGACGCCGACACCGTCCCACCGCTCGCGCGGAGGGGCGCCTGGTCCAGAGGTTGCGACGCTAGTGCAGGGACGTTTCAAGAGGGATGGCAGCGCTTCGGCGGAGCCGGAGCCGCACGGCGGGACCGACCGCGGTTCCTCGCCCCAGCACGCCCAGAACCCGGGACCGGCACCGGCCGCCGGCGGCCCCGAGCGGCCCGGGCGCACCGGCGCGCCCACGCCCGGCACGTCGACCACGCCGCCCCCGCGCCTGCGGCGCCCAAGGGCAGCACTCCCCCGGTCGACGCCGGTTCACGCCTGGCGCTGCGCAACTGGCGCATCTCCACGCGCCTTGTGTCACTGCTGGCGCTCCCCGTGGTCGCGGCGACCTCGCTCGGTGCCCTGCGCATCAGCGACAACGTGGACCAGATCCAGCAGCTCGACAACATGAAGCTGCTGACTGACATGACCCGGCAGGCGACGCAGCTCGCGGAGGCGCTCCAGGACGAGCGCGACCAGTCCGCCGGCCCGCTCGCCCATGGCGCGACCGCGAGCGACTACACGGTCAAGGGCGTCCGCGACAAGACCAACCGCGCCCGCTCCGCCTTCCTTGAGGGCACCCAGGAGATCGGCGACGCCTCCGGCAGCGGCCAGCTCTCCGGCGTGCGCGACAGCATCGTCGGTATCGCGAGCGAGCTGAACAACCTCAGCGCGATACGCGCCAACGCCTACAAGGACCCGAAGAACTCCACGCAGACGGTCGAGGCCTACCACCGTCTGATCACCGGCCTGCTCAGCCTGTCCCAGGACATGGCGCAGGCCACCAGCAACCCGGAGATGATCCAGCGCACCCGCGCCCTGGCGGCCTTCTCCACCGCCAAGGAGTACGCGTCGATGCAGCGCGCGGTGATCGCGGCGGCCCTGCCCGCGAGCAACACCACGTTCGGCCAGCTCTCCGAGAACGACCGCCAGTACGCCCTCTCGGCCCTGGAGAGCCAGGACTCCGAGCTGGACAGCTTCCGCAGCATCTACGGCGACGGCGCCGAGGACCTGACGAAGCCGATCGACCAGGGCAGCCCGACGATCGAGGCCGCCGACCAGTACGCCGGCCGCGTGCTGAAGAGCGCCAACGGCCTGGAGTCGCAGGACAAGCGCTCGTACAAGGACTGGGTCGACGACGACTCGACCAAGATCCAGCAGATGAAGAGCATCGAGGGCACGCTCCTGGAGCAGATGGAGCAGAAGGCCCGCGAGCTGAAGAACGTCTCTGAGCGAGAGGCGATCATCTCCGGTGCGCTGATCCTCCTGGTCCTCGGTGTCTCCCTCGTCGGCGCCTTCGTCGTGGCCCGCTCCATGATCCGCTCGCTGCGGCGGCTCCAGGAGACCGCGACCAAGGTCGCCCAGGAACGCCTGCCCGAGCTGGTCAAGCAGCTGTCCGAGTCCGACCCGCAGGACGTCGACACGTCCGTGGAGTCGGTCGGTGTGCACTCCCGGGACGAGATCGGCCAGGTGGCCGCGGCCTTCGACGACGTGCACCGCGAGGCGGTCCGCCTCGCCGCCGAGCAGGCCCTGCTGCGGGGCAACGTCAACGCGATGTTCACCAACCTCTCGCGCCGCTCCCAGGGTCTGATCCAGCGCCAGCTGTCGCTGATCTCCGAACTCGAGTCCCGCGAGGCCGACCCGGACCAGCTGTCCTCGCTGTTCAAGCTCGACCACCTCGCGACGCGTATGCGCCGTAACGGTGAGAACCTCCTCGTTCTCGCCGGTGAGGAGCCGGGCCGCCGCTGGACCCGCCCGGTCCCCCTGGTCGACGTGCTCCGCGCCGCCGCGTCCGAGGTGGAGCAGTACGAGCGCATCGAGCTCGCCGCGGTCCCGGCCACCGAGGTCGCCGGCCGCGTCGTCAACGACCTCGTGCACCTGCTCGCCGAGCTCCTCGAGAACGCCACCTCGTTCTCCTCGCCGCAGACCAAGGTCAAGGTCACCGGTCACGCACTGCCCGACGGCCGCGTCCTGATCGAGATCCACGACACCGGTATCGGTCTGTCGCCCGAGGACCTCGCGGCGATCAACGAGCGGCTCGCCTCGCCGCCCACCGTGGACGTGTCGGTGTCCCGCCGCATGGGTCTGTTCGTGGTCGGCCGTCTGTCGCAGCGCCACGGCATCCGCATCCAGCTGCGCCCGTCCGACTCCGGTGGCACGACCGCGCTGGTCATGCTCCCGGTCGACGTCGCCCAGGGCGGCAAGAAGCCCGCCCCGGGCAAGCCGGGCCAGGGCGCCCCGCACACCGGTGGCCCGGCCGCCGCGCAGGCCGCCGCCGGCGCGGCCGCGGCCCGTCGCCAGGCGCAGCAGGGCAACCGGTCCGCCGGTGGCCCCGGACTCGACGCCGCCCCGGAGCGTGGGCAGGTGGGCGCCGGTCAGGGCCCGCGCGCCGCGCTGCCCGGCACCTTCCCCGGTGGCCGCCCCGGCGGCCCCGGTGGAGCGCATGCCCCCGTCTCCCCGCAGGGCCGTCCGGCCCCGGCGGGCGCGGGCACCGGAGCCTTCGGCCAGAGCGGCCCGCAGGGACTGCAGGCTGCCCAGCCCTTCCAGGAGCCCGGTTCCCGGCAGGGCGGCTTCGGCGACGGCGGCCCGGGTCTGCGCCCGGCCGGGTTCGGCGACAGCGCCCCCGTACCGCCGCAGCAACCTCAGCAGCAGCAGTCGCAGCAGCCCAAGGAGCGCGGTGGCCGTCGCCGTCCGCAGCTGCCCGGGCGTGGCGGTTCGCGGCCGGAGCTGCCTGGTGCCGCGCGCAGCAGCGCACGCCGAGCTGGAGCGACGAGAACGCGCAGCCGCCGGTGCCGCGCGCCTCGCTGGACGCCCCGCGCGGCCATGAGGAGCCGGACCCGCTGACCTCGACCTCGCCCATGCCGCGGATCGACGACCGCCAGGTCCCCGGTTCGACGGCGGAGTTCCCGCGCGTCGACGAGCGACAGCAGTTCCCGCGGATCGACGACCGACAGGGCCCCGGCTCCACCTCCGAGTTCCCCCGGCCGGACTTCAACGCCCCGCGCCCCGCCGCCGACGCCGCGGACAACGGGCAGTTCGTCCGATCCGACGTGTTCGGCGCCCCGGGCGCGGGCGGCCCCACGGGCCACTACCCGGCGGCCGGACAGGGCCAGGACACGGGCCGCTTCCCGGCGCCGGGCCGCGCCCAGGGCCCGGCTCCGACGGGCCAGTTCCCCCCGCAGGGCTACGACGGCTCCAGCACGGGCCAGTTCGCGTCCCCGGGCTTCGGCAACCGCCAGGAGCCGTCGTCCACCGGGCAGTTCGAGCGTCCGCAGGCGGGCGGTGACGCCTACGGCGCGCCCCGGCCGCCGGCCCCCAGCAGCCTCAGCACCGCCAGGAGCCCGAGGCCCTGCCGCCGGCGGCGAGCCCCGGCGACGGACGCACGCCGCTGTACGACACGCTCGAGACCAACTGGTTCCGCGAGCGGCAGCAGGGCGGCGCCTCCACGCCGCCGCAGGCCGCGCCCCCGGCCCAGCCCTCCCCGGGTCCCCAGCGTCCGGCCGGTTCGGCCTGGCGGACCTCCCCTAACGACGAGCTCGTCCGCCAGGCCGAGCGCGTGCGGCAGCCCGCCTCCGGCGGGGTCACCACCTCCGGCCTGCCGCGCCGGGTCCCGCGTGCGAACCTCGTGCCGGGCACGGCCCAGCAGCAACAGCACCACAGCGGTCCGCAGGTCTCGCGCGCCCCCGACGAGGTGCGCGGTCGGCTGACCAATCTCCGACGGGGCATCGCCCAGGGTCGCCAGGCCGGTACCGGCCAGACCGGCAGCTTCCCCAGCCCCACTCACCAGCAGGAGCGTTAGTTGAGCCCGATGAGCCAGGCGGCACAGAACCTCAACTGGTTGATCACCAACTTCGTGGACAACACCCCCGGGGTGTCCCACACCGTCGTCGTGTCCGCCGACGGTCTCCTGCTGGCGCTGTCGGAGGGCTTCCCCCGTGACCGCGCCGACCAGCTCGCGGCCGTGGCCTCCGGGCTCACGTCGCTGACGGCAGGGGCCTCCCGGATCTTCGAGGGCGGCACCGTGGCACAGACCGTCGTCGAGATGGAACGCGGCTTCTTGTTCCTGATGTCCATCTCGGACGGCTCGTCCCTCGCCGTGCTCGCCCACCCGGAGTGCGACATCGGCCTGGTCGGCTACGAGATGGCGCTCCTGGTCGACCGCGCGGGCGCGGTACTCACCCCCGACCTGCGCGCCGAGCTCCAGGGCAGTCTGCTCCACTGACCGGCCCCGGTACCACCCACCTCACGAAATCACCGTCAGGCCGCCACAGTCCCCCCACCGGCCCCGTCAGACGGCTAGCCCGACCGACTTGCTGTCCCGCCCGGAGGATTCATGACCCCGCCCACCGCCTCTCACGATCCGTACGCAGAGCCGTACGGGGACGAGGGCGACCAGCCGCTGGTCCGTCCGTACGCGATGACGGGCGGCCGGACCCGGCCGCGCTATCAGCTCGCGATCGAGGCGCTGATCAGCACCACGGCCGACCCGGCCCAGCTGATGGGACTGCTGCCGGAGCACCAGCGGATCTGCCACCTGTGCCGCGAGGTGAAGTCGGTGGCCGAGGTGTCGGCGCTGTTGGCCATGCCGCTCGGTGTGGCCCGGATTCTCGTCGCGGACCTCGCCGAGGCCGGACTCGTCGCGATCCACCAGCCGGGTGGCGACGAGAACAACGGCGGCGCGCCGGACGTGACACTGCTCGAAAGGGTGCTCAGTGGACTTCGCAAGCTCTGACGGAGGGCGGGCGACCACCTCCGCGAAGATCGTGGTGGCGGGCGGCTTCGGCGTCGGCAAGACCACGTTCGTGGGCGCCGTCTCGGAGATCAACCCGCTGCGCACCGAGGCCGTGATGACCTCCGCGTCGGCGGGCATCGACGACCTCACCCACACCGGGGACAAGACCACCACCACGGTGGCGATGGACTTCGGCCGTATCACCCTCGACCAGGACCTGATCCTCTATCTCTTCGGTACGCCGGGCCAGGACCGCTTCTGGTTCATGTGGGACGACCTGGTCCGCGGCGCGATCGGCGCGGTGGTGCTCGTGGACACCCGGCGCCTGGCCGACTGCTTCCCCGCCGTCGACTACTTCGAGAACTCGGGTCTTCCGTTCGTGATCGCGCTCAACGGTTTCGACGGGCACCAGCCGTACACGCCCGACGAAGTGCGGGAAGCGCTGCAGATCGGCCCGGACACCCCGATCATCACGACGGACGCCCGCCACCGTGCGGACGCGAAGAGTGCGCTGATCACGCTGGTGGAACATGCGCTCATGGCCCGCCTGCGGTAGATCAAGTCGGCGGCACCACACGGCAGTTGTCGTAGATCATCGGGCGCCGGCTGTGGCGTTTGACACGGTCGGCCCCGGTGTTCATAACGTTTCGACAGAGAAATTCGGTGGTACCGACACACCGCGCGGTCGGTCGGTACCGCTGCGCTCACAAAAGCCCCGCCTTTTGGCGGGGCTCGCTCTTTATGACCGTTTTATCTAGGGCATCCGGCGTTCGGAATCCCGGATTCCGAGTGTTTGGAATCGCGCAGGTCGACGTGCTGGAATGCCTGAACTGCCCAGTAGTCAAAGACGTACAAGTCTCGGACAGGGCTCTGGAGACACCGCGGCACGACGTAGGTGCCGTCGCCGAGAGGTTGTTGGTCGAGTGAGGCGAAGCAAGAACGGTCCCGAGCCGTCGGCGCGGGGCAACTTCACCCCGCCGCCGCGCGGAGCGGCACCCGCACAAGTGCCCGGCCCGGAGGCGACGGCTCTCCCGCCCAAGGGCAGCCGCTTCTCCCCGCGCAACTGGCGCGTGCCGACCAGGCTGAACGCGATCCTGCTCATACCCGTGCTGGTCGGCCTGGTGATGGGCGGCTTCCAGGTGAAGAGCTCGATCGACACCTGGCGACAGGCGCGGGACGCGGAGAACACGGCCCGTCTCGTCCAGGCGTCCCTGACCTACGCCAACGCGCTCATCACCGAGCGCGACGTCAGCGCCGCACCCCTCCTCCAGGGCAAGGGCCAGAACGACTCGACGGTCGTCCAGGCACGCGGTGCCACGGACCAGGCCGCCAAGGCCTTCGACCAGGCAGCCCAGAACATGCCCCACAAGTCGGGCCTGGAGCGCCGCCTCTCCATCTTCCGTAAGGCCGAGACCAAGCTGCCGGCGTTGCGCCAGGGCGCCTACACCGCCGCCCTGAGCGGGGTGCAGACCGAAGAGGGCTACGTCCAGGTCCAGCACCCACTGATGGAGTTCGCCAACGAGCTCGGTCTGGGCACCGGCAACATCACCAGCTACGGCCGCACCGTCTACGCCATCTCCCTGACGAAGGCCGCTCTGTCCCTGGAGCGCTCGATCGGCATGCACATGCTGATCAAGCCCGGCACCTCGGACACCAGCCTCGCCAAGCAGCGCGTCGCGCTGTCCTCGTACGCCTACCTCGAAGGCATCGCCGTCGAGGAGTACATCGGCGGCGGTACCCAGGCGGACGCCGACAAGCTCACGGTCCTCGAGAAGAAGATCCAGTCCGACGGCGCGGCAATGGCCCAGCAGGCCAAAGCCAAGGACCCGAGCTACGTGCCCCCGCCGTCGGACCCGACCAAGATGGTCGCGGCCCTCGCCTCGCTGCCGTCCACCGGCACCACCGCCCGCGCCGCGCTCGCCCAGCAGGGCATCACGCCGCAGAACTGGTGGGCGGTCAACACCCTCAAGTTCAACGCGTACCGCCAGATCGAGTCGGACATGGCCGACAAGGCCGTGGCGGACGCCTCGGCCATCGCCGACAACGCCAAGCAGTCCGCGTTCGTCACCGGCGCCATCGTCGTCGTCGCCCTGCTGGCCGCGTTCATCATCGCCGGCCTCATGGCCCGCCAGATGAGCCGCTCGATGCGCCAGCTGCGCAACGCGGCCTTCGGTGTCGCCGAGCAGCGCCTGCCGATGCTGGTCGACCAGCTCTCGCGCACCGACCCCGGCCGTGTCGACACCCGGGTCGCGCCCATCCCGATCTCCTCCACGGACGAGATCGGCGAGGTCGCCCGCGCCTTCGACCAGGTCCACCGCGAGGCCGTCCGGCTCGCCGCCGAGCAGGCCCTGCTGCGGGGCAACATCAACGCGATCTTCACCAACCTCTCGCGCCGCAACCAGTCGCTGATCGAGGGCCAGCTGACCCTGATCACCGAGCTGGAGAACAACGAGGCCGACCCGGACCAGCTGGAGAACCTGTTCAAGCTGGACCACCTCGCGACCCGTATGCGCCGCAACGGCGAGAACCTCCTCGTCCTCGCCGGCGAGGAGCCCGGCCGCCGCTGGGACCAGCCGGTCCCGCTGATCGACGTCCTGCGCGCCGCCTCCTCCGAGGTGGAGCAGTACGAGCGCATCGAGCTGTCCGGCGTCCCGGAGGCCGAGATCCACGGCCGCGCCGTGACCGACCTCGTGCACCTGCTCGCGGAGCTGCTGGAGAACGCCACGACGTTCTCCTCGCCGCAGACCAAGGTCCGCGTGACCGCGACCCGTCTCCCCGACGGCCGCATCATGGTCGAGATCCACGACAAGGGCATCGGCCTGACCGCCGAGGACTTCGCGGACATCAACCACAAGCTGGCCAACCCGCCGACCGTGGACGCCGCGATCTCGCAGCGCATGGGCCTGTTCGTGGTCGGCCGGCTGTCCGACCGGCACGGCATCCGGGTCCAGCTGCGCCCCTCGGGCGAACAGGCCGGCACCACCTCGCTGGTCATGCTGCCCGACGCCATCACCCACGGCGGTGGCGGTGAACAGCCGCTGGAGCGCGACGAGTTCACCGTCTCCCAGATCATCCCGCAGCAGACCTTCCACGGTGAGAGCTTCGACGGGCAGCCGCTGCGGACGGCGGCGGAGCTGGGCTTCGACGACAGCCGCTACACCGAGGTCCCGAACGACATACGGGACTTGGACCCCGTCGGCCGCTCGCTGATGCGCGAGGAGCGCCGTGCGGCCCTGGAGGCTCAGGTCCAGGGCACCAACCGGCCGCAGGAGCCGCAGGAAGGTGATCGGACCGCTCCCTCGTACCAGGACGGCTTCGAAACGCAGCAGCCGGCGTACGGCGACGGACAGCACGCGTACGACAACGGCCAGTCCCCGTACGACAACGGACAGCACGCGTACGAAGAGCAGCGGGCGGCGTACGACCAGCAGACGGCGTACGCGGAGCCCCAGCAGACCGCGTACCAGGATCCGTACTTCTCCCAGAACGGCGGCCTGCCGCAGAACGACGGCTTCCCGTCCGGTGGCGGCTACCCGGAGCCCGCGTATGCGGAACAGGTGCCGGAGGGCCGTACGGCGGACCGGTCCGGCCCTGCGGAGACGTTCTCCTCCTTGGAGGAGTCGTCGTACCAGGACGACTGGCCCCAGCGGGACGACTTCCAGAGCGGCTACCGCTCCGAGTACGCTCCCGAACCGGAATCCGCGCAGGCCGGTGACGTAAGTGAGCGGGACCGCGTAGGCTTCGACCGTCCGGGACCGGCCCCCTCCGCCGGCCACGAGCTGACCGATGCCGGACTGCCCCGCCGCGGCTCCACCGCGAACGGCACCGCCGGCCGGCCCCAGCCCGTGACCCAGGATCCGCCGGCGGCCAAGGAGACGGGCGGCGACTGGCGCTCCGCGAACGACGAGCGGTGGCAGCAGGCAGCGCAGCTCCGGAAGCCCAAGGCGGGCGGGGTCACCGCTTCCGGTCTGCCTCGACGGGTACCCAAGGCGAACCTGATCGAGGGCGCCGCGGAGGCGACCCCGCAGGGAGGCCCCCAGGTCTCCCGTGCCCCCGAGGACGTCAGGGGCAGGCTGAGCAACCTGCGCCGAGGCGTCCAGCGGGGACGCCGAGCAGGCAGTGAAACGAACGGCCAGGGCTTCGGTCCTGACAGCACCTACAACCAGGAGCGTTAGTGTGAGCCCGATGAGCCAGGCGGCACAGAACCTGAACTGGTTGATCACCAACTTCGTGGACAACACCCCCGGGGTGTCCCACACGGTGGTGGTCTCCGCCGACGGACTCCTTCTGGCGATGTCCGAAGGCTTTCCGCGCGATCGCGCCGACCAACTGGCGGCCGTCGCCTCCGGTCTGACCTCGCTGACCGCGGGTGCCTCCCGCATCTTCGAGGGCGGCAGTGTGAACCAGACGGTTGTGGAGATGGAGCGGGGATTCCTGTTCATCATGTCCATTTCCGACGGTTCGTCGCTCGCGGTTCTCGCACACCCGGAGGCGGACATCGGCCTCATTGGGTACGAGATGGCGCTTCTGGTCGATCGTGCCGGTACGGTCCTGACTCCGGACCTTCGTGCGGAGCTCCAGGGCAGCCTTCTCAACTAGAAGACGGACGGTGCGTTTGAGCGTCCCGGGGCCGTAAGGTTTCGGGACGCGGCTTCCACAGGCATGGGTGCCCGGCGCAGTCGGAGGAGGAGAGAACGTGGCAACACCCCCAGGCGGTTCGCCTACCGGCAACTGGTCCTACGGCCCCGGTCAGGGCCCGGGCCAGGGTGACCAGAACCGGTACGACTTCCCCTCCGCGCCGGGCCAGTGGCGCCAGCCGTACGCGCCGCAGGGCCCCCAGGGTCCGGGTCCGTCGCCGTACGACCAGCCGCCGGCACCGCGTATCCAGCCCGTGCAGCCGCAGCGCCGCTCCCCCGAGCCGGCGCCCGCCGGGTCCTCGAACAACCCTCTGGTGCGTCCGTACGCCATGACGGGCGGCCGCACCAGGCCGCGCTACCAGCTCGCCATCGAGGCGCTGGTGCACACCACCGCACAACCGCACCAGATGCAGGGCCAGTTGCCCGAGCATCAGCGGATCTGCAACCTGTGCCGGGAAATCAAGTCGGTGGCCGAGATCTCGGCTCTCCTCACGATCCCTCTCGGCGTGGCCAGGATCCTCGTCGCCGACTTGGCGGAGGCGGGCCTGGTCGCCATCCATCAGCCCGGCGGCGACGAGAACGCCGGCGGCCAGCCAGACGTGACACTGCTCGAAAGGGTGCTCAGTGGACTTCGCAAGCTCTAGCGGCGGTCCTTCCCGCTCCACCACCTCCGCGAAGATCGTGGTGGCGGGCGGCTTCGGCGTGGGCAAGACCACGTTCGTCGGCGCCGTCTCGGAGATCAACCCGCTGCGCACGGAGGCCGTCATGACGTCTGCTTCGGCGGGCATCGACGACCTCACCCACACCGGGGACAAGACCACCACCACGGTGGCGATGGACTTCGGCCGTATCACCCTCGACCAGGACCTGATCCTCTACCTCTTCGGTACGCCGGGCCAGGACCGCTTCTGGTTCATGTGGGACGACCTGGTCCGCGGCGCGATCGGCGCGATCGTCCTGGTGGACACCCGGCGCCTGGCCGACTGCTTCCCCGCGGTCGACTACTTCGAGAACTCGGGTCTTCCGTTCGTCATCGCTCTGAACGGTTTCGACGGACACCAGCCCTACACGCCCGACGAGGTGCGCGAGGCGCTGCAGATCGGCCCCGACACCCCGATCATCACCACGGACGCCCGGCACCGTGCGGACGCGAAGAGTGCGCTGATCACCCTCGTGGAGCACGCGCTGATGGCTCGGCTTCGTTAGGCGCAGTCTTCGTCTACCGGGCTGCCCCGTATGCCGCACGCCGCCTGCGGGCCCGCACCTGGCTGGTCGCGCAGTTCCTGGCGCCCCTTGGTGGGCGCACCCAAGGGCCCCTTCTTGCGGAGGGGCCCTCGCCCTTTTTCCGGCGCAGCAAGAAGGGCCCCTCCGCAAGCGGAGGGGCCCTTCAGCAACGGCTCGGGCGGCGCGGCTACGCGTGCCAGCTGTGCGGGGCGCGGAAGCCCGGTTCGCGCTCGAGGCGGCGCCAGCCTGCCTTGGCGCGGCCCCGGTGGGACGCGGTCGTGGCCGTGGGCTGGGCCGCGGCGCGGGCCAGGAGGACGGCCGTGATGGCGGCCACTTCCTCGGGCTCGGCGTGGCCCTTCTCGACGCGGATGTCAGGGTTGCTCATGGGTGTCAGTCTCCGTGAGAGAGGGGTCCGCGGGGTTGCCGCGGTGGGTCCGCCCGGTTACTGCGGGGGGTTGCCGTGCTTGCGGGACGGCAGGTCGGCGTGCTTCGCGTGCAGCATCGCCAGGGACCTGATCAGGACCTCGCGGGTCTCGGCAGGGTCGATGACGTCGTCCACCAGGCCCCGCTCGGCCGCGTAGTACGGGTGCATCAGCTCGGACTTGTACTCCTTGACCATCCGCGCCCGCATGGCCTCGGCGTCCTCCGCCTCGGCGATCTGGCGGCGGAAGATGACGTTGGCCGCGCCCTCCGCGCCCATCACGGCGATCTCATTGGTCGGCCAGGCGTAGGTGAGGTCCGCCCCGATGGACTGGCTGTCCATCACGATGTACGCACCTCCGTACGCCTTGCGCAGGATCAGCGAGATCCGCGGCACGGTCGCGTTGCAGTACGCGTACAGCAGCTTCGCCCCGTGCCGGATGATGCCGCCGTGCTCCTGGTCGACACCCGGAAGGAACCCGGGAACGTCCAGGAACGTCACCAACGGAATGTTAAAAGCGTCACACATCTGCACAAAACGTGCAGCTTTTTCACTGGCCTCGATGTCGAGCACACCGGCGAGCGTCTGCGGCTGGTTGGCGATGATGCCGACCACCTGGCCGTCCAGCCGGGCCAGCGCGCAGATGATGTTCCGCGCCCAGCGCTCGTGGACCTCGAGGTACTCGCCGTCGTCGACGATCTCCTCGATCACCTTGGCCATGTCGTACGGCCGGTTGCCGTCCGCCGGCACCAGGTCGAGCAGGACGTCCGAGCGGCGGTCGACGGGGTCGGTGCACTCCACCCGCGGCGGGTTCTCCCGGTTGTTCTGCGGGAGCAGGGAGAGGAGGTAGCGCACCTCGGCGATGCAGGTCTCCTCGTCGTCGTACGCGAAGTGGCAGACACCGCTGGTCTCGGCGTGGACGTCCGCGCCGCCCAGACCGTTCTGCGTGATCTCCTCGCCGGTCACCGCCTTGACCACGTCCGGGCCGGTGATGAACATCTGCGAGGTCTCACGGACCATGAACACGAAGTCCGTCAGGGCGGGGCTGTAGGCCGCGCCGCCCGCGCACGGGCCGAGCATCACCGAGATCTGCGGGATGACACCGGAGGCCTTGGTGTTGCGCTGGAAGATGCCGCCGTAGCCGGCGAGCGCGCTCACGCCCTCCTGGATACGGGCGCCCGCACCGTCGTTGAGGGAGACCAGCGGCGCCCCGGCCGCGATGGCCATGTCCATGATCTTGTGGATCTTGGTGGCGTGGGCCTCGCCCAGCGCGCCGCCGAAGATGCGGAAGTCATGGGCGTAGACGAAGACCGTGCGGCCCTCCACCGTGCCCCAACCGGTGATCACACCGTCGGTGTACGGCTTCTTCGACTCCAGGCCGAACCCGGTCGCCCGGTGCCGGCGCAGTTGCTCGACCTCCTGGAAGGAGCCGGGGTCCAGAAGCAGTTCGATGCGCTCCCGGGCGGTCAGCTTGCCCTTGGCGTGCTGCGCCTCGGTCGCCTTATCGCTCGGGCCCGCGAGCGCCTGCTTGCGGATCTCGTGCAGTTCGGCGACCCGCCCGCGCGCGTCCGCGGGCTCGCTCCCGGAATCCACAGCCTCGTCCAAAACGGTCATGTAGCGACCTTACGAAGTCCACCAAGGAAAGCTCGCCGTCGACTCCGTACAGTCTCGGGCCCGTTTTCCTGGTAACCCTGAACAGAACACAGCCCGGATGCAGCCGTTCTGACTGCTCAGAGGGCCTCGGCCTTGTCAGGCTCCCACAAAGTGGGGGACGCGCAGTGATCACACCTTGGTGGGCGGCACATGCCATCCCCCGAGTGACGAGGGGCCTCGAACGGACGTAGGCGGCTACCCACGGTACCGGTCGACCGAAGCCGACGCGCCCGCCGCGCCTCCGTGAGCGACACAGACCCAATAATGTTGAAACTCGAACGGAATAGGTCTACCGTCTCTCGTGTTGAGCTCGTTGAATCTTAAACAGCTTCGAGCCGCGGCCTCCCTCAGGGACCGCGATCCGTCCCCCAAAGGAGCACGTCATGAGCATCTTCAGCCGCAAGAACGGCGCCGAGACCGCACCGGCCGCCGCAGTGAACCCGGACCTCGCCGCCCTGACCGGCGAGTACACGCTGGACCCGGCGCACAGCACCATCGGGTTCGTGGCCCGGCACGCGATGGTCACCAACGTCAAGGGCAGCTTCAAGGACTTCACCGGCACCCTGCACCTGGACGGCTCGGACCCGTCGAAGTCCACGGCTTCCATCGACGTGAAGATGGACAGCATCGAGACCGGCTCCGCCGACCGCGACAACCACCTCAAGAGCTCCGACTTCTTCACGATCGACGAGCACCCGACGATGACGTTCCGCTCCACCCGCGCGGAGGCGCTCGGCGGCGACGAGTACCGGATCACCGGCGACCTCACGATCCTCGGCACGACCAAGCCGATCACCATCGCCCTGGAGTTCAACGGCGCGGCCAAGGACCCCTTCGGCAACGAGCGCGTCGGGTTCGAGGGCAAGGCGGAGATCCTGCGTTCCGAGTGGGGCCTGACCTGGAACGCGGCCCTCGAGACGGGCGGCGTGCTGGTCTCCGACAAGATCAAGCTGGTCTTCGACATCTCGGCGATCAAGCAGGCGTGACCTCGCCGGAACCACCGCCGAGCGCCCGCCCTCCCGATCCGGGAGGGCGGGCGCTCGCATCTTCTCCCGACCTCTGCCCCGGTCAGAACCCTCCGCTGAAGTCCCCGCCGCCCCCGCCGAAGTCGCCTCCCCCGCCGAAGTCCCCACCCCCGCCGTCGCCGAAGCCGCCGCCGAAGTCCCCGGGATCGAAGTCGGCGCCCGAGACGTCGCCGCCCTCGTACCCGCCGAAGTCGCCGTAGCCGGTGCCGTAGTCGGCGGCGTACGAGGGGGTGGCCATCATGCTGCCGAGCAGCGTGCCGACGAGCAGGCCGGGCAGGAGGCCGCCGCCGAAGTAGCCGCCCGCCCAGGGGCCGTAGGCGGGGCCGGCGTCCCAGTACGGACGGCGGCCGTACTCCGTGTCCACCTCGCGGATCACGGGGTCGCGGCCGTCGGCCAGACGAGCCCGGTCGGCCGCGCAGACCGGGACCTCGCGCGGGGCCCCGCCCGGAGGCGTCCAGGTCGCGTCGGCGACGGACGGGCCGTGGCGCGGGTCGAAGAAGCAGGGCGCCCGGCGCTCGGGCAGCGGGCGGCCCTCACGGCGGGCGGCGAGCGTCGCCAGCGCGAACCGGCCTTCCTCCAGGGCCTGGGTCACGGCCTTCACGTCCTCCGGGCGCCGCGCCGCCGTCATGGCCGACTTCGCCTCCTCGTACGCGTCCAGGGCGCGGGCGTAGTCCGCACGCATCGCGTCGTCGGCGCCCGGCTCCCCCGGCCGGAAGTCGAGGCGGTCGAGTTCCTCGCCGAAGGCGGTGATGTCCTCGTCCACCACGACCCGCAGCTTCTCCAGCGCGGCCTGCTGCTCCTCCTCGCGCCGGCGCCGGCCGCGCCGTACGAGCATGTAGGCGCCGGTGCCGCCGAGCACCAGGACCACGGCGAGCGTGATCAGCGCGGTGGACGACACCGCGTGGTTGCTGCGGGAGGTACCCCAGGTCGAAGGGGCGTGTCCGCCGACGTTGGCGAGGGCACGGTCGGTGAAGTCGTTCAGCTGGGCCTTGGCGGTCTCGCCCTGGACACTGGTGACCAGGTTCTGCACGGCACTGTGCCCGAGGACCGAGGAGTCGGCGCGGGCGTCGAAGCGGTCGCCGAGGCGGACGCCGTACAGGCCGGTGATGCCGGTGGCCGTGCGCAGGTCGGCGAAGAGGTCCCGGGTCGGGTAGTCGGCGGGCAGGACCACGAGGAAGACCGGCTTGCCCGCGTCCTCGATCTTCTTGGCGAGCGCGTCGGCGTCCGCGACGGACAGCTGCCGGGAGGCGGCCGGATCCACGTAGACAGGACCGCTGCGGAGCGCCTGTGCGATGGCGGAGACGTCCGTGGCGGCCTGCGCGCGGGCCGCTCCGGTGGACAGCACCGTGAGCACGGCCATGAGCAGGGCGACCAGCGGTACGACCAGTCCTCGACGGAGCACGGCGTTCATACTTCGAACCTACCGGAAGGCGCCCGGACCCGGAGGTCGGTGCGGGTGGGCGGCAACCCACCGCCCACCCGCACCGGTTTCCGTCAGGCCGCAGCCCGATAGGCCTGCGTCAGCTCGGCCACGGCTGCCGCGTACCTGCCCGTCAGCAGCAGGTGGTCGGCGTCGGCGAACGGTTTCGCGATGGCCGCCGTCATCGCGGACCCCGCCTTCTGCTGGACGAGCAGCCGGGCCCGGGTGACGATCTCGCGTCCGGCCCGGTCGGAGCCCGTCCTCTCGGCTGCGGCGGCCGCGAGCGCGAGCGCCTTCAGGGTCGCCGTGCCTCCCTCGGGGACCCCGGTCAGCGTGGTGAGCCCCCACCCGTAGGGGAACTGCGGATCGTACGAGGCGTCGCCGACGTTGATCGGCAGCTGGTTCTCCGACCTCGGCCAGGTGACGGGGAGCTGCCCGGTGAAGGGCCGCCCTTCTGGTTCTTCTTCAGCGGGAGCACACCGTGCGCGTTCTTCAGCAGCACCTGGGACTCGGCGGCCGCCTGCCGGGCCACGGCCCGGTGGGCCGCCGAGCCGATCCGCGCGGCACCGGTGGTGTCGGCGTAGGGGTGCTCGAAGAGCCCCAGCCTGAACTTCTGCGTGAGGATGCGGGAGACGGCGTCATCGACGCGTCGCTCGCTGATCCGCCCGGCCTCCACCTCGTCGACGAGTGTCGTGCGGAAGTCCTTGTACGTGTACGGCACCATCATCATGTCGACACCCGCGTCGACCGCCGAGCGGACGTGGGACGCGTAGTCGCCGGGGAGCTGGTCGATGGCGTTCCAGTCGCTGATGACGAAGCCGTCGAAGCCCATGCGGCCCTTGAGCACACCGTTGATCATGTCGCCGCGGGCGTGCATCTTCACGGGGCCCCGGCCGTCGCCGACGATGTCGAGCGAGGAGTACGACGGCATGACCGAGCCGATGCCGCGCTCGACGGCCGTCTTGTACGGCGCCAGGTGGACGGCCTCCAGCTGCTGCCGGGTGACCGTGGTGACGCCCTGGTCGATGGTGTAGGAGCCGGTGGTCGACGAGCCGTACGCGGTGCCGCCGTCGCCGACGAAGTGCTTGGCGGTGGCGAGCACCTTGTCGTCGCGACCGAGGTCGCGCCCGTCCGGCCGTCCTTGCAGGCCCTGGATGATCGTCTCCATGGACTGCACGAGCGCCGGGTCCTCGCCGAAGGACTCGTAGGAGCGGCCCCAGCGTTCGTCACGGGTCACGCACAGGCAGGGCGCGAAGTCCCAGGGAACGCCGGTGGCGCGTACCTCGGAGGCGGTCACCGCCCCCGCCTTCTCGGCCAGTCGGGGATCTCTGGTCGCTCCGATGCCGATGTTGTGCGGCATGATCGTGGCGCCGGTGAGGTTGTTGTGGCCGTGTACCGCGTCCACGCCGTAGATCAGCGGGATCTGGAAGCGGGTGGCCTGCGCCTGGAGCTGGAAGCCGTCGATCATCTTCGCCCAGGCATCGGGGGTGTTGGGCGTGGGGGTGGAGCCGCCGCCCGAGAGGAGTGAGCCGAGGGCGTAGGCGGCGATGTCGCCCTGGTCGGTGAGGGCGGCGCGCTCGGCCTGGGTCATCTGGCCGGCCTTCTCCTGAAGGCTCATACGGGAGATGAGGTCCGCTACGCGCTTCCTGATGGGCAACCTCTTGTCCAGGTACGGCAGTCCGTGGGCGTCGATGACCACCTGGGGTGTCCCGGCCGGCGCCTTGGCTCCGGTGACCATGAGCTTGACGGGGATGGTCTCGGCGGGCTCGGCGGACCTGTCCTTCAGGGTGGGGACCTGGATGGTCCGGGAGGTGCCGGAGGCGGTGCCCGCGGGGAAGGTGAGGGTGCCGAAGACCGGGGTGTAGTCCTTGCCGGGCTCGGCGCTGCCGCCGCCGGTCTCGTACCGCACGGTCACGGGCTCGTCGATCGGAGCGGAGCCGGTGGTGGCGACGGTGACCCTGACGGTCGCCGTTCCGCCCTCCTTCACCGGGAGGACGGGTGCGTCGGTGGTGACGGAGGCGCGCAGCGACTGGTCGGCCTTGCCATACAGCTCCACGTCGTCCATCGCGAAGCGGCCCTTGACTCCGACCGGCAGGGTGACGGCGTAGCCCCACATCTGCGTCAGGCCGAGGACGTGGTCGATTCCGCCGACCGGCTGGTAGTCCGTGCGATAGGTGAAGTCGGTGAAGGGGATCTCGATCTGTTTCCAGCCGGTGAAGTCGTCGGTGAAGGAGGTGGTCCACAGCTCCGACGCCTCGCCGTTCGCGCCGCCGTCCTTGATCTCGAAGGCGATCTTCTTGCCGTTGTCCTGGCCGTCCCACCAGAAGCGGATTCCCTTGTGGGAGGACCAGTCATGGGCCGGCCGGTCGGCGGCGAAGTTGTGGGTGAAGCCGCCGTAGCCGCTGATGTCGTAGCCGCCGGTGAGCACCTTGGCGCCCTCGGGGGCGTCGGCGCGGTCGGCCAGTTGGAGCGTGGGCGGGTCGTCGCTGTCGCCGCCCCAGGTGAAGATGCCCTCCGCCGGCTGCTGGGCGAAGGGCACCTCGCCTTCGAAGTGGTCGACGGGTTCGGGCGCGGGGGCGGGGTCGTCGGCCGCGCGCGCCGACGCCAGGGGGATCAGGGCGGTGAGCAGGGTGGCGGAGGCGAGCAGGGCGGTTCTTCGCATGGACGGACCTTCCCTCGACTCATCAAGTCGTCATGGTTCACTCATGACTTAGATCACGCCGTGAGTTAACTAGCGCCCCCGGCACCCGTCAAGACTTCACGTCAGAAGGGTCACAAGCACAACTCCCTTCCGAATCCGTCCCCTTGTCGCTTCGGATTCTGAACGCGCACCCCCTTGACGCGTGTACGAAGCCGTCATTTACTCACGCCTCGCACGCCCCCATCCCCCACCTTCAGAAGGGCGGCGCTCCATGAACGGACACAGGCGCACGGTCCGGCTGCTGCTCGCCGGGCTGCTCACCGCCGCCGGGTTCGCCACGGCCACACCGGCGCACGCGACCGGTGAACAGGTCACCGTCTGGCTCACCACGACCGACGACTCGGGCGGGCGCCATGTGATGCGGGGTCTGCAGGCGCAGACGCCGTTCGCCTTCCAGCCCGGAACCGGTGGCAGCGGTGAGAACATCACCGTGGACGAGAACACGCGCTACCAGACCTTCACCGGCGGCGGGGCCTCCTTCACGGACACCGCGGCCTGGCTGATGAACAGCAGCGGGGCGCTCACGCAGGCGACGCGGGACGCGACCATGCGGAAGCTGTTCTCGCCGACTGACGGGATCGGCCTGTCGTTCCTCCGCAATCCCATGGGCGCCTCCGACCTGGCGCGCTACGGATACACGTACGACGACGTGCCGGCCGGTCAGACCGATCCGTCCCTGGCGAAGTTCTCCATCGCACACGACCTGGCGGACGTGGTGCCGCTGACGAGGCAGGCGCTCCAGCTGAACCCGCAGCTGACGGTGATGGCCTCCCCGTGGACGGCGCCCGCCTGGATGAAGGACAGCGGGCAGCTGGGCGGGGGCTGGCTGAAGGCGGAGGACTACGGGGCGTACGCCTCATACTTCGTGAAGTACCTCCAGGCCTACCGGGACCAGGGCATCCCCGTCTCGTACGTCACGGCCCAGAACGAGCCGACGTGCTGCTCGGGCTATCCGTCGATGAGCTGGAACGCGTCCGGCCTCGCCTACTTCACGAAGAACGAGCTGCTGCCGAAGCTCCAGGCGGCGGGTCTGACGACGAAGGTGCTGGCGCACGACTGGAACTGGGACACGTACGACTCCTACGCCGCCCCGACGGTGGAAGACGCGGCCGTCCGCTCGCACCCGAACTTCGGCGGGATCGCCTGGCACGGGTACGGGGGTGACGTGACGAAGCAGACGGCCGTCCACAACCAGTACCCGCAGCTTGACGCGTTCGGCACGGAGCACTCGGGCGGCACCTGGATCGCGAACCAGCAGCGCGAGGACATGCTCAACATCGTGGACTACACCCGGAACTGGGCGAAGTCCGTGACGAAGTGGTCGCTGGCCGTCGACCAGAACATGGGGCCGCACAACGGCGGCTGCGGCACCTGCACCGGACTGGTCACGGTCCACGACGGGGACGGTGCGAGCAGAACGGTCGACTACACGATCGAGTACTACACGATGGGGCATCTGACGAAGTTCGTACGGCCGGGCGCGCAGCGCATCGCCTCGACCGCGTCGTCGTCCGTGCCGAACGTGGCGTGGCGGAACCCGGACGGTTCGAAGGCACTGATCGCGTACAACGACGGCACGTCGGCGAAGACGGTGACGATCGACTGGGGTGGGCAGCACGCGACGTACTCGCTGCCGGGGAAGACGTCGGCGACGTTCACGTGGTCGGGTGCGCAGTCGGGCGGCGGCGACCGGTCGGGGGCGTTCGTGGGGCTCGCGGGCAAGTGCCTGGACGTGGCGGGGGCGTCGAGTGCCGACGGCACGGCCGTGCAGCTGTACGACTGCAACGGGACGGTCGCGCAGCAGTGGACGGTGAAGGCCGACGGGTCGATCCAGGCGCTCGGGAAGTGTCTGGACGTGACGTCCGGGTCGACGGCTGACGGGGCGAAGGTGCAGTTGTACGACTGCAACGGCACGGGAGCGCAGCAGTGGTCGTACAACTCGTCGACGGGTGACGTGGTGAACATCGCGGCGAACAAGTGCCTGGACGTCACGGACAACTCGTCGGTGAACGGGGCGCGGGCGCAGATCTGGTCGTGCACGGGTGCGGCGAACCAGAAGTGGCGGTTGCAGTAGCCCGCCGATGCCGGGCCGAGCGCTGCTCGCAGCCTCGGCCCGGCATGGGCGGCCTCGGGGACTACTCCGCCGGTTCCACGCCCGCCCGCAGCAGGCCGTATGTGTACGCGTCCTCCAGGGCCTGCCACGAGGCCGCGATCACGTTCTCCGCCACGCCCACCGTGGACCATTCGCCCTTGCCGTCCGACGTGGAGATCAGGACGCGGGTCGTGGACTGGGTGCCGTGCACGCCCTCCAGGATGCGGACCTTGTAGTCGACGAGGTCCAGGGCGGCCAGCTCCGGGTAGATCTTCTCCAGGGCCACCCGCAGGGCGCGGTCCAGGGCGTTGACCGGACCGTTGCCCTCCGCCGTCGCCACGATCCGCTCGCTCTTCGCCCACAGCTTCACCGTGGCCTCGTTGGCGTGCGTGCCGTCCGGGCGGTCCTCGACGATCGCCCGCCAGGACTCCGTGCGGAAGTAGCGCAGGGGCTTGCCCGCCACCTCCTCGCGCAGCAGGAGTTCGAACGACGCGTCCGCCGCCTCGTAGGTGTAGCCCTTGAGCTCCCGCTCCTTGACGCGCTCGACCACCCGGCCCACCAGTTCGCGGTCGCCGCCCAGGTCGATGCCCAGTTCCTTGCCCTTGAGCTCCACCGAGGCCCGGCCCGCCATGTCGGAGACCAGCATCCGCATGGTGTTGCCGACCAGTTCCGGGTCGATGTGCTGGTAGAGGTCCGGGTCCACCTTGATGGCCGAGGCGTGCAGGCCCGCCTTGTGGGCGAAGGCCGAGACGCCCACGTACGGCTGGTGGGTGGAGGGGGTGAGGTTCACGACCTCCGCGATCGCGTGGCTGATGCGCGTCATCTCGCGCAGGCGGCCCTCCGGCAGCACCTTCTTGCCGTACTTCAGCTCCAGGGCCGCCACCACCGGGAACAGGTTGGCGTTGCCCACCCGCTCGCCGTACCCGTTCGCGGTGCACTGCACGTGCGTCGCGCCCGCGTCCACCGCCGCGAGGGTGTTCGCGACCGCGCAGCCCGTGTCGTCCTGGGCGTGGATGCCGAGCCGGGCACCCGTGTCCGCCAGCACCGTCGAGACCACCGCGTGGACCTGGGCCGGCAGCATGCCGCCGTTCGTGTCGCACAGGATGACCACGTCCGCGCCCGCCTCCGCCGCCGTACGCACCACCGACTTGGCGTACGCGGCGTTCGCCCGGTAGCCGTCGAAGAAGTGCTCGCAGTCGACGAAGACCCGCCGGCCCTGCGCCCGCAGGTGGGACACCGTGTCGCGGATCATCTCCAGGTTCTCGTCGAGCGTCGTGCGCAGCGCCAGTTCGACATGGCGGTCGTGGGACTTGGCGACCAGCGTGATCACCGGAGCCCCCGAGTCCAGCAGCGCCTTGACCTGCGGGTCCTCCGCGGCCTTGCCGCCCGCGCGGCGCGTCGCGCCGAAGGCCACCAGCTGGGCGTGCCGGAAGTCGATCTCCTGCTGGGCGCGCGCGAAGAACTCGGTGTCCCGCGGGTTCGCGCCGGGCCAGCCGCCCTCGATGAAGCCCACGCCGAAGTCGTCCAGGTGCCGTGCGATGGCCAGCTTGTCCGCGACGGTGAGGTTGATCCCCTCGCGCTGCGCGCCGTCGCGCAGCGTCGTGTCGAAGACGTGGAACGAGTCGTCGAGCTCGCTGGTTGCCGTCTCGGTCATGGTCTCAAGGCTCCTGTTTTGGATCTCGGTCTTACCGGAATGACCGGTTCCACCGTCCCCCCATACTCCCTCGCGCTCCGCCCCCGGCTGAAGGTGGGCCAGGAAACGAAAAAACCTCTCGCGGGTGCGAGAGGTCTGCGCGCGGGTCGAGGACGACGGTGGCCACCCGTACCTGGTCGTACGTGGCGGTCACTGCGGACCGGCGCGCCTGCTGCCAATAATCATGGCGAACGAGAGCACGGGGGCAGTCTGGCACAGTCCGCCCCCGCGCTCACCGCCGTCTCAGGATGCGGTCGTCACGGAGGAGGGCTGCCCGTCCTTCATCCGGGTGAGGTCCAGGTCCCTGGTCTCCCGCATGCTGACGTACACGACCAGCGAGACGGCCGCACAGGCCGCGACGTACCAGAAGAAGCCGGACTCGGCGCCCGCGTCCTTGAACCACAGGGCGACGTATTCCGCCGTTCCGCCGAACAGGGCGTTGGCCACCGCATAGGGAAGCGCCACACCCAGCGCGCGGACGCGCGTCGGGAACAGCTCGGCCTTCACACAGGCGTTGATCGAGGTGTATCCGGTGACCACGACCAGGGCCAGCAGCGCCAGGCCGAGCGCCGGCCAGAAGCTGTCCGCCTGCTTCAGCAACGTCATGATCGGCACCGTCAGCAGGGTCGAGCCGACGGCGAAGGTGATCAGCAGCGGGCGGCGGCCGATCCGGTCGGAGAGCCGGCCGGCGAGCGGCTGGAGGCAGGCGAAGACGATCAGCGCGGTGAAGGAGACCAGGGTCGCGGTCTGTTTCGGCAGGCCCGCTGAGTTCGACAGATACTTCGTCAGATACGTGGTGTACGTGTAGTACGCGACCGTGCCCCCCATGGTCAGCGCGATCACCAGGAACGCCTCGCGCTTGTGCCGCCACAGCGCGCGCAGCGTGCCGCGCTCCTCGCCCTCGTCCTCGACGGATTCGGCCTCGTAGACGTCCGTCTCCAGCATGTTCCGGCGCAGATAGAAGACCACCGCCGCGCCGAGGGCGCCCAGCACGAAGGGGATGCGCCAGCCGTAGTCGTGCAGCGCGCCGTCGGACATGGTGCGCTGGAGGACGATCTGCAGGCCGAGGCCGACGATCTGCCCGGCGGTCATCGACACGTACTGGAAGCTGGAGGCGAAGCCGCGCCTGCGCGGGTCGGACGCCTCGGTGAGGTAGGTCGCGCTGGCCGCGTACTCGCCGCCCACCGACAGCCCCTGGAGCAGTCGGGCGACGAGCAGCACCGCCGCGCCGCCGTACCCGGCGACGGCGTACGTCGGCGCGATCGCGATGAGGATGGCGGAGGCGGACATCAGCGTGACCGTGAGGGTCAGCGCGGCCTTGCGGCCCCTGCGGTCACCGACCCGGCCGAGCAGCCAGCCGCCGACCGGGCGCATGAAGAAGCCGACCGCGAAGATGCCCGCCGTGTTCATGAGCTGGGCCGTGGGGTTGTCGTCGGGGAAGAACGCCCCGGCGAAGTAGGTGGCGAAGCTGGCGTAGACGAACCAGTCGTACCACTCCACCATGTTGCCGGCCGAGCCGACCCAGATCTTCTTCCAGTGCTCTCGTCCCATGGCCCGTAACGTGCCGGGCGTTGGCGGGTGCGACAAGAGCGCCTCGGGTTTCGTTCATTGCGTTCATGACGCATCCGCGGGCCGGCCGCCTGCCCCCGTATGGGGAAAGAGGGCCGCCCCGGAGGTGAGGTCCGGGGCGGTCCCTGAAGGGGTGCGGCGGGCGTCAGCCCAGCTTGTGCATCCAGCCGTGCGTGTCCTCGCGCGTGCCCCGCTGGATGTCGAGCAGCGCCTCGCGGAGCTTCAGGGTGACCTCGCCCGGCTCGCCGCCCGACTGCTTCCACTCGGCGGTGGCGCGCTTGACCGTGCCGACCGGGGTGATGACCGCGGCGGTGCCGCAGGCGAAGACCTCGGTGAGGGTGCCGTTCTCGGAGTCGCTCTGCCACTGGTCGATGGAGATCCGGCCCTCCTCGGCCTCGTAGCCGAGGTCACGGGCGACCGTCAGCAGGGAGTCACGGGTGACGCCCTCCAGGATGGAACCGGTCAGCTTCGGGGTGACGATCTTGTTGCCGTACACGAAGTACAGGTTCATGCCGCCGAGCTCCTCGACCCACTTGTGCTCCACGGCGTCGAGGTAGCAGACCTGGTCGCAGCCCTTGGCGGCGGCCTCGGCCTGGGCGAGCAGGGAGGCCGCGTAGTTGCCGCCGGTCTTGGCGTCGCCCATGCCGCCGGGGACGGCGCGGACCCGGTCCTCGGACGCCCAGATGGAGACGGGCTTCACACCACCCGGGAAGTACGCGCCGGCCGGGGAGGCGATGACCAGGAAGAGGTACTCGTTGGCGGGCTTGACCCCCAGGCCGACCTCGGTGGCGATCATGAAGGGGCGCAGGTAGAGGGACTCCTCACCGCCGTGCGCCGGCACCCACGCCTTGTCCTGCTGGACGAGCAGGTCACACGCCTCGATGAACGTCTCGACCGGGAGCTCGGGCATCGCGAGGCGCTTGGCGGAACGCTGGAAGCGCAGGGCGTTCATCTCCGGGCGGAAGGTGGCGACGGAGCCGTCGGGCCGGCGGTAGGCCTTGAGACCCTCGAAGATCTCCTGCGCGTAGTGCAGGACGTTGGTGGCCGGGTCGAGGGAGATCGGCGCGTAGGGGACGAGCTGACCGTCGTGCCAGCCTCGCCCCTCGGTCCACTTGATCGTCACCATGTGGTCGGTGAAGTGGCGGCCGAACCCGGGGTTGGCCAGGATCGCCTCCCGCTCCGCGTCGGAGAGCGGGTTGGAGGAGGGCTTCAGCTCGATCGTGGGCGTCGTCATGTGTGGTTGTCCTTCACCGGTTGTCGTGACGGGCCGCGCTCGCTCCCGCACCGGCAGTGGCCGGTGCTAGGACGTCCGAGCATTCCCTCATTCCGCGGCTCCGCGTTCGATTATGGCAAGCGGGTGAGGGATGGGGGCACCCCCACGCCTTTCGGGCTGCGGGGGAGAAACGGTGTGAATACGGCCCTAGGGGTAGCACAGGGGTGGGTCGATGGTGACACCCGGCGAGGGCATGAGAAAGCCGCCGGGTGCGGTTGCGACCCGGCGGCCTTGACTCAGGGGGTGTGAGTAGGGCGGCGGGTCAGCCGGCTACTCGTACGGCGAGCGTGTCGCCGATCTCGTCGGTCGTGCGGGCGGGCTTGCCCACGCGCTCCGCGAGGTCGGCGGAGACGGCCTCCTCGATGCGGGCGGCCTCGGCCTCGTAGCCGAGGTGACGCAGCAGGAGGGCGACCGACAGGACGGTGGCCGAGGGGTCGGCCTTGCCCTGGCCCGCGATGTCGGGCGCCGAGCCGTGCACGGGCTCGAACATCGACGGGAACTCGCCGGACGGGTTGATGTTGCCGGAGGCGGCGACCCCGATGCCGCCGGAGATGGCGGCGGCGAGGTCGGTGATGATGTCGCCGAAGAGGTTGTCGGTGACGATCACGTCGAAGCGCTCGGGCTGGGTGACGAGGTAGATCGTCGCCGCGTCGACGTGCATGTACTCGGTGGTGACCTCGGGGAACTCCTCGGCCACCTTGTTGAAGATGTTCGTCCACAGGTGACCCGCGAACGTGAGCACGTTGTTCTTGTGGACCAGGGCCAGCTTCTTGCGCGGGCGGGCCTGAGCGCGTGCGAAGGCGTCCCGGACCACGCGCTCGACGCCGAAGGCGGTGTTCACGGACACCTCGGTGGCGACCTCGTGCGGGGTGCCCTTGCGGATGGTGCCGCCGTTGCCCGTGTACGGGCCCTCGGTGCCCTCGCGGACCACGACGAAGTCGATCTCGGGCTGACCCGCGAGCGGGGTCGCGACGCCCGGCAGCAGCTTGGAGGGCCGCAGGTTGACGTGGTGGTCGAAGGCGAAGCGGAGCTTGAGCAGGAAGCCGCGCTCCAGCACGCCCGACGGCACCGAGGGGTCGCCGATCGCGCCGAGCAGGATCGCGTCGTGCCGCTTGAGCTGCTCGAGGTCGGCGTCGGTGAGGGTCTCACCGGTGGCGTGGTAGCGCCTGGCGCCGAAGTCGTACTCCTTGGTCTCCAGCTTCACATCCTGCGGAAGGACGGCGGAGAGGACCTTCAGCCCCTGGGCCACGACCTCCTGGCCGATGCCGTCACCGGGAATCACTGCGAGATTGATGCTGCGAGACATGACGGCACCGTACTCCTTGTCCCACGCAATGACACGAGGCGTCCGCGATGCGGACACCGCTCAACATCGAGGTGCGGCGCGGCAGATGGCGCCGGGGCGCCCGGCCGCGCCGCACCTCGTGCGGGTGCGGCTCCCGGCTTATGGGTGCAGCCTCATGGGTGAGGGTGCGGGCCGTACGAGTGAGGGCCCGGGATGCGGAGGCGCGGCTCAGTGGCCGGTCGCGCCGCCGTTGTCCCTGCGGTCGAGGGCGCGCTGGAGCGCCGCGGCGGCGTTCTTGCGGTCGGACTCGCTCGTACGGGAAACGTGACGGACTCGGCGGCGGGCGGTCGTCTCGGCCATGGGAAATCGACTCCTTCGACATCCGGGAGTGCGGAAAGGGGTTTCGAGACACCGGCGGAGGCGGGGAGCGGTGCCGCAGGGGTTGCCTGCACGGGGCCCGGCTCACGACCGCCATTCGCTTGATCGAGCGAGACGTTCGGCTTCTACAAAAGTAAGGGAGGACCACGCGTCTGTCTCCACAATTACTCGGACTTCCTACTATCTGAGACAGTGCAGCGGGCCATACGAGCGTGACCTGGGAAAACCGTCGTCGACGGTCAGAGGACGTCACCGTCGCGCCAGTCGAAGACCAGCTTGCGCTTGAAGTCGAGGTCGCCCGCGGCGGCGGGGCGCACATAGGTGCAGTCCTGGTCGTCACGCAGACGGACGACACCGCGGGGGCCGAGGCCGCACAGGCGGCCGCGCCAGAGCCGCCAGCCGCGGGCGGCGTAGAGGGGGGCACCGTCGTCGCTGGCGGAGAGCGCACCGAGGTCGTAGGCGCGGTCGATGATCCGCTCGACTTCGGCCATGACACGCCCGCCGAGCCCCTGGCGCCGCACGTCGGCGCGGACACCCACGCCCTCGACGTACCCGACGCGCAGCCAGCGCTTGCGGTACCGGGCGCGTCGCTGGATGACGGACCCGTGTGCGGCGAGCCCCTGCTCGTCGCTGACGAGCACGTGCATCCCGCCGAGCGCGTGCTCCCAGTCGTCATCGTCGTAGTCCCCGTCGAACGCCGCATCGAGCAGCGCGCGCACGGCCCGGAGCTCGGCGGGGTCGAGGTCGGCGGTATGGGCGGTACGGACTCCGACTGTCACGTGATCAGTATCACTCGTCACGTCGCGTTCTCCCCGCCCGACGCCACACCTGCCGCTCCCCTGCGCGACGCTCCGGGCTCCGGGTCACAGCACGTCCGCGACCGCCTGGCGGAATCCCTGCGGGTCCTCTGTCCAGGGCATGTGACCGGCGCCGGGCAGGACCACCCGCCGCACCATCGGCAGGGCCCGTTCCAGGGAGTCGACCGCCGGACGCGGACGGATGTCCCGGCCGCCGTCGACGATCAGCACGGGCACGTCGAGGATTCGGCAGGCGGCGTGCAGCTCCGGGGTGCCCCAGGTGCGCTTTCGCTCCTCCTTGAGGGCCCTGTTGCACTCGTCGTTGACGCCGAACCAGGGATCGGCCATGCGTCCGGCGTGCTCCAGAGCCCGCTCGCGGTCCTCGAACTCGATCGACCACTGCAGGACGGCCCGCTCCCGGTCCTCCTCATCGGTGCGCTCGGCGCGGTCGGTCAACTCCCGCCGGCGCAGCAGGTGTTCGGGCTGCTCACCGAGTCCGGCGAGGAAGTTCTCACGATAGGCGGGGTGCCAGGTGTCGTCCGAGTCGATGCCCGTACCGGAGACATGGATCAGCGCGCTCACCCTCTCCGGGTGCGTCAGCGCGTGGCTCAACGCCGGCTGCGCGCCCCAGGAGTGGCCGAGCAGAGCCATGCGGTCGAGGCCGAACCGCCGTCGTACGGCGTCGAGATCTGCCACGAAGCGGGCGCTCGTCCAGGGTCCGGAGCACTGCTGCGACCGCCCGCAGCCGCGCTGGTCCCAGCGGACCACCGTGGACCGGTCCCCGAGCAGTTCCGCCACGTCCTCCAACATGTCCCACAGGCGGGCCCACCGTGGCACAGGATCAGCGGATCGCCCCGGCCCGACCGCGCCGCCCACAGGTGTACGCCGTCGTCGGCGGTCACCGTCCGCTCATCGATCATGCGGCCAGTCTGCCCCGGGACGCACGCGAACGGGCCGGGTCCGCACAGGGACCCGGCCCGTTCCGCCCGTCGCGGGTGTCAGCCCATGTGCGGGTACGTGTAGTCCGTCGGCGGGACCAGCGTCTCCTTGATCGCGCGGGTCAGGGTCCAGCGCAGCAGGTTCTGGGGGGCGCCCGCCTTGTCGTTCGTGCCGGAGGCACGGCCGCCGCCGAAGGGCTGCTGGCCGACCACGGCGCCGGTCGACTTGTCGTTGATGTAGAAGTTGCCGGCCGCGTAGCGCAGCCTCTCGGCCGTGTACGCCGCCGCAGCGCGGTCGTTCGCGATGACCGAGCCCGTCAGGGCGTAGTCCGAGACCGACTCCATCTGGGTCAGCATCTCGTCGTACTTGTCGTCCTCGTAGACGTGGACCGCGAGGATCGGGCCGAAGTACTCGGTGCGGAACACCTCGTTCTCCGGGTCGCTGCACTCGATGACGGTCGGACGGACGAAGTAGCCCACCGAGTCGTCGTAGGAGCCGCCCGCGACGATCGTGCAGGCCGGGTCCTCCTTGGCGCGGTCGATCGCGGCCTTGTTCTTCGCGAAGGCGCGCTCGTCGATGACGGCGCCGATGAAGTTCGACAGGTCGGTGACATCGCCCATGCCGATGCCGTCGACCTCGGCCGCGAACTGCTCCTTGAAGCCGTCGTTCCAGATCGAAGCCGGGATGTACGCGCGGGAGGTGGCGCTGCACTTCTGGCCCTGGTACTCGAAGGCGCCCCGGGTGAGCGCCGTCTTCAGGACCGCGGGGTCGGCCGACGGGTGGGCGACGACGAAGTCCTTGCCGCCGGTCTCGCCGACCAGGCGCGGGTAGGAGCGGTACTTCTCGATGTTGTTGCCGACCGTCTTCCACAGGTACTGGAAGGTCTTGGTGGAACCGGTGAAGTGGATGCCCGCGAGGTCGCGGTGCTCCAGAGCGACCTCGGAGACCTCGATGCCGTCGCCGGTGAGGAGGTTGATGACGCCCTTCGGCAGGCCCGCCTCCTCCAGGAGCCGCATCAGCAGGACGGCGGCATGGGTCTGGGTCGGGGACGGCTTCCACACCACGACGTTGCCCATGAGCGCGGGGGCGGTGGGCAGGTTGCCCGCGATGGCGCTGAAGTTGAACGGCGTGATCGCGTAGACGAAGCCCTCCAGCGGGCGGTGGTCCAGGCGGTTCCACACGCCCGGGGAGTTGGCCGGGGGCTGCTCGGCCAGGATCTGGCGGGCGTAGTGCACGTTGAAGCGCCAGAAGTCGACCAGCTCGCACGGGGTGTCGATCTCGGCCTGCTGGGCGGTCTTGGACTGGCCGAGCATGGTGGAGGCGGCCAGCGTCTCGCGCCAGGGACCGGCCAGCAGCTCTGCGGCGCGCAGGATGATCGCGGCGCGGTCGTCGAAGGACATCGCGCGCCAGGCGGGCGCGGCGGCGAGCGCGGCGTCGATGGCGTCCTGGGCGTCCTGCCGCGTGGCGTTGCGGTAGGTGCCGAGGACGGACTTGTGGTTGTGCGGCTGCACGACCTGGAGCTCCTCGCCGCCGCCCATGCGCTGGACGCCGCCGATGGTGCAGGGCAGGTCGATCGGGTTCTCGGCCAGCTCCTTCAGCTTGGCCTCCAGGCGGGCACGCTCGGGCGAGCCGGGGGCGTAGCCGTGCACCGGCTCGTTGACGGGGGTGGGGACCTGGGTCACAGCGTCCATGGGTTCCGTAACTCCTTGACGTGAGCGGTGTTGCGAGCGGGGGTGCGGGCTCAACCCTTGGTGGCCATCGAGCGGACGAAGAAGCGCAGGTTCGCCGGCTTCTCCGCCAGGCGGCGCATGAAGTAGCCGTACCAGTCGGTGCCGTACGCCGTGTAGACGCGCATGCGGTGGCCCTCGGCGGCCAGGCGCAGGTGCTCCTCGCTGCGGATGCCGTACAGCATCTGGAACTCGTACTCGTCCATCTTGCGCCCGGCGCGGTGGGCGAGTTCCTGGGCGACGGAGATCAGGCGCGGGTCGTGGGAGCCGATCATCGGGTATCCCTCGCCCTCCATGAGGGTCCTCAGGATGCGGACGTACGCCTTGTCGGTCTCGTGCTTGTTCTGGTACGCCACCGACGCGGGCTCCTTGTACGCCCCCTTCACGATACGCACGCGGCTGCCGCTCTCGGCGAGGCGGCGGGCGTCGGCCTCGGTGCGGAAGAGGTAGGCCTGGATGACGCAGCCCGTCTGCGGGAAGTCCTTCCGCAGCTCCTCGTGGATGGCGAACATCGAATCGAGGGTGGTGTGGTCCTCCGCGTCCAGCGTGACCGTCGTGCCGATCGCGGCGGCCGCCTCGACGACCGGACGGACGTTCTTGAGGGCCAGCTCGTGGCCGTCCTCCAGCGCCTGGCCGAACATCGACAGCTTCACCGACATCTCGGCGCGGGTGCCCAGTTCCAGGGGCTCCAGCCGGTCGATCAGCTCAAGGTAGGCGTCGCGCGCGGCCGCGGCCTGCTCGGGGGTCGTGATGTCCTCGCCGACGACGTCCATCGTCAGCTCCAGCCCCTTGCCGGTGAGGTCCTGGATGATCGGCACGACGTCCTCGACCGTCTCGCCCGGGATGAAGCGGTCGACGACCTGCTTGGTCACCGGGGCCGCCGAGATCAGGCGTCGCATCCGGTCGCTGCGCGACGCGGCGAGAATCACGGGACCCAGCACGGGGCACCTCCACAGAACGGGCAAGAGGCCGCGACCCGACCATTCGGGTACGGCACGGAGAACCACCGTGAAACCTAAGGATCCCTCCGATCGTCGGCCATCGACAGCTGTCACGCATCCGTGCCCTGGATCTCAGACAGATGTATGAGCGGGATGGGAAAATGCGGGAGAATGCACGTGTGGCGGACGTTTTCAAGGCTGGGCGCGGCGATTACCAGGAGCTCGTCGACGAGATCTCCGCGCTGCTCGGCGCCCCGGCGACCCTGGAGAACCGGGACTTCGAGCTGATCGCCTTCGCCGCGTACGACAGCGAGGGCGACTTCGACGAGGCGTCCCTCGACCCCGTGCGCACCCGCTCGATCCTCACGCGGCGCTCCACGGCGGCGGTGCGGAAGTGGTTCGAGGGCTTCGGCATCGCGCGCGCCACCGGGCCGGTGCGGATTCCGCCCACTCCGGAGGCCGGCGTGTACCGGGGAAGGATCTGTCTGCCGGTACGCCATCGGGGTGTCGTCCTCGGCTATGTGTGGCTGCTGGCCGACGAGCCGGGCCCGTCCGAGGCACAGCTGTCGGCCGCGATGGAGATCGCGGCGCGGATCGGCGACCTGCTCGCGGAGGAGGCGCAGGCGGGCGCGGAGGTGACGCGTGAGCTGCGCGCGGTGCTGACCGCGGAGCGCGGCTGGCCGCAGGACATGGCGGTGGCCGAGTTGCGGACGGCGCTGGGCGCGCGCGGCGAGGGCCTGCACACGGTGGTCTGTGTCGCGCCCTGGCCCTCGGCCGACCCGGACGACGCGCCGTCGGCCCGGACGATCCCGGCGGCGACCGCGCTGTGCACGGTGCCGTGGGGTGCCACCGGCCAGAGCCTGGCGCTGCTGGTGCGGCTGCGCTCGGCGGACGTGCTGACCCCTGCGCTGACGGCGGCCACCCGGCTGCTGCGGGAGGCGGGACACCAAGGCGCGGGCTCCGCCGCGGGGGCGACCGGGCCGGACCGGGGCTCCGCGGCCGGGGTGGCCGGCGCCCGGCACGGCCTCGCCGAGCTGGGCGCGGCCTGGCAGGAGGCATCGTCGGCGGCCCGCGCGGCCTTGGCGGAACCCCGGTTCGGCCCGGTCGCCCAGTGGTCGGCCATCGGCCCGTACCGCCTGCTGACGTCGCTGCCGCCGCAGGCGGCCCACGACCCGGCCGTCAGCGCCCTGCTGGCCCCCGCCCACCGCGAACTGGCCCGCACCGCCGAGGTGTTCCTGGACTGCGCGGGCCAGGCGGGCCGCACGGCCGCCGAACTGGGCGTCCACCGCCAGACCCTGTACTACCGCCTCTCCCGCGTCGAACAGCTCACGGGCCTGGACCTGGACGACGGCGAGGACCGTCTGCTGCTGCACATGGCGCTGAAGGGGGCGCGACTGTAGAAACATCCGCTCGCTTCTCCCTCTCCTTCGGCGCGCGTGATCGGGCCGGAACTGGTCTGCTGGGGTTGCGGGGGGTCAGTCGTACCCGTTTCCGGGGAGAGCCCATGAGTACGTATCGAGTCGCGCAGGCGGCCGCCGCCGGCGGTCCGTTCGAGGTCGTCGAGCGTGAGGTGCCACAGCCTGGCCCCGGCCACGTACGGGTCGCCGTGGACGCGTGCGGGATCTGCCACAGCGACGCCTTCTTCGTGAACGCCGGACTGCCGGGCGTCACGTTCCCGGTGGTGCCCGGGCATGAGATCGCCGGGCGCATCGAGGAGCTCGGCGAGGGAGTGCGGGAGCGGGGCTGGCAGATGGGCGACCGGGTGGCTGTGGGCTGGTTCGGGGGCAGTTGCGGCCACTGCACGCCCTGCCGGCAGGGCGACTTCGTCGTGTGCCAGAACCTGAAGGTGCCCGGATGGGCGTACGACGGGGGCTTCGCCGAGGCGGTGATCGCGCCGGCCGACGCACTGGCCCGCATCCCCGACGCGCTGGCGGCGACCGACGCCGGGCCCATGGCCTGCGCGGGGGTGACCACCTTCCACGGGCTGCGGCGCAGCTCCGCCCGGCCGGGGGACCTGGTCGCCGTGCTCGGCATCGGCGGGCTCGGCCATCTGGGGGTGCAGTACGCGGCCGCCATGGGCTTCGAGACGGTGGCGATCGCCCGCGGGGCCGAGAAGGCCGACCTCGCCAAGCAACTCGGCGCTCATCACTACGTCGACAGCACGGCGGACACCTCCGTGGCCGACGCGTTGCAGTCCCTCGGCGGCGCCAAGGTCGTCCTGGCCACCGCCGGCGACGCCGAGGCCATCACGGCGACCGTGGACGGGCTGTCGCACCGCGGCGAACTGGTCGTCATCGGCGCGTCTGTCGATCCCATGGGGATCAGCCCGGTCCAGCTGATCATGAGCGGCAGGGTCGTCCGCGGGCACCCGTCCGGCACCGCGCAGGACGTGCAGGACACCATGGCGTTCAGCGCCCTGCACGGGATCCGCCCGATGGTCGAGACCGTGCCCCTGGACCAGGCGGGTGAGGCGTACCAGAAGATGCTCTCCGGCACCGCCCGCTTCCGGATGGTGCTGACCACCCGGTGACGGACGCGTCAGCTCTTCGCGGTCCCCGCGATGACGCGGCGCAGCCCCTCGGTGAGCTGGTCGGCGTCGGTCGCCGTCTCCGGGTTGAAGAGCCACTGCACCATGAGGCCTTGGAGGAGGGTCTGGTAGAAGCGGCCCTCGGTTTCGACGGTCTCCTCGTCGAGATCGGCTTCCGGGATGTCGCTGAACAGCGGCACAAGCCCGGAGCGGCCCTGCCCCTCCGCCTCGATCATCAGCCTGCGCACCTCGGGAAGCCGGTCGCCCTGGAGGATCAGCTCGAAGCTCAGCAGGAAGATGGCTCGTGACTCGGGCAGCGCACGGATGATGTTCGCCCAGACCTTCTGGAAGCGCTCCAGCGACCCGGGGGGCTCGGACATCGCCTGCTGCGCCTCTCCACCGGGGTCGAACCGGTGCCCTGTCTCCTCGATCAGCGAGACATAGGCCTCCACCAACAGCGCGTCCTTCGACCCGTAGTGGTAGCCGATCGACGCCAGGTTGGTCCCCGACTCCTTGACGATGTCGCGCGCCGTCGTGCGCAGGAAGCCCTTCTGAAGCAGGCAGCGCCTCGCGCCCTCGAGCAGATCCTCACGATGTCCCATGCCCACCGACCCTACCGCGATTCAGACGGCCGTCCTAGACGAGCGATTTATACGAGCGTACTAGACAGCTGTTTAAGACGCCCGTACAGTCCCTGGCATGACGAACCCGACGAGCACGACCCCGGCCGCGCCGCCCGCCGGAACCCGCGCCGGCCGCCGTGAATGGACCGCCCTGGGCGTCCTGATGCTTCCGCTGCTGCTGGTCTCGATGGACGTCTCGGTCCTCTACTTCGCGATCCCCGCGATCAGCGCGGACCTGGAGCCGAGCAGCACCCAGCAGCTGTGGATCTTCGACATCTACGCCTTCGTCCTCGCCGGACTGCTGATGACGATGGGCTCGCTCGGCGACCGCATCGGCCGCCGCAGGCTGCTGCTGCTCGGGGCCGCCGCCTTCGGGGGCGCCTCACTGCTGGCGGCCTACGCGAACAGCGCCGAGACCCTGATCGCGGCCCGCGCCGTCCTCGGTATCGGCGGCGCGACCCTCATGCCGTCGACGATGGCGCTGATCCGCACGATGTTCACCGACCCCGGTCAGCGCGCGAAGGCGATCGGCCTGTGGTCGGGCATCATGACGGCCGGCATCGCACTCGGCTCGGTGATGAGCGGCGTCCTCGTCCAGTACTTCTGGTGGGGCTCGGTCTTCCTGGTCAACCTGCCGGCGATGGTTCTGCTGCTGGTCCTCGGTCCGTTCCTGCTCCCGGAGTCGAAGAACCCCGAGCCCGGCCGCTTCGACCTGCTCAGCGTGCCGCTGTCGATGGCGGCGGTCCTCCCGGTGGTCTACGGCCTGAAGGAGATCCCGGCCGAGGGCTGGCGCGTCCAGTACGTGCTGGCCGTGACGGTGGGCCTGCTGTTCGCGGCGCTGTTCGTGTACCGCCAGCGCACCACGGCCTCCCCGATGATCTCCCCCGCCCTGTTCCGCGGCCGGGGCTTCGCGCCCGCCGTGGTCCTCAATCTGATCTCGGCCTTCGGGATGATGGGCTCGGCCTTCTTCACCACGCAGTATCTGCAGTCGGTGCTCGGCAAGAGCGCGATGGAGGCCGCGCTGTGGGCGCTGCTCCCCTCCGTGCCGATCGGCATGGCGGCGCCGATCGCCACCCAGCTGGTGCAGAAGGGCGTCAACCGCGCCTACGTCGTCACGGCCGGGTTCACGATCGCCGCGGTCGGCTACGGAATGCTCGTCCTCGCCGGTACCGACTCCCTCTGGCTGGTGCTCGCGGCCTGCGGTGTCCTCGCCTCCGGGATCGTCATCGCCATCTCCCAGATGACGGACCTGGCGATGAGCGCGGCCCCCGTCGAGCGGGCGGGCTCCGCGTCCTCCCTGCTGGAGACGGGTGCGGAGTTCGGTGGCGCCCTCGGGATGGCGGTCCTCGGCTCGATCGGTACGGCGGTCTACCGCCACGAGATCCCGGCCTCGGCCCCTTCTCCGGCCCACGAGACGCTGGGCGGCGCGCTCGCGGTGGCCCACGGGATGCCGGGCCGGGCGGGAGCGGAGCTGCTGGCCGCGGCGCGGGAGGCGTTCACCGCCGGGATGCACGGGGCCGCGATCGCCGGGGCGGTGGTCCTGGTGGGGGCGGCGGTACTGGCGGCGACGAGCCTGCACCGGATCCACGTACGCGACACCGAGGAGTGACGGATCAGGAAACGAGCCGGGGCCCGGCCACCCTGAGGTGGCCGGGCCCCGGCTGTCGTGTTCAGCGCTGTCAGACCAGGTTCACCGAGCGGGCGGACGTCGCACCGATCTCCTCCGCGACCTCCGTCAGCACGTTCTGCGGCACCGTGTCGTCGACCGTGAGGACCGCGAGGGCCTCGCCGCCGGCGATGTCGCGGGCCACCTGCATGCCCGCGATGTTGATGCCGGCCTCGCCGAGGATGCGGCCGACGGTGCCGACCACGCCGGGACGGTCCGTGTAGCGAAGCACGATCATGTGGTCGGCGAGCGACAGGTCCACGTCGTAGTCGCCCACCGCCACGATCTTCTGGTGGTGCTTCGGGCCGGCCAGCGTGCCGGACACCGAGACCTCCTCGCCGTCGGCGAGCGTGCCGCGGACGGTGACCACGTTGCGGTGGTCGGTGGCCTCGGAGCTGGTGGTCAGGCGCACCTCGACACCGCGCTCCTGAGCGAACAGCGGGGCGTTCACGTACGACACCGTCTCGTCCACGACGTCCTCGAACACGCCCTTGAGCGCGGACAGTTCGAGCACCTTGACGTCGTGCTGGGTGATCTCGCCGTACACCTCGACGTCGAGCCGGACCGCGACCTCGCCCGCGAGCGCGGTGAAGATGCGGCCGAGCTTCTCGGCGAGCGGCAGACCCGGCTTGACGTCCTCGGCGATGACACCGCCCTGGACGTTCACCGCGTCCGGCACCAGCTCGCCGGCGAGCGCCAGGCGTACCGACTTGGCGACCGCGATGCCCGCCTTCTCCTGCGCCTCGTCGGTGGAGGCGCCGAGGTGCGGGGTGCAGACGACCTGGTCGAGCTCGAACAGCGGGGAGTCCGTGCACGGCTCCTTCGCGTACACGTCGAGGCCGGCACCGGCGACGCGGCCCTCCTTGAGCGCCGAGTACAGCGCCTCCTCGTCGACGATCCCGCCGCGCGCGGCGTTGATGACGCGCACGCTCGGCTTGACCTTGTGCAGCGCCTCGGAGCCGATCAGGCCGAGCGTCTCGGGGGTCTTGGGCAGGTGGACGGTGATGAAGTCGGAGACCTCGAGCAGCTCGTCCAGGGTCAGCACCTTCACGCCCATCTGCGCGGCCCGGGCAGGCTGGACGTAGGGGTCGTAGGCGACGACCTTCATGCCGAACGCGGACATGCGCTGCGCGACCAGCGCGCCGATGCGGCCGAGGCCGACGACGCCGAGGGTCTTCTCGGCGAGCTCGACGCCGGTGTACTTGCTGCGCTTCCACTCGCCGTTCTTCAGCGCCGCGTTGGCCTGCGGGATGTTGCGGGCGGTGGAAATGATCAGACCGCAGGCCAGTTCGGCCGCGGTCACGATGTTGGAGGTGGGGGCGTTGACGACCATCACGCCGGCCTTGGTGGCGGCGGAGACGTCCACGTTGTCCAGGCCGACGCCGGCTCGCGCGACGACCTTCAGCTTCTTCGCGGCGGCGATGGCCTCGGCGTCGACCTTCGTCGCGGAGCGGATCAGGATGGCGTCGACGTCGGCGATCGCGGGCAGCAGCTCCGCCCGGTCGGCGCCGTTGCAGTGGCGGATCTCGAAGTCGGGTCCGAGGGCGTCGACGGTCGCGGGCGACAGCTCTTCAGCGATGAGTACGACGGGTTTCGAGCTCACGTGAGTCCTCACATGTCCAATGCGGACGGCCGTCCCGACGGCCGCTGGCGGTGGAGGGGTGCTTGCCGCGTGGAAGACGCACGACGCTGTGGGCCTGACGCGATTGTTGTGCAGCAGTCTAGTGGCGCGGCGAGGGGCGCATTGCGCCTGCGCGGAAGGATCACCCGGACGTGGCTGGCCGGTGTGGACAACAAGAATAATGCGGCGGCGCCCCCGGCAAAGGGCACCGCCGCATCAGAGGTCACGCCTCCTCGTTCACCCACGACATCAGCTTGCGCAGCTGCTTGCCGGTGGTCTCCAGCAGGTGCTCGGAGTCCTGCTTCTTGTACTCGTTGTACTTCTTCAGACCGCCGTGGTACTCGTCCATCCAGTTCTGGGCGAAGGAGCCGTCCTGGATCTCGGCGAGGACCTTCTTCATCTCGGCCTTGGTGGCGTCGGTGATGATGCGCGGGCCGGTGACGTAGTCGCCCCACTCGGCGGTCTCGGAGATCGACCAGCGCATCTTCTCCAGGCCGCCCTCGTACATGAGGTCGACGATCAGCTTGAGCTCGTGCAGGCACTCGAAGTAGGCGATCTCCGGCTGGTAGCCCGCCTCGGTCAGCGTCTCGAAGCCCGCCTTCACCAGCGCGGCGGTGCCGCCGCAGAGCACGGCCTGCTCACCGAACAAGTCGGTCTCGGTCTCCTCGGTGAAGGTCGTCTTGATGACGCCTGCGCGGGTGCCGCCGATGCCCTTGGCGTACGACAGGGCGAGCGCGAAGGCGTTGCCGGTGGCGTCCTGCTCGACGGCGGCGATGCAGGGAACGCCGCGGCCCTCCTCGTACTGGCGGCGGACCAGGTGGCCCGGGCCCTTCGGGGCGACCATGCAGACGTCCACGCCGGCCGGGGGCTTGATGAAGCCGAAGCGGATGTTGAAGCCGTGGCCGAAGAACAGCGCGTCGCCGTCCTTCAGGTTCGGGGCGATGGACTCCTCGTAGACCTGGGCCTGGATCGGGTCCGGCACCAGGATCATGATCACGTCGGCCTCGGCGGCGGCCTCCGCCGGGGTCACCACGCGCAGGCCCTGCTCCTCGGCCTTCGCCTTGGACTTCGAGCCCTCGTGCAGACCGACACGGACGTCGACACCCGAGTCGCGCAGCGACAGCGCGTGGGCGTGGCCCTGGCTGCCGTAGCCGATGACCGCGACCTTGCGGCCCTGGATGATGGACAGGTCGGCGTCAGCGTCGTAGAACAGCTCGGCCACTTTGGGTTCTCTCCTTGAGTGCAGGTGTTGCGTCCCACCGTATGACGGCGGGCGGAAGGGAAGTTTCGGGGTCTCGGAATACGGGCGGCCGGTTCTCCCCGGCCGCCCGGACACCGTCTTACGCCGACCGGTCGAGGGCCCGCAGGGACCGGTCCGTGATCGAACGGGCGCCGCGGCCGATCGCGATCGTGCCGGACTGCACCAGCTCCTTGATGCCGTACGGCTCCAGCATCTTCAGCATGGCCGACAGCTTGTCGCTGGACCCGGTGGCCTCGATGGTGACGGCCTCCGGGGAGACGTCGACCGTCTTCGCACGGAACAGCTGGACGATCTCCACGATCTGGGAGCGCGTCTCGTTGTCGGCGCGCACCTTCACCAGAACGAGTTCACGCTGAACGGCCTGCGACGGCTCCAGCTCGACGATCTTCAGCACGTTGACGAGCTTGTTGAGCTGCTTCGTCACCTGCTCAAGGGGCAGGTCCTCGACGTTCACCACGATGGTGATGCGGGAGATGTCGGGATGCTCGGTGACTCCGACCGCGAGGGAGTCGATGTTGAAGCCGCGGCGGGAGAACAGGGCGGCGATCCGGGCGAGGATGCCGGGGGTGTTCTCGACCAGGACGGAGAGGGTGTGCTTGGTGGACATGGTTCTCGACTCAGCTCTCTCTCAGTCGTCCTCGTTGTCGCCGAAGTCGGGGCGGACGTCCCGAGCGGCCATGATCTCGTCGTTGGAGGTGCCGGCGGCGACCATCGGCCACACCATCGCGTCCTCGTGGACGATGAAGTCGACGACGACGGGGCGGTCGTTGATGGAGTTCGCCTCTTCGATGACCTTGTCCAGGTCGTCCGGGGACTCGCAGCGGATCGCGTAGCAGCCCATGGCCTCCGACAGCTTCACGAAGTCGGGGACGCGGGTTCCCCTGGCCGCCGGATCGACGTCCTCGGGCCCGGAGTGCAGCACCGTGTTGGAGTACCGCTGGTTGTAGAAGAGGGTCTGCCACTGGCGGACCATCCCGAGGGCGCCGTTGTTGATGATGGCGACCTTGATCGGGATGTTGTTCAGGGCGCAGGTGGTCAGCTCCTGATTGGTCATCTGGAAGCAGCCGTCGCCGTCGATCGCCCAGACCGTTCGGTCCGGGGCGCCGGCCTTCGCACCCATCGCGGCCGGGACCGCGTAGCCCATGGTTCCGGCGCCGCCGGAGTTCAGCCAGGTCGCGGGCTTCTCGTACTGGATGAAGTGCGCGGCCCACATCTGGTGCTGGCCGACGCCCGCGGCGAAGATCGAGCCCTGCGGCGCGAGCTGCCCGATGCGCTCGATGACCTGCTGCGGGGAGAGCGTGCCGTTCTCGGGCAGGTCGTAGCCGAGCGGGTAGGTCTCGCGCCAGCGGTTCAGGTCGTTCCACCAGGCGGTGTAGTCGCCCTGGTGGCCCTCGCTGTGCTCCTTCTGCACGGCCTGGATCAGGTCGGCGATGACCTCACGGGCGTCCCCGACGATCGGCACGTCGGCGGCGCGGTTCTTGCCGATCTCCGCCGGGTCGATGTCCGCGTGGACGATCTTGGCGTACGGGGCGAAGCTGTCCAGCTTGCCGGTGACGCGGTCGTCGAAGCGGGCGCCGAGGGCGACGATCAGGTCGGCCTTCTGCAGGGCGGTGACGGCGGCCACGGAACCGTGCATGCCGGGCATGCCCAGGTGCTGCGGGTGGCTGTCGGGGAACGCGCCGAGCGCCATCAGCGTGGTGGTGACGGGCGCCCCGGTGAGCTCCGCGAGGACCTTCAGCTCGGCGGTGGCCTGCGCCTTGAGGACGCCGCCGCCGACGTACAGGACGGGCCGCTTGGCGGAGGTGATCAGCTTGGCGGCCTCGCGGATCTGCTTGGCGTGCGGCTTGGTCACCGGGCGGTAGCCGGGCAGGTCCATCACCGGCGGCCAGGAGAAGGTGGTCCGCGCCTGGAGGGCGTCCTTGGCGATGTCGACCAGGACCGGGCCGGGGCGGCCGGTCGAGGCGATGTGGAACGCCTGCGCGATCACCCGCGGGATGTCCTCCGCCTTGGTGACCAGGAAGTTGTGCTTGGTGATCGGCATGGTGATGCCGACGATGTCCGCCTCCTGGAAGGCGTCGGTGCCGATCGCCTTGGAGGCGACCTGGCCGGTGATCGCGACCAGCGGCACGGAGTCCATGTGGGCGTCCGCGATCGGGGTCACCAGGTTGGTGGCTCCCGGTCCCGAGGTCGCCATGCAGACGCCGACCTTGCCGGTGGCCTGGGCGTAGCCGGTGGCCGCGTGGCCCGCGCCCTGCTCGTGCCGCACCAGCACGTGGCGCACCCGCGTGGAGTCCATCAGCGGGTCGTACGCCGGAAGGATGGCACCACCCGGAATGCCGAATACCGTGTCGGCGCCGACCTCCTCGAGAGAGCGGATGAGGGACTGCGCACCCGTGACGTGCTCGGGCGCGGACTGCTGTCCTCCGGATCGGGGCCGCGGCTGCGGGTGATGGGCCCCGGTGGCCTGCTCGGTCATCGGCATTCTCTTCTCGATGCTGAGGGTTTTGGCGAGGTTTGGGCGTTGTTCGGCTGGTGCCTGTGCAACAAAAAACCCCTCGTGCCGTGAGGCAAGCGAGGGGAGCGCGCCGGGTGTGGTCGCTGGGTTCTCCGGTTCATGTCCGGTGGGTCCCAGCTCAGCCGACGCGCTGTCCAAGTACGAGAATTCGGGTGCGCATGGCACAGACCCTCCCCCCGGCACGGCATCACTGTCAAGTGTGTGGGACGGGAGTCTCATTATGTGAGCGTAGGCCCGTCCCGCCTCCGAAAACGGCAGGCACGCCACTGGTGTACACCCCCGCGGCCCTCCCCTTGAGCCGTTCACCTACGGGGTGCCCCGGTCGGTGTCGAGGCCACGACCGTGCTCAGCCCCTCGGGCCTCCGCGCTCCCCCGCTCTCGGCTTCGCCGGAGCGGGGGGACCCCCATGCGCTCTCGACACCGACGCGCTCCTTCGGCTCTCTCACTCCGCCCGCGAAGGCCGGCTCCGCCGGGCCGAGCGGCACCGGGTAGTGGCCGGAAGTGAGCGCCCGGCGCAGCCGGTACTCGTCCAGTGGGCCCGAGAATGCCATGCCCTGACCGTGCGTGCAGCCCATGGCGCGCAGAGCGACGACCTGCTCGGGCAGGTCCACCCCGTCGGCGACGGAGGTGAGGCCCAGGTCGCCCGCGATGCGCAGCAGCCCACCGGTGATCTTGTGCAGCCGCGCCGACTCGACGACCCCCTCGACGAGGTTGCGGTCCAGCTTCAGGACGTCGATGGGGAGCCGGCGCAGCGCCGCGATGGCCGCGTAGCCGCTGCCGAGGCCGTCCAGGGCGATACGGACGCCGATCCGGCGGAGGTTGCCGAGTCTGCGTTCCAGTTCCTCCAGGGAGATGCGCGGGTCGATGCCGGACAACTCGATCATCAGGGCGCCGGAGGCCAGACCGTGCCGGGTGAGCAGGGCCTCGATGGAACCGAGCGGCAGGGAGCGGTCGAGCAGCCGGCGGGCGCTCACCCGGACGGCGACGGGTACGACGAGCCCGCCGGCGGCGCGCTCGGCGGCCTGCCGTACGGCCTCCTCGAGGATCCAGCGGCCCAGCTCGGCGGCCTTGTCACTGTCCTCCGGGACACGCAGGAACTCGTCGGGTGTGAAGAGCACGCCCTGGGAGGACCGCCAGCGCGCCCGGGCGCTGACGGACGCGATCCGGCCGTCCTCGAGCGAGACGACGGGCTGGTGCAGCAGGGTGAACTCGCCCTCGTCGAGCGCGGCCCGCAGCCGGGTGGCCAGCTCGGCCTTGCGTACGACGTCCTGCTGCATCTGGGGCCTGTACAGCTCGACGCGGCCCTTGCCGGCGGCCTTGGCGCGGTACATGGCGAGGTCGGCGTTGCGCAGCAGCTCACCGGCGCCGAGGCCCGGCTCGGCGAAGGCCACGCCGATGGAGGCGGCCACCCGGACATCGTTGCCGTCGATCTCGTACGGCTGGGAGAGGGTGACCCTCAGCCGGTCGGCGAGCTCGAGGATGTGCCTCTCGCGGGCGGTGCGGTCCCGGGTGCCGTCGCCGACGATGAGGGCCGCGAACTCGTCGCCGCCGAGGCGCGCGGCGGTGTCGCCCTGCCGCACCGACTCCTGGAGCCTGCGGGCGGCCTGGACGAGCAGTTCGTCGCCGGCCTGGTGCCCGATGGTGTCGTTGACGGCCTTGAAGCCGTCGAGGTCGATGAACAGGACGGCGGTGCCGCGGTCGGAGGAGCGGCGGCCGGCGAGGGCCTGCTGGACGCGCTTGGTGAACAGGGCGCGGTTGGGCAGGTCGGTGAGCGGGTCGTGCTCGGCACTGTGCTGCAGCTGGGCCTGCAGGCGCACCCGCTCGGTCACGTCCCGGCTGTTGAAGATCAGGCCGCCCTGGTGGCGGTTGACGGTGGACTCCACGTTGAGCCAGCCGCCGTCGCCGGAGCGGAAGCGGCACTCGATGCGGGTGGTCGGTTCCTCCGTGTGGCTGGCGGCGAGGAAACGCCGTACCTCGTGCACCACACACCCCAGGTCGTCGGGGTGGATGAGCGCGGCGAGTTCGGTTCCGACGAGTTCCTCGGCGGGCCGGCCGTAGACGCCGGCGGCGGCCGGGGAGACGTAGTTCAGGATGCCGTCGGGCGCGGCGATCATGATGACGTCGCTGGAGCCCTGCACCAGGGAGCGGAAGTGGTTCTCCTTCTGCGCCAGTTCCTGGGTGAGGGTGATGTTGTCGAGCAGCATGATGCCCTGGCGCACGACGAGCGCGAGGACGACGGCGCCCGCGGTGATGAGCACCACGCGGTCGACGCTGTGGCCGTTGAGGACGTTGTAGAGGATCCCCAGTGTGCAGACGGCGGCGGCCAGGTAGGGCATGAGGGCGGCCAGCGATCCGGCGATCGGTCGCGTGGCCCGGTACCGGTCGTGGTCGGCGTCCGGCGGGGGTGAGGCCGGGTACCGGTCGTGGGCCGGTCCCTGCGGGAGCCCGGGAGCCGGGTCGTGGTCCCGGTGCCCTTCCTCGTGGCCGGTGGCCCGGGGCTCGCCCTGCCGCTGCTCGGGGACGTGTTCGTGCACCACGCGCGTGTGCTCGTCGTCCGGCATCCGGCCGGGCCGGGCGCCGACCCAGGGGGCATAGGCGAGGAGCAGGGAGCCGGAGAACCAGCCCGCGTCCAGCAGTTGGCCGGAGTGGTAGCTGCTGTGCAGCAGCGGCGAGGTGAACAGGGCGTCGCACAGCACGGTCAGGGCGAGTGCCCCGATCGCGGTGTTGACCGCGGAGCGGTTCACCGCCGAGCGCCTGAGGTGCAGGGCGACCACCATGCTGATCAGGGCGATGTCCAGCAGCGGGTACGCGAGCGACAGCGCGGTGTGCGCCACGCTCGGCCCGTCGAACTTGGCCGCCTGCGCGAGCGCGAGGCTCCACGACAGCGTCAGCAGCGAGCCGCCGATCAGCCACGCGTCGAGCGCCAGGCATACCCAACCCGCCTTGGTGACGGGCCTTTTGGCGAGCACGAGCAGTCCTACGATCGCGGGTGGGGCGAAGCAGAGGAAGAACAGGTCGGCACAGCTGGGCGAGGGGACGGGGCGGTCGAGGACGACCTCGTACCAGCCCCAGACGCCGTTGCCCAGCGCGGCCATGGCGGAGGAGAGCGCGAACAGCAGCCAGGCCGGTCGAAAGCGGCTGCGGCGGCTGCGGGCGTACAGCAGGCAGGAGACCGACGCGGTGCCGGCGGCCGCGCTCAACCCGAAGTCGCCCATGATCAGCGCGAGGATCCGGGAGCCCCAGTCGACCGCGGAACCGACGGCGTATCCCGCGCACACCAGGGCCAGGACGAGTTGCGGAGCCGGGTGCGCCCGGCCGCCCGGTGCCGGACGGCGGGCCGGCGGTACCCCCGGGGACCTCACCGGTCCCTCCCGGTCCGTGGCGCCGGGTCCCGCTGGGCCCGGCGTGCCGGGTGGGCGTGCCTCTTGCGGCCGGCGTCCCCGGGGTGGTGACGGTGGCCGGCGTGGTGACGACGGCTGCCGTAAGCGCTGTGACCGCGTCTGCGCGTCGCGGTCCGCCAGGGTCGTCGCCCGCGGCCGCGCCGCGTCGGGTCGTTCGTCCATAGGCCGTGCATCGCCCGTCGCCCCCCTCGTATGTCTGAAAGTTCCGTCCCCGGCGCCGAACGGTGCGCGGCGCAGCCCTGTCGGGGACGATACACCAGTCTCGTCACTCAGGGACATAGTCCCTCTACTCTCAGTGACGACCAGGGGGAATGCGGGTACGTACCGCGTTCGGGGGACTGCGGAGCGTTCCGGAAGCGGACGGGTGGTGCGCCGGAAGCGGTGTGCGCGCCGGTGGTGCGACCGTTGGCGGGCGCGTGCGCGGGTGGCGGCGATGGCTGGATTCGTGTGCCGCGTCGACGTGCGCGGGGTCCCCCCGCCCCGACGCCCGCGCCCGCCGCGCCTTTTCAGCCGCCGGTCGTCAGGACGACGTTCTCGAGCGGTTCTCCCTGTGCGAAACGGTTCAGCTGAGAGCTGAGGAGACGCTTGGCGCGGGGCCAGAACGCCGAGGTGGGGCCGCCGACATGAGGGCTGATGAGCACGCCCGGCGCATGCCAGAGGGGGTGGCCTGCGGGCAGCGGTTCGGGGTCGGTGACGTCCAGGGCGGCGGTGATACGGCGGGACTCCAGCTCGGCCAGCAGGGCCTTGGTGTCGACGATCGGGCCACGCGCCACGTTGACGAGCAGCGCTCCGTCCTTCATCCGGGCCAGGAACTCCGCGTCGACCAGGCCTTTCGTCTCCTCGGTGAGCGGGGTGACCAGGACGACGACATCGGCGTCGGGAAGAAGTTCCGACAATCGGGAGAGAGGATGCACAAGGCCGCGCGCTGTGTTGCGCTCGCGGCGCGCGACGCGCGCCACCCGCGCGACTTCAAAGGGTGCGAGCCGGTCCTCGATGGCGGCACCGATCGCGCCGTAGCCGACGATGAGAACGGACTTGTCGGCGAGCGCGGGATGGAAACCGCTCTGCCAGCGCTCCTCCGCTTGAGCCCGTACGAAGCCGGGGATGCCGCGCAGCGAGGCGAGGATCAGGGCGAGCGCGAGCTCGGCCGTGCTCGCCTCGTGCACTCCGCGCGCGTTGCACAGGCGCACGCCCGGCACGACGGACGAAAGGTGGGCGGTGATGTCGTCGACGCCGGCCGTCAGTGTCTGGATGACCTGGAGGTTCCGCATCTGCTCCAGCGGCCGGACCTTGACGTCCTGGCGCTTCATGTACGGCACGGCGTAGAACACGCAGTCCGCGGGGTCGGCGGGAAGGTCCTGCCCGCCGTCCCAGTAGCGGTAGTCCAGGCCCTCGGGGAGGCCCTCTATCTCGTCGGTGCGGAACGGAAGCCAAACGTCGTCGGTCATGGTCAGGAGGCTATGCCAAGGATCCGGCGCCGCATTGGTTAGTTTGGGGTGCCAGCAAAGGAGGACACGGCCAGGTGGAGCGCAGGACGATCGGCGCGGCGACGCTCGAAGTGGGGGCCGTGGGACTCGGGTGCATGCCGATGAGCTGGGGGTACTCCACCTCCCGGCAGCGGGGCGACGAGTCGCTGCGGACGGTGCACCGGGCGCTCGACCTGGGGATGACACTGCTGGACACCGCCGACATGTACGGACCGTTCACCAACGAGCTGCTGCTGGGCCGGGTCCTGAAGGAGCGGCGCGCCGATGCCTTTGTCTCGACCAAGGTGGGGCTGCTGGTGGGCGAGCAGCACATCGTGGCCAACGGCCGCCCCGGCTATGTGAAACGGGCCTGCGACGCGTCGCTGCGCCGTCTGCAGACGGACGTCATCGATCTCTACCAGCTGCACCGCGCCGACCCGGAGGTGCCCGTCGAGGAGACCTGGGGCGCGATGGCGGACCTGGTGCGGGCGGGCAAGGTGCGGGCGCTGGGGCTGTGCGCGGTGGGGGTGCGCGAAGGGCGGCGGACCGGGACGCGGCGGTACGACGGAACGATCCGGCAGCTGGAGCGGGTGCAGCAGGTGTTCCCGGTGAGCGCGGTGGAGGCGGAGCTGTCGGTGTGGTCGCCCCAGGCCCTGGACGCGCTGCTGCCGTGGTGCGCGGCGCGCGGCGTGGGCTTGCTCGCGGCCATGCCGCTCGGCAACGGCTTCCTGACCGGCACGCTGACCCCGGGCGAGGGTTTCGAACCGGACGACCTGCGCGCCCGGCATCCCCGCTTCACGGCGGAGATGATGGCGGCGAACCAGCCGATCGTGGCGGGCCTGCGCCGGGTGGCTCACCGCCACGGCGACGCCGTCACCCCCGCCCAGGTGGCCCTGTCCTGGGTGCTGTCCCAGGGCCCCCACGTGGTCCCGGTCCCAGGCGCCAAACAGCGGCGGTGGGTGGCGGAGAACGCGGCGGCCTCCGTGCTGCGGCTGACCCCCGAGGACCTGACGGAACTGGCGGGGCTGCCCGCGGCGCAGGGGTCGTGGGACTGAACGGACCCCGTACCGCGTGGCCGGAATGGGAAGGTCGCTGGAGGGAAGACCGGCGATGGGAACCCCAGTGGTGTCCGAGGCGTAGGTAAGGGAGGGACGGCCCGTGGCGGAGGGAGCTGGATGGTGCGACGTCGAGTGGTGACGGCCGTGGTGGCCGCGACCGCGCTGCTGGCGGTCGGCTGCTCCTCCGGCGGCGGAGGCACACCGAGTGGTGGCGAGAGTTCCTCGGCCGGCTCGGCGGCGCCGTCGGCCTCCGGGCGGACCGCCGAAGAGACACCGCCGGCCAAGGGGTCGGTGCGGGTGGTGCGCACGGTCGCCGATCACCTCAAGACACCCTGGGGCCTGGCTGCGCTGCCCGGCAGCGGGCTCCTGGTCTCCTCCCGGGACGACGGGACGATCACCCGGGTCGACGACAGGACCGGCCGGAGAACGCTCCTGGGCACGGTGCCCGGTGTCGCCGCCGACGGCGAGGGCGGGCTGCTGGGCATCGCGCTCTCCCCGGACCACGCCTCGGACCACCTGGTCTACGCCTACCTGACGACCGACTCCGACAACCGCATCGTCCGCATGCTGTACGACCCGCGGAAGCCGGCCGGTGAGCAGCTCGGCGCACCGGACACCGTGTTCAAGGGCATCCCGAAGGGCTTCATCCACAACGGCGGCCGTATCGCGTTCGGCCCCGACGGCATGCTGTACGCGGGCACCGGCGAGTCGGGCGACCGGGGTCTGGCCCAGGACCGGAACTCGCTGGGCGGCAAGATCCTGCGCATGACCCCCGAGGGCGAGCCCGCCCCCGGCAACCCCTTCGGGAACTCGGTGGTGTATTCGTACGGGCACCGCAATGTGCAGGGTCTGGCCTGGGACGGCAAGCAGCGGCTGTACGCCTCCGAGTTCGGCCAGGACACCTGGGACGAGCTGAACGCGATCAAGCCCGGCGGCAACTACGGCTGGCCGGACACCGAGGGCAGGTCGAGCGACCCCGGGTACCAGAACCCGATCGCCCAGTGGCACACCGACGTGGCCTCCCCCAGCGGCATCGCCTACGCCGAGGGGTCGATCTGGATGGCGGGTCTGCGCGGGGAGCGGCTGTGGCGCATCCCGCTGAAGGGCACGGAGACCTCGGCACCCCCGCAGGCCTTCCTCACCGGCGCATACGGCCGTCTGCGCACGGTGGTCGCGGCCGGCGGCGACAAGCTGTGGCTGACGACGAGCAACACGGACGGCCGGGGCAAGCCGTCGCCCACCGACGACCGGATCCTCGAGGTGGTGGTGTCGTAGCCGGGCGGGCCGGTTCAGCCCTGGTCGGGCTCCGGCTCGGCGGGAGCCGGTTTCGGCAGGCGTATGACCACCGTGCCCGACGCCAGGTCGATCGGGCCCCGGCCCGGATCGCCGTCCGTGACGTCCAACCGGGTCAGTTCCAGGCGCTTCTGCTCATCGTGGGTGTGTTTGCGGCCCGGCGCGAACAGTTCCTCGAACATGTTGAACACGGCGCCTCCCTAGGCCCGGATTCCCGTCAGCGTAAGCCTCAGCCCGCGGCCTGGACAGGGGGTGCCTCCGCCGGGAACAACCGCAGGCGGTGTGCCACCGCCGCCGCCTCGCCCCGCCCCGCGACACCCAGCTTCGCCAGGATGTTCGACACGTGGACGCTGGCGGTCTTCGGGGAGATGAACAGCTCCTCGGCTATCTGCCGGTTGCTGCGGCCGATCGCGACCAGGCGGAGCACGTCCCGCTCCCGGTTGGTCAGCCCCAGGGACTCCGCCGGATCGAGCGCGGCCGGTTCCGGGACGCGGCTCAGGGTGAGGCGGGCGCGCCGGGCGAGCAGGGCGACCGAGTCGGCGAGCGGCCGGGCACCGAGGTGGTCGGCCACCGCCCCGGCCAGCCGCAGCAGCTCGGCGGCCCGCTCGCGCGCGTCCTCGTCGCAGCCCGGGGCCAGCAGGGACTCGGCGAGCCGGTGCCGGACCCGGGCCAGGTCGTACGGGCGGTCCAGGGCCTCGAAGGCGGTCACGGCCTCCGCCCAGACGTCCGGGGTGCCACGCCCCTCGGCACGCAGCAGCTCGGCGCGGACCCAGCATGCGTAGGCCTGCCACACCGGCACGTTCGCGGCGAGTGTCTTCGCGGTGTCGCGGATCCGCTCCAGCGTCTCGGCGCGGCCCGGCTCGGCGGCGGGCAGCCCGAGCGCGTCGGCCTCGGCGGTGGCGGCGGCGAGCAGCAGCGGCCAGCCATAGCGCTGGGTGCCGAGCGGAAAGCCTCTGTTCAACACGGTGGCGAGCGTGGCGCGGGCGTCGATGAGGCGGCCTTCGCCGGCGGCGATCCCGATGGCGACGTGATCCAGCCTCAGCTCTTGCTGCGGCACGCTGTCGTGCGTGCCCAGGTACGCACGGGCGGCGGCCAGTTGCCGCCCTGCCTCGGCCAGGTCGCCGCGGCAGAGGGCGAGGTGTGCGTGGATCGTGGCGCGGAAGGCGCGGGGCTTGGCGCTCTGGCCGACACGCTCGGAGTTGATCCCTGCCTCGGCGGCCTCGTCCCAGCGGCCCAGGGAGTGGAGGGATTCGCCGAGGTTGGCCCATACCCAGGCCTCGGAGTCCGTCAGCCCCAGCTTCCGGGTGATCTCCAGGCCCTCGCGCATCACCTCCACGGCCTCCCGGGAACGGCCGATGCCTTCCAGGTGGGACGGCAGGTTCACCTGCAGGCGGCCCCTGACATAGACCTCGCCGAAGACAGCCGCCCGTTCCCTGACCTCGTAGATCTCCGCGAGCCCGGCGTCGATGTCACCCGCGTCGACGAGGAGGCCGCCCAGGGTGAGGCGCGCGTTGAGCTCGATGTCGCGGGCGCCCACCATGCGCGCGTACTCCACGGCGCGCTCGGCGGCCGAAAATGCGTCGGGGCCGGGCTCGTGCAGCATCGACCAGCCGGCGACCATGGCGAGCACCTCGGCGTGCACCTCGGAGGGCGGCAGTCCCCGCACCAGCTCCTGGGCGGTGGCGAGTTCCTTCCATCCGTCGCCGCGGCCCGTGTTCTGCACGAGCCGGGAACGCTGCACCCAGAACCAGGCGGCGCGCAGCGGATCGGGGTCCTCCTCCAAGAGGCGCAGGGCCCGTCTGGTGATCTTCAGGGCGCGTTCCCGCTCGCCGCACAGCCGGCCCGCCACGGCCGCCTCGGCCATCAGGTCGAGGTAGCGCAGGGGTGTGGTCGCCGGGTCGCAGCCGCACGGAGGGTAGACCTCCGCATAGTCCACGGGCCGCAGGGCCGCCCGTACGTCCTCGGGGGCGAGGTCCCACAGCTCCATCGCCCGCTCCAGCAGCCGCAGTTGCTCGGAGTGGGCGTGCCGGCGTCGGGCCTCCACCGCGGCGTCGAGGACCGCGGGCAGGGCCTTGGCGGCGTCGTGCGCGTGGTACCAGTAGCTGGCCAGGCGGGTGGCTCGCTGGTCGGCGGGGACGAGTGCGGGGTCGGCCTCCAGGGCCTCGGCGTAGCGCCGGTTGAGACGGGAGCGCTCGCCGGGGAGCAGGTCGTCGCTGACGGCCTCGCGGACCAGGGAGTGACGGAAGCGGTAGCCGTCGCCGTCGGGGGTGGCCAGGAGGATGTTGGCGCCGACGGCGGCGCGCAGGGCCTCGATGAGGTCCTCCTCGGCGAGTGAGGCGACGGCGGCGAGGAGGCGGTACTCGACGGTGGAGCCGCCCTCGGCGACGGTCCGGGCGACCCGCTGCGCGGTCTCGGGCAGCGCCTCGACCCGGACGAGGAGCAGGTCTCGCAGGGAGTCGGTGAGGCCCGTGCCGCAGCTGTCCTGGGCGGCCACCGCCAGTTCCTCCACGAAGAAGGCGTTGCCGTCGGAGCGGGCGAAGATGTCGTCGACCTGGGCCGGGTCGGGGTCGGCGGCGAAAATGCCGGCGATCTGGCGTTCGACCTCGGTGCGGTTGAACCGGCCCAGCTCGATGCGGTGGACGGTGCGCAGGCGGTCGAGTTCGGCGAGGAGGGGGCGCAGCGGGTGGCGGCGGTGGATGTCGTCGGAGCGGTAGGTGGCGACGACGACCAGACGGCCGCTGCGCAGCGTGCGCAGGAGGTAGGCGAGCAGGTGGCGGGTGGAGGCGTCCGCCCAGTGCAGGTCCTCCAGGGCGAGGACGACGGTGCGGCGGGCGGCGATCCGCTCGAGCAGGCGGGCGGTGAGCTCGAAGAGGCGGGCCATGCCCTCCTCGTCGTCCCGTGGGCCGCGGCGGACCTCGCCGAGTTCGGGCAGCAGCCGGGCGAGCTCGTCCTCCTGACCGGCGGCGGCCTCGGCGAGTTCCTCGGGCATCTGGCGGCGCAGGGCGCGCAGGGCGGTGGAGAACGGCGCGAAGGGCAGCCCGTCGGCGCCGATCTCGACGCAGCCGCCCAGCGCGACGACGGCGTCCCGGCGGGCCGCGGCCGCCGTGAACTCCTCCAGCAGCCGGGTTTTGCCGACGCCCGCCTCGCCCCCGACGAGCAGCGCCTGGGGCTCTCCGGCTGCGGCGCGGGCGAGCGCGTCGTGCAACGCCCCCAACTCCTCGTCGCGGCCGACGAAAACGGGGCTGACGGACCTGGTCTCCACGCCCCCGAGCATGTCACGGGGCACTGACAGAGCGGCACCGATTATCCGCTCCGGTGACGGCGAAGCGGCCGCCCCCGGTGGTTCGGGGACGGCCGCCGCGTCGGATCGGGCGGGGTCGGCGTGCGCCGGGAGCGCGGGGCCCGTGCCGCCGTCCCCGCAAGACCGCGTGTTCACGCCGCGCGGGTGAACCCGCTCCGGCCGCGGCGGGCACTATGGGACCGGGCCTGGCGGGCCGCGTCGTCGGCGGACTGCCGGCGGCGGCGCTGGGCCGTGCGGGCGAGACGGTAGTCGTCGGCCTCGCGGATCAGCTCGGCGGAACGGATCTTGTGCAGCTCGTACGCGAACATGTGCGTCCCCCTGGGAAGTTGTGGTGCGCCAGCGCTTTCTGCGCTGCCTCAACCTTCGTTTCCGAGGGGGGTCCGTCGCATCGGGAAAGTTCCGCATCTTCCGGCTCGGTAGGGGCCTTAGATGCGAAGAGGGGGTCTTAGGGCCCCGGCGGAAGTGCCGGAGACGCCCTAAGACCCCTCATACCGCGCTCCTCAACTGGCGGACGGAAGGCCGAGCAGGATGTCCGTGTACTTCAGCACGGCCAGGAACAGGCCGATGACACCCAGCGCGACACCGCCCCACGCGACCGACTTGACCCACGCGGCCTGCGGCTTCCCGGGCGCCCCGAACGCCGGCCGCGCCAGCACCACGACGCCCACGATGAGCGCGGCCAGCGCGAACAGGCCGCCCCACAGCGCGGTGGCGTGCCAGGCGTCTCCGTAGACCGCCTTGATCTGCTTGGCGACGCTCGCCTGGGACGAGGTCCGCAGCTGGCCGATGAGCTGCTGGCGCGCTCCGGCCACGGTGCCGAGCCAGCTCCCGCTGAGCGAGACGAAGCCGAGCGCGGCCGAAACCACCGCCCCGGCACCCTGGCCGATGCCGGAGGGACCCTTCGGCGCGGCCTCCTCGGACACCTCAGTGGCCTCCATGGCCTCGGCAGCCTCCCCGGCCTGGGCCTCCCTCGCCTCGGTGGCCTCGCTCGCCTCGTCGGCCTTGGTGGCCTCCACCTTCTCCTCGTCGTTCGTCGCTTCGACGCCGCTCGCGGCCTTGGCCTCGTCCACTGTCTTGGTTCCCATGCCTCGCACCGTACGGACGCTGTCTGAGAGGTCTCTTAATGAATCGGTCTTGGTGATCGACTGTTGGCGATCGTCTCTCAGTGATCGTCCCGGTCGTCACACGCGCGTGCCGCACTCCACTCGGGGGCGAGCACCGACCAGACCTCGATGTCCTGACGCACGCCCCGGTGCGGGTACGCCTCGCGGAGCACCCCTTCCCGGGTCATGCCGAGCCGTCGCGCCACATTGATGCTCGGTTCGTTGGCGGACGACGCGTACCACTCCACACGGTGCATGCCGCGCTCGTCAAACGCCCAGTCGATGAGGACCCGCGCCCCACGGGTGACAAGGCCCCGTCCGGCCGCCGCGGGCTCCAGCCGGCAGCCGAGCTCGCAGTTGCCGACGGCGCGCTTGTCGGCGTACCCCTTGAGGATCTCCCGGGCGGAGTCCACGTCGGTGGCGTTCTCCCCGAACCGGATGTGCCGGGTGATGAACTCCCGCCCGCGGTGAGGTGCGCGAGGAACTCCTCCGCGTGCCACGGCTCCAGCGGCCGCAGCTCGGCTCCGTCGTCACCCAGGGATATCGCGCACATCCTGTTCCCGCTCCTTCAGGAGTACGTCGACCAGGGCGTCCTCCTCCGGACGCGTCCCAGGGACCGTCGTACGGCACTCGGGCGGTTCGATGCTGATCCGCGGCAGCCGGCGCTCCAGCCAGGAGGGCAGCCACCAGTTGGCGGCGCCGAGGAGGTGCATCAGGGCGGGGACGAGGAGGGTGCGCAGGACGAAGGCGTCCAGGGCGACGGCGGAGGCGAGGGCGATGCCGAACATGGCGATCACGCGGTCGCCGCCGAGCACGAAGGAGAGGAAGACGGAGATCATGATGACGGCGGCCGAGTTGATCACCCGGCTGGTCTCGGCGAGGCCGATGCGCACGGCACGGCGGTTGTCGCCGGTCTCCAGCCACTCCTCGTACATGCGGCTGACCAGGAACACCTGGTAGTCCATGGACAGCCCGAAGAGCACCGAGACCATGATCACGGGGAGGAAGGGCTCGATCGGGCCGGCGCTGCCGAGACCCAGCAGCTCGCTCCCCCAGCCCCACTGGAAGATCGCGACGACCACGCCGAAGGCGGCGGCGACGGCGGCGAGGTTCATCGCGGCGGCCTTCAACGGGATGCCGAAGGACCGGAAGGCCAGCAGGAGCAGCACGCAGCCCAGGCCGATCACCACGCTCACGAACAGCGGCAGCTTGCCGACGATCACGTTGGCGAAGTCGTCGTAGCCGGCCGTCACCCCGCCCACGTACAGGTCGAGGCCGGTGCCCTTCTCGGCGCGCGGCAGCACGTCGGAGCGCAGCCGCTTCACCAGGTCGCTCGTGTGCTGGGACTGCGGGGCGGAGTCGGGTACGACGGTGAGGTACGCCGTGGTGCCGCTGCCGTTGTACGTCACCGGCGTCACGGCGGCGACGCCCTTGGTCGCGGCGAGCGTGGAGTCGAGGTTGTCGAGGGCGAGCTTGTCCTCGGCGCCGCCGACCTTGCCGACCAGGGTGAGCGGGCCGTTGACGCCGGGGCCGAAGCCCTCGGCGAGGAGGTCGTACGCCTGCCGGGTGGTCGACGACTTCGGGTCGTTGCCCTGGTCGGAGGTGCCCAGGTGGAGGGAGAACGTGGGCAGTGCGAGCAGCGCCATGACGGCCAGGGCGACGGCGCCGAGCTTCTTGGGGTGGCGCTCGACGAACGCGGACCAGCGGGCCGCGAGCCCGGTCGGCATCTCGGGTTCGGGTCCGTGTTCGTAGAGCCTGCGCCGCTCGCGCCTGCTCAGGGCGCGCGGGCCGATGAAGGAGAGCAGGGCGGGCAGCAGGGTCACCGAGGCCGCGACGGTGAGCAGCACGGTCAGGCAGGCGGCGACCGCGACGCCGTTGAGGAAGCCGAGCCGGAGGATCAGCATGCCGAGCAGCGCGATGCACACGGTGGCGCCCGCGAAGACGACGGCCCGTCCGGTGGTGGCGACGGCGTTCACGGCGGCCTCCGCCACCGGGACGCCGCGCTTGAGGCTGCGGCGGTGCCTGGTCACGATGAACAGCGCGTAGTCGATGCCGACGCCGAGCCCGATCAGCAGGCCGAGCATGGGCGCGAAGTCGGCGACGGTCATCACGTGCCCGAGCAGGTCGATACCGAAGTAGGCGGTGCCCACACCGATCAGCGCGGTCGCGATGGGCAGCAGGGATGCGGCGAGGGAGCCGAAGGCGAGGAACAGGACCACGGCGGCGACGGCCACGCCGATGGCCTCTGCGAGGTGCCCGCCCTGCGCCTCGGTGAGCGAGACGGCGCTGCCGCCGAGCTCCACCTGGAGCCCGCGGGTCTCGGCGGCCTTGGCTGCGCCGACCACGGCCCGGGCCTCGCCTTTCTTGATGTCCTGGGCCTCGTGGGCGAAGGTGACCGTCGCGTACGCGGTGTGGCCGTCGCGGCTGATCGCGTCGCCGCGGTCGCCCTCGTAGGGGTTGGTGACGGAGGCGACGCCCGGCAGGTCCTCGATGCGGTCCAGAGTGCGGGTCATCGCCTGCTGGACGCCGGTGTCGCGCACGCTGCCGTCGGTGGTGTGCCAGACGACGGTGTCGCTGTCGCCGCTCAGGTGCGGGAAACTCTTCTGGATCAGCCGGTAGGCGCGGTCGGACTCGGTGCCGGGGGCGCCGTAGTTGTTCGAGTACGCGGAGCCCGTGACGGCTGCCGCGGAGGTGACGCCGACGAAGGCGACCAGCCACAGCAGGACGGTGACGAGGCGGTGGCGGACACACCAACGTGCGAGGGCTGCCACGGACGTGCTCCCTGGGGTATTTCGTGGATCTTTGCCCGGGGACAGCCGCTAAGAGAACTGAACAGCCCGCAAAGAACACATGAGCAATCCACAACACTTTCGCAGCCGGAAAAGATCGTTTGTCACTTTCGTGGTGTTACTCACGGGAATGGGACCCAAGTCACAGGACAATCCCAGCAACTCTGTCGCCACATAAGGTTCTTGTAAGCGAACGAGGGGCAGTACACCAGGTTCGGTGCACTGCCCCTCGGGAGCGTTCCGCGCTGTCTCTCAGCCCTCGCTGACGCCGAGCTTCTGAAGGATCAGCTCCTTGACGCGGGCCGCGTCGGCCTGGCCCCGGGTGGCCTTCATGACGGCGCCGACCAGGGCGCCGGCCGCGGCCACCTTGCCGCCGCGGATCTTGTCCGCGATGGCCGGGTTGCCGGCGATGGCCTCGTCGACGGCGGCGGTCAGGGCGCCCTCGTCGGAGACGACCTTCAGACCGCGCTTCTCGACGACCTCGTCCGGGGCGCCCTCGCCCGCGAGGACGCCCTCGATGACCTGGCGGGCCAGCTTGTCGTTCAGGTCGCCCGACTCCACCAGCTTGGTCACGCGCGCGACCTGCTCCGGCGTGATCGGCAGCTCCTCCAGGGCCTTGCCGGACTCGTTGGCGTTGCGAGCCAGTTCGCCCATCCACCACTTGCGCGCGGCGGCCGCGTCGGCGCCCGCGTCGATGGTGGCGACGATCAGGTCCAGGGCACCGGCGTTGAGGATCGCCTGCATGTCGGTGGCGGAGACGCCCCACTCCTCGCGCAGCCGGTTGCGGCGCACCAGCGGCAGCTCGGGCAGCGAGGTGCGCAGCTCCTCGACCCACTCGCGCGGGGGCGCGACCGGCACCAGGTCCGGCTCGGGGAAGTACCGGTAGTCCTCGGCCTCCTCCTTGGTCCGGCCCGAGGTGGTCGTGCCGGTGTCCTCGTGGAAGTGGCGGGTCTCCTGGATCACCGTGCCGCCGCTGCCCAGTACGGCGGCGTGGCGCTGGATCTCGTAGCGGCAGGCGCGCTCGACGGAGCGCAGCGAGTTGACGTTCTTGGTCTCGCTGCGGGTGCCGAACTTCTCCGCGCCCTTGGGCATCAGCGACAGGTTCACATCACAGCGCATCTGGCCCATCTCCATGCGGGCCTCCGAGACGCCGAGCGCCCGGATGAGCTCGCGCAGCTCACGGACGTACGCCTTCGCCACCTCGGGCGCGCGCTCGCCGGCGCCGACGATCGGCTTGGTGACGATCTCGATCAGCGGGATGCCTGCGCGGTTGTAGTCCAGCAGCGAGTGCTGGGCGCCGTGGATGCGGCCGGTGGCGCCGCCGACGTGCGTCGACTTGCCGGTGTCCTCCTCCATGTGCGCGCGCTCGATCTCCACGCGGAAGGTGGTGCCGTCCTCCAGCTGCACGTCCAGGTAGCCGTTGAAGGCGATCGGCTCGTCGTACTGGGAGGTCTGGAAGTTCTTCGGCATGTCCGGATAGAAGTAGTTCTTCCGGGCGAAGCGGCACCACTCGGCGATCTCGCAGTTCAGCGCGAGACCGATCCTGATCGCGGACTCCACGCCGGTCGCGTTGACGACCGGGAGGGAGCCGGGCAGGCCGAGACACGTGGGGCAGGTCTGGGTGTTCGGCTCGGCGCCCAGCGCCGTGGAACAGCCGCAGAACATCTTGGTCCTGGTGCCGAGTTCGACATGGACCTCGAGGCCCATGACGGGGTCGTACGACGCCAGCGCGTCCTCGTACGACACCAGGTCGGTCATGGTGGTCACGGTGAAACTTTCCCTCTCAGCCCAGCAGGACGTCGTCGTCGCCCAGGCGCTTCAGCTCCCGCACGAGCAGGGCGAGGCCGGTGACGATGGCGGCGGCGGACACGGCGGCGTCGATCAGGCGCAGCGTGTCGTGTTCGAGGCGGGCCTTCTTGACCTGCTTCGCGACACTGATCGCGCCGAACGCGGTGGTGGCCATGGACAGGTACGTACCGGACTTGGACTTCTTGAAGCCCTTGGCCTTGGACAGTGCCTTACTCACAGCGACGGAGCCTCCTCGAGAAGCGGGTGCCCCCACTTTTCCACGAAGGCGGCCTCGACGGCGGCGCCGACCTTGTAGAGGCGGTCGTCCTTCGTCGCCGGGGCGATGATCTGGAGGCCGACGGGGAGGTTGTCCTCGGGGGCCAGGCCGCAGGGCAGCGACATGGCGGCGTTGCCGGCCAGGTTGACCGGGATGGTGCACAGGTCCGCGAGGTACATCGCCATCGGGTCGTCGGCGCGCTCGCCGATCGGGAAGGCGGTGGTGGGGGTCGTGGGCGACACGATCACGTCCACCTTCTCGAACGACTTCTCGAAGTCGCGGGTGATGAGCGTGCGGACCTTCTGGGCCGAGCCGTAGTACGCGTCGTAGTAGCCGCTGGACAGGGCGTAGGTGCCGAGCATGATGCGGCGCTTGACCTCCGGGCCGAAGCCCTCCGCTCGGGTCAGCGAGGTGACCTCCTCGGCGGAGTGCGAGCCGTCGTCACCGCTGCGCAGGCCGTAGCGCAGGCCGTCGAAGCGGGCGAGGTTGCTGGAGCACTCGCTCGGCGCGATCAGGTAGTACGCGGCCAGTGCCAGGTCGAAGGACGGGCAGTCCAGCTCGACGATCTCCGCGCCGAGTTCCTTCAGGAGCGCGACGGACTCATCGAAGCGCTGGAGGACACCGGCCTGGTAGCCCTCGCCGCGGAACTGCTTGACGACACCGACGCGCATGCCCTCGACGGAGCCGTTGCGCGCGGCCTCGACGACCGGCGGTACCGGGGCGTCGATGGAGGTGGAGTCCAGCGGGTCGTGGCCCGCGATGACCTCGTGCAGCAGGGCCGCGTCCAGGACCGTACGGGCGCAGGGACCGCCCTGGTCGAGGGAGCTGGAGAAGGCGACCATGCCGTAGCGGGAGACACCGCCGTAGGTCGGCTTGACGCCGACCGTGCCGGTGACGGCCGCGGGCTGGCGGATGGAGCCGCCGGTGTCGGTGCCGATGGCCAGGGGCGCCTGGAAGGAGGCGAGCGCGGCGCTCGACCCACCGCCGGAACCGCCGGGGATACGGGTGAGGTCCCACGGGTTGCCGGTCGGCCCGAACGCGCTGTTCTCCGTCGACGACCCCATGGCGAACTCGTCCATGTTGGTCTTGCCGATGATGACGACGTCGGCGGCCTTGAGCTTCTTGGTGACGGTCGCGTCGTACGGCGGGATCCAGCCCTCGAGGATCTTGGATCCTACGGTGGTCGGGATGCCCTCGGTGGTGAAGATGTCCTTCAGCGCGAGGGGCACACCGGCGAGCGGGCCGAGCTTCTCGCCGCGCTCCCGCTTCTCGTCGACGGCACGGGCCTGGGCGAGCGCGCCCTCACGGTCGACGTGCAGGAAGGCATGCACCTTCTCGTCGACGGCCTCGATCCGGGCGAGGTGGGCCTCGGTGACCTCGACGGCGGTCAGCTCGCCGGAGGCGATCTTCGCGGCCGTCTCGGCGGCGGTGAGCCGGATGATGCTGTTCTTGTCCGTCATGGCGGGCTACTCCTCCCCCAGGATCTGCGGCACCTTGAAACGCTGCTGCTCCTGGGCCGGGGCGCCGGACAGCGCCTGCTCGGGGGTGAGCGACGGACGGACCTCGTCCGGGCGCATGACGTTCGTCAGCGGCAGCGGGTGAGAGGTCGGCGGTACGTCTTGGTCGGCGACCTCGCTGACGCGGGCGACCGCGCCGATGATGTCGTCGAGCTGGCCTGCGAAGTGGTCGAGCTCTTCGGGCTTCAGCTCCAGACGCGCCAGCCGGGCGAGGTGGGCGACCTCCTCGCGCGTGATGCCAGGCATGCAGCGATCCTCTGGGGTGAGTGTGTGTGCTTTGGCCCAATCCTATGGGGCGGGGACCGGTCGCCGTGAAACGGTTTGCCGGGCCCGCCCCTCAGCCTCGCGCCGGGAAGGGCGCTCACCCCTCAGCCTCGGCGCCCTTCCCAGGCCTCGCTGCGCAGGAAGTGGTTGTCGTACAGGTCCTGCACCTCCAGCAGGCTCTCCGGGGTGGCCTCGCCGAGGGCGATGCGCTGGAGGTGACGGAAGTACTCGAAGCGCTCGACGCCCGGGGTGATGACGATCAGCAGGTCGGCGTCCGCACCGGGTACGGCGGCGAAGGCGTGCGGCTTTCCGGGCGGGACGATGACGAGGTCGCCGGGTCCGGCGGTCACGATGTCCTCCCCGGAGAGGATGTCCGCGGCGCCGTCGAGCAGGAAGAACATCTCGGCGGAGTTGTCGTGCCAGTGCGGCTTGGCCCCGTCGGCGCCGCCCTTGAGGGTGACGCGCTGGGTGGACAGGGCGCCGCCGGTCGCGCTGCTGTCGGCGAGCAGACGGATGGTGGTGGGCGCGCGACCGACGACTTCGGCCTCGGCCTCGCGAACGATCACGGACTCTTCGAACTTCGGCACGAACAGCGACATGTGTGACCCCCTGGTGTCGGTATCGGCGTGATCAGACGGCGAAGAGCAGGCCGGCACTGATCAGTACAACGACGGCGGTTGCGAAGTGGATCCCGAAGGCCACGGCCTTCGGGCCGCCGTGGCGCAGGACTATCAGCGTGTCGAGGAATGGGACGAGTGCCACGCTGACCATGAACCAGGCCTCGGCACGAGCACCGGCGAAGGCCAGCACCGCGAGGCCCGCCAGCCCGAAGGTGCCGTCCCTCAGCCCCTTGACCGACAGGTAGGCACCGGCTTCGCCGCGGGGGTCGGCGGGGACGCCGTAGCCCGCCGCGGCGGATGCGGGCTGGAACCAGAAGCGGTAGCCGAGGAACACGCAGAACAGGTCGAGCAGGACGGCCAGTGTGTACGCGGTGACGGTCATGTCTCTTCTCCCCCATCGAGATGAGCTAGCGGCGCTAGCGACAAGAGCGACACTAATGGAGCATCGGCAGATTGTCTAGCGTTGCTAGGCTTTTGAGCATGACGATCCAGACGCGCCGGGAGCGCGAACGAGCGGAACGCGAGCGGCTGATCGTGACGGCCGCGCGGGAACTGGCGGAGGCCGAGGGCTGGGACGCCGTCACCACCCGGCGGCTCGCCGCCGAGATCGAGTACAGCCAGCCCGTGCTGTACAGCCACTTCAAGGGCAAGGACGCCATCATGGCGGCGGTCGCGGTGCAGGGTTGCGCGGATCTGGCGGCCGAGCTGCGCGCGGCGCGTACGGCGGCCGAGGGCGCGCGCGGGGCGCTGGCAGCGGTGGGGAAGGCGTACACGGAGTTCGCGCAGCGGCGGCCCGCGCTCTACGACGCCATGTTCACCCACGTCGTGGACCTGCCGTTCGCAACACCGGAGGCGCCCGCGGCCCTGCAGGAGGCGTTCGGCGAACTGCTCCGGGCCGTGGAACCCGTGGCGCACGAGGGCGACGACCAGGGCCTGCTCGCGGAGACGTACTGGGCCGGGCTGCACGGCCTGGTCACGCTGATGCGCAGCGGACGCCTGCCGGACCGGGCCCATGAGCGTCGGCTCGCCCTGCTGATCGGGCACTTCGCCGCGGGAACGAGTTGATCACGCGGCTGTCGGGTCAGCCGAGCCGCCCCGGGTCGTCGGCGGTGGCCGCCGGCAGCGCGGCCCGGGGACGCTGCCACCCGCGCACTCCACGGGCCCGCAGCCACGCCGTCGTCTCCTCCGCGGGCATGGCCGCGGCGACCAGCCACCCCTGCACCGCGTCGCAGCCCAGGTCCCGCAGCCGCTCCCATGTCTCGTCGTCCTCGACGCCCTCGGCGACGACGAGCAGGCCCAGCGAATGTGCGAGGTCCACCGTGCAGCGCACGATCTCCGCGTCCTCCGCGTCCACCGCGAGCCGTGCCACGAACGACCGGTCGATCTTCAGCTCGCTCACCGGCAGCCGCCGCAGATGCACGAGCGACGAGTAGCCCGTACCGAAGTCGTCCAGCGACATCTTCACGCCGTGCCCGGCCAGCCCCGCCAGCGTGTCCGCGGCCCGCTGGGGGTCCTCCAGGAGCACGTGCTCCGTGATCTCCAACTGGAGCGCCCCCGCCGGGACCCCGTGCCGCGCCAGCCGCGCCGCGACCGACCCGGCGAACCCCGGCGTGTGGACGTCGCGCGGCGAGACGTTCACCGCGACCGGCACCGTGAGCCCCTGCGCCCGCCACCGCGCCACCTGCTCGAGCGCCGTCTCCAGCACATACTCCGTCAGGTGGGGCATCAGCCCGGACGACTCCGCGATCGCGATGAACTCGTCCGGCGGCACCTTCCCGCGCTCGGGATGCACCCACCGCACGAGCGCCTCCAGCCCGGCGACCTGCCCGTCGAAGCGCACCTTCGGCTGGTAGTGCAGCTGCACCTCGTGCGCGTCCAGCGCGCGCCGCAGATCCCCGAGCAAGCCGAGCCGGTCGGGAGTGTTCGAGTCCCGCTTGGACTCGTACACCTCCACCCCGGTGCGGTCCCGCTTCGCCTGGTACATCGCCACGTCCGCCCGCCGCAGCAGCCCCTCGGCGTCCAGCGCGTGGTCGGGGAAGACGGCGACCCCCGCGCTGGCCTCCAGGACGAGCGTGAGCCCGTCCAGGTCGAGCGGCGAGCTGAGCGCTGCGACCAGGTTGCGGGCCGCCCTCGACGCGGACGTCGTGGAGTCCGCGACCGGCAGTAAGACCGCGAACTCGTCGCCGCCGAGCCGCGCGGCCTCGGCCCCGCGCGGCAGCGCCAGCCGCAGCCGCTCCGCTATCTGCAGCAGCAGTCGGTCGCCCGCGAGATGACCGAGCGTGTCGTTCACGGACCGGAAGCGGTCGAGGTCGATCAGCATCAGGGCGGCCCGGGCCCCGATGCGCTCGGCGTCGTCGAGGGCTGTCCAGGTGCGCTCCAGCAGCCACTGGCGGTTGGGCAGGCCCGTCAGCCCGTCGCGCAGCTGCTCCTCGGCGCGGGCACGGGCTATCCACAGGGTGGAGTCCAGGGCGATGAGCGGGATGGAGAACAGCGGCAGCAGCACCGGCACCGCGACGGCGACGACACAGACCAGCGGGGCGATGCCGAGCAGCGCGACGGCGACGAGTCCGTGCCGGACCAGGGCGGTGCGGGCGACGGTGGGCAGGCCGCCGGTGCGCGGCGCGTGCAGGTACCACAGCAGCAGCCGGGTCACGGCGAGGTACGCGGCGGCGACGAGGACGACCTGGGGGGCGGCGTAGAGGGTCCAGGTGTTCGGGTCCCAGGGCGTCTCGACGGTCGGGACGCGCCCGAAGGCGGCCAGTACGAGGGCTCCGGCGCCGATGCCGAGGAGGTCGACCGCGCCGTGCAGTATGCCCTGCCGCCAGCGGCCCAGCCGGGCCGCGCCGACCAGGACGACGACGGTGAGGCTGACCATCACGGCGGGCACCCAGCCGTACAGCAGCAGGACGGCGAGGGTGAGGGCGGCGCCCGAGCCCGTGCCGCCCCACCAGCGGGAGCGGCCCAGCATGACCAGGTGGCCGACGATGATGCCGGTGAGCAGGGCCAGGGACCAGCCGACGGCGCCGGACGGGAACAGCGCGTGGTTTTCGCCGAACGCGCGGTAGAAGCCGGCCCCGAGGACGAATCCGGCGGCCGCGACGACCACCGCGGGCAGCGCGGGCCACGAGATGTGCCGTTCCCCGTCGTGGCCGGGCAGCCCGGAGGAACTGCCGTCGGCGAGCGCGCCGGTGCCGGGCGGCAGGGCCGGCAGCGAGGTCGTGCCCGGGGTGCTCCCCGCCGGGACTCCGGCGACGGGGCCGGGGGCGCCCCGGCAGGGCCCGTGGAACGGCACACGGGCCGCCCGTACCGGCGTGTCCCGACGGCCGCACGATCCGGCGCCCCGCCCGCCAGGCGCCGGACACCCGGCGCAGGCGCAGCCGTGAGTCCGGGGCGGCGCTCTTGGTCGGTTCCATTCCCGTCCCTCTCACAGCCGGTGCCCTCGTCACGCGGCCCGATTGCCCGACGAACCGTCAACGGCACCGCGACTGAAAACCCACCACGCGTCCGGGCACGGCAGGCGCACAGCTCAACAGTAGGCCGCAGAAGGCTTTCACGGGCAGCGGTCGTCGACGGTTGCCCGAATGCGACCCGGCCACCCGTATGCATCTGGTATGCGCCGAACGGGTGACCTTCAACCGCTACTCCCCGGTCGGAAGCGCGACTTCCGCAGCTGCTTCCGGCCCTCGTTCCAACAGGACGGCGAAACCGTCCTCATCCAGCACGGGGACCTTCAGCTGCATGGCCTTGTCGTACTTCGACCCAGGATTCTCCCCCACCACGACGAAGGACGTCTTCTTGGAGACAGAACCGGTCACTTTGGCGCCACGACTCTGCAGCGCCTCCTTGGCGCCGTCCCGGGTGTACTGCCCGAGCGTTCCGGTGACGACCACCGTGAGCCCCTCCAGCGGACGCGGTCCCTCGTCCTCGCCGGAGCCCTCCTCCTCCATACGGACGCCCGCAGCCTTCCACTTGCGGATGATGTCGCGGTGCCAGTCCTCGGTGAACCACTGCTTGAGGGAGGCGGCGATGATGGGCCCGACCCCGTCGGTGGCCGCCAGCTCCTCTTCGCTCGCCTGGTCGATCCGTTCGATCGACCGGAACTCGCGGGCCAGCGCCTCCGCCGCGACCGGGCCGACGTGACGGATCGACAGGCCGGTGAGGACGCGGGCGAGCGGACGCTCCTTGGCGGCCGCGATGTTCTCCAGCATCGCGAGCGCGTTCTTCTTCGGCTCGCCCTGCTGGTTGGCGAAGACCGTGACGATCTTCTCCTCGCCGGTCTTCGGGTCGCGCTTGGGCAGGCCGCTGTCCTGGTCGAGGACGTACGCCTTGATGGGCAGCAGCTGTTCGACGGTGAGGTCGAACAGGTCACCCTCGTCCTTCAGCGGTGGCTCGGAAGGCTCCAAGGGCTGGGTGAGGGCGGCGGCGGCGACGTATCCGAAGTGTTCGATGTCCAGCGCCTTGCGGCCCGCCAGGTAGAAGAGACGCTCGCGCAACTGAGCGGGACAGGAACGCGCGTTCGGGCAACGTAGATCGACGTCGCCCTCCTTCATGGGCCGAAGCGGTGTGCCGCACTCGGGGCACTCGGACGGCATCACGAACTCCCGCTCGGTGCCGTCACGCAGGTCGACGACCGGGCCGAGGATCTCCGGGATGACGTCACCGGCCTTGCGCAGCACCACCGTGTCGCCGATGAGCACGCCCTTGGCCTTGACCACGTCCTGGTTGTGCAGGGTGGCGAACTCGACCTCCGAGCCGGCCACCGTGACCGGCTCGACTTGCGCGTACGGCGTGACCCGGCCCGTACGGCCCACGCCCACGCGGATGTTGATGAGCTTGGTGTTGACCTCCTCCGGCGCGTACTTGTACGCGATCGCCCAGCGCGGGGCACGCGAGGTGGAGCCGAGGCGGCCCTGGAGCGGGATCTCGTCGAGCTTGACGACGACTCCGTCGATCTCGTGCTCCACGGAGTGGCGGTTCTCCCCGAAGTAGGCGATGAACTGCCGTACGCCGTCGAGGTCGCCGACCACCTTGTTGTGCCGGGCGGTGGGCAGGCCCCAGGACTTCAGCAGGTCGTACGCCTCGGAGAGGCGCGTGAGGCCGTCCTTGAAGCCCTTCAGGGCGCCGATGCCGTGGACCACCATGTGCAGCGGGCGGGTGGCCGTGATGCGCGGGTCCTTCTGGCGCAGGGAACCGGCCGCCGCGTTGCGCGGGTTGGTGAAGGGTTTGTCGCCGCCCCCCACCAGTCGGGCGTTGAGTTCCTCGAACTTCTCCATCGGGAAGTAGACCTCGCCGCGGATCTCCACGAGGTCGGGGACGTGGTCGCCCTTGAGGCGGTCCGGGATCTCCGCGATCGTACGGACGTTCGGAGTGATGTCCTCGCCGGTTCGGCCGTCGCCACGAGTGGCGGCGCGCGTGAGGCGGCCCTGCTCATAAGTGAGGTTGACCGCGAGGCCGTCGACCTTCAACTCGCACAGGAAGTGGTACGCGGAGGTGCCGACCTCCTTGGCGACGCGGTCGGCCCAGGCGGCGAGCTCCTCGTCGTCGAACGCGTTGTCCAGGGAGAGCATGCGTTCGCGGTGCTGGACGGCCGTGAACTCCGTCGCGTACGCCCCCGCGACCTTCTGGGTGGGCGAGTCGGGGGTGCGCAGCTCCGGGTACTGGTCCTCTAGCGCTTCGAGGGAGCGCAGGAGCCGGTCGAACTCCGCGTCGCTGATGACGGGAGCGTCCTTCACGTAGTACCGGAAGCGGTGCTCCTCGATCTGCTCGGCGAGCTGCGCGTGCTGCTCCCGGGCCTCGGCGGGCACCGTCGTCTCCGCTTGCTTGTCGCCGGCCACCGTGTTGTCCTCCCGTTACTCTGGGTTGTCCGCGAGGGATCTCGCCGCCCGGACGCAGTGGGCGAGCGCCTTGCGCGCGTAGTCCGGGGAGGCGCCCGCGAGCCCGCACGTCGGCGTGACCGTGACCGCGTCCGCGAGAAGCCCCGGATTCAGCCCCAGCCTGCGCCACAGCGTCCTGACACCCATGACGCTACCGGCAGGGTCTGACAATGGGCCGTCGGTGGACGGCACGACCCCGGCGAACAGCCGTGTACCCCCTTCGACGGCTTCCCCGATCGCCTCGTCGTCACGCTCGGTGAGCAGGGAGAAGTCGAAGGAGACGGCGGCGGCACCGGCCCTGCGCAGGAGCGCCAACGGAACGTCCGGGGCGCAGGAGTGCACCACGACCGGGCCGTCCGCGTGCACGCCGACCACATCGCGCAGCGTGGCCTCGACGATCTGCCGGTCGACGGCGCGGTGGGTGCGGTAGCCGCTCGCGGTCTTCACCCGGCCGCGCAGGACGGCGGTGAGGGACGGCTCGTCGAGCTGGAGGACGAGCCGGGCGCCGGGGACGCGCCTGTTCACCTCGTCGAGGTGGAGTCGCAGGCCCTCGGCGAGCGAGCCGGCGAGGTCGCGGCAGGCGCCCGGGTCGGACAGGGCGGCCTCGCCGTTCTTCAGCTCCAGCGCGGCGGCGAGCGTCCACGGGCCCACCGCCTGCACCTTCAGCGGCCCCTCGCAGTCCTGGGTGAACTCCTCCAGCGCGTCGAGGTCCTCGCCGAGCCAGGAGCGGGCCCGCCGGGTGTCCCGGCCCGGCCGGTCCCCGATCCGCCAGCCACTCGGCTCCACGCGCGCGTACAGGTCGACGAGCATCCCCGCGGTCCGCCCGATCATGTCCGCGCCGGGCCCCCGCGCGGGCAACTCGGCCAGAAACGGAAAGTCCTCGAAGCTCCCGGTGACGGTCTTGGCCGCCTCCCGGGCGTCCCCACCGGGCATGGAACCTACGCCGGTGGCGGCACCGAACGTGAACTGGCTGTTCTCACTCACCCCGGCAGCGTAGGCCCTCCGGGCCGGACCGGACTCGGGGCCCTCCGCCGGCGGGCACCCGGTGGCAAAGCCCCGCCCGGGGGCTGCGCGCCCACTACCGCCCCGGTCGCACGGTGAGGTCGTTGACCTCCGCGTCCCCCGGCAGATCTAGGCACATCAAGACCGTCGTCGCCACCGACTCGGGATCGATCCACCGGGACGGGTCGTACTGCTTGCCCTCCTGCTGGTGCACCTTCGCCTGCATCGGGCTCGCCGTGCGGCCGGGGTAGACCGAGGTGACCCGGACGCCGTTCGCATGCTCCTCCTCGCGCAGGGAGTCCGCGAGGGCCTTCAGGCCGTGCTTGGAGGCCGCGTACGCGGACCATTCCGCGTGGGCGTTCAGGCCGGCCCCGGAGTTCACGAACACGACGTGGCCGCGTGCGGCCCGCAGCTGCGGCAGAAAGAGGCGGGTCAGCTCGGCGGGTGCGATCAGGTTGACGTTCAGCTGGTGGTGCCAGGACTTCGGGGTCAGCTCGCCCACCCGGCCCAGGTCGACCACGCCCGCGATGTGCAGCAGGGAGTCCACCCGGTCCGGCGGGCTCTGGTGCGAGAGGGCCCAGGACAGCCTGTCGGGCTCCGCGAGGTCGCCCACCAGCGTCCGCGCCCCGGGGAACTCCGCCGCCAGCTCCTTCGCCCGGCCCGCGTCGCGCGCGTGCAGCACGAGCTCGTCCCCGCGCGCGTGCAGGCGGCGGGCGACGGCCGCGCCGATGCCGGAGCCCGCACCGGTGATCACATGAGTAGCCATGTCCGCCATGCTCGCACCACCGCGTCACTGGATCCCCAGCGACTCCTCCAGGTACGCCAGCGCCCCCACCGGCTCCTCGGCGAAGAACACCAGGTCCGCGAGGGGCCTGGGCAGGAAACCCTCGTCCTCCATGCGCCGGAACTGCTCCTTCAGGCCGTCGTAGAAGCCCGCGGTGTTCAGCAGGACCACCGGCTTGTCGGTGTGTCCGTGCTTCTTCAGCTCCAGGATCTCGGTCGCCTCGTCCAGCGTCCCCGTGCCACCCACCATGATCACGACCGCGTCGGCCTTCTCCAGGAGCAGCTTCTTGCGTTCGGCGAGGTCCCTGGCGACCACCATTTCGTCGACGCCCGCCCTCGCCTTGTGCGAGAGGAACTCGACGGACACTCCCACCAGTCGCCCGCCGGCCTCGTGCACCCCGTCCGCGACCACCTTCATCAGCCCGACGTCGGAACCGCCCCACACAAGGGTGTGCCCGCCCTTGCCGACCAGTTCGGCGAACTCGCGGGCGGGCCGCGTATAGGTCTCGGAGAGGTCGGCGGCGGAGAGGAAGACGCAGATGTTCATGCCGACCACCGTACGCGGGAAGAACCGGGTCCCCGCGAGCGCTTTTCAGGTATGGCCGAAGGACACACGATCACCATCGAGCAGGGCGACCGGCACGTGCGCGTGGTGCACGGCGGACAGATCCTGGCGGACAGCGACCGCGCCCTGGTACTGCGCGAGACCGGCTGTCCCGTCCGGTACTACATCCCCGCCGAGGACGTCCGGAGGGACCTCCTCACACCCTCGGACACCCACACGGTCTGCCCCTTCAAGGGGACGGCGTCGTACTGGTCCCTGCCGGACGCGCCGGACCTCGTCTGGACGTATCCGGACCCCAAGCCGGACGTCGCCCGGATCAAGGACCACCTCTGCTTCTACGAAGTGGAGGTGTCTTGACCGATTAGCGCCGTGGTCTGCGGCAGTCTCACAGTCATGGACAAGCAGACCATCTCGCGCGACGGCACCCCCATCGCCTACGAACGCACCGGTGAGGGCCCGGCGGTCGTCCTCGTGAGCGGTGCGATGTCCACGGGCGCCACTGTGGCGCCCCTGGCCGCGCGCCTCTCGGACCGCTTCAGCGTCATCGTGTACGACCGCCGGGGCCGCGGCGCGAGCGGCGACACCGCGCCGTACGCCGTAGACCGCGAGGTCGAGGACCTGGCGGCGCTCATCGAGGCCGCGGGCGGCGAGGCGTCGCTCTACGGCATCTCGTCGGGCGGCGCGCTCGTGCTGCGGGCGGCTGCGAGCGGGCTGCCCGTTCGTCACGTCGCCGTGTACGAGGTGCCGTTCGCCGACTACGGGGAGGGCGGCGCCGAGGAGCGCGCGGAGTACACCCGGAATCTGACCGAGGCGCTCGCGGCCGGGCGGCGCGGGGACGCGGTGGAGCTGTTCCTGAGGCTCACCGGCCTGGCCGAGGCGGTGATCGCGACCGCCCGCCAGTCCCCCATGTGGGCGGACATGGAGGCGATCGCACACACGCTCGCCTACGACGACGCGGTGATGGGCGACGGGCTGGTGCCCCGGGAGCGGCTGGCCTCGCTCACGGTCCCGGCCCTGGCCGTCGCGGGCGATGCGAGCCCTCCGTGGCTGCGCAGGGCGGCCGAGGCGATCGCCCGGGCGGCGCCCCGAGGCACACACCGCACGCTGCCGGGCCAGACCCACATGGTGGATCCCGAGGTGCTGGCACCGGTGCTGGCGGAGTTCTTGGACCGGTAGCCCCGGGGGCCGGGGGCCGTGGGCTACGCGACCGCGGTGGTCGCCCGCGTCGTCGACGCGATCGTCGCGGAGCCCACCACGCGCGTGCCGTCGTACAGGACGATGGCCTGGCCGGGGGCCACACCGCGGACCGGCTCGGTGAAGCGGACCCTCAGTTCACCGTCGACGAGTTCCGCGGTCACCTCGGTCTCGCCGCCGTGGGCGCGGAGCTGGGCCGTGTAGGTGCCGGGGCCGGCCGGGGCCGTTCCGCACCAGCGGGGCTTGATGGCGGTGAGGGCGGAGACGTCCAGGGCGGACGCCGGGCCGACGGTGACCGTGTTCGTCACCGGGGAGATGTCCAGGACGTAGCGCGGCTTGCCGTCCGGGGCCGGGGTGCCGATCCTGAGGCCCTTGCGCTGGCCGATCGTGAAGCCGTACGCGCCGTCGTGCGTGCCCAGCCTGGCGCCGGACTCGTCGACGATGGCGCCCTCGGCCTTGCCGAGCCGGCGGGCGAGGAAGCCCTGGGTGTCGCCGTCGGCGATGAAGCAGATGTCGTGCGAGTCGGGCTTCTTGGCGACCGCGAGGCCGCGGCGCTCGGCCTCCGCGCGGATCTCGTCCTTGGTGGTGACCGTGTCGCCGAGCGGGAACAAGGCGTGCGCGAGCTGCTTGTCGTCGAGAACGCCGAGCACGTACGACTGGTCCTTCGCCATGTCGGAGGCGCGGTGCAGCTCGCGGGAGCCGTCGGGCAGCGTCACGATCTTCGCGTAGTGGCCGGTGCAGACGGCGTCGAAGCCCAGCGCCAGCGCCTTGTCGAGCAGCGCCGCGAACTTGATCTTCTCGTTGCAGCGCAGGCAGGGGTTCGGGGTGCGTCCGGCCTCGTACTCGGCGACGAAGTCCTCGACCACGTCCTCGCGGAACCTGTCGGCGAGGTCCCAGACATAGAACGGGATGCCGATGACGTCCGCGGCGCGGCGGGCGTCGCGCGAGTCCTCGATGGTGCAACAGCCGCGCGCGCCCGTGCGGAACGACTGCGGGTTCGCGGACAGCGCGAGGTGGACGCCGGTCACGTCGTGGCCCGCCTCGGCGGCGCGGGCGGCGGCGACGGCGGAGTCGACCCCGCCGGACATGGCGGCGAGGACGCGGAGGGGGCGCTGCGGGGTGTCAGTCATAGCCCTTCAAGGGTACGGGGCCGTGGGAACCGCTGTCGGCGAGTATCCGTTGACGATCACAGCGGGGATCACAGGGGGGATCACACATGAAGGACAGGGACGGCGATCGGCGGCTCGGGCGGCGGGCGCTGGTCCTCGGCGGTGCGGCGGCCGCCGTGGGCACGGCCGTACTGGCGCGGCAGGAGCTGGCGCATGTGTGGTGGCGGCTCCCCGGCGTCGAGAAGCCGCGGGTTAAGGGCGCGGTCGACTTCCCCGGTGCGCGGTGGCTGGCCGCGTCGCCGGCGAACCTGCGGCGCGCGGACCGGCCGGACGACTACGGCATAGACCGGGTGATCGTCCATGTCACCCAGGGCGGCTACAGCAGCGCGGTGAAGGCGTTCCAGGACCCCGGGCACGGTGCGGCGGCCCACTACATCGTGCGCCGGGACGGCCGGGTCACGCAGATGATCCGCGAGCTGGACGTGGCGTTCCACGCGGGCAACCGGGAGTACAACGAGCGCAGCGTCGGCATCGAGCACGAGGGGTTCGTGGAGCGGGCGTCGTCCTTCACCGACGCGATGTACGCGGCGTCGGCGCGGCTCACGGCCGCGGTCTGCGGGCGGTACGGGATACCCGTCGACCGTGAGCACATCATCGGGCACGCCCAGGTGCCGGGCACGGACCACACGGATCCGGGACCCCACTGGGACTGGGAGCGGTACATGCGGCTCGCACGACGGGAACGGGCGGCGCGGACCCGGTAGGGCCCGGAGGCCCGGTAGGGCCCGGAGGCCCGGTAGGGCCCGGAGGCCGGTGTCAGGTCAGCCCCGCCGTGCGCGCGCGCTCCACCGCGGGGCCGATCGCCTTCGCGACCGCCTCCACGTCCGCCTCCGTGGACGTGTGGCCCAGGGAGAAGCGCAGGGTGCCGCGGGCGAGGTCCGGGTCGGCGCCGGTGGCGAGCAGGACATGGCTCGGCTGGGCCACCCCCGCCGTACAGGCGGAGCCCGTGGAGCACTCGATGCCCTGGGCGTCCAGCAGCAGGAGCAGGGAGTCGCCCTCGCAACCGGGGAACGTGAAGTGGGCGTTGGCCGGGAGCCGGTCCACCGGGTCGCCGCCCAGGATCGCGTCCGGGACCGCCTTGCGGACCTCCTCGATCAGGTCGTCGCGCAGGGCGCCGATCTCGCGGGCGAACCACTCGCGTTGCTCGGCGGCGAGCCGCCCGGCGACCGCGAAGGACGCGATGGCGGGCACGTCCAGGGTGCCGGAGCGCACATGGCGTTCCTGGCCGCCGCCGTGCAGCACCGGGACGGGGTTGTACTGGCGGCCGAGGACCAGCGCGCCGATGCCGTACGGGCCGCCGATCTTGTGGCCGGAGACCGTCATCGCTGCGAGGCCCGAGGCCTCGAAGTCGACGGGGACCTGGCCGAAGGCCTGGACGGCGTCCGCGTGCAGCGGGACGCCGAACTCGGCTGCGGTCTCGGCCAGTTCGCGGACCGGCATGACGGTGCCGATCTCGTTGTTGGCCCACATCACGGTGGCGAGGGCGACGTCGTCGGGATCGCGGGCGATGGCCTCGCGCAGGGCCTCGGGATGGACGCGGCCGTAGGAGTCGACCGGCAGGTACTCGACGGTGGCGCCCTCGTGTTCGCCGAGCCAGTGGACGGCGTCCAGGACGGCGTGGTGTTCCACGGGGCTCGCGAGGACCCGGGTGCGGGCCGGGTCGGCGGCGCGGCGCGCCCAGAACAGGCCCTTCACGGCGAGGTTGTCGGCCTCGGTGCCGCCGGAGGTGAAGACCACCTCACTGGGGCGGGCGCCGAGGGCCTCTGCGAGGGTTTCGCGGGCCTCTTCGACGGTTCGCCTGGCGCGGCGGCCCGATGCGTGCAGCGAGGAGGCGTTGCCCGTGATGCCGAGGTGCGCGGTCAGGGCCTCTGCCGCCTCGGGGAGCATCGGGGTGGTCGCGGCGTGGTCGAGGTATGCCATGGTGACGCCAATTCTAGGCCCCACCCGTTTGGTGGCCGGTGTGGCCGGGCCTCGGCGCAGCCGCACCCGGCGTCGTGGCGGCGGCGGTCAGAAGCTCCAGGACACCGTGTGGTCCAGCTGCATGAACGTCACCAGGAGCACCAGGTCCGCCACGCCCAGGCCGAGGCCCAGCAGGGCGCGGCCCCGGCGGGTCGTGCCGCGCCACAGGGCCACCGCGGCCAGGGCGATGGCGATCGGGCCCAGCACCACGTTCAGGACCAGCAGGCCGATCAGGCCGAGGATGAAGGACGCGACGGCCATGCCGTTCGCGTCGCGCACGCCGGTGCGGCCGGCCGGGGCGGCGGTCTCCTTGCCGCGTGTGGCGGCGTCCTGGCCGCGTGCGGTGGTGTCCTTGGTTCGTACGGCGGTGAGTTGCATGACAGTCAGCTCCCGAGAGTCGAAGGACGTGCGGCGGTCTTAGTGCGCCGACGTGTGCCGGCGGCGCCCGTGCCGCTCGCGGAGCGCGAAGACCACGAGCCATACGGCGATGACGGCCGCGGCGACGAGGGTGAAGGAGAGCGGGGCGTGGGCCACGGTGCCCAGGACGGTGCCCAGCAGCAGGAGCGCGGCGACGAGGAACAGCATGGGACGAGATCCCCCTCCGGGATGCCTCTCGTGACATTTCGGTGAACGGTTGTTGTTACAGTTGTTCACTGACTTCCCAGTCTAGCGCGTCCCATGGCTTTCCAATTACAGAGAACAGTTGTTAACTGCATGGCATGAGTCACACCCTCGGCATCCGGCAGGCCCAGAAGCAGAAGACCCGGCAGGCGCTGCTGGACGCGGCGCTCGGCCTGCTGGAGGAGCAGAGCCTGAGCAGCCTGGGGCTGCGCGAGGTCACCCGTGCGGTCGGCGTCGCACCGACCGCCTTCTACCGGCATTTCCGGTCGACCGCGGATCTCGGCGTGGAGCTGGTCGAGGAGGCCCTCGGCAGCCTCCACCCGATGATCGAGTCCACGGTCTCCGCGACCGGTGACAGCGACGAACGCATCGAGCGCGCCGTCGGGCTGATCGCCCGTCATGTGGACGCGTACCCCGCACACGTACGGTTCATCGCCCGAGAACGGCACGGTGGCGTCCAGCCGGTGCGGGAGGCGATACGCCGGCAACTCGCCCGGTTCGCCGAGGAGGTGAAGGTCGCGCTGGCCGAACACCCGGAGTCCGCCGGATGGAGCGAGGAGGACCTGCTGATGCTCGCCGGTCTGTACGTCGACCAGATGCTGGTGACCGCTTCCCAGTTCCTGGAGGCCATGGAGGGCGCCGCCGAGGACCGGGACCGGGTGGCCCGGCTCGCCGTCCAGCGGATGCGGCTGATCAGCATCGGCCGCCACCACTGGAAGGAGTGACGGTCCGCGGATCAGCCCCGGGCCTGCCGCCCCTGTCCGCCCGGCTGTCCGCCGGGGCCGCCGCAGCCGCCCTGACCGCCGCCGGACCCGCCGCCCGAACCGCCGGCCCCCTCGGGGCTTGACCCAGGCCGTCCTGTGACGTGGCTGTGCGGCGGGCGAAAGGGGCGCCAAGTCACCTCGCCGACCTGCGCGTTCGTCCCGGGGCTCAGTCCTCGCGCCGGTACAGTTCCGTGACGGAGGCCGCCGCCCGCAGCAGTTCCTCGCAGGCCTCGGGCGGTGCCAGGACCTCCAACCGGTCGGCGAACATCAGCAGTTGGCGCACCTCGCGGACGAACCCGTACGACAGCCGGGCGGTCGCCCAGGGACTCTCGCCGTCGTCCTCCGGCAGGGCGACGAGCGCGGAGGCGGTCAGCCGCTGGAACATGTCCAGGATGTCGCGGCGCACCCGGACCGTCACCTCGAAGCCGCCCGGCCGCTCCTCGACCTGCCGGCGCAGCACCTCCCACACGTCGGCGAGTTCGACACCGGGGCGCCGCCGCACCGGGTCCGGCAGCAGGGTCGCCGAGCGCACCCGGTCCGCGCGGAACAACCGGGGGGTACCGCGGCGGTCGGCGACCAGGTACCAGACACCGGCCTTGGAGACGAGCCCGTACGGGTCCACGGTGTACGTGCGCGGGGTCGTCGCCCCGCTGTGCCGGTAGTGCAGCCTGAGGCGGCGGTCGGCGAACACCGCGTCCTGGAGGGAGTCCAGGTCGACGGCGGACTGCGGCCCTCCCTTCCAGCGCGTGGCGTCGACCAGGATGCGGCGGCTGGTGGCCTCGGCGGCCGGGCGGTGCGGGGCGGGCAGCGCCGCCATCACCTTGCGCAGCGCGGAGCCGAGGGCGGCGTCGAGGCCGAGCGCGGCGTGCGCGCCCTGGGCGGCGAGGATGAACAGGGCGCGGGACTCGTCGGCGGTCAGGCCCGTGACGTCCGTACGGAATCCGGCGAGCAGTTCGATGCCGCCGTGCCGTCCGCGCTCCGCGTACACCGGGACACCGGAGGCGGAGAGGGCCTCGATGTCGCGGTAGATGGTGCGCACCGACACCTCCAGCCGCTCGGCGAGTTCGTGGGCGGGGACGCGGCCGCGGGTCTGGAGCAGCAGGAGGATCGACAGCAGGCGGTCGGACTTCACCGGCACAGGATCGCGGGCGCGGGTACGGCCGCGCAAATGTTGACGGAATCTGTCAGGTTATGGCGCGAGTCTCCGGTCATCCCTCGCGGACCCGAACAGAACGGAGAGGACCATGACCATCGAGACCGCCATGGCGAACGGCACCGCCACGACCACCGACACCATGACCGACCCCCGCCCCGTGTACGCCCGCGCCGCCGAGCAGGCCGCCGCACTGATCGAGACCGTACGGCCGGGGCAGCTCGCGGGTCCGACGCCGTGTACGGAGCTCGACGTACGGACGCTGCTGTCGCACATCGTCGGTGGCACCCTGCGGATCGCCCAGGTCGGCGCGGGCGGCGACGGTATGGCCGTGCATCCCTTCGTGGACGGCGTTCCGGACGACGGCTGGGCGGCCGCGTACGACGAGGCCAGGTCGGCGGTGCGGCGGGGCTGGGCGGACGACGGCCGGCTGGAGGCGGCGGTGCGCGTGCCGTGGGGAGAGGCGCCGGGGCGCAATGCGCTGGCCGGGTATGTCATGGAGTGCGTGGCCCACACCTGGGATCTCTGGCAGGCCCTGGGGCGGCCCGGTGACCTGGACCCGGAACTGGCGGAGTTCGCGCTCGCGGTGGGCCGCCTCGTCCTGCCGGATGCGGAGCGGGGCGACGACCTGCCGTTCGCGTCGGCGGTTCCGGCCCCCGAGGGGGCCGACGCCTACGCGCGCCTGGCGGCGTGGCTGGGCCGCCGGCCGCTGGACGGCTAGGACCGGGCCGCGGTGGGGCAGGTGCGGCCGGTGCGGCGGGGATGGGGTTTTCGCTCCGCCGCCCTTGCCCCTGCGGCAGCCGGTCCAGGTGTTCGGGTCAGGGCAGTTTGACGCGGGCCAGTTGGCGGGACTGGGCGACCAGGCGGTCGTCGGCGTCCCAGACCTCCGCGTCCTCCTCCAGGAAGCCGCCGGCGAGGTTGCGGGTGGTGATCGAGACGCGCAGGGGGCCCGGAGCCGGGCGGGAGCGTACGTGCACGGTCAGTTCGATCGTCGGCACCCAGCCGGAGATTCCCAGCTCGAAGGCGGTGGGCGGCAGTGCGTCCACCGCGAGCAGCAGGGACAGGGGGTCGGCGTCCCGGCCGTCGGCGAGGCCGAACCAGGCACGCATCTCACCCTTCCCCGAGGGGGCGCCGAGCGCCCAGCCCAGGGTCGCGGGGTCCAGCTTGAGCATCAGCCGGTCGGTGATGGCAGAGCTGCCGGGGACCGGCGCCGGAGCGTCCTGCGGGCCGAAGCACTGGTCCAGGGGCGGCATCGCGGGCGGCCGCGCGCTCGTACGGACGTCGTCGGGGAGGGAGTCCAGGTCGCCGTAGGAGGCGAGGACGCGTATGCGCTCCACCTCGTGACCCTCCTCGTCGAACTGGAAGAGGGACGCCTGGCCCGTGGAGAGGGTGCGGCCGGTGCGCACCACGTCCGTGCGCACGACGGCCGGGCCCGGCTGGGAGGCCGTCAGGTAGTGCGCCGAGACGGTGAAGGGGTCCGGGTGCGGCAGGGCGTCCGCGAGGGCGCGGCCCAGGACGGCCAGCAGATAGCCGCCGTTGACGGCGTTGATGATCGTCCAGCCGGCGGAGAGGTCGATGTCGTAGACGCCGGGTTCCCGTCGGGTGACCGCGGTGTCGCGGTCGAACTCGCTGTCGCCGATCGTGGCCCGCGCGGCCGGTGCGGTAGCTGCTTCTGGCATGCCAGAACCGTACAACAAGAAATTACTAAGCAGTAGCTTTGAGGGACGGTCGAGTGAGTGACGTCGCGTCGGACCTCTGCGCGACTTTCGGCCATTCTCCGGTGAGGTTTTGGCAATTTCCCGGTAAGTGTCCCCACACGTCCGTGACCGACGGGCCGCCGGCTCCCTCTCAGAAGATGTACAGCCCGTTCCGCCCGTTCACAGGAAGAGCCGCATAGCCGATGAGCCTGACCGGGACGCCGTTCCTCATCACGTCGATCGTCCTCTTGGCGGTCGCCCTCATCCTGCCTCTGCTCCTGTGGTCGCGGCTGCGGGGCCCGATGGTGCTGCGCCAGGCCGTCCGCGTGCTCATGCTCGTGTTCGCCCAGGCGACGGCGGTCACCCTCGTCTTCGTCCTGGTGAACAACGCCAACAGCCTCTACGACAACTGGTCCGACCTGTTCGGCACCGGCAACCACGTGCAGCAGGCCGCCGACCTCGGCCAGGACGGCACCGGCGGCATCCAGATCAAGGCCCTGCCCAAGGTCAAACAGACGTTCACCCCGGCCGACGGCCCGGGCATGCGCGCGGCCGGCGGGGTGGAGGTCACCCAGCTCAAGGGCCGGGTCTCCGGCGTCGACGCCGAGGTCTACGTGTGGCTGCCGCCGCAGTACAACGACCCCGCCTACAAGGACAAGAAGTTCCCGGTGGTGGAGCTGCTGTCCGGCTACCCGGGCTCGGCCAAGGCCTGGTTCGGCTCGCTGAAGGTGCACGAGCAGCTGCTGCCGCTGATGCAGAGCGGGCAGGTGGAGCCGTTCATCCTGGTGTCGCCGCGCACCAACCTCATCGCCAAGGTCGACACCGGCTGCGCGAACATCCCGGGCGTCGTGAACGCCGACTCCTGGCTCAGCGTCGACGTGCCCAAGATGATCACGGACAACTTCCGCGCCCAGGCCGCCCCGAACGGATGGGCGACCGCCGGGTACTCCGCGGGGGCGCACTGCGCCGCGAAGCTCGCGGTCGCGCACCCCGACCGCTACCGGGCCGCGATCAGCCTGTCCGGCTACAACGACCCGATCGGCGAGCGCAACTCGCTGGCCGCGCGGAGCGTCGAGCTGCGCCGGCAGAACAACCCGTACTTCATCCTGAAGGGCTACCGCACCCCGCCCCGGATCTCGCTGTACCTCTCGGGCCAGATGGGCGACGGCTACCAGGCGGCCGCCGCGCTGCAGGCGATCGCGAAGCCGCCGACGGTGGTACGCGCGGTGCTGATCCCGCACAGCGCGGGCGGCCACAGCATGGCCCTGTGGCGGCCGCAGATCCCGACGGTGTTCACCTGGCTGAGCCAGCAGATGACCGGCCAGGCCACGGGGAGTCTTCCTCAGCCACATTGGACCGCCGGTTCCAGGCGCGCGGAGCTCGCCAGTGGTACTTCATCGCCATCAGGCGTAGTACGAAAGCGGTGACGACAGCGAGCCCCGAGGTGAGCGGGGTCAGCGTGTCGAAGCGTATGCAGAGCGCGACCATGGTGGCCCCGACGATCGCCGGGACCGCGTAGAGGTCGCGGTCCCAGCGCAGCAGCGAGGGCACCTCGTTGGCGAGGACGTCGCGCAGGACACCGCCGCCCACGGCCGTCGCGAGGCCGAGGGCGGCGGACGCGGTCAGGCCGAGCCCGTAGGCGTACGCCTTCGTCGTCCCCGCGACGCAGAACAGCCCGAGGCCGGCCGCGTCGAAGACGTTGACGGCGACCTGGATGCGCTCCACCTGGGGATGGAGGAAGACCACCAGGAGGGCGGCGAGCAGCGGGGTCAGGAAGTACCCCAGATCCGTGAACGCGGCCGGCGGCACGGCGCCGATGACCACGTCCCGGAACAGCCCTCCGCCCAGCGCGGTGACCTCGGCGAGCACGGCGATGCCGAACACGTCGAAGTTCTTGCGGACGGCCAGCAGGGCGCCGGAGATCGCGAAGACGAAGATGCCGACGAGATCCAGCGTGTGCTGGACGGAGGGACTGAACAATTGCTGGAGCACCCTTACATTCTCACCCATCCAGCAGGGTGCACCTTACAAAGCAAGGGGAACTCCGGATTGCGCCGAAGTTACAGCGCCGGCTTGCCCGTGGTGAAGATCCACTTCTGGAACAGGTCGTCGAGCTGCTGCCCGGAGATCCTCTCCGCGAGCCGGATGAAGTCGCCGGTGTTCGCGTTGCCGTAGCGGTGGAGCCTGGTCCAGGCGGGCAACAGCTCGAAGAACGCCGTGTCGCCGATGCGCTCGCGCAGCGCCTGGAGCGTCATCGCCCCGCGCTGGTAGACCGCCGAGGCGAACATGGTGTCGCGCTGCGGGTCGGCCACCTTGATCTGCCAGAACGCGTTGTCGGCGGGGCGGGCGTCGTACGCCGCGACGAAGGAGTCGTGCGCCGAGCGGGTGCCCTTGTGCTCGGCCCACAGCCACTGGGCGTAGGTCGCGAAGCCCTCGTTGAGCCAGATGTCCTTCCAGTGCGCCACCGAGACCGAGTCGCCGAACCACTGGTGGGCCAGCTCGTGCACGATCGTCGTCTCGTTGCGGACGGCCGAGTACGCGGGCTTCGACTGGACCTCCAGGGAGAAGCCGGCCTCGGGCATGTCGTCGACGATGGCGCCGGTCTCCTCGAAGGGATACGGGCCGAAGACCTTCGACCAGTAGTCGGTGGCCTCGGCGGTGACGGCGTACACGTCGACGCTGTTGCTGTTCTTCAGGACGGGGTCGATGGCCACGTAGATCGGGATCCCGGACGGCGTCTTCCCGGTCCGCACGTCGAACTTTCCGATGGTCGCCGTCGCCAGGTAGGTGGCCATCGGCTTGGACTCCCGCCAGTGGGTGACGGTCTGGTCCCCCTTGTCGTACGTCGATATGAGCCGTCCGTTGGAGACCGCGGTCAGGCCCTTGGGCGCCCTGATGCGGATGTCGTAGGTGGCCTTGTCGGAGGGGTGGTCGCTGGACGGGAACCAGGTGGAGGCGGCGTTGGGCTCGCAGGCGACGAAGACGCCGTCGGCGGTCTTCATCCACCCGTACTTGGAGCCGAAGACGATCGGGCCGCCGAGGGGCTGCGGCATGCCGCCGTAGGTGACGGTGACGGTGAAGTCCCGGCCCCCGGGCAGAACGCCGCGCGGGGTGATGCGGATCTCGTCGCCCTGGCGCGTGAAGCGGGCGGGTCTGCCGTTCACCTCGACCTTCGTGACCTGAAGCTGCTGCAGGTCCAGGTCGAAGGAGGTGAGGCTCTGGGTGGCACGGGCCGTGATCGTCGTACGGCCGTCGAGACGGCCGGTGTCCGGGGCGTACGCCACGTCGAGGTCGTAGTGGCGGGCGTCGAAGCCGCCGTTGCCGAGTTGCGGGAAGTAGGCGTCGCCGATGCCGTCGGAGCCCGGGGCCGGGGCGGAGGACGCCGCGACGGCGAGGAAGGAGGCCGCCGCCGTGACCAGAACACCTAAGCGCCCCGAACGTGCCGAACGGGAGAGTGCCATGGAGTCATCCCTTCGAGCGTGCGCCGATCAGTCGATCGGACGGTCACGCCAGACTCTGCACTCTCCCGTTCGGTCATGTGCATGACTTTGCCAAGTTGTCATGCCTTACTTGTCGGTTGACTCCTGACGGTCCGCTGCCGCGGGCTTGTCGGGAGCGGGCTCCTTCGAGGGCGCCTCGCCGTCGGGTTCGTCCGAGGGCGCCTCTTCGGCAGGCTCCTCGGAGTCCGACTCGCCGGAGGGCTCGCCCGAGGGCGTCTCTTCGGCGGTAACCTCCGCGGACTCCTCTCCCGCGGATGCGGGGGTCTCCTCCGCGGAGGGTGCTTCCGCGTCCTCGGAGTCCTCGGAGTCCTCGGAGTGGTCGGATGCCTCGGAGGGCTCCTCCGTCGCATCCGGTGCACCGGAGGCCTCGGCCTCGGCTTCGGCTTCGACCTCCGCGGCCACCGCCGCCGACGTCTCCGCGGACTCCGCCAGCACCTCGTCGGCGACCAGCTTCGCCGCCTCCTTGGCGTCGGAGAGCAGCACCGTGTCCTGCGGAGCCTGGTCCTCGAAGTTCTCCGGGTGGTGGCAGGCCACCCGCTGCCCCGGCTTCAGCTCCACCAGCTGCGGCTCGGTGGTCCGGCAGATCTCCGTCGCCTTCCAGCACCGGGTGTGGAAACGGCAACCGCTCGGCGGCGAGATCGGCGAGGGGACGTCGCCCTTGAGCAGGATGCGCTCGCTCTTGGCGTTCTTCCGCTTCGGGTCCGGGATCGGCACCGCCGACATCAGCGCCTTGGTGTACGGATGCATCGGCGCCCTGTACAGCGAGTCGCGGTCGGCCAGCTCGACGATCTTGCCGAGGTACATCACCGCGATCCGGTCCGAGACGTGCCGGACGACCGACAGGTCGTGCGCGATGATCACATACGTCAGGCCCAGCTCCTGCTGGAGGTCGTCGAGCAGGTTGACGACCTGCGCCTGGATCGACACGTCCAGCGCGGACACCGGCTCGTCGGCCACGACCAGCTTCGGGTTGAGCGCGAGCGCCCGGGCGATGCCGATGCGCTGGCGCTGACCGCCGGAGAACTCGTGCGGATAGCGGTTGTAGTGCTCGGGGTTGAGACCCACGACCGACAGCAGCCGCTGCACTTCCTTCTTGATGCCGCCCTCGGGCGTGACGCCCTGGAGCCGGAAGGGCGCGCCGACGATGGTGCCGATGGTGTGGCGCGGGTTCAGCGACGAGTACGGGTCCTGGAAGATCATCTGCACATCGCGGCGCAGCGGGCGCATCCCGCTCACGCCGAGGTGCGTGATGTCCTTGCCCTCGAACTCGACGGTGCCCTCGGTCGGCTCCAGCAGCCGGGTGATCAGCCGGCCCATGGTGGACTTGCCGCATCCGGACTCGCCGACGACGCCGAGGGTTTCACCGGCCTTGACCTCGAAGTCGAGGCCGTCGACCGCGCGCACGGCGCCGACCTGCCGCTGGAGCAGGCCCTTGCGGATGGGGAAGTGCTTCTTGAGGCCGGTCACCTTCAGCAGGGTCTCGCCGGGTGCGGCGTCCTTGGTGAGGGTGGCACCGTCACTCTGCGCAGGAATCGTCACTGCCGCGTCCTTGGAGTTCTCGCTCACAGCTTCGGCGCAATCTCTTCGGTCCAGATACGCTCCCGCTGCTCCTGCGACATGTGGCAGGCGGCCCAGTGCCGGCCGTCGACCTCGGTCAGCTCGGGCCGGACGGTGCGGGTGACGTTGTCCTTCGGGACGTCGGCGTACGGGCAGCGGGGGTTGAAGGCGCAGCCGGACGGGACGTTGATCAGGGAGGGCGGTGAGCCCTTGACCGGAATGAGGCGCTCCTGCTGCTCGCGGTCCAGGCGCGGCATCGAGCCGAGCAGGCCCCAGGTGTAGGGGTGGCGGGGCTCGTAGAACACCTTCTCGGCCGGCCCGCGTTCCACACAGCGGCCGCCGTACATCACCAGGATGTCGTCGGCCAGTTCGGCGACGACGCCCAGGTCGTGGGTGATGATGACGACGGCGGAGCCGAACTCCTTCTGCAGATCGCGCATGAGGTCGAGGATCTGCGCCTGGACGGTCACGTCCAGGGCGGTGGTCGGCTCGTCCGCGATGAGCAGTTCGGGGTTGTTGACCAGCGACATCGCGATCATCGCGCGCTGGCGCATACCGCCGGAGAACTCGTGCGGGTAGTTGTCGACACGCTTGTCGGGCTGCGGGATGCCCACCCGGTCGAGCATCTCGATCGCCCGCTTGCGGGCGGTCTTCTTGTCGACGTCGTGGTGGATCCGGTACGCCTCCACGATCTGCTGGCCGATCGTGTAGTACGGGTGCAGCGCGGACAGCGGGTCCTGGAAGATCATCGCCATCTCGCGACCGCGCATCTTGCGCACCTGGTCGGGGTCGGCGGACAGCAGCTCGGTGCCGTTCAGCCAGATCTCGCCGGAGATCTGCGCCTTGCGCTTGCCGTACTGGCCCGTGGTGTGCAGGCCCATGATGCCGAGCGAGGTGACGGACTTGCCGGAGCCCGACTCGCCCACGATGCCGAGGGTCTTGCCCTTCTCCAGCTGGAAGCTGAGGCCGTCGACGGACTTCACCAGGCCGTCGTCGGTCGGGAAGTGCACCTTGAGGTCGCGCACCTCCAGGAAGGCGGTCGGCGCGGGCGAGGAACTCGTGGGTTCGCTCACGGCTGCTCCGGTCTTGCTGAGTTCGCTCATGAGAGCCTCACTCGGGGGTCGATCACGGCGTACAGAACGTCCACCACGAGGTTGGCGATGAGCACCGCGAGGGAAGTGATCAGGGTGACGCCCAGGATGATGGGCAGGTCCTGGTTCCTGATGGCGTCGAGCACGGCACGACCGAGGCCCGGCAGGTTGAACGTGGACTCGGTCAGGATGGCGCCGCCGATGAGCGCGCCGAGGTCCATGCCGAGCATGGTCAGGATGGGCGTCATCGTCGAGCGCATGGCGTGCTTCCCGATGACCGTCTGTTCGCGCAGGCCCTTTGCGCGGGCGGTGCGGATGTAGTCCTCGCCGAGGATCTCCAGCATGGTGGCGCGGGTGATCCGGGCGTACATCGCCGCGTACAGGAACGCGAGGGTGATCCACGGCAGGATCATGCCGCCGAACCAGCCGCCGACGCTCTGGTCGAGGGGCACGTACTGGGCGTCGATCCACTTCAGGCCGAAGGCGAAGATCGCCAGGCTGAGCAGGCCGGTGAAGTAGATGGGGAGGGACACACCCGCCAGGGCGACGACCATCGCGCCGCGGTCCCAGATGCTGCCCCGCTTGAGCGCGGAGAGCACACCCGCCGCGATGCCGAAGATCAGCCACAGCACTGCGGCACCGAGCGCGAGACCCAGGGTCACCGGGAAGCGGTCTGTCAGCACCGGCCAGACGGCCTGTTCACTGCGGAAGGAGTAGCCGAAGCACGGTGCGGCGCAGTGGGTGACGTCACCGCCGGCCGCGTACGTGCGGCCCGCGAAGATGCCCTTGAAGAACTCCCAGACCTGGACGTAGATCGGGTCGCCGAGGCCCAGCTTCTCGCGCACCGCCTCCACGGCGGCCGGGTCGGCCTGCTTGCCCACGAAACTCGCGGCGATGTCGACGCCCGCCCACTTGGGGACGAGGAAGAAGATGCCGAAGACCACCATGACGATGACCACAAGCATCACTGCGGCGGCGAAGAGCCGCCTGATGAGGTAAGCGAGCACAGCTAACGGCCCGCCGCGGACCGCGGGCCACCGGAGGTTGTCCGGTGGCCCGCGGTCACGCCGCGCCGGCCTTCACCTGCCTTTCGTGCCGTACGGCGGGTGTGCCGGGTTTACTTCGCGGACTTCAGGCCCAGGTTGACGAAGTCGTACTGACCGCTGTACGCGTCGGTCGTGTACACGTTCGCCAGCCGGTTCGAACGCCAGTTGATGAACTTCTCGAAGACGAAGGGCAGGTAGTAGCCGCCCTCCATGACCTTGTGGTTGATCTGCGTGGCGATCTCGGTCTTCTTCGCGTCGTCGAGCGTGTTCACGTACTGGTCGAACAGGCCGTCGATCGTCTTGTCCTTGATCAGGGCGTAGTTGTTGTTGCCGCTCTGCAGGATGTACTTGCTGTCCCACAGCGGCAGACCGAAGCCCTGGACGGTCGGGAAGTCCGGGCCCCAGCCCATGACGATGATGCCGTAGCCCTTCTTCTTCACGTTGTCGGGGCTACCGATGATGCCGGTGGTCTGCGAACCGTCGTACTGGTCGATCTGGGCGTTGATGCCGATCTTCTTCAGCGACGCCTGCAGGGACTGGGCGGTGGCCACCTCGACCGGCTTGTTGTTGCGGACGGCGATGGTGGTGCTGAAGCCGTTGGGCTGGCCGCAGGCCTTCAGCTCTTCCTTGGCCTTGGCGGCGTTGCCGTTCTTGTTGGCACCGGCGAGCTCGTACGGGTCGTACTTCTGGCCTTCGGCGCCCGGGACGGACGGCGGCAGCATGTTGGTGCCGATGTCACCACCGGCGACGGGGCCACCGCGGGCGGTCTGCAGGGAGACGTGGTCGGCGCCGTAGATGACGGCCTTGCGGCAGTGCTCGTTGTCGAACGGCTTCACGCTCTGCGGGAAGACCGCGTAACGGATGTAGCCCGAGACCGGGTTGTCCAGGTTGGCCTTGTGCTCCTTCAGGGCGGTGGTACGCCCCTGGGGCGACATGCCGGTCTGGTTGATGTCCAGATCGATGTCACCGTTGAGCAGACGCTGGTCCAGCTGGTTGGCGTCGGAGAAGAACTGGACGGTGATCTTGTCCGGGTACGCCTTGCGGATCGGGTCCGAGGACTGCTTCCAGTTGGTGTTGCGGACCAGAGTGAGGTCCTTGCCCGGGTTGTACGACTGGAACTTGTACGGGCCCGAGGAGAACGGGTGCAGCGCGTACTTGGACTTGGTGTCCTTGTCCTGGCGGACCGGGGACGCCGAGGTCAGCGCGAGCACTTCCTCGAAGTCGGCGTTCGCCTTGGGCAGGTGGAAGACGATCGTCTTGTCGTCGGGCGTGTCGATCGCCTTCAGACCGAGGTGGTCCGCGGACGTGTCCTTGTACGGGCCCTGGTACTTGCCGTCCGGGTCCAGGAAGTCCTTCAGGTAGGTCGGGCCGCCGGACAGCACGTCCTGCGCCCACACGCGCTCGATGCCGTACTTGACGTCCTTGGAGGTGATCGGCTTGCCGTCCTCCCAGGTGATCCCGTCACGCAGCGTGTACGTGTACGTCTTGCCGTTGTCGGAGACCTTGGCGAGCCCGGTGGCGAGGTCCGGGGTCAGCTTGGCGCCTTCCTTACCGGGCTCCGTCTTGTTCGTGACGAGCTGGCGGCTGTAGTAGCGCATGAAGTTCCAGGCGAAGCCGTAGTAGCCGCGCGTGGTGTCCCACGAGTCGGCGTCCTGGGCCCCACCGAACTTCAGCGTGCCGCCCTTCTTGGCCAGGGAGGCCTGGGCGACCTTGTTGTTCGCCGCGTCGAAGCCGGCCGCACCGTTCTTCGAACCGCTGTTGTCGTCGTTGCCGCCGCCGCACGCCGCCGTGGTCAGCAGCGCGGCGACCACGGCGGCAGCGGCCATGGCCTGCTTGCGCCGCCCTGAGGTGCGTTGGGTAGTCACGATCTCGGATCCTCCGGATTTGATGAGAGACCCCGTGCAGGTGCCACGGGAAGCTTCGGGTACGGCAGTTCAGCGGGAGCCCTTCGGGTCCAGCGCATCGCGCACGCCGTCGCCGAAGAGGTTGAATGCAAGAACGGTGATGAAGATCGCCACGCCCGGGACCACCATGTACATGGGGTCCGAGTCGTAGTAGTCGATCGCGCTCGAAAGCATCTGTCCCCAGGAGGCCGTGGGCGGCTTGACGCCCACGCCCAGGAAGCTGAGTGCCGCCTCGGTGAGGATGTTGGTGGGGATCATCATTGTCGTGTACACGATGATCGGCGCGACGAGGTTGGGCAGCAGCTCCTTGAAGAGGATGTAGAGGCGCCCGGCGCCGAGCGAGCGGGCCGCCTCGACGTACTCGCGCTCACGCAGCGAGAGCGTCTGGCCGCGAACCACGCGTCCGATGTAGGGCCAGCCGAAGAAGCCGATGACCAGGATCATCACGAACACGCGCACGCTGGAGCCGGTCAGCCCCAGCATGTTGTTCGGCATGACGGAGACCAGCGCGATGGTGAACAGCAGCTGCGGGAAGGCGAGCAGACCGTCCATGACGCGGCTGACGATCGAGTCGACCCAGCCGCCGAAGAAGCCGGCCAGGACACCCAGGACGGTGCCGAGGATGACGGCGACCATGGCGGACAGGAAGCCGACCAGCAGCGAGACCCGCGCGCCGTAGAGGATGCGGGCGAAGATGTCACGGCCGTTGACCGGCTCGACACCCAGCAGGTGATCGCCGCTGATGCCGCCCAGGGACCCCTTGGGGGTGCCGAAGAGCGGGTCGATCAGGTTCTCGTGGTACGCGTCGGGATCCTGCCCGACCAGGTTGGAGATCACGGGCGCGAGCAGGGCGACCGCGATGAGCACGAGCACGACGATGCCGCCCGTGAGGGCGAGCTTGTCCTGCTTGAGACGCTCCCAGGCGATCCGTCCCAGGGAGCGGCCCTGAACGGCTTTCGCGTCGGTGGCGGCAGCTGCTGCTTCCTCGGCCGCCCCCGGGGCCGCTTCCGCAGTCGGCTCGTGCAATGGTGCCGTCATCTGGCAGGGACCCCTCTCAACCGGCGGTGGCCGGCCCGCACTTGCCGCGGTGGCGGCATGAATCAGTCCGTCGTACACAGGGGCGAACCCCTTGAAGCCGGAGTCTTCAATGCTTCGGCGATCAGTGGCCAGACTTGGCAAAGAAAGGATGCATAAACGTGATGCGGACTGGGGAGATCCGTTATCCGGACAGCTGGTAACGCGGTGCGGACACCAGCAAATTAGGACACTTCACGCGAGAGAGGGACCATCCACCCTCATCTACGCGCGAAGAAGAGCTCCGGCTACCGAACCAAGTCCTCCGCCCGGGAAGTACGGACGTCAGTACGCCCCGCGCAACGGCGGATAGCCGTAGCCGCCCGCCGCGGGGGCCGGTGCCGGGGCGTGGGCCTCGCGGTCGTAGAACGGGCGGGAGTTGACCCGGAGCCACATCGCCACCGGGTCGTCCTCGTCGGACAGCGCGACCGTCGACACCGGCAGGCCCTCCGGGACGGCCGTGACGGACTGCTGCATCATCGCCCGCACCGAGTCGACGGCGGGCGGTGAGGTGTCGTAGACGTCCAGGCCGATCGCCAAGTACGGGGCGCCGAGGGCGGGTTGCACCCAGGCGCGGCGCAGGGAGCGCACGGCGGGCGTGCGGTGGGCGTTCTGGGTGAGCAGCGCGTAGAACTGTGGGATCTCGATGGCCGGTTCGGACAGCCTGAGGGGGCCCGCGGGCTGGTGCTCCAGGCCGGCGGCGATGCGGCGCAGGTCCAGCCAGGGGATGCCGACGCCACCGCCGGGCGCGTGCGGGTTGAGCCACAGGCCGTAGTGGCCGGGGTAGAGGGCGCGGGCCGCGTCGGCGCCGTCGATCACCTCGTAGGAGCGGGTCCAGCCGCTGGCCGAAAGCTCCTGTGCGGAGGTGACGCACGGCGCGTAGCCGTTGCCGTCCACTTCCATGGTCGCGTACTGGGCGTCGGGTGAGCCGGCCTGGCCGTGCCACAGCAGCATCCAGACCCTGCCGGTGGACGGGGTTGCGAGCGCGCGCAGGAGCGCCTCGTAGGCGTCGTAACGCCCGGGCGTCACCTGGCGCAGCATGTGTTCGACCTGGCCGGCCGTGGTGCCGCTCGCGCTCACCCCGCTCACCCTTTACCGCCCCTTCGCTGACGATGTGCTCCGCATATGAAACCAGGTTAGGTGGGTCCGCTGACAGCCGGTGCGCGGTGGCTGCCGCCGGCCGCGGGCGCCCAAGAGCTCGGGCTCTGCTGCAGGCCGGCGGGTGCGGCTCGTTCGTGGCTGGGCGCGCCCACGCGGCGGAGCCGTATATCGACACAGCCCCGCGCCCCTGAGGGGGCGCCCCTGACGGAGCGCCCTGCTCAGTACCCCTGCTGGTAGAACGGCCGGACCTTCTCTCTCATCCAGTCGGCCACCGGGTCCTGGGCGACGTCCAGGAGGACCAGGTTGACCGGCCACTCGACCGCCACCTTGGCCAGGGCGCGGCCGAGGGCGTCCATGGGGAGGGTGCGGAGGTCGCCCTCCCACTGGGAGAGCTCCACGCCGACGAACAGCACCGGGTCCGCCGTCTCGACGGCGGCAAGGCAGCGGCGTGCCGTGAGGACCACGCCGGTCGCCGCGAACTCGGCGGACGCGGCGGCGAGGAAGTCCACCGGGTCGTCCTGCCAGTCCGGTTCGAAGAGTCGGACGCGGCCGCCGGTCGTGGGGCCGTCCAGCGGGGTGCGTCCGACGCGGCACAGTTCGGCCACCGCCTCCGGAGGCAGGGGTATGCCGACCACGCCGCCCGGGTTGACCGCGATGCCGACCTGCGGGGGCAGCCCGCGGGCGAACTCGGCGGCGGGCGCGATGGTGTACGACATGTGGCCGCCGGCGGCGTGGCGGAACTGCTCCTCAGAGCTGAACACCGGGACGTACGCCTGTCCCTCGATGTCCAGTGTGGGCAGGTCGAGGGGGCCGCTGTGCGGGCCGCCGCCGTTCGGCAGCGGCACCCACAGGAAGCTGCGGCCCAGCACCTCGACGATCCGGCCGCCCGCCGAGGGGATGCCGAGCGAGGCGGAGAGCACCTCCTCCAGCTCGTTGCCCGGCCATCCGCCGTGCGGATGGGGGTGCGCCTGTGCCGGGAAGTCCGCGGGAAGGTCCGCCGGGATGTCCATCTGCCTACCGCCTGCCGAGTACCACTGGTGTGGCGAAAAGGCTAACGGGTGCGCGGGCGGCGCGATTCATTCCGCTCCTTCCGGGCGGTCCGCGAAGTCGATCCGGCGCAGCACGTCCACCGCGTCGCGGTCGAGCAGGACCGCCGAGCCGCAGCCCTCCGGGAGCCTGCCCCGCTCGACGGCGCGCAGCAGATGACGATTGGCGCGGCGGTGGCGCAGGAAGGCGGCGCGATTCATTCCGCTCCTTCCGGGCGGTCCGCGAAGTCGATCCGGCGCAGCACGTCCACCGCGTCGCGGTCGAGCAGGACCGCCGAGCCGCAGCCCTCCGGGAGCCTGCCCCGCTCGACGGCGCGCAGCAGATGACGATTGGCGCGGCGGTGGCGCAGGAAGGCGTACCTGGAGACGCCTCGGCCCCGCTCGCGCTGGCCGTCCAGGGCCGTGTCGGGGGTGACGTCGAGCAGAAGCAGATGCAGCGTGCCGCCTCGGCGCCGGGCCTCGCGGGCCAGCCAGGTGCGCACCCAGGTCTGGGTGCCGCAGTCGTGCACGACGACTCCGCTGCCGGCGCGCAGGGCCCGGCGCAGGCCCGCGTAGTGCGCGAGGCGGACCAGGGGGCGGTAGACCCCGTACGGCAGGAAGCGTGCCAGGCGCGCGTCCCAGCGGTCGCGGGTGTCCTGGGAGTCGACGCGGGCGCCGCGCACCGTGCGCCGCATGAGCGTGGACTTGCCGCTGCCGGGCAGGCCGGTGACCACGACGAGGTCGCGGGCGCCGAAGGTGAGCCCGTACGGGCTGTGGCCCCCTCGGTCGCGCAGGTCGCGGACCACCGGCGCCGGCACCGGCGCGCCGCCTCCCGGGCCGGGGCTCCGGGCTGCCGGGGTACCGCGATGCCCGTGGTCATGGCGTACGCCGTCGTCCTGTCCACCGTGATCGTCCTCCCTTGCGGTCAGGAAGTCCCATCCCCGCCGAGTGTAAAGAGAAGGTAATGGACGGTTTCCCCCGATGGCGTTCGCGTACTGCCACAAGCCGGTCACAGATGCGTCCGGAAGCCGGTCACGCCGGCGGTCCCGGGCCGGATGCCCACGCGGCCTGCCACGATCGGGCGAGGCGTGCAATGATGTGCGCGCCAACTGCATACCGGCCGCTTGAATCCGCGCGGGAGAGTTCCGGGGACGTACGGGGTACGTACGTGGGCCCGGGCGCCGAAGGAGCAAGTCCCTCCCTTGAATCTCTCAGGCCCCGATACCGCGCGGGCGAGGCACATCTGGAAAGCGGGCCGCTTCTCGGTGGCTCCACCCAAGGTGCAAGCCGTGACGACCCGCCGTGCGGGCGTTCATGGCGAACCTCTCAGGTTCCGATGACAGATGGGGAGGACCGACCTCGCCCTCCCCCACGCTCGAATTCGCTCGCGCGGGGGGACCCACGCCCTGGGAGCACAACCGATGAGCAGTAGCCCCCTGCGCCGCACCGCGCTCGATGCCCTGCATCGTTCGCTCGGCGCGACGATGACCGACTTCGCCGGCTGGGACATGCCCCTCAGGTACGGCTCCGAGCGCGACGAGCACGTCGCCGTCCGCACCAAGGCGGGGCTGTTCGACCTCTCGCACATGGGCGAGATCACGGTGACCGGGCCCGAGGCGGACCGGTTCCTCAACCACGCGCTGGTCGGCGACATCGCTTCCGTCCGCGTGGGCCGCGCCCGCTACACCATGATCTGCCGGGAGGACGGCGGCATCCTGGACGACCTGATCGTCTACCGGCTGGCCGACGCCGAGTACATGGTCGTCGCCAACGCCTCCAACGCCCAGGTGGTCCTCGACGCGCTGACCGAGCGTGCCGCGGGCTTCGCCGCCGCGGTGCGCGACGACCGGGACGCGTATGCGCTGATCGCCGTCCAGGGCCCCGAGTCGCCCGGCATCCTGAAGTCCCTCACCGACGCCGATCTCGACGGCCTGAAGTACTACGCCGGCCTGCCCGGCACGGTGGCGGGCGTCCCCGCCCTCATCGCGCGCACCGGCTACACCGGCGAGGACGGCTTCGAGTTGTTCGTCGCGCCCGAGCACGCCGAGAAGCTGTGGCAGGCGCTGACCGAGGCGGGCGCCCCCGTCGGTCTGGCCCCCTGCGGGCTCTCCTGCCGCGACACGCTGCGCCTGGAAGCGGGCATGCCGCTGTACGGGCACGAGCTGAGCACCTCGCTGACGCCCTTCGACGCCGGGCTCGGCCGGGTGGTGAAGTTCGAGAAGGAGGGCGACTTCGTGGGGCGTGCCGCGCTGGAGGAGGCCGCGGCCCGTGCTCAGGAGAACCCGCCCCGCGTCCTCGTCGGCCTGGTCGCCGAGGGCCGCCGCGTGCCGCGGGCCGGTTACCCGGTCGTCGCGGGCGGCGAGGTGATCGGCGAGGTCACCTCCGGGGCGCCCTCCCCCACGCTGGGCAGGCCGATCGCGATGGCGTACGTCGACGCCGCACACTCCGCGCCGGGCACGCCCGGGGTCGGGGTGGACATCCGGGGCAGCCACGAGCCGCACGAGGTCGTGGCACTGCCGTTCTACAAGCGCCAGAAGTAGGCACTCGGCGGACAGGTGACGTGATCCCGCGCACCTCCGCCGTGCTCACGCACGTCTCCAGCAGTACTCCCTTCACCACCACTCCCCCGCGTACAGGAGAATTCAGGCCATGAGCAACCCCCAGCAGCTGCGCTACAGCAAGGAGCACGAGTGGCTGTCGGACGCCGAGGACGGCGTCGCGACGGTCGGCATCACGGAGCACGCGGCGAACGCGCTCGGCGATGTCGTCTTCGTCCAGCTCCCGGAGGTCGGTGACACGGTGACCGCGGGCGAGACCTGCGGCGAGCTGGAGTCGACGAAGTCGGTCAGCGACCTGTACTCCCCGGTCACCGGCGAGATCACGGAGGTCAACGAGGACGTGGTCAACGACCCGTCGCTGGTGAACTCCGAGCCGTTCGAGGGCGGCTGGCTGTTCAAGGTGCGCGTGTCCGAGGAGCCGGCCGACCTGCTGTCCGCCGACGAGTACGACGCCCACGTCGCCGGCTGAGGAGCGCACCCGCAGATGACCGTTCTGAACACGTCCCTGCACGAGCTCGACCCGGAGGTCGCCGCAGCGGTCGACGCCGAGCTGCACCGCCAGCAGTCCACCCTCGAGATGATCGCCTCCGAGAACTTCGCCCCGCTGGCGGTCATGGAGGCGCAGGGCTCGGTCCTCACCAACAAATACGCCGAGGGCTACCCCGGCCGCCGCTACTACGGCGGCTGCGAGCACGTCGACGTCGCCGAGCAGATCGCCATCGACCGGATCAAGGAGCTGTTCGGCGCGGAGTACGCCAATGTGCAGCCCCACTCCGGCGCCTCCGCCAACCAGGCCGCCCTGTTCGCGCTGGCCCAGCCCGGCGACACCATCCTCGGCCTGGACCTGGCGCACGGCGGCCACCTGACCCACGGGATGCGGCTGAACTTCTCGGGCAAGCAGTTCGACGTGGTCGCCTACCACGTGGACGAGACCGGCCGGGTCGACATGGCCGAGGTCGAGCGGCTCGCCAAGGAGCACCGCCCGAAGGTGATCATCGCGGGCTGGTCGGCGTACCCGCGGCAGCTGGACTTCGCCGAGTTCCGCCGGATCGCGGACGAGGTCGAGGCGTACCTGTGGGTGGACATGGCGCACTTCGCCGGTCTGGTCGCGGCGGGCCTGCACCCGAACCCGGTGGAGTACGCCGATGTCGTCACCTCCACCACCCACAAGACGCTGGGCGGTCCGCGCGGCGGCATCATCCTCGCGAAGAAGGACTTCGCGAAGAAGCTGAACTCGTCCGTCTTCCCGGGCTTCCAGGGCGGCCCCCTGGAGCACGTGATCGCGGCCAAGGCGGTGTCCTTCAAGGTCGCCGCGTCGGAGGAGTTCCGCGAGCGCCAGCGCCGTACCGTCGAGGGCGCGAAGATCCTCGCCGAGCGGCTGACGGCCGCCGACGCGCGCGAGGCCGGCGTGAACGTGTTGACCGGCGGCACGGACGTGCACCTGATCCTGGTCGACCTGCGCGACTCGGAGCTGGACGGGCAGCAGGCGGAGGACCGCCTGCACGAGGTCGGCATCACGGTCAACCGCAACGCGGTCCCGAACGACCCGCGCCCGCCGATGGTCACCTCGGGCCTGCGCATCGGCACGCCGGCCCTGGCGACCCGCGGCTTCACGGCCGAGGACTTCACGGAGGTCGCGGACGTCATCGCCGAGACGCTGAAGCCGTCCTACGACGCGGAGGGGCTCAAGGCCCGGGTCAAGGCCCTGGCCGAGAAGCACCCGCTGTACCCGGGTCTGAACAAGTAGGTCACCTTCTGCGGGGCACCGCGCACACTGGGAGTACCGGCGTGCGCGGTGCCCGCACCCCTGTACCGCCCCTTCTGCACCACCCCCTTTTGCACCACCCCCGTAGTGAGGAGTCACCCGTGGCCGTCTCGGTCTTCGACCTGTTCTCGATCGGCATCGGCCCGTCCAGCTCCCACACGGTCGGCCCGATGCGCGCGGCCCGCATGTTCGCCCGCCGGCTGGGCAACGAGGACCTGCTGGCCTCGGTGGCGTCCCTGCGCTGCGAGCTGTACGGCTCCCTCGGCGCGACCGGCCACGGTCACGGCACCCCGAAGGCGGTCCTGCTCGGCCTCGAGGGCGCCTCCCCGCGCACGGTGGACGTGGAGACGGCCGACGAGCGGGTCGAGGCGATCAAGGCGGAGGGCCGTCTGAAGCTCCTCGGCGAGCACGAGGTCCCGTTCTCCTTCGACGACGACCTGATCCTGCACCGCCGCAAGGCGCTGCCGTACCACGCCAACGGCATGACGGTGTGGGCGTACGACGCCGAGGGCAAGGAGCTGCTCTCCAAGACGTACTACTCGGTCGGCGGCGGCTTCGTCGTGGACGAGGACGCGGTGGGCGCCGACCGCATCAAGCTCGACGACACGGTCCTGAAGTACCCCTTCCGCACGGGCGACGAGCTGCTGCGGCTGACGAAGGAGACGGGCCTGTCGATCTCCTCGCTGATGCTGGAGAACGAGCGTGCGTGGCGTTCGGAGGAGGAGATCCGCTCCGGGCTGCTGGACATCTGGCGGGTCATGCAGGCGTGCGTGGCGCGGGGCATGTCCCGGGAGGGCATCCTGCCCGGCGGCCTGAAGGTGCGCCGCCGCGCGGCCGTCACCGCCCGCCAGCTGCGCGCCGAGGGCGACGCGACGGCCCGCGCGATGGAGTGGATCACGCTCTACGCGATGGCGGTGAACGAGGAGAACGCGGCCGGCGGCCGGGTCGTGACCGCCCCCACGAACGGTGCCGCGGGCATCATCCCGGCGGTCCTGCACTACTACATCAACTTCGTGCCCGGCGCGGACGAGGACGGGATCGTGCGCTTCCTGCTGGCCGCCGGAGCGATCGGCATGCTCTTCAAGGAGAACGCGTCCATCTCCGGCGCCGAGGTCGGGTGCCAGGGCGAGGTCGGCTCGGCCTGCTCCATGGCGGCGGGCGCGCTGGCGGAGGTGCTGGGCGGCACCCCCGAGCAGGTGGAGAACGCGGCCGAGATCGGCATGGAGCACAACCTCGGCCTGACCTGCGACCCGGTCGGCGGTCTGGTCCAGATCCCGTGCATCGAACGCAACGGCATGGCCGCGGTGAAGGCGGTCACGGCGGCCCGGATGGCGATGCGCGGCGACGGCTCGCACAAGGTCTCCCTCGACAAGGTCATCAAGACCATGAAGGAGACCGGCGCGGACATGAGCGTCAAGTACAAGGAGACGGCGCGGGGCGGGCTGGCCGTCAACATCATCGAGTGCTGAGGGAACCGGCACGAAGCAACAGGCCTGCGGGAACAGGCCCTCGAGCTGGCATGTCGCGGCTGCCGGGACCGGCACTCGGTCATGACGGGACGCACGAGCGTCTGCGCCGCGCGGTGGTCGGCCGCCCGGCCGGGTCTCAGTGCAGTGTGATCACCGTTGCGTCGCCGACGGCTCCCCGGGTGGGGATCCTTCGCGTTGTGGTTTCACGCCCGCCGATCAGCTGCTTCAGGGCTGCCGGGCCGGGTTGCAGGCGCCCTCGTTCGAAGAGCACAAGGCTGACTCTTGTGTGAGGGGGCGGTTCCATCCGACGGTACTGGCTGTATGTGACCGCGTCGCACCCGGAGTACCAGCCCATCTCGGGCTCGTATCCGGTCACCAGGAGACAGGGCTCGTCGGAGGCGAGCTGCCGGGCCACAGGCACGGTCGAGGCACCGAGTCGTTCGGGGCCGGGCATCGCGCCGTGGGCGACGACTTGAGCGGTTCCGAGCACCGTGACCGCGGTCAGGACCGCGACGGCCGCAAGTACTCCTGATGCCCAGTGGCCGACCCGGTCCGCTGTCTCGGACACCCCCAGAACGGTGAGGAGCACGACCGAGAGATATATGAACCGGGGCTCACCGTCCGTGGCGAGTCCCAGGACGACGCAGATCAGAACGGCGGACATGCCCAGAAACGCGGTGCGCCGGTCGTGCATGCGCAGTTCGCCCCCATGCGGACGATGGGAACGCCACAGTCGTCGTATCGCCCCTCCCATCGCCACGAGCCCCGCGGCCATGACGACGGCTCCCAGGTCACCGGCCAAGCGGTACGGGAAGATCGCGACGTAGTAGACGAGTCCGTCGCCCACGAATCTGCGTTCGGCCTGATCGGTCGCCCAGAAGATGATTCCCAGCGGTGAGCCGGTGGTCCTGGTCGCGTAGACGAAGTGCGGCAGGAGGCCGAGTACCAGGATCACCGCCGCAAGACCCAGGCGACGCCCTTGGGCGAGCCAGGCACGGGGCCCATAGGCGATGACGGCGGCCGATGTGATCGCGAGCAGGTTTCCGACGACTCCGTACCGCAGGTAGAAAGCGGCCAGCGTGACGAACGGCAGCAGGAGCAGCGCCCGGGAGTTCTTCTTCTCCTGCGTCCGGACCACGAGGAACACCACGATGAGCAACAGCCCGGTGGCGCCTATGTCGTTGAGGAACTCAGGGAGCCGACGGAGGAAACCGAGTCCGCTGAGCAGCAAGAGCATGACCACGACGGCCCGGCGGCGCGACAGCCACTGAGCGGCGACCAGATACACGACTGTGAGCGTGAACAGGCTCAGAAGCAGCGCGACGACGCGAAGGGCGCCGACGTCGTCGTGCACGGCGAGCGCCAGCCTGCCCAGAGCCGGAAGGCCGACGGGGCGGTAGAGGCCCCAGCCCGCGTCAGGGGTGCCGTCCAGCCAGAAGCGGGCCTTGTTGGCGTAGACGGCTTCCTCGTGCGCGAAGTGAGGCTCTTCGTCCTGCAACCACGCCCAGACGCCGCACGCCAGGAGGAGTACGCCCACGACGTACGCCTCGACAGGCACACGCCGCAACAGGGCCAGCGTTCTCTGTACAGAGGCCGGTACGCCGGCCTTTGACCAGCGGGGACGGCACAGCAGCCAAGCGGGGGCGGCTCCGAGCAGGTACGGCCAGGGTTGCCACCCGGGCAGCCGTCCCCCCATCCCGACGATGATCAGAAGTTGTTGCAGGGCCGCGGCCACCGTGAGTGTGACGGCCGTGACAAAGGCTGCTCGACGGAGCGGTGAGGCGACGGCGGAGGAGTCCGCAGAGGCTGTTCGACTCGCAGGAGAGGCAGCCTTCACCTTGTTTCGGTACATGTCCGGTTTTTCTCTGGCGCACAGGCCAGTGCGAGAGCATGGTGCCGTGGCCGAAGCGCCCGGCGGATGTGTGATCGACGGCCGGGGTCGCCACTCAAGCGACAAGGGAACTCTCGTGGACCGAGTAGACGGCGTCGCATCGGTCGCGCACGTAGTCGTCGTGGGTGGCGATGACTACGGCGCATCCGGCATCGCTCATCTCCCGGAGGATGTCGATGACCACTGTGGTGTTGGCATGGTCGAGGGCGCCGGTCGGCTCGTCGGCGAGCACGAGCGCCGGTTTCTTGACCATGAGCCGGGCGAGCGCCACACGCTGCTGCTCTCCGCCACTGAGGTGGTGGATCTTCTCCTTCTCCCGCCCCGCCAGGCCAACGCGGTCGAGGGCCTCGGCGACGGTCGTACCGGCATTGCCCCGCAGGGTCCGTTGCGGCTTGACGGCAACCTCCAGATTGGCCGCGACGGTGGCGTTCTCGATCAGGGCGTAGCTCTGGAAGAGGTAACCGAGGACATCGCGACGGAATCGGCGGATCTCGCCCCGTCCGAAGCGGGTTATGTCCTTTCCCTCATGACGGATCGTCCCCGCGCTCGGCTTGTCCAGAAGCCCGATGCAGTTGAGGAGGGTGGACTTCCCCGATCCACTGGGGCCGACAAGGGCGAGCATCTCGCCGCGGCTCACGGTGGCGGTGACATCGGACCACAGAGTACGGGTGCCGAAGGTCTTCGACAGCTTGACGATATCGATCACGACAATGCTCCTGAATGCTCCTGCTGAGTGGGGGGAATGCGCCTGCGCCGGCTCACCTCTCGGCAGCCCCGTCCGTCACGATGCGCCGGTGGAACACCGCGAGAGCGAGAAGCACGGCACAGACTTCGGTGATGACCAGCCCGGCGATGACACCGAGGTCCGATGCGGTGATCTGGACGGGCGGGAAGGGCGCGGGGATGCCGCGGGAGGTGAACTCCCGTACCTCCTGGTGCTGTTGCCAGACCTGGATGGGCACCCACCAGGCGATGAAGACCGCGAGGACGCCTTCCACGGCGAGGATGAAACGGTGGGTTGCGACGAACGTCCAACCGCTGATGTGTTGCGCGAAGACTGCCTGCGCGTGCTTGCGCGCGTGGATGAAACAGACGCCGACGCCGGTGGCGAGGAGCACGGCCACGCCCGCGACGAGGCTGAAGAGCCGCAGTCGGAGGCCGTTGACGGCGTCCCTCAGCCCGAGTGCGGCGCTCTGCCCGACCGGACGGACGGAGGTCACATACGTTCCCAGTCCGGTCTTGTCGGCCGCCATGGCGTTCAGGGCATCCTGAGGGTCGGGGAAGACGATCCCCTCCTGGGTGGCGAACGCGGTGTAGGCGTCGTCGGTGAGGATCTTCGAGCCGTTCGGCACCACGACGAGGACCGGGTCACGCACCAGCGACCGGTCCTCGTTCGGGCGTCCGCCGGAGTTGTAGCCGAAGACGCTCTGGCCACTTCGCGCCCGGAGTGTCTCCACCCTCAAATGCCGACGGACATCCGGATCCAGTCGGCCCAGTACATCGGGGACCGCCGCGCTGATGTCCGACGCGTGGCGGCCGAGGGATTCGGGGACGATGACGCGCACCGCGCGGGCCTGTGCCGCCTTCCCGTCCTCAGCCACCGGAGAGTGGCGCCGTCCCATCGGGTCGAGGACCGACTGCTTGGCGAGGAAGGTTTCGTTGACGATGAGCATCTCGCCCTGCGGGAGGTGCGCGTCGGAGGAGGCGTCCTGCAGGTCGCGGCGCCCGGCGACAATGATCTCGCCCGCCGCGTCGGCCCGCCGCAGCCACCGGCCCACCTGCGTGATCACCTGCTCCTCCTGGCCCACCAGGCTGCCGTTGAGGCGGATGGTCACGGCGTCGCCCACCTTGGCGTAGGTGTCCTGGTCGGCCTGACGCGCAAGCACGTCCTGGCCCGCCAGCGCGATGTCCATGGCGATACCGAGCGCGAGGAGCAGCGCGGGGACACGCACCAGGTAGGTGCAGACGAACGCCGCCCGGGCGGGTAGCTCGCCCTTGAGGGCACGCAGTACCTCGACCCTGAAGGTCAGCGCGAGCACGGCGGCATGCGCGGCCAGTACCAGCACGATGAGCACGCCGGCGAGGACCGCGCTCACCCCGGCGAACAGCCCCAGCCAGGCGAGACCGTTGTAGAAGCCGAGGAGAGCCAGCACGACGGTGGCCACGGCACCGGCTGCGACCGACCAGAACAACGCCAACTGCCTGAGGTCACGGGCGAGGATGTCCATGAAGGACTTGCCCTGCAGGCGCAGGACCGCGTACGCCTTCGCGCTCAGCAGCACGCTTGCGCCGGTCATCGTCACGGCGGCGAGAGCGACCACCAAGAAGGACCGGAACAGGTCGCCGCCCGAGAACCGAAGGACGAGTTCGCGGTACGAGAGCGGGTGCTGCACGCTTGCCCGCAGGCCGAGATCCGCGAACTCGGAGACCAGGGCATTCGCGGCCTCGGACGATCCGAAGACGTAGTAGTAGCCTCGAGGGTCCCGCTGTCCGAGATCGGCGATCGGGTGCACATCCGTTGCGTACTGCCTGCTGAACTCGGGGTAGCCGTCGTCCAGCCATGACGCAGCATCGGATTTCGGGACACCCGAGGTCAGATACAGGTGTCGGCGACCGTCGGGATTCCTCGTGTCGGGCAGCTCGCGAGCCACCGAGACCCTGTGCTCGACCGAGAACGAGGCGATGGCTCGGGTCACCTGTGCGCCGCTCACCGAATCGTTGGAGTCGAACACCCAGATCTGAGCCGAATTACCCAGGACCAACTCCTCGTCCAGCCCTCGCACGAACAGAAAGGCCGTCATCGCGGAGATGACCAGCACGGCGGCGTGGACGAACTTGATACCTCGGTGCAGCATCGGTTACCTAGGTTCGGGCACTCGGGAGCGCGTCGTGGGAATGTACTGTGAAAAGCCTGACTGCGGGAGGGACGGCAGCCGTCCCGCAGTCAGGCCTGGCAACCCCGTTGGGCCGCGTGTGGATGGGTGTCAGCAGGAGGCGTCGTAGAACGCGTCGTTGCGGATGTCCGACTTCTCCACCGAGGCCTTGGACCACGTCCCGTTCTTGGTGCAGCCGCTGTAGGCCCAGATCGCACCGTGCACGGAAGACGAGTGGTAATTGACCTTGTGGTAGAAGTTCGAGTACGCGTAGTTCGCGCCCACGTCGTAGCTCCACCTACCCCCGCTGACGTCGACCGACTTGGCCAGCGCGGGAGCGGCAGCGGCCATGACTATGACGCCTGCCGCAGCAACGGCCTTGAGTCCGCCTTTGATTCTCATGAACAATTCCTTTTCGGTTTGATTTCGCCTTGACCGGCGCGTTGATCTTACGATTGCGACTCGGCTGGATCAATTCTTTTTGCTTGCTGAATTTGATCGCAGCAATTCCTTGTTCTACAGCGGGTCGCCGTGCGCATCGAATACACAGGCGAGGCGGAGAATGCCGGAAATCCATAGCCGCAAATCCATGGCTGCATCGAGCCGACGGCGTGGGGATGCGTGAACCGGATCAGGCGGCGATCCACGGAACACGGCAGGCGTGGGGCTCCGTGCCCTCCGGGCACAAAGCCTGGATCACCGCTTTGCGGATCGCTCGCCATGACCGCAGGGAACAGACCAACCGGACGCACAGTTCGACCGGTTCTCGCGCACCGCTGTCCTGGTCAGGATGCTCCAAGGCCCACTGTTCCGCCAGGATGCCGTACACGTCCGAGGTCGTCAGTTCGCTCCCGGGGAGGGTGCGTGCGACGGTCACTCCGACGATTCGCGCGCTCCGGGAAGCCACGGCTTCCTCGACGAGTTCCCTGACCCATGTCAGCCACTGCTCGTCCGCGTACAGGCCGAACCTCAGAGTGCGCGCCCTCATGGCATCAGATCCTCGTGATCGTCTTCTTCGTGCAGTGCTTTGCGCGGTAGCCGGTGGGCATCTGGTCGTTGGCGTTCTTAATAGCCGCCTTCCAGGCGTCCGGCTGCGTCTTGGCTTCGCCGTGCCCCTGGACGAATCCATGGGCCGTGTTGTCGGAGATGCGCATCTTGGTGCATTGCACATGCGCCGCCCATCCGCTCGCCGCCTCCGCGGGAGCGGCGGCGCCGAAGGAGAGCAACGCCGCGACGGCGGTGGCGACGAGAGGGCCGGCAGCGAACAACTTACGCATAAGCGTTTCTCCTAGGGATCGATATTCCGTAAGGGGGCACAACTGACCGTCATCGGGCGCGAATGATGCAGCCCGGTTGCCGAGACGTGCTTGTTTCCTGTCGGTTTATCGACGATGGAGGCTCGCAGAACCGCCGCTGACGCGGATGTCTGAACTGTCCACTCGGCCTCGCCGGCAAGGCTCTTGCCACTGCCGGTCATCATGGAAATACATGAAGAATTCCCCCGGTTTGGCCCACAACAGGCCGGACGACGTGCCCGCACACGGCTGGGCGCGATCTTGCATTCTCGCCGCTGGTCGGGCAGCGAGCATGAAGCTGTACCCCGTTTTTCCGCCACTGGTCAGGTGGCGATCTTGAAGCTACATTGCCGCTACTTTACATACAACCTAAATGGATGTGAGGTGGAGCACACCTGACGGAAGGGATGGAATTTCGGCCAACTCGGCTTGATCCTGCCGCCAGAGCGAACTGCGGTCCTCTGAACCACGCGGCCGGTCTGCTCCCAATCCTTCGTCCAGGGGCTACCGTACGGTAACCACCCTCTCCTACGCTTCCGCCAACTCGGTGACGACACAGGGGAGTTGGCCCATGCGTGTGGTGAGACGGCTGGCGGCGCTGCTGGGTGCCGCCGCGATGCTGACGGTGGTGCCGGGGAACGCCCACGCGGCGTCGCCCACGTTCGCGGACGCGACCACGATCGGGACGCACAACGCGTACGAGAAGGACAAGTACACCTACTTCGCTCAGGCCCTCGACTCGGGGGCCTCACTTCTGGAACTGGACGTCTACACCGACAGCATCAGCAAGCGCTGGCGGGTCAGTCACAGCAATCCGTTCGGCGACGACAACAACTGCGAGGCCGCGAAGAGCCCGAGCGAGCTGTACAGCAAGAACCGCAACCAGGATCTCGGCAGTTGCCTCGACAACATCGCGGCCTGGCACCAACTGCACCCCGACCACCGGCCGATCGTCTTCAAGGTGGAGATGAAGAACGGCTTCAACAACAACCGCGGCCTCGGACCCGACGAATTCGACGCGCTGGTGCAGCAGAAGCTCGGCAGCATCGTCTACAAGCCGTCCGACCTGCTCGGCTCCTCCTACTCCACGCTCGACGCCGCCGCGAGGGCGAACGCCTGGCCGTCCCGGGACTCCCTCAAGGGCAAGGTCGTCTTCGAACTCATCCCCGGCACGGTCGAGATGAACAACCCGTTCGACCACTACTGGACCGACCGGGAGTACGGCGACCACCTGCGCGACCTGTACGCCGCCGGGAACATCTCCAAGGCTCAGGCCTTCCCCGCGGTGCTCGGCGCGGCCTCCGGCGACCCGCGCACCAGCCGCTACGACGCCTCCATCCGCCCGTGGTTCGTGTTCTTCGACGGAGACGCGGCGACGTACGTCAACAACGGCTACGACACGTCCTGGTACGACACCGGCCACTACATCCTGATCATGACGGACGCGGCGGGCGTCGCCCCGGCGATCTCGTCCACCGACCCGACGGACGCCGAGGTCGCGGCACGCCTGTCGTTGCTCGCCCACGACCACGCCAGTGTGATCACCTCCGACTGGGCGGCGAAGTCGGCGTCGGTCCTCAGTTCGGCGGCCGACCGGGGCTGACGTCCGAACGCAGGGGGCATATCACCCGTACAAAGGTGACAACAGGTATCGATCCGTGTCGATGCCTGTTCCCCCCACCACCTCCAGGGAGCCCCCATGCTGCGAGGCATCGACGTCAGCGCGTACCAGTCCTCCGCGTACGACACGGACGGCCTCTCCTTCGTCTTCATCAAGGCGACGGAGGGGCGTTCGTATGTGAACCCGAAACTCTCCGCCCAGACGAAGACCGCCCGGGACGCCGGTTGCGTGGTCGGCTTCTACCACTTCCTGTGGCCGGGTGACATCACCGCCCAGGCCGAGTACTTCGTCGGCAAGGCTCCGGAGAGGGCCGGCGATCTGCTCGCCTTGGACTGGGAGACCACCGGTGACGGGACGCACGCGAGCAACGCGGAGAAGGACGCCTTCATCCGCAAGGTGAAGCAACTCCGCCCGGACAACCGCGTGCTCCTCTACACCAGCCGCCACTTCTGGCTGACCATCGACACCACGTCCTACGCCGGGGACGGCCTGTGGATCGCCGACTACGTCACCGCGGGCAAGCCCCGGATCAAGGCCCCGTGGCGCTTCCACCAGTACACGTCGGACCCGGTGGACCGGAACGTGGCGAACTTCTCCGGCAAGGCGGCGCTCAAGGAGTGGGCCGGGGACGCCTGACCGACACCGGCCCGCCGCCCGGGCGCTTCGACGACGCGACGCCTACGCGCGGAACTCCGCGGAGCGCTCGGGCGACGCCTGCTCCAGTGCCTTGGCGACCTCGTCGGAGCCTGCGCGCAGGCCGTACACCGGGGTGCCGGGCTGCTGGCGCCAGGAGTCGTCGATGCCGCCCGCGTCCACCGTGTCGAAGCCGAGCTCCTCGATCAGGTCCCTGACCTTCGCCTTCGCCGACTCGTCGTCACCCGCCACCGGGAGTGCCATGCGGTCGGGGGCGCCGACCGGGCGGGGGCGCTCCAGGATGTCCTGGGCGTAGGTGCCGTTGAAGGCCTTGATCACAGGGTGGCCGATCTGCCGTTCGGTCCAGCGGCTCTCGGTGAGGCCCTCGTCCTCGATCGCCGCGATCCTCCCGTCCCGCTGCTGCGGGTAGTAGTTGCCGGTGTCGATCACGGCGACCCCCTCGACCGCGCTGTCCAGCAGCCCGGGCGGCAGGTCGGGTACGGCCTTCACCGGGATCGTGATCACGACGACCTCGGCGCCGCGGGCCGCGTCCTCGACCGTGACGGGGGTCGCGCCCGTCTCCTCGGCGAGTTCGGTGAGCGTGTGCGGGCCGCGGGAGTTGGCGACGGAGACGTCGTGGCCGAGGGCGGTGAGCCGCCTGGTGAGGTTGCCGCCGATGTTGCCGGCGCCGATGATGCCGATCTTCATGACTCGCCTCGCCCTTTCCGGGGATCGGTGTTCGTACACAGCCTCTGCGGGCTGTCCACAACCACCGGACACGGCGGGCTATTCCGGTCCACGAGCGAACGGGTGACGTCCGTCGGTGAGACCCGAGACGACGCAGTGCACGACGAAGGGGGCGCCGGCCCGCACGGCCGGCGCCCCCTTGTCGCGTCACTTGCTCAGGTGCGCCCAGAACTCGTCGAACGACAGCACCTTGTCACCGTTGAGGTCACGGGACTTGATGATGGCCTCGGCCACCGCCTCGGTGACGTTCCAGTCGCCCCCTTGAGCCAGGGCGGTCCTGAACTCGGCGGCGGTGATGAAACCGTCACCGTCCGCGTCGATCCGCTCGAAGTGCTTGCGTGCTTCCTCGATGTCCGCCACCGGTCCGCCCCTTTGTGTCGCGTTTCGTCTGTCTTGCTGTCGTACTGACGCAGGTCAGATTAACGGGCCACGCGAGCCCTCAGTGCCGCGACCACCCAGGCGAACTCCTCGTCGGGCGATGGCAGGGGCTCGAGGCCGTTCACGACGGCGGTCAACTCGCGGTAGCGGGCGAGTCGGACGTTCGCGACCGCCGTCAGACGCTCCAGTACGGCGGCTCGGTCCCCGTCACCGAGCAGCTCGCGCAACACGTCCTCGGCCTCCGGCGCCTCCGGGGCGATGCCCTGCCGCAGCGCCTGGCCCGCCAACTGCACCAGGCGGCTCATGAACCACAGGGACGTTCCCGCCGGGACGTCCGGTCCCCGGTCAGCGGCGTTGAACTCGACCATCCTGCGCATGTGTGCGCGGAAGTCGGGATCCTGGATCAGCTCCGCGAGCTCCACCCAGGCGTCGACCTGCTCGGGCGTGGGGTCGTCGGGCAGGTTCGCCGCGGCGAACCGGAGCCGCTTGCGGATGTCGGGGTCCACCGTGTCGAGACCCTCGAAGATCTCCGCCATGAAGTCATCGATGATCCGTTTCCGCTCGGCCGCCGACAGCCGCGCCAGTTTGTTCATCAGAGTCATCTCCTCCGCACTCGAACCCCGTCGTGCCACCGTCGACAGCACCGCCCTGGTCACCTTCAGAGCCCGGATCTGCGCGTCCAGGGCCGCCACGTGCGCGGCCGCCACCTCCGCGACCGTCCGCTCGCCCGCCAGCACTCCGCGCACGTCTGCCAGGCCGAGGCCCAGCTCGCGCAGGGACCGGATCAGCTCCAGGCGCGCCACGGACGCGGCGTCGTACAGCCGGTAGCCGCCCGCGGAGCGGGCCACCGGGGGCAGGACCCCCTCGTCCGACCAGTAGCGGATGGTGCGCACGGTCAGTCCGGTGGCGCGGGCCAGGTCGCCGATGGTGAAGAGGCCGGTGCCGTCGTCGATCACGTCTGCGAGTCTGGGCCTTCCAGTGGGTGGAGACTCAAGGAGCGCACGGTGGCGGCCGAGGGTCTGCGGGCCGTCCTGGACGCGGCGGCACGGTGATCGCGCCTGGAACGCCCGCAGCGTGCGGGGGTTCCAGGCGGCGGGGTACCTGCCCGTCGACGCGGAGGCGCTGCTCCTTCAACGGAAGACGCCCGTGTGGCCGAGCGAGTAGCGGCCCGGCTGGGGGTAGACGGCGAGGCCGTGCGGGCCGCTGCCCACCCTGATCCGGGCCAGCTCCCGGCCGGTCTCCGTGTCGATGGCGTACACCGCGGAGTTGTAGCGGCCGGACAGCCACAGCACCTTGCCGTCCGCCGAGACACCGCCCATGTCAGGGCTGCCGCCGCCCGGCAGGCGCCACTTCTTGGTCAGCCGGTTCTCCTTGAAGTCGAAGACTGAGACGGTGCCCTCGCCCCGGTTGGAGATGTACATCTCGCGGGAGTCGCGGCTGACGTAGAGGCCGTGCGCGCCCTTGCCGGTGGGCAGGAAGGACGGCTTGGCGAAGGTGTCGCCGTCCAGGATCCACATGCCGTCGGCGACCATGTCGGCGATGTAGAACTTCTCGCCGTCCGGGGAGACCTTGACGTCCTGCGGCATGGCACCGCGGTGGGGCAGCTTCTGCTGGCCGATCACCTTCATCTTCTCGGTGTCGACCTTGAGCAGTTCACCGCTGAACTCGCAGGAGACGATGAAGTAGCGTCCGTCCAGCGAGAAGTCGGCGTGGTTGACGCCGTAACAGCTCACCGGCACCGCCTTCTTCACCTTCATGGTGTGCGCGTCCCGGAAGACCAACTGGCGGTCCTTGGAGGCCATCACCACCGCGTACTTGCCGTCCGGTGTGAAGTACAGGTTGTAGGGGTCGTGCACGGCGACCGGCTTGCCCGCCTCGCCGGTCCTCGGGTCGATCGGGGTGAGGGAGTTGCCGAGGTCGTTGTTGACCCACAGCGTCTTCAGGTCCCAGGAGGGCACCACGTGCTGGGGCTGGCGGCCGACCCGGATCGTCTCGACGACCTTGTAGGTCTGCGGGTCGATGACGGAGACGGTGTCGGAGTTGGTGTTGGGTACGTAGATCCGGGACCGGAAGCCTTTGACCACCGGGGAGAGCTGCCCCGGGCGGTCGGCGGCGTAGACGTCCTTGGGATCGAGGACGGGCGGCATGCCCGGCAGTCCCTGGGGGGCCTGCGGCTGGGCGCGCCGGACGGGGGCCTTGGAGGCGGTGTCCTCGTCCTTGTGGGAGGTTCCGCTGCTGCAGCCGGCCAGCACGGCGAGGGCGGCGCCGGCGATCAGTACGCGCGTGACGGTCGAGGGATGCATCAGCTCAGCAGCTCCGTGGTGGTCACCGCGGCGAGGCCGCGGTCTTTGAGGGCGTGCAGGATGTCGGGGACGGCGGCGACCGTGTCCGGGTACCCGAAGTGCAGGCTCACCACCGATCCGTTGCGGATGTCGTCGGTGACCTTGCGGGTGACGGCGGCGGCGCCCGGTGAGGTGTAGTCGAGCGAGTCGACGTCGTACGACAAGATGTGCGGATAGCCCGCGCGGCGGGCCAGGCGTTCGACGAGCGGCGTGGCGCGCTGCGCCTGGGACGGTCGGAACCAGGCGCCGATGCCCCCGGTGAGGTGCCGCAGCCGCTCGGCGCATCCCTTGATCTCGGCGAACGCCTGCTGCTCGGACATGCTGTTGATGTCGAGGTGGCGCAGGGTGTGGTTGCCGATGTCGTGACCGCCCTCGATGATGCGGCCGGCGACCTCGGGGTGTTCGTCGAGCCAGGTGCCGACCGCGAGGACGGTGACCCTGGCGCCCGCCTTCTCGGCCGCATCGAGGATCGCCTTGGCGTAGGAGGGGTCGCCCTGGCCGTGGAAGGTGAGCGCGACCCGGGGGCGGTTGCGTGGACCGCTCGTGATCTGGGCGGGCAGGCCCGGGAAGGAGCGCGGGTCCGGTGTGGCGACCGGGACGCGGGATCCGGTGGCGGAGCGCGGGGTTCCGGTGGCGCGGGACGAGAGGGCCCGGTGGACGACGGTGTCGCCTGGGGAACAGGCGGCGGCGAGGGCACCGGCGGCGGCGAGCCCCGCGCCCGCGCGCAGTGCCGCGCGGCGGCCGGGCGCCGTGCTCGCGGTGTCCGTCTCGCGGTCGGTCCCGCGGTCGGTCTCCGGGTCGGACGAGGGGGGAGGGACGGGGGTGGTCACTCTCCCCATTTAAGGACGGGTTGATGCTGAAATCGACGATTTGACCTTTTCCTGGAAGGGGCGGGTCGCGGTCACCGGTCGGCGACCCGCATCTCGAACCAGGTGGTCTTGCCGCGCGGCAGCAGGTCGACGCCCCAGCGGTCGGCGAGTTTGTCGACGAGGAACAGGCCACGGCCGCTGAGGTCCAGTTCCTGTACGGGCATCAGGCAGGGCAGTCCGCGGGAGGGATCGCGGACCTCGATGCGGATCCAGCCGCGGCGCCGCCGCATCCGTAATCCGAAGACGCGGGCGCCGGTGTGCCGTACGGCGTTCCCGACGAGTTCGGAGACGAGCAGGACGGCGTCCTCGGTCATGCGCGGGCCGAGCCCCCACTGCCGCAGGATCACGACCTGGGCGAGCCTGCGCGCGGTGGCGGCGGATTCGGGCCGGGACGGCAGCGGCACATCGGCCTCGGCGGGGTTTCCGTACAACTCCAGCGCCTTGAGCGCCTGTTCGTCCTCGATCGCAGGCGACCAGCGTGCCGCGGTGGCACCCCCGTGCCGCCGCGGCGGCTCCATACCCTCCAGCCCCGCCATGGACCCATCATGGCCGTCCAACGGGGGGCTCGGGGTCGTTACGACGGAATACGCCCCCCGGAAGCACACATTCCTCACCATTCGACCGGCATATGCCAATCGCAATCCAGGGGCTGTCGCACCCCAACTGACCTGCGGAAACGAGCCAGTTGGGGGCAATCGCCGGGCGAGGCCGGCGCGACAGCCTTAAGGTTGCCTTAAGGCTTCCATAATCCGCCCCATCGAGGGACACGAAAACGGACGCGGCGTCAACTGTGCATGGACCAGCGGGACTTGCTGAACAATGCTCACGTTACGCCTTCCAGGTGGGTCCTCACACGAACTTCGCCTTGCCCGGCCCCTCCTCCACGAAGCTGCGCATCCCCCGCTCGCGGTCCTCCGTCGCGAACAGGCCCGCGAACCAGTTGCGTTCGACCGCGAGACCGGTCTCGATGTCCGTCTCCAGACCCGTGTCGATCGACTCCTTGGCCGCACGCAGCGCGATCGCCGGGCCCTGGGCGAGCTTCGCGGCCCAGGCGTGCGCCTCGGCGTACACCTGCTCGGCCGGGACGACCCGGTCGACCAGGCCCAGCCTCAGCGCCTCGTCCGCCTTCACCTGGCGCCCCGTGAAGATCAGGTCCTTGGCCTTGGACGGGCCGATCAGCCGGGCCAGCCGCTGCGTGCCGCCCGCGCCGGGGATGAGGCCGAGCAGGATCTCCGGCTGCCCGAGCTTGGCGTTCTCGCCGGCGATGCGGTAGTCCGCGCACAGCGCCAGCTCGCAGCCGCCACCCAGGGCGTAGCCGGTGACGGCGGCGACGACGGGCTTCGGGATGCGGGCGACAGCGGTGAAGGAGTCCTGCAGGGCGCGGGAGCGCAGCACCATCGCGGTGTGGTCCATGCCCTGCATCTCCTTGATGTCCGCGCCCGCGGCGAACACCTTCTCTCCGCCGTAGAGGACCACCGCGCGCACGTCCTCGCGGCGCGTGATCTCCTCGGCGAGTTCCTTGAGCCGGTCCTGGGTGGCGACGTCCAGCGCGTTCATCGGCGGGCGGTCCAGGCGGAGGGTGCCCACGCCCTCGGCGACTTCGAGATGCACAGTCATGGGAGGAGGTTAACGGGGACTAACGACAACGGGCCCGGTGTGCTCGCTCACAGCGGCACACCGGGCCCGGTCACTGCGGATCGGCCGTTACTTGATCCACTGGTCCCAGGGCATGTTCCAGCCGTTGAGCCCGTTGTCGGGCGCGACCGTGGCGTCGTGGGAGTTCTTCACGATGACGACGTCACCGAGCATCGAGTGGTTGTAGAACCAGGCGGCCGCCACCGAGCTGTCGTAGCCGCCCTTCACATCGCGCAGGCCGACGCAGCCGTGGCTGGCGTTGTAGTTGCCGAAGGCGTCGCCGCCCCAGTAGTTGCCGTGGATGAAGGTGCCGGAGTCGGTCAGGCGCTGGGCGTGCGGCACGTCCTTGATGTCGTACTCGCCGCCGTAGCCGACCGTTTCGCCGTTCATCCGGGTCACCACCTGGCGCTCGCTGATGACCATCTGGCCGTTCCAGGTGTCGTAGCCGGGCTTGCCCGTGGTGACCGCGAGGGTCTTGACGACCTTGCCGTCCTGCTTGACGACCATCGTGTGCGCCTTGGCGTCCACGGTGGAGACCTGGCTGCGGCCGATGGTGAAGCTCACCGTCCTGGCCTGCTCGCCGTAGACGCCGGGGCGGCCCTCGACCCCGTCGAGGTTCAGGTTCACGGTGACCTTGGTGCCGGGCTTCCAGTAGTCCTCGGGCCGGAAGTCGAGGCGGTCGTTGCCGAACCAGTGGCCGCGGACCTCGACGGCGGGCTCGGTCTTGATGGTGATGGCCTTCTCGACGTCGGCCGGGTGGGTGATGCCCCGGCTGAACCGGACCGAGAACGGCATGCCGACGCCGACGGTGGAGCCGTTGTCGGGCGTGTAGACGCCGACGAAGGTGTTCTTCGGAGTGAGCGTGGTGAACGAGGAGTCCGCGGTGGCGGCGAGGCCCGACGCGTCCTTGGCGACCGCGTGGACCTTGTACGTGGTGGCCGCGGCGAGGTGGGTCGACGGGGTCCAGGAGGCACCCCCGCCGGTGATGGTCCCGGCGATCTCGCGGCCCTTGGGGTCCTCGACCCTGACCTGGCTGAGTGTGCCCTTGGCCGCGGTCACCTTGAGGGCGCCGCCGGTGTCCACTCCCTTGGCGCCGTCCTTCGGGGCTATGGTGACGACGGCCTGCGACTGCTTGGCCGCCGCCTTGCCGGAGTCCTTGTCCTTGGCGTCACCGTCTCCCCCTCCCCCACCGCACGCGGTGACGGTCAGCAGGAGGGCGCCGAGTATCAGCGCCGAGAAACTCTTGCCACCACGTCCCCGCGCACCGGTCGACGCGCCCGATATGGGTCGCCCGTTCACGTTCCCTCTCCCCTCGCACGGCCTGATCGCCTCAGGCCCCCCACTGCGCAGCGCGTCCCGCACGCGCATTGCGCAAATCAATCACACGCCACGGCCCGATGACTCCCCGCCGCTGTCACTGTTCAGTCCCAACTCGGGACCGCGCGAAGGGGCACCGCCGACTGCCGGATGCGCCCCCTGACGTGCCGCTGAGCCGGTCTCTCACCCTTTCGGGTGATCGCGGGCAACATCTTCGTTCCATAGCACTTGATGCTTGTCACCGGCCTGAGGTTGCACGGCGGTGGCCGAAGGCGTGGGCGAAAGTCCGTTTCGATGCTCGAAACGCCGAATGCTCCCGTGACACCGGGCCGGTCAGGACTGGTCGACGGCCCCGCCCGCTGTCCAGTCGCTCCAACTCATGTTCCACCCGCCGAGCCCGTTGTCGGGAGCGACCTGCTTGTCGTCGCTGTGCACGACCTCGATGACGTCGCCGACGAGGCTGCGGTCGAAGAACCAGCCCGCAGGGGTGTCGGAGCCGCCGCCCCTGACGTCCTTCAGGCCCACGCAGCCGTGGCTGACGTTGCTGTGCCCGGGGGCCTCCGGGGCCCAGTAGTTGCCGTGGACGAAGGTGCCGGACTCGGTCAGGCGCATGGCGTGCGGGACGTCCGTGATGTCGTACTCGCCGCCGAAGCCGACCGTGCGGCTGTTCATGCGGGTGACCGGGAGCCTCTCCATCACCACCATCTTCCCGTTGTACGTGGTGGTCTTCGGGGCGCCCGCGGTGATCGGCAGGGTGGCGAGCAGCCGGCCGTCGCGGCGGACCCGCATCGTGTGCCGGGCCGCGTCCACGAGGGACACCTGGCTGCGCCCGATGGTGAAGGCGACGGTCCGGTACTGCTGTCCGTAGACCCCGGGCGCGCCCTCCACGTCGCGCAGCCGCAGGGTGACGGTCACTCGGGTGCCCGGCTTCCAGTAGTGCTCGGGTCGGAAGTCGAGGCGGTCCCTGCCGAACCAGTGCGGGCGGATCTCGACGGCGGGCCTGGCGGTCACACGGATCGCGCGCTCGACGGCGGCCCGGTTCGCGATCTGCCGGTCGAACTGAACGGACACGATCATTCCCGTGCCGACGGTCGAGCGGTCCTCCGGGATGACGTACCCGGTGAACCGCTGCTCCGGGACGTAGGTGGTGAACGTCGCGTGACGGGCCGAGCGGCGGCCGCCACCGTCGCGGGCCACCGCGTCGACCGTGTACCGGGCGGCGAGGGCGAGACGGGGGTCGTCCGGCTCCCAGACGGTGCCGTCCGCCGAGAGACGGCCGGGGACCGCGGACCGCCGGGCGTCCTGGGACCTGACGACGGTCACCGACTCCAGGCGGCCGCTCACCACCCGTACCCTCAGCCGCCGGTCGGCGGGCACGGCCCTGCTGCCGTCGTCGGGGGAGATCCGGATGAGGTCCGCGGGCGCCGGATTCTTTCCGAAGACGCCGTCGAGTCCATGGCCGGTGCAGCCGGCCAGGAGGGCCGCCCAGGTCAGTGCCGCGGCCAGTGCGGCGCCCGCGCGCCGCGCGCGCGTGTGTACGTGCGTCACGACGATCTCAACGACCCAGCCGCTCCCGGGAAACGTGAGTGCGAGCCGCGCACTGGGCAGAACAGGGGGGAGGACGACGGGATCAGGTACGCGGCCGGGACGCCGTGCACCCGTTTTCCCGTCGTTCCGCGAGCCGCGGGAGGCGTGTACGTGTCCAGCGCAGCCGAGCAGGAGGCAGTGCAGGAGGAGCAGGCGGGCGAGGGACGGTCCGCGCGCTCTGCCGCCGTGCTGAACGGCAGGCGGCGCCCGGTGCCCACGGTGCCCGTGTGGCCGGGTGCGCCGACCCCGCTCGGGGCGCGCTTCCGGGCGGCCCGGACGGGGTCGCGGGCACGAACTTCGCGCTGTGGGCGGGGGGCGCGGAGGCGGTCGAACTGTGCCTGTTCGACGGCCCGGGTCCGCAGAGCCGGGAGACCCGCGTCCGGCTGACCGAACTGACGCACGAGATATGGCACGGTTTCGTCCCGGGCGTGATGCCGGGGCAGCGGTACGGCTACCGGGTGCACGGCCGCTGGGACCCGTGGACCGGCGCCCGCTGGAACCCGGCGAAGCTGCTCCTCGACCCGTACGCGCGCGCGGTCGACGGGGAGTTCTCCCTGCCGCCCGAGGTGTACGGGCACGTGCGGGACTGGCCCGACCAGAACGTCGCCGACACCGTGCGCGACGACCGGGACTCCGCGCCGCACGTCCCCAAGGGCGTCGTGGTGCACGATGACGACGACTGGGCGGACGACCACCGCCCGAAGACGCCGTGGGCGGACTCGGTGATCTACGAGCTGCACGTGCGCGGCTTCACGCGCCTGCACCCGGACATCCCCGAGGAGCTGCGCGGGACCTACGCCGGCCTCGCGCACCCGGCGGCGATCGAGCACCTGGTGAAGCTGGGCGTGACAGCCGTCGAGCTGCTGCCCGTGCACCAGTTCGCGCACGAGGACCACCTGCTGCGGCGTGGCCTGAGGAACTACTGGGGCTACAACTCGATCGGCTACTTCGCCCCGCACGCCGCCTACGCCTCCACCGGCACGGCCGGCCAGCAGGTGGGCGAGTTCAAGCGCATGGTGAAGGCGCTGCACGCGGCCGGGATCGAGGTGATCCTCGACGTTGTGTACAACCACACCGCGGAGGCGGGCGAGCTGGGTCCGACGCTGTCGCTGAAGGGCATCGACAACCGCGGCTACTACCGGTTGCAGTCCGACCCGCGCCGCTACGCGGACTACACCGGCTGCGGCAACACCCTGCACGTGGTGCAGCCGCAGGTGCTGCGCCTGATCACCGACTCGCTGCGCTACTGGGTGACGGAGATGGGCGTGGACGGCTTCCGCTTCGACCTGGCGGCGGCGCTCGCGCGGTCCATGCACGACGTCGACATGCTCTCCCCTTTCCTCGCGGTCATCGCCCAGGACCCGGTGCTGCGCCGGGTGAAACTGATCGCGGAACCGTGGGACGTGGGCTCGGGCGGCTACCAGGTCGGGGCGTTCCCCCCGCTGTGGACGGAGTGGAACGACCGCTACCGGGGCGCTGTACGGGACTTCTGGCGTGGGGCGCTGCCGGACGTGCGGGACCTCGGCTACCGCCTGTCGGGGTCGAGCGACCTGTACGCGTGGGGCGGCCGCCGCCCGTACGCGTCGGTCAACTTCGTCACCGCGCACGACGGTTTCACCCTGCGCGACCTGGTGTCGTACGAACGCAAGCACAACGAGGCCAACGGCGAGGGCAACCGAGACGGCTCCGACGACAACCGCTCCTGGAACTGCGGTGCGGAGGGCGACACCGACGACGAGCGGATACGGGCGCTGCGGCGCCGGCAGCTGCGGAACCTCCTGACGACCCTCCTGCTCTCGACGGGCGTGCCCATGCTGGTCGCGGGCGACGAGATGGGCCGCACCCAGCGCGGCAACAACAACGCCTACTGCCAGGACAACGAGATCGGCTGGGTGGACTGGAGCATGCCGGCCGACCCCGGCTGGCGGACGCTGTTCGACCTGACGTCCCGTCTGATAGCGCTGCGCCACCGCCATCCGGTGCTGCGCCGCAGGGCGTTCTTCTCCGGCCGGCCGCAGGCGGCGGACGGCCTGAGGGACCTGGCGTGGTTCACGCCCCGCGGAGCGGAGATGACGGAACGCGACTGGTACGCGCCTGCCGCGACCCTCGGCATGTATCTGTCCGGCCGGGACATACCGGGCCGGGACGCCCGGGGCGCACCCGTGGTGGACGACAGCTTTCTCGCGGTTCTGCACGCCGGGGACCGCCCGGTGAGCTTCCTGCTGCCGGGGCCGCCGTGGGCCGAGCGCTACGAACTGGTCGTGGACACCTCCCGCGAGGAACAGGCGCAGGCCCCGGGGACGGAGTACCGGGCGGGCGCGACGGTGACGGTGCCGGCCCGGGCGGTGCTGCTGCTGAAGGTCGCCGGCTGAGGGCCTGTCCGGGCTCTGCCGCCGTCAGCCCAGGATCCCCCGGTCGTAGGCCACCGCCACCGCCGCAGCGCGGTCGTTGACGCCGAGTTTGGCGTACAGGTGGCTGAGGTGGGTCTTCACGGTGGCCTCGCTGATGAACAGCTCGCGGGCGATCTCACGGTTGGAGGTGCCCTTCGCGACCAGGGCGAGGACCTGCCGTTCGCGGGCGGAGAGGGGCTCGCTGCCGGGGGCCGGGGAGCGGACGGCGGAGACCAGACGGGAGGCGACGGCCGGGGACAGGACCGTACGGCCTTCGGCGGCAGCCCGGACCGCGGTGAGCAGCTCGTCGCGCGGGGCGTCCTTGAGGAGGTAGCCCGTCGCGCCCGCCTCGATCGCGGGCAGGGTGTCGGAGTCGGTGTCGTAGGTGGTCAGGACGAGGACCTTGGCGCGGGCGGCCCGGCGGGTCAGCTCCCGGATGGCGTCCACGCCCGAGCCGCCGGGCATGCGCAGGTCCATCAGGATCACGTCCGGGTCGAGGGAGGCGCCCTTGTCGACCGCCTCGACGCCGTTCGACGCCTCGCCCAGGACCCTGAAGCCGGGCGCGGACTCGAACATGCCGCGCAGGCCGTCCCTTACGACGGGGTGGTCGTCGACGATCAGCAAGGAGATCACGGCGTCATCGGTCATGGCGCACCAACGGTACGCGAGCCGACACCGCCGTGCCCTGCCCCGGCTCGGTCTCCACGGTGAGGGAGCCGGCGATGCGTTCGGCGCGGGCGCGCATGCCGTCGAGGCCGAAGCCGCCGGTGGGGGTCCCCCCGCTCGAGCGAAGTCGAGAGTGGGGGATGGATCGGGCGGGGAGACCGAGGAGTTCGAATCCGGTGCCGTCGTCGCGGATGTCGAGGATGACCTCGTCGCCCAGGAAGGAGAGGGTGACGCCGACGCGGGAGGCTTGGGCGTGGCGAGCGGCGTTGGACAGGGCTTCCTGGACGATGCGCAGAAGGGTGGCCGCGACCTCCTCGTGGAGCTGTTCCACGGCGCCGACGACCGTGAACTCCGCCCGTACGCCCGACCGTTCACCCCATTCGGTGACCGTCTTCTTCAGCGCTTCGGGCAGTCCGTCGTTCTCCAGCGCCACCGGCGCCAGGTTGTGCACGGAGCGGCGGGCCTCGCCGAGACTGTGCCGTGCCAGGGCCGAGGCGCGGTCCAGATGCGTGCGGGCGGTGGCCAGGTCGGGGGCGCCCGCCACGACCTGAAGCTGGGCGATGATGCCGGTCAGGCCCTGCGCGATGGTGTCGTGGATCTCGGCCGCGAGGCGCCGCCGCTCGTCGGCGACCCCCGCCTCCCGTGCCTGGACGAGGAGTTGGGCGTGAAGGGCGGCGTTCTCGTCGAGGGCCTGGTGCAACGCCGCGTTGGTGCGCTCGAGTTCGGCGATGGTCTCGGTGCGCTCGTGGGAGCGCCGTGTCTCCTGCTCGGTGAGATGGGCGACCACCATCTGCAGGCCGGAGTTGGCTACCAGGAGGGCGGCGAAGACGATCCACTGGACCACGCTGCCGAACGGCATCCCACCGGCCTGCGCGCCGGCCACGGTGACCGCGCTCGCGAGCAGTCCGAGCCGCTGCCACCTGCCCGGGAGGGTCTCGTCGGCGTCCATGTAGCCGGCGGCGGCGTAGAAGGCGAAGAACGGGTTGAGCCAGGTGAGGGCGAAGGCGAGGGCCCAGCGGACGATGTAGTACGCCGTCCCGGCCCGGGACGGCGTCCGGCGCCGGTCGGGCCCGCTGGGACGGGTGCTGTGCCACCACAGCTGGAGCGCGACCGCGGCACCGAGCAGGGCCCAGGCGGTGTACCACTTGGCCGGGCCGGCGTGCGGGTCGGCGGTCGCGAGTGCGGGGACGAAGCCGATGCCGAGCAGCCCGTACGGCCCCCAGGTGTGCAGTTGCTCCCAGCGCCGTTCGATCTGCGTGTCCGCCCCGGTCATGTCCCCAGTCTGCACGGCCCCGCTCCTACTCCCAGCGGAACCAGCGGCTTGCGGCACCCGTCAGCAGCAGGATCCACACCGCCGGCACCCCGAGGTGGCTCCAGCCCGGCCAATGCCCGGCCGCCGCCTGGTTGAGGGCCTGCGCCGCCGCTCCGAAGGGCGTGCAGCCGACGATCCTCCGGAGCAGGTCCGGCATGGCCTGCACCGGCAGCCACACGCCCGCGCAGAACATCATCGGGAAGAACACCGCCGTTCCGACCGCACCCGCGATCTTCGTGGTCCGGGACAGCGCCGAGACGACGGAGCCGAGAGCGAGGGCCGCCGCGGTCGCGAGCAGCAGGGCCAGCAGATAGCCGGCCGTCTGCCTGGGCAGCGTCACGTCGAAGGCGAGGCGGCCGACGGCGAGCGCGAGCAGCGCCGATGCCAGCGCCACCGTGCCCTGCACGACCATCTGCGCCGACAGCAGGGCGGAGGGCCGCACGGGGGTGAGCCGCATCCGGCGCAGGATGCCCCGCTCCCGGTGGCCGGTCAGGGCCTGGGGCAGCGCCTGAACCCCGGACATGATCAGGGCGATCAGCACGGCGATGGGCACGTAGGCGTCGACCGGACGCAGCCCGCCCAGGGACTTGTCGGCCTCCCGGAACGACGGGATCGAGCCGAGTATCACCAGGAGCAGGGTCGGGAACAGGGCGATCCAGAACACGGCGCCGGGTTCACGGCGGAAGAGACGGAACTCGGTGCGCAGGACGGCGGTGTTCATGCCGCGGTCTCCTTCGTCAGGTCCAGGAACGCGTCGTCGAGGGTGGCGTCCATGACTCGGAGCTGATGGGCGGTGATGTGGTGGCGGGCGAGGAGGGTGATGACGGCGTTGACGGTCTCGTCGGTGCCGGACAACGTGATCCGGCCGTCCTTGTGCGCGACGGAGGCGAGCGCGGGCAGGGCGTTCAGCTCAGCGTCGTCCAGCGCGGCGGACGGCGTGAAGCTGATGACGGTCGCGCTCGCCGAGCGCTGGATGAGACCGGCCGGCGTGTCCAGGGCGGCCACCCTTCCCTTGTCGATGACGGCGATCCGGTCGCACAGCCGCTGGGCCTCCTCCATGAAGTGGGTGACCAGGAGGACGGTGACGCCGCCCGCACGGACGTCCTCGATCAGCTCCCAGGTGTCACGGCGGGCGCGCGGGTCGAGCCCGGTGGTCAGCTCGTCCAGGACGACGACCCGGGGGTTGCCGATCAGCGCCAGCGCGATGAACAGGCGTTGTTTCTGCCCGCCGGAAAGCCTGGCGAACCGGGTGGTCAGCTTCTGGGTCAGGCCGAGGCGTTCGGCGAGGGGGCGCCAGTCGGCCGGGCTCGGATGGAAGGAGGCGTACAGTTCGAGCGCCTCGCGAACGGTGAGCTTGGGCTGCAACTCGCTCTGCTGGAGCTGGGCACCGAGCACCCGGGAGACCCGCTCGTGGTCGGCGACGGGGTCCAGGCCGGTGACCCGGACGCGGCCCGCGTCCGGGACCCTCAGGCCCTCGACGCACTCGACGGTGGTGGTCTTGCCGGCGCCGTTCGGGCCGAGGATCCCGAAGATCTCGCCCTCCTCGACGGCGAAGGAGACACCGTCGACGACGGCCCTGCCGCCGTAGGACTTGCGCAGAGCGTCGACTTCGATGACGGGTTGCCCGGTCGTCCGGGTCATGCTGGTCATGCTGGTCATGCATCGAGGGTCCCGGGCGGACCGGGTCCGGCACATCGGCCGACCCGCTCGAAGGAGCATCAACCGATCGGCTGACGGGGTGATACGACCGCGTGACCGCCAGGTCGTACGGCCGCTCGAACACCCAGGTCGTAGGACCAGCGGTGGACCTCGGCCGGGCCGAAACTCGGTGGGCAGTGTCAGTGCCGATCCGTAGGCTCGCACCGATGCCGACGACACGTGCAACCACCAGCGACCGTTCCGCCGTCCGCACCCTGCTGCGCCTGTGGCCGTATGTGCGCCCGGTGCGGCTGCGGCTGTTCACGGCGGCGTTCGTCGCGGTCGTCGCCTCCTGCGTGGGGCTCGTGATCCCGCTCGTCCTGAAGTGGATGGTGGACAGCCCGGTCACCGACCGGGACCCGGCGGGGGTGTGGCTCGGCGCGCTGTACCTGCTGCTGCTCGGGATCGCCGAGGCCGGGCTGTTCGGTGTGCGGCGGTGGCTGGTGGCGCGGCCGCTGTCACGCGTCGAGGCGGAGATGCGGGCGGATCTGTTCCGGCATCTGCAGCGGCTCCCGGTCGCCTTCCACGACCGGTGGGCGTCCGGGCAGTTGCTGTCCCGGGGCACGACGGATCTGATGCTGCTGCGTCAGTTCCTGGCGTTTCCGCTCACGTTCCTGCTGGTGAACGCCGTGACGATCCTGGTGGGTGTGGTCATCATGCTGCTCCAGGACTTCACCCTGGGACTGGTCGTCCTGGGGCCCGGCATCCCGGTCGTCGTGATGTGCTGGGTGTTCGAGCGGCGGTACGCGCTGGTGGCGCGGCGGGCGCAGGACCAGGTGGGCGACCTGACGACCGTGGTCGAGGAGAGCGTGCTCGGCATCCGCATCATCAAGGGGTTCGGGCGGCACCGCAGCCAGGCCCGGGCGTTCCGGGAGCTGTCGCGGACGCTGCGCGGGACCGAGCTGGCCAAGGCGCGGCTGCTGGCGGCGATCTGGGCGGTCATCGTGACGCTGCCGGAGGTCGCCCTCGGGGCGGCGCTGGTCGTCGGATCGGTGCAGGTCGCGGACGGCGGGCTGTCGGCGGGAACGCTGGTGGCCTTTCTCTCCACGGCTCTCGCGCTGCGGTGGCCGGTGGAGTCCATCGGCTTCCTGCTGGCGATGAGCCAGGAGGCGGCGACGGCCACGGAGCGGTACTTCGAAGTCATGGACGAGGAGCCGGAGGCGCCGCGTACCGCCGAGTTGCGGGACGAACCCCCGGCCCGCACCCGCACCGGCACCGGCACCGGCACCGGCACCGGCACCGGCACCGGCACCGAGCAACCCGACGGCCTGCGGTTCGACAACGTTTCCTTCCGCTACCCCGACGCACCGACCGCCTCCCAGCCGATCCTCGACGGCATCGACCTCCACATCCGTCCCGGCGAGACCATGGCCCTGGTGGGCGCCACCGGCAGTGGCAAGACCACCCTCACCGCGCTCATCCCCCGCCTGCACGAGGTGACCTCGGGACGCATCACCCTCGACGGAGTCGACATCACCGCCATGTCCCGGGAAGAGCTCCGCTCCAAGGTGGCCGTCGCCTTCGAGGAACCCACCCTCTTCTCCGCCACCGTCGCCGCCAACGTCCTCATGGGCGCCCCCGACACCGCAGGCGAGAAGGAACTGGAGCGCGCCCTCGCCGTCGCTCAGGCCGACTTCGCCCACGCCCTCCCCCAGGGCACCCGCACCCAGGTCGGTGAGCAGGGCCTCAGCCTCTCCGGAGGTCAGCGGCAGCGCCTCGCGCTCGCCCGCGCCGTCGTCGGCAGCCCCCGCTTCCTCGTCCTGGACGACCCCCTCTCCGCCCTCGACGTGCACACCGAGGCCGCGGTCGAGGCCGCCCTGCGCCGCGTGCTCGACGGCACGACCGCCCTGGTCGTCGCGCACCGCCCGTCCACCGTCCTGCTCGCCGACCGCGTCGCCCTGCTCTCCGGCGGCCGTATCGCCGCCGTCGGCACCCACCAGGAACTGCTGCGCGGCAACGCCGAGTACGCCCATCTGATGTCCGGAGACCCCGCACACTCCCAGGACAGCGAGGAGGTCCTATGACGGCGCCCACGACGACCGCGCCGAACGACGAGGAACAGGACCGGAAGGGACCCGCCCCGGACCCCGCCGCCTCCGACGACCCCTTCGACCGCGACGCCCTCCCCACACCCCCGGGAGCCACCGCCGCGCTGCTGCGCTCGCTGCTCGCCCCGCTCAAGGCCCGAACGGCCCTGACCTGCGTCCTGCTGCTGCTCCAGCAAGCGGCGGTGCAGGTGGGCCCGCTGCTGGTGGCGTACGCCATCGACCGCGCCGTACCGGCGTTGCGGCACGGCGACCACGGCCCGCTGATCGCGGTGGCGGTCGGCTACCTGCTGTCCGCCGCGGCCTCCGGCGTCCTGCAGTACGCGTTCACGATCGCCTCCGCCCGCGTCAACCAGGATGTGCTGCTCGATCTGCGCGGCCGCATCTTCCGCCACGCGCAGGCGCTGAGCATCGACTTCCACGAGCGCTACACCTCGGGCCGGCTGATCTCGCGGTCCACGACGGACGTCGAGTCGCTGCGCGAACTGCTCAGCGAAGGCCTTCAGGAACTGGTCACCGTCATCCTGTCGTTCGTCTTCATCTCGGCGATGCTGCTCTGGCTCGACCTGGGCCTCGGCGCGGTAGCGGTGGCCTCCCTGGTGCCGCTGTACGGGCTGGTGCGGCTCTACCGGCGCCGGGCGGGACGGGTCTTCCGCAGGCGCTCGACCGCGATCGCCGCGGTGATCGTGAAGTTCGCGGAGACCATGAACGGCATCCGCCCGGTGCGCGCGTTCCGCCGGGAGGAGGCCAACGACGCCGACTTCCGCGTCCTGAACCGGCGGCACGAGCGGACCAACGGCGACGCCCTGCTGGAGATGGCCCGCTATGTCACCGGCTCCCGGCTGATCGCCAACTCGACGGTGGCCGGAATCGTGCTGTGGGGCGCGTACCGGGTGGCGGAGGGCTCCCTCGCGCTGGGTGTCCTGGCGGCGGCGGTGCTGTATCTGCGGCGACTGTACGACCCCATCGACCGGCTCGGCATGTTCCTGAACTCCTACCAGTCGGCCGCGGCCTCGCTGGAGAAGATCGCGGGGCTGCTGGCGCAGACGCCGTCCGTGCCGGAGCCGGCCCACCCCGGCGAGCTCCCGCCGCCGAAAGGCGACCAGCCGGGCCGCGAGGTGGTCTTCGAGGAGGTCCGCTTCGCGTACCGCACGGGCGGCGAGGTGCTGCCGCGCTTCTCGCTCACCCTGCCGGCCGGGCAGACGGTGGCGGTGGTCGGCGCGACCGGCGCGGGCAAGTCGACGCTCGCCAAGCTGCTGGCCCGTTTCTACGACCCCACCGACGGCCGCGTCCTGCTGGACGGCGTGGACCTGCGCGACCTCGCGCTGCCCGACCTCAGGCGCGGAGTGGTCATGGTGACCCAGGAGGCGTTCCTGTTCTCCGGGACGGTCGCCGAGAACATCGCGATCGGCCGCCCGGACGCGACCCGCGAGGAGATGGAGCGGGCGGCGAAGGCGATCGGCGCGCACGACTTCATCACCGCGCTGCCGGAGGGCTACGACACCGACGTCCGCAAACGCGGCGGCCGGATCTCGGCCGGGCAGCGGCAACTCGTCGCGTTCGCCCGGGCGTTGCTCGCCGACCCTGCGGTGCTGATCCTCGACGAGGCGACCAGTTCCCTGGACGTCCCCGGCGAACGGGCCGTGCAGCGGGCGATGGAGACGGTGCTGCGGGGCCGTACGGCCGTGGTGATCGCGCACCGGCTGTCGACGGTGGAGATCGCCGACCGGGTGCTCGTGATGGAGGGCGGCCGCATCGTGGAGGACGGCAGCCCGGCGGAACTGATCTCGGGGACGGGACGGTTCGCGGATCTGCACCGGGCCTGGCGGGACAGCCTGGCGTGAGCGGAACGGGAGAACAGGAAGAACGGGGAGACGGGGAGACGGGGCGGATGATCGACGCGTACGAGGATCCCGGGAAGCCCGACTGTCGTGACGGCTGGCGGTATCTGTGGTGGCTGGTGACCCGGCAGCCGGGGCGGTCCGTCGCTGGGGCGCTGCTCGGCAGCGTCTGGATGGTGCTGATGGCGGCGACGCCGTACCTGATGGCCCGTGCGGTCGACGAGGGTCTTCGCCGGGGTGACATGGGCGCCCTCGCCGGATGGTCCACGGCGCTGTTCGCGGTGGGCGCGTTCAACGCGTGGCTGAGCATCATGCGGCATCGGGTGATGACCCGGGTGCGGATGGACGCCAACTTCCGCACGGTGAAGGTGGTCGTGGGGCACGCGGTCCGGCTGGGGGCCGCGCTGCCGCGGCGGGCCGGGGCCGGTGAGGTGGTCACCATCGGTGTGAGCGACGTGCAGACGATCGCCGGCGCCCTGACCGTCGTGGGCCCCGGCGTCGGCGCGGTCGTCGCCTATCTGGTGGTCGCAGGGCTGTTGCTGTCGGTCTCCGTGCAACTCGCCGCGGTGGTCGTGCTCGGCGTGCCGGTGATCGCCCTGATCGTGGGACCGTTGATGCGGCGCCTGCAGGACACGGAGGCGGAGTACCGGGAGCGGCAGGGGGTGCTCACCGCCCGGATCGGCGACCTCGCGGGCGGGCTGCGGGTCCTCAACGGCCTCGGCGGCAAGGGGCTGTTCGCGGACGCCTTCCGTCGGGACTCCCAGCGGCTGCGGGAGCAGGGATACCGGGTCGGGTCGGTGACCAGCTGGATGCAGGCGCTCGGGGTGGGGCTGCCGACGCTGTTCCTCGCCGTCGTGACCTGGCTCGCGGCGCGGCTGGCCGCCCGGGGGGACATCACCGTGGGTGAGCTGGTGGCGGTGTACGGGTATGTCGCCGTGATCGTGCGCCCGGTGGCGGCCTTGATCGACTGGGGTTACCAGGTCGGCCGGGGCGTGGTGGCCGCCCGGCGCGTCGTACGGCTGCTGCGGATGGAGCCGGAGCCGGACGACGGCACGTGCGACGCTCCCCCGGAGCCGTCGGTGCTGCACGACCCGGAGTCCGGGGTGCGGGTGCCGCCGGGGCGGCTGACCGCCCTGGCCGGGGCGCGGCCCGCGGACACCGCAGCGGTCGTCGACCGTCTGGGCCGGTACGTCCCGTCGGAGGCGACCTGGGGCGGAGTGCGCCTGGACGACATCCCGCTGTCACAGGTGCGGGAGCGGATCCTGGTCGCCGACAACGAGGCCGACCTGTTCGCCGGGGCGCTGCGCGAGCTGGTCGCGGGCGCCCGGGAGGCGGAGGACGTCGATGACGCGGCGATCGGCCGGGCCGTGCACGCCGCTGTCGCCGACGACATCGTCCAGGGCCTGCCGGACGGGCTCGGCTCGGCGATCGACGCGCAGGGACGCAACCTGTCCGGCGGCCAGCGGCAGCGCGTCCGGCTCGTGCGGGCGCTGCTCGCCGACCCCGAGGTGCTGCTGGCCGTCGAGCCCACCTCGGCGCTGGACGCGCACACCGAGGCGGCGGTCGCGGAACGGCTGCGGGAGGCGCGCGAGGGCCGTACGACCGTGGTGACCACCACCTCCCCGCTGGTCCTGGACCGCGCGGACACCGTCCACTACCTGGTCGACGGCAAGGTCGCGGCCACCGGGAGCCACCGACGGCTGCTCGAGGCGGAGCCGGGCTACCGGGCGCTGGTGGCGCGGGACACCGACACCGCCGATGCCGAGGAGGTCGTGGCGTGAGCCGGGGACATCTGCCCGTGGCCGAAGCCGTCGACGTGCGGCGGGCCGCCGTACGGCTGGTGCGGGCCGACGGGCGGGCCTTCACCGCCGTACTGGCCCTCAACGCGGCGGCGGCCGGGGCCGGGCTCGCCGGGCCGTGGCTGCTCGGGCGGATCGTCGACGAGGTCCGGTCCGGGGGCGGCGTCGGTGCGGTGGACCGCCTGGCGCTCGGCATCCTGCTGTGCTCGCTGGCGCAGTTGCTGCTGTCGCGCTGGGCCCGGTACGTGGGGCACCGCTTCGGGGAGCGGACCCTGGCCCGCGTGCGCGAGGAGTTCGTCGACCGGGTCCTCGCACTGCCCGCGTCCGTGGTGGAACGGGCCGGCACCGGGGACCTGACCGCGCGCGGCACGGCCGACGTGGCCACCGTGGGCACCACGTTGCGCGACGCCGGCCCCGAGCTGCTGATCAACACCGTGCAGGCGCTGTTCCTGCTGGGCGCGGTCTTCGCGCTCGACCCGCTGCTCGGCGCGATCGGCGTGTTCGCCCTGTTGCCCATCTGGTGCGTGCTGCGCTGGTATCTGCGCCGGGCCAGGGACGGCTACCTCGCCGAGGGCGAGGCGAACTCCCAGGTCGCGGAGATCCTGGCGGCGACGGCGTCCGGAGCGCGCACGGTGGAGGCGTTCCGGTTGCAGGAGCGGCGGGTCGTGACGAGCCGGGACGCGCTGGACGTCTCCCGGCGCCGGCGCCTGTACACGCTGTCCCTGCGGTCCGTGTTCTTCCCGGTGGTGGAGGTCTCCTATGTCCTTCCGGTGGCCGGCGTGCTGCTGGCCGGCGGGGTGCTGCACGCGCACGGGGTGATGAGCCTGGGGTCGGTGGTGGCCGCGGCGGTGTACCTGCAGCAGTTCAGCTCACCGCTGGACGAGATCCTGATGCGGGTCGAGCAGTTGCAGAGCAGCGGCGCGTCCTTCGCCCGGGTGGAGGGCCTCGCCCGGGCCCCGCAGGCCGACCCGGAGGGCACCCCGGCCGTCCCGGCGGACGACCGGATCGACGTGACGGACGTGCGCTACGCCTACGACCGCGGGGGCGAGGTGCTGCGCGGGGTCGACCTGTCCGTGCGGCCCGGGGAACGGCTGGCGGTGGTCGGCCCCTCCGGCGCCGGCAAGACCACCCTGAGCCGACTGCTGGCCGGCATCGACGCGCCGACCGAGGGCTCGGTGACGGTGGGCGGTGTGCCGGTCGCGGACCTGGGGCCGGAGCGGCTGCGCCGCCAGGTCGTCCTCGTCACCCAGGAGCACCACGTCTTCCTCGGCACGGTCCGCGACAACCTGCTGGTCGCCGAACCGTCCGCGACGGACGAGCAGCTGTGGGCGGCGCTCGCCGCGGTGGGCGCCGACGACTGGGTGCGGGAGCTGCCGGACGGCCTGGACTCCGAGCTCGGGCCGACCGGTTGCCGCACGGACGGCTCACAGGCCCAGCAACTCGCCCTGGCCCGGGTGGTGCTGGCCGACCCGCACACGCTGATCCTCGACGAGGCCACGGCCCTGCTGGATCCGGCGACGGCCCGCCACACGGAGCGCGCGCTGGCGGCGGTCCTGAAGGGCCGCACGGTCATCGCGATCGCCCACCGCCTCCACACGGCCCACGACGCGGACCGGGTGGCGGTGATGGAGAACGGCCTGCTGACGGAACTGGGCAGGCACGAGGACCTGGTGACGGCGGAGGGGGCGTACGCGGCCTTGTGGCGGACGTGGCACGGGGACGGCAGGTCCCCGGCCTCCCCGGCCACCGGGTGACACTGCCCGAAGAAGTCGGACAACATACCGCCACCGGCGCCCTGTCGGACTTTGAGCGCCCGAAGACGCCTCCGGAACACTGGATTCGGTGTGCGTCGCGAGCCGCTGCGCAATCATGGCCCTGCGGGTCGAGACGAGGAGGGCCGCGTGGCACGAGTGGTCGTGGTGCATGGAGTGGGGCAACAGTTCCTCGGGCGCAACTCTCTGCGTGATCCGGTCGCCGCGGCACTGGCCGACGGAGTGGAACTCGCCGACGCGGCCGACGGCTTCGGCCCGCAGCTCGTGGATGTCGCCTTCTACGGGAACGTCTTCCGCGCACCCGGCGCCAAGGGCGACGGTGGTCTTCCGCAGCGTGCCACCGACCTCGTCGACCCGTTCGAGATCGAGCTCCTCAACGCCTGCTGGGCCGCCGCCGCGCAGGCCGAACCCGACCGGGTACCGCCCCCGGAGGGCTCCGCGGCGGGCAGCAAGGCGCCGACCCCGCAGACGGTGCAGCGGGCGATGAACGCGCTGCTGCGGTCGCGGTTCCTCTCCACCGCGGTCGCGGAGCGGTTTCTGCTGGGTGTGCTGCGCCAGGTGCGCCGCTACTTCACCGAGGAGCCCGTGCGCGCGCGGGCCCTCGCGGCCGTGGCCGCACGGATCGAGGCGGACACCACGGTGCTCGTCGGTCACTCCCTGGGCTCGGTCGTGGCGTACGAGGCGCTGTGCGCGCATCCGCACTGGCCGGTCCGGACGCTGGTGACCCTCGGTTCTCCCCTGGGTATGCCCAAGCTCGTGTTCGACCGTCTGCGGCCGTCGCCGGAAGCGGGGCGGGGCCACTGGCCCCAGGGCCTCGAGAGCTGGGCCAACGTGTGCGACCGGCACGACGTGGTCGCCTCGGTGAAAGAGCTCGCCCCGCGGTTCACCCCGCCGGCCGCGGACGGTGAACGCCCGGCCGGGCGGTCGGTACCGGCGGTGCTGGACGTCCTGGTGGACAACGGCTGGAAGGTGCACGACCTGCTGCGCCATCTGACGGCCCGGGAGACGGGAGAGGCGATCGGCAAGGGCCTCGGGACCGTGCGGTGAGCACCGGCGGCCCGCGGCGCCATGTGCTGGCCTTCGGCACCGAGCGGTACACGCACGAGGAGCTGCCCGCGTTGCCGGGCGTGGTCGAGGACCTCCCCGCCGTCATCGGCTCGCTGGCCGGTCTCGGCTACGAGTCGGCGGCGGTCTTCCCTGAGGGACTGCTCAATCCGCGGGGGCCCGACGAGGTCGTACGGCCAATGCTCCGCTGGCTCGACGAGGCGTTCGAGGACGGCGACACGCTGGTGATCTACTTCAGCGGTCACGGCCAGGAGGAGTCCGGACACCACTACCTCCTGTGCGCCGACTCCGAGACGGGCCCGGCGGAGCTGCGGATCAGTGCATTGCCGGTCGGGCAACTCGTGGAGTTGCCCGCGCTGAAGGGCGTGAGCCGTCTGCTGCTGGTGCTCGATTCCTGCTACGCGGGAAGGGGCGCGGTCGACGCCCTGGAACAGGCGGTACGGGCGAAGCTCGCCGTCGCCGACGCACCGGGTGCCGACCCCCGCTTCCTCAAGGCGTTCGGGGTGCTGTGTGCCGCCAGGATCCTTCAGGAGGCGCGCGACGGGGTCTTCAGCGCGTCGCTCACCACGGTGCTGACCGATGAGGCCCGGCTCGGCAACCGCGCCAGTCACATCAGCCTGCCCGAGCTCGTGAGGGGACTGAACGCCGAGTTCCGCCGCCGGGGCGTCGAACAGCGGGCCGACTGGGCGCAGTTGTGCGACGACACGGTGGAAGGCGACCTGACCACGGGTTTCTTCCCCAATCCCTACTACGTGCCGCAACTGCTCGTGGAGGGACGCGAGTTCGATGTCGCCGAGCAGCGCTTCTTCGTCCGGCGGCTGGGGCTGCGCACGCAGTCGGAACTGGCCGAGCAGCGGCGCCGGGACGCCGAGCTGATGGACCACTTCTCCCCGCGCGGGACCGGCAGACAGACCGTCAACGAGGTCGGCCACTACTTCACCGGACGCGGCCGGGTGCTCGAGCGGCTGGCCGGCTGGCTCAGAGGAGAAACCGAACGCCAGGTGCGTGTGTTCGTGGTGACCGGGCCTCCGGGCGTGGGCAAGTCGGCGGTCCTGGGACGGCTGGTGGCCCTCTCCGATCCACGGGTGCGCGAGACCATACCCGCGGACACGGTGCCGGCGGGCGCCCAACTGCCCGTCGGGGTCGTCACGGTCGCGGTGCACGCCCGGTCCCTCACCCTCGCGCAGATGACGACGGCCCTGGCCGCGGCCGTCGAGGCGCCCGAGCCGACCGCACGGAGCCTGCGCGAGCGGCTCGCCTCACTCGACACCGTCGCCACGATCGTGGTGGACGCCCTGGACGAGGCAGGATCGTCCCAGGGCGAGGAGCGGCAGATCGCCCAGTTCCTCGGCCGGCTGGTGGCGGACGCCCCCAAGCTGCGGCTCCTCATCGGCGTCAGGCCGCACATCGTCGGCACCGTCGTCACCGGCGTCCGGCAGGCGGAGGTCATCAACCTCGCGGACCCGGCCTGGACGGACCCCGACGACCTGGTCATGTACGCCGAGCAGCTGCTGCGCGCTCCGCACGGCCCGGGCAGCGACACCGGGTTGCCCGCGGAGCACATCAACCGCATCGCGACGCACATCGCCGCCTCCAGCCACCCCCTGTTCCTCGTGGCCCGGCTGGTCGCCCGTGCCGTGGCCACCCGCGGGGTCGGGGACGCCCCCGGCCCGGCGGAGCTTCCCGCGCCGGTCCGGGAGCACAGCCCCGAGGCCGCCGTGGGCCGGGCCTTCACCTGGGCGCTGGAGCTGCAGCTCGGCCGGGAGGAGGCCGCACACGTACGGACGTTGCTGCTCCCGCTGGCGTACGCGGAGGGCCAGGGCATGCCGCTGTCGCAGATCTGGTCGGTCCTCGCGTCCCGCCGGCCGTCCGAGGCCGCGCGGACCGCCGAGCGGCTGCTGCACCTGCTGCGGAGCGATGTCGTCGGACCGTACGTCGTCGAGGCGGTCGACGACGAGGGCCGCTCCGTCTACCGGCTCTACCACCAGTCCCTCGCGGACAACCTGAAGAAGGACGCGCCCGACGACATCTGGGCCCGCTGGTACCGGCGGCTGCTCGGCACCGTTCCCCGGACCCCGGACGGCCGCCGCCTGTGGCGCCAGGCCGACCCCTATGTGCTGCGCCATCTGCCGGCCTGCGCGGCGGGCGCCGGGCTGCTGGAGGAACTCGTCGGCGACGCCGAGTTCCTGGTGTACGCCCACCCGGTCGGGCTGACGCCGCTGCTGCGCGGTCTGCAGTCCGAGCCCGCACGTCTCGCCGCCGCCGTCTACCGGGCGCACCTGGAGCAGCACCGGGGACTGGAGCCCGAAGAGCGCCGCCATGTCCTGAGCTGCGACGCGGCCAGGCACCGCTACGACGCCATGGTGCGGAAGCTGAACCGCGGCGGCCGGGACCAGCGCTGGAAGCCGCTGTGGGCGGCCGCGGGCCGGCCCCCGGCGGCGCTGTCGCCGCAGCTGGTGCTGGAGGGGCTGCCTGCTCCGGTCATCGCCGTGGGCCACGCGGAGCTGGAGGGCCGCGACGTCGTCCTCGGGGCCGAAGGGCACAAGGTACGGGTGTGGGGCGCGGAGAACGGCCTGCCGCTCGGCGAGTTCGAGTACGGGGAGCAGGAGCGGGTCAGCGCGTTGGCGTGCACGATGGTGGACGGACACAGCACGGTGGCCGTCGGCACGGAGGACGGCACCGTGTGGCTTCACGACCTGGTCACGCACACGGTCGTCGCCGCGCGGGGGCACCGGGCACGGGTGACCGGCCTGGTCTGCACCGCGCTGGAGGGTGCCCCGGTCGTAGTCAGCGTCGACGCGGACGGCACGCTGAGGACGTGGGACCCCGCCGACGGGGCGTCCCTGCCGCAGACCCTCACCCTCGGGGCCGGTTGCTCCGGTGCGCTGGCCGGCGCCACGGTGCGCGGACGGCCGGTGGTGGTCGCCGGTGACCGGCTGGGCGCGCTGCACGTCTGGGACCTGACGTCCGGAGACTGCCGTTCCTCGGACCCGACGGACTCCCGTACCTGGAAAGCCATGAACGACCGCCCGTGGGACATCGCATACTCCCGGACCTCCAAGGCACCGCGGCAACGGTTCGCCATCCGTGCGGTGTCCTGCACCGTCGTGCACGGACAGCCGGTCGCCGTGACCGCGGACGGCGCGGGCGTGCGGCTGTGGGCGCTGACGACCCGGGGGCCGATGGAGATCTCCGCCCGGTTGCCGGCCGTGCAGGCGACCGGCGTCGCCTGCCTCAGCCTCGACGAATGGGCCGTCGCCGTCATCGGGGCCCGGGACGGCTCCGTACACCTGCTGGACCTGGCACTGCGCGAAACCGTCGCCACCTCCGGGTCCGCGACTTCCGGCGCGGTCCTCGCGGTGCACGGCTTCGGCACGCTGGGCGTCGCCACCGCCGTCGTCGGGACCGAGGACGGCTCGGTCCGGGTGTGGGATCTCGCCCTGGCTCCCGGCGGATCGTGGGAGGGGCACAGCGCACCGATACGCGCGGTCGCCCTCAGCCACTACCGGAGCCGGCCGGTCGTGGTGACCGCGTCCGAGGACACGACCCTGCGGGTGTGGGACATGACCACGGGCGCGCCCGCCGCTCCGGTGGTCACCGACGGCGTCAGCCTGTTCATGGCGCTGTCCGCGGGACGGTCGGACGACCGTGCCCTGGCGCTGACGAGTTCGGCGAACCGCCCCGCGGAGGTGTGGGACCTGACGACCGGCACCACGATGGACCATCTGGCGCCGTGCTGGGCCACGGCGGTCGCGGTGAGCACGGTGCAGGACCGTGCCGTCGCCGTCACCGCCGACCATCTGCACCGGCTGCGTGTCCGGGATCTCGAGACGGGTATGGCCCTGTTCGACCTGCCGGGCCACACGGCACGCGTGACCGCCCTGTGCGGCACGGTCGTGGCGGACCGTCCGGTCGTGGTCTCCGCCGCCGAGGACAGGACGGTCCGCCTGTGGTCCCTGGCGGACCAGCGCGAGGAATCCCGGCTGGCCTGTATGTTCCCGCCCGTCGCACTCGCCTGCGTGGGTCTCGGCGACCGGCCCGCCGTGCTGATCGCCTTCGAGAACGGCACGGTGCGGATCTGGGACGGTCACCGGGATTCCGTCCTCCTGCGCCACCCGGGCATCATCACGGCCCTCGCCTGCACTGTCGTCGACGGCCGCCTGGTGCCGGCCACCGGAGGCCGGGACGGCGCGGTGGCGGTGTGGGAGCCGGACCACGGGGAGTGGCCGGAGCTTCCCCCTCAGAATCCGGCGGACGTGTTCTCCACACCCGCCCGATCGCCGGTACGCGGCCTTGAGTTCGGGCCGGGGGGCCGGCTCGTCGTCTGCGTGGACCGGGACGTCTACGTCTTCCACAGGGCCCGTGGCGCGGCGCCCGACGGGGATCTGCCCCAAGCGCCCGGGTCGGGCCGCGAACTCCCACCGCGTCCGGTGTCCGCCCAGGAGCCCGGACACATGCCACCTCCTCCCCGAACCTCCGGAAAACGATCCGTATATCGGACGTGACCAACCGGCCAACGAACGATTTCCGGCCAACCTCTTGATGCGATCCTGACAACTTCAGCGCTCTCTGCCACGCTTCCCACGGCCCCTCCACAGCAACCCCACAGCTTCGACCGCTGTGCCGGGCCGAGACACCCTTCACGCACTGCGCACCCGCACCTGGTTCCGCGTTCCGCCCTGTTCTGCCCGGACGGCTCACCCTCCGTCCGGTCTCCCCTGGCCGCGCGACCCGCGGCCACGCAGAAGGAGTCAGTGTTGAGAAGCAGTTCCTCTCGCAGACGCACCTCCCACACCCCCTCCCGCCGCGCCGCCGCCGTCGCCCTCGTCGGCGTCTCGGCCCTGCTCGCCGCCGCCGTCCAGTCGGGCGCCGCGAGCGCCGCCCCGGCCGGCCCCGCCGCCGGGAAGTTCGACCCCGCCCACGCGGCCATGAAGCTCTCCCCCTCGCAGCGCGCCGAGCTGATGCGCGACGCCGACGCGGCGAAGGCGGACACCGCCAGGGCGATCGGCCTCGGCGCCCAGGAGAAGCTGGTCGTCAAGGACGTCGTCAAGGACGGCGACGGGACGCTCCACACCCGCTACGAGCGCACCTACGCCGGCCTTCCCGTCCTCGGCGGCGACCTGGTCGTCGACACGAGCAAGTCGGGGACGCCGCAGAAGGTCGTCAAGGCCACGCAGGCAGCCCTCAAGGTCGCCTCGCTGACCCCCGCGATCGCCCCCGCGAAGGCGGAGAAGCAGGCGCTGTCCGTGGCCCGGGCGGCGGGTTCGAGCAAGACCGGCGCGGACCAGGCGCCCCGCAAGGTGATCTGGGCGGCGAGCGGCAAGCCGGTGCTGGCGTACGAGACGGTCGTCGGCGGCTTCCAGGACGACGGCACGCCCAACGAACTGCACGTCATCACCGACGCGGCCACCGGCAAGGAGCTGTACCGCTACCAGGGCGTCGAGACCGGCATCGGCAACACCCAGTACAGCGGCCAGGTCACCCTGACCACCACGCAGTCCGGGTCGACGTACACGCTGAACGACGGCTCGCGGGGCGGCCACAAGACGTACAACCTCAACCGCGGCACCTCCGGCACCGGCACGCTGTTCTCGCAGTCGAACGACACCTGGGGCAACGGCACCACGTCCAACGCCGCGACCGCGGGCGCCGACGCGCACTACGGCGCGGCCGTCACCTGGGACTTCTACAAGAACGCCTTCGGCCGCAGCGGCATCAGGAACGACGGCAAGGCGGCCTACTCGCGGGTCCACTACGGCAACGCGTACGTGAACGCGTTCTGGGACGACGGCTGCTTCTGCATGACCTACGGCGACGGCTCCGGCAACGCCGACCCGCTGACCTCGCTGGACGTTGCGGGCCACGAGATGAGCCACGGCGTCACTTCCAACACCGCGGGGCTCAACTACAGCGGCGAGTCCGGCGGTCTGAACGAGGCGACCTCGGACATCTTCGGCACCGGCGTGGAGTTCTACGCCAACAACGCCTCCGACCCGGGTGACTACCTCATCGGCGAGAAGATCGACATCAACGGCGACGGCACCCCGCTGCGCTACATGGACAAGCCCAGCAAGGACGGCGGCTCCGCCGACAGCTGGTACTCGGGCGTGGGCAACCTCGACGTCCACTACTCGTCGGGCGTGGCGAACCACTTCTTCTACCTCCTGTCGGAGGGCAGCGGCGCCAAGGTCATCGGCGGGGTGAGCTACAACTCGCCGACGTCGGACGGGCTCCCGGTCACCGGCATCGGCCGGGACAAGGCGCTGCAGATCTGGTACCGGGCGCTGACCACGAAGTTCACCTCGACCACCAACTACGCCGGCGCCCGTACCGGCACGCTCGCCGCCGCGGGTGAGCTGTACGGCACCACCAGCGCCGAGTACAAGGCGGTGCAGGACGCCTGGGCGGCCGTAGCGGTCGGGTCGCGCTCGGGCGGGGGCGGCGGCGGTGGCACGTCGTACGAGAACACGACCCCGGTGTCCATCCCGGACAACGGACCCGCCATCACATCGTCGATCACCGTCTCCGGCAGGACCGGAAACGCGCCGAGCAACCTCCAGGTGACCGTCGACATCACGCACACCTGGCGCGGTGACCTCGTGATCGATCTGGTCGGCCCCTCGGGCACCTCCTACCGCCTGAAGAACTTCAGCTCCTCCGACTCGGCGGACGACGTCAAGGCGACCTACACGGTCAACGCCTCATCGGAAACGGCCAACGGAACCTGGAAGTTGAAGGTCCAGGACCAGGCGGCGCAGGACGTCGGCACCCTCAACAGCTGGAAGCTGACCTTCCCGTAAACCGCCCCCGAGCAGCGCGGACAGGGCACCGTCCCCGAGGTGGGCCACCTCGGGGACGGACCCGTTTACATGCCCGCAACGTTCACCTGCGAGTCGACTTTCGGCCAACATCACTTCGAAGTCCTGACATGTACGCGACCGCGTGGCACGCTTCCACAGCTGCCGCACATGCACCGCAACTTCACAACCGATCCGGCCGGTAACCCCACGCCGACCGGAATCCCCCACAGAAGGAGCTTGTGTGACTCCCCGCTACGCGCGTCACCAGCGCACCACGCTGGCCATCGCCACCGCCGTCGCCGCCGGAGCCCTCCTCACCACGGGCCTGACCGCGAACGCCTCGGCCCAGACCCAGGCCGCCTCCGCCGGCCAGGCGCCCCTCGCCGCCGCCCCGACCTACCTGTCCGCCGCGGCCCGCACCTCGCTCATCGCGAAGGCCGAGGAGAACGCCACCGAGACGGCGCGTCAGATAGGCCTCGGCGTCCAGGAGAAGCTGGTCGTCAAGGACGTTGTCAAGGACGTCGACGGCACGGTCCACACCCGCTACGAGCGTACCTACGCCGGCCTTCCGGTCCTCGGCGGCGACCTCGTCGTCCACTCGAAGTCCGGCAGGACCGAGGGCGTGACCAGAGCGAGCGGCGCGGCCATCAAGGTGGCCTCGCTCAAGCCGCAGATCGCCGCCGCCAAGGCCGAGAAGCAGGCGCTGACCGTCGCGAAGGCCGCGGGCTCGGACAAGACCGCCGCCGACAGCGCGCCCCGCAAGGTGATCTGGGCGGGCAGCGGCAAGCCGGTCCTCGCCTACGAGACGGTCGTCGGCGGCCTCCAGGACGACGGCACCCCGAACCAGCTGCACGTTATCACCGACGCGGCCACCGGCAAGAAGCTGTACGAGTACCAGGGCATCGAGACCGGCACCGGCAAGAGCCTGTACTCCGGCACGGTCACCCTGAACACCACCCTGTCCGGGTCGACCTACCAGCTGTACGACACCACGCGGGGCGGCCACAAGACGTACAACCTCAAGCACAGCAGCAGCTCGTCCACGGGCACCCTGTTCACCGACTCGGACGACGTGTGGGGCACGGGGACGGCCTCCAGCTCGTCCACGGACCAGACGGCCGCCGCCGACGCCGCCTACGGCGCCCAGGTGACCTGGGACTTCTACAAGAGCACCTTCGGCCGCAGCGGCATCAAGAACGACGGCAAGGCCGCCTACTCCCGCGTCCACTACGGCAACGCGTACGTGAACGCGTTCTGGGACGACAGCTGCTTCTGCATGACCTACGGCGACGGCTCCGGGAACACCCACCCACTCACTTCGCTGGACGTTGCGGGCCACGAGATGAGCCACGGCGTCACTTCCAACACCGCGGGGCTCAACTACAGCGGCGAGTCCGGCGGTCTGAACGAGGCGACCTCGGACATCTTCGGCACCGGCGTGGAGTTCTACGCCAACAACGCCTCCGACCCGGGTGACTACCTCATCGGCGAGAAGATCAACATCAACGGCGACGGCACCCCGCTGCGCTACATGGACAAGCCCAGCAAGGACGGCGGCTCCGCCGACTACTGGTCCTCCGGCGTCGGCAGCAAGGACGTGCACTACTCGTCCGGTGTCGCCAACCACTTCTTCTACCTCCTGTCGGAGGGCAGCGGCGCCAAGACGATCAACGGCGTCAGCTACAACTCGCCGACGTACAACGGCTCCACGGTCACCGGCATCGGCCGCGCCAAGGCGCTGCAGATCTGGTACAAGGCGCTGACCACGTACATGACGTCGACGACGAACTACAAGGGCGCCCGCACGGCGACCCTGAACGCGGCGTCCGCCCTCTACGGCTCCGGCAGCACCGAGTACAACGCGGTGGCGTCGGCCTGGTCCGCGGTCAACGTGAACTAGCGCACGCCGACACGGCGGCCCCCGGCGGGAAGGTCGCGCCGGGGGCCGCCCTAGGCTGGGCGCATGTCCTTCACCTACGAGGATGTCGGCGCCACCCGCGAGCCCGGCCACTGCCCCGAGGGCTTCCGCCCCCTGCACGTCCGTGCTCGCATCGGCGAGGGCGAACAGGTGTTCCACAGGGCCTCCGAGGCTGTCCTGACCTGGCAGCTGCACCGGGCGATGGGCGTCGGAGTCTCGGTCACCGGGGACAGGGCGGCGCCGGGGGTGGACGTCACCATCACCCTGGCCGGCATGATCAAGGCCCCGTGCCGCGTGGTCTGGACGCTCGAGGAGTCCCGCCGCGCCGGCTGGGCGTACGGCACGCTGCCGGGCCACCCGGAGTGCGGCGAGGAGTCCTTCGTGGTGGACCGCACGGGCGACGGCACGGTCTGGCTGACGATCACGGCCTTCAGCCGGCCGGCCAGATGGTACACGAGGGCGGGCGGACCGGCCGCACGGGGGTTCCAGCACGCCTATGCACGACGGTGCGGGGTCGTCCTGCGGAGGCTGTGCGGGGATCCGGACGAGTGAACCGTGCGGCCGCGCAGTCGGTTCTGCGCAGCCGCACGGTCGCCGGCCCACGACCTGCCTGTTCGGCGCTCCCTTGGACGGGCCCCTACCGCATCAGCACCCCCGCCGCTCCCACCACGTCCTCCGACGGCACCGTCACCAGCCCCAGCTCCGCGCTCGACGCCAGCAGCCGGTGCGACGGCAGGATCCGGACCGTGTAGCCGAACGGTCCCGTGCGGTCCAGGGACAGGGGTCCCTCGTACAGCCAGCGGCCTTCGGCATCCGGGCCGCCCGCCGGTTTCAGCGGCACCGGTGTCGCGTCCTCCAGGCGGTCCTCCATGTCCACACGGCCCGCCACCGCCTGCACCTCCACGTCGTCCGGCGCCAGCTCGCCGAGGCCGACCCGGACGCGGAGCACCAGCGTCGTGCCCAGTTCCGCCGTCTGAGTCGTGGCCGACGTCTCGACGTGGTCGACCGTGACCGACGGCCAGGCGGAGCGCACACGCGCCTTCCAGCCCGCCAGCTCCCGCGCCGCCTGAGGTGTCATCGACCGGTGCGCGTGGGCCGCCGGGGTGTACAGGCGCCCCACGTACTCCCGGACCATCCGGCCCGCCAGCACCTTCGGGCCCAGGTGCATGAGGGTCTGGCGGACCATCTCGATCCAGCGGTCCGGCAGCCCGCCCTGGCCCCGCTCGTAGAAGCGCGGCGCCACCCGCTGTTCCAGCAGCTCGTACAGCGCCGCCGCCTCGAGGTCGTCGCGCCGGTCCTCGTCCGTGCCCGCGCCGTCGGCGGTGGGGATCGCCCAGCCGAAGTCCGGCTGGAACCATTCGTCCCACCAGCCGTCGAGCACCGACAGGTTGAGGCAGCCGTTGAGCGCCGCCTTCATCCCGCTCGTCCCGCACGCCTCCAGCGGGCGCAGCGGGTTGTTCAGCCACACGTCACAGCCCGGGTAGAGCTTCTGCGCCATCGCCATGCCGTAGTCGGGGAGGAACACGATGCGGTGGCGTACGCGTGGGTCGTCCGCGAACCGGACCAGCTCCTGGATGAGGCGCTTTCCGCCGTCGTCGGCGGGGTGGGCCTTTCCGGCCACCACGATCTGGATCGGGTGTTCGGGGTGCAGCAGCAGTTCCATCAGGCGGTCGGGGTCGCGCAGCATCAGCGTCAGACGCTTGTACGACGGAACGCGGCGCGCGAAGCCGATCGTCAGGACGTCCGGATCGAGGACGCCGTCGATCCAGCCCAGCTCCGCCGTTCCGGCGCCACGCTGCCGCCAGGACGCGTACAGCCGCTCCCGGACCTCGAGGACCAACTGCTCGCGCAGCACCCGGCGCAGGTCCCAGATGTCCTGGTCGGGGATCTCCGCGATCGCGTCCCAGCGCTCGCGCCCGCCCTCCGTCATGGCGTCCTCGGTGCGCTCGGCGCCGATCTGCCGCACGCCGAGCCGGAACACCTCCGGTGCCACCCAGGTCGGCGCGTGCACGCCGTTCGTCACGGACGTGATCGGCACCTCGTCGGCGTCGAAGCCCGGCCACAGACCCGAGAACATCTCCCGGCTGACGTTGCCGTGGAGGAGGGACACCCCGTTGGCGCGCTGGCCGAGACGGAGGCCCATCACGGCCATGTTGAACAGGTTCGGTTCGCCGCCCGGGTAGGTCTCCATGCCGAGCCGCAGGATCCGTTCCACGTCGATGCCCGGCAGCTCGGCGTCCGGGCCGAAGTGGCGGGCCACCAGCTCCCGGTCGAAGCGGTCGATACCGGCCGGGACGGGGGTGTGGGTGGTGAAGACCGTGCCGGCGCGCACCGCTTCCAGGGCGGAGTCGAAGTCGAGGCCGTCCTCGCACAGTTCCGCGATCCGCTCCAGTCCGAGGAAGCCCGCGTGCCCCTCGTTGGTGTGGAACACCTCCGGCTCGGGGTGCCCGGTCAGCCGGCAGTACGTGCGCACGGCGCGCACCCCGCCGATGCCGAGCAGCATCTCCTGGAGCAGCCGGTGCTCGCTGCCGCCGCCGTACAGCCGGTCGGTGACGCCCCGCTCGCCGAAGTCGTTCTCCTCCACGTCCGAGTCGAGCATCAGCAGCGGTACCCGGCCCACCTGGGCGAGCCAGACACGGGCCTTCAGACGACGGCCGCCGGGCAGGCCGAGGGAGACCCGGGCGTGGGTGCCGTCCGGCTCGCTCAGCGGCGTGAGCGGCAGCTCGTGCGGGTCGAGCACCGGGTAGTGCTCCTGCTGCCAGCCGTCGCGGGAGAGCGTCTGCCGGAAGTAGCCGTGCCGGTACAGCAGGCCCACGCCGATCAGCGGGACGCCGAGGTCGCTGGCCGCCTTCAGATGGTCCCCGGCGAGGATGCCGAGCCCGCCCGAGTACTGGGGCAGCGCGGCCGTGATGCCGAACTCGGGCGAGAAGTAGGCGATGGCGGCGGGGAGGCCGGAGGACCGGTCCTGGGACTGGTACCAGCGCTCCCCGGTGACGTAGTCGTGCAGATCGTCGGCGGCCGCGGTGAGGCGGCGCAGGAAGCGGCGGTCCTCGGCCAGTTCGGCGAGCCGGGCGGGTGGCACGCTCCCCAGCAGCCGCACCGGGTCACCACCCGAGGCGGCCCACCGCTCGGGGTCGACGGACTGGAAGAGGTCGCGGGTCTCCGCATGCCACGACCAGCGCAGATTGCGCGCCAGGTCGCTCAGCGGCTGGAGGGGTTCGGGGAGGACGGGACGTACGGTGAACCTGCGGATGGCCTTCACGAATTCCACCTTCACGGAGGACGTACGTAGCGCCTCCGACGGTACGCTGCGCTCCCCCGCGGGGGCGACGGCGGCTGTGCGGGTTACCGCCGGGTTCGTAGGCACCCGGGAGTGCGGCGGCCGTCGCGGGAGGCTCCGCCCCCCGTACCCCCGATCGGCCTGAACGGCCTCGTCCCCATGGGCCGGACGGGCTGGTGGCGCCGGACCCGGCTGCGACGCGGACCCGTAGCCCTCCACCCGAGCGGACCGAAAAACAACGCAACTTTTACACATCCGCCATCCCCCGATATGGCCGATTCCCCACGCATAGCGACCTTGTGGCGGTTCGCCCCCGCACGAGAGGCTTCAGGCGGCGCACCGCTCGCGAACTGCGGCCGGATCGCGTCGAGTTGGGAGGGGAACTCGAGTCATGGCACGGATGAGAAAGGCGCGTCTGCGCTGGGCGGGCGGTCTGACCACCATCGCCACGGTCGCGGCACTCGCGGCCGTCGCACAGCCCGCGCAGGCCGCCCCGGAAGGAACCGTCCTCGGCGCCGGTGCTCCCGGCGCCGTCAGCGGCAGCTACATCGTGACGCTCAAGGGGGGAACGGAGGCCCTGTCGACCTCCGGCAAGGGCATCGCCGAGAAGTACGGGGCGAGAATCAGCCAGACCTACGGCAGCGCGCTCAACGGCTACGCGGTGACCGTCGACGAGCGGCAGGCCCGGCGTCTCGCGGCTGACTCCCGCGTGGCCTCGGTCGTCCAGGACACCCGGGTCGCACTCGACCACTACCAGAAGAACCCGCCCTCATGGGGCCTGGACCGGATCGACCAGCCGAACCTGCCGCTCGACAAGGGCTACACCTGGCCCGAACCCGCGGGAGCGGGCGTGACGGCGTACGTCATCGACACCGGCATCCGCATCTCGCACAAGGACTTCGGCGGCCGGGCGAGCTACGGCTGGGACTTCGTCGACAACGACGCGAGCGCCCAGGACGGCAACGGACACGGCACGCACGTGGCCGGCACCATCGCGGGCACCACGTACGGGGTGGCCAAACAGGCCGAGGTCGTCGCCGTGCGCGTCCTCGACGACAACGGCGCGGGCACCACCGCGCAGGTCATCGCGGGCATCGACTGGGTGACCAAGCACGCGAGGAAGCCCGCGGTGGCCAACCTGAGCCTGGGCGGCTACGCGAACGCCCAGCTGGACGCGGCCGTGCGCAACTCCATCGCCTCCGGCGTCACCTACGCGGTCGCCGCCGGCAACGACGGGCTCGCGGCCGGCCTGTACTCCCCGGCCCGGGTCGATCAGGCCATCACGGTCGGCGCCAGCGACCGCAAGGACGCCCGGGCGAGCTTCTCCAACTGGGGTCCGAGCCTGGACCTGTTCGCCCCCGGCGTGGCGATCACCTCGGACTCGAACGCGAGCGACACCGGCACCGCCACGCTCTCCGGCACTTCGATGGCGACACCGCACGTCGCAGGCGCCGCCTCCCTCTATCTGGCCCGCCATCCCAGGGCCACCCCGGCGGAGGTGAGCCAGGCCCTCGTACGGCGGGCGGTCTCCGGGAAGATCAAGGGAGCGGGGATCGGGTCGCCCGACAAGCTGCTCCAGGTCGACAATCCTTGACCCCCGGTTAACCGGACACGCGTACTCTGACCGGCCTCGCCCCTTGTCACGGGCGGGGCCGGTCCTCTTGGCTGTACTGAATGCGGCCGGTCTTGAGCGTAGACATACGCGTGAGTAGTTAACAAAGTGCCGGAATGCCCACCCGTACTGCGGGAAGGCTCCTCCGGTAACCCCGCCGGCCCACCTTCCGACACCCCATCCGCCCGGACATGTTGACGCGGACAGGAGCGGTCATGCCCCCGACGCACCACTCGCCGGCACCCCCGGCACCTGGCACCATCCCCGCACGACACACCGACGCCGGTCCCCCCGCCCAGCGGAAACCCGCCTCGGACGCGGGGCCGAGCCCGGCGCCGGACACCGGCCCCGTCCTCGGACGCATCCCCGTCCTCGACGTACGCCCCCTCGTCCTCGGCGGCCGGCGCCCGGCCAAGGCCGTGGTCGGCGAGGAGTTCGAGATCTCCGCGACGGTCTTCCGCGAGGGCCACGACGCCGTCGCCGCGAACGTCGTCCTCACCGACGCCGAAGGCCGCCGGGGACCCTGGACACCGATGCGTGAACTGGCCCCCGGCACCGACCGCTGGGGCGCCACCGTCTCCCTTCCGAGTGAGGGCCGCTGGACCTACGCCGTGGAGGCGTGGAGCGATCCGGTCAGCACCTGGCGCCACCACGCGGGGATCAAGATCCCGGCGGGGATGGACACCGAGCTCGTCCTGGAGGAGGGCGCACGACTGTACGAACGCGCGGCCACCGGCGTCCCCGAAGGCGAGGACGGACAGGGCGTGCTGCCGGCCGCGGCCTGTGCCCTGCGCGACACCGGCCGCCCGGCCGCCTCCCGTCTCGCGGCTGCGCTGACTCCCGAGGTGGATGCGGTCTTGGCGCGGTATCCGCTGCGTGAACTGGTGACGTCTTCTGATGCGTTGCCGTTGGTGGTGGAGCGGGAGCGGGCGTTGTTCGGGTCGTGGTACGAGTTCTTCCCGCGTTCGGAGGGGACTTCGGAGCGGCCGCACGGGACGTTCCGTACGGCGGCGCGGCGGCTGCCGGTGATCGCGGGGATGGGTTTCGATGTGGTGTATCTGCCGCCGATCCATCCGATCGGGACGACGTTCCGCAAGGGGCCCAACAATTCTCTGTCGGCGGGGCCGGGGGATGTGGGGGTGCCGTGGGCGATCGGGTCGCCGGAGGGCGGTCATGACGCGGTGCATCCGGATCTGGGCTCGATCGAGGATTTCGACTGGTTCGTGGGGCGGGCGCGGGAGGTGGGGCTGGAGGTGGCCCTGGATTTCGCGTTGCAGTGTTCGCCGGATCATCCGTGGGTGGACAAGCATCCGGAGTGGTTCCGGCATCGTCCGGACGGGTCGATCGCGTATGCGGAGAATCCGCCGAAGAAGTACCAGGACATCTATCCGGTCCATTTCGATGCGGACATGGACGGGTTGGTGGCGGAGACGCTGCGGGTGCTGCGGTTCTGGATGGGGCATGGGGTGCGGATCTTCCGGGTGGACAATCCGCACACCAAGCCGGTGGTGTTCTGGGAGCGGGTGATCGGGGACGTCAATGCCACGGATCCGGATGTGATCTTCCTGGCGGAGGCGTTCACGCGGCCGGCGATGATGCACACGCTGGCCAAGGTGGGGTTCCAGCAGTCCTACACGTATTTCACGTGGCGGAATTCGAAGCAGGAGCTGACGGAGTATCTGAGTGAGTTGTCGGGGGAGGCGGCGGCGTACATGCGGCCGAACTTCTTCGTGAACACTCCGGACATCCTGCATGCGTATCTGCAGCACGGGGGGCGGCCCGCGTTCGAGGTGCGGGCGGTGCTGGCGGCGACGCTGTCGCCGACGTGGGGGGTGTACTCGGGGTACGAGTTGTGTGAGAACGTGCCGCTGCGGGAGGGCAGTGAGGAGTATCTGGACTCGGAGAAGTACCAACTCAGGCCCCGGGACTGGGAAGCCGCCGAGCGCGAGGGCCGCAGCATCGCCCCCCTGATCGCCAGGCTGAACGAGGTCCGCCGGAACAGTCCGGCACTGCGGCAGCTGCGTGACCTGCACTTCCACCACGCCGACAAGGACGCGGTGATCGTCTACTCCAAGCGTTCGGGTTCGAACACGGTTCTGGTGGTCGTGAACCTCGACCCTCACCACACCCAGGAGGCGACGGTCTCGTTGGACATGCCGCGGCTCGGCCTCGACTGGCACGAGACCGTACCGGTGCGCGATGAGCTCACCGGTGTCATCTATCACTGGGGCAGGGCCAACTACGTACGTCTGACGCCGGGCGACAGCCCCGCGCACGTGCTGACCGTCCTGCGACCGTCCTCACCGCAGATCGGAGGGTCACCCACACGATGATCGTCAACGAGCCCGTTCCGGACACCTTCGAGGACACTCCCGCCGCGGAGCGCGACCCGGAGTGGTTCAAGCGTGCCGTCTTCTACGAGGTCCTGGTCAGGTCGTTCCAGGACAGCAATGGGGACGGCGTGGGCGACCTCAAGGGGCTGACCGCGAAGCTGGACTATCTGCAGTGGCTGGGCGTCGACTGCCTGTGGCTGCCGCCGTTCTTCAAGTCCCCGCTCCGGGACGGCGGTTACGACGTCTCCGACTACACGGCGGTGCTGCCGGAGTTCGGGGACCTGGCGGACTTCGTGGAGTTCGTCGACGCCGCCCACCAGCGGGGCATGCGCGTGATCATCGACTTCGTGATGAACCACACCAGCGACCAGCACCCGTGGTTCCAGGAGTCGCGCGCCAATCCCGACGGCCCCTACGGGGATTACTACGTCTGGGCCGACGACGACAAGCAGTTCCAGGACGCGCGGATCATCTTCGTCGACACCGAGGCCTCCAACTGGACCTTCGACCCGGTCCGCAAGCAGTACTACTGGCACCGGTTCTTCTCCCACCAGCCGGACCTCAACTATGAGAACCCGGCCGTGCAGGAGGAGATGATCTCCGCCCTGAAGTTCTGGCTGGACCTCGGCATCGACGGCTTCCGTCTGGACGCGGTGCCGTACCTCTACCAGCAGGAAGGCACCAACTGCGAAAACCTTCCGGCGACGCACGAGTTCCTGAAGCGGGTCCGCAAGGAGATCGACGCGCAGTACCCCGACAAGGTGCTGCTGGCGGAGGCGAACCAGTGGCCGGAGGACGTGGTCGACTACTTCGGCGACTACGCCGGCGGCGGCGACGAGTGCCACATGGCCTTCCACTTCCCGGTCATGCCGCGCATCTTCATGGCGGTGCGCCGTGAGTCCCGCTACCCGGTCTCGGAGATCCTGGCCAAGACCCCGTCGATCCCGTCGAGCTGCCAGTGGGGCATCTTCCTTCGCAACCACGACGAGCTGACCCTGGAGATGGTCACCGACGAGGAACGCGACTACATGTGGGCGGAGTACGCCAAGGACCCCCGCATGCGCGCCAACATCGGCATCCGCCGCCGGCTGGCCCCGCTGCTGGACAACGACCGCAACCAGATCGAACTGTTCACCGCGCTGCTGCTGTCCCTGCCCGGCAGCCCGATCCTGTACTACGGCGACGAGATCGGCATGGGCGACAACATCTGGCTCGGCGACCGGGACGCGGTACGCACCCCGATGCAGTGGACCCCGGACCGCAACGCCGGTTTCTCCTCCTGCGACCCGGGCCGCCTGTTCCTGCCCACGATCATGGACCCGGTCTACGGCTACCAGGTCACCAACGTGGAGGCGTCGATGTCGTCGCCGTCCTCGCTGCTGCACTGGACCCGGCGCATGATCGAGATCCGCAAACAGAACCCCGCGTTCGGCCTCGGCTCCTACACCGAACTGTCCTCCTCCAACCCGGCCGTGCTCGCCTTCCTGCGGGAGTACAAGGACGACCTGGTGATGTGCGTGCACAACTTCTCCCGGTTCGCGCAGCCCACCGAGCTGGACCTGCGCCAGTTCGCGGGCCGGCACCCGGTGGAACTGATCGGCGGGGTCCGCTTCCCCGCGATCGGAGAACTGCCCTACCTGCTCACCCTCGCAGGCCACGGCTTCTACTGGTTCCGCATCCGCAAGGCCGTCGCCTAGTCGTCCGGTCGGGGCGGTTTCCACCGCCCCGACCGGGGCACGCAGGCAAGTAACCCCCCGACCGCCCCCCGGGGAAAGGACGCACGCCATGCCGGAAGCCGTCATCCGTCCCGCCGCGACCCACCCCGGTCTGCTCGCCTCCCTCGATCCACTGCTGCGGGAGTGGTTGCCGCGCCAGCGCTGGTTCGCGGGCAAGGGACGGCCGGTCACCGGGTTCTCCCTGGTGGCGGCCACCGACCTGCTGCCGCCCGGCGGCCCGCTGGGCCTGGTCCACCTCCTGGTGCGGGCACACCAGCCGGACACCCCGGCGCCCGGCGCCATGCCCCGCCCCGGGGACTGCTACCAGCTGCTGATAGGCGTCCGCGAGGCGCTGCCCCCGCATCTCGCCCCCGCGCTCATCGGGCATCTGGAGGACGGCCCGCTGGCCGGGCGGACCGTGTACGAGGCGCTGTACGACCCCCGGGCCGCCACCGTGCTCATGGAGGCGATCCGCAGCCGCGCCCACGTCGGCCCGCTGCGCTTCGAGGGGGACACGCGCCAGGAGATACCGGAGGGTCTCGTCCCGCGGCTGGTCACCTCCGAGCAGTCGAACTCCTCCATCGTCTACGGAGATACGTTCATCCTCAAACTCCTGCGCCGTGTCCTGCCGGGCGTCAACCCCGACCTCGAACTCCCGCTGGCACTCGCGCGCGAGGGCTGCCCCCGGGTGCCCGCCCCGGCCGGCTGGCTGCTCGCCGACCTGGACGGCCTCGAGGACCCGTACGTCCTGGCCGTGCTGCAGCCGTATGTGCGGGGCGCGACGGACGGCTGGGAGCTTGCGCTGCGCGAGCTGGCCAAGGGGGAGGACTTCACCGCCGAGGCGCGGGCGCTCGGGCGGGCGACGGCCGAGGTGCACACGGCGTTGGCCCGCGCTCTGCCCACCGTCACTCTCGGCCACGCCCAGATAGGGCTGCTGGTCGACGGCATGACCGAGCGGCTGGAGGCGGCGGCCCAGGCGGTGCCCGCGCTGCGGCCGTACGCGCCCCGGCTGCGCTCCGCCTTCGAGGCGCTGGGCGACCTCGCAGCCGAGGGGCGGGTGTGGACCGCCCAGCGCGTGCACGGCGACCTGCACCTGGGTCAGTGCCTGCGCTCACCGTCCGGGGACTGGTCACTGATCGACTTCGAGGGGGAGCCGTCGAAGCCGCTGACCGAGCGCCGGATGCCGCAGCCGGTGACGCGGGACATCGCCGGAATGCTGCGCTCCTTCGACTACGCGGCGCACTCGGCCGTCCCGGCGGGCCCGGAGTGGGCCACGGAGTGCCGGGCCGCCTACTGCTCCGGTTACGCGGAGGTCGCCGGGCGCGATCCGCGCACCGAACCGGTACTGCTGCGCGCGTACGAGACGGACAAGGCCGTCTACGAAGTCGTGTACGAGGCCCGCCACCGGCCCGACTGGCTTCCGGTCCCGATGGCGGCGATACGCCGGCTGTCCGCCGACCCCACACCATGACCCCACCATCGCCTGCCGAGGAGGCCCCGTCCGTGACCCCCCGTCCTCCGTCCGACGACAGCACGAAGAAGAGCGCCGAGGGCCGGCCGACGGCCGGTGCGCAGAAGGCGACAGCGGCTGCCTCAGAGCCGCCGACGGCCGGGAAGAAGAAGGCGGTGGCGAAGAAGGCGGCGACCGGGGCGAAGAAAGCCACGGCGAAGACAGCGGTCGCCAAGAAGGCCGTCGCGAAGACGCCGGTCGCGGGGGTTGAGGAGGCCGCCGCGGAGAGCGAGAACACCGCAGCGGTGAAGGCACCGGCCGAAAAGGCCCCGGCGAAGAAGGCGCCCGCCAAGAAGGCGCCCGCCAAGACGACGACGGCCAGGACGACGACGGCCGAGAAAACTGCGGCGAAGAAGGTCGCCGCCAAGAAGGTCGCCGCCAAGAAGGTCGCCGCGAGGACGACCGCGGCCGAGGTGGTCGCCGAGAAGGCGGTGGCGAAGAAGGCACCGGCCGGCACAGCCCCGGCCAAGAAGGCACTCGCCAAGAAGACGGCGGCCAAGGCGGCCAAGACGACGGTGGCGAAGGCACCCGCCAAGAAGACGGCGGCCAGGACGACGGCAGCCAAGAAGACGGCCGCGAAGAAGGTCGCCGCCGAGAAGGTGACCGCGCAGAAGGCCGTCGCGGCGGACCCGTTGGCCACCGTGGCCGTGTCCCCCGCTCTCGCGGCCGGGGACCGTGAGCGGCTGCTGGCCGGCACCCATCACGACCCGCATTCCGTGCTCGGCGCGCACCCGGTGCCCGGCGGTGTCGCCTTGCGGGCCTTCCGGCCGTACGCGCTGTCCGTGACCGTCGTCGCCGGGGATGTGCGGGCCGAGCTGGACGCCGACGGGGACGGCTTCTTCTCCGGGCTGCTGCCGCTGCCGGGCGTGCCCGAGTACCGGCTGCTGGTCGAGTACGAGGGCACGGTCCAGGACACCGAGGACGCGTACCGTTTCCTGCCCACGCTCGGCGATCTCGACCTCCACCTGATCGGTGAGGGACGTCATGAGGAGCTGTGGAAGGCACTCGGCGCCCACCCCATGACCCACCAGGGCGTGACCGGCACCCGCTTCTCGGTGTGGGCGCCGAACGCACGGGGCGTGCGCGTCGCCGGCAGCTTCAACTTCTGGGACGGCACCGGCTTCCCGATGCGCTCGCTCGGCTCGACCGGGGTGTGGGAGCTGTTCGTGCCCGGTGTCGGGGAGGGCGAGCTGTACAAGTTCGAGATCACCCGCCCCGACGGCTCCAAGACGCTGCGCGCCGACCCGCTGGCCCGCCGCACGGAGGCCCCGCCGAACACGTCCTCGGTCGTGTGCGCCTCGCACCACGCGTGGGGCGACGCGGAGTGGATGGCCCGGCGGGGTGAGCGGCCGGTGCACGAGGCGCCGTTCTCGGTGTACGAGGTGCACCTGCCGTCCTGGCGGCCGGGGCTGTCGTACCGGCAACTGGCCGAACAACTCCCCGCCTACGTCAAGGAGCTGGGCTTCACCCACGTCGAGTTGATGCCGATCGCCGAGCACCCCTTCGGCGGGTCCTGGGGCTACCAGGTCACCGGCTTCTACGCGCCCACCGCCCGCCTGGGCACCCCCGACGACTTCAAGTACCTCGTCGACGCCCTGCACCGGGCCGGCATCGGCGTCCTCATGGACTGGGTACCGGCCCACTTCCCGCGCGACGACTGGGCGCTGGCCGAGTTCGACGGACGCCCGCTGTACGAGCACCAGGACCCGCTGCGCGCGGCCCACCCCGACTGGGGAACCCTGGAGTTCGACTACGGGCGGCGCGAGGTGCGCAACTTCCTGGTCGCCAACGCCGTGTACTGGTGCGAGGAGTTCCACATCGACGGCCTGCGCGTGGACGCCGTCGCCTCCATGCTCTACCTCGACTACTCCCGCGAGCCCGGCCAGTGGGCCCCGAACGAGCACGGCGGCCGGGAGAACCTGGACGCGGTCGCCTTCCTCCAGGAGATGAACGCGACGGTGTACCGCCGCAACCCCGGCGTGGTGACGATCGCGGAGGAGTCCACCGCCTGGGACGGGGTGACCCGGGCGACGCACCACCGGGGGCCGAGCGGCTTCGGCGGCCTCGGCTTCGGGCTGAAGTGGAACATGGGCTGGATGCACGACTCGCTGGAGTACATGGCCCACGACCCGATCCACCGCGCGTACCACCACGACGAGATGACGTTCTCGATGGTGTACGCCTACAGCGAGAACTACGTCCTGCCGATCTCCCACGACGAGGTGGTGCACGGGAAGCGGTCGCTGGTGTCGAAGATGCCGGGCGACTGGTGGCAGCAGCGGGCGAACCTCCGTGCGTACCTGGGCTTCATGTGGGCGCACCCGGGCAAGCAACTCCTCTTCATGGGGCAGGAGTTCGCGCAGGGAGCGGAGTGGTCGGAGGAGCACGGACCGGACTGGTGGCTGCTGGATGCGGAGTACGGGGCGGAGGCGGACCACCGGGGGGTGCGGGACCTGGTCCGCGACCTCAACACCGTGTACCGCGGCACGCCGGCGCTGTGGGAGCGGGACACCGAACCGTCCGGTTTCAGCTGGGTCGTGGGCGACGCGGCGGACGACAACGTGTTGGCCTTCCTGCGCCACGACGCGGAGGGGAGCCCGCTGCTGGCGGTTTCCAACTTCTCCCCTGTCGTTCGCCAGGACTACCGCCTGGGCGTGCCCGACGACGTCCCTGCCTGGCACGAGGTGCTGAACACGGATGCGGCGGCTTACGGAGGCAGCGACGTCCGCAACCCGGGGCCGGTGAAGCCGGAACCCACACCGTGGCACGGCCGTGCGGCCAGCCTCCGCCTGACGCTGCCGCCGCTGGCAACGCTCTGGCTCCGCCCGGCCTAGGTTTCTCGCCCCCGCCGCCCCTACCCGTCCCACCCCAGGGGCTCCGCCCCTCCAACCCCACCGGGGCTCCGCCCCTGAACCCCGGCGGGGACTACGTCCCCAGCACCCCTCGCGGTACCTCCGGCCCCAAGCCCCGGCGGGGCTGCGTCCCCAGCACCCCCCGGGGCTCCGCCCCCGGGCCCCGGCGGGGACTACGTCCCCAGCACCCCTCGCGGTACCTCCGGCCCCAAGCCCCGGCGCGGCTGCGTCCCCAGCACCCCTCGCAGGGCTCCGCCCCGGAACCCCGGCGGGGACTCCGTCCCCAGCACCCCTCGCGGTACCTCCGGCCCCAAGCCCCGGCGCGGCTGCGTCCCCAGCAACCCTCGCAGGGCTCCGCCCCTGAACCCCGGCGGGGACTCCGTCCCCAGCACCCCTCGCGGTACCTCCGGCCCCGCACCCCGCTGGGGCTTCGCCCCAGACCCCCGTCCGGGGGCCCGGCCCTCGGGCCCCCGCTCCTCAAACACCGGAGGGGCTGAATTCCCCGCCGGAGGGGCTGCTGTGTCAGCGCCGGTCGGCATCACTCAGCCCGTCTGGGGATCGGGTCCCCCCTGCTCGTAGAGCTCGGGGGAGTTCGAGGACGAGGCCGAAAGGCCGACAGCGGGGGTCTGGGGGCGCAGCCCCCAGGGACGGGAAGGGTAGGGGCGGCGGGGGCGCGACACCCTCGCGGTCGGCTCAGCGGCCGCCGAACATCAGCCTCCGCAGCCCCGTCAGCAAGCCCCTCGCCTCCCGCCCCACAGCGCGCGGCTTCTCCGGGGGTTCCGGAGCTTCCCCCGAGGAGCCACGCGCGCCCGGCAGCGGCACGTCCCCGTGCAACTCGTAGCGGATCGGCAGCAGTCGCAGCCCCCGCACCACCGGCCCCGACCGCCACGGCAACTGATCGGACGGCAACGTCAGTTCCGCCCGCGCGAAGTGCTCGAAGACCCGCCCCACCGCCGTCGCCACGATCATCCCGCCCAGCTCCCGCGCCGGACTCGGGCACTGGTGCTGACCCGCTCCCCACCCCAGATGCGCCCGCGTACTGATCGTCGAGTCCACCGGCGAGGACGAGTCGAGCGCCAGCAGGTCCCGGTGCGCGGCCGCCGCGGACGGCGACACCGCGTCGCCCGCCCGGATCCAGAAGTTGCCCAGCCGCACGTCCCGCGCCGCGAAGCGGAAACACATGTTGGCCACCGGCGGATTGACCAGCGCCGCCCGGTTCACGGTCTCCCCCAGCTGCCCGGCCGACAGACCGAGCCGCACCGTGGCGTTGCCCCGCAGCACCTCCAGGAGCGTGTTCAGCACCATGTTCCCGGTGACGTCGTTGAGGTAGACCGCGTTCATGAACAGCTCCCGGCCCAGCTGTTCGTCCGACAGGCCGGGATCGGCCAGCAGCATGTACGACGTCAGGTCGTCACCCGGCCGCGCCCGGCGGTGCGCCGCCAGTCGCGTCATGGCCGCGAGCGCCCTGCCCGTCGCCGCCCCCGCGTCCGACCCGCCGTCCAGCATCCGCCACAGGTCCATGACCAGCTCGTCGCCCAGCTCCTCCGGGCAGCCGAACAGCCGCGTCGTCACCATCAGCAGCAACGGCCGTGTGTACTGCGCCCCGAGATCCGCGAACCCCGTCGGCCCCGACTCGGCGGCCAGCACGCCGATCAGTTCGTCCGTGTAGCGGGCGACGGCGGCCCGCAGCTCCCAGCCCTGCGGCGTGTGCCCGTCCTGGAAGGGGCGCAGCGCCGAGTGGTGGGTGCGGCGGGCCGCCCGGTGTTCGTCGCCGTCCATGAACATCGTCTGCCGCACCTCGTAGCCCGCGAGCAGCGGCCAGTCCGCCGGCAGCCACCCCTGCGCCCGGGCCCGCCAGTACCGCACGTCCCGCCGCCACACGCTCTCGTCCCGCAGCACCTGAAGGACCTCGCGGTAGCCGAGCACCAGCCACACGGGCACCCCCATCAGCCCGACCGGCGCCACCGGGCCGTAGGTGCGCCGCAGCCGCTCGTACACGCCCCCGGGATCGGCGTCGAACTCCGAGGTGAGCAGCGGCGGTACCGGCAGCGAGGCGAGCGACGGGCTGTCGGCCGGCGCGGTCGCGTACGGTTGGGCGTCCATACCGACACGCATACCGCACCGGACGTGCACGGCCGGTGATCGAAGCGTGAACTGTTATGCCCCGGTGATCTCCGTTTCCGTTGCGTTCGGTCGCGTGTCGTCCTAGTCCTGCAGTGCCGCCGCCAGTGACTCGGGCAGCTCCCCGCTGTGCACCACGCCCAGCCGCTGCGTCGCCCGCGTCAGCGCCACGTAGAGGTCGCTCGTGCCGTAACGCCCCGGCTCGACCACCAGGACGGAGTCGAACTCCAGACCCCTGGCCTGACGCGGGTCGAGCAGGACCACGGTCCGGGTCAGGTCCGGTTCGCCGCCCGCGGTCACCCCGTCGATCCGTGCGGCCAGCGCCCGGTGGAGCTCGCGCGGAGCGATCACCGCCAGCCGGCCCTCGGTGGGGGTGAGTTCGGCCGCCGCCTTCGCCACCGTGCCGGGCAGGTCGTCCACCGCGCGGCGCGCCCACGGCCGTACGCCCGTGGAACGCACCGAGCTCGGCGGTTCGAAGCCGGGGTGCTCCGCCCGGACCACGGCCGCCGCGACCTCCATGATCTCGGCGGGCGTGCGGTAGTTGACGCCGAGCCGGGTGTGCTCCCAGCGGTCCTCGACGTAGGGCGCGAGGATCTTCGACCAGGAGCCGACCCCGCCGGCCTCGGACGTCTGCGCCGGGTCCCCGACCAGGGTCATCGAGCGGGTCGGGCAGCGCCGCATCAGCAGGCGCCAGGCCATCGGCGACAGCTCCTGCGCCTCGTCGACGATGATGTGCCCGAACGCCCAGGTGCGGTCGGCCGCGGCGCGCTCGGCGGCACTGCGGTGGTCGGCCTCCTCGTGCCGCTCGGCGAACCGTTCGGCGTCGATGATGTCGTGCGCGGACAGGACTTCCGACGCTTCCGGGTCACTGTCCTCCTTGTCCTCGAACTCGTACGTCCGGGAGGCGTACGACACGTCCAGCACGCCCTGCGCGTACGACACCTGCGCCTCCCGCTCGCGTTCGGCGCGGGCGCGGGCCGAGCGGTCGTCCTCGCCGAGGAGTTCGGCCGCCTCGTCGAGCAGCGGGATGTCGGCCGTCGTCCAGGCGCGGGTGACCGGGCGGCGGATGGCGGCCGCGTCCTCGTCGGACACGTGGCCCTCCGGGTCGGCGAGGAAGTCGGCGACCAGCCGCTGCGGGGTCAGGCGCGGCCACAACTGGTCGATCGCGGACCAGACTTCCGGGTTCTCGGCCAGTTCGTCGCGGATCTGGGTGATGTCGCTCGCGTCGAGGAGGTTCGAGCCGTCGTACGGGTCGGTGCCGATCCGTTCGGCCACCATGTCCGTCAGCGTGTTGAGGATGTGGCCCTCGAAGTGCTCGCGCGCCGCGTTGTGCGGCAGCTTCGCGGCGCGGGTGCGTTCGCGGGCCACGTTCACGAGCCCGTCGTCGAGCAGCAGGACGTCCCGGTCGTGCTCGATGGCGATGACCGGGTCGGGCAGCGCCTGCCGGTCGGCGACGACCCGTGCGAGCACGTCGGCCATCTCGGCGCGGCCCTTCACGGCGGCGGCCTGGGGTGTGTCGGCGGCGGTGGCCTTCACCCCCGGGAACAGCTCGCCGACCGTGGCGAGCAGCACGCCGGTCTCGCCGAGGGAGGGCAGCACCTCTCCGATGTAGCCGAGGAATGCCGGGTTGGGGCCGACGATGAGGACGGCGCGGCGGGCGAGCAGGTCCCGGTGCTCGTAGAGGAGGTAGGCCGCGCGGTGCAGCGCGACGGCCGTCTTGCCGGTGCCCGGGCCGCCCTCCACCACCAGCACTCCCCGGTGGGGTGCGCGGATGATGCGGTCCTGGTCGGCCTGGATGGTCCGGACGATGTCGCTCATCCGACCGGTGCGGGCCGCGTTGAGCGCGGCGAGCAGCACGTCGTCCCCGGCGGGGTCCTCGTGGCCGGTGCGTTCGCGGTCGGCGACGTCGAGGTGCTCGTCGTGCAGAGCCGTGACCCGGCGGCCCTCGGTGGCGATGTGCCGGCGTCGGCGCAGGCCCATCGGGGTGTGTCCGGTGGCCAGGTAGAAGGGGCGGGCGACCTCGGCCCGCCAGTCGATCAGGATCGGTGTGCGCTCGGCGTCGTCGGCGCGCAGTCCGATACGGCCGATGTGGTGGCTCGTCCCGGAGGTGAGGTCGATACGGCCGAAGCACAGCGAGCCGTCCACGGCGTTCAGCGCGGCCAGCAGGCCCGAGCGTTCGGCGACGAGGATGTCCCGTTCCAGGCGGGCCTGCATGGGCTTGTCGCCCTGGGCGAGCGCGTCCGCGACGGAACCCTCGGTGTCGCCGCGCAGCGCGTCCACCCGCGTGTACAACCCGTCGATGAATTCCTGCTCGTGCCGCAATTCATCGTCCGGAAATTCGGTGTTTGACAATTCAGCTCCCGCCCGGATATAGTGTGCCCACTGAACTTCTTCGCGGCCCGACCCATTCCCCAAGTCGCGAACCATTGAATATACGAAAGAAATCCCCCGAGCGCAATTACTCGGGGGATTTCTGCTGTAGCGGGCGGGGCATCACAGCACGTCGGACAGCTCCTCCAGCAGCCGCCGCTTGGGCCGCGCCCCCACCATCGCCTTCACGGGCTCACCGTTCCGGAAGACCATGAAGGTCGGCATCGACAGCACCTTGTAGGCGTTCGTCGTCTCCGGATTGGTGTCCACATCCAGTTGGACCACCTTGAGCCGGTCACCCTCCTCCGAAGCCACGGAGCTGAGCACCGGCCCCATCTGCCGGCACGGCGGGCACCAGTCGGCGGTGAACTCCACCAGCACCGGCAGATCCGATGCGAGCACCTCCGCCCCGAAGTCCGCGTCCGTCACCTCGGCCACACCATTCGCCTTGATCACCGCTCCTGCCCTCCCAGCTCGCACAGCGGTTCCGGACCTCCCGGAACCAGCGCCTCGGCGGCCAGTCCGTCGCGGGCCTGCTCGGCGCGCGCCAGCTGTCCGGCGACCTTCTCCCGCACCGACCGCAGCTCCCCGATCAGCGCGTCCAGTTCGTCCAGCTTGCGCCGGTAGACCGCGAGCGACGCCGGGCAGGAGTCGCCCTCCGGGTGCCCGGCCCGCAGACACTCCACGAAGGGCCGTGTCTCCTCCAGGTCGAACCCGAAGTCCTGCAGGGTGCGGATCTGCTGGAGCAGCCGCAGATCGCGCTCGTCGTAGGTCCGGTATCCGTTGTCACCGCGCCGCGCGGGCAGCAGCCCCCGTGACTCGTAGTACCGCAGGGTCCGCGTGGTGGTCCCGGCCCGCGCCGCCAGCTCGCCGATTCGCATGTCCGCGACGGTAGTCCTTGACGCCGACGTCAGGGCAAGGCCGCAGGCAAGGCGACGCCGCAGACGGTCACGCGGGCCCCGGGAAAAATCCCGCCACTCCCCCGGCGCGCACCGATGACTCCGGCCCGCCCCGGCGGTCTCATCTGTGACAGGACTCGGCGACGGCGGACGGACGGACCCATGACCACCCTGCACCACCTCGTGAAGACGTACATCGACAAGGACTGGGCGCCGGGCGCCGTGGCCCTGGTGGAGCGGCACGGCCGCACGGAGACCGCGGCGGTCGGCTCGCTGGACGCCACCGGCGCGCAGCCGATGCCGCCCGATGCGATCTTCCGCCTCGCCTCGATCACCAAGCCCCTCGTGGCCGCCGCCGTGATGACCCTCGTGGAGGACGGCACCCTCGCCCTCGACGCCCCGGTCGCCGTGTGGATCCCGGAGCTGGCGCACCCCACCGTGGTGCGCACCCCCGCCGGTCCGCTCGACGACGTGGTGCCCGCCTCCCGGCAGATCACGGTCCAGGACCTGCTGACCTTCCGCGCGGGGTACGGCTTCCCGTCGGACTTCTCCCTGCCCCAGGTCAAGGCCCTGTTCGAGGTGCAGCGGCCCGGCGCGGATCCGGGCGCCCTCCCCGACCCGGACACCTGGGTCGCCGAGCTGGCCCGCCTCCCGCTGCTGTACCAGCCGGGCGAGGCCTGGCTCTATCACACGTGCTCCGACCTCCAGGGCGTGCTGATCGCCCGGGCGACCGGCCGTCCGCTGCCCGAGGTGCTGGCCGAGCGGATCCTCGAGCCGCTGGGCATGTCCGACACCGCCTTCGAGGTGCCGGCCGCCAAGCGCCATCGCCTCACCACCGCCTACCGCCCCGACGGCACGGACGGCCTGGAGGCCATCGACACCCCGGACGGCGGCTGGAGCAGCCTGCCGGCGTTCCCGTCCGGCGGGGGCGGCCTCGCCGGTACGGCCGCCGACTGGCTGGCCTTCGCCCGCATGCTGCTGGCCGGCGGGACCACGCCCGACGGCCGCCGTGTCCTCGCCACGGAGTCGGTGCGCCGGATGACCACCGACCAGCTCACCCCGGCGCAGCGCGCGAGGGCCGCCCTCTTCCTCGAGGGGCAGGGCTGGGGCTACGGCGGCTCGGTGGACATCGCGGCCTCCGATCCCTGGACCGTCCCCGGCCGCTACGGCTGGATCGGCGGCACCGGCACCAGCGCCCACGTCGTCCCGGCCACCGGGACGGTCGCGATCCTGCTCACCCAGCGCGCGATGGAGAGCCCGACCCCGCCCGCCCTGATGCGCGACTTCTGGCGCTACGCGGCCGGTACGTCATGAGACGCCCGGGCAGGGACGGTCCGGCGGCGGGGCCGCCGGGCCGACCGGGACGGTTCAGGGCGTGAGCAGGACCCCGGCCGACTCCTCCACCTCCAGCAGGGAGGCGCTCCGCCGCTCCTCCTCGAACGCCTTGCGGCCGCCGCGCAGCCCGAAAAGGCGCTTGGCGAACGCGATGTAGAGGACCGCGAGGATGTTGAGGACCAGTGTCGCGATCTTCAGGCCGCTGATGTGCTCGGTGAGTTCGTACACCTCCAGCGGCAGGAAGGCCGCGGTGGCGACGACCGTCAGGTACTCCGCCCAGCGCTTGGCGTACCAGAGTCCGACCGCCTCGACCAGCTCGATCAGCGCGTACGCCAGCAGCAGCCCGGCCACCAGGATCAGCGTGGAGTGCCGGTAGCCGAAGGACTTCTGGATGGTGCCGACCACGGGCGAGTGGTCGAGGTCGTAGTGGAAGTGCCGGAAGACCGGCCGGAAGACCTCCAGGTACTCGTTGAACAGCCGCCGCACCGCGTCCTGGCTGTTGCTGAACCTCCACACCGCCACCGCGACCAGCACGATGAACACCCCGCGAACGGCCCGCTCGATCGCCAGGAAGCGCAGGATGAACAGGTCGCGCAGCACCTTGCCGCGCGGCACGAGCGGGGCGTCGCCGGCCGGTCCCGAGCCGCGCGGCTCGCCGAGCACGAAGTCCCCGCAGCGCAGGCAGCGCCACACGTCCCCGAGTGCGGTCTGGGCGTGCAGCCGGAGCCGCAGCCGGGGGTCGTCCGGCGCGTAGGTCACATGACCGCGGCGCGCGCAGGTGCGCCGGTCCCAGTCGATCTTCATTGCCCCCGTGCCTCCCGCATGAAGGTGCCGTGCCGGTCGTTCCGGCACGGCACGGTAGTGCATGTCCTACGAGACGTGGGGGCAGGGCGCGGGGTTCCCGTCGAGGTCAGTGGCGTTCGGCGGTCACGAGTTCCCGCTCTTCGGCCTGCTCCTCGGCGGGCTGCGCGGGGCGGTCCCTGCGCGGCAGCAGCGCGGCGACCAGGACGGTGCCTGCTCCGAGGATCACCGCGCCGACCAGGCTGGTGTGGGCGACGGCGTCCGCGAAGGACGAGCCGACCGCGTCGGCCATCTGCCGGGCGCCGTCCGTGAGCTGGCCGGCCTGCGCCTTGAGCTGTGCGGCCTGCTGGGCGCTGCCCGCGTGTGCGGCCTGCTCGGCGAGCTGCCGGGCCTTGTCGCCGATGCCCTGCGCCACCGCGTATCCGGCGCCGACGGAGTCCTGCGCGGTGTCCAGCGTGTTCGCCGGGAGCCGGCTGCCCGCGGTGGCGTCCGCCAGGTGCGACGAGTAGGAGTTGGCGAGCACCGAACCGAGGAGGGCGATGCCGAGCGAGCCGCCGAGTTCGAGGGAGGTGTCGTTGACGGCGCCGCCCACGCCCAGCTCGGACTCCGGGAACGCACCCATGATCGCGTCGGTGCAGGGCGAGAGCGCGAGGCCGATCGCGAGGCCCAGGATCACCAGGGGCAGCACGAAGTCGCCGTAGGTGGATCCGGCGTCGACGCGGGTGAGCAGCGCGAGCGCCGCCGTGCCGCCGACCATGCCCGCGGTGACGGTGATCCTCATGCCGACGCGCGGGGTGAGGAACCCGGTCAGCGCCGAGCCCACGAACACGGCTCCCGCGAGCGGCAGCATGCGCACACCGGTCTGCAGGGCGTCGTAGCCGAGGACGAACTGCAGGTGCTGGGTGAGGTAGTAGAACGCGCCGAAGACCGCCAGGAAGAACAGCGCGACGGCGAGGTTGGAGCCGGCGAAGCGGCGGTGGGCGAAGCGGCGCACGTCCAGGACCGGGCGCGGGTGGCGCAGCTCCCAGGCGACGAACAGCACGAGGCCGACTCCCGCGACCACGGCGGCCGTGACGGCCTTGGCGCCCCAACCGAAGTGCGGCCCCTCGATGATCATGTAGACGAGCGAGCCGACCCAGACCACCGACAGCAGCCCGCCGACGATGTCGATCCGGTCGTGGTGGGCGGCCCTGGACGGCGGGACCAGGACGAAGGCGGCGACCAGGGCCACGGCGGCGATCGGCACGTTGATCAGGAAGGTCGAGGACCAGCCGTGGTCCTTGAGCAGGGCTCCTGCGACGACCGGTCCGGCCGCGATGGCGAGCCCCGCGGTCGCGGTCCACAGGGTGATCGCCTTGGCGCGTTCGGCGCGCGGGAAGGTCGCGGCGAGCAGGGAGAGCGTGGCGGGCATGATCAGCGCGGCGCCGACGCCCATCACGGCTCGCGCCGCGATCACGGTGGCGGCGCTGTCGGCGAGGTAGCCGAAGACGGCGCCGCCGCCGAAGACGACGAGCCCGAGGACCAGCGCCCCGCGTCGGCTGTACTTGTCGCCGATCGCGCCGAGCAGCAGCATCAGCGCCGCGTACGGGACGGTGTAGCCGTCGATGACCCACTGCAGGTCGGCGCTGGACAGGCCGAGGTCGCGGGTCATGTCGGGGGCGGCGACGGTGAGGGCGGTGTTCGCCATCACGATGATCAGCAGGCTCAGGCAGAGCACGAGCAGCGCCCACCAGCGCCTGGGGTAGGGCCGGTCCGTCCTCTCGACCGGTTCGTTCATGACGAGACGCATGAGTGCGGGCCTTCCTCTCTCCTCCATCGCCCATGACGTGCACAGCGACTTGCACATCACCGTGCAACTGCACAACACTGTGCAAGATACGGCATTGCACAGCTGTGTGCAAATGGAGGAGGTGGAGGCCCTGTGGAGGCGTACGGACATCACGCGGGCCGTGCACAATGGCAGCCATGACCACGGGTAACGCCAGCCGGGCCGATGTAAACCGCCGCCGCATCCTGGATGTCGCGCTGGCCGAGCTGCTGCGCGACCCGGACGCGTCCATGGACCAGATCGCCCGGGCCGCGGGCGTCGTACGGCGCACGGTGTACGGGCACTTCCCGAGCCGTGAGGCGCTGATCAGCACCCTTGTCGACGGCGCGGTGGAGGCGGTGGCGGCGGCGCACGCGGCGGGCCGTGAGGGCGTCACGGACCCGGCCGAGGCGCTGGCCCGCTCGGTGCTCACGGTGTGGGAGGTCGCCGACCGCTACCGGATCCTGGTGGCGCTGGCCCAGCGCAGCGTCACCGTGCAGGGCATCCGCGACCGGCTGGCACCGGTCCGCAAGGCGTGTACGGAGATCCTGGCGCGCGGTCTGGAGCAGGGCGTCTTCGCATCGCCGCTGCCGCCGCAGGCGCTGGCGTATGTGCACGAGCAGATGCTGATCGCACTGATGGAGGCGGTGAACGACGGCCTGCTGGCGGCGCGGGAGGCGGGCGGCTCCGCCGCGGTCACACTGCTGACCGCGGCGGGGGTGCCCGCCGAGCGGGCCGGCGAGCTGGTGGCGAAGCTGAGCGGCTGAAGACCGCCCGGAAACGGAAAAGGCCGAGCGGCCGAGCCCACGGGGGGAGGCTCGACCGCTCGGGGTGAGTGGCGCCCCTCAAGGGGCGCGGGGAAGGTGCGCGACCGGCCACGGACGGCCCGCAGCTGCCGGACCGCCCCACCAGCGGAGCGCCTACGCCTTGGCCAGCTCCTTGTCGCCGTCCTGCCCGGCCGCCTCGGCCTCGTCGACCGGGACCGCCGAGTGGCCCTCGTCCAGCAGCGTGGTCTCGTCGAAGGGCAGCTGCCCGGCGAGCACCTGCCGCACCCGCTCCTTGTCGATCTCCTTGGTCCAGGTGCCGATCAGGACCGTGGCCACGGCGTTGCCCGCGAAGTTCGTCAGGGCGCGTGCCTCGCTCATGAAGCGGTCGATGCCGACGATCAGGCCGACGCCGTCGACCAGCGCGGGCTTGTGCGACTGCAGACCACCGGCCAGCGTGGCGAGGCCGGCGCCGCTGACGCCCGCCGCGCCCTTGGAGGCGACGAGGAGGAAGAGCAGCAGCGGGATCTGCTCGCCGACGGACATCGGCGTGCCCAGCGCGTCGGCGATGTAGAGCGACGCCATGGTCATGTAGATCATGGTGCCGTCGAGGTTGAAGGAGTAGCCGGTCGGGACGGTGATGCCGACCACCGGCTTGCTGACGCCCAGGTGCTCCATCTTCGCGATGAGCCGCGGCAGGGCGGACTCGGAGGAGGAGGTGGACAGGATCAGCAGGAACTCACGGGCCAGGTACTTCAGCAGCGAGAAGATGTTCAGGCCCGAGACGATGCGCAGCACCGCTCCGAGCACGACGAAGACGAACAGGACGCAGGTGATGTAGAAGCCGAGCATCAGCACGGCAAGGCTCTTGAGCGCGGCCAGGCCGGAGGAGCCCACGACGGCGGCGATCGCACCGAAGGCACCGATCGGCGCGGCCCACATCACCATGGCGAGGATGCGGAAGACGAGCCGCTGGATGTGCTCGATGCCACGCAGCACCGGCGTGCCGACGGAACCCATGGCCTGCAGGGCGAACCCGGCGAGGAGCGCGACGAGCAGGGTCTGCAGGACCTGGCCCTCGGTGAAGGCGGAGACGAACGTCGTCGGGATGATCGAGAGTGCGAAGTCGACCGGCGGCAGAGCGTCGGACGACACCTGCGCGTGGCCCGCCTGCTTGATCGCGTTCGTCAGGTGCAGGCCCTCACCCGGGTGCAGGACGTTCCCCACCACCAGGCCGATGGTGAGCGCCACCAGGGACATCACCAGGAAGTAGCCGAGGGCTATGCCGCCGACGGCCCCGACCTTGGCGGCCTTGCGTACCGAACCGATGCCCAGCACGATCGTGCAGAAGATGATCGGCGAGATCATCATCTTGATCAGGTTCACGAAGCCGGTGCCGAGGGGCTTGAGCTGGACCGCGGCATCGGGGGCGGCGAGGCCCACGGCGATGCCGAGCGCCACCGCGACGATCACGGCGATGTACAGATAGTGGGTGCGGTCCCGCTTGGCTGCGGGCGCGGCAGGTGCCGTTCGGGCTGTGCTGGCCACGGCTGCCCTCCTCGACGACGTCGTCGGTTGATCCGGCGTGCGGCTCACGTCCGGGGGATGGCGGGAGGCGTACTCCCGGGGTCCGGGAGGCGTCGTCCCGGGATTCCGGGAGGTGTACTCCCGTGATCCGGGGCGTGTACTCCCGGGGTCCGGGAGGCGGCGCACGCTCCCCGGGGGATGCGGTGACTATCTCCCGCCCCTGTGAGGGCGGTCACCCTTCCGTTCATTTAGTTCTCGCTTATACGGAGAGCGGGAACGGCGAGGCAGACTGAACCCATGCGTGTGCCCCACATACCGAGACCCCGCAGCCTCGCAGGTCAGCTGTTCGCCATGCAGGCCGTGCTGATCGCGGTGCTCGTCGCCGGGTACGCGCTCTTCACCTACGTCAGCGACCACAGCCAGGCCCGCCAGGCGGCCGACCGGCAGGCGACGGCGGTGGCCCGCTCGGTCGCGGACTCCCCGTCGGTCCGGGCGGCGATCCGCACCGCCGACCCGACGAGGTCGCTCCAGCCCTACGCGCTCCAGGTGCAGCGGCACACGGGCGTGGACTTCGTCACGATCATGAACCCCCAGGGCATCCGCTGGACCCACCCCAACCCCCAGCGCATCGGCGAGCACTTCCGCGGCCATATCGAGCGCGCGCTGAAGGGCGAGACCTTCACCGAGAAGTACACCGGCACGCTGGGCCCGTCCGAGCGCGCGGTCACCCCCATCCGGGACGACGGCCGCATCGTCGGCCTGGTGAGCGCGGGCATCAAGATCGAGACGGTCACGGCCCGGGTCCAGGACCAGGTGACCGCCATGGCCGGCGTCGCGGTCGGCGCGCTGTTCCTGGGCGGCATCGGCACCTACGTGATCAACGCCCGGCTGCGCCGCTCCACCCACGGCATGAACGCCACCGAGCTGAGCCGTATGCACGACTACCACCAGGCCGCCCTGCACGCCGTGCGCGAGGGCCTGCTCATGCTGGACGGCCAGTTCCGGGTGGCGCTGATCAACGACGGCGGCCGGGAGCTGCTCGGGGTGAGCGGCGAGGTGGTGGGCCGCTCGGTGGCGGAGCTCGGACTGCCGGCCCCGCTGACGGGCGCGCTGCTGTCCTCCGAGCCCCGGGTCGACGAGGTGCATCTGACGGCGACCCGGGTCCTGGTGGTGAACACCTCCCCGGTCTCCGGCGGCGAACGCCGGGGCACCGTCGTCACCCTGCGCGACGTGACCGAGCTGCAGGCGCTGACGGGCGAGCTGAACTCGGAGCGCGGCTTCACCCAGGCGCTGCGCTCCCAGGCGCACGAGGCGGCGAACCGGCTGCACACGGTGGTCTCACTGATCGAGCTTGGCCGCGCCGAGCAGGCGGTCGACTTCGCCACGGCCGAGCTGGAACTGGCGCAGGCCCTCACCGACCAGGTGGTCGCAGCGGTCAACGAGCCGGTGCTGGCGGCACTGCTGCTCGGCAAGGCGGCGCAGGCGAACGAGCGGGGCGTGGAGCTGGTGGTGTCGGAGGACAGCAGCATCGACGACGGTCTGCTGCCGCCCTCCCTCCCCTCCCGGGACCTGGTGACGATCCTCGGCAACCTGATCGACAACGCGGTGGACGCGGCCCAGGGCTCGGTAGGCGCCCGGGTGACGGTGACCGCGTACACGGAGGGCCCGGACCTGGTCCTGCGGGTGTCGGACACCGGGGACGGTGTGGACCCCGCGCACGCGGAGTCGGTGTTCGAACGCGGCTGGTCGACGAAGCCCGCCACCGCCCCGGGCGGCCGCGGCCTGGGCCTCGCCCTGGTCCGCCAGACGGTACGCCGCCACGACGGCACCCTCACGGTCTCGGAGGCGCCCGGAGGCGGGGCGGAGTTCGAGGCCCGGGTGCCGTTGCCTACCGTGGGGGCGGCCATTGCGGCGCCGCGGACGTCACCGGCCGCCGAGACCGCCCTGCCCGGAGGTGACGCATGAGAGGCTCCCGCACCGCGCCCGCGTCCGGAGGTGACGCATGAGACGCACCCCCACCGCGCCCGCGTCCGGAGGTGACGCATGAGACGCACCCCCACCGCGCCCGCGTCCGGAGGTGACGCATGAGACGCACCCCCACCGCGCCCGCGTCCGGAGGTGACGCATGAGACGCACCCCCACCGCGCCCGCGTCCGGAGGTGACGCATGAGACGCACCCCCACCGCGCCCGCGTCCGGAGGTGACGCATGACCGAGCCCATCCGCGTCCTGGTCGTGGAGGACGACCCGGTCGCCGCCGACGCGCACGTGATGTACGTGGGCCGGGTCCCGGGCTTCACGGCGGTCGGCAAGGCCGCCACGGGAGCAGAGGCGCGCCGCGCCCTGGAGCGCACGCGGGTGGACCTCCTCCTGCTGGACCTGCACCTGCCCGACGTGCACGGTCTGCAACTGGCGCGCTCCCTGCGGGCGGCCGGCTACCACGCGGACGTCATCGCGGTGACCTCGGCGCGGGATCTCGCGGTGGTGCGGGAGGGCGTCTCCCTGGGAGTCGTGCAGTACGTGCTGAAGCCGTTCACGTTCGCGACGCTGCGGGACCGGCTGGTGCGGTACGCGGAGTTCCGCGAGGCGGTGGGCGAGGCGAGCGGCCAGGACGAGGTCGACCGCGCCCTGGCCACCCTGCGGGCCCCGGGTCCGGCGGCGCTGCCCAAGGGGCTCAGCGCCCCGACACTGGAGCGGGTGACGGGGGTGCTGCGGGACGCGGAGGAGGGGCTCACGGCGGCGGGCGTCGCCGAAGCCGTGGGGATCTCGCGGATCACTGCCCGGCGGTATCTGGAACACCTGGTGGACGCGGGTCGGGCGGGGCGGAGCCCGTTGTACGGGCAGGTGGGGCGGCCGGAGTTGGTGTACCGGTGGGTGACGGCGGCGGAGCGGGGGCGGTAGCCGCTCCCGCCGGGCAGGGCACGGAGCCGTACGTTCCTACGATGCGTGAGTATGGCCGAACAGTCCGTAGTCGCATGAGCCCAGGCGCTCTACCTTGTGCTCGTGCATCCACCGCAGGCCCGGCAACCGCACCCACCCACCCCGCCCTTCGACGCCGCCGCCGCCCGCCGCCTCCGGGTGGCCCTGGGCATGGCACCCGAGCACGTCGCCCACACGATGCGCTCCTCGTACGGGCTCCCCCATGTCACACCCGACCTCGTGATCGACTGGGAGGGCGGGGCCGCCACTCCGAGGCCGCACGAACTGACCGCGCTCGCGGGCGTGTTGTGGTGTGCCCCGGGCGAACTCATCGGCGCGCCCCGCACCCTGCGCGAGCACCGTCTCGCGCGCGGGCTCGCACAGGAGGACGTGGCGGACGCCGTGGGCCTCGAGCTCCTCGCCTACGTGCGGATGGAGGAGGCGGACGCCTGGCGCGGCAACGACCGGCAGTCCGCCGCCCTCGCCGAGGTGCTCCAGCTGTCCCTGCCCGACTTCGTCACCGTGACCGGGCGCGGGGGCCGGCTCGCCCAGCTGCTGCGCGGCGCGGTCACCACCCGCTGGCAGGCGTACGTCCGCCAGGTCGGCAAAATGCTGCCCCTTAAGCGGCCGCTCGTCGAGGACGTCCTCGAGGAGATGCACGCCGACTACCAGGGGCGGATGACCGCCACGCTGAACTGGGGCGCGGGCTCCGCCGCGGCCGACGCCGGTGAGGCCGGCCGCGACTACCTCGACCGCGTGGTGGAGATCTTCTGGGAGACGGTCGAGAGGAACTCCTAGCGACGAACCCGGTGTTCCAGAACGACGAACCCGGTGTTCTAGAACACCGACTCCGCCTCGTCCATCCGGTCCTTCGGTACCGTCTTCAGCTCGGTCACCGCCTCCGCCAGCGGCACCATCACCACGTCGGTGCCGCGCAGCGCCGTCATCCTGCCGAACTCGCCGCGGTGCGCGGCCTCGACCGCGTGCCAGCCGAAACGGGTGGCGAGCACCCGGTCGTAGGCGGTCGGTACGCCGCCGCGCTGGACGTGGCCGAGGATGACCGGCTTGGCCTCCTTGCCGAGCCGCCGCTCCAGCTCGTACGCGAGGGCCGTGCCGATGCCCTGGAAGCGCTCGTGGCCGTACTGGTCGATCTCGCCCTTGCCGTAGTCCATGGTGCCCTCGGCGGGATGGGCGCCCTCGGCGACGCAGACCACCGCGAACTTCTTGCCGCGGGCGAAGCGCTCCTCGACCATCTTGACCAGGTCGGCCGGGTCGAAGGGGCGCTCGGGGAGGCAGATGCCGTGGGCGCCGGCCGCCATGCCCGACTCCAGCGCGATCCAGCCGGCGTGGCGGCCCATGACCTCCACGACCATCACGCGCTGGTGCGACTCGGCCGTCGTCTTCAGGCGGTCCATGGCCTCGGAGGCCACGGTGACCGCGGTGTCGAAGCCGAAGGTGCGGTCCGTGGACGAGATGTCGTTGTCGATCGTCTTGGGCACGCCGACGACCGGCAGGCCCGCGTCCGAGAGCATGCGCGCCGCCGTCAGGGTGCCCTCGCCGCCGATCGGGATGAGGGCGTCGATGCCGAAGTCGCGGATCATGTCCGAGGCGTTCTCGCAGGCCTCGCGCAGCCGGTCGCGCTCCAGCCGGGAGGAGCCGAGAATGGTGCCGCCACGGGCGAGGATGCCGCTCACGGCGTCGAGGTCGAGGGTGCGGTAGTGGCCGTCCAGAAGACCCCGGTAGCCGTCCTCGAAGCCGATCACCTCGTCGCCGTACTGCGCTACCGCTCGGTGCACGACCGACCGGATCACTGCGTTCAGGCCCGGGCAGTCGCCGCCTGCGGTGAGTACTCCGATGCGCATCGTGCTGTGTCTCCTGCTCGCTGTCGATACCGGTGAGCCAGTCCGATTGTTTCACGGCTCACAGGCCGGTGCCGATCGCGCATACCCGCCCTCGATCCCTGGTACCGGAGGGGCGCCCTATCCGCGCCCAGGGGTATTGTCAAGAGGGTTCTGCTCACCCGCGTGGAGGATTTTCAGCCTCCGCAGAACTCCACAAAAGCATTCGGAATCGGTCAAGACCACCCCCCTCGAGAGACGAAACGGAGAGCACGCGTGACGCGCTGCGTGTACGTGACCGGGATCGACCGCGGCGACGGCCGCCAGGTCGTCGAGCTGGGAGTCATGGAGCTCCTGACCCGGCAGGTCGACCGGGTCGGCGTCTTCCGTCCGCTCGTCCACGACGGCCCCGACCGCCTCTTCGAGCTGCTGCGCGCCCGGTACCGGCTGTCCCAGGACCCGGCGACCGTGTACGGCATGGGCTACCAGGAGGCGGCCGCGCTCCAGGCCGAGCGGGGGGTGGACGAGCTGGTGTCCACGCTGGTCGACCGGTTCCACGCGGTGGCCCGCGACTACGAGGTCGTCCTCGTCCTCGGCACCGACTTCGCCGACACCCAGCTCCCGGACGAGCTGTCCCTCAACGCCCGGCTCGCCAACGAGTTCGGGGCGTCGGTGATCCCGGTCGTGGGCGGCCGCCGGCAGACCGCGGAGTCGGTGCGCGCCGAGACGGCGAACGCCTACCGCGCCTACGAGGGGCTCGGCTGCGACGTTCTCGCCATGGTCGTCAACCGGGTGGCCCGCGACGACCGCGACGAGATCGCCGAAGGGCTCGACTCCCGGCTCCCGGTGCCCTGTTACGTGCTTCCCGACGAGCCCGCCCTCTCGGCGCCGACCGTGGCCCAGATCGCCCACACCCTCGGCGCCAAGGTGCTGCTCGGCGACGACTCGGGCCTCGCGCGCGACGCCCTCGACTTCGTCTTCGGCGGTGCCATGCTGCCGAACTTCCTCGCCGCCCTGACCCCGGGCTGCCTGGTGGTCACCCCGGGCGACCGTGCCGACCTCGTCGTGGGCTCACTGGCCGCGCACAGCGCCGGGACCCCACCGATCGCGGGTGTGCTGCTGACGCTGAACGAGGTGCCCCGCGACGAGGTCCTCGCCCTCGCCGCGCGCCTCGCCCCGGGCACCCCGGTGCTCTCGGTGTCCGGCACCAGCTTCCCCACCGCCGAGCAGCTCTTCTCCATGGAGGGGAAGCTGAACGCGGCCACCCCGCGCAAGGCGGAGCGGGCGCTCGGGCTCTTCGAGCGGTACGTCGACACCGTGGATCTGAACAAGCGGGTGTCCGCGCCGAGCAGCGACCGGCTCACGCCGATGATGTTCGAGCACAAGCTGCTGGAGCAGGCCCGCGCCGACAAGCGCCGGGTGGTCCTCCCGGAGGGCACCGAGGAGCGGGTGCTGCACGCCGCGGAGGTGCTGCTGCGCCGCGGGGTGTGCGACCTCACGCTGCTCGGGCCCGTCGACCAGATCCGCAAGAAGGCCGCCGACCTCGGCATCGACCTCGGCGACTCGCAGCTGATCGACCCGGCCACCTCGGAGCTGCGCGACGCCTTCGCCGAGAAGTACGCGGCGCTGCGCGCCCACAAGGGGGTCACGGTCGAGCTGGCGTACGACGTCGTCTCCGACGTGAACTACTTCGGCACCCTGATGGTCCAGGAGGGGCTCGCCGACGGCATGGTGTCCGGGTCCGTGCACTCCACGGCCGCCACCATCCGGCCCGCCTTCGAGATCATCAAGACCAAGTCGGACGCGAAGATCGTCAGCTCGGTCTTCTTCATGTGCCTCGCCGACAAGGTCCTCGTCTACGGCGACTGCGCCGTGAACCCGGACCCGAACGCCGAGCAGCTCGCCGACATCGCCATCCAGTCGGCCGCCACCGCCGAGCAGTTCGGGGTGGAGCCGCGGATCGCGATGCTGTCGTACTCCACGGGCAGCTCCGGCTTCGGCGCCGACGTCGACAAGGTGCGCGAGGCCACCGAGCTGGTGCGGCAGCGCCGCAGCGATCTGAAGATCGAGGGTCCGATCCAGTACGACGCCGCCGTCGAGCCCAGCGTCGCGGCCACCAAGCTGCCGGGCTCGGAGGTCGCCGGGCAGGCGTCGGTGCTGATCTTCCCGGACCTGAACACCGGCAACAACACCTACAAGGCCGTGCAACGCTCGGCCGGCGCGATCGCCGTCGGACCGGTCCTGCAGGGCCTGCGCAAGCCCGTCAACGACCTCTCCCGGGGCGCCCTCGTCTCCGACATCGTCAACACCGTCGCCATCACGGCGATCCAGGCCCAGACCCCCGAGCAGAAGGCAACCGCCCAGTGAGCCCGTCCCGTGTCCTCGTCCTGAACTCCGGCTCCTCCTCCGTGAAGTACCAGCTGCTGGACATGCGTGACGGCAGCAGGCTGGCCGTGGGCCTCGTCGAGCGCATCGGCGAGCAGACCTCGCGGATCAAGCACACGGCGCTCACCACGGGCGACACCCGGGAGCAGAACGGGCCGATCGCCGACCACCAGGCCGCCCTGAAGGCGGTCGCCGAGGAGCTGGACAGGGACGGGCTGGGCGTCGACTCGCCCGAGCTGGCCGCCATCGGCCACCGCGTGGTGCACGGCGGCATGTTCTTCACCGAGCCCACCGTCATCGACGACGCCGTGCTCACCGAGATCGAGCGGCTGATCCCGGTCGCGCCGCTGCACAACCCGGCCAACCTCACCGGCATCCGCACGGCCATGGCGCTGCGCCCCGACCTGCCGCAGGTCGCCGTCTTCGACACGGCGTTCCACACGACGATGCCGGAGCACGCGGCGCGTTACGCGATCGACACGAAGATCGCGGACCGGCACCGGATCCGGCGGTACGGGTTCCACGGGACCTCGCACGCGTATGTGTCCCGGGCGACCGCGAAGCTGCTGGGCAAGGCGCCCGAGGACGTCAACGTCATCGTGCTGCACCTGGGCAACGGGGCGTCCGCCTCGGCGGTCAGGGGCGGGAAGTGCGTGGACACCTCCATGGGGCTCACCCCGCTCGAGGGTCTGGTGATGGGGACGCGCTCGGGTGACCTGGACCCGGCCGTCATCTTCCATTTGCAGCGTGTTGGCGGAATGTCCATGGACGAGATCGACACTCTTCTCAACAAGAGGAGCGGTCTGTTCGGTCTGTGCGGCGACAACGACATGCGGGAGATCGGCCGGCGGATCGAAGAGGGCGACGAGGAGGCGCGGCTCGCCTTCGACATCTACATCCATCGACTGAGGAAGTACATCGGCGCCTATTACGCGGTACTCGGCCGGGTGGACGCGGTCGCCTTCACGGCGGGTGTGGGCGAGAACGCCGCAGCGGTGCGTGAGGCCGCCGTCGCGGGCCTGGAGGGCCTGGGCCTGGCGGTGGACGCCGACCTGAACGCCGTGCGCGGCGACCAGCCGCGGCTGATCTCGCCCGTGTCCGCGCGGGTGGCGGTCGCGGTGGTGCCGACCGACGAGGAACTGGAGATCGCCACGCAGACCTACGCACTGGTCGGCAAGGGCACCGGAAAGGGCAACTGAAGAAATTCGACGGCTCTCGCCTGAGCGCGAACCCGCCCATTTGTATTTTCCGCCAGACGGAATATTCCGTAGCGAAACAAACCGATAGGATCGCCCCCATGCGCCGTTCGAAAATCGTCTGTACTCTCGGCCCCGCGGTCGACTCCCACGAGATGCTCGTCTCGCTGATCGAAGCCGGCATGAATGTGGCCCGCTTCAACTTCAGCCACGGCACGCACGAAGAGCACGAGGGCCGGTACGTCCGCGTCCGTGCCGCGTCCGCCGAGACCGGCAAGGCCATCGGCGTCCTCGCCGACCTGCAGGGCCCGAAGATCCGCCTGGAGACCTTCGCCGAGGGTCCGGTCGAGCTGGTGCGCGGTGACGAGTTCACCATCACCACCGAGGACGTGCCGGGCGACAAGTCGATCTGCGGCACGACGTACAAGGGCCTGCCGGGGGACGTCTCCAAGGGCGACCAGATCCTGATCAACGACGGCAACGTCGAGCTGAAGGTCCTGGACGTCGAGGGCCCCCGGGTGAGGACGATCGTCATCGAGGGCGGCGTCATCTCCGACCACAAGGGCATCAACCTGCCCGGCGCCGCGGTGAACGTGCCGGCGCTGTCCGAGAAGGACGTCGAGGACCTGCGGTTCGCGCTGCGCATGGGCTGCGACATGGTCGCGCTGTCCTTCGTGCGGGACGCCAACGACGTCAAGGACGTCCACCGCATCATGGACGAGGTGGGCCGCCGCGTCCCGGTCATCGCCAAGGTGGAGAAGCCGCAGGCGGTGGCGAACATGGAGGACGTCGTGATGGCGTTCGACGGCGTGATGGTCGCCCGCGGCGACCTGGCCGTCGAGTACCCGCTCGAGAAGGTCCCGATGGTGCAGAAGCGGCTCATCGAGCTGTGCCGCCGCAACGCCAAGCCGGTGATCGTGGCGACCCAGATGATGGAGTCGATGATCACCAACTCCCGTCCGACCCGCGCAGAGGCCTCCGACGTGGCCAACGCGATCCTGGACGGCGCCGACGCGGTCATGCTCTCCGCCGAGTCCAGCGTGGGCGCGTACCCGATCGAGACGGTCAAGACGATGTCGAAGATCGTCCAGGCGGCCGAGGAGGAACTGCTCTCCAAGGGCCTGCAGCCACTGGTTCCGGGCAAGAAGCCGCGTACGCAGGGCGGTTCGGTGGCGCGCGCCGCGGCCGAGATCGCGGACTTCCTCGGCGGCAAGGGCCTGGTGGCCTTCACCCAGTCCGGCGACACCGCCCGCCGGCTGTCCCGCTACCGCGCGGCCCAGCCGATCCTGGCGTTCACCACGGACGAGTCCACCCGCAACCAGCTGTCGCTGAGCTGGGGCGTGGAGTCGCACATCGTGCCGTTCGTGAACAGCACCGACGAGATGGTGGAGCTGGTCGACCAGGAGATGGTCAAGCTCAACCGGTTCAACGAGGGCGACATCGTGGTGATCACCGCCGGCTCCCCGCCCGGCGTCCCCGGCACCACGAACATGGTCCGCGTCCACCACCTGGGCGAGGGCGGACGCAACTGACACACGCGAGGGCGCCCCCTGCCGTACGGCGGGGGGCGCCCTCTGTGTGCGGCTCCCGAACGGGTCTTAAGAGGCGCTCAGTTCGCGCCGGTGACGTACTGACGCATACCCGGGATGGTCAGCGTTCCACCGAACTGGCCGGCCTGGGTCACCTTCACGTTGGTGAAGTAGATCAGCGGGATGTTGAGCGGCGGTGGGTTGTCCGGGCTGAACGTGACGGGGATCAGGCCGAGCAGGTTGCCGGAGATGCTCTCCGTGTACATCACCGTCTTGCCGCCGGTGATGGTGGACTTCGATCCCTTGGCGCCCTGGACGTGGTACGTCACACCGTTGGGGCCGTCGACCAGCTGGTGCAGGTCGCCGATCTCGGTGCCGTCGGAGATGACGTACTTCAGGACCCTCTTGATGGTGCCGTTCGCGGTGCGGACCTTGACGACGCCCTGGTAGTCGGCGCCCTTGAGCAGCAGCGAGCTGGCTTGCAGGTGCCACGGCTTGTCGGGCAGGGACAAGATCTTCTCGACGCCGCCCTCGTCATCGGTCGCCGCCGGGCAGTCCTCGGCAGATGTGCCGGAGCTCGGGGACGGGCTCGCGGCCGCGGACTCGGCCGCCTTCACGGTGTCGCCCGCCGCCTTGGTCGCCTCGGAGGCCGCCTTCGTCGCGCCCTTCACCGTGTCCTTGACCGTGCCGGTGACCTTCCCGGTCGTGTCCTTGACGGTGCCGGACAGGTCCTTCGGCGCGGCGGTGCCCTTCGTGGCGGACGCCGAGGCCGAGGGGGACGGCGTGGCCGAGGGGCTCGCGGACGAGCCGGAACCGGACCCGGAGCCGCCGGTGAAGACGCCCGTGATGGCGTCGCCGATCGTCTCCAGCAGGTTCCCGCCGCTCGCGGAGGCCGACGGGCTCGGCGTGGACGCACCGCCGCCGGAGGAGGTACCGGACGTGCTCTTCGACGGCGTGGGCACGGCCTTGTCGTCGGAACCTGAATCCGACGAAGAGGTCTTGCCCGACGTGGTGCCCGACGCCTTCCCCGAAGTCCCCTCCGGGGACGCCGAGGACGTCGGCTCCGGCGTGTCGGCGGACTTCGAGGGGCTCGCCGAAGCGGATGACGACGGCGAAGGCGAGGACGAGGCGTCCTTGGAGTTGTCCAGGGCCTCCACGCACTTCTGGTACTCGTCGACGGTCAGGTTCTTGGACGACGGCGTGTGGTCGGCGGCACGGGCGAGCGTCGGTGTGAGCCCCATCCCCATGAGGACCGCCGTCGGCATCGCCGCCAGGGCTATCGCCTTCCCGGCCGGCATGTGGAACCTGGTGAACAGCGGCTTCCTGGGGGCCGCGTGGCGCGGCCCGGTTCTCACACGGGACGCATCCGCGTCAGCCCCGTGAGTCACCTCGTCAGCCGGCACTGTGCCTCCCGTTCGCCCCGTTGGCCGGGCTCGTTCCTGACAGATCGTTCGGCAGACCCGCACCGTCCACGGCCCCGGGGGCGCCACCCTCGCCCATGCCGGCCTCCTGCGCCGCCTGCGGCTCGGGCGGCGGTCCCGGCGCCCACGCCACGGCCATCGCCCCGCCGATGAGGGCGAACAGGAAGCCGACGACGAAGCCGCCGAAGTTGGACACCGGGATGGACACCAGCGCCAGCAGGATCGCCGCGACGCCCGCGAAGACCCGTACGTGCTGCTGGAACCACAGCGTCAGGCCCAGGACGACCAGGAGCACGCCGATGATCAGTGACCCGGCTCCCGCAGTGGTCGCCATCGCCACCGTGAGCGCACCGATCTTTATGTGCGCGTACGGGAAATACATGATCGGGAAGCCGCCGAACAGGACGAAGAGGCCGGCCCAGAACGGACGGGCGCCCCGCCAGTCGCGGAAGCGCTGCCGGAAGACGCGGAGATGGTGCTCGTTCTGCGCGGGCGACTCGGCGTTCATCGAATAGCTCCCTGGAGCGGTGTTGCTGTGGTGAGGGGAGGTGCTGCGGTGGGTGGTGGGGCGGGGACGAGGGCAGAGAGACGACGGGCGGGGGAGACCGGTGGCTCCCTCGCCCGTCACCGACTGCCTAGTAGCACTCGATTCCCTCGCCGCTGCCCCACTGCAGTCCCATGTGCAGGTTGGCGAGCTTGAAGGTGCCGGCGGTGGTCGCCCACGCCGTCTGCTTCACATCGGTCAGCACGGCCTTGTCGGCCTGCTGGGCGAACCCGTAGGGGCTCGTCTTCTGCTGCTGGATCTCGTCGGCCTTGGGCTTCGGGCCCTTGGTGACGCTCCCGGCCGCGACGCCGATGTCGATGTTGCTGAACTCGGCCTGAGTCGAGTCGAGGTCGGCGACGTCGATGAAGAGCTGCTCCGCCTCGACGTCCTTGCCCTTGTCACCCGCGGTCAGCTTGAAGGTGACGTTCTTGTTCAGGAACGGGATCGGGGTGACCACGGACTGGCACATCTTGGTGATGGTGGCGTGGTTGAACGCCGAGACCGCCACCGGGTGTGCCTGGTCCTTGCCGTCGAGGCCCTTGCCGGTGTCGAGCGCGCCGTACTGGGTGAAGCCGGTGCCGACCAACTGGCCGGCGGTCACCTTGAAATCCTGCCCCGACACGCTGAACGACGCGGCGAGAGCGCCCTGCGCGAGGGCGACACCTATTGCTGCTGTCGCGGCGACGCTGGGCACCATGACCACAGCGAACCGCTTCCATCTGGTCCCGCCACGCACCTGGGACTCCATATTTCCTCCTTCTCGGACGTACATCTCCTGATCCCGGCTCGCTGCCGGTCGGCGGCTTGGCCGGGCAGGGATGGGAGAAGTGCTACGTCCTCGGGAAGGAGAGCGCCCGCGCTCGGAGGCGCGAACCGCGCCCCAATCACCGGCGATCACCCCCGAGCGACAACCACTGGTCGCGCCTGACACACATCACGCACAACCTCCGGACAGGCTCCGCCGCGGCGGAGACCCCCCTGTCCAAGAGCCGACGCCACTGCCGCCGGCTCCTGCCCGGTGGGGACCCACGAAAAGCCGTTGCCCCGGCTGGGTGTCGGGTACGGCGATGGACCGAGCGTGGCCGATCGTGGTGCATTCTCGCCGCCCCCGCAAGGGGGTTCGTTACTCACTAGTAACGGCCGGATAACCACCCGACGACCGCCCGGCATCGCCCGGCAACTCTTCGTGGCACAAAGGGAGATGGCGAAACGGTTGAAGAGCGGACAGAACCCCACAGAACAACGGGCCCGTCTTACTCGCAGTAACAGCGGCCGCGATTACCAAGATTTGGTAAAGCGCGGCCGCCGTCAACCTCTGTCGGCAAATCTTTCACCCGGGCATCACAACCCCGGGCGTTTAGCGACTGGTCAGAACAAGGCCCTCGCGAGCGCCCTCCGCGCCGCCGTCACGCGCGGGTCGTCGGCGCCCACCACCTCGAAGAGTTCCAGCAGCCGCAGCCGTGCGGCGTCCCGGTCGTCCCCCGCCGTTCGCCGCACCGTCTCGATGAGCCGCCCGAACGCGTCATCCACGTGTCCGCCCACCAGATCCAGGTCGGCCGCGGCGATCTGTGCCGCCACGTCACCGGGCTTCTCCGCGGCCTCCTTGCGTACCTGCTGCGGGTCGGCCCCCTGCACCCGCTGCAGCAACTCGGCCTGGGCGAGGCCCAGTTTGGCCTCCGTGTTGCCCGGGTCGTCGCTCAGCACGTTCTTGTACGCCTGGATCGCACCGCCCAAGTCGCCCGCGTCCAGCGCCTCGACGGCCGCTTCGAGCAAGGCGTCGTAAGGGCCCGCCGGGGTCTGAGGGGCCGGCTGGGCGCCGCCCGGCTCGGCGTCGGGGTCGACGGTCAGACCGGTCAGACCGAAGCGCTGCTCGGCGACCTGGACGAGCTGGTCGAGGGTCGCGCGGATCTGCTGTTCGGGGGCGGCGCCCTGGAAGAGGGGCAGCGCCTGCCCGGCGACGACGGCGAAGACGGCCGGGATCCCCTGGATGCCGAACTGCTGCATCAGCATCTGGTTGGCGTCGACGTCGATCTTGGCGAGCACGAACCGGCCGTTGTACTCGACGGCCAGCCGCTCCAGGACCGGGCTCAGCTGCTTGCAGGGCTGGCACCACTCGGCCCAGAAGTCGATGACGACGGGCACCTCGGTGGACCGCTGCAGGACGTCGTACTCGAACCCCGCCTCGTCGACGTCGATGACGAGGTCGGCCGGGGAGACCGCCCCTCCCCCGCCCTGCCGGGCCGCTTCGGCGCGCGCCTGCTCCGCCTTCGCCTTCGCCTCCTGGGCTGCCTTCACCGCGGCGAGGTCGACGACTCCGCTCATGGACATGTTCCGTGGCTGCATGAGTACATCCTCCCCCTTCCGTACGCCGCTGTGAAAAGCATGGTCAAAGCCGTGCCCGGGACTGCGCCCGGCGGGTCGTGCTCGGTGGCCGGGTCCCCACCCGGCGCCAGTGGTCGTCGCTCGCGAACACGGCACGCACGGTGCGCGTACGCTTTCGCTACGAGTCGTAGCGTAACTGTCTCCGGGCGTGGCTGTGGCCAGTCCGCCGGTGATCTCCCTCACCACTTCACACGACGGACAGATATCGCCATTGCCTGGGCCGGATATGGTCACTGACATGCAGAGCAGCCCGTCCGCAGGCCGTCCGGGGCGCCCCCGCAGCGCCGCCGCGGACGCCGCGATTTTGGCGGCGACGCGCGAGGCGCTGGTCGAGCTGGGCTGGTCGAAGCTCACGCTGGGAGACGTGGCGACACGGGCGGGGGTGGCGAAGACGACCCTCTACCGCCGCTGGGCGGGCAAGAACGAACTCGTGGTCGACGCGGTGGCCGAACTCTTCGACGAGCTGGAGCTGCCGGACCGGGGCAGCCTGGCCGCGGACATCGAGGGCGTGGTGCTGCAGTTCGCGGCGATCCTGGACCGCCCGGACGCCAAGAGCGGCCTGATGGCGGTGGTGGCGGAGTCCACCCGGGACGACGCCCTGCGCGAACGGATCCGCGCCTCCATCGTCGACCGCCAAAAACGCCTGGTCCTGGCGGGCCGCGCCCGCGCGACGGCCCGCGGCGAGCTGCCTCCCGAGACCGACCCGGAGGGGGCGGCCCGCACGGCCGACCTGATCTTCGACATGGTGGCAGGCGCGGTGGTCCACCGCACCCTGGTGAGCGCCCGCCCGGCGGACGAGGAGTGGGTGCGGGGTCTCACCCGGGTCCTGTTGCTCGGGCTGACTGCGGCAAGCCCGCCCGCCGATTGAGCGCGAGGCCGTTCAGACGACCGACATCGAAGGACTGGGAGCGCACCCCACCCGGGACCGAGCGGCGCAGCCCCCGGCAGGGGCAAGGGGGCCGGGGGCAGCCCCCGGCAACAGGTCAGCGGGCGCGACCCCCGGCAAGAGGCCGACAGGCGCAGCCCCCGCAAGCAGCCCACAGGCGCAGCTCCGGCAAGGGGCCGGCGGGCACAGCCCCCGCAACGGGACGACAGGCGCAGCCCGCCGCAACGGGACGACAGGCGCAGCCCCCGCAAGAGGCCGACAGGCGCAGCCCCCCGCAAGCAGGCCCGGCGCAGCCCGCCGCAACGGGACAACAGGCGCCCCCCCCCGCAAGAGGCCGACAGGCGCAGCCCCCGCAACGGGACGACAGGCGCAGCCCGCCGCAACGGGACAACAGGCGCCCCCCGCAAGAGGCCGACAGGCGCAGCCCCCCGCAAGCAGCCCACAGGCGCAGCTCCGGCAAGGGGCGGCGGGCGCAGCCCCCGCAAGCAGCCCACAGGCGCAGCTCCGGCAAGGGGCCGGCGGGCACAGCCCCCGCAACGGGACGACAGGCGCAGCCCGCCGCAAGAGGCCGACGGGCACAGCCCCCGGCAACGGGCCAGCGGGCGTAGCCCCGGCAACAGGCCGACGGGCGCAGCCCCCGGCAACGGGCCGACGGGCGCAGCCCCCGCAACGGGCCGACGGGCCGACGGGCCCGCGCAGCCCCCGGCAAGGGGTCTGGGGGCGGAGCCCCGGGAGGGGCCGGGGGCTGCGCCCCCAGGGGCGGGAAGGGCGGGGGCGGAAGCAAGCAGGGGCACCCCCACCCGGCCGCACTCAGAACCCGGCCGGCTCCGTGTACACCCCCCACTCGTCCCGCAACGCGTCACAGATCTCGCCCAGCGTCGCCTCGGCCCGAACCGCATCCAACATCGGCTCGATCATGTTGGCGCCGGACCGCGCAGCGGCCAGCATCCCGTCCAGAGCCGCACGCACCGCCACGTCGTCCCGAGCGGAGCGCCGGGCGCCCAGCACCCGCACCTGCTCCCGCTCCACCTCGTGGCTGACCCGCAGGATCTCCAGGTCCCCGGTGACCGACCCGGTGTGGACGTTCACGCCCACCACCTTCTTGTCGCCCTTCTCCAGCGCCTGCTGGTACCGGAACGCGGACTCCGCGATCTCCCCGGTGAACCACCCGTCCTCGATGCCCCGCAGGATCCCGGACGTCATCGGCCCGATCGGGTGCTGCCCGTCGGGGTGGGCCCTGAGGCCCCGCTCCTTGATCTGCTCGAAGATCTTCTCCGCGTCCGCCTCGATCCGGTCCGTCAGCTGCTCCACGTACCAAGAACCGCCCAGCGGATCGGCCACGTTGGCGACCCCGGTCTCCTCCATCAGCACCTGCTGGGTCCGCAGCGCGATCTCCGCCGCCTGCTCGGACGGCAGCGCGAGCGTCTCGTCCAGGGCGTTGGTGTGCAGGGAGTTGGTGCCGCCCAGCACCGCCGCCAGCGCCTCCACCGCCGTACGCACCACGTTGTTGTACGGCTGCTGCGCGGTCAGCGAGACCCCGGCCGTCTGCGTGTGGAAGCGCAGCCACTGCGCCTTCTCGCTCGTCGCCCCGTACACGTCCCGCATCCAGCGCGCCCAGATGCGCCGCGCCGCGCGGAACTTGGCGATCTCCTCGAAGAAATCGACGTGCGCGTCGAAGAAGAAGGACAGGCCCGGCGCGAACACGTTCACATCGAGCCCGCGGCTGAGCCCCAGCTCCACGTACCCGAACCCGTCGGCGAGCGTGTACGCCAGCTCCTGCGCGGCCGTCGCGCCCGCCTCCCGGATGTGGTAGCCGGAGACGGACAGCGGCTTGTAGGCGGGGATGCGGGACGCGCAGTACTCCATCAGGTCGCCGATGAGGCGCAGATGCGGCTCGGGCTGGAAGAGCCACTCCTTCTGGGCGATGTACTCCTTGAAGATGTCGGTCTGGAGCGTGCCGTTGAGCACGGAGGGGTCCACGCCCTGGCGCTCGGCGGCGACCAGGTACATGCAGAAGACGGGGACCGCCGGTCCGCTGATCGTCATCGAGGTGGTGACGTCACCGAGGGGGATGTCCTTGAACAGGACCTCCATGTCCGCGGCCGAGTCGATCGCGACACCGCAGTGCCCGACCTCGCCGAGCGAACGCGGGTCGTCGGAGTCGCGGCCCATGAGGGTCGGCATGTCGAAGGCGACGCTCAGGCCTCCGCCGCCGGCGTCCAGGATCATCTTGTAGCGCTCGTTCGTCTGCTCGGCGTTGCCGAACCCGGCGAACTGGCGGATGGTCCAGGTCCGCCCCCGGTAGCCGGTCGGGTACAGGCCGCGGGTGAAGGGGTACTCACCGGGCCAGCCGATCCGCTCGAAACCCTCGTACGTGTCTGAGGGCCGGGGCCCGTACACAGGCTCCACGGGATCGCCGGAGAGCGTCGTGAAATCGGCCTCGCGCTTGCGTGAGGCGTCGTACCGGGCCTGCCAGCGTCGGCGGCCCTCCTCGATGGCGTCAGCGTCCATACCCTCGAATTTACTAGGACGTCCAAGTAAATGTCGACGGCAGACCGCCGCACGGCCTCCGTACGGCGGTCTCCGCTACGCCTTGGCGACCGCGGGAGCGTCCTCCGCGATCTTCGACTCGAGCTCGTGGGTGACCTTGCGCTCCACGAAGAAGGCGGCCGTCGGGATCGTCCCCGCGAGCAGGACCCACAGCTGCTTGCCGACCGGCCACTTCGCCTTCGAGCCCAGGTCGAAGGCGAAGACCAGGTAGATGACGTACAGCCAGCCGTGGGCGATGCCGATGACGCGGGTGAAGTCGGCCGCGCCGTTCACGTCGAGGATGTACTTGGCGATGACACCGAGGGTCAGCAGGACCAGCAGCACACCGGTGACGTAGGCCATCACGCGGTAGCGGGTCAGCACGCTCTTTTTCATGGCTCCGAGCGTAACGGCCGGTTTGCGTCGATCTTCCGGCACCCCCGGCGCCGCACGACCGCCGCTCAGCCCTCCTTGAAGTCCCCCGCGGCGATGCGCAGCGGACGCAGCATCGCGAAGATCTCGGCGCACTCCTCCGCGTCGTAGCAGCCGAGCCCGAAGTCCATCGCCATCAGGTCCCGGGTGGCCGCGTCGCAGACCTCGCGGCCCTTGTCGGTGATGGAGGCGAGGGTGCCGCGGCCGTCGTTGGGGTTGGGCCGCTTGGCGACCAGGCCGGACCTGACCAGGCGGTCCACGGTGTTGGTGACCGACGTGGGGTGCACCATGAGCCGCTCGCCGATCTTGGACATGGGCAGCTCGCCCGCCTTGGAGAAGGTGAGCAGTACCAGCGCCTCGTAGCGCGCGAAGGTCAGTCCGTACGGTTTCACCACCGCGTCGACCTCGGCCAGCAGGATCTGCTGCGCCCGCATGATCGAGGTGATCGCGGCCATGGACGGCACGTTTCCCCACCGCTGCTTCCAGTGCTCGTCGGCGCGGGAGATGGGGTCGAAGGACAGACTGAGGGGCTTCGGCACGCCATCGACCTTACCGGCCGGTCACATGCTGGTCAGCCCCGTCTCGCTTTTCGGTCCACGGGCTGTTGCCGGGCGCACACTGGAAGCAGAAGGCAGGAGGGGGGACGAACCGAACGCGGAGGTCAGCCATGAGCACCCTCGAAGAGCACGTGGATGTGGGAGTTCCGATCGACACGGCCTGGGAGAGCCTGCACCGGGTGGAGAACTATCCGCGCTTCGTGGACGGACTGCGGGACGCCCGTACGGAGGCGGGCGGCCGGGCGCATCTGGGCGTCGAGGCGGGCGGCCGGGCCCGGGAGATCGAGGCGGAGGTCTCCGACCGCGGCGGGGAACGCGTGATGGAGTGGCGCACCACGGGCGAACCGGAGCTGAAGGGCTCCTTCTCTCTGCAGTCGATCGACAGGGACCACACCCGGGTGCAGGCGCGGCTCGCGTACGACCCGGGTGCGGTCAGGGAGACGTTCGGCGGCCCGAGGGGCTTCGCCCAGGCGAGCGCCATCGAACGGCTGGTGCGCAGCGATCTGGAGCACTTCAAGGAGTACGTGGAGCAGGGGAGCTGAGCGAGGGCCCCTGGGCACGGTCCGCCGGGCGGGCGTGAAAAAACCCCGGCCCCGGGGCCGGGGTCGCGCCTTCCGTCGCCGGGCGGCGGCGCCTCACTCGCCGGCCAGGTGCCGCTCCACCGTCTCCACCTTGGAGGTGAGGCCGTCCGTCACGCCCGGACGGATGTCCGCCTTGAGGACCAGGGAGACACGCGGCGCCCGCTCCTCGACCACCGAGACGGCACGCTTCACCACGTCCATGACCTCGTCCCACTCCCCCTCGATCGAGGTGAACATGGCGTCGGTGCGGTTCGGCAGACCGGATTCCCGTACGACCCGGACGGCGTCGGCGACGTACTCCCCCACGTCCTCGCCGACCCCCAGCGGCGTCACTGAGAAGGCGACGATCACGCGTTCACGATCCCTTCCTTGCGGGCGCGGGCCGCGATGACGGCGTCCTCGGCCTCGCGGCGCAGCTTGCGCTCGGCGAAGAAGCCGCCGGTCGGCAGCACCGAGAGGACGAAGTAGACGGCGGCGGTCTTCAACGGCCACTTGGTGCGGTTCCAGGCGTCCGCCCAGAAGATCACGTACAGGATGAACAGGACGCCGTGGATCGAGCCCATCACGGGCACGGCGTTGAAATCGGTGGTGCGCTTCAGTACCGAGCAGACGAGCAGCAGCAGGAAGGAGACGGCCTCGGGGGCCGAGACCAGTCGGAGCCGGCGGAGGGCGGTGGCGGTCTTTATGTCCACGGGTCACCTTCGGTGGGAGGTTCGTCCGGAAGGGGCGGGCGCTTTGTGAACGCACGCACAAGCGCCCGCCCATTGTGACATCCGGGACGCGGCGGGCCGGGCACGGGGGTACGGGGTGTCGGCCACACGCCGACTCGTCCCTATACCCGACCGCCGGACACCCCTAGGGGTGGGCTCAGGGTGCGGATCCACCTTCGGGCTCTGTCCGCTCCACCCACCGGGCCGTTACCTTCGCTCCGTGGCGATGTTCCGACTCCAAGGCAGCAAGGTGCTGGCCGTCGACATGACCGGGGACGGCGTGAAGGCGAAGAACGGCTCCATGGTCGCGTACGACGGCCAGATGACCTTCAAGAAGCTCACCGGCGGCGGCGAGGGGATCCGCGGGATGGTGACCCGACGGCTCACCGGCGAGCAGATGACCGTGATGGAGGTGAGGGGGCACGGGACGTGCTGGTTCGCGGACCGGGCCTCCGAGATCAACCTCGTCAGCCTCCAGGGGGACAAGCTGTTCGTCGAGTCCAGCAACCTCCTCGCGACGGACGCCGGCCTGCGCACGGGCACGACGTTCACCGGCCTGCGCGGCGCCTCGCAGGGCAACGGCCTGTTCACGACGACGGTCGAGGGCCACGGCCAAGCGGCGATCATGTCGGACGGCCCGGCGGTGGTGCTGCGGGTCAGCGCGCAGTACCCGCTGACCGTCGACCCGGGCGCGTACGTGGCGCACCAGGGGAACCTGCGGCAGTCGTTCCAGTCGGGCGTGACCTTCCGCACATTCCTCGGCGAGGGCGGCGGCGAGGCCTTCCAGATCCGCTTCGAGGGGGACGGACTGGTGTACGTGCAGCCCAGCGAGCGCAACACGATCGCGGGGGACCTCTGACATGGCCTTCCGTGAAGTGAACTCCAAGATGATCGAGGCGACGGTGATCCCCGGGCAGCGGCTGTTCAGCCAGCGCGGCGCGATGCTCGCCTACAAGGGCGACGTCTCCTTCACCCCCAACATCCAGGGCGGCCAGGGCGGGATCATGTCGATGATCGGCCGTCGCATCGCGAACGAGGCGACGCCGCTGATGACGGTCGAGGGCAGCGGCACGGTGCTGTTCGGGCACGGCGGCCACCACGTCCAGGTGATCAACCTGACCGGCGACATGCTGTACGTCGAGGCGGACCGGCTGCTCGCCTTCGAGGGCACCCTCCAGCAGGGCACGATGTTCATGGGCTCCCAGGGCGGTGTCATGGGGCTGGTGCGGGGCCAGGTCACCGGCCAGGGCCTGTTCACGACCACCCTGACGGGGCACGGTGCGGTCGCCGTCATGGCGCACGGCGGCGTCTTCGAGGTGCCGATCACCCCGCAGCGCCCGGTCCACGTCGACCCCCAGGCGTATGTCGCGCACCACGGCGACGTGCGGAACAAGCTGTCCACCGCGCTCGGCTGGCGCGACATGGTGGGCCGCGGCTCCGGCGAGGCGTTCCAGCTGGAGCTGAGCGGCAGTGGTGTGGTGTACGTGCAGGCGTCGGAGGAGAAGCTGTGACCACCTACCCGGGCGCGGGGCCCGTCGTGTACGACCCGATGACGCTGCCGGCCGACGACAACGTCGACAAGTACACCTTCTGCGTGGAGCTCAAGGGGAGCCAGTGGTTCCTGCAGAAGGGCAAGATGATCGCCTACTACGGCTCGATGGAGTTCAACGGCATCGGGCACGGCCGTCTGGACCGTCTCGTCCGTACGTCGTTCCATTCGCCACTGCACGCGAGCGACTGGGTGGTGGCGGACGGCTCGGGCAAGATGCTGCTCGCCGACCGGGCCTTCGACGTGAATTCGTACGACCTCGAGGACGGCAATCTGACCATTCGCTCGGGCAACCTGCTCGCTTTTCAGCCAAGTCTGTCGCTGAAGCAGTCGATCATTCCGGGCTTCCTCACGCTCATCGGAACCGGGAAGTTCGTGGCCGCGTCCAACGGTCCGGTGGTGTTCATGGAACCCCCGATCCGGGTGGACCCGCAGGCGCTGGTCGGCTGGGCCGACTGCCCGTCGCCGTGCCACCACTACGACCACGGGTACCTCGCGGGCGTATGGGGCGGTCTACGTGCGATGACGGGGCTCGGCGGGGCCTCCGGGGAGGAGCACCAGTTCGAGTTCGTCGGGGCGGGCACGGTGCTCCTGCAGTCCTCGGAGACGTTGATGGCCGAGCAGGACACCGGGGTGGTTCCGCAGGAGCCGGGCGTACCCGGCGGGGGCGGGGTACCGGGCCACCAGGGGCAGCCGGGGACACCGCGTCTTCCCGGACAGCTGGGGGACCTCCAGCGTCGCTTCGGGCTGTGAGCGGTAGTCTGCGGAGTGTGACGTCGAACGCGTGCGCACAGTCACACCACCCTCACTAGTTCGCCTTTCAACCTTTTAGGTAGACTTCATACATGGAGACCGAGACGGCCACGCGCTGGCTGACGGATGCGGAACAGTGCGCCTGGCGCACCCACCTGGAGGTCAACAAGCTGCTGACCTACCAGCTGGAAAGGGATCTGCAGCCGTTCGGCCTGACGATGAACGACTACGAGATCCTGGTGAACCTCTCGGAGTCGGAGGGCCTGCGAATGCGGATGAGCGACCTAGCCGCCGCCACCCTCCAGTCCAAGAGCCGCCTCTCGCACCAGATCACCCGTATGGAGAACGCGGACCTGGTACGCCGGGAGAACTGCGAGTCCGACCGCCGGGGTCTGTACGCGGTCCTGACGGACCACGGCTTGGAGACGATGAAGAAGGTCGCGCCACACCACGTGGCGTCCGTGCGGCGCCACTTCATCGACCTGCTGCCCCCGGACGACCTGGAACACCTCCACAAGTCCCTGCGCCCCATCGCAGAACATCTGCGGAGCCAGCGGGGCAAGCCGTAGCGCTCCGCCGCGCGGGGCCGCAGGGGGCGCGCGTCAGCGCTCACCTGCGGGCCCGTTGTGGCTGGTCGCGCCCCTGCGGCGGAGCCGCGTGATGCCACGCCCCGCGCCCCTCCGGGCGCGGGGATGGCCACCCGCGGCCAAGCCCGCAGCAGCCACTGTGACCGCCCCCGGCACCGCGAAGCACCACCCCAGCGGCAGATGCCCCAGCAACGCCCCTACCGCTGCGGAGCCCGCCGAGATGCCGCCGTTCACGGCCATGTTCACCCAGGCGCCCGCCTGGGTGCGGAAGTCCGCGGGGGACGACTCGTCCGCGAGCAGGTACGACGTCGTCAGGGCCGGGGCGATGAACAGGCCCGCGCAGATCACCGTCGCCGTGAGGACGCCGAGGCCCGGTGCGAGCCCCGCCGCCGCCACCGCCAGCCCCAGAGCCGCGCCCAGCAGCGGCAGGCGCACCCGAGCGCTCCCCCGCCACTCGACAGCCCCGTTCAGCAGCCCGCCGGCCGCGCTGCCCGCGGACAGTGCCGCGAGCACCCAGGCCACCACGTCGTCGCCATACCCTCGCTGCTCGGCGAACGCCATAACCAGGAGGTCCAGCGCGCCGACGGCCAGTCCGGCGCCCGCGGCCACGAGCACCGGCTGCGCCAGTCCCCGCACACCCCGCAGCTGCCCGCGCATCAGGCGCGCCGGAGTCCCCGCGGGCGGCCGCACACGCGCCACCCCCGGGGAGGCGACGAAGGCGATCGTCCCGGCCGTCACCAACAGCGCGCTCAGCACCACTCCGGCCACCGGTGGTGCATACCGGACCGTCATGCCGACCAGCAGCGGGCCCGCGACGAACGTCAGCTCCTCGACCACGGCATCGAGTCCGTACGCCCGCTGCACCAGCCGGCGGTCGTCGAAGAGGGCGCTCCACACGGCTCGCACGGTGGGCCCGAGCGGAGGCGGAAAGACCCCGGCGGCGGCGCCCAGGGCGCCCAGCAGCAGCGCCGGGGCGCCGGGCCGCCGGCTGACCACCGCGAGCAGGCACAGGACGCAGGCGTAGAGCAGGGCCGTCGTCAGGAGCGCCCGCCGGGGCCCGTAGCGGTCGACGAACGCCGCCCTCAGCGGTGACAGCAGGACCGTCGTGGCCCCGAACAGCGCCAGGACCGTCCCGGCCACGGCGTACGACCCGCTGGCCCGGGTCACGGCGAGCATCACGGAGAGGGGAGCCGTCCCGTACGACAGCCGCGCGACCAGGGAGGCGGCGAGGATACGGCGGACGTGCGGGGCACGGAGAACGGCTGCGTAGGAGGGCCGCACGGAAGCAGCGGAAGGAGGCGTGGACACGCGGAAAGTTCCTCGGCTCGAGGCGATGAAGGGACGCCGGAGTGCCGCGACGACCACAGCCACTGCTGCTCGTCGGTCGCGGTCCTGGGCGGGCCCTAGGCCAAGAGGCGGAACATGCCGATCAACGTATCAACGCACCCGCGTGCGGACCACGCACTTTTCCGTCAGCCCTGCGTCAGCCCCGCCACCAGTTCGTCCGCCGCCCGGTACGGGTCCAGCTCCCCCGACACGATCCGCTCCGCCAGCGCGCTCAGGCGGCGGTCGCCGTGGAGGTCTCCGATGCGTTCGCGCAGTGCCGTCACCGCGATCGTCTCGACCTCGTGGGCCGCGCGGGCCAGGCGGCGTTCCGCCAGGACTCCGCGCTCCTCCATCCACGCCCGGTGCTTCTCCAGCGCCTCCACGACCTCGTCGACGCCCTCGGCACGGGCCGCGACCGTCTTCACGATCGGCGGGCGCCAGTCGCCGGGAGCCCGCGACTCGCCCAGGCCCAGCATGTGGTTCAGCTCACGCGCGGTGGCGTCCGCGCCGTCCCGGTCGGCCTTGTTGACGACGTACACGTCACCGATCTCGAGGATGCCCGCCTTCGCCGCCTGGATGCCGTCGCCCATGCCGGGAGCCAGCAGGACGACCGAGGTGTCCGCCTGGGAGGCGATCTCGACCTCCGACTGGCCGACGCCGACCGTCTCCACCAGGATCACGTCGCAGCCCGCCGCGTCCAGGACGCGGATCGCCTGCGGGGCCGCCCACGCCAGACCGCCCAGGTGGCCGCGCGTGGCCATCGAGCGGATGTAGACGCCGGGGTCTGAGGCGTGCTCCGACATCCGCACCCGGTCGCCGAGCAGGGCGCCGCCCGAGAAGGGCGACGACGGGTCGACGGCGAGCACGCCGACCCGCTTGCCCTGCTTGCGGTACGCGGTCACGAGCGCCGAGGTGGACGTGGACTTGCCGACGCCCGGCGATCCCGTGAGGCCCACCACATATGCGTTGCCCGTCAGCGGGGCCAGCGCCGCCATGACCTCCCTGAGCTGCGGGGACGCCCCCTCCACCAGGGAGATCAACCGGGCCACGGCCCGCGGCCGGCCTTCCCTGGCCTGGGCCACCAGCGAGGAGACGTCCTGCATCACAGCTCCGTTCACGTGTTCACGCAAAGAGGTCGGTTCAAGGGTGCTCAGGCCTTGGGTACCCGCACGATCAGCGCGTCACCCTGGCCGCCGCCCCCGCACAGCGCCGCCGCACCCACGCCGCCGCCGCGCCGCTTCAGCTCCAGTGCGAGGTGCAGGACGAGCCGGGCGCCGGACATCCCGATCGGGTGACCCAGGGCAATGGCGCCGCCATTGACATTCACCTTTTCGATGGAAACCCCAAGGTCCTTCATTGACTGCACGGCGACCGCCGCGAAGGCCTCGTTGATCTCGATCAGGTCGAGGTCGGCGACCTCCAGGCCCTCCTTCTTCAGGGCGTGCTGGATCGCGTTGGACGGCTGCGACTGCAGGGAGTTGTCCGGCCCCGCCACGTTGCCGTGGGCGCCGATCTCCGCGATCCAGTCCAGGCCCAGCTCCTGCGCCTTGGCCTTGCTCATCACGACCACGGCCGCCGCACCGTCCGAGATCTGCGAGGAGGAACCGGCCGTGATCGTGCCGTCCTTGCTGAACGCCGGCCGCAGCTTGCCCAGCGACTCCACCGTCGTGTCGCCGCGGATGCCCTCGTCCTTCGCGAAGAGGACCGGCTCGCCCTTGCGCTGCGGGATCTCCACCGGGGTGATCTCCGCCTCGAAGACGCCGTTCTTCTGTGCGGCGGCGGCCCGCTGGTGGGAGAGGGCGGCGATCCCGTCCTGCTCCGGGCGGCCGATGCCGAGGCGGGTGTTGTGCTTCTCGGTGGACTCGCCCATGGCGATGCCCTCGAAGGAGTCGGTCAGCCCGTCGTACGCCATCGCGTCCAGCATCTGGACCGCGCCGTACTTGAAGCCCTCCCGGGACTTCGGCAGCAGGTGGGGGGCGTTGGTCATGGACTCCTGGCCGCCCGCGACGATCACGTCGAACTCACCCGCACGGATCAACTGGTCCGCGAGCGCGATCGCGTCGAGACCCGACAGACACACCTTGTTGATCGTCAGAGCCGGGACGCTCATCGGGATGCCCGCCTTGACCGCGGCCTGACGTGCCGGGATCTGCCCGGCCCCGGCCTGCAGCACCTGGCCCATGATGACGTACTGCACCTGGTCGCCACCGATCCCCGCACGGTCGAGGGCGGCCTTGATCGCGAAGCCGCCGAGGTCGGCTCCGGAGAAGGACTTCAGCGAGCCGAGCAGCCGCCCCATCGGGGTGCGGGCACCCGCGACGATGACGCTGGTCGTGCTGTTCGTTCCAGACATGAGCTGCGATCCCCTTCCGGCCTGCACAGCCGAGGAGTGAACGAGGGTTTACTTCGAATGTACTGAGCGGTAGGGCAAACCGTCACCGGGCTGTCAGTGTGATCGCGCGCACGTTGCGTAACCACACGAGGAGCGCTGCACTGAATCCATGCTGACGCGAATCGACCACATCGGAATCGCCTGTTTCGACCTCGAGAAGACCGTCGAGTTCTACACCTCGACGTACGGCTTCTCCGTGTTCCACACCGAGGTCAACGAGGAACAGGGTGTCCGCGAGGCCATGCTGAAGATCAACAACACGGACGACGGCGGCGCCTCCTACCTGCAGCTGCTGGAACCCATCCGCGAGGACTCCACCGTCGCCAAGTGGCTCGCGAAGAACGGCGAGGGCGTGCACCACATCGCCTTCGGCACGGCGGACGTGGACGGCGACTCCACCGACATCAGGGACAAGGGCGTGCGGGTGCTGTACGACGAGCCGCGGCGCGGCTCCATGGGCTCGCGGATCACCTTCCTGCACCCCAAGGACTGCCACGGCGTTCTCACAGAACTGGTCACATCGGCGGCCGTTGAGACACCTGAGCACTGACTCCCGTACATAGGGGCCGGTAGGGTTGGGGGCGGTCGCCGCTCCACCAGGGCGACCGGGTCCCGCCGTGACACCGGCGGGACGTGCCGGGGTCCGGGTTTCGGGGGACGAGCGCCGGGGCAGCAGCCCATGCTCCGCCGTTGATCTGACACCATTCCCCGGGGGCCCCGTTCGGCGGATGGACGGAGCTCGTTTGGAGAGACTTGCGACCAGGGGACGGATGGGACCGCGCAGTGCGGGGCTACGAACGCCAGGAGCGAGAGCCGGCGGCTGACGTCGACCACCTCTCTCGGTTCGAGGCCGAGATGGAGCGGCTGAAGACCGAGCGGGAAAAGGCGATCCAGCACGCCGAGGACCTCGGCTACCAGGTCGAGGTGCTGCGCGCCAAGCTGCACGAGGCGCGCCGCACTCTCATGTCCCGTCCCGCGTACGACGGGGCCGACATCGGCTACCAGGCCGAGCAGATGCTGCGCACCGCCCAGATGCAGGCGGACCAGCTGCGGGCGGAGGCCGAGCGCGAGCTCAGCCAGGCCCGTGCGCAGACCCAGCGCATCCTCCAGGAGCACGCCGAGCAGGCCGCCCGCCTCCAGGCGGAGCTGCACGCGGAGGCGGTCGCCCGCCGCCAGCAGCTCGACCAGGAGCTGGCCGAGCGCCGGGCGACCGTCGAGTCGCACGTCAACGAGAACGTGGCCTGGGCGGAGCAGCTGCGCGCCCGCTCCGAGGCCCAGGCCCGCCGCCTTGTCGAGGAGTCCCGCGCCGAGGCCGAGCAGGCCCTCGCCGCCGCCCGCGCCGAGGCCGAGCGGCTGGTCACCGAGGCCCGGCAGCGGCTGCAGAGCGACGCCGAGTCCGCCCGTGCGGAGGCCGACCAGATCCTGCGCCGCGCCCGCGCGGACGCCGAACGGCTGCTGAACGCCGCCTCCACCCAGGCCCAGGAGGCCACCGACCACGCCGAGCAGCTGCGCTCCAGCTCCGCCACCGAGTCCGAGGCCGCCCGTCGGCAGGCGTCCGAGCTGAGCCGGGCCGCCGAGCAGCGGATGGCCGAGGCGGAGGCCGCGCTGCGCGAGGCCCGCGCCCAGGCCGACAAGGTCGTCACGGAGGCGAAGGAGGCCGCCGCCAAGGCCCTTTCGACCGCCGAGACGGAGGGCGAGCAGCGCACCCGTACCGCCAAGGAGCAGGTCGCCCGGCTGGTCAGCGAGGCCACCAAGGAGGCCGAGGCCACGAAGGCCGAGGCCGAGCAGGTCGTCGCGGACGCGCGCGCCGAGGCCGAGAAGATCGTCGCGGAGGCCGCCGAGAAGGCCCGCACGATCACGGCCGAGGAGACCGCCTCCCAGCTCGGCAAGGCGGCCCGTACGGCCGAGGAGGTCCTCAACAAGGCGTCTCAGGACGCCGCGGCGACCACCAAGGCCGCCGCCGAGGAGGCCGACCGGATCCGCAAGGAGGCCGAGGCCGAGGCGGACCGGCTGCGCGCCGAGGCGCACGACATCGCCGAGCAGCTCAAGGGCGCCGCCAAGGACGACACCAAGGAGTACCGCGCCAAGACGGTCGAGCTCCAGGAGGAGGCCCGCCGGCTGCGCGGCGAGGCCGAGCACTTGCGCGCCGAGGCGGTCGCCGAGGGCGAGAAGATCCGCGCCGAGGCGCGCCGAGAGGCCGTCCAGCAGATCGAGGAGGCGGCCAAGACCGCCGAGGAGCTGCTCGCCAAGGCGAAGGCCGACGCGGACGAGCTGCGCACCACCGCCACCGCCGACAGCGAGAAGGTCCGCACCGAGGCCATCGAGCGCGCCACGATGCTGCGCCGCCAGGCGGAGGAGGCCCTGGAGCGCACCCGCAAGGAGGCCGAGACCCAGCGCGCCGAGGCCGTCGAGCTGGCGGACGCGATCAAGGAGGAGGCCGAGAAGGTCGCCCGCGCCCTGCGCGAGGAGAGCGAGCGGGCCGTGGAGGCGCGCCGCGCGGAGGCCGCCGAGGAGCTGGCCCGCCTGCAGTCGGAGGCCGAGCAGCGGCTCGCCTCGGCCGAGCAGGCCCTCTCCGACGCCCGTGCGGAGGCGGAGCGGATCCGCCGGGAGGCCGCAGAGGAGACCGACCGGCTGCGCACGGAGTCCTCCGAGCGCATTCGTACGCTGCAGGCACAGGCCGAGGCCGAGGCCGAGCGGCTGCGCACGGAGGCCGCCTCGGACGCGTCGGCCTCACGCGCGGAGGGCGAGGCCATCGCCGTCCGACTGCGCTCGGAGGCCGCGGCCGAGGCCGAGCGGCTGAAGTCGGAGGCGCAGGACACCGCCGACCGGGTTCGCGCGGAGGCGCAGGCCGCGGCCGAGCGGCTGAGCACGGAGGCCTCGGAGACACTGGCCGCCGCCCAGGAGGAGGCCGCCCGGCGCCGCCGGGAGGCCGAGGAACTCCTCGGCGCCGCCCGCCAGGAGGCCGACCAGGAGCGTGAGCGCGCCCGGGAGCAGAGCGAGGAGCTGCTCGCGGTGGCGCGCGCCCGGGTCGAGGAGGCCCAGGCCGAGGCCGTACGGCTGGTGGAGGAGGCCGATCGGCGCGCCACGGAGATGGTGTCGGCGGCCGAACAGCACGCCCAGCAGGTGCGGGACTCCGTGGCCGGGCTGCAGGAGCAGGCGCAGGAGGAGATCACCGGCCTGCGCTCGGCCGCCGAGCACGCGGCGGAGCGTACGCGCACCGAGGCGCAGGAGGAGGCCGACCGGGTCCGCTCCGACGCCTACGCGGAGCGCGAGCGGGCCACCGAGGACGCGAACCGCATCCGGCGGCAGGCCACCGAGGAGTCGGAGGCCGCCAAGTCGCTGGCGGAGCGGACGGTTTCGGAGGCGATCGCCGAGGCGGAGCAGCTCCGTACGGACGCCGCCGAGCACGCGCAGCGCGTGCGGACCGAGGCGTCGGACGCTCTCGCCGAGGCCGACCAGGCGGCGGCACGCACCCGTGCGGAGGCGCGCGAGGACGCCAACCGGATCCGGTCGGACGCGGCCACGCAGGCGGACACCCTCATCACCGAGGCGCGCGCGGAGGCCGAGCGGCTCACCACGGAGACCGCCGCCGAGACCGAGCGGGTGCGCGCGGAGTCCGTGGCCAAGGCGGAGAAGCTGCTGTCGGACGCCACCGACGAGGCGGAGCGGCTGCGCGCCGAGGCCGCCGAGACGGTCGGATCCGCGCAGGCGCACGCCGAGCGGATCCGCACCGAGTCCGAGCGGGTCAAGGCGGATGCTGAGGCGGAGGCCGAGCGGATCACGACGGCGGCCCGCGAGGAGGCCGAGCGCACCCTGGACGAGGCCCGCAAGGACGCCAACAAGCGGCGTTCCGAGGCGGCCGAGCAGGTGGACAAGCTCATCACGGAGACCGCCGCCGAGGCCGACAAGCTCCTCACGGAGGCCCAGCAGACGGCCCGCAAGACGACCGCGGACGCCGAGGCGCAGGCCGACACGATGGTGGGTGCCGCCCGCACGGAGGCCGACCGCCTGGTCGCCGAGGCGACGGTCGAGGGCAACACCCTGGTGGAGCGGGCCCGGGCGGACGCGGACGAACTGCTCGTCGGTGCGCGCCGGGACGCCGCTCAGATCCGGGAGCGCGCTCAGGAGCTGCGCGAGCGCATCACCGCCGAGATCGAGGAGCTGCACGAGCGGGCGCGGCGCGAGTCGGCCGAGACGATGAAGTCGGCGGGCGAGCGCTGCGACGCACTCGTCAAGGCCGCCGAGGAGCAGCTGGAGAAGGCCAAGGCGCAGGCGAAGGAGCTGCTGTCGGAGGCCAACTCCGAGGCGGGCAAGGTCCGTATCGCCGCCGTCAAGAAGGCCGAGGGGCTGCTCAAGGAGGCCGAGCAGAAGAAGGCCACGCTGGTCGCCGAGGCCGAGCAGATCAAGGCCGAGGCGATCCGCGAGGCCCGCAAGGCCGTCGAGGAGGGCAAGCGGGAGCTGGAGATCCTGGTGCGCCGGCGGGAGGACATCAACGCGGAGATCTCCCGTGTCCAGGACGTCCTGGAGGCGCTCGAGTCCTTCGAGGCGCCGTCCGTCGGCAAGGACTCGGGTGTCAAGGCGGGCGCCACCGTGGGTGCACCTCGTTCGGGTGGCAAGGCGTCAGAAGGCTAGCCAGAAGCGCCGTTCTATGCTTGCCGGGAGGCTTCGTGCAGCTCCTGGCAAGCCCCCCGACAGCTCAGCCACCCAAAAGGAGTGTCATTCTCCAGATCAAACACGCATCCGCTCGATGACACGCCGCTTTGCGCCCTAGGATTCCCCTATCACCTCACCGGTCTCATTCGACAGGAACCCCATGAGCGACACTTCCCCCTACGGCTTCGAGCTTGTGCGGCGTGGGTACGACCGCGCTCAGGTGGACGAACGGATCTCCAAGCTCGTCTCCGACCGTGACAGCGCTCTCGCCCGCATCACCGCCCTGGAGAAGCGCATCGAGGAGCTCCACCTCGAGACGCAGAACGCCCAGGCCGCCGTCAGCGACGCGGAGCCGTCCTACGCGGGTCTCGGCGCGCGCGTCGAGAAGATCCTCCGCCTCGCCGAGGAAGAGGCCAAGGACCTGCGCGAGGAGGCCCGCCGCGCCGCCGAGCAGCACCGCGAACTCGCGGAGTCGGCCGCCCAGCAGGTGCGCAACGACGCGGAGTCGTTCGCCGCGGACCGCAAGGCGAAGGCCGAGGACGAGGGCCTCCGGATCGTCGAGAAGGCCAAGAGCGACGCCTCTCAGCTGCGTGCCGAGGCCCAGAAGGACGCCCAGTCCAAGCGCGAGGAGGCGGACGCCCTCTTCGAGGAGACCCGCGCCAAGGCCGCCCAGGCCGCCGCCGACTTCGAGACGAACCTCGCCAAGCGGCGTGAGCAGTCCGAGCGCGACCTGGCCTCCCGTCAGGCCAAGGCGGAGAAGCGCCTGGCGGAGATCGAGCACCGTGCCGAGCAGCTTCGTCTGGAGGCGGAGAAGCTGCGCACGGACGCCGACCGCCGCGCCCGCCAGACGGTGGAGACGGCCCAGCGCCAGGCCGAGGACATCGTCGCGGACGCGAACGCCAAGGCCGACCGCATCCGTTCGGAATCCGAGCGCGAGCTGGCGGCGCTGACGAACCGTCGCGACTCCATCAACGCCCAGCTCACCAACGTCCGCGAGATGCTGGCGACGCTCACGGGCGCCGCGGTCGCCGCGACCGGCACGCCGGCCGAGGACGAGCCGATCTCGCGCGGGGTCCCGGCGCAGCAGTCCCGGTAACACCGGGCCGTACGGCGTCTGAACATCCGCGAAGCCCTCCGTCACTCCAGTGGCGGGGGGCTTCGCGCCGTCTCGGGATGGCCGCAGACCGTGTTCGGGGGTGGAAGACGCGCGACGCCCGACCGCAGGTGGTTTTACCTGCCCTTGAGCGGAACCGTCAGCGCCCCGATATCCTCCTAACCCTTACGGGGGGCGTGCGCCCCGCTGTGCTGAACCTTGCGATGGGTGCGGAGCATGATCGAGGCAGTCGGCCTGACCAAGCGCTACGGCGACAAGACCGCTGTGTACAACCTCTCCTTCCAGGTGCGGCCGGGATCCGTCACCGGCTTCCTCGGGCCGAACGGCTCGGGCAAGTCGACGACCATGCGGATGATCCTCGGCCTGGACAATCCGACCTCGGGGACGGTGACGATCGGCGGCTACCCCTACCGGAAGCTGCCCAACGCGCCCCGCCAGGTCGGCGCCCTGCTCGACGCCAAGGCCGTGCACGGCGGCCGGGCCGCCCGCAACCATCTGCTGTCCCTCGCCCAGCTCTCGGGCATCCCGGCCCGCCGCGTGGACGAGGTGCTGGCCGTCGTCGGCCTTCAGGAGGTGGCCGGGAAGCGGTCCAAGGGCTTCTCGCTCGGCATGGGGCAGCGGCTCGGCATCGCCGCCGCGCTGCTCGGCGACCCTCAGGTGCTGCTGTTCGACGAACCGGTCAACGGCCTCGACCCCGAGGGCATCCTGTGGGTCCGCAACCTGATGAAGTCCCTCGCGGCGGAGGGCCGTACGGTCTTCGTCTCCTCGCACCTGATGAGCGAGATGGCGCTCACCGCCGACCATCTGATCGTGATCGGGCGCGGGCAGTTGCTCGCCGACATGAGCGTGAAGGACTTCATCTCCGCCAACTCCGCCGACTTCGCCCGCGTCCGCACCCCCGACACCGAGCCACAGCAGCGGGAGAAGCTGACGGCCGCACTCACCGAGGCGGGCGGGCACGTGCTGCCCGAGCAGGACGGCGCGCTGCGGGTCACCGGGCTGCCGCTGCCCCGCATCAGCGACATCGCGCACGACACCGACGTACGCCTGTGGGAACTGTCGCCGCACCAGGCCTCGCTCGAGGAGGCGTACATGCGGATGACGCAGGGAGCCGTCGACTACCGCTCGAGCATCGACCAGAAGGCGGGCCTGATGCAGCCGCTGCCGCCCGGTGTCCAGCCGCCGGTCCCGGTGCCGGGGCAGGGTCAGCCGGGCTGGTACGCCCCACCGCCGCCGCAGCAGCAGGGCGGACAGCCGTTCTCCATGCCGGCGCAGCCCGGGCAGCCGCCCACGGGTCCGTACACCGCCCCGCCCGCACCGTCCGCCGGGCAGCAGCCGAACCCCTACACGCAGCCGGGGCCCCAGGACCAGGCGCCGGTCCCCGCCGCCCCGCCCGCGCAGGCGCCCGCCGCCGACGCCACCGCCGCTGCCGACCCGACCAAGTCCGAGGACGCCCGATGAGCACGCCCCAGCCCCCCATGCCGCAGGCCGCGCCCACCTGGCAGACGGCGCCCGGTTCCGTGTACCCGACCTACACCTCGCCGATCCCCGTGGTGCGCACCCACCTCGGACACGCCATCGCCTCGGAGTGGACGAAGATCAGGTCGGTGCGCTCCACGATGTGGACGCTGGGTGTCTTCCTGGTCCTCATGATCGGCATCGGGACGCTGTTCGCCGCCATCGCCGCCGCGTCGGATGCCCGCCTCGAGGGCAACTCACCGCTCGGCCTCGGGATCGGCGGAGTCCTGACCGGCAGCATCTGCATCATCACGCTCGGCGTGCTGACCACCGCCTCCGAGTACGGCACCGGGATGATCCGGACGACCATGACCGCGTGCCCGAGCCGGACCAGGGTGCTGCTGGCGAAGGCGATCGTCTTCTTCGCCGTGGCCTTCGTGATCACGACGGTGTCCGCGCTGCTCGTCGGCATCCTCCAGACCGCCATGCTGAAGAGCTACGGGCTGGCCCAGCCCACCGGCATGGAGTGGCTGAAGGGGACGGTCGGCATCGGCCTGTACGTGGCGCTGCTCGGCCTGCTGTCGCTGTTCGTGGGCTCCGTCATCCGGCACTCGGCGGGTGCCATCACCATCATGATCGGCCTGGTGCTCGCCCCGCTCGTCATCGCGATGTTCCTGTTCTCGGAGTCGATGCAGGGCCTGCAGAGGTTCCTGCTGGAGTACTCGATCCCGAGCCAGCTCAGCACCCTGTACGGGGAGTCCCTCGGCGGCTCCGGCGCCACGGGCTGGGAGCCGGTGTGGATCGTCCTCGGCCTCGCGGCCCTCGCCTTCGCCGGCGCCTGGCTGCTGCTGGAACGGCGGGACGTGTAGACCCCGGGCCCGGGGCCTCAGTACTTCGGCGCGTTACGGGACCGCTGCACCCGCGTGGTGCGGCGGTCCTTCGCGTTCCAGCAGGACTTGTGCCAGTGCCGGCGTTCGTCCACCCCCGCGAACGCGGGCCAGGCCACCACGTGCGGGACGCCCGAGGAGATCACCTGGTCGCAGCCGGGGCACCGGTAGGTCTTGCCCTCGGCGCTCGCGCCCGCCACATGGCGCACGCTCCACTCCTCGCCCTGCCAGCTCTCGGTGGACTGCCAGCCGCCGTACCGCTCCCTGTCGTCGTCCGCACTCCGGCCGGACGAGCCTGGGCCCTTGGGTCGGTTGCGACGCGGGGACACGGGACACCTCACAGGGCTATACAGGGAGCAGCGGCCGTATCCAGCCTACGCGGCACCGACAGGGGTACGCGTACGTCACCGACTCCACGGATCCGCCCTCCCATCGGCTCATTCGGCAGACAATCCGCAAATCTCTCCGCCAACCCGTGACTTGGGCACATGTCAGGCAGTTATGCCCCGTGGGGGAGCTCCGCGTCGGAGCCAGGAAAGCAGGAAGTGCGATGCGCGTTGGAAGTTTTGTACTGGCGGCCCAGTTTCCGGGACAGGGCCAGGGGGAGGCGCTGCACCGCGCGGTGCGGTCGGCCGAGGCCGCCGAGGAGGCGGGCCTGGACACGGTGTGGCTGGCCGAGCACCACTTCGTGCCGTACGGGACCTGCCCGTCGGCGATCACGCTGGCAGCCCTCCTGCTGGGCCGCACCCGCCGGATCCGGGTCGGCACGGCGGTGAGCGTCCTGCCCACCGCGCATCCGGTCGCACTCGGCGAGCAGGCCGCGCTGCTGCACATCGCCTCCGGCGGGCGGTTCTCGCTCGGGGTGGGGCGCGGCGGACCGTGGGTGGACCTGGAGGTGTTCGGCGCGGGCCTTGAGGCGTACGAGACGGGCTTCCCGGAATCACTCGATCTGCTGGTGCGCTGGCTGCGCGAACCGTCCGTCGCCGCCGCGGGGGAACGATTCACCTTCCGTGAAGTCCCGGTCGTCCCGCGCCCGTCGGAGTCGCTCACGGACGCCGAGGGCCCGGAGGTCGTCGTCGCCTGCACCTCGCCGGCGAGCGTACGGCTGGCGGCCGAGCGGGGGCTGCCGATGCTGCTCGGCATGCACGTGGGGGACGAGGAGAAGGCGGACATGGTCGCGCTGTGGCGGAGTCACGCGCAGGCGGCCGGAGTCGGCGGCGACACGATCGCCGGCGCCGCCCATGTCTCGGCGGGCGTCTGCCAGATCGCCGACCGGCGCACCGACGCCGTCGAGGCGCTGACGAAGGCGATGCCAGGCTGGCTGAAACAGGGGCTCGACGCGCATGTGACGGTGGACGGGCGGGCCCGCGCGATGCGGGACCCGCTCGCGTACACCGAACTGCTCTGCGGGTTGCACCCGGTGGGCACCCCGCGCCTGTGCGCCGACCGGCTCGCGGCGACCTCCGAGCGGACCGGCATCACACGCTTCGCGCTGCTCGTCGAGGGCTCCGGCGACCTTGCGGCGACGGTGGAGAACGTCCGCAGGCTGGGCGCCGAGGTACTCCCCCACCTCCGCTGAACCACCGGGCGGGTCACGGATGCGGGAGCTCGCCGCTTTGCTGCGCACGCGGGAGCTTGCCGCTCCGAAACCGGTGCACTTCCCGCGTGCGGAGCGGCAAGCCGTACGAATCTGCGGGTCTCAGCAGTCGCGCAGCTCCGGTGACTGGTTGAGGAGCTGGCTGCGGACCGAGGTGAAGCGGGCCAACGTGTCGTCCACCGAGGAGTCCAGCGGGAACACCGCCACTCGGTGGCAGTTCTGGAACGCCAGGCGCACTCCGAAGTGCCGCTGCAACGCGCCGCGTATCGCGTCGCTCGCGAGCGCGCGCAGCAGCTGTCCACGTGCCTGCTCGTCCGGCGGGGGCGTCTGGTTGTCGGCGAAGTCACCGCCGTCGACCTTCAGCTGGGCCACCAGGGAGCTGATCATCTCCCACGCATAGGGCAGGGAGGTCCGGACGCAGTCGACGAAATCGGCTTCGTCGACCTCGCCTCGCTCGGCCTGTTCGAGTAGGGCCGGTGAGACGTCGAGCGACATGGGTTCTCCTCTCGCACCCCGAGACAACAGGGGTTGATGGACAGGTAAGGGAGTTCGCAATATCGAACACGCTGAGTACACACTTCGCGACCTCCCGTTTACTACGGTAGGCAACCGCCGATGACGGCACCAGGAAAATGCGAACACAGCGAAATCCCACTGGGCACACAACCAGCCATTGCCGAACGGGGGCATCTCGGGAAAAAGGGGGGAGCCCCGGGGGCCGGCTCGCTCAAGGTCGAATCGCGTGCGGACGGGGGCGTCGAGTAGCGTTGCCGACCATGCGTCTCGTCATTGCCCGGTGCTCCGTCGACTACGCGGGCCGTCTCACCGCTCACCTCCCCTCCGCTCCCCGCCTGATCCTGGTGAAGGCGGACGGAAGCGTCTCGATCCACGCGGACGACCGTGCCTACAAGCCCCTCAACTGGATGTCGCCGCCCTGCACGCTGAAGGAGGGTTCGGGCGACGAGGAGGGTGTGTGGACCGTGATCAACAAGACGGGCGAGAAACTGATCATCACGATGGAGGAGATCCTCCACGACTCCTCGCATGAACTCGGCGTCGACCCGGGGCTGATCAAGGACGGCGTGGAAGCGCACCTTCAGGAACTGCTCGCCGACCGGATCGAGACCCTCGGTGAGGGCTACACGCTGATCCGCCGCGAGTACATGACGGCGATCGGGCCGGTGGACATCCTGTGCCGGGACGCCGAGGGGCAGACCGTGGCGGTGGAGATCAAACGGCGCGGCGAGATCGACGGCGTGGAACAGCTCACGCGCTACCTGGAGCTCCTGAACCGGGACCCGCACCTCGCGCCGGTGCGCGGCATCTTCGCGGCCCAGGAGATCAAGCCGCAGGCCCGCGTGCTGGCCACGGACCGCGGGATCAGCTGTGCGGTGCTGGACTACGACGCCCTGAGGGGCATCGAGGACGACAAGCTCCGCTTGTTCTGAGGCGATTCGTGATTCGTCCCGAGGGACGGTACGACGGCAGAGGGCCGGGTCCGGGAGGCGGACCCGGCCCTCTTGCGTCGCCGGGGCGCTACATCACCGTGCCGGTGCTGCTCGGGGTGCCGGAGGCGGAGGTGGCGGGGGCACTTGCCGAACTGCTTGACGTGGCAGGGGCGCTGGAGGCGGGGCCGCTGGCCGAGTTGGAGGTGCTCGGCGTGCTCGCGGTGGGCGCCGGGGACGTGGACGTGGTCGGCCCGGAGCTCGTGGGGGTCTGAGTCGGGGTGGGGCTCGACGTCCTCGTAGGCGACGTCGACGGCTTCGTGGGCGGCGTGGACGGCGGCTTCGACGGCGACTTCGGGGGAGTGGACCCCTGCGTCCCCGTCGGGTTGCCCGAGGGCACGTCACCGGTGCTGCCCGGCGTCGGGCTGCCCGCAGTACCGGGCGTGCCGGTTCCGCCGGGAGCCTTCGCCGTCGCCGCGCCCACCGAGCCCGAACCGGCCTTGCCGCCCGAGTCGTCGCCCGCCTTGTCCGCTCCCAAGCCTGCGCCGTCCGTGCCCTGGCTTGCCGAAGGGCCCACGCGGACCTGGTCCGCCGGGGCCTTGCCGTCGTCGTTCGACGTCATGCCGAGCGTGACCACCGTGCCGAGCACCGCGACAAGGGCCGCGCCCGCACCCGCGGCCACCAGGTTGCGCCGGGTGCCCTTGCCCACGCCTCGCAGGCCGCCGGACGGGCGGGCGGCGCCTGCCGGGTGAGCAGGGTCCCCATGTCGTCGGAGGGCGTGGGCGCCAGGAAGCCGGTCGGCGGGGTCGGTACCGCGGGCAGCTCCACACCGGGCGGCGTCTCTCCGGACCGGTCGGCGACCAGGGCAAGGGCGCGCCGCCCCGCGACCGTGCCGCGCTTGTCGGCGAGGGCGCCGCGCAGCCCGATGGACGCCTCCAGCTCGGCCCGCGCCCGGTCGAGCTGTCCGCCGCAGAGCGCGAAGACGCCCAGCTCGTGGTGGAAGTAGGCCTGCTCCCCGACCTGCCCGGCCAGCCGGGACGCCTCCGCGCCTGAGCGCAGTGCCCGCTCCCAGGCGCCCCAGTGCAGCCCCGCGGCCAGCGCGGGCGCCGCCTGCCGGGCAAGTCGCACCGCCGCGCTGTCCTCGCCCTCGGGGGGCGGGGAGGTGGCGGGTACGAGGGCGGTCAGCGCGGCCAGTATGGCGTCGGCCTCCGCGGAGACCCTCTCGGGCGTGACCGAGGGGTGCCCGGCCCACCAGGAGTAGTGCTGGGCGGCCTTGAGCGCGTACTCCTCCGCGCCGGTCGCGTATCCGGCGGCCTCCAGCTGGGTCAGCACTCCGGCCGCGAGCCGGTAGCGGGAGCCGACCGGGGAGACCAGGGCGCAGCCGACGAGTTCGGCGAGCGCCGCGTCCGCGTGGGTGTCGTCGACGAGGGCCGGCAGATGCGTCTGGTGCGGCACCTCTCCCCCGAGCGCGACCGCGAACTTCAGCGTCTCGCGCGCCGAGGCGCTGAGCCGGGAGGCGAGCAGCGGGGCGGGCGCGGCGGCCTCGGCGAGTGACGGCAGCGGCACGTCACGGTCGTCCCCGGCGTCGAAGGGCGCGTCGACAGGGACGTCGACGTCCTGGAAGACGCCGAACTCGTCGACGGCGCCCTCGTCGGCCCGCTGCCGGTCGCGCTGCCTGAGCAGCGCCCCGGCCTGCACGAAGCGCAGCGGCAGTCCCTCGGACTCGAACCACAGGTCGCCCGCCCAGTTCGCCTCGTCCTCGGTGAGGTCGCGGCCGACCGCGTGTTCGAGAAGTTCCAGGCCTCCGGAGCGGGCGAGCCCGCCGAGGAAGACCTCCTCCACGTGCGAGTCGGCGGAGGGCGCGGGCACGTCGGGCGTGGCGGAGAGCAGGAACGCGCACTCGGGTGTGGCGTCCAGCAGCTCGTCGAGCGCGCTGCCGCCGAACTCCAGGTCGTCCAGGACGACGACGGCCCCGATCTCGCGGACGTACCCGAGCAGCTCCTCCCGGTCGGGCCGGTGCCGAGGCGCCTTGTGGACGGCAGCGAAGAGGTCGTACAGCAGGTCGCCGGTGGTGCGCCGGTAGCCGGTCAGACGTACGACGCCGTCGGGCGCGAGATCCACGCAGTCCTCGGCGACGACGTCGAGGAGCGTAGTGCGACCGGAGCCGGAGGGTCCGGTGAGCCGGACCGAGCGGCCGCGGGCGAGCAGCCGCACCAGCCGCTCGCGCTCCTCCTGGCGCTCGAGCAGCGGCAGCCGTGCCTGCGAGGGTCCGGGCGGTACGGGCGGCCTGGCGGCACGCTCGCGGCCGCTGCGCTCGTCGGCGGTGTACTTGGCCGGGCGCGCGGGGCGCTCCCCGGGAGGGCAGACCTCGATCTCGCTGCCGTCGACGGGGTTGACGGTGAGCAGGAAGTCGCCCGCCACGAGCTGGACGGTACGGGCGAGTGCCGGTGCCGGCTGTCCGAAGTCGGGTGTGATGGGGTCCCGCGGCGGTCGCCGGCCCGGCGCGTCGCCAGCGCCGTCCCGGCCGTACTGCTCGGGTCCCGGGTTGTTCGGGTCCATAGGTCCAAGCCCCCCCAAAAGCGTCGTGTGCCTGAGCCCCTCCCGGCCTTGCCGCACACTGCGCTGTCGCTTCTGGTCCGGTGCCCGCTCGTGGGCCTGAGGGCGGCGGGCAGCCGAACCCTAAACCTTCGGTCAGTATCTCCGACAGGCCGGGGTACCGCGCCGTCCGAGACATCACAGTCTCGTGAGGATTGCGCGCGACGCACGTTTCGTCGGCGTTCACCCCTGGGGGCCGATCTCCGGGTCACCCGCCTGGCGCCGGCGAAACCCGTGCCGTCGGGTCACCGCCCGGTCAGACCCGGGGCAGTGACTCCACCCCGATGCCGCCCTCGATGGCCAGGATCCGGTGCAGTCGGGTGGCCACCAGCAGGCGCTGCATCTGCGGCGGAACACCGCGCAGCACCAGCCGTCGGCCGCACCGCCCGGCCCGTCGGTGGGCCCCCATGATCACCCCGAGCCCGGTGGCGTCCCAGGAGTCCAGTTCGGACAGGTCGAGCACCAGGTCGCCGACGCCGTCGTCGACGGCCGAGTGCAGGACCGTACGGGCGTCCGCCGCGCTGTGGACGTCGAGGCGGCCCCCGACGACCAGCTCGGCGTGGTCGCCCCTGATGTGCATATGCGCTCCCCGAGAGTGCGTCGCTGTGTACTCCGCGTTGTGGTTGTGCAACGTCTGACTGCCTGGAGAGCGGCCAGGTTGCCGATCGTTGGCGAACCGATACCGAATTCACCCGGGAGGGTGATCCCCGAGGGGGCCCGCGGTGTCAGTACGTGTAGAAGCCCTGCCCGCTCTTGCGACCGATGTCACCCGCGTCAACCATCCGGCGCATCAGCTCGGGCGGAGCGAACTTCTCGTCCTGGGTCTCGGTGTAGATGTTGCCGGTGGCGTGCAGCAGGATGTCGACGCCGGTGAGGTCGGCGGTGGCCAGGGGTCCCATGGCGTGGCCGAAGCCCAGCTTGCAGGCGAGGTCGATGTCCTCGGCGGTGGCCACGCCCGATTCGTACAGCTTGGTGGCCTCGACGACGAGTGCCGAGATGAGACGGGTCGTCACGAAACCGGCGACGTCGCGGTTGACGACGATACAGGTCTTGCCGACGGACTCCGCGAACTCGCGGGCGGTGGCCAGGGTTTCGTCGCTCGTCTTGTAGCCGCGGACGAGTTCGACGAGCTGCATCATCGGAACCGGCGAGAAGAAGTGCACGCCGACGACGCGCTCCGGGTGCTCGGTGGCCGCCGCGATCTTGGTGATCGGGATGGCGGAGGTGTTGGACGCGAGCACGGCGTCCTCGCGTACGAGCTTGTCGAGCGTCCGGAAGATCTCGTGCTTGACCTCGAGCTTCTCGAAGACGGCCTCGATGACGACGTCCGCGTCGGCGGCGGCGTCGAGGTCGGTGGTCGCGGTGATGCGGGCGAGCGCCGCGTCGGCGTCCTGCGCCTCCAGCTTGCCCTTGCTCACGAACTTGTCGTACGACGCCTTGATGGCGTCCGTGCCACGGTTCAGCGCCTCGTCCGTGACGTCCCTGAGGATGACGTCCCAGCCGGCCTGGGCCGATACCTGGGCAATACCAGAACCCATGAGTCCGGCCCCGATGACGGCAAGCTTCCGTGCCACTGTGCGACTCCCCTGACGCGCCTTCTATGCCTCTCTGGGCGGACACTAGCGCTCGTGAGGGCCGGTGTGACCGGTTAGTAACGCGCGTCACGTCTCAGATGACGGACATCACACCGGCACGGGTCATTCCGGGGCACGGACGGCGTACTTGAGCACCTTTTCGCTCAACAGCTCCTCCATCTCGTCGAGAAGCACGAGCACCTCGCGTGACACTTCGTCCGGATTGCGCCCGGCCATCATCTCCCGGCCGATGGCGGCCATGACCGTCTGGTGAACCCAGTTGACCTGACCGGCGATCAGGGTGGGCAGCGGGTCGTCGGGGGCGGCACCGGTCTCCTCACGCAGGGCGGCTTCGAGGTTGTCGAGGACCTCCTGGCCGATGGCCCACAGGCGGGACCGGAGAGCCGGGGCCTCGTGAATGACCCTCATGAAGCGGTCATATCCCTCCATCAGCCCCAATCGCGGCGACACCGCCGTGAGCTCGTCACGCAGTTCGCGCAGGACGGCCGCGGCGGCCGACTCACCCTTCTCGCGCCCGCGCACCCAGCGGGCCAGGCGGTCCACCACCCCCTTGGAGCGGTCGAGGAACAGGTCCTCCTTGGCGGGGAAGTAGTTGTAGACGGTGTTGACGGAGACGTCCGCCGCTTCCGCGATCTCCGCGACCGTCACCGCGTCGAAGCCGCGCTCCAGGAACAGGCCCGTGGCGACATCGGAGATGTACTGCCGGGTCTGCCGCTTCTTCCGCTCCCTGAGCCCCTCTGCCATACCTCGATCCTAGCTTCGCTGGGGCATCTCAAATCTTGGAGTCATTGCAAACTTTCATGGATTCTGTTTTTCTGGGGCCATGACCATCATCAGTACGGCCGGTCTGGCCCGTACCTTCCAGACCAAGCGGGGCCCGGTGGAGGCGGTGCGGGGGATCGACCTCACCGTGCGGGAGGGCGAGATCCTCGGCTTCCTCGGACCCAACGGCGCGGGCAAGACGACGACCCTCCGCATGCTGACGACCCTGCTGAAACCCACCGGCGGCGCGGCGACCGTCGCCGGCTGCGACCTGGCCACGGACCCCGTCGGAGTGCGCAGGGCATGCGGGTATGTGGCGCAGTCCGGAGGCGTGGATCCGCAGATCACCGTGCGGGAGGAGCTGGTCACCCAGGGCCGCCTGTACCGCCTGCCGAAACATCAGGCAGTCGAGCGGGCCGACGAGTTGGCTCATGACCTCGACCTCACCGAACTGCTCGACCGCAGGACGGGCGCGCTCTCCGGCGGCCAGCGACGCCGCCTGGACATCGCGATGGCGCTCATGCACCGCCCGAAGGTGCTGTTCCTGGACGAGCCGACGACAGGACTGGACCCCGCCAGCCGCGCCGACCTGTGGGAGCTGGTCCGTCGACTGCGGGACCGGCACGAGACGACCGTCTTCCTGACCACTCACTACCTGGACGAGGCCGATGCCCTCGCCGACCGGCTCGTGGTCGTCGACCACGGCACGGTCGCCGCCGAGGGCACGCCGAGCGGGCTGAAGCTGGAGTACGGCGGCTCGATCGACGCCACGCTCCAGGACACGTTCCTCGCCATCACCGGACGCGGCCCCGCGCCGACGGACGCCGCCCCCGTAGCCGTATAGGACGATCAGATGCTTCTCCATGACACGGCCCTCATCTACGGCCGCTATCTCCGCCAGTCCCTGCGCTCCCGTTTCGCCCTGCTCTTCGGCGTGCTGACGCCGCTCCTGTACCTCCTCTTCTTCGGCCCGCTGCTCACCGACCTCCCGTTGGGCGAGGCGGGGAGCTCCTGGCAGGTGCTGGTTCCGGGGCTGCTGCTCCAACTCGGCCTGTTCGGCGCGCTGTTCGCGGGCTTCACGATCATCATGGAGAACGCCCAGGGGGTGGTGGAGCGGATGCGTGTGACCCCCGTCAGCCGCCTCGCCCTCCTCCTCGGCCGAGTCCTGCGTGACGCCACTGTCTTCGTCTTCCAAGCAGTGCTGCTGGTGCTCGCCGCGCTGGCGATGGGCCTGCGCGCACCGCTGCCGGGCATCCTGATCGGCTTCGCGTTCGTCGCCGTGCTCACGCTCTCGCTGGCCTCGCTGTCGTACGCGACGGCGATGAAGGTCCGTACCCCGCAGGAGTTCGGGCCGCTGATCAACGCGGTGTCGATGCCGTCGATGCTGCTGTCCGGCCTGATGCTCCCGATGACCCTCGCGCCCGGCTGGCTGGACGTGCTCTCGCACTTCGTCCCGTTCCGCTATCTGGTGGACGCGGTGCGCGACGCCTACGTCGGCCAGTACACGAGCGCGCACATGCTCTACGGCGTTCTCGTCGCCGTCGGCTCCGCGGCGCTCGCCGTGACGGTGGGCACACGGGTGTTCCGGACGGCCGGGGCGTAACTACGCTGGTCGCATGGTCAATCTCACGCGCATCTACACGCGGACCGGCGACAAGGGCACGACGCACCTCGGGGACATGAGCCGGGTGCCGAAGACCGACCTGCGGATCGCCGCGTACGCGGACGCCAACGAGGCGAACGCGGTGATCGGCACCGCGATCGCGCTGGGCGGGTTGAGCGACGCAGTTGTCAAGGTCCTCACCCGCGTGCAGAACGACCTGTTCGATGTGGGCGCGGACCTGTCGACGCCGGTGGTCGAGAACCCGGAGTTCGCGCCGCTGAGGGTCGAGCAGTTCTACATCGACCGGCTGGAGGCGGACTGCGACCGCTTCCTGGCCGACCTGGAGAAGCTGCGCTCGTTCATCCTGCCCGGCGGCACCCCCGGCGCGGCCCTGCTGCACCAGGCGTGCACGGTCGTACGACGTGCCGAGCGCTCCACGTGGGCCGCGCTGGAGGTCCACGGCGAGGTGATGAACCCCCTGACGGCCACGTATCTGAACCGGCTCTCGGACCTGCTGTTCATTCTCGCCCGGTACGCGAACAAGGAGACCGGGGACGTGCTGTGGGTGCCGGGCGGGGAGCGCTGAGCCGCGGGGCGCGCTCCCAGCCCTGAGCCGCGGGGCGCGCTCCCCGGCCCGGTCAGCGGCCGGTGCCGTCCTGGGACGCGTCCCGGTCCGCCTGCGCGAGCGCGGACTCCGCGGCGGCCACCTTCTTCTGCATGTCCGCCAACCCGGACGGGGCGGCGGACGGCGTCGCTGACGGGCCACCGGACGACACCGGCGTGGCCGCCGTCCCGTGGTCCCGGGCGCAGCCCGCGGTGAGGCCGACGAGGAGGGCCACCACGGGGGCGGCCGCCCGCAGCCCGCGACGCATCAGCTCGCCGCCTTGCCGTTGTCGTTGTCCGCGCACCACGTCTTGACCCCGGCCAGGTCCTTCTGCCGCTGCTGAAGCGTGGTCACCAGCGACTTGCGGAAGGTGAGCCGGTCCTGGAGATAGGTCGCGATCTCCTCGTGGCCCGCCTTCTTCGCGTTGTCCACGCGCTGCTGCAGCCGGGCGACGGAGCCCTTGACGCCCGCTCCGCCCTCCAGCCGCTTCAGCGCGCGGTCGATGCGCCGGTCGATCTTCGGCACCCGCTTGCACAGCGCCTTCGCCCCGTCGCCCTTGGGCGCCGCCTCGGCCGTGTGCGCGGACGCGGGCGCGGGTGACGTCTCCGCGGCGGCCGCCCCGGTCCCGCTCACCAGCAGCACGGCCGTGGCAAGACCCGCGAGCAGGGTGCGCCGTCGTCGTACGTCCATGTCCTCCTCCGTTCCCGGACGGCCCGTCGTCCGTCCGACGCCGCGGAGGCTAGGAGCCGTCTTTGTGGGAACTCTGTGACCGGTTTGCCCCTGCTGTACCGATCAGCCAGTCCCGCCGTGCGGGCAGCGCCCCGCCCGCCCTGGGCAGCCGTACCTCGAAGCGCGCCCCCGCCCCGTCCGGGCCGTCCGTCACCGTGACGCTCCCCCGGTGCAGCGCCGCCTGCTGCGCGACCAGGGTGAGGCCGAGCCCGGAGCCAGCACTGTCCGGCCCCCGCTGGAACCGTTCGAAGATCCGGGCGCGGGCCTCGATCGGGACCCCGGGCCCCTGGTCGTCCACCGTGATCACGACCTCTTGGCCGTCTTCCTGTACGCCGACCGTCACGGCCGCCCCGCCCTGCCCGTCCCGTCCGTGGGCCAGCGCGTTGGCGAGCAGGTTGTCGAGCAGCAGCCGCAGTCCGGGCTCCCAGCCGTGCACGGTGAGCCCCGGCTGCGCGCTCGACGTGATGCGGGCGTCCGGGGCGCGGCGCCGGGCCTCGGCGACCGCCGCGTCCGCGGCCTCCGTCACGTCGACCGCGCGGAACGCTTCCTCCTCCACCAGGTCCCCACGCCCCAGCTGGCGCAGCATCACCAGCAGTCCGAGCAGCCGGGCGTGCTCGCGGCGCAGGTCGGTGAGGACTTCCGTGCGGTCCGGCTCCGGCAGGTCGGGGTGGTCGGCGAGGATGTCGAGGTTGGTGCCCATGCTCATCAGCGGGGTGCGCAGTTCATGGGAGGCGGCGGCGGAGAAGGAGCGGGCGGTGTCCAGGGCCTCGGCGGTGCGGGCGGCCTGTTCGTCGTAGCGGGCGAGGACGGTGCGCAGGGTGGCCGCGAGTTCGTCGACCTCCTTCACGCCGGTCGGCTCGTGGCGCAGCCGGGTGGTGCTGGTGCGGGGGTCGAGGCCCGCGGTACGGCGGCCGAGGCGGCGCAGCGGGCCGGTGGCGCCGGTGGCGAGGCCCCAGGCGAGCAGGCCGGACAGGGGCGCGGCGAGCAGCGCGGTCATGACGACGCGGCGCCGGACGAGGCGGAGTTGGGTGCGGTCGGCGGTGTCGGGCTGGAAGACCCACAGGGTGCCGGAGACCTGCGGGCCCTCGATCGGCTTGGACAGGGCCCGCCAGCTGCGGCCGGCGTCCCGGACGGTGACCGGCGCGGTGGCCTCGGCCGGCAGGGCGACCGAGGCGTCGGGCTGGGGCCCGCCGCTGAAGGTGGCGTCCGGTCCGACGACGCGTACGCCGACGTCGAGGGCCGCGGTGTAGAGCCGGCGTTCGCGGGTGTCGGCCGCCTTGGGCCGACCGGCGGCGGCCGCGCGCAGCAGGGAGCGTGCGTCCGGGGCCACGGCGGCGGCCCGGGTGCGCAGATGGCGGTCCTCCTCCTGGTGCAGGTCGCGGGCGACCAGGCGCAGCAACAGCCAGCCGGAGGCCAGCACGAGAAGCGGGACGGTCAGTCCCACGGCGAGTCCGATACGGGTGGACAGTCTCACGGCTGTTCCCTCAGGACGAAGCCCACGCCGCGCACGGTGTGGATCAGCCGTGGCCGCCCCTGTGCCTCCAGCTTGCGCCGCAGATAGCTGACGAAGGTGTCGACGGCGTCGGTGCGGACGTCGAAGTCGTAGCCCCATACGCGTTCCAGGAGCTGGTCGCGGGTGAGGACGAGGCCGACGTTGCGGGCGAGCACCTCGAGGAGTTCGAACTCGCGCCGCGTCAGCTCCAGTGGACGGCCGTCGCGGTGGGCGGTGCGGGCCGCCGGGTCGATCACCAGGTCGGCCACGCGCAGCACGTCCCGGTCGGCGGGCGGGCGACGGCGCAGCAGGGCGCGTAGCCTGAGGACGAGTTCCTGGAGGGCGAAGGGTTTGACGAGGTAGTCGTCGCCGCCCGCCTGGAGGCCGGCTATGCGGTCGGCGGTCTCGTCCAGCGCGGAGAGCATGAGGACGGGCAGGTCCTGGCCGTCGTCGCGGAGCCGGGTGCACACCTCGATGCCGCTCATACCCGGCATCGACACATCGAGGACGAGCACGTCGGGCGGTGCGTCCCGGATGACGGCGAGCGCCTCGGCCCCGCCCTCGGCGGTCCGCACCCGGAACCCGCTGAGCCTGAGGCCGCGCTCCAGCGAGCGCCGGATGGCCGCGTCGTCGTCCACGACCAGCACCGCCCCGACCGCGTCGCCCATACACCCTCCCTTGACCGCCTGTCGCCGGGTCAGCGTACGGCGCGGCGTCGGACCGGTGGCAGCGGTGTCCGGGCTCCGCCGGCTTCAGAGTCGACGGTGGACCTCCCGACGATGGCCCACTTCGCCGACGAGGACGACGAGCTTGCCGTCATCGATCACGTAGGCGATCCGGCACGCGCCCACGCGGAGCCGGTAGAGGTCGTCGTGCCCGGGGGACTTCTTCACGTCCGCGTCCTCGCCTTCGACCTGCACGAGTACGTCTTCGGCGCGCTGCGGGCCGGCGCGGCCGGCTTCCTGTCGAGGAACGCGGAGGCGAAGGACCTCATCGAGGCCGTGCGGACGGTGGCGCGCGGCGAGGGGCTGATCCCTCCCCCGGTGACGCGGCGGCGGATCGCGGAGCTGGCCACGGGGCCGGTACAGGAGCCCAGGACGGATCCGGCCGTCCTCGACGTCCTCACCCGGCGCGAGCGCGAGGCGCTGTCGTGCCTCGGTGAGGGGCTGTCCAACGCCGAGACGGCGAGGCGCCTGGACATGGCCGAGGCCACCGTGAAGACCCACGTCAGTCGTCTCCTCGGAAGGCTGGGGCTGCGCAGCCGGGTCCAAGCCGCGGTTCTGGCGCAGGAGTTGGGGATCCAGCGCACCGACCGTCACAGTGGTCCAGACCTATTGACCTATGGTCCAGACCTTTCTATTCTCGCGGCACCGTGGGTGTGAAGGCTCAGTCATGCCCACCACTCCCCATCCCCAAGACAGGGAGGCGCAGCATGCGCTTCAGACACAGAGCCGCGGCAGGGTTCGCGACCCTGTTGCTCCCACTGGCCGGGCTCGTCGGACTCGCCGCAGGTCCCGCCCAGGCCGCCTCGACCGCCACCGCCACCTATGCCAAGACGCAGGACTGGGGCACCGGCTTCGAAGGCAAGTGGACGGTGCAGAACACCGGCTCCACGACCATCAGCTCGTGGACCGTCGAGTGGGACTTCCCCTCCGGCACGTCCGTCACCTCGGCGTGGGACGCGGACGTCACCAACTCCGGCACCCACTGGACCGCCAAGAACAAGTCCTACAACGGCACCCTCGCCCCCGGCGCCTCCGTCTCCTTCGGCTTCAACGGCAGCGGCTCCGGCTCACCGTCCAACTGCAAGCTCAACGGCGGCAGCTGTGACGGCGGCACGACCGTCCCCGGCGACAACCCGCCCTCCGCACCCGGCACCCCCACCGCCTCGAGCATCACCGACACCTCGGTCAAGCTCGGTTGGAGCGCGGCCACCGACGACAAGGGCGTCAAGAACTACGACGTCCTGCGCGACGGCAAGACCGTCGCGACCGTGACGGCCACCTCGTACACGGACACCGGTCTGACCGCCGGCACCGACTACTCCTACACCGTCCAGGCCCGTGACACCGCCGACCAGACCGGTCCGGCCAGCGGCGCGGTCGCCGTGCACACCACCGGGGGCACCACCACTCCCCCGACCACCGGCGACAAGGTCAAGCTCGGCTACTTCACCGAGTGGGGCATCTACGGCCGCAACTACAACGTCAAGAACCTGGTGACGTCCGGGTCGGCCGCGAAGATCACGCACATCAACTACGCCTTCGGCAACGTCACCGGCGGCAAGTGCGCGATCGGCGACTCCTACGCCGACTACGACAAGGCGTTCACCGCCGACCAGTCCGTCAACGGCGTCGCCGACACCTGGGACCAGCCGCTGCGCGGCAACTTCAACCAGCTGCGCGAGCTGAAGGCCAAGTACCCGCACCTCAAGGTGCTGTGGTCCTTCGGCGGCTGGACCTGGTCCGGCGGCTTCGCGGACGCTGCCAAGGACCCTGCGGGCTTCGCCCAGTCCTGCTACGACCTGGTGCACGACCCGCGCTGGGCCGACGTCTTCGACGGCATCGACATCGACTGGGAGTACCCGAACGCCTGCGGCCTGTCCTGCGACACCAGCGGCGCTGCGGCCTTCAAGAACGTGATGGCCGCGCTGCGCGCCAAGTTCGGCTCCTCCGCCCTGGTCACCGCGGCGGTCACCGCCGACGGCTCCTCGGGCGGCAAGATCGAGGCCGCCGACTACGCGGGCGCCGCGAGTTACGTTAACTGGTACAACGTGATGACGTACGACTTCTTCGGCGCCTGGGACGCGCAGGGCCCCACGGCCCCGCACTCCCCGCTCACGTCGTACAGCGGCATCCCGAAGGCCGGTTTCACCACGGCCGACGCGATAGCCAAGTACAAGGCGATCGGTGTGCCCGCCAAGAAACTCCTCGTCGGCATCGGCTTCTACGGCCGCGGCTGGACCGGCGTGACCCAGGACGCCCCGGGCGGCACGGCCACGGGCCCGGCGGCCGGCACGTACGAGCAGGGCATCGAGGACTACAAGGTGCTCAAGACGTCCTGCCCGGCCACGGGCACCATCGCGGGGACGGCGTACGCACACTGCGGCAGCAACTGGTGGTCGTACGACACCCCGGCCACCATCGGGACGAAGATGGCATGGGCCAAGAACCAGGGGCTCGGCGGTGCCTTCTTCTGGGAGTTCAGCGGCGACACCAGCAATGGTGAGCTGGTGAGCGCCCTCAGCAACGGGCTGTCGTAAACCTGACCGAAGGGTCAAGTCGATGTTCACCCTCCCCCGGGCTTCTTTCGGGGGAGGGTGAATGCTGCTACGCCACATTCACCCGCTGTCCGGGAGGTGCGGCTTCCAGCCACGCCAGGAACCCGGTCAGCGCGTCCTCGCTCATCGCCAGTTCCAGACGGGTGCCCCGGTGGTGGCAGGCGAGGACCACCGCGTCGGACAGCAGCGCCAGCTCCTCCTCGCCCTCGGGAGCGCGCCGGCCGGCCACCTCGATCGCCGAGCGCTCCAGGACCCGGCGCGGGCGCGGGGCGTAGGAGAAGACGCGGAACCATTCGATGCGGTCGCCGTTGTAGCGGGCGATGCCGTACCCCCAGCCCTTGCCGCTGGTGTCGGGCTCCTCGGGGACGTTCCACCTCAGGCTGCAGTCGAAGGTGCCGCCGGAGCGCTGGATGAGGCGGCGCCTGAGGCCGAAGACGAACAGCCCCACCAGTACGAGTGCCACGACCACTCCGCACACGCTCAGAGCGAGGACCATCGACACCGACCTCCTCGTCTCCTAGGTAACGGAACGGAAAAAACACCCGGATTTGCCTCAGCCGCGGCCGGCACCGGATCACTCCGGGCCGACCGCGGCTGAGTCACGTCATAGAAAGCGCTCCCCCAGAGCCTAGACGGCCTGGGAGGCACCCCCGGTCAGCGCGCTGCCTGTGCCGCCCGCAGGCGGACATCCGCGCGCCGCTCGGCGACGGCGTCGTCCTCCGCCTTCGCGCGCTCGAGCTCTCGCTCGACGCGCTGGACGTCGATCTCGTCCGACAGCTCGGCGACCTCGGCCAGCAGCGACAGCTTGTTGTCCGCGAACGAGATGAAACCGCCGTGCACCGCGGCGACGACCGTTCCACCATCACTCGTACGGATGGTCACCGGGCCCGACTCCAGCACACCGAGCAGCGGCTGGTGACCGGGCATGACGCCGATGTCGCCGGACGTGGTGCGCGCGACGACCAGGGTGGCCTCGCCGGACCAGACCTGGCGGTCGGCGGCGACCAGCTCGACATGCAGCTCAGCAGCCAAGGGTGGCTCCTCGGGTCACCACCCGGCGGTCGCCGGGTGTTGGTCTGAATTCTAGTAGGCGTAAGGAGAGGGGCGGACCGCACCCCGCGGGCAAGCCCGCGAAACGCTTCTCCACCCCTCACACCAAGAGGCGGTACCTGTGGCGGGCCCGGTTCGAGCCCGCCACAGGCGACCGTCAGGAGACGCCCAGCTCCTTGGCGTTCTTCTTCAGGTCCTCGAGACCACCGCACATGAAGAACGCCTGCTCCGGGAAGTGGTCGAAGTCGCCGTCGATGATCGCGTTGAACGCCGCGATCGACTCGTCCAGCGGCACGTCCGACCCGTCGACGCCGGTGAACTGCTTGGCGACGTGGGTGTTCTGGGACAGGAAGCGCTCCACACGGCGGGCCCGGTGGACGACGAGCTTGTCCTCCTCGCCGAGCTCGTCGATACCGAGGATCGCGATGATGTCCTGGAGGTCCTTGTACTTCTGCAGGACCGTCTTGACGCGCATGGCCGCGTTGTAGTGGTCCTGCGCGATGTAGCGCGGGTCCAGGATGCGGGACGTGGAGTCCAGCGGGTCCACGGCCGGGTAGATGCCCTTCTCGGAGATCGGACGGGACAGAACCGTCGTCGCGTCGAGGTGGGCGAACGTGGTGGCCGGGGCCGGGTCGGTCAGGTCGTCGGCGGGGACGTAGATCGCCTGCATGGAGGTGATCGAGTGACCGCGGGTCGAGGTGATGCGCTCCTGCAGGATGCCCATCTCGTCGGCCAGGTTCGGCTGGTAACCCACCGCGGACGGCATACGGCCGAGGAGCGTGGAGACCTCGGAACCGGCCTGGGTGAAGCGGAAGATGTTGTCGATGAAGAACAGCACGTCCTGCTTCTGGACGTCGCGGAAGTACTCCGCCATCGTCAGACCCGCGAGGGCCACGCGCAGACGGGTGCCCGGCGGCTCGTCCATCTGACCGAAGACCAGCGCGGTCTTGTCGATGACGCCGGACTCGGACATCTCCTGGATGAGGTCGTTGCCCTCACGGGTGCGCTCACCGACACCGGCGAACACGGAGACACCGTCGTGGTTGTTGGCGACGCGGTAGATCATCTCCTGGATGAGCACCGTCTTGCCGACGCCGGCGCCGCCGAACAGACCGATCTTGCCGCCCTTGACGTACGGGGTCAGCAGGTCGATGACCTTGATGCCGGTCTCGAACATCTCGGTCTTCGACTCGAGCTGGTCGAAGTTCGGGGCCTTGCGGTGGATGGTCCAGCGCTCGCCGTCGTACTTCTCGTCGACGTTCAGGACCTCACCGATGGTGTTGAACACCTTGCCCTTGGTGAAGTCGCCGACCGGCACGGAGATCGAGGCGCCGGTGTCGGTCACCGGGGCCTGGCGGACCAGACCGTCGGTGGGCTGCATCGAGATCGCGCGGACCATGCCGTCACCCAGGTGCTGGGCGACCTCCAGGGTCAGCGTCTTCTTCTCGCCCGGGTTCGCCGGGTCGGAGACCTCGACGTGGAGGGCGTTGTAGATGTCCGGGATCGCGTCGACGGGGAACTCCACGTCGACGACCGGGCCGATGACCCGCGCGACGCGGCCCGTCGCCGTGGCCGTCTCAACAGTGGTGGTCATTAGTAGTCACTCCCCGCGGTCGCGTCGGCCAGGGCACTCGCGCCACCGACGATCTCGCTGATTTCCTGGGTGATTTCGGCCTGGCGGGCCGCGTTGGCAAGCCGGGACAGCGTCTCGATGAGCTCTCCGGCGTTGTCGGTGGCCGACTTCATCGCGCGCCGCGTGGCGGCGTGCTTCGAAGCGGCCGACTGGAGCAGCGCGTTGTAGATACGGCTCTCCACGTAGCGCGGCAGCAGGGCGTCGAGGACGTCCTCCGCCGATGGCTCGAAGTCGTACAGCGGCAGGATCTCGTCGCCCTTCGCCGCGGCCTCCTTGGCCACGTCGTCGAGGCTGAGCGGCAGCAGACGGGCGTCGAGCGCCGACTGCGTCATCATCGACACGAACTCCGTGTAGACGATGTGCAGCTCGTCCACGCCGCCGTCCGCCGTGTCCTTCTCGATGGCCTCGATCAGGGGGGCCGCGACCTTCTTGGCGTCCGCGTACGAGGGGTCGTCGGTGAAGCCTGTGAACGACTCCGCGATCTTGCGCTCACGGAAGTTGTAGTGGGCCACACCTCGCCGACCGACGATGTACGTGTCGACCTGCTTGCCCTCCCGCTCGAGCCGCTCGGTCAGCTGCTCCGCCGTCTTGATGGCGTTGGAGTTGAAGGCGCCGGCCAGGCCGCGGTCGCTCGTGAGGAGCAGGACCGCGGCACGGGTCGGGTTCTCCGACTCCGTCGTCAGCGGGTGCTTGGTGTTCGACCCCGTGGCGACCGCGGATACCGCGCGCGTCAGCTCGGTCGCGTACGGCGTGGAGGCCGCCACCTTGCGCTGCGCCTTGACGACGCGCGAGGCGGCGATCATCTCCATCGCCTTCGTGATCTTCTTGGTCGCGCTGACGGATCGGATGCGACGCTTGTAGACCCGGAGCTGGGCTCCCATGAGTCAGGTCCCTTCCTTACGTCACTTGGCGGCTGCGGCCGGGGTGTCCTCGCCGAGCAGCTTGCCGTCCGAGGTCTCGAACTGCTTCTTGAACTCCGCGACGGCGTCGTCGATCGCCTGGATGGTGTCGTCCGACATCTTGGCGCCCTCCTTGATGGAGGTCATCAGACCCTGCTCCTTGCGGTGCAGGTAGTCGAGGAGCTCCTTCTCGAAGCGGCGGATGTCGGCGACCGGAACGTCGTCCATACGGCCGTTGGTGCCGGCCCAGATGGAGACGACCTGGTCCTCGGTGGCCATCGGCTCGTACTGGTTCTGCTTCAGCAGCTCGACCATGCGCGAACCGCGCTCCAGCTGGGACTTCGACGCGGCGTCCAGGTCGGAACCGAAGGCGGCGAACGCCTCCAGCTCACGGAACTGGGCGAGGTCCACGCGCAGACGGCCGGAGACCTGGCGCATCGCCTTGTGCTGGGCGGAGCCACCGACGCGGGAGACCGAGATACCGACGTTCAGGGCCGGGCGCTGGCCGGCGTTGAACAGGTCGGACTCCAGGAAGCACTGGCCGTCGGTGATGGAGATGACGTTGGTCGGGATGAACGCCGAGACGTCGTTGGCCTTGGTCTCGACGATCGGCAGACCGGTCATCGAGCCGGCGCCCATGTCGTCGGAGAGCTTGGCGCAGCGCTCCAGCAGGCGGGAGTGCAGGTAGAAGACGTCGCCCGGGTAGGCCTCACGGCCCGGCGGACGGCGCAGCAGCAGGGACACGGCGCGGTAGGCGTCGGCCTGCTTCGACAGGTCGTCGAAGATGATCAGGACGTGCTTGCCCTGGTACATCCAGTGCTGGCCGATGGCGGAACCGGTGTACGGCGCCAGGTACTTGAAGCCGGCCGGGTCGGACGCCGGGGCGGCGACGATCGTGGTGTACTCCAGCGCGCCGTTCTCCTCCAGCGCGCGGCGGACGCCGGCGATGGTGGAGCCCTTCTGGCCGATGGCGACGTAGATGCAGCGGACCTGCTTCTTCGGGTCGCCGGTGCGCCAGTTGTCGCGCTGGTTGATGATCGTGTCGATCGCCAGGGCGGTCTTGCCGGTCTGGCGGTCACCGATGATCAGCTGACGCTGACCACGGCCGATCGGGGTCATCGCGTCGACGGCCTTGTAGCCCGTCTCCATCGGCTCGTGCACCGACTTGCGCTGCATGACCGTGGGGGCCTGCAGCTCGAGGGCGCGGCGACCCTCGGTCTCGATCTCGCCGAGGCCGTCGATCGGGTTGCCGAGCGGGTCGACGACGCGGCCGAGGTAGCCCTCGCCGACGGCCACGGAGAGCACCTCACCGGTGCGCTGCACCGGCTGCCCCTCCTCGATGCCGCTGAACTCACCGAGGACGATGGCACCGATCTCGCGCTCCTCGAGGTTGAGGGCGAGGCCGAGGGTGCCGTCCTCGAACTTCAGCAGCTCGTTGGCCATGGTCGAGGGCAGGCCCTCGACCTTCGCAATGCCGTCGCCGGCAAAGGTGACCGTGCCGACCTCCTCGCGCGAGGCCGCGTCCGGCTTGTACGCCTGGACAAAGTTCTCCAGCGCGTCCCGGATCTCCTCCGGCCGGATCGTGAGCTCCGCCATCTGGGTTCCCTGCTCTCCTTGTTGGGCCCGAAGTTTCTGTGGGGGTTCTGGGGGCGCCCCCCAGAAACTCTGCATCCTCTGCACGGCCCAACCCGGGCCGTAGTACTGCTTGTGGAGTTGTGCTAGCTCGCCATGCGGCGGCCGGCGTCCTCGAGTCGGTCCGCGATCGAACCGTTGATGACCTCGTCACCGACCTGCACCCGGATCCCGCCGACGACCTCGGGGTCGACGTCCAGGTTGAGGTGCATCTGGCGGCCGTAGAGCCCCGCCAGTGCGGCACCGAGGCGTCGCTTCTGGGAGTCGCTCAGCGGGACCGCCGAGGTGACGACGGCGACCAGGCGGTCACGGCGGGCGGCGGCCAGCTTGGACAGGGACTCGATTCCCGATTCCAGGCTACGTCCCCGCGGCGCGGTCACAAGGCGCGTGACCAGACGCTCGGTCGCGACGTCGGCGCGACCGCCGAGCAGCCGGTGCAGCAGCTCGATCTTGGCCGGGGTGCCGGCGGCACGGTCCGTGAGCGCGGAGCGCAGCTCCGTGTTCGAGGCGACGATCCGGGCGAACCGGAACAGCTCGTCCTCGACGTCGTCCAGCGTGCCCGCCTTCTCGGCGGCGGTGAGGTCGGCGAGGTTCGCCAGCTCCTCCAGCGCGTCGACCAGGTCGCGCGACTGCGACCAACGCGAGCGCACCATGCCGGACAGCAGGTCCACGACCGGCCCGCCGACCTGGCCGCCGAGCAGGCTCTGGGCCAGCCCTGCCTTGGCCTCGCCGGCCCGCGCCGGGTCGGTGAGGACCCGGCGCAGCGACACCTCGCGGTCGAGCAGCGCGGTGACGGCGGCCAGCTCGTCGGCGAGCTGCGCCGCGTCCACGGACGTCGCGTCCGTCAGCGCGTCGAGACGCTCGCGTGCGGCTGCCAGGGCCTCGCGGCTCGCTCCGTTCATCGCGCGGCCTCGGCCTTCTCCTCGAGCTCGTCGAGGAAGCGGTCGATCACGCGGCTCTGCCGGGCGTGGTCCTCGAGGGACTCGCCGACGAGCTTGCCGGCCAGCTCGGTGGCGAGCCTGCCGACGTCCTGCCGCAGGGTCTGCGAGGCGGCCTTGCGGTCGGCCTCGATCTGCGCGTGACCGGCGGCGATGATCTCCTCACGCTGCCGCTGGCCTTCCGCGCGCATCTCGGCGATGAGGGCGGCGCCCTGCTCCTGCGCCTCCTGGCGCAGCCGCGCGGCCTCGTGCCGGGCTTCGGCGAGCTGAGCCTTGTACTGCTCGAGCACGCTCTGGGCCTCGACCTTCATGGCGTCGGCCTCTTCGATGCCGCCTTCGATCGCCGCGCGACGCTCCTCCAGAACCTTGTTGATGTTCGGAAGCAGCTTCTTGCTGAGGAAGAAGAAGACGATGGCGAAGGTGACGAGGCCGATGACCAGTTCGGGGCCGGGCGGGATGAGCGGGTTCTGCTGCTCCTCCGCGGCCAGCATCAGCTGCTGTGTCAGCTGCATGTCATCAGTGCCTTTCCCTTGAGGGGGTGGGTCGCCGACCGCGGTTTACTTGTAGGTGTAAACGAACGGCATGACGATACCGATCAGGGCGAGCGCCTCGCAGAAGGCGAAGCCCAGGATCTGGTTGGCGCGGATCAGACCGGCGGCCTCGGGCTGACGGGCGAGGGCCTGGGTGCCGTTGCCGAAGATGATGCCGATGCCGATGCCGGGACCGATGGCGGCGAGGCCGTAGCCGACGGAGGCGATGGAGCCGGTGACGGCGGCAAGGGTCTCAGTGGCAGCCATGCTGATTCTTCCTTCTCTTTCAAGGACCGGTGGGGGTTGGCCACCGGACGTCTGGTGAGGAGCGTTCGGACGGGGGGCTCAGTGGTGCTCGGCGAGAGCGCCCTGAACGTAGGAGCAGGCCAGAAGGACGAAGACGTACGCCTGGACGGCCTGGACGAAGAGCTCGAACATGATCATGACCATGGCCATGACGAACGAGACGGCGCCGGCCGCGGCCAGCCAGCTGTTCATCAGGTACCAGCTGGCGACGGTGAACATCACGAGCAGCAGGTGACCGGCGAACATGTTGGCGAACAGTCGCACCGCGTGGGTGAACGGCCGGACCAGGACGTTCGAGAAGAACTCGATGGTCACGACGAGGGGCAGCACCGCGCCCAGCGACTTGTCGTAGCCGGTGAGGTTCTTCATGCCCCCGACGAAGCCGTGCTTGCGGAAGGTCAGGATCATCCACGTCAGGTACACGATCGCGGCGAGCGCGGCCGGGTAGGCGATGATCGACGTCACCGGGAACTGGGCGACCGGGATGATCGACCACAGGTTCATGATCCAGACGAAGAAGAAGATGGAGACCATGAGCGGGACGTACTTCTCGCCCTCGGTCTTGCCGAGCGTCTCGTAGACGATGCCGCGGCGCACGAAGTCGTAACCGGCCTCGCCGACCATCTGGAGCTTGCCCGGCACCACCTTGGCCTTGCTGAAGGCGGCCCAGAAGAAGCCGACGACGACGACGGTGGTCACCAGAGCCAGCAGCATCGGCTTGTCGAAGTCGATGCCGCCGACCGTGAACATCGGCTTGAAGATGAAGGAGTTCAGACCCGGCGAGGGAAAGCCGCAGCCGTTCTCGGCGAAGACGCGGCAACTCCAGTCAAAGGCGAGCGTGGTCTGGTCAGCACTCACCGCGGGCTCCTTCGGCGTGGCGCATGGATACGGCAACCTCGTTGTGTCGGCGCGGCGCGCAGCCGCGGATCGGCACCGGACTGGTGTTACGGATGTGGGGGCGGCTGAGGGGCATCGAGCCTCGCGTATGAGCAGGCGTCAGCTCAGGTGCCCGCGCCCGCGATGCCGCAGTTGGCACCGGACGATAGCAGGAGATCTCACACGTCTTTATCCCGGCCCTACCCCTCACGACGGGTGCCCCGTCTTCTGGGGGCTCTCGCCCTTCTGGGAGTCGGGTTCGACGTAGAAGATTTTGGCCTTCATGTGCGCCCGGGCCTGCGCGATCATCCACCCGACCGTCGCGGCGATGAGTGAGAACGCGAACGCCCTGCCGTTGAAGAGCGAGGTGCCCTTGAAGAGAGCCAGGAAGATCATGAGCAGGAGGAGCTGGGCGACGTAGAGCATGAGGCCCATCGCCTGGAAGAGCTGCGGGAGCGTCCTCGCCGTCCACTGCAGCACATACAGGCCGATCCCCATGAAGAGGATGGCGAGCACCGCGCCGACGGCCGCCCCGATAGCCCCCTTGCCGCCCGCGACGACCCCGCTGACAGCGACAGCGACGACGCCGATCGCTGCTACGGGCACAGCGATCTGCAGAAGGTTCCGGGCGTCATTGGACGGCATGGCGGCAACTCCGCTTTCACAGGGGGCAGGGTGTCGTCATGGACGAGCGTAGTCCCGGGCCGAGCGAAGTCCGCACGCCGAGGGGCCGTCGCATCCGGACCCTCCGGCTCTATCCCGGGGTTCTCGTGAACCGTATCACAAACTATTTGATGCGGTCTTTACCTAGGTGGTGTGCCAACTGTCACACATGAGAGTGAATCTGCCCGTCTGCGCGGACAGGGCGGCACCTTGTCTGGTATTGCGACGCTTTGTGCCCTCACGAAATGGCAACGCGCTCGCCAGATTCTTACCTTGCACGTCAGCGGGACGACTCCGCCCGGCGCCGGTCCATCCGCGCACGGGTGCCGATGGCCGTGGCTCCGTTGGCCCCCGAGACGCCTGCGACAACAGGGGTGCGGCGCTCCTCCTGCCGGGCCTGCCCGCCGCCCTCGGTGTATGCGGCGGCCGGCAGCGGCTTCGCGGCGGTGTCGCGCCGACGGCGGTAGCGCGGAGGCACGAAGGACTCGGCCCACTGCGGGGCGCGCGGCGTGAACCGCGGCAGCAGGAGCAGCACCAGACCGACCGCGCTGAGCATCACGATGCCGAGCACGATCCACATGGACGCGGAGTTCACGGAGTAGCCGAGGGTGCCGAAGGCGATGAGCGCCGACCAGAAGTACATGATCAGCACGGCGCGGCTGTGCGAGTGCCCGATCTCCAGCAGCCGGTGGTGCAGATGACCGCGGTCGGCGGCGAACGGGGACTGGCCGCGCCAGGTACGGCGCACGATCGCGAGGACCAGGTCCGCGGCCGGGACGGCGATGATCGTCAGCGGGAGCAGCAGCGGGATGTAGACGGGGACGGTCTGGTGGACCGTCGCGCGCTCGGAACCGGAGAAGAGGTTCATCGCGTCCGGGTCGACCTGCCCGGTGACCGAGATGGCGCCGGCGGCGAGCACGAGCCCGATCAGCATCGATCCCGAGTCGCCCATGAAGATCCGCGCAGGGTGCATGTTGTGCGGCAGGAAGCCCAGGCACATGCCCATCAGGACGGCCGCGAACAGGGTGGCGGGGGCGGCGGCCTCGAGTCCGTAGCCGTACCAGATCCGGTACGCGTACATGAAGAACGCCGCCGCCGCGATGCACACCATGCCGGCGGCGAGACCGTCGAGGCCGTCGACGAAGTTGACCGCGTTGATCGTGATGACGACCAGCGCCACGGTGAGCAGGGTGCCCTGCCAGGGGGTGAGCGAGACCGTGCCGACGCCCGGGACCGGCAGCCACAGGATGGTCAGACCCTGCATGACCATCACACCCGCGGCGATCATCTGGCCGCCCAGCTTGATCAGGGCGTCGATCTCGAACTTGTCGTCCAGCACACCGATCAGCCAGATGAGGGCCGCTCCGGAGAGCAGCGCCCGAGGCTCGTTGGACTTGGCGAAGACCTCGTTGAGGTTCTTGAGGTGGTCGGCGACCAGCAGGCCCGCGCACAGGCCGAAGAACATGGCGATCCCGCCGAGCCGGGGCGTCGGTTCCCGGTGCACGTCCCGGGCCCGGATCTCCGGCATCGCTCCTGCCACGATCGCGAATTTGCGTACCGGCCCTGTCAGCAGATACGTCACCGCGGCCGTGATGCAGAGCGTCAGCAGGTATTCACGCACGGGCTTCCCCACAGGTCTCGCTGGGCGTCCTCAGCCCCACACCCTAGCTTCGCGTGCATATGGTTGAGGACTCACGGGTAGCGAAGATGGTTGCACGTGTGGCTGTGTATAACGCGCGCCTACCCCTCATCGCCCGGGATACGGCGGAAATCCCTCGGTGAGATCCCGCACTTTCTCGCGTGCCGTCCTGGCCTCCGTCTCCTGGCGCAGCACGGACGCGAACAGGGCCGCCACATACGCCATTTCGCCCTCGCCCATGCCCTGTGTCGTCAGCGCCGCGGTGCCCAGGCGCAGGCCACGGGCGTCGCCGTGCGGCAGCGCACAGCAGTCCAGGACCATCCCGGCGGCGGCGAGCAGCCCGCGCGCGCTGCGGCCGTCGACGCCCAGCGGCGCCGGATCGGCGATGATCAGATGCGTGTCGGTGCCGTCGGTGGTGATGTGCAGCCCCTCGGCGGCCAGTCCCGTCGCGAGCGCCCGGGCATTGGCGACCACCCGGTGGACGTACGCGGCGAAGGCGTCCGTCGCCGCCTCCCCGAACGCGACGGCCTTGGCCGCGATGGTGTGCATCTGCGCGCCACCCTGGGTGAACGGGAAGACGGCCCGGTCCACGCGCTCGGCCAGTTCGCTTCCGCACAGGATCATGCCGCCGCGCGGGCCGCGCAGGACCTTGTGGGTGGTGGCGCAGACGATGTCGGCGTACGGCACCGGACTGGGTGCCGCTCCCCCGGCCACGAGCCCGATCGGGTGCGCGGCGTCGGCGATGAGATACGCCCCCACCTCGTCGGCGACCTCCCGGAAGAAGGCGTAGTCGATGTGGCGCGGATAGGCGATCGACCCGCACACGATGGCCTTCGGGCGGTGCGTACGAGCCAGGGCGCGCACCTGCACATGGTCCATGAGCCCGGACTCCGCCTCGACGCCGTAGCCGACGAAGTCGAACCAGCGGCCGGAGAAGTTGGCGGGCGAGCCGTGCGTGAGATGGCCGCCGTGCGGCAGCCCGAGGGCGAGCACCGTGTCGCCGGGGCGGAGCAGGGCGGCGTACGCGGCGAGCATCGCCGACGATCCCGAGTGGCACTGCACATTCGCGTGCTCGGCACCGAAGAGTGCCTTGGCCCGCTCCACGGCGAGGCGCTCGGCGACGTCGACGATCTCGCACCCGCCGTGGTGCCGGGCGCCGGGGTATCCCTCGGCGTACTTGTTGGCGAGCGGGGATCCGAGGGCGGCGAGCACCGCCGACGAGCTGAAGTTCTCGGCGGCGATCAGCTGCAGGGTCGTCGACTGCCGTGCCAGCTCCCCGAGCAGGAGCTCGGCCATCTCGGGGTCCTGCCGCCGCAGGACATCGGCCTCGAGGGTGGGGATGACCGCCATGGTGAGCTCCCGGGCGACGACGGGGACGTAGCACCAATGTAGGCCGGGGGCGGCTGGGACGCCCGGTATTGGAGGCGCCTGGGACCTCGGGGCGTTCCGCGGCCACGACGACTGCGGCTTCGCCGGGGTCGACCGCGCAGTTCCGCGCACCCCTTGCGGGCGGCTTCAGCTGATGCGGCAGCCGCTGCGGGCAGTCGCGCCGCCGCAGCCCGCCGGGTGCGGACAGCCGCGCCGCCGCAGGCGCCATAGCCGCGGGCAGTCGTGCCTCCCCCAGGGCCTTGACGGCCTGAGGGACCCGCAGGGGCGGCACGGGTGGGGGCTGGGGGTACCCCCTGCTCGAAGAGCTCGGTCAGGCGCCCCGTAGCGCCGGGCCGCGCGACGTCGCCGCGGGCAACCGCGCCCCCGGGCACTGCACACCTCCGGGCGCCCGGAAGCCACGGCACCCTACGTCCGCGCAGGCACCCCCGTCAGCGCCGTCACCACCGGCTCCAGCGCCTGATGGATCTCGTCCCCGATCGACCGGAAGAACGGCAGAGGCGCCCCGTACGGGTCGTACACCTCGTCCGCCTCCGCCGTGGGCGCCAGCAGCCACCCGCGTAGAGCCGCCGCAGCGCGCACCAGCGCACGCGCACGCGCGACCACACCGTCCTCCAGGGGCGGCAGGGTGGCCGGGTCTATCGCGCGCACCAGCCGTGTGAACTCCTTCAGCGTGAACGTGCGCAGCCCCGCCGAGTGCCCCATGGAGATCACCTGCGCCCGGTGGTCCCGCGTGGCGGTCAGCACCAGGTCGGCCCTGATCACGTGCTCGTCCAGCAGTTCCCGCCCCACGAACCCGGAGGCATCCGCCCCGAAGTCAGCGAGGACCGCCTCCGCGTTCGCCTCCATGGGCGCGCCCTCATGGCCCCAGGTGCCCGCGCTCTCGACGATGACCCCGCCCCACAGCGGGTCGCCGAGCCGGTCCGCCAGGGCGTGCCGGGTCAGCCGCTCGGTGATCGGCGAGCGGCACACGTTGCCGGTGCTGACGTGGAGGATGCGGAAGGTGTCGCGGGGCGGACCCGGCTGTGCCGGGTCCCCCGTCTCGTCCCCGTTGCCTATGCCACGCATGGGGGTGCCCCCTGCTCGAGCGGAGTCGAGAGCTTGGGGGAGTCAGGGGCCGTCAATTCGCCACCTCGAGGTCGGGTACGACCTTGCGCAGCTCCTCCGGCGACAGGGCGCCCTCGCGCAGCAGCACGGGCACCTTGCCGGTGACGTCGACGATCGACGACGGCACGTTGCCGGGGGTGGGGCCGCCGTCCAGGTAGACGGAGACGGAGTCGCCGAGCATCTCCTGCGCGGCGTCGCACGTCTCCGGTGCCGGGTGGCCGGTGAGGTTCGCGGAGGAGACCGCCATCGGCCCGACCTCCGTCAGCAGCTCGATCGCGACCGGGTGCAGCGGCATCCGCACGGCGACGGTGCCCCGGGTGTCCCCCAGGTCCCACTGGAGCGACGGCTGGTGCTTGGTGACGAGCGTGAGGGCCCCCGGCCAGAAGGCGTCCACCAGCTCCCACGCCATCTCGGAGAAGTCCGTGACGAGGCCGTGCAGCGTGTTCGGGGAGCCGATGAGGACGGGCGTGGGCATGTTGCGGCCGCGGCCCTTGGCCTGGAGCAGGTCGGCCACGGCCTCCGCGGAGAACGCGTCGGCGCCGATGCCGTACACCGTGTCGGTCGGCAGCACCACGAGTTCGCCCCGGCGGACGGCGGACGCGGCCTCGCGCAGACCCGTCGCGCGGTCGGTCGCGTCGTTGGTGTCGTATCGCCGTGCCATTGTCAGCTGGCCTCCTCGTACACGTACTGCTGCGGGAAAAGAGTCTCGGGGATGCTCACGGCAGAGCCTTGCGGGCGGTCGCGAAGCGCGGGCGGTTGTTCAGGTCGGGGTGGTCGGCCGCGTCGGCCCAGCCCCGCTCCTCGGTGAAGATCCACGGCACCTGGCCGCCCTGGGTGTCGGCGTGCTCGATGACGACGACACCTCCGGGGCGCAGCAGCCGGTGCGCGGTGCGCTCGATGCCCCGGATGAGGTCCAGGCCGTCCTCGCCGGAGAACAGGGCCAGCTCCGGGTCGTAGTCCCGGGCCTCCGGGGCCACGTACTCCCACTCGGTGAGCGGGATGTACGGCGGGTTGGAGATCACGAGATCGACCTGTCCGTTGAGGTCCGGAAAGGCGTCCCGCGCGTCTCCCTGACGCAGGTCGACCCTGGAGCCCGCCATGTTCTTGCGGGTCCACTGCAGGGCGTCCTCGGACAGCTCCACCGCGTGCACGCGCGAGCGCGGCACCTCCTGCGCGAGGGCGAGCGCGATGGCGCCGGAGCCGGTGCACAGGTCCACGATGCACGGCTCGACGACGTCCATGGCCCGTACGGCGTCTATGGCCCAGCCGACGACCGACTCGGTCTCCGGGCGCGGCACGAACACCCCGGGTCCGACCTGGAGTTCCAGGTACCGGAAGTAGGCACGCCCGGTGATGTGCTGGAGCGGCTCGCGCTGCTCCCGGCGCGCGATGACCTCCCAGTAGCGGGCGTCGAAGTCCGAGTCCTTCACGGAGTGCAGCTCGCCCCGCTTGACGCCGTGCACGAACGCGGCGAGCTCCTCCGCGTCGTTGCGCGGCGAGGGCACGCCGGCGTCGGCCAGCCGCTGGGTGGCCTGGGCCACCTCCGCGAGCAGCAGGTTCACGCTGGTCCTCCGGTGCTGTCTACGGGCCTGGTGCGGCTGGTACGGAGCCTTACGCGGCGGCGGCGAGCTTGGCGGCCGAGTCCGCGTCGACGCAGGCCTGGATGACCGCGTCGAGGTCGCCGTCCAGAACCTGGTCCAGGTTGTACGCCTTGAAGCCGACGCGGTGGTCCGAGATGCGGTTCTCCGGGAAGTTGTACGTGCGGATCTTCTCGGAGCGGTCGACGGTGCGGACCTGGCTGCGGCGGGCGTCGGCGGCCTCCTTCTCCGCCTCCTCCTGCGCCATGGCGAGCAGCCTGGAGCGCAGGATACGCATCGCCTGCTGCTTGTTCTGCAGCTGGCTCTTCTCGTTCTGGCAGGAGGCGACGACGCCGGTCGGGATGTGCGTGATGCGCACCGCGGAGTCGGTGGTGTTGACGGACTGGCCGCCGGGGCCCGAGGACCGGTAGACGTCGATCCGGAGGTCGTTGGGGTTGATCTCCACGTCGACCTCCTCGGCCTCGGGGGTGACGAGGACACCGGCCGCGGAGGTGTGGATACGGCCCTGGGACTCGGTCGCGGGCACGCGCTGCACGCGGTGCACCCCGCCCTCGTACTTCAGCCGGGCCCACACGCCCTGGCCGGGCTCGGTGGCACCCTGGCCGCCCTTGGTCTTCACGGCGACCTGGACGTCCTTGTAGCCGCCCAGTTCGGACTCGGTGGCGTCGATGATCTCGGTCTTCCAGCCGACCCGCTCGGCGTAGCGCAGGTACATGCGCAGCAGGTCGCCGGCGAACAGGGCGGACTCGTCGCCGCCCGCGCCCGCCTTGATCTCGAGGATGACGTCCTTGTCGTCGCTGGGGTCGCGCGGGACGAGCAGCAGGCGCAGCTTCTCGGTCAGCTCCTCGCGCTGCTTCTCCAGCTCCTTGACCTCGGCGGCGAAGTCGGGGTCGTCGGCGGCGAGTTCGCGCGCCGTCTCGATGTCGTCGCCGGTCTGCTTCCAGGAGCGGTACGTGGCGACGATCGGGCCCAGCTCGGCGTAGCGCTTGTTCAGCCTGCGCGCGCCCGCCTGGTCGGCGTGGATCGACGGATCCGCGAGTTTCTTCTCCAGGTCGGCGTGCTCACCGACCAGTTCCTCGACCGCCTCGAACATCTCCGGCTCCCTGAAATGCCCCCTGCCCGGCCGGGGCATGGGGACGTGTGTACGACGAACAATGGCTGCACCGCAAAGCGCCGGCCCCGGTGCCCCCGGCGAAGGGGGCACCGGAGACCGGCGCTGTGGGCTCGCTACTTCTTGGCAGCGGCAGCCTTGCCGAAGCGGGCCTCGAAGCGGGCCACACGGCCACCGGTGTCGAGGATCTTCTGCTTGCCCGTGTAGAACGGGTGGCACTCGGAGCAGACCTCGGCCCGGATGGTGCCGGACTCGATGGTGCTACGGGTGGTGAACGACGCGCCGCAGGTGCAGCTGACCTGCGTCTCGACGTACGCGGGGTGGATGTCGCGCTTCAAGGTGTCTCCTAGTTTCCGGGAGGGCGCCGGGTCGCAGCCGCGGGATGCGGCAGCGTGAACCGGAGCCGACGTACCAGTCTGCCAGGACTGGCGCCATCCCCCAAAACCGGGGGCCGGGCTCGTGTATTCCCCACGGGTGGAGGGGTGGGCTCGCCTACTGGGGGGCACCTCGTCGCCGTGGGCTGGTGCGGGCTCGATGTGGTTCCTCGCGCACCTTACGGGGCGCTGACCACACCCTTGGCTTGGCCCGTGGCCGTCCCCTTCGTCGCCGCCGCCGGGATCGGCTGGTCGTTCTTCAGTGCGGTCCACATCAGCCGGGCCTTGGCCTCGTCCAGCAGGACCCGGTTCGGGTTCGCCGGGTCGTACTGGACCGGCATCGTCACCATGTTCATGTGGGAGGAGCTGATGCCCTTCAGCCCCTCGGCGAACGACGCCAGGTCCTTGACGGAGGCCAGGTCGGAGTCGGTGGTGACGGACTTCGTCGCGGTGTCGGCGAGGTCGTACAGCTTCTGGGGGCTGGTCAGCACGCCGATGTGCTCCACCTGGCTGACCAGGGCCTTGATGAACGCCTGCTGGAGCTGGATGCGCCCGAGGTCGGAGCCGTCGCCCACGCCGTGCCGGGTGCGGACCAGGCCGAGCGCCTGCTGCCCGTTCAGGGTGTGCGTGCCGGCCTTCAGGTCGAGGTGGCTGCTGCCGTCGTGGATGTCCTTGGTGGTGGTCACCTGGACGCCGCCGAGAGTGTCGATCAGTTTCTCGAAGCCGGCGAAGTCGACCTCGACGTAGTGGTCCATACGGATGCCGGTGATCGACTCGACGGTCTTCACGGCGCAGGTGGCGCCGCCGACGGAGTAGGCCTCGTTGAACATGGAGCCGCGGGCCGCGGCGTGCGTGACGCCCTTGGGGTCGGTGCACGCGGGCCGGTCGACGAGGGTGTCGCGCGGGATGGAGACGACGCTGGCCTGCTTGTGGCCCTTGTACAAGTGCACGATCATCGCGGTGTCCGAACGCCCGGTGCCGTCGTCGGTGCCGCCGCCCAGCTTCCTGTTGGCGCCGGAACGGGTGTCCGAGCCGAGGACCAGGATGTTCTCGGAGCCGTTGTCGACCTTCTGGGGCCGGTCGCCGCCGAGCGCCTGGTTGATGTCGACGCTCTTGATGTTGCCGTTGAGCTTGAAGTAGAGGTAGCCGGCGCCGGTGCCGCCGAGCAGCAGGATGCCCGCCGCACTCCATGCGGTGGCCAGGAGCGCCTTGCGTCCGGCGCTGCGGGGCTTGCGGCGGCGGCCCTTGCCGCCGCGGCGCGGGCCCGGCGTCGTGGCCTCGCCGGCTATGCCGGCGTCCGGCGTGCTCTCGGAAGGCATGTGCTCCTCAGTCCTGGCGGCCTCTCATTGGTCCATGGTCGCTCCGTTCGGTCGGACGGAGAAACCGGAGCAAGAGTTGCACAACGCTGAGTGTCCAGGACGTGGCCCGGCAAACACGCACGGTCACTTCGGGGTCGGTGGCACGGCGTTCACCTGCGGCTTCGCCCGTACAGGGGCGTAGTGGCCGTACCGCCCGCAATCAGTTCCTTGTGGCGTAAATCTCGCCAACGCACAGGGCCGTCCCGTCGGATACGACGGGACGGCCCTGTGCTGTGACGACCTGCTCAGTCCCCGTTGCCGGGCGCCGGGGTCGTCTTCTGGATCTGCATCAGGAACTCGACGTTCGACTTGGTCTGCTTCATCTTGTCGAGGAGCAGCTCGATCGCCTGCTGCTGGTCGAGGGCGTGCAGCACCCGGCGCAGCTTCCAGACGATGTTGAGCTCCTCGGCGCCGAGCAGGATCTCCTCCTTACGGGTACCGGACGCGTCCACGTCCACCGCGGGGAAGATGCGCTTGTCGGCGAGCTTCCGGTCGAGCTTGAGCTCCATGTTGCCGGTGCCCTTGAACTCCTCGAAGATCACCTCGTCCATGCGGGACCCGGTGTCCACCAGGGCGGTGGCGAGGATGGTCAGCGAGCCGCCGTCCTCGATGTTGCGGGCCGCACCGAAGAAGCGCTTCGGCGGGTACAGGGCGGTCGAGTCGACACCACCGGACAGGATGCGGCCGGAGGCCGGGGCGGCGAGGTTGTACGCACGGCCCAGACGCGTGATCGAGTCGAGCAGCACGACGACGTCGTGACCCAGCTCCACCAGGCGCTTGGCGCGCTCGATGGCCAGCTCGGCGACCGTGGTGTGGTCCTCGGCCGGGCGGTCGAAGGTCGAGGAGATGACCTCGCCCTTGACCGACCGCTGCATGTCGGTGACCTCTTCCGGACGCTCGTCGACGAGGACGACCATCAGGTGGCACTCGGGGTTGTTGTGGGTGATCGCGTTGGCGATCGCCTGCATGATCATGGTCTTACCGGTCTTCGGCGGGGCCACGATCAGACCGCGCTGGCCCTTACCGATCGGCGAGACCAGGTCGATGATGCGGGTGGTGAGGACACCGGGGTCCGTCTCCAGGCGGAGGCGGTCCTGCGGGTAGAGCGGGGTCAGCTTGTTGAACTCCGGGCGGCCGCGGCCGTGTTCGGGCGCCATGCCGTTGACGGAGTCGAGGCGGACCAGCGCGTTGAACTTCTCGCGGCGCTCGCCCTCCTTGGGCTGACGGACCGCACCCGTGATGTGGTCACCCTTGCGCAGGCCGTTCTTGCGGACCTGGGCGAGGGAGACGTACACGTCGTTCGGGCCCGGCAGGTAGCCGGAGGTCCGGATGAAGGCGTAGTTGTCGAGGATGTCCAGGATGCCCGCGACGGGGATCAGGACGTCGTCCTCGGCGAGCTGCGGCTCGGGCGCGATGTCGTCGCGGCCACGACGGCCACGGCGGTCGCGGTAGCGGCCGCGACGGCCCCTGCGTCCGCCGTCGAAGTCGTCGTCGTCCTGCGGACCGGTGTTGCGGTCCTGGCGGCCACCACCCTGCTGCTGGCCCTGCTGCTGACGGTCCTGGCGGCCGCCGCCCTGGCCCTGCTGCTGGTCGTCGCCCTTGCCGCGGCGGTCACGGTCACGGCCGCGCTCACGGCGGTCGCGGCGGCGGCCCTCGCCGCCGTCGCCGGCGTCGGCCTTGGCGCCGTCGCCCTGCGGCTGGGCCTGCTGGGGCTGGGCCGGGGTCTCGGCCTTCGCCTCGCTCTGCGCCTCGGCGGCGACCGTCTCGGGGCTGCCGGCCTCGGCGGTGGCGCGGCGCCGACGGCGCTCGACCGGGGCGTCGTCACCGGCTCCCTGGCCGGGGATCTCGATCTGCTGCGGGGCCACGGCCTGCTCGGGGGCCTTGTCGGCCTTGGCGGCCTTGGGCTCGGCCGCGGCGGCTTCGTCTCCGGTGCGAGTCCTGGAGGTGGCCCGGCGCTTGGGCTTGGTCTCGGTGGCGGTGTCGGCCTTGGCGGCCGGGGCGCCACCTCCCGCCTGCGCCTCCTTGATGACCTCGATCAGCTGGCTCTTGCGCATGCGCGCCGTGCCCCTGATGCCGAGGCCGGATGCGACCTGCTGTAGCTCGGCCAGCACCATGCCCTCGAGGCCGGTACCGCGGCGCCGCCGGGACCCGGCACCGGTGGCAGGCGCGGAGGCGTCCGTGGCGGGCGCGGCAGCGGTGTCCTCGACACGTGCGCCCATCAGATCGGTGGTGTCGCTCACGAAGGGTCCTTCCCTGGAGCGGACGTCGGCCTGTCTGGCTCGGCGACCGGTTGTGCTGTCCGGCTTCGGTCCGGTTTGTGTGAACCGTGCCGGTGCGGTGGTCCGCCAAAGCGGCGGAAGAGATTTCTGGTGATTGGCGCTTCCCGAAGCCGTGACACCCGGTTTTGTGTCGCGCGGCTCGGTCACGCCGATTCCGGAGCGTGCTCTGCAATCCGCTCAGTGTCCGCGTACGACGTATGGCTCAGGTACGTGATACGGAACACAGGGCAGCTTGGGAAGCTCCCGGAAGAATGTTGGTCCCGGACGGGGACACGAAGCACCTCGCCATGGCGGGGTCGGGTGCAGACTTGAGGTTAACACTACCGGATCCAACAAACATTCCCCCTCTCCAAATCCGGCAACCGTGTGTCAGGGCGCAAGCGGCAGCACGCTCGCTCCCTGGCTGTCCAGCTCCAGCCGGTTGGCGGCCCAGCCCTCGCCCGCCAGGTCGGCCACCTTGTCGGCGCTCGCGTCGTCGGCGAGCGCCAGGACCGTGGGGCCGGCGCCGGAGATCACCGCGGGGATGCCGTCCGCCCGCAGCCGCTCCACCAGCGCGGCGCTCTCCGGCATGGCCGGGGCGCGGTACTCCTGGTGGAGGCGGTCCTCGGTGGCGGGCAGCAGCAACTCGGGGCGCCTGGTCAGGGCCTCGACGAGCAGGGCGGCGCGGCCCGCGTTGGTGGCGGCGTCGACATGCGGCACGGTGCGCGGGAGCAGTCCACGCGCGGTCGCGGTCAGGACCGGCTTCCCGGGGACGAAAACCACCGGAACGATGGAATCGGCGGGGTCCATGCGGATCGCACGGGCGGCGCCGCGCTCCATCCAGGAGAGGGTGAATCCGCCGAGGAGACAGGCCGCGACGTTGTCGGGGTGACCCTCGATCTCGGTGGCGAGTTCCAGCAGCGCGGTGTCGTCGAGCCGGCTGTCGCCGCCTATGGTCACGGCGCGGGCCGCGACGATGCCGGCACAGATGGCGGCGGAGGAGGAGCCGAGGCCCCGGCCGTGCGGGATGCGGTTGGCGCAGACGATCTCCAGGCCGCGCGGCTGCCCGCCCAGCGCGTCGAAGGCGGCGCGCAGGGACCGCACGAGGAGATGGCTCTCGTCCCGCGGGAGGGTCTCGCTGCCCTCGCCCGCGATGTCGATGTGCAGCCCGGAGTCGGCCACCCGGACGACCACGTCGTCGTAGAGCCCCAGCGCGAGCCCGAGGGCGTCGAAGCCCGGACCGAGGTTGGCGCTGGTGGCGGGGACGCGCACCCGGACGGCGGCGGCGCGGAACGCTGGACCGGCCATCGCTCGTTGACTCTCCTTGAGCTGCGTGATCGTCGAATGACATTCGATGACGTACGGAGGACCCGAAGGCCGCGAAGGCGGCGCGGCACCACGGCACATGCGGCTGCGGCATATGCGGCGGGCGGGTTCAGTACAGCCTATCGAAGGAAGGTTCTGTGGCGACATAGGGCGCACAGGAGGCGCACGATGCGTGTCGTGCTGCCCCTGTGCCCCCTCTGTCGGTGCCCGTAAGGGTTATCCCCCGGGAGGGGCCTGATTACGCGAGGCCGAGCCGCTCGGCAGCGGTCGCCGCGTCGACCGGGACGGTGACCGGCTGCGGGGCGCCCGCAACGGCCCAGTCGGGGTCCTTGAGGCCGTTGCCGGTGACGGTGCACACGATCCGCTGCCCGGGGTCGACCTTGCCCTGCTCGGCCGCCTTCAGCAGCCCGGCGACGGACGCGGCGGACGCGGGCTCCACGAAGACACCTTCCTGCGCGGCCAACAACCGGTAGGCGCGCAGGATTTCACGGTCCGTCACCTCATCGATGAACCCGCCCGATTCGTCCCGCGCCTCGAGGGCGTACTTCCAGGACGCCGGGTTGCCGATGCGGATGGCGGTGGCGATGGTCGAGGGGTCCTTGACGACCTCGCCGCGCACGATCGGGGCGGAGCCGGACGCCTGGAAGCCCCACATGCGAGGGGTGCGCTCGGCGACGCCGTCGGCGGCGTACTCCTTGTAGCCCTTCCAGTAGGCCGTGATGTTGCCCGCGTTGCCGACCGGAAGGACGTGGATGTCCGGGGCGTCGCCGAGCATGTCCACGATCTCGAAGGACGCCGTCTTCTGACCCTCGATACGCACCGGGTTGACCGAATTGACCAGCGCCACGGGGTAGTTGTCGCTGAGCGCCCGGGCGAGGGTGAGGCAGTCGTCGAAGTTGCCGTCGACCTGGAGGATCTTCGCCCCGTGCACCAGGGCCTGGCCCATCTTGCCGAGCGCGATCTTGCCCTGCGGCACGAGCACGGCGGAGACCATGCCGGCGCGCACGGCGTAGGCGGCGGCAGAGGCGGACGTGTTGCCGGTGGAGGCGCAGATGACGGCCTTCGCCCCCTCCTCCTTGGCCTTGGAGATGGCCATGGTCATACCGCGGTCCTTGAAGGACCCGGTGGGGTTGGCGCCCTCCACCTTGAGATGGACATCACACCCGGTGCGCTCGGAGAGCACCTGCGCGGGCACGAGCGGCGTACCGCCCTCGCGGAGCGTGACGACCGGCGTGCTGTCGGACACCGGCAGCCGGTCCCGGTACTCCTCGATGATTCCGCGCCACTGGTGGGTCATTGCTGGTTACTCTCCTTCAACCCGCATGATGCTGGCGACACCCCGCACGGTGTCGAGCTTGCGCAGCGCCTCGACGGTCCCGCTGAGCGAGGCGTCGGACGCTCGGTGGGTGACGACGACGAGGGACGCCTCGCCGTCCTTCCCCTGCTGACGAACCGTATCGATCGAGACGTCGTGCTCGGCGAAGACGGTGGCGACCTGGGCGAGAACGCCCGGTTTGTCGGCGACGTCCAGGCTGATGTGATACCTGGTGACGACGTCGCCCATGGGCGACACCGGCAGGGCGGCGTACGCGGACTCGCCGGGCCCGGTGGCGCCGCTGAGCCGGTTGCGGCACACCGCGACGAGATCGCCGAGAACGGCGGAGGCCGTCGGCGCACCGCCGGCGCCCGGACCGTAGAACATGAGCTGACCGGCGGCGTCGGACTCCACGAAGACGGCGTTGTACGCGCCGCGCACGGAGGCGAGCGGGTGGGTCAGCGGAATCATGGCGGGGTGCACGCGCGCGGTGACCGAGCCCCCGTCGGCGGCCCGCTCACAGATGGCGAGCAGCTTGATGGTGCAGCCCATCTGCTTGGCGGAGGCGAAGTCGGCCGCGGTGACCTCGGTCATGCCCTCGCGGTAGACGTCGTCGAGACGCACGCGCGTGTGGAAGGCGATCCCGGCGAGGATGGCGGCCTTGGCGGCCGCGTCGAACCCCTCGACGTCGGCGGTGGGGTCGGCCTCCGCGTACCCCAGGGCGGTGGCCTCGTCGAGGGCCTCCTGGTACCCGGCGCCGGTGGAGTCCATCTTGTCGAGGATGAAGTTGGTCGTCCCGTTGACGATGCCGAGCACCCGGTTGACCTTGTCACCGGCCAGGGACTCGCGCAGCGGCCGGATCAGCGGGATGGCACCGGCGACGGCGGCCTCGTAGTACAGGTCCTTGCCGTGCTCCTCGGCGGCCGCGTGGAGGGCGGCCCCGTCCTGGGCGAGGAGGGCCTTGTTCGCGGAGACGACCGAGGCGCCGTGGTCGAAGGCGGTGGTGATGAGGGTCCGGGCGGGCTCGATCCCGCCGATCACCTCCACCACCACGTCGATGTCCCCCCGTTTGACGAGGGCGGTGGCGTCGGTGGTGACGAGGGCGGGGTCGATGCCCTCCCGGACCTTGGAGGGCCGCCGCACGGCCACGCCCGCGAGCTCCACGGGCGCGCCGATCCGAGCGGCGAGGTCGTCGGCGTGCGTCGTCATGATGCGCGCCACCTCTGAGCCGACAACCCCACAGCCCAGCAGCGCCACCTTCAGCGGACGCGTACGCATCATCCGACCTCGTTTCCTCATGCGGTCTACGGTTCGACCAGTCTCACTCACCGGACGGGAGTTTCTGCCCTTGGTCCGGATCGTGAGACGTTTATTTCATTTTGTCGGCGGCGGAAGACCGGAAGATCTTCCGCCGTGTCCGTGGGCTCGTCACGCGGTGCGCCTCACCCGACGTCGAGACGCAGCAGGTCGTCCTCCGTCTCACGGCGGACGATGACCCGGGCGTCTCCGTCGGCCACGGCGACGACGGGCGGGCGGAGCGCGTGGTTGTAGTTGCTGGCCATGGACCGGCAGTAGGCGCCGGTGGCAGGTACGGCGATGAGGTCACCGGGCGCCAGATCGGCGGGCAGGAAGGCGTCCCGCACCACGATGTCCCCGCTCTCGCAGTGCTTGCCGACGATGCGGACCAGCATCGGCTCCGCGTCCGAGGTGCGCGAGGCCAGACAGACGCTGTACTCGGCGTCGTAGAGCGCGGTGCGGATGTTGTCGGACATGCCGCCGTCGACGGAGACATACGTACGCAGTCCCTGGAGCGGCTTGATGGTGCCGACCTCGTAGAGGGTGAAGGCGGTCGGCCCGACGATGGCACGGCCCGGCTCGACGGAGATACGGGGCGTGCGCAGACGGGCGCCCTCGCACTCGCGCGAAACGATCTCGGTGAGGGCCTTGGCGATCTCGTGGGGCTCACGGGGGTCGTCGTCGCTGGTGTAGGCGATGCCGAGGCCGCCGCCGAGGTCGATCTCGGGCAGCTCGACACCGTGCTCGTCGCGAATGTCCCTGAGCAGCCCCACAACCCGGTGGGCGGCGACCTCGAACCCGGACATGTCGAAGATCTGCGACCCGATGTGGGAGTGGATCCCGATGAGTTCGAGCCCGTCGAGCTGAAGGGCACGGCGTACGGCTTCGGCGGCCTGACCGTCGGCGAGCGGGATGCCGAACTTCTGGTCCTCGTGGGCGGTGGCGATGAACTCGTGGGTGTGCGCCTCGACGCCGACGGTCACGCGGATCTGGACGCGCTGCCGCTTGCCCATGGACGAGGCGATGTGCGCGACCCGCACGATCTCCTGGAAGGAGTCGAGGACGATCCGCCCGACACCGGCTTCGACGGCCTTGGTGATCTCCTCGACGGACTTGTTGTTGCCGTGGAAGGCGATGCGGTCGGCGGGCATACCGCCGGCGAGGGCGGTGGAGAGCTCACCACCGGAGCAGACGTCGAGGTTGAGCCCTTCCTCGTACAGCCAACGCACGACGGCGCGGGACAGGAACGCCTTCCCGGCGTAGAACACGTCGGCGTCCGGCCCGAAGGCGGTACGCCACGCGCGGGCGCGGGTCCGGAAGTCGGCCTCGTCGATGAAGTAGGCCGGGGTGCCGAACCGCTCGGCGAGCGTCTTGACGTCGATACCGCCGACGGTGACGACACCGTGCGCGTCACGCGTGACGGTCTGCGCCCACACCTTGGGGTCGAGGGCGTTGAGGTCGGTTGGCGGGGCGGAGTAGTGGCCCTCGGGCAGGACGTCGGCGTGGCGGGGCCCGGCGGGGTGCGCGGAACGGCTCATGACTGGTCAGGCTCTCTCACAGGTAATCGGGTGCACTGATACCGAGCAGGGACAGGCCGCCGGCCAGCACCGTCCCGGCGGCTTCGGCGAGAGCGAGCCGGGCGCGGTGGGCGGCCGAGGGTTTCTCCTCGCCGAGCGGAAGAACGGTGTGCTGAAAGGCGAGCAGTCCGTCGGCGACGGCGACGAGGTGCCGGGCGAGCCGATCGGGCGCACGGTGGGCGGCCGCCTGGGCGAGGGCGGTGGGGTACTCGGCGAGGGCGCGGGTGAGGGGCGCGGCGGTCGCGTCGGGTACGTCGCCGGGGGCGGCGGTGAAGTCCAGTCGTGCGGCGTTGCGGACAAGGGCGCGGGCGCGGGAGTGGGCGTAGCGGACCCGGAAGAGGGGGTTGCTCTCGCGCTGGAGGAGATGGTCGGCCGTGATCCGGGGCCGGTCGTGGGCGGCGGGGTGGAGAAGGGCCCAACGGGCGGCGTCGGGTCCGAGCGGGGTGGGGTCCTCGGGCGCGGGAACGGGCCGGAGATCGACGGGTTCACCGGGACGCGCATGATCGACCTCGGCGCGTCCGCCCTGGGTGGCGATGATCCGCACGAGGGTGTCGGCTACGACTTCGGCGCGGATGTCGTAGGGGATGCGGAGGGGGATGACGGCGCCGTCGAGGACGTTGCTGTGGCCGTAGGTGTTGTTGTGGCGATGGGTGTCGCTGTGGCAATCGGTGTTGCTGTGGCGATGGGTGTCGCTGTGGCAATCGGTGTTGCTGTGGCGATCGGTGTTCTTGTGGTCGTCCAGGATCTGGCGGACGAGGGCGGCGGTGGCGGTGCCCTGGTCGAGGTGGATGTTGAGGAAGCCCGGCCCGGTGATCTCGACATCGGCGACGCCGACGGTGTCACGGAGGTGGGGCCGGAGAATCTCGGCGACCTGTAGGGCCGGACGCCCGGCGGGACGGGCCAACTGAAGGGCGATGTTGGTGGCGTAGTCCCCACGCCCACCGGGCCCGGGCGGAGTGACCACCGCACGTGCGGGCACCGGCACACTGAGTTCCCCCACGTCAATGGCACGACGCACCGCGTGCAGCACGGTACTGGACAGCTCGACGGGGGTCACGGGGACAAGGGTAGGGGAGGAGGGGGGTGGGTAGGCGAGTTGTTTCCGCTGGGGTCCGGGATGTGGACGGGGGTGGTGGGGCGGGGGTGCATTTGGGCGGTTTGGTTGCCTGGCGGGGCTGGGGGGCGGCTCGGTTGCCCGGCGGGCCTGCGGGGCGGCTCGGTTACCCAGCGGCCTGCGTGGCAGTTCAGTGGCTTGCGTGGCGGCTCGGTTGCCCGGCAGGCATGTCTGGTGGCTCGCGGTTGCCGGGGGTGGCGTGCGGGGAGGGGTTGCCTCAGCCGCCCGGCTGCCCGGCGTGGGGGGCGTGCCCGGCGGGCTCGACGCGATCTGCGGCACCGGAGTCGGACGCGCCGTGGAGGTCTCGACCGCTCTGCTGCTGGTGGTGCCGGCCGACCTGAGGACCGCGCTCGAGCAAGTCCTTCACGAGCTGGACGAGTTCGGACGGCTCGAAGGGCTTGGCGAGAAAGGCGTCGACGCCGACATCGAGGCCGCTCTCGACCTCGGACTGCGAACAGGCACTGATGATGGCGAGGGGCAGCTTCCGGGTCCGCGGATCGGCACGAAGCCGCGCTGCCGTCCGCAACCCGTCGAGCCGAGGCATGACGACGTCCAGGGTGACGACATCGGGCCGCACCTGATGCACGACGTCCAGACACTCGGCACCGTCGGCGGCGGTCACGACCTCGATACCCTCCAGCTCGAGGTTGACCCTGATCAGCTGCCGGATGACCTTGTTGTCGTCCACAACAAGCACCCGGCCGGACGCGCCTGGCACAACTCGAGAGTAGGTCGCCCCAGGGGGCCGCGTCCGGGTTTTCCCCACTTCCGCCCCGTCCGGGCGAGCCGCGACGCCGGAGCCCCCAGCAAACGGTTCATGACCACCACGAAGGAGCTGGTAGGGTTCTACCCGTCAGCGCAGCAGCGCGAGACACGCCCCCGTAGCTCAGGGGATAGAGCAACGGCCTCCGGAGCCGTGTGCGCAGGTTCGAATCCTGCCGGGGGCACCCTGTATGAGGTGCCCAGAGACCCCGTCACCAGCGGAAACGCTGAGGCCGGGGTCTTCGTGTTTGTGCAGGCGTATGCCGCCCGAAGCGGCCGCATGTCGGCGTCTGTGGACTATTCGTGGACAGGATCTTGAGGCGTCTGCCCAGGTCAGCCCCGGCAAACGGCAAGGCCCCGGACAAGCCCAGGGGCCTGAGGGTCGGTTGATCGGCGGTGACCCCCAGCAGCCGATCTCGGTCGGCTGACCGTTGCGGTAGAGCACAGTGCAGCGGCCGCGCCCTGAGGGCAAAAAACAGTCCCCGGTAGTACTGCGCGTGTCCTGAAGCTTCAGTCGTCACTGTCGCCTCGGTATCGCGCCGGCTTGCCGGGGGCCTGAACCACATCCTGTCCAAGTCACTACGCCGACTAGACGTCCTCATCGACTTTGCAACTCTTTCGGTGTTATGGCCTACTAACCACGATGCACACCAGGCGCCACGAGTCAATAGTTTTTTCGGTAAGTTTCAGAGGAAACCTCCCGCGATCACCTTCGACTGTGGCATCCGGCTCATCCGAGCACAACATGAGCACGGCAGTGCAGCGCCCACCGAGTGGAGCATGTGGGAGTCAGGTCCAGGACGACCCGCTTAACAATAGTGATCTGGGGGGCAGGGGGCCAGCCGGGGTACGAATCGGGGTAGTACGAATTGGGCTGCCATTCGGGGTACGGATACGAATCGGTATCGCCCTTGTCGCCCTTGCCGTGGTCGCCGTGACCGTCGTGAGCTGCGATCGTGGTTGCGGTGCCGGTGTGCGGTGTCGTCGTAGCGGCGAATGCGCTGGTGGGCAACAGCGTGCCTCCCGCAGCCAGGGCGGTCGAGGCGGCGAGCACCAGAAGATGCCGCGTCCGAGAGGTGTGCGTCGTTGTCATGAGAAGCTCCCTGAGCTCGAACTTTTCTACCTCGTTCGAGCGTTGGGGTTTTCCCTGTCTCTGTCATGTCGCGGATGTTCGTGACTTGACAGCTGCACGCGGGTCTGAGTTCGGAGCCGAAGCGCTGCCCGCAGATCTCCAGGTGGTGTTCGCGACACACCTCCGACACACTCAGATCGCGGCTCTCCTGATCACCTGCAACAACACGCCGCAGTCAGGAGCCGGTGAGGCCGTAGACCGCCACCGGCCAGAGGCCTCGCTGGCCGATAGCGCTCAGTACTCCACACCCTTGCCAGAGACGAAGTCCAGTCGGTCAACCTCCGTGGCGGAGACGTACTTGTCCCGCTCGGAGAGGAAGGCACGTACGTAGTCCTTCGACTCGTGCTCATCGAAAGCCGCCTTGTCCCGATAGAGCTCGTAGAACGCGCGCTGCAAGGGACGGCCATCAACACGGTGTACTGCGTAAATCACCGTCGCAGGCTCGTTCGCCCGGATCTGCTCACCAGTCCGTGCCACCAACTCATCAAACGCGGTCGCCGCCGCTTCGTCCTTGCAGGTGAATCGCACAAACAGCCCGAACATGCCAAGTCCCCTCTCCATCGGCATCCGGTCGGCGCCTGTCCATCATGATGCCCACGCAGGACGCCCCTCCGTTCAACACGGCCGGGAGTTCACGGGGAGATCAGAGATGGTGCGTGGGCAAGCGTGTGCATCGTCCCGGGAGCCCCGAGCAAGGCGAAGGTCCCCGGACTGATCCGGGGACCTATGAGTGAAGCAACACCCGTGCTCACTCGTATTCGCGCAATAGCTCTTCGATCTTGCGGTTGGCGATGTCCTGCCGTCCATCGATGCACTTGGCGTAGCGGCTCAACAGGACCTCAACACTGTTGCCAGCGCGTTCGGCGACCTCGGTGGGATCCACCCCGGAGTTGAGCCAGGTCGACAGGGCCGAGTGCCGGAGATCGTACGGCCGAGCAGCGAGCGGGGAGGCGACCGCGGCCGGCGGGAGCGCCAACGCACGGGCCTCCTGCCAGACGCGGTAGTACGTCGAGGAGCCGACCACTCCCCCGCGCTCGTTGGCGAACAGCCGCCCGTCCTCGGCGGTGCCGAAGGTGGCGAGGTGCTGCCGGAGGATGGCGACGAGCTGCGGCGGAATCGGTACGGGTCGGACCTCCTCCGCCGGTCGGTTCTTCAGGCCTCGGTCGTCGTGGGTCTCGCCTGAGTCTGTCCACTGCTTGCCGACACTGGGGCGCGTCCGGTGCAGGAGTGCCGTCCCCCAGCCGCTTTCGGGCAGCTTCAGGTCTGCGCTGGTGAGGCCGATGGCCTCAGCCGGGCGCAGAGCGCCGTAGTACATGCAGGCGAACAGGCCGACGAGTCGGCGACCACGCGCGCGGCCGTACCCGCCAACGTACGAGACCGCAGTCAGCAGGGAACGAGCCTGCTCGGGATTGGCGACCACCCGAGGATCGACCTCCCCGGCGACCTTCGGCTTCTTCCAGCGGATGCCCGTAATCGGGTTCTCCTTGAACTCCCCGAGGTCCACCGCGTAGTGCATCGCGTTGACGAGTGTCCGACGCTTACGCCGGACGGTCTCCGCGGCCGCCGCCGTCCCGTCGAGCTTCAGCTTGAGCGAGTCCAGGACGGCCCTGCCGATCGCGGCGTCACCGAGGTCCGAGAGCGGGCGCGACGCCTTGGCCACCCAGTGCAAGGTGTTCGCGATCTCGGTCGGCAATTCGCGCTCGTCCGGAGCGGGAAGGACGAAGGCCCAGCTGCGGAGCGCCTTCCTGATCAGTTCCTCGGACGGCTGCCCCGGGCGATCGTCGAGAAGGGCCATCGTTACGGCGGTCAGGGCCTCATTGATCCCGTTGCGCGTGTTCGGCGCTGCGTGAGGCCACTTCATGGCCAAGTACTTCAGAGCGAAGGCGTACCAGGTCATGGAAGCTGCCTTCTCGACCATCGAGTCGGGCAGCCCTGTGGCCGTGTCGAACTCTTCGCCGGCATGCGCGGCACGGAGCAACTTGGACCGGTAATGGTCCGCGAGTGCTTTGGTCCGGAACTGCTCGGAAAACACGTTCCCGGCGACCGTCCATCGGACGTCGTAGGACGACTTCTTGGTGTTCCTCTTCCGGACGCCCCACACCTTCACATCGAGAGACTTCATGCCGCCGCCTCCAACTGCCGCAGCCACGTGGTGAAGTCACTCCGCCACACCCGGAGCTCCCCGTTGGGCAGCTTGAAGGCTGCGGGACCCTGGCCCAGCTCCCGCCAGCGGTAGAAGGTGCGGCGGGAGACTCCGCCCAGCTCGGCGAGGATCTGCGGGACAGTCATCAGTTCGTCTCGTCGGCGGTCCACACCGAGTCTCCTTCCGTTTCGTCATTCGTCAGGCCCGCGGATGGCGGGGTGCCGTGGGTGATGAGGGCTTCCGCAGCAGTCAGCCCAGTACCGGCGAAGCGCCAGTGGGAGAGGACGAGGACGGTGTCCGGGTCGGGCAGCGGGTGGCCGGCCTCTACCGCGCGCTGGCGGGCCAGGGCTTCGTTGTGGTCGGCGCGTTCCTGGCGGAGGGCGCCGAGGGTGACGGAGTAGGCGCGGGACTTGGTCGAGAAGTGGCCGCGGAAGCCGAGCATGTGGGCCCACTTGCGCAGGCGCAGGGCTTCCAGCTCGGGAAGGCCGCCGAGGTGCCAGCAGGTGAGGATCATCTGCCGGGCGTGGTCGGTGACGCCGGAGCCGATCAAGTCGGTGATCGGGTTCCGGATGGGCCGGTCCAGGGTCCCCGCGCTCTCGGCGCCCTTGGTGGCGTACTTGGCGATGTAGGCCGCCACGGCGCGGCTGGACAGTTCCGAGGTGCCCGCGAAGTCGGCGGAGCGGATGGGGCGGATGTCGAGCTGTTCACCGAAGCGGAAGGCGTACGTGCGGCCGTCGACGACGGGGCCGGGGGTCTCGGCGAGGCGGGCCGCGGAGCGGATCGCGTCGGTGAGCAGTTCCGTGGTGGCCCAGGCCGGTGGCGTGTCCTCGGCGCCGTCCGGGCCGTCGAGGCGGATGACGGCGTGGAAGTGGACGGCGCCGCGCCGCTGGTACTCGGCGACCTTGGCGTACGAGACCTTGAGGCAGTGGCGCAGTGTCGAGCGCTTGATGCCCGCGCGGGAGGCGAGTTGCTGGCGCAGGTAGGTGGTGAATCGGCCCCAGAGCGCCCCGGCGTGCGCGTTCCACAGGACAGCCGCGCGGTAGTCGTACCGTTCCGGGTCGAGCGGTGTGCCCAGAGCCGGGTCGTCGTCGGAGTGGAGCCGCCCACAGCGGCAGCGACCGCCGCCGGGCCGGTTGTGCACGGGGCCGAAGGACGGGGCGGTGAAGGTAGCGAACACTCGGGGGTGTTGGGCGACGGCCGGACCGATGCCCTTGCCACCGCTCAGACCGGCTGTGACGAGGTGGAAGGTGTCCTTGCGGTACACCTCGGCGCAGGCGGCGCATCGGGTGGCCCGGCGGTTGTTGCAGCGGATGAGGAGCTGTCCGGCCGGAAGGTCGCGGTCGGCGATCTCATGCACGATCTCACCGGTGGCGGCGTGGACGTCGAGCCGGTGGCCCTCCAGCCGTATGGGCCGCTCGCAGCCGCCGAGGCGCTGGATCTGCCGGGCATAGGCACTGAGGTCGCCGTGCCAGGCCAGGCTTGCCAGGTGGCGGATGGCTCCGATGGGAGCCGGGGGACGCATGTGCAGATTCCTCCTTCGGAGTGCGGAGTTCAGGAGCCCGGCTTGTCAAGGGGGCTAGACAGTGTGGGCAGGCCGGGCGGTGAGCCGGTGAGGTCAGCGGCGGCTGAGGATGAACCGGACGACGACGGCGCACACCGCCACCGAGGCGGCGGTGACGGCGACGGCCAGGAGCATGGAGACGAGGACGGCACCGACGACCAGGACCACGGCGGTGCCGCCGCCGACGAGGGCGAGCGCGGTGCTGGGGGTGACCTGGACAACCGGTCGGGACGGCGCCTGCGTGATGGAAGCAAGCGGCGGAGTCTGGGCCGCAGGAGTGATGGCGGTCGGCTCGACGACAGCGGGTGAGGTGGCCAGGCCGGTGGGCTGAGGCATGGTGGGGATCTTCGGCCGGAACATGGACTCTCTCCCTTCGCGGTTACTTGACGGCGGTGTTGATGACAGGGGCGAGCACGCTGTCTGCGAGGAGGTAGCCGCCGAGGAGCAGCACGGCGACGAGCCACCAGGGCGGGCGGATGAGCTTGACGCCCAGGACCCCGATGCAGAGCAGGGCGAGCCAGAGGGGGACGTGCATGGCGGTGCTCTCCTGTCAGGCCGGGCAGCGGTGGGTGCGGGCGGCGAGTTCGGCGGCGGCACGGCTGTCGTACTCGGCGGAGAAGTCGCAGCGAGGCGCGGTACAGGCGGCGAGGTGGCGGTTTCTGCCGCGGTCGACGTAGGAGGCGACGTTGACGGGGCCGATGCGGCGGACGTTACGGAAGCGCCGGTTCATGGTGGTTACTCCTCCTTCAGAGGTGAGCGGCGACGGACGCGGTCATGGACGGGGGCAGGCCCAGCCGGGCGCGTACGGTGTCCGGATCGGCGGGGCGGCCGGTGGACGAGCGGTGTTCCTCGGCCAGGGCCCGGACCCGCTCGACTAGGGCGGGCGGTAGGGGGACGGCGGGAACGGGTGCCGGGGTCGGAGCGGCGACCGGTTCGGCGGCGGGTTCGGGGTCAGTGGACGGTGCCGGAAGCCGCTCCCGGTCGGGCGTGTCGAGGGCGGCCGGGGCGGGGTGCCGCTCCTCGTCCGTGTTCGTCGGCGAGACCGGGGCCGCCCGCGCTTCCGGCTCGTGCGGTGCGTGGGCCAGGAGCGTTCCGCCGAAGAAGGCGACGGCGGGCCAGCCTGCGACCACTACCCGGAGCGAGGCGGGGACGTGGTCCAGGTCGAGGAGTCCGGCGGTGGCGACGTTGGCGCCGAGGGATGCAGCCAGGGCCACCAGGAACCAGAGCCGCGGTCCCCCGGCCGACTGCCCCGCTCGCTGCTGCCCGCGCATCCGGCGCCAGGCGGCAACCAGCAGCAGGTCGACACTGACCGGGTAGGCCCACGCCTTCCAGCCGCCCTGTCCGGCCGCCGCGGCGAGGTCGTGCAGGTGGGAGAAGGACAGGGCGCCCGCGATGACGGCCTGGACGATCACGGCGTCCACTCGGGCAAGGTGGGCACGCATCGGCTCGGGTTCCCTTCCGTGCGATCAGTTGGGGGTCTTGAGCGCGTCGGCACGCTCACGGGCGAGGCGGGCCACCTCGGCGGTTTCGTCGTCTCCGGGCGTGTGGGCAGCGATGCGTTCCAGCAGGTCCGCCTTCCGGTCCATGAGATCGGCGTAGCCGGCGGAGGTGGGGTCCCACCGGAACGCGGCCAGGTCGGCGATGAGTGCGCTCACCTCGGAGATGGAGGGGCGGGACATAGGTGCTCCTTCCGGTTTTTGGCATGGCAGGGGTAGGGACTTGGCGCGAGGCGGTCACGCCGACCGTGGAGGGAAAGCGCGTGGCTACTCGGTCACCGGGCGAGCGGTAGGTGCCGCGGCCGAGGACGACGGCCGGGCCTCTTCGACGGCGACGACGGGCCGGAAGGAGTCGAACCGGGGCAACTCCGGCACCAGGGCGGAGGTGTCGCGGCAGATGGCCGCCGCTTCGTCGAGGGTGAGGTGCGGCGAGCGGACGCGGGTCCAGCCGCCGGAAGAGTCGCCGACGACCGCGACACCGGGCCGTTCGGCGGGGATGGAGGTGGCGGCCAGCGCCGCTTCGGGTGCGATGTCACCGAGCGCCATGTTGGCGGAGGTCTCGTCGTTGACGCGGTGGCAGACCCGGCCGGTCAGCTGGGCGCGCAGCATGGTGGCGCCCTTGCCGAGTTCGGCGCCGAAGCGCTGCCCGCACACCTCCAGGTAGATGCCGGCGGCGCGGCCGAGCTGGGCGAGGCGGATGAGCTTGGTGACCATGGCGTCCCGCCGCTTCTCGTCGTCCTTGCTCGCGACGAGGAAGAGTTCGGCGACCTCGTCGACGACGACCACGACCGGCACCGGCCGCAGCTTCTCCGGCAGGCCCCACACGTCCGAGGTGAGCACCGCGTCCGGGCCGGCCCCGCCCGTCATGCCGATCAGGCGGAACCGAGCCTCCATCTCCTCCACCAGGACGTCGAGGAGGTCATTCGCGCGGTCCGGCGTATCGGCGAGCGCAGACAAGCGGGGCGCGAACGGGGCCAGTTCGACGCCCCATTTGCAGTCGATGCCTACGAGCGCGACGGGTTGCCGGGCCAGCCCACACAGCAGGTTGCGCAGGTACACGGACTTGCCCGACTGCGTGGCGCCGAGGATCAGTTCGTGCGGCACGGTGCGAAAGTCCCGGACGTGCCAGTGCCCGTCCTCACGCAGCGCCAACGGCAAGGACAGCGGACCGGTCCGCAGCCACCGCCGAGCCGGCCGGACGTCGGCGAGGACGTCCCAGCCGACGAGCCGCAGTTCCAGCCGCCCCGGTTTGGTGGGGCGGACGTGCACGGCGTGCGCGCCCCAGGCGTGCCGCAGCCGGTCGGCCGAGGCTGTGAAGTCCTCGGGTGCCTGACCGGTCGCCATGCGCAGCCGCATCACGAGCCCGGACCCGGTCGGCCGGGGCAGCGACCGGCGGGGCGGTACGGGAGCAGCCTGCCGTCCCATCATCCTGGCGGTGGCGCGGCGGACGGCAGAAGCGGGCACCGTCAGGCCGCAGGCGTCCATGGTGGCCCGGTACGTGGCGAGCACCCGCAGCGTGACGACCGGGTATCCGACCAGCCACCAGAACACGACCGGCAGCCGGCGGCGCACCACGACCAGCACGGCCACCGCCAGCAGTAACAGGATCAGAATCCACAGGGCATCGGTCATGGCACTCAGCCCCGAGCCGCCGCCGGAGTGCCGACCATGACGGCGTCCGCCCGGAAGGCGATGCCGTGCCGGGTGCGGCCGCCGAACTCGCTTTCCCAGGGCCGCGCCACCAGACCGGACAGGAAGACCGGCGCACCCATGACCAGGCCCTCGCCGATGCCCTTCTCGGGGACGGTCACCTTGATCATGTCCGAGCCGCCCTCGGCGATGAACACCAGCTCCAGGACCATGAGCCGGTCGTTGGTCACCGGGTCCACGGCCACCTCACCGGTCTGCCGGTCCCTCACCTTGACCTCCGGGAGCTTGGTGACGAGGAGCGTTGCGGCCGAGGTGTCCACGGGGATGACACGCATTGTCTTTACCTCACTGCGTTGGCGGTGTCGGTCGCCCGACACCGTTCGTATTGGATAGCCCCCTAGACAGCACAAGGGGGAACCCACCTATCTGTCTAGGGGGGTTGACGACCAAGTTAGCCCGACGCACCGTCAACTGTCTAGGGGGGTATACGAGATGCCTCAGTGCGTCAGCGAGGTGCCAGCCGGTCAGGGGGGCGACGGAACGACACGCCAAGTGCCATCGGTCCTACACTCCAGCTTCATGCCGCCCCAGAATCAGCCCGCACGCTCCGCTGATGAACAGCTGTCGATCGTCGACACTCTGGCCGCCCAGACGTTCCCGGAAGGAAAAGGGCAGTCCAGAACGGAACACGGCTGGGGCGGCCCCGGCTACCACATAGCCATCCTGCGGGCGACCCAAGATTTTTGGGACGACCGAAGCCCTGAGGTCGTCGAGCCAGCCGTACAGGAGTTGGAGTCTGACCTCACCGCGATAGCCAGCGCTCTGACTGGGCGTTGGGGTGACCCGATCACGGTCGATCTTTGGCCGTACCTCGGACTCGACAACCCGGACTATCCCAACATCGAGCCCGCGCCCGAGCCGATGCGCTCCTTGTGCAACGTCGCCGCAAGCATGCTGGTGTGGCGGATACCGTCCACCAGCCGTTGGCTCGGGCTGACGATCGGCCAGGGCGACAGAGAGCTCCCATTCGAACTCCTCGCCGCCGTCGGCCAGGAGTCCTCGTTCCCACACTGAGCCGCAGCGCTGCCCGCACCACGGGCCCCGCTCCAGCGTCCGCAGGACACAGCGTTACGACAGAACCCAATGCAGGACCGTGGCGTCGTCCTGCGCCTTGCCTCGCGGCCAGCGTCGTCCCTGGGGATCGCCGGCCTCTGCTTCGCGCACAAGGCGGATCAGCTGGTCGGGCCCGGACGAGTTGAGGACGGCCAGCGTCTCTTTCCAGTCGGCGAGTTCGAAGCGATCGACGAGTCGAGTCGCGCCGTCGCTCAGCAACGTCACGGAGGCCAGCGAGTCCAGCGGCACCGATCCCATGAGGGCGTGTTCAGCCGCGTGCGGGTCGGGGCCGGCGATCCAGAAACCGCCGGGCCGGTTACGAAGCCTGGTCAGAGCGTCGCGGTATTCCGCGAGCGCGGCGGAGTGTTCAGGCGAACCGGTGGGCAGCGCGTCGACCGGTCCGCGCAGTCGCTTGCCGACCTCGTCCAGGCGCTGGTCAGTGACGGCGGCCGTACTCCCGTCCGTCTCGGCGAGGAGGAGGGTCGAGTCACCCAGAACGAGGTACTCCAGAGCTCCCGCACGGGCCCGGACCGCAAGGACCGTACTGGTCGGGCTGGCCCGATAAGCCAGGTCGCATGTGTCCTCGTGCAGGGAGCGGACAACCCGGATCGAGTCGGCGAGACAGTCGGCGAGCGGCCGGACGGGGTGCGCTGCGATACCGCTCAGCAGCGCCCCACCCAGCGTCGAGGAGAACCATGCGACGCCGTGTACGCATCCGGTCTCTCCCCCAGCCACGCCGGCGCCGTCGAGGAGAACCGCCGCGCCGAACGCAGCAGCGGCGAAGTCTTCGTTTTCCCGACCCGGATCGGCCGCCTGTGAGCCGAGGGCGACGTTCACGCCGTTGCCTCCTCGTCGTGCAGGTAGAGGGGGCAGAGAAGTTCGACGGATTGCGGCTCGTCGGTCTCGGGGGCGTATTCGACGCTCACCAGCGTGGAGAAGTGGCGCTCGCCCACCTGTCCCCAGAGCGTGTTGAGGTCCGAGGTGAGCAGATGGACCACACCGAGGGAACCTGCCGTGTGGATGCCAGCGATAGCGAGCACCGACCCCTTACCGTCCGGGCGAGGCAGCCTGCCGAGGTACCCGACGTCGTGCGGGCGGCGCGGCTCGATGTCCGCACCGGCGTGGTACGCCGTGCCGGTGCGCCGGTCCACCAGCGCCCACGGTTCGCCTTCCGGATGTTTCCAGCCGAGCACCGGGTCCTGGGCGTACAGGTCCTTCATGGCCTGGGACATGCCCGGCCCACAGACGACGACCAGGCCGTCGCGGTTGAGGTCGATCTCACCGCTCACCTGCACATGGCCGGAGCTGACATCGAGCCCGTAGGACTTGGCCAGCTCTTCCAGTCGCTTCCCGGAATTCATGTCGGCCATGGCGACCACCGGGCGCTTTTTCTCACTGTCCCACCGCAGCGGAGTCACAACGGTGACGGCACCCGCACCGAGGAAGGCCCCCTCGGGGGCCGGTCCGGTGTGCCGGATTTGATGAATCCGCCCGCGGCTCAGGCCGGCCTTCTCGGCGATCTGCGCGTACGACAGCCCTTGCGCGTGGAGGTCCTGGACCACACGACGGCGGAGCCGGGCGAGCTCGGTCACCTCCTGCTGCGCGTCGGCCAGCCTCTTCGTGACCTCGCGCAGGAGCAGGTACGGATCATCGATCGCCGTGATCCGTTGCAACTCGTCCGACATGGCCGCACCTCCTAGAAGTAACCAGGAGTCTAGGGCCCTAGACGGAATGGGCGGGAGGCGCCGCCCTGTATGAACGCCGATCACGAAGAACCGGGACCGCCGCCGAGGCACACCCCGAGGGCTCAACCGTCACCACCCGCGGGGTGATCACCGACCACCGTCGAGTAGGGCGCCGTCACGATCCCTCCCGCGCCAGGTCGGCCCACACGCAACGTCCATTGGGCCAGTTCTTCACACCCCAGTCCTTGGCGCAGGACGCGATCATCAGCAGTCCGCGCCCACCCTCTTCCTGACTGGTCACGTCACACAGGTGCGGCACGCGTTCGCCGCCCTCGTCGACCACCTCAATGCGTACGTGGTCGTCGCCGAAGCCGACGACCACCAGGAACCAGCCGCCGACTTTGCCGCTCAGTGAGTGCCGCACGGCATTGGCCGCTAGCTCGCTCACCACCAGGACGGCATCGTCGACAGGGCCGTGCCCGTCGAGCAGGGCAGCGACGAAGTGACGGGCGTTCGCCACCTGCTCGGCAACACCGGGGAAGGCACGGCACCACTTGGACCGCATAGGAGACTCCTCACCATCGTCTAGGGGACTAGACAGCGCAGCGGCAGAGTATTCCTACATGCAGCCAACAGGCCAGGCATCTAGAGGAATTATTCCTCTAAGGAGTGAGAGTGTCTCCCAAGTCGCGGAACTCCTTCAACATGCGCAACAGCAGCTCCCGCACCTCATCACCGAAGACGGCAGCCCGCTCGAAGCGACCGAACGTCTCCTCGAACGCGGCGAGTTCGTCAACGTCGACTGACACCCGCTCACCGCCGAACGTCTCCATCACGACCGCTCGCCGGTCGCACAACGTGAACCCGTGGCGAGGCAGCACAGGCACCGGCCGACGCCAGGGGATGACCCCGAGGCGTACCGTGCTCAGACTCTCGACGGCCAGCAGCCGGTCGAGTTGGGCGAGCATGAGCGCCGGAGTTCCCGGCCAGGTCCGCAACACGGCTTCCGTCAGCACGAACACCGACTCACGGCCCGGCTCGTACAGCACGCTCTGCCGATCCACACGGGCAGCAACAGCCCGACCGACCGCCTCAGGCGTCGAGTTGGGAGCACTCTCGAAAACGTGCCGGGCATACTCCGCGCTCTGGAGCAGGGCCGGCAGAACGACACACTGGAACGAGCGCACGAGCCGAGCTGAGCGCACCTCATCATCAACGGCCGCGCCGGTCGAGGTCGTACTGTCTTCTGGTACACCGGAGTCCGCAGCCGTCTCTACCGCGGCCAGGAGGTCACGCACCTCACGAGCGGTTGACTCATCGAGACCGAGGGCACGCGAGAGCCGGTCCAGTACATCGACGCTCGGAACCATGCGCCCGTTCTCCACCTTGGACACAGTCGGCTGCCCCACGTGGGCCCGCTGCGCCAACACAGCACCCGTCAGGCCGGCCTCTGTACGAAGCGCACGAAGACGCACTCCAAGCGCCCTCATCCGCTCTCGCCGTTCACTCACCATGCCCAGGGTTCTACACCACGAGCCAGCAGCCATCAGGCACAAGAGCAGCATCAACGGCCAGCAGCGCGGGCGTGATTCAAATTCTCCCTACAGGTTCAAGGCGGCTCGCTCTGCTCGCCGCGCGCGGCCCGGCCCCCGGCCGGGCCTGCGCTCCTGCCTCCGTCCCGCTCCAGCCCGGCCGGCGCCCGGACCGCGCGCACAGCAATCAGCCGCTTGCTGTCAGAGAAGAGGGGTACATCGTGGCTGGGGCGGTCGGCTCCACGGCTTTACGGAGCCACTTTGGCGCGAGCCTCGAAGATCATGGCCCCAACGTCGTGCTTTAACGGGCAGGTCAACAGACTGCCCGACGCGCCGCAAGCTTACGGGGCCATGATCACTCGCGCCAAAGCAGCGCCACCCCAAAGCCGTTCCACCGACCTATCATGCATCCTTGCCCCCATCTTAATTTCTCGACATTGCAAGGAACGCCTGTCATAGTCAGGCTTCATGAAGACGGACACTCACACCTCCGCGATCTGGTCTGGGATTGCTAGCGATGCCGACTATTTCGGCCGCTACACGCGGGACCTACTTTCCAGTAGCGATGAGTTTCTGGGTTCCGTCTTGGCCTTCTGCATGACACCATACCTCTCTCTCGCCATGCATGAATCGCTACAAAAGCTTCACAAGATCGACCCCGGCATCACGGCAGCGTTCAACAAGGACACGCTTGCCATTAGCGCACGTTCTCGTCATTCCTTGAAGCCCTTCGAAGACACGAAGCGTGGCATTGAGGGTCAGATCTCATATTTTCGGGAGGAGGTGCTCCCCGCACACTCCGCGAGGTTCCTCGGAAACACTTGGCTTCCATGGGCTCGCTTTCTTGAAACCGATCTCGGCCTCTACAGCTACGGAGGACGACTGATCACCACAACACATTCTGCAACGTACCACCTGGGGTTCGAACCGACCAGGCTACTTGAAGAAGGTGCGGGGCCGCATATCCGATCGGTATTTGAAGAGTATGGGGCATTCTTCGGAAGCATCGGAGCTAGCCTCGAGGAGGGGAGTGCGGACACCTTCGTCGCGTCCTTGAGCGGGTCAAGCCTGCATGACGAAGATGTGCGCGCAAGCAAGTATTACCGACGGGTGTTCAATGGATCAGAGACACCCGAACTGAATGCCATGCTCACAACATTTCGAGCACTGCTAAACTTTGCCGAACTTGTCTTGACGGATGGAGTCCAGCGAGAGCACGTCGAGTACACGACACTCAAGATTGCGTATCTTTCTCTCTACCAGGTACTGCGCAGCGTACACATCCTACTGAACGATCCGTCCTATCCGCTCACCGCGTCTTCTACGGAAAGTGCCGCCAGCATCGTTGGATCAGACTCCGCGCAGGAGCTCTTGAACCCCAACGCCAGGCCGTTCCGTAATATGCTGATGCATTACAATTTGCCGCCGAAGATCGACGTGGGCAAGGTGAACTTCTCTAAGCCATTCTTTGGCATGATCCCAGCGCATTTTCCGGGTTATGGGATCGGCGATTTTGTTGAGCTTGTTCGTCAGTGCTGCTCTATGACTGCAGGACTTCTCGACCAGTGGGCGGAGAGGCACTAGGGGCTGCCAATCGGGCGTCACGACAGCAAATGAGAGAGGCGATCAACTGCCTTCGGGAGTTTGGCGACAACGGGACACTCCGCCTCTGTACCTCTCCATGCCCTTTGCAAATAATTCGTGGCGGCTCTCTCCGCCACAACAACATCAGCATATGCAGCTGCACACCCCAAGTACAGCATATCTACTAGGTCATTCGCCTCCCAATTCGCGCGAATCGCCAGTCGGTGGCCGATCGCGTCCCCATAGAGGCGCATGAACGGCATAGATTCAATTTCTTCATATAGCGTAACCGAGAGACGCTCCACAGAAGTTATGCCGAGCGATTGAGCAACCGCGATAGCTTCAGGCGCGACATCTGCAATCGCCATAGCGCGACCATCAATTATTTTTTGACTCGCCTTCCGCGCCTGAAATTCCGGGTCGCGGGATACGTTGTTATAGTGCTCATGCCAACCCGTCTTGGCGGATGGAACTTTTTCCGGATTCATAAGTACATCATAGATCGCAGAAAAGGATGTCATCCTCTCGAAGAGCGCAGCCATTCCGGGCGGAAGTCCGGAAGCATCCGAAATTCTCCTATTCGTATCCATGGCTCCTGCGGCCAGAGTGAAAACATCCAATTCGGATTCGTGTGGCGAGACGTCAGACCTACGCACCAAGGCATCGGCCATCTCCTTCATTCGCACTACGATTGGGCTCCGCATCTGCCAGCCTCGGGATAGCCTGAGAATAGTGGATGCCAGGTTCTGGCGCTTTGAATCAAAAAGTGCAGAGGTTTCAAGCGCATGCGCAGACGAGACTGGAATGATTACCTCCCGACGCTCCGCCAAATCGATCAATTTAGCAGCGGCATCGCGGTCTTCCTCCCTTCTGATCAGTGCAGGATCGAAGATCGAGTTAGATATGGTGCTCCAGTGACACTGATCCAGGTACACGACAGGTCGGTGATCGGTTCTCGCGCCCTCGGTCTCCGGTTCCACCTCGAACCGATCACCCCTGAGGGATTCAAAGCGAATCACGCCACTAGAAAAGCTATAAGCGATCTCTCTAAGCGTGCTTTCTCTATCGCCATCACTTAGGCGCGCTATCACCGCTCGACCGTCCCGGTACTTTATGCGCACTTCTCCAGAGACCGGGTATTGCGCCATCTCCTCGAAAAGTAGGGCAAGATCATGGATATCCGGGTTGGCTCCTGTCACACATATCACCTTTTCCTCACTGGCCACCCCTGAAACGGCTCCAGTCTGAGCTGGACCCCAAAGCCAAGGCTTAGCGACGAAGAGGGCCTGGCCTTCGCCTGCCACGTGTCTGGCTTGCAGCTATTGCTACCTCGGCTCTCCAGCGCCCTGCCACGCGGGCAGCGTAGTCATGAACCCGTGCTCCTTGGCGATCTTCTTAAGCTCCGAATCCCATGGTCTTCCAGTGAGCAGCTCGTTGAAGCACAGCATCGCCGTGTGAAGGATCCACAGGCAGAACAGTGGGCAGGAGACGAGTTCCTCGTAGATCGGCATCTGACTGACCCGGAAGGCCTCATGGTCCTCTTGAAAGAACATTTGAGTCCCGGTGAGAGTCGGATGTGTGAAGCGGGACTCGACCGTGTAGTAACTCCACTCCCTGGTCAGCCCGTAGTTCTTCATCAGGTGCTCGATCTTTGCGAGCCGCTCGTTGGGGTCCGGCGCGATCGACTCCTTAACCGTCTCCACTGACTCTGCCATCACTTGATACGCGTCCTGATATCGCTCGACCGTGCAATCCGCTCGAATAGCCTTCGCAAGTTGGATCTGGTCCATCCCCAACTTGCGGTTGTAGATGTCGCCTATGCGGTCGCCCTGATCCGCACACCATCGCAGCGTGACGGTGTGTTCCAGGGCACTGCGCCGATTCGGGCTCGCGGCCCCACAAGCGTCGGCCTGGTGCAGCACGAGCACCGCACGGATCTGGTGAACGGCGGTGAAGAAGAGTCCCCATCCGATCAACGTCGCACGGTTGGAGGGGTCGATACGTTCGTGAAGGTCTTCCGAGATCAAGTTCTCAAGGCGCAGCAAGCCCTCGCCAAGGTCCGGTTCTGTCACCCCATCATCATCACCGGTGCTGGGGGCGTGCCGCCATGAGATTTCCGAAGACCCATCCTTCCCGAGGAGCCGACAGCGGAGGCAGATCTGCTACTTGGCTTCCGTACTGGGTCGTCCCTGGGCTGTGCGGGCTGACGCCGACCCATATCGACAAACGCCCGACCGGCGACGGAGCCGTTACTATCTCCACTTCGCAGAACGGGGTCACGACGCCGGATGGACGGGACACCTTCGCGGTGAACCAGAGCCAGCTCGTCCCGTGAGAGCGAGATTCTGAAGTCGGGCGATCCCGAGCATGGCCTGGTGAACGCCGGTGCCCTTGAGCCGGCAGGCGCGCAGGATCTTCCAATTCTTCAGCCGGGACAGGGCGTGTTCAACCCGGGCGCGTGCCCGGCGGTGGACGGCATTCTCCGCCTCCTGCTGCGGGCTGAGATGCTCTGGCCACGTTGTTTGCGGTGCGGGATGAGCAGGCCGGTGCACTGGTAGCCGCCGTCGGCGATGACCGGGGCGCCGCGGCAGGCCCGGTCGACACCGGACTCCGCAAAGGCCCGCAGTCGTTGCGGCTGCCGGGCAGCGGGGTCCCGATCGCCACGGCCAAATGGCTGTTGGCGTCGATGACGACCTGCAGGTTGGTCGAATACCGGTAGTTCTTGCTGGAAGAAGCGATGCTGCGGTCGCGGGTGGGCACCAGGGTGCCGTCGACGATATAGACGGTGTCCTTGCGAGGTCGACGGGCCGGCGAGATGGCCAGCAGGGGTGCGAGGTGATCGAGAATGCGGTCCGCCGCGGACTTCGAAACCCCGAACAGCGGCGCTATCTGCCGCAAGGTGAGGTTCGTCCGCCAGTACGTGGCCACCAGCAGCACCCGGTCCTCCAGCGGCAGTCGCCAGGGGCGGCCGCGCTGAACGTCGCTGCCACGGCGCCGTACCAACGCAACCAGCCTTGCGAACTGCACCTGGACAGCCCGGAGAACGGCTCGATCCACTTCGGATCATCCGCCGAGATCACCCCACCCATGCCCAGGCAACGCAGCAACCGCCACACGGGTTACGGGACAACCTCTACGCAGGATTAGATAGAGCTCGGCTCACTACCTCGACCAGGGGAGCATCACCGTCTTCGGGCCGCCAATGAGTGGCCCACATCGGGCTGCCCTCCCTTCTGAACTGCTCAATGTTGCTTTCTAGTTGCGCAGGAACCACGCCACTTGTGATGAGAAGCCCAACAATCTTTGCGTTTCTGGCGTTACGCAGTTGTGAAATGTGGCGCGCTAGCTGGGCTGCCATTTCTGTCCTTACAGGGACGTTCGGACGAGAGTAGTGTTTCGCTTCAACGACGATCAATCGACCCTTGATGAAAAATGCGAAATCATATCCGCTGTCGGGCCCCTGTCGAATAGAGCGATCACTGCTCCACTCCCCGCCGAAGCGGCTCAAGACTCTTTGGAGCGCCTCGCCCAGTTCAGCCTCATAGCGGTAGGCCGATAGCCAGCTTCCGGGTTCTTTCTCCAGCTTCGAAACTTCGGCAGACTCCAGCACGTGGACTGGAAAAGCCAGCGTCTCTGCCTCACTGGTGTCCCCCGCTGGCGAGACATCCACCAAGATGCGGCGTCCCGGGCCCGATCCATACGAACCAACCACGGTCCCCTCGATTACATCGAGCCCCCAGGGGACAGCTACTTCCTGCCCAACCTCGTATTCTCGCTCAGTCACGCCTCCACCTCACCAAGGTCGCTGGATGCCCAGTAGAGCACTCAGATAGGTACTCGTCATGTCATCCATGCTGGTAGCGATGTCGTCGAGCATAGTTTGCCACTTCTGTAGGGACGCAGCGTCGAGTGTGTAACCCTCGCGCTGCAATCTGGCGAGCTTTGCCGCATCGTCATGCGCAACCCCGTTACGCATTTCAACGAGTTTCAGGAGATCTTTTTTCCAGTTATTTGCTCGACTATCTGCCGCTATCATGGACGGCCAAAATGTCATTCCAAGACGACCGAAATCTTTGGAAATCCCGTCACTGTGAGCGTTCCCGCGGCTAAGGGCTCTGTCGGATGTGAGGCGTTCTCGCAGAACGTTTTCGACGGCAGAATTACCAGCTGCGACTTCAGCTGAGAAAACGTCGGTGCACTCGTCGTGGAGATCACGTGCGAACCCCTGAAACTCTGTGGCCATCCGCTGAATTACGATGGCAAGAGCCTGGTGTTCACGCCATAGCGTCGGCGGGTTGCCCGTCAGTTGAGGATGGACTCCCCATAACAAGTTGATCTTCTGACGGCGGGAAGTGTTCCACTCGACCAGCGCACGTGAAGTCACCTGCGAAGCATACGCCGAGGAACGTCCATTGAGGTGCTGCAGCTTGAGCGGCACCTCGGGACAATGCGTGGCCCAGAGATTGGGCGGCGGGTGTCGTCCATGCTGACCACCGTGACCGAGTCCGAGGGGCCCAACCCTGTAGCACCGTCTCCCTCCGGGGTCCGCAGAGCTACGGATCAGAGAATGCTCTGAGCCAGACGGCAGTGACGGCAACGAGCGCGGAGGCCGACAACACTCAGCAGCCTGTCACGGAACCCCTGCGGACCTGCTGGTCTAGCCTGCTGGGGCGTGCCCGCATCTTCTACAGTCAGCGCCTGTGCCGCCGACAGCCGCGAGCCCACTGGGCAACGATGCCTCCCTGGCCCCGAGATTCGCTCGAACCGAGGACGGAACGCTGTAAAACGCACAATACTGGCTGCAGTTGAAAGGGAGGGGCCATTCGCGATGTTGAGACGGTGGGCACAGCGACGTTACGACAGAGCTCAGGCAGAGTACTGGCGGAGCATCGAGCCGGTGCTCGAGCCGGGGGAACAGAAGATCGCCAGTGCCCCTGCGCGGAACCTGTGGGACGGTCCTCACGATGGAGTCCTTTTCCTCACGGACCGGACCATCTACTGGGGTGCTTGGTTGGGGCAGGGCAGGCAGACCAGGCCCATGTTCGCGCAGGATCTTCGAGAGTGTCCGAGCGCTCGCATCGGCGAGCAAGGCACTTTGGACATAGCAGTGAGTGGCGAGCAGGTCGGGTCCTTCGCCTCGTTCGCGCCAGCTCCCGGCGCGCAGTGGGGGTTCGCTGAATTCTGCAAGAGCTTCGGCAAAGCCATGGAGGACAGCAGAAAGTTGCCTCCAGCCACGGAAACGCCTTCTAGCGATGCCCGGTGAGTGTCTAACTGCGTGACAACGCCGACACACAGCGGCGAACAACCGCGGACGTCTGCGGACCGTCGCAGCAGGTGAGAGGCACACCAGCCCAAGGCCGAGCGCCCCACGTAGTGGCTTCGGGACGAAGCGGTCGCTCCGTTAGGGTGCGCTACATGACCAACGCCCCGGCCTGTCCCGAGTGCAGCCAGCCCATGAAGTTCGGCGGCTTCGTCCTCGTCAAACGGGAGAGCGATGGCCAGCGGACGTGCCGGGCGCTGTGGAGGTGTACCGGTCGGCATGTCTGGTGACGCTGGGCCGGCCGGAGGAGCCGTTGGGGCCTTCCCGATGCCCGGGCTGTTCCGCTGACATCCAACGCTGGCGCCGCCATCGCCGTACCCGCCGCGGCCGTCCCTGGTCAGCGAAGTCACGATCGGAGAGTCTGGGGGCATGCTGCTACCGCTCACCCATGGGAAGACCGAGCTCATCGAGGTCGTCCGCATCACCGATCCCGTCAGGCACCTCAGTTCGGAGAACCTGGTCGGCGACACTGCCGCGATCTGGGAGGGAGACCAAGCCCAGCAGGCCCTGTCCCTGATCGCCGACCTACCAGGAAGTGAGCTGTACCGCTGCTTCCTCCCAGGCTGGGGAATCCGGGCGCACAGCTCCACCGATCAGCTCTTCGAGATCGCCTTCTGCTTCCACTGTCACGGTGCCCGTATCTGGGGTCCGGGTCTTCCTGTCGAACAACAAGGCCAGACCTTCAACGCAGAGAGCCCTGCCGCACTTGAACTGCTCCACCGATTCCGCTCCTGCCTGCCGGACTGAGGTCTCAGCAGCTTGGGGACGAAGAGGTCACCGTGCCATAGCCGTGCCAGATACCGGGGTCAGCAGCGGTCAATAAGGGTGGCTGGCGGGCGCATCTGTGCCCGCCATCTCGCCCGCCGAAGCAGCAGGTCAACGGCCCGACGCCCCACCCTCTCTCCTAAGGCGGTGCTCCTTTTGGCGGATCATCGACGGCTGTGACAGCGGACGGCAGCGGCACGAGACAGCCCATCGCCATGGCCATTGTGGCCAACGTCCCCTCATCCTTCGGCCTTGCCGCGGCGAAGACCGTGGTAGTCATCGATGCCTTCCGTGCCGGGTACTCCGCGAGACGCATTGCTGACGAACATCCCTGAGCGGATTTGGTCGGCGCAACGTTGCACGCTCTGAGCTGTGACTCCGCTACACCTATACCGTCGTGCACGGATGTCCTGAGCCATCTCAAGGAGGTGCCCACGGAGTCGGTTAGCTGCCTCGAACGTCATTTCCGGAAAGAGCGCCGCTTGCCCGCTCGCTCCGTGCTGGCGGCGAGGCGCGTTCTGAAGGAAGACCCTCGTAGGGTCGGCCTCGGGAAGACGGCATGTGAGGCCGTTGGCGACAAGGTCAGAGATCTGGAAGCGCACGAGTTGGTCACTAGACATGTAAACATCCTGGCGCTCTACGGCCGTCCAGGTCAGGCCCTTCGGCGCTTTCACCTTGTCTGAGCGCTCATCTGTGCGCTTGCCCTGATGCACGGCGATGGTTGAGGCGCGGCCAACGCTGGTTGCCTCTTGGCCATCGACGAAGCCCGACCGTTGGTTAGGCCCGGTTGTTACCAGGCCGGGATGCAACGGCCCTACCGACCTGGACACCTCGGAAGCCGGCCGCGCGTCTGAGACGCTAGCCATGGGCACTGACGGCGCCTCTCCCTCCACGGCCTCCGGCGACCCATACGACGCTCGGCCCGCACCACAAGCGCACCAGATCGAGCGGGGAACAGCGGGAAATCACGGTGAAGTCAACCGAGCCCCACAAGCCGTGCCCCGGTCGTTCGTCCAGGTCAGCGCCTGAACCAGCCGCAAATGCTCGCAGCTTCCCAAGCTGATGTCCTCAGAGCGGTCCTCGCACTGATGTCTCTGTCCTCACTGTTACGGGGAGATCGTTCAGCGTGCTGTGGTTCTGGCACGACCCTGGGGGAGACCTCTAGCGACCCGTTCAAGGCCAGCTGAGGGAGATGGGCCCGTGACAAGGCACGACGAAGCGCAGACGCCAAAGTGGACGACCGACTACGCCCAGAAGGTGCTGAGTCCTCAGCACCTTCTCGACGCCTCTCTGCCTGAGCTTCTCGCTGAGCTAGACGTCACGTTGGATGAGTCTTCGATCACCGACCCAAGCTTCACGGGTGCTGCTGTCGTCACCGGAGACCGCTTGATCCTTTCGATGAGACCAGGCCAACCGGGCTCAGAGCGCGACGCAGTTGCACGAGCCCTGTTGGGGCGCGTGCTCGGCGTGCCGTTGTCGCCGTTGCCTGAGCCGTACCGGATGAGTGAGGTCTGAGCCGGCTGGCTGTCTGGGCCGTCCCTGGGCCGTGCGAGGCCGCCCGTCAGTGGCCAATGACGACCAATGACGACCACCAGGCGCTCGGGCCCACCGCCCCTGAGCAGGGAAGAAGCAGGGAGCCGAGACCCCCGACAAGACCCAGGGCAAGAAGAAGTAGCCAGCCCGACCCTGCCTCCTGACTACAGCGTTCGCGTAGGCAGGAGGCTAGAAGGGACCTGCGCGAGCCTCAGCACGCCGAATCAACCAGTCGGCGCGTTGCGCCGATTGTTTTGTCCCTGAGCCGCCGGCCAATCGCGGGTCGGCACAGGGGAACCCTCTGACCGGCTGCGCGTAATACCAGTGCTTTGGCATTCGCTCACGCCCGGCTGGTTAGAAGTCGTCGTCCTCGACCCGAACGCGTGCACCTGCCTGTTCTGCCTTCTGCTCGATAGCCCCCTGTGCGCCCTCAGACGTAACAAGCGTGACGCTCAGACTAATGAGCTGGTGGTTAGTGCCGGGTGCATCAATGACCTTGCTCAGTTCCTTGAGGAGTTGCCAGACCTGCTCACGAGAATCCGGAGCGGTGATGCTGCGGTTGGTCAGGTCGATGATGTACCGCTTAAAGGAGTTGAGCTCCGAGCTGCTCGGAGCGGCATCTCCGGTGCTGGCCTCGCTCGCCTCTCCCGTCGTGGCTCGGTACTCATGGTCGTCGACGCCAAACAGCCTGCTGGACTCTCCGCCGCTGACTGACCCGCCTGGCTGCCTAGGGATCGAGATCGTCGTGGTGCTCTTGGACGCACCACCGGCTGCGGGCACGGTCTCAGCCACTTTGACCGCGCGGCGAAGATTCTGGCTGATGGAGCCGATCGAGATATGTTCCGGAGAGGCGATGGCGAGCTTGTTGCCGTCGGAGTCTGCCAGTTCCCAGCCGTTGTGGAGCAGAGCAAAGATTGCCTGGCGTATCTCGTCGGTCGCGGCAACCAGGGGGAACATGGGGTTCTTGTAGAAGGATTGGACGACTTCGCGCGGCGTAAGGGTGCGCTCGAAAGTGTCCAGCAGGGCTGCGAGATAGTCCGCCGAGAGGCCTGCCGTGTTCGTTGCGCGACCAGCCTCGACGAGCGCCGCCCACACCTGGTCCCCGCGCAGTGATGACTTGCTATCGTCGTCAAACCGCTTGAACTCCACATGCAGCCCGTCCGAGGCGCGGACGAGGTAGGCGTAGTGCTGGAAGGCTTTCTCGATGTCCTTCTTGAGTTTATCCTCAGCCTCGGTCACCTTGGTGGTGGCCTCGCGGAACTCGTCGGCGTCCTCGGGGTTGATCTGCTTTAGGACACTGCGCCAGGCGAGGACCTCTCTGGCGCGCTTGCGTGCCACGTCCCGCCTCTGTGTGTTCACGCAGGCCACGACGCAGCTGGCGGCATTGTCCACGCGCAGCGCGTCGGGCCCGAGCCCGAGGAGAGCGGTAATCTCGGCGCGGCTGAGGGTGTCCTTGCCGTTGAGCAGGGTCCAGCGGCGCGAGTCGAGCACGACGAGGCGGGTGACGGCCGAGTCCACCCCGTCAAACGTGCGCGGGAGGTCGATGTCCCCGGTAGCGGTCGGCGCGTCGATGAAGCGGATCTCGTCGAAGGTACCGCGCCGAGCGAGTCTCTGCGTCTGCTCCCAGACCAGCTTTTCGCACGAGGGTGGGTCTACGAGCGCGAAGGAGGCGGTGAAGTACATCCGGAGCGTCTGTCTGATGGACAGGTAGTAGCGCCCGGGTGCGTTGGTCGGCTGGGTGATCTCAAGTGCGCCGAGTCCGTCCTCGCCGGTGAGGGCGTTGAAGATCTCCTCAGCGTCGGTGTAAGGGGTCCCGGGGGCCGGAGTCGGCTCGAGGATGGCCGCAAGCATCTCAGCCTTTGTCGCCCCCCGGCCGCCGCGCGGGCGGGCAACCATGGAGTAACAGAACAGGGCGGTGGCCATGCGCACGCCCGCGTGGTCTTGGAGGGCGGTGACACTGGCAGCGCGCAGCCGCTGATCGATAGCGACGGCGCGTCCTGCGGACCCGTCGGTGCTGGTGATGTCGGTGGTGGCGACGGAGCGATAGCCCTGGATGGCCCGGTCGTTGCCCATGAAGAGGCCAGAGGAAAGCAACTGCTCGAGGGCGGTAGTAAGAGGGATGTCGCCGACGCCGATGAGGGCCGGCGCCCAGCGCCCGGCTTGGTGCTCGGTGACCCAGTGCAGCGCGGTCCGGGCGAAGATCGCAACCGTGGAGCGGACACGCTGGAAGTTCTGGACCTGTGACCACTCCTCTCGCACCAGTCGCATGAGCTCGGGGTGGAAGGGGTAACTTGCCTCGACTCGCTCGGCAAAGCCGGTCAACCCACGGTTCGGACCGAGCTTGTCAAGCACCTTGTCTCGCCAGGCGGTATCGCTCACCGTTTCGTACTGCCTGGCCACGCGCGACGCCGCAGCGCCCACCTCGGCCGGCTCGAACAGGCGACGCTGGATGATCGAGGCGAAGTCGTGGGACTCAGTCACCGCGACTCTGCCGTCCGGGCCGTTACGCACGAGCCGGTCGGAGACATAGCTGCGGAAGTCATCGGCTAGCGGCGGGTACCCGCGCTCGTCGAGCTCGCTGCGTATCATGACCACGACACATACGACGCGGGGAACGTCGTCGCAGGCGTCCATGAGGGCGTTGAGGAACGCCTTCTCGTTGGGCATGCGGTCGATGTTGGTCGCGTCGGCGAGTTGCAGCACGTAGTCCATGAGCTCGTCGAGCAAGATGAGCACCGGCCGTCCCGCGTCACTGAGCGCCTGCTGCAGCGTCCCCTTGTTTGGCCCGCCCTTGACGTAGCGCTTGTAGCGGTCCATGTCGCCGCCGGTCAGCGACCAGAGAAACCGCTCGAACAGGTTCGTGGCCGGGCCGAATGTCTCGCTAGGCCTACCCGGGCTGAAGTAGTCGGCTGTGAGGACAACGGCCTGGGCACCGGTGAGGTCTACGTCGTGGCCACCCAGCCCCGCTTCACTGCGGACCTTCCGGCCTAGCTCTGTGGCGAAGAACTCCTGCGGCGAGTTGGCCATGTGGTAAAGCCCGACGAGGGCGTGGCTCTTGCCTCCACCCATGCCTTGGTCCAGGTGGAACAGCGCCGTGGTCTCGGCGTCGGTGCCTAGCCGACGGGCGACACGGCTAAAGAAGCCGACGAGGTTCGGGGTGGGCTGAGTGATGTCGCCGTAGTAGTCGACCTTGCGGTATGGCACGTCAACGGTCTGGTAGACGGCCTTGTGCAGGCTCATCTGCAGCTCGCCGACTGAGCCGTCGGACGCAGTGACCTCGGGGCGGAGCGTGAGGACGTCGGCCCAATGCGAAGCGGTGCCGGTCGACATGCTCAGGACTCCTTAATGGTGAACGGAAGGGTGGGCTGGTCATCCCGCTCGCTAACGGCGAGCTCGGTAGCGACGCGGTGCGCAAGGTTGGCGATGGTGCCGGCGTTGCGCTGAACGGCTGTGAGAGCCTTGGCCACTGTGTCGCTGGGAGGTAGCTGCGCGAGGATCTCCCCGACGACGGCCCACAGGTGCGCGTCAGTGGGCTGCCGGTCAGACTCAGCGACGACAGCGGCAACGCCTTCAGTGGCGCCCTGGTCCCAGGCGGCGGCCATAGCCCGGACCACCTCGAACGTCGAGGACTTATCGCTGATAGCGCTCGGGGCGTCGAGACGCAACTTGTAGCCGCTCTTACTCTCGGTGAGTAGCGCGCCGCGCAGATCCTCCAGGCGCAGGTTGTCCGCCTGCGCCTGAAATCGGGCCTCGCCCTTCGGAACGTCCGAGCGTGCGAAGAGCCGCTGCCAGAAGACGGCGAAGCGGGTCGGCGCGTCGAACGTCTCAAGCGGCAGCTCGTCCAGCTTGAGCGCTGTGGCGTCGCGGACCGCGGTGCGCGCCAGAGTTAGGTAGCGATCGAGCTCGGCCTGAGTGCCGTCCGGCTTGAGGATTTTGGCGTAGCGGCCGTAGACCTCCATCGCCGGCCCGTAGGCAGCCATGAGCTGGTCGGTTAGGGCCAAGCCGTCACGGTCCCACTCCCGTACGGCGGTCTTGACCCGCTCGGCGACCTCACGATCGACCTGAGCAGCTGTGGCGACCGGTCGGTTCGCGGCGGCTACGCGGCAGCCGATCGCGACTGTGACCTTGATGCTCGCCACCCCGGTCGAGGCCGTCTCGGTCCTCGACGGCCAGGAGCTAGTGACGACGAAACCGGCATCGTGCAGCGCTCCAAGCAGCCGCCGCCACGCATCAGGGTCAGAGTGCCCGAACACGACGACGAGGTGGCCGTCCGCGCGCAGCACGCGCCGTGCCTCGCCGAAAGCACGGCTGAGCATTTGCTCGTAGAAGTCGCGGGTTCGGTGCTCACCCGGAGCGTTGCCGCGTTTGACGATGATCTCGTCGGTCTTGTCCTGCAGCCCCGGAACGTCGAAGAGATCCGGGAACACGTCGAAGAGGCAGCGCTTCAGCCAGACGTGGAAGAGATCCGACGCATCGGCGTAGTCGATCATGTTGTAGTACGGCGGGTCGGTTACGACCGCATCCACCGACCCGTCGCGGAAGGGGAGAGCTGTGGCGGAGGCTCGGCGGAATCGGCCCGGACGTCCTGCATCGCTTCCCTGGATGACCTTCTTAAGCGCCAGCAAACCACTGTCAGTGACGCTCTCCCAGGTGCCCGGCCCGGTGCCCGGCCCGGCCTCGAGGTAGTCGAACTGAAAGGACACCTTGCTTTCGTCCGCGAAGATGTCGTGAACCTGGACCCACGTGCCCTTGCGTGAGGCATTTCCACCGAAGGCGCGTAGCTTTGCGCCCCGAGTGGAGTACCTGAGTCGTCGCTGCATGTTGGCTGCGGCGTAGGCCGTGAGCGCGTCCACATAGTCGGTGGTGAGTCGCGCAGCCAGAAGGTCGGCGCGTATGCCTCGTATCGCACGGACTGTCTCCGCGAAGAGAAGAGCCTGCCGGTCGTTCATGAGGGCGCCGTAGGTGCGGTAGCCGTAACCACTGGCTCGGATCGTGTCTTGATTGCCAGGCGGGATCGCCTCGTCCGGAACAGCAGTGAAAGGGCCGAAGCCGTCGAGCCGGGCAAGGTCGACGGACTTGGCGGCTGTAATGTCGTCAGCCGTCGGGGCGCGAAAGGTCTTGCCGACCCCCTCGTTCTCCTCACCAACGGCGAGGATTTCGTCCTCATATTGGCCGGCGAAACCCTTCGCCTTGACGGTGTCGAGCGTGTGGACGTGTCCGCAGGAGGGAAACGGGCAGCGGGCGCTCTTACCCTTGCGGCCCGCCGCGGCCGAGAACGTCGGCTGCTGAGCGGGGTCCCCGTCCACCACCTGGGAACGCCATCGGTCCCCATCGATGACGAGCTCGAGCGACTGCCCGAAGTCCCCCTCACGCCCGGAAGGAAACTGCAGCCGCATGCTGCCGATGAGCGGGAAGCGCCGACGGCACTGGTCACAGGGGATGCTGACGGCCCACAGGTAGGCCCAGGGCACCTTGCCGCGGCTATTGGCCGGGTAGTAGGGCGCGACAGCCTTGGCCACACGCTTGTTCACTTCAGCGAGTACGGCGCGGACGTCGCGCAGCAGTCGAGGCTCATCGTCGCTGAAGAGTGTCTCTTCCGACTCAGCTCCGCTGGCGAAGGGAACGGCAGCCTCGGTCGACCAGTCGCGCAGCGGGTAGTCGGCCAGGAGGCGCCCACCCATTGTTGCGACCGGGCTGAGGTCCGTTCCGACCGCGGTCACGCCGAGGCGCGCTGCTTCGAGGGGGATGATGCCTCGGCCACTGAAGATATCGAGTACGACTGGGCGACCGGTGGGGTACTCCTCCGCGATGGCCTCGCGCAGACGACGCAGCGCAGTGGGGTTGCCCGCTTCGATGGCCGATCGGACATCTGCGTGAAGATCTTCGCGGTCAGGCAGCAGGGTGGTCAGAACGGCGGCGCGGGCCTGCGCGATGGGACGAGAGGCAAACCAGGTGAAGAGTGCCTTTTCGCTGCGGCCGGATCCCGCGGTGGTACCGACGGAGGCGTCGACCGATGAGCACGGGAACCAGTGGTCGATGAGGCGGCTGTGCACGTCACTGACGCGATCCGAGGTGGCCGCTGTGTCCGTCGACGGCGCCTTGGTGGTTGTGGTCACCGCTGCTCTCCCATCAGCCGACGCAGGTCGGCAACCTTGATCTGGAACCGCTCGATGCGCCGTGGCCCGGTGGCTAGGAGCTTGGCTGGGTCCTGGGCGCGGACGAGGACTGTCGGGGATGTGGCGCAGTCGGCCACGACGTAGAGCCAGTAATCCTGACCGCGCTGCTGCGCCTGAGCCCACTCGTGCTGCTCCAGCCACACCGGCTCCAAGCCCGCATGGAAACCCTTGACCTCGACGAGGCGTTGCTCTCGGGTCGTGCGGTGCCGGGCAAGCAGGTCGTAGCCGACACCAGCGGACTGGCGGTCGTCCACGTCGAAACCGAGCCGGTCAAGCTCGGCCAGGACCGTGGCCACCGCGACTGCTTCGCTGTCGGGGTCGTAGCCAAGCTGGTCGACGAGGGCCTCACCGACAACGTGGGCCCAACCGACCAAGCGGGGAGCGCTCTGCCCGACCTTGCTGATGTCTTCAAGCTGGGCGAGACGGTGGCGCTTAAGCTCCTCGAAGCGGGACATCCGCTCACGCCGTTCGGTGGCTGGCAGCTCCTCGAGCTCGTCCATATATCGGTACTCGACCTGGTCAAGCTGCTGGCGCGCCTTGTCGACCCACGCCTCCCGCTCCGCGCGGGCGCGGGCGACCTCCCGCGTAAGCGCCGCCCGGGCTTCCAGTGCACTGTCGTGCCGCAGCGCCGGAGATAGGGGCGGCGGGACATGGCTGGAACCGGTGGGCCTGAGCAACATGAGGGACTCCCAGGCGCTCTCGAATGCCCCGGCGCCGGAGTACCGAATGAGGACCGGAGACTTGCGCCGCTGCCGGCGGATGCCGTCATGTACTTCGACCTCGGCGTCGTAGACCAGGACGGTGTAATTCGTCAGCGACGCGGGGTCGCTGAGGACCGTGCCCCGAATGAGCTCGCTCTCGCCAGTGCGCAGGGCGAGGTCAGTCAGTTCGGCGAACGACTCCTCGGTAGGCCCAAGCACAACGACGTCATCCAGCCCCTGAGAGCCGTCGTTGATCGCCTGCCGGACAGAGGCACCGTCAGCAGCAACGAGCGCCTCGTGCGCACCGCCGAGTGTCGGCGGCAGCAGCCGGGCCGAGGTGACGCGGCGGATGCCCTTGGCCGGCCCCGGGCCGAGACGCCACTGCTCTGCACGGGCGAGCTGGTCGACGAAGCCATCGACGATGACCGGGTTGATCGCTTCCAGGCGGTCGCTACGGAACCGATCGAGCGCGGCCTCGGTGTTGGCGGGGGTGTGGAGCCGGTCCTCGTCGGTGACCAACTCCCGTGCCTTGGATAACAACTCGGCTGTACCGGGAACCGTGACGGCCTGACCGGCTTGAGCATCGATGAGCGCACGGGTGTAGTCGAAGCCAGCACGGGCGGCGGTCGCGTCGAGCAGGTCGAAGATCCGTCCGTCGAGCGCCTCGCCGGCGGCCTCCAGGTTACCGAGCATGACCTCCTGGACCCGGCCCTCACGGGTATCGGGCGCAACGAGGTGGTAGATGTGCACCGGCTTGGTCTGACCGATACGGTGCAATCGACCCATGCGCTGTTCGAGGCGAACCAGGGACCACGGAATGTCCCAGTTAATCATGACGTGGGCGGACTGCAGGTCGATGCCCTCGCCGCCGGCGTCGGTGGAGACGAGGACCTGGAACTCCCCGGCGAGAAACCGCTGCTGGAGCTGGTCGCGCTCATGGTGCTTGACTGCACCCTCAAGGGTCTCGACGCTGTACCCGGCGCGGGTGAACTGACTAGCAAGCCAGCGGGCAGTGTCGGCAAACTCGGTAAAGATGAGCAGCTGGCCCTGGCCCGGTGCGATGCCGTGGTGGGTGAGAAGTTTCTGGGTGCGTAGCCACTTCGCGGACGGGCCAGCGGTCGTGGCCAGTCGTATGGCCGCGATGACCTCGTCGATCGCCGTGAGCTCTTCGCTCTTGCTGCGGCTGCGGGCGTTGACGACGATGCCCTCGGCGCGTTCCCACGCCTCGTCGTCCTCGACGGCGAGGTTGACCGACCCGTCGCTCTGAGTGAACTCGTCAGGTGTGGGGCCGTCGACCCGGCTGGCCGCCGGCCCCTTCAGGGCCTCATGCCGTCGCGTGATCGTGGCGGCGGCAGCCACCAGTGCAGAGGCGGCCCGCTTGCCATATATAGAGCGGGCTAGGGTTGCGTTCTCTCCGTAGTACGTGTCGACGTAGTCCATCACCGCGGTGTAGGCCGCGAGTTCGGAGCCGCTAAGGTCAACGGACACGGTCTTGGCATACCGAGGCGGAAAGAGATCGTTGCCGTCGAAGTCTTTCAGCTCCTCCTTCATCCTCCGCAGAAAGGTCAGAGTCGAGGGCCTCAGCGCATTGTCGTACTCGGTCTGCCGCGGGTCCCAGGGGTACAGCGTGGGGTCAAGAAGACTGAGCAGGCCACGGAAGTAGTGCTCCTTACCGCGGTGCGGCGTGGCGGTGAGCAGCAGCAAGTGGTGGGTGCGGTTCGCCACCTCCCGCGCGGCGCCGAGGTACTGGGACGTAGGCGTCAGCCGGTGCGCCTCATCGAAGACCGTAAGTGACCACGATGCCCGGGCCCCGGAGATCTTGCGCCTAACGTCTGGGTTGTAGGTGTACAGGTCCACGCTCACAACCCACACGCTGACGCGCGGATCGAGGTCACGGGGGTCCCGGGCGACGTCAGGGGTGACTGTAGCCGCCTCGATCGCGAAGTAGCGAAGCAAGTCCCGCTTCCACTTCTCCACGAGGTGCGCTGGCACGATGATCACCGTCCTGCCGGGTATCAAACCTCGCCGCGTGCCCTCGGCGATGTACATACCCGTCATGATCGTCTTGCCAGTGCCCGGTTCGTCGGCGAGCAGGAACCGCAGGCGTGGCTGGGCCAACATGTGGCTGAACACCGCCTCGTCCTGGTGCGCGTAAGGCCGCAGCGGGCGTGTGGCGAGGACAGCGGACCGGATGCGGGGGACGGCATACTGCATCCACCGCCCCCACAGTGCGGCGAGCGCCCGGGCAGGATCACCACCGGCGTCGTTGACAGGCACAACAGCCGCATGCAACTCAGCGAGGCTCAGAGCAACGTCAGTGAGCGTCCCGTCACTGCGGCGCACGACGAGGTCGACTCCATCGCCAGCGCCGGTAGCCGCGACGACGGTAGCCATCCCGCCGTCGATGAAGAGTTGGCTACCAGGGGACGGTAGATCGTTCGAGTCCGTCCCGCTCATATCTAACCCCGCTCGCGACTGACGATCCCCACCCGACAACACACCTGCTAGAAGTCCCTCGCGGCGCCCACTACCCCCTGAACACCACAGAAAATCGTACGGAACTGTACGTGTTCTTGGGAGAGTTGGTGACCACAGACCTCTGGACCGCCGCCCTTGAGCATGTCGCCGACGTACCCCGCGGCGACGAACATCGCTGGTGAGCGGTTATGTGGATCATCATGCACACCGCGGAGGTCATGTGGTGATGGTGTGATCAAAGTGTAATCTACACGAAGCAGCATCACGAGGGCGACAGACCTGCACCTGTGAGCACTCGTCAGCACGGATAGAGCGCGGCGACAACGACTGCACCTGCGGGTCTGTAAACGTGTGCCGCCAGCCCTCCCGGTGTCGGCTTGGACTGGCCGACACCGTCGAACCTGGAACCCCAGTAGCTGGCGCTGACCACCCTCGGTCGCCCGTGGACCATCCGTGGACGGGAGCAGGTCATGGCGAACTATGAACAGCTCTGACCAGCACAGATACTGAGGAAACAATCGCCCTCCGGAACTGTTGCGAGTGCACCGCAGCCGAGCCCGTCGGCCGACGAGAACCATGGGGTTTCCGCAGGCAGACTGATCAGCACCTCAGAGTCTGAGAGAGCAGCGACGGCTACGGACCTCGCCCGACAGCGTCCGAGGCTGGCCGCTCTGCGGCCCCAAGCACGTGCCACGGGGCCGCAGAATGCTGAAGGTCGTCACCTGGGCCGTCGGACGTCAGTCAGAACGTCATCCAACAGTCCTCTCACGTCGCTTCCGCCCAGGACCAGCTGTCGATCCAGCAGCCGGTTTCCGGTCTCGCAGGAAGTCTCACTCACCAGGGAACACCCGTGGCAGGCCGAGAGGTTCAACTGTGAGGCTCCCTGACGGTCGCTTTCGATGCAGACCGGGTCGTTGGAGCAGAAGTCCGCGTCGTCCAGGGCTGCCACCAGGAGTGAGATCAGCTTCTTGGGATCCCCGAGCCTGACGAGACCACCCAGAGTCCCCTGGGCGTCCCCCGCTGCGGTATAGATCAGGATCCCGGCGGTCTTGTCCGTCCGGTCGGAGTTCGCGTAGATCCTTTCCTGCAGCGAGGCAGACGCGTAACCGCTGGCGAACGCCAACCGCCGGATGAGCAGGTGCGCCAGCGTGTGCAGGGCGATGTACCTGGGTTCCGGCACGTCGAGGCGGCTGGCCCAGGGAGAGTCCGCCCTCCTCTTCTTGAGGATGCCGGCGCGTGCCTGCACCTCCGGCTGTGCCTCCCATGCGGTGAGCTTCGCCTCGTCGAACTGCAGGAAGATTCCTTCCCCGAACAGTTCAATCGCCGGGTAGGTGGGTCGATACGACCGGTCCGACCCCAGATCGGCATTGATCAGCGTCGCTTCCGCGTCGTAGCGTCGGAACCCCCGCAGGGCACGGACCTCCCGTACCCGGCGTACCTGTCCGATGCCGCTGATCTTGGCGAGGAGGCTCCGCGGTCCCGCGAGCCCTTCGAGTCTTCTCCCGTCGACGACGAAGTCGCTTCCCGTGCGGTCGCGCCCTTCGTCGAGCTTCTTCAGGAACGCCGACCACTCACCGTCCTTCAAGTCGAGCAGCAGCTCACCCGCGGGACTTTCCTCCCCCGCCGCGACACCGAGGACGGTTTCCGCCGTCACCCCGAGATCGTCGGCGATCAACCGCGCCAACACTTCCGACTGGGGGCCGCCGTTGTCGGTCACGACTTTCCCGAAGAGCATGTGCCCACGGATCTTGTCGGCCATCTCCGCGGACTGCGGGCGCTCCTCCGGTATGTCGAGAGCCGAGATCCTCTCGGCGATGTAGTTGCCCGTGGCACCGCGCTGCACGGCGACCAACTCGTACGGGCAGGGCTTCTTGACGGAGGTCTCAGGCTCCCAGGGCTGCCGTCCCGCGCAACGGATCCCGTCCTGGTGCAGGGTCCCCTTCGTCACAAGTTCCGCGAGCTTGCGCTCGTTCTTGCACCCGTAGCACTTCACCACCAGTGCCGCGAGGCCTTCGCCGCGGGTGGCCAGCTTGTGAAACCTGAGTGCCTTGTAGTCACGGCAGAAGCGGACCCCTTCATTCAGGCTCGCCGCGCGCCCACGGTGCGCCCACTGGAACCAGTTGATGTCCTGAATGTGGCTGCCCTTTTCACAGACGGCGACATATCGCATCGGTACGAGCGCGCCGCCGCAGTCGCAGGTGTTGCTCCACTTGCCTTTCTTCCTACCGGTCAGCTTCGAGAGCTTGTCGCAACGCTCGCAGAACCGCCAAGCGGGAAAGCGCCAGTACGGCAGCGCAGGGGTTTCCTTTGCGGCCCGGTCCGCGTGCGCCGGCGGTTGTCTCAGGACCCCGGCACCGAGGCGGGCCATCAGACGCTCACAGCTGATCTCATGGGCGAACTTCTTGTCCCACCAGGACGTGTCCGGCGCCATGAGCGACTCGCCTCGCACGTCGACGATCGCTCCCACACCGAACGGTGAGATCGTCTCGGAGAGGCGCAGGTCATGCCTGATCTTCTCCATGGTGCACCTCCTCCTGCGGTTCCTGGACCTCGACCGCCACGTTGGGCTCCACGGACCTCATCGAGTCTGCGACGAGCCACCCCTCGCCGGGTTGGCCGAACTTCTTCAACAACGCTGCCTGGTCTTTCTTCGTCCGCTGGTAGTACAGAGACTCGCCCGACTCCCGTGCCTGACCTGCCCGTCGGTCCCAGTCCCTCAGGAGGCTCCATACCGCGGAGCGTGTTTCCGGGGCTTCGAGGCCGTCGGCGCGCGTCACGTAGCCGAGGAACCGTTCCACAAGTCGATCGACCGCTTCGCGGATCCTGTCGTCCCCGAGGTCGAACCGACCCGCCGCTTCGTTCGGGGCGAAAGCGGTAAACGACTGCCGCAGCAGTGCCACGAGCGCGCCGGCGAGCGATCGCTCGCGCGAGGCCAACGACCACGGTGTGACACTCGTGGGCTCCACGCTCCGGTAGAGGGCCTCGTGGTAGCCACGGAAGGTCTCGAAGTGCGACCGATCGCGGGCCCTTCCCGACCGGAACAGCGTGACGACGACGCCCTTCGTGTCTCCACGTCCGACGCGGCTCGTGGCCTGGATGTACTCGGCCGTGGTCTTCGGCTGCCCCACCATGAGCATCAGCGCGAGCCGCGGGATGTCGATGCCCACGGAGAGCATGTTCGACGAAAGGACCACGTCGACAGCCTCCGACGACTCGTCGGCTCTGACCCTGAGCGCGCGGAGATCGTTCGGCAGCTCCTCGGCTCCGCGACGGCTCGTCAGTTCCAGGACCTTCCCCGCCCTGACGGGCCGCAGCGGGAAGCCGAGCCTCTCGGCTCGGGGCTCCAGACGACCGTTGACGTCGTCGACGACCAGCGTCCCGGTACGTCCGAGCTCACGAAGACTGTTGTGGTACATGACCAGCGTCCAGTACGCGTCCCGTGACGCGGCGGACGGGGCGCGGGCGGCGAGCGCCTCCGGCATCTCCACCATGGGGGTGACGGCTGCGATGACGGCCGACGGTTGCGAGACCGACTGTGGCATCAGGCCGACGTAGAGACGTCCTTCTCCGCTCTCCACCGGGCGGGAGAAGAAGGTCCGGTCGTCGTCGAGTCCCGAGGGCGGATACAGGGCGACCTCACGCCCGTACAGTCCCTCCACCTGCTCCTCGGACGCGCGGATGGTGGCCGTCGAAGCCACGATCTTGGGACTGGAGCCCGACCGGCTCAGCAGGAGCTGGATCACCGCGTCGAAGACGGCGACGGTGGTTCCGAGCGGCCCCGAGAGCAGGTGCAGCTCGTCCTGGATGATCATGGATGGTTGCCTGAAGGTGGTCCCGAGACCGAGCAGCCTGCCCGCTTCCGGCTTGAACTGCAGACGCGCGAACTTGTCGACGGTGGCCAGGAGGATGGTGGGTGGTTCCTTGTACAGCACCTCGTCGACGACAGCGAGCGGAAGCTCGCCGGCGAAGTCGCACGACGCGTCGACACAGTGGAGCACGACGTCCACGCCGTCCAAGCGCATGCCGTAGTCCTCTGGCTTGTCGCTCCTGAGGCTCGGCACCAAGGGCGTCAGACACCATGGGCAACTCTCGACCTGGAATTCGTTCGCCTCTTCCGGGCGCGCGGCCTTCTGAAGCCGCTTGAGTGCTTCACGCGCCTCTGCTCGCGTGCCGGGGGTGACGTCGTTGCCCACCCACAGACCGATCGAGAACGGCGCCATGCCCTTCGCCCGGTCGTCCGTGGCCCGCAGCCGCTCCATCGCGCAGACCAGTGCCGCGGCCCGTTGGAACTGTTGAGAGGTCAGGAGCCGCAGGGTGTAGCGAGTGATGACGGCGGTTCCCCCGCCGGCCGTGCCGTGAGCGAGCCGTCGGCGAAACACCTCGATCGCGGCGAGACCCAGGTATGCCTCGGTCTTGCCGCCACCGGTCGGGAACCAGATGAGGTCGACGAGGTCCCGGTCCTTGTGCCCTTCATCGACGGTGGAGGCCAGCGACACGAGCAGGAAACCGAGCTGGAAGGGGCGCCACCGCGGCTCCGACTCCTGCTCCTCCGGCTTCCCGCGGTTGATGGACGCCTGCCGCATCTGAAGGCGCATGGCGGCCATGCCGAGTGAGAAGGCCGTTCGAAGGTCCTGTCGTCCCGGCGCCCGGAGGAGGTCTATGCCTTCCCTCATCCTGTCGACGGCGTCCTGCGAACGCCCGGCGATGCGGACGGCCACGGCCCTGTCGTCGCTGAATGCCTCAGCCCGTTCCATCTGTCGGGAGGCCCAGCCGGCGAACGCCTCAAGGAAGGCGTCCAACGATCGAAGGACCGCTTCGGGATCCTTGTCGATCTGCTGGAGATGCCCCAGCTCCAAGGCCTCGGCCTCGGCCGTCCCTTCCTCGAACCCCGTGGTCTCGACGGCGGGCACCACGAAGGCCGGCACGGGCTCGAGGAAGACCTTGGCACAACGGCCCTCCGCGAACTCCCAGTCCGCGGCCATTCCGTGTCCGACCGCGTAGACCTTTCGGTTGCGATATCGCAGGCGCAGCTCGGCGGCTTCCGGGTCGGTGTCGATCGAGCGCGTCGTGTCGTACTCCCGGATCTCCGCCCCGGCGGAGGGAGCGGCGGCCAGGTGGACCTGGAACAGCGTCCGAGGGATGTCGTGTCGGTCGTCGCCCGTGGATTCGGTCAGGACCCGTACGTGGACGGTGACCAACGAGTCGCCTTGGAAGTCACGCCACCGCGAGCCGATCTCGACCGAGACACCACCCACGGAAAGGCGCTCGGGCCCCTTGCCCCGCCGGAGGTCGAGGCCGTCGACGGAGAACGGGGTACGCCGCCACCTGGGCGGCCCGTCTCCCCCGACAGCGGCGTACGTACCGCACGAGAAGTCGACGTCGACGGAGTCGCCGTCGGTGACGAAGGAGAGCGCGACGGACGAGGGCTTCCAGTCCTCGGCCAGAGGGACACCGGCCCCGCTCTCCTCGACATCGCCGTCGGGGACATCCGCCGATACCTCTTCGTCCGTGTTCCCGTCGCCGTGAGAGCCTCGTGCCTCGGCTTCGACCGGGAACAGCATGCCGACGGCGTACTGCCGGTGAGGCAGGTTCGCCGTGACCTCCTCGTCTCCGGCCTCGGGCCCCACGTAGGAGGCTCGGAGATGGTGAAGGGCCTCCTTCTGGGCTGCTGTGAGGTTCACTTCCCAACCTGCTTTCGAAGAAGATCCTGGAGCCGCTTCTTGTCGTTCTTGGACGCGACCACGTGGAGCGTGACCCGCGCCCGCGTGACAGCCACGTAGAAAGCGGCGAGTCCCCGGTCGTTGTATTCCTGGGGCAGGTCGCAGACGATGACGTGCTCTGCCTCCAGCCCCTTGGCGTAGCGGGGGTTGGTCACGAGGAAGCCTGCCTCGCTCCTGCGTGGCTCGGCGTCCTCGGACACACTGATGATCCAGATGTCCTGTCGGCGGGCCCCGTTCGCGACGAGGTCGCGAGCCACGGTCTCGGCCGCGGAGACACCGGCCGTCCCGTCGGACCACCGCCATTCCACTCGGTCGCCATGGACGATGCCCGGGTCCCCGACGTCGGCGCCGAGGTACTCCTGCACGACGTGGACGATCGCACGGGTGTTGCGCACGTTCCGGTCCAGGTCGTACTGAAGCGCCTCCTGCTGGACCAACTCGCAGACCTCCGGGTCGAACTCGCCGTCGACGCGTGCCTGGTTGTTGGGGTCGAGGAACATCCTCCACCGGCCGCCTTCTCGACCCCCGCGGATCACGGCGTCCAAGGCATCCATGCCGCCAGCGTTCATGAGGTCCTGTGCCTCGTCGACGAAGACGACGTCGTACTGCTTGTCACCGGACAGGTCCGCGAACGGAAGGAGATCGATGTCTCTGCCCTCGATCCGCGGGCCGAAGAAGTCGACCAGGGCGGGCGAGTGAAAGGTGATGAGAACCGACTTCCCTTCGCCCGCCTCCTGCTTCGCGCCCTCCGCCAGCACCAGGGACTTCCCGGTGCCCGCGCCACCGAAGACGAGCATCCTTGGGTTCCGGGAGAGCGCGGCCAAGACCCTGGCCTGGCCCTCGGTCGCTCGATTCTGCTCCTCCAGCACGGCGCCCCGCTGCGCGTCGATGACGGGCATCCTGGTGAACTCACCGAAGAGGCGCACCCGGAGCGTCTCGGACCGGGCGACTCTGATTCCGTGGGGAGCGGTCCTCGCTTCGCCAGCGACCTTTTCGAAGGCTTCGGTCAGTGCGGCAATGCTCATCTGCTCCTTGGCCCACCAGTGGCTCCCCTTCCATTCGACGGCTGCCGGAGGCGCGTCTATGTCGGGGGTGAGGGCAACGGCCTCGGTCGCGAACCAACCGACGCCTTCCTCCTGGAGGATGTCGCGCAGCGCGTACATCGCCGACTGCGCCTGGTCCATCGGCGACTCGCGCAACTTCTTCCAGTCACCGTGGCGGTCGATGGAGTACCAGACACCGTCGTACTTCCTGACGCCCCCGCCCTTGACCTCAACGATGATGACTACGCCGTTCCAGAGCACGACGAAGTCCGCTTCCCCCTGCTGCTTGACCGCGTGACTCCGCAGCTTCACGGAGTGGAAGGCGACGGCGTCGGTGGGGCCGTCGACCGCACGCAGCAGTCGGGCCACCCGCCGTTCGGCGTTGCTGGTGGTGGTCGCCTCGATGTCGGCGAGATCCGGTATGAGGATCATGATCCCTGCTTTCGCCAGAGGCCCTCGTACGCACGGAATCCGAGGAAGTCGTTGACCGCGCCGAAGTTGTCGGCGACGTCCACGATGAGGCACTCCTCCTTGCCGCCGTTCTCAGGGCCACGCAGACCGCGGCCGGCCATCTGGATGTAGGCGCTGGGACTGAACGTGGGCCTCGCGATGTACAGCGCCCGGACGCCGGGCGCGTCGAATCCCTGAATCAGCAGGTCGCAGTTGGCCAGAACCCTGATCTCGTTCCTCTTGAACCTCTCGATGACGTCACGGCGCGTCTGCCGTCCGGTCTGGCCGCTGACCGCCTCGGCCGCGACCTTCCGGTAACGCAGTGTCGCGGCGAGGACCTGGGCGGACAGGACGTTCGGCGTGAACACGAGGATCGGCCATTCCGGATCGCGCTTCAGGATGTCGTCCACCAGGATCTTCATGCGGGCCTGGTCCCGGCCGATGCGGTCGAGGACCTGGGGTTCGAGTTTGCGCAGGGACCGCACCTGTGCGAGTTCATCCGGCTCCAGCGCGACCTTCACGCCGTCCAGCACTTCGTGTCGAACCCTGGCGAGGACACCTCTCTTCGACAACTCCGGGTAGGCGTTGCCGTCGAAGGCGCTCATCTTGTGGTGACCGAAGCGGGCCGCCAGTTCCTTCGTCGGCTCGGTGACATCGCCGCTGCCCTTGAACGGCGTCGCCGAGATGCCCACGAGAGGCCGTTCCCAGCTACGCCCGTCGACTCCGAGCCATCTGAGGATCTTCGTGTACATCTTCGACCCGCCGGCTCGGTGCGCCTCGTCGATGAACACTGCGGAGGCCTTGCTCAGCCACTCGTACTCAGGAGTGTCGGCCACCCGGTCGAGCTTGGCGTCGGTGGCCACGACCACACTGAACTCGGTGTCGGGTTCGTGGACGACATTGGTGTTCCAGAGCCGGCCGATCGTCAACGGACGCTCGTCCCCGAGCCAACGCCAGACGGTACCGAACGTCTGCACCGCCTGCTCGCAGAGCTCCTCCGACTGCGCGATCCAGAGCACGGTTCCGCTCATCTCGCCGTCGACGAACAGCCGCAGCACGGTTTCGGTGGCCACCCGGGTCTTCCCAGCTCCCGTCGGAAGTTCCACCATGCCCTTGAGCGCACGACCATCCCGTCCCCGGGACGTCAGGACCTCCTGCAGTTCCTCCCTGATCTTCTCCTGGAAGTCGTGCAATGGCTTGAGCTTCACGGCACCGGGCACGACGAACTCATCGTCCTGGTGTCGGGTGCGACGCCCGGCGTACTTGGCGCCGAACCCCATCTTCCGAAGCCAGGCGACGGTCGATGCTCCCCCCGCCCATGTCGTGGGAACGTCCGTGTACCCCTCGGCGCTGAACTCCTCCGCTAGAAGCTTGATCGAGTCGCTGCCATAGACGGTCAGGAACAGCTCGGCGACGGACGTGGAGCCGTCCACCAGGCCTTGGCCCTCAAGCGCCTGCCAAAGTCCCTTCGGCAGGTTCTCCTTCAGCGTGTCGTCACCGATGTAGATCGCCAGCCGCTCCACGTCACTAAACGCGCCCCGGGCATCTTGCCGTTGCATCTCCAGGTGTTGGTCGACGCGTGCCTGGAGGATGTCGCTCAACTCGGCGTTCGACAGGCGCAGGTCGAATGCCTCGTTGACGATCTGCAGGACACGAGGTTCGTCGAGTTCTGCCTGGACCACCAGGGTCATTCCCTGGCGGTGCCATTCGAGCGACTGGTCCTCGACACCGTCCTCCGTGGTCACACGCTTCGTGATCTGGACGGCCTTCGCCACGGTCGCGTTCGTGACCTTGTCCTCGACGAACGTCGAACGCAGTCCGGTGTACAAGTCGATGACGCGCTCCTCGACCTGCCGACCGTCGACCAGGAGCGAGAAGGAGAAGCTGTCCTCGAACCGTCGGCATCCGACCACTTCGACGAACTCGTCCGCTTCGTCCTCATCCACCTTGAGGTACGGCTTCTGCCTCAGGTTGAGGAACTCGCGTTCCTCTTCGGTCGTCGCCAAGTACACCGCGTCGGGACGCCTCCTCTCGATGGCACGTCCCACCCGGGCGGGGATGAACATCGGATGCCCCTCCGGGAATGCGAACCGACTCGCGGTGAGGACGAACCCCGTCAGCGCCACGTTGCTGATCGGCGAGGTGACCTCCGCCTCGAGCGCTTCACGCAGGACCTCCGCAGGGACCTCGCCCAGATCCTTGGGCAGCTTCAGAGCGTCCTCGACGTGGCGCGGTCCTCGGAACAGAGGCAGCAGGGCCTCGTACTCGACGAGCGACGCAGAGACTACGCGGTCGGGAGTCCGGTAGCCGCGAGCCGACTTCAGCAGGCCGGCTCGGCCAGCCGCCCATCGAACAGGGGACAGAACCCGGTGGCTGAGCCCCGTGTCGATGTCCGTGCAGAGCCAGTGACCTGCCTGGTCGAGTCTGAGCAGTCCTTCCGTCCACCGCTCGCGTACGAGTTCGGACGCGCCCGCGTCCTCCAACATCAGGAGTACCGAGAATGGACCGGGGCCGTCCCCCCTGTCGAACTCCACCTGCTCGATGGGGCGCTCTCCGGGCCCGAGCCTCCGGTTCACCTCGTCCAGCACGTACTGGCAGTAGTCATCGAAGTGGACCTCGTCCTCGAGCGAGTACGAGCCGACCGGCTCGGTGATGACACCTGCCGCGTGTGCGAGCTGGGGAACACACCTCGTCCGGTCCAGAACTCGATCGGGTGCGCTGTCGCCAAGACCGTCGATGTCCAGCACGTATGTGGGTGAAGCCCAACCCCCGTCGCGTGTAGGGACCTTGAGAGCGCCCGCCTTGTTGCCCGCCACGACCTTCTGTGCCTGTGCCATGGGCACATCGGTGGCAGCGTCCCAGAACTTCGGGAGCTCGTCGTCCTCGGCCTCCGGCGACAGCCTGGCCATCCTGGCCTCGAACATCGAGAGAGGATCGAGGTCCCGGAAGCCTCTGTCCCCGAGCTTCTTTTCGACGCCGGGAACGGCCAGGAACTCCGGGTCGACGAAGCACGCTCCTTCGATGTCGACATCCTCCGTACGATGGAGGAAGACCCGGTCACGGTCCTTGATGGACAACATGCCCCCGGTCGTCGGTATGACCTTCGCCGGACCGAAGCCGTTGGGATTGCGCAGCACGAAATCGAGCGCCTTCGCTGCAGAGGCCACGTCGGGCCCCTCCGCCCACTCACGCAGCCAGGACAGGACACCTCGCTTGGGGATCCTCTCCAACGCCTTCAAATCATCTCTGGGCCGTGAGTCGGCGAAGGCGGTGGAGACGCTGCACACGTAAAGCGCCCTCAAGCGAGTCACACGCTGCTGACCGTTGGCATAACAACGCCAGTGCGGCACGGCGTCGTCGGTGTGGGGCGACTTGATCCACTCTTCGTGGTCACGTTCGGACGCCTCACTGACGCCGAAGTCAAGGGGACGGAGCTCCGGCGGCGTGCGTAGCACGCCTGTTGCGTCGGGGATCAGAGCCTTCTCACAGCCGAGCTGCGGAACATGGGCACAGAGGATCTCGTCGCCGAACGAGTGGGTCTCACGGCCACGCGCCGGCATGTAGTCCAGGTGTGCTGCCGGATCGTCGACGGACGAGACCTTCGGCAGCATGTCGAGGAACATTCCCGAGAGGGTCACAAGGATCTCTCGGTTGTACGTGTTCGAAAGCAGGGTGGTGCGGTCGTCGTTGACGCTCCAGGGGGCGTTGAAAAGGGCGGATGCCGATGTCCTGTCCTGGAGCGGGAAATACGACCAGAACTCGCCCGTCCTCAGTTGTGCGAAGCGTGCCGGCATCGCGACCGTGACCTTCATTCGGTCACGAGACACCGCTTCGCCGACTTCGATCCGTGCCTCGGGGCTGGGTGCATGCATTCGGTTGTCGACGTACCACTCTTCGTGGTCACCGTCTGGACGCTCGATCCGAAACCTGCCGTCGCCCAGCTCCCGCGACACATGACTCGTCACGAAGTTCGCGTCGGCTCCGAGTACCCGGAGCCGGATCTCACGCACCGAGTTGACGAATAGGAGGAACTCGGATCGAAATTCCTCGATCTCCTTCTTGAGATTCTCCAGCCTCGTCGCATGCGGCAATCTGACTATCGTCACCGCCCACTCCGCCAGCTCGGCCAGGATCGCGTCCTTGACGAACTCGGCCTCCGCGTCGATCCGGGTCAGGGTCCTCAGGATCGGGAGTCTCTTGGAGGCGGGCACGATCGTCGCGATCGCCGCCTTCGCCTTCGACGAGTTGAACTCGAAAGCGACCGATCGGCTGAACACCTGTGGAGTGTCGGTGACCGCGAGCACAGACTTGAAACCGAGCCCGAACCGCCCGATCTCGTCGCCCCGCTTACCACTGAGATGCGCATGGGCGAGCGTGGTGAGGCCGCTTCGTGAAAACGGACGGCCGGCGTTCGCGCAGTACAGTGTCTGACGGTCAAGGTCGAGGACGATCTCGACCCGCCCTGCCCCCTCCTCGTGTTCGGCAGCTCCTGACATTGCGTCAGCCGCGTTCTGCACAAGTTCCAGAAGCGTGCGGTTCGAGTAACCGCCGACCCGGATGGACTCTTCTTGGTTGGCGTGCTCCGTGATCAGGTTCGGATTCGCACGATAGGAATCAATCGCCCGCCCGAAGAGGTCATCAACCTCGCGGACCAACCCGGCGTCGGGGACCCACTCGGCACGTTTGTTCATCACGACTACACCGCCTCAACTGCTGCCACCACGATGCACCACTGACAACCCTGCATTTACGTGGCTCCTGAACTACGATCGCCCCGTTTCCGCTAATGCGTTACTCGCACGCCGCGGGACCTGCTGCGGACAGTAAGAACAGCCCCCGACAGGTCGGTTTTTGTGGCCTTGGCGGACGAGCCGTGGTCATCCGGCGTCCGAACGTTCAACTTGTCGCAGGTCGGCGGGCTTAGGGCCCTAACCCTCTCTGCAACCAGCGCGTCCTGATGTCAGCGATCCGGTTCACAGGCTGGCATCGCGCATTCATTGCCGGGAGCAGCCGAAAGTATCCGTGCCCCAACGTGCCAATGTTCAGGGTGGACCCAGACCTCAAGCCACTGAGGCACGGCCGACTGCCCTGGAGGCGGAAGCCTTCGACATCGACCCTGCATGGACCCCGCTGCGGAAGTGGCCCTGCCAGCCCCAGTGGGGTGCAACCAGATCTCCTCGTATGTGACTGCAGGATCAATGAAAAGCCCGCGCCCCCCGCCTGACCCCCCGCCAGGCACGCACAACAACCTTCACAAGTCCCCCTCGTTCATGGAGTTTAAGCGTTCAACAAAACGCCGCGGCAGGGAACCCCTGTTACCGATTCGCAATCTACGTGCGACATGCGGTGCGCCGCGACAGAGGCGTCACACCCTCAGGAAGTTTGCCTGACAGGCAAAATGCCTCGCGCCGGGAGCCGCCTCGACCGAACCAACCGGCCACCTCAACGACGACCGCTGCCTAGCGCCCCACCTCGGTGACCCATGAATCGATCTTCACAAATCCCATGTTCGTACCCTGTTCAAGCGTTCAGGAACACCTCAGGAAGCGGAAGCAGTTTTGCCGAATCAGCTGTGCCCAGTGGGGCACACCACCGAGGGAGTGCGCCCCTTGTGCGCCCCCCTACCACCCCAGCGGACACGCAACGGCTCACGGCTGCGGCATAGCTCCGGCGTCACGGGCACGACGTCTCGCCCGGTCCTGCGCAGTAGCCCTCCCTGACGTCTGACAGAAGGTGTCGCACCTCAGAGGAGGAGCGCCCTCCGTCTCCCAAGGCAGAACGAGGGAGCCCAGATTCCCAGGGGAGCGGAACCTCGATGTACCCGCAGCCCCAGCGATCCGGTCGACGGCGAAGCTATGCCGCTCGGGGCCTGTATCAGCCAGCAGCGGGTCAAGAGCGGCCAGCTGTCGGTTCAGCGGGTCAAGGAGCTGTCGGCGCTGAACGTGTGCGGGTCGCGAGAAGCGGTCCCGCAGGCGCGTCGCGGCGGACAAGCGGTGCTGCAGAAGGCTGGCTGGGCTCCCTGATCGGGAAGCCCACGTGATCGCGGCGGAGCCAGACTTGCTGCCATTGCCGCGCTGGGATCCGGGAGGTCACCCACGGTCACTGGCGCGCCCGACGGCGGTCAGGAGGCAGAACCTGTAGCCCACACGGGGATGCGTGAGGCAGTCTGATCGTCAGTCGATCGGCGTCTGTTGAGGGAGCTCAGTGCGGTTCAAGGTTCTGGAGTACAGGGCGAGGGTGCCGAGACTCGACGGCGCCTATTTGATCAAAGACAGTTGGAACGACTATGGGTTCGTCACCACGTTCGACCTGCGGGTCCACCTGGAAGGAAGGGTGGAGCGTATCGGCTACGTTCGGATCGGGCATCTTGATCTGGACACCGAGCCGGAGGGCATGCGGGCCACCGCGGAGGTGCTACCTGAGGAGTTCTACTCACTTCCGGAGGACTTCGCCAGCCTCGCCCACCAGGAGGACTACTACGCGGCCCTGAATGAGCTGCCGGCGGGAATGGGCCGGGACATCCTGAGGGCCCTGAACGACATCGCCTACAACCCGGAAATGGCGGCAGTCTTCTCAGACCATCCCGTGCTAGCGAGTTCCCTGATGCGCGACAGAACAGGCAAGGATCTGCGTCTCCTGCAGCGGATCGCCACGGGTACGCGTGCACACCGAGTGCCTTTCAAGTGGTCTTACATCCCCGTCCAGGAGGGCTTGCTTCCGGCCCCGGAGTTTGAGTTCGAGGCCGTACCGGGGAGCCGGCCGGCGACGAACGTTCATGCATTGATCGGCCGCAACGGCGTCGGAAAGTCGCGGATGCTGCAAGGCATCGCAGAGCATGTGATGGCAAGACGCGTGTCATTGGAAAGTGCTTCGGGAGGCGAGGACAACAGCTTCACGGGCTGCGCGCTCGTAAGCTTCAGCCCCTTCGACAGGCCGCACCAAATAGAGGACTCTGGAGAAGACCTGCGTTTCAACTACATCGGTCTCAGGAAGACTAGGCGGGAGTTGAAGTCTGATGCCGACCTGCGCGAAGAGTTCGTAAAGAGCTTCCTCGAGGTCCGCATCGGTGCAACGGGGGAGCGCTGGCGCAAGGCGATCGACACGCTGAACTACTCAGCCAGCGGATTCCTCGACGAGTACTCCGACCTGATCAGCGGTCTTATGCGGCATCCCGACCAACGAGGCGTCGCAGATGCAATGGGCGAAGTCTTCGACGGACTCAGTTCCGGGCACAAGGTCGTACTCCTCATGGTGACTCGGTTGGTCAGGGTGGTCCGCGAGCGCACCCTTGTCCTGATTGACGAGCCGGAGATCCATCTGCACCCACCCCTCCTGGCCGCCCTCACCCGGGCCCTCTCCGACCTGCTCGCGGACCGAAACGGCATGGCCGTCATTGCCACCCACTCCCCCGTCGTGCTGCAAGAGGTACCCGCCTCCTGCGTATGGAGACTGGTCCGGAATGGCGCGGAGCTTACTGCCAGCAAGCCGACGATGGAGACGTACGGCGAGAGCGTGGGCGAGCTCACCCACGAAGCCTTCGGCCTGGAAACCACCTCTACTGGATTTCACGCTGCCATCGTCGATGCAGTGGAGGAGGGCGGCACCTACGAGGAGATCACTGCCCGCTTCACCGGACTGGGCTCGGAAGCGCGCTCCCTCCTGCGGGCAATGACCTATGCACGGACTCGGGGGCGGGACTGATGCTCCGTCCGGCGCGACCGGTATTCACCGTCAAAGAGGTCGTCGACGCCTGCTCAGCATGGCTGCAGAAGTACGGGTACGCCGATAGGGTCAACGAACACCTATTTGGACTCAGGGAGCTGGAACAGAAATACCGACTGGCTGGCCAGTATGGGATACTTCTTTCTTTCCTCCTGGTCGAGCTAATTAAGCAGAAAGACCACCAGGACCGCGCGATGTTTGAGGAGATCTACGCACAAGCCGTGGTAGGCCGCGCGGCGGGCCGTCAACTGTACGACGCAATCAAGGCGCTCGCGGCCGACAGACGGTGCCCCCTGTGCGGCATACAGGCGGTCGCACAAGTCGACCACCACGCACCGAAGGACAAATTTCCTCTCCTCGCCTTGGCCCCCCAGAACCTCGTCGCGGTATGTGGAACCTGCAACCAAGCCAAGTCGAACACCTTTGATCAAGAGCCCTCACGGGAGGCAATTCATCCCTACTTCGACGATTTCGGTTCCGAACGGTGGCTCTCCGCCCGCATCGACAGCGCAGCCGGCGGTGTCGCCGTGTTCCAGGCGATACCGCCTGGAACCTGGTCCGACACTAAGGCCGCACGGCTGCGGCGCCACTTCACCAAGTACCACCTGGCCGACCGCTACAGAGCCGAGGCAGGGCACGCCCTGTCCATGCGGAAGAGGAAGGACACGAGAACGCTCGAAGAGTCCGGACCCGACGGACTGCGTGACCACCTCCTCGCTGACGCCGGCGAGTATTCCGACTACGACCCAAACAGCTGGCAGGCCGCGTTGATCTTCGCCCTCGCAGACAGCTCCTGGTACCTCACCGGTGGGATGCGGAGCATCTGACTGATGCAATACCGCAGGGTCCCGTCGCGTGCGCAAGTCGGTGGTGCAGGTAGCTGAAGGACGCCGTCACCGGTGCCAGCGACTGGCACAGTCACCGCGACCGACGGCTACACAGCCCTAACAAGCGAGCCGTCGCCAAGGGCGCAGTGACCCTCTGGACCACCCGTGGACTGGTCACCCGCACCTTGTGAGGAAAGAGGTCTTGACCAGCACGTTTACTGCGAGATGAAAGGCCCTCCGGAGCCGTGTGCGCAGGATCGAATCCTGCCGGGGGCACTCCAGCTCGGACAGCGTGATCAACCCGCTGACCAGCGAGATTGCCCACCACAGAGACCCGGACTCAGTCCCACAGAGCCCGGGTCTCTGTCGTTGTGTGTCACTGTTCGCGAGTGAGTGGAGAGTGACATTGCCTGCCACTCGCCACCCCGAGCCGCCGGCTCGGTGATGGCCTCGGCGAATTAGCGGCGGGAGGCGAAGGCCCCGCCGGGGAGGGCTAGGGTCCCCAGTCCCCACGTCCCCCGACATCACCCCGCTCCCCGACGCCCTGCGCCGCTTTACGACAGCACGGTCGGGACCTAGACGGAGGGGCGGTGAGGTGGGGGCGCGGCAGTGAGCCGGGCGGGACGGAGAACTTCGTGGAACCTGGGGTCCGCGGAGGGCCGTTGAGCATCATCCTGGTCAGCGGGCATCATAAGGGCCTCTTCCCATCGGTCGATTCCCCGCGAGGGCGCCATGCACGGTACGGACCCGGAGGCGGCGACCTCCTCCGCCACGAGCAACACGCACTCCGCACCGCCCACCGGGGCCGCACTGCCTTCCGGGCCCGTATCAGCCCCGCAGAGCACGGGCATCGGCCCGGCTCCGGCGGCCACTCCACCCGCGTCGGCCCGAGGCGCGACGACTTTCGCCTTCGCGGCCGGAGCGCCCGACCCGAGTCCGCCCAGGCTACGTCGGCGCGAACTGATCGCCGAGGCTCTCGTGCCGGGCACGCTGGAGAGCCCGCCGGGACAGAGACGACGGAGGGTCCTGTGGACTCTGGCGTGCGGCGCCGTCATTGGTCTTCTCGCCTGGCTCGTTCCGGCTGCTCGCGACTATTTCGCTACCGAGCCGACGACACGCCACTCGAAGCAGGTCGAGGAGAACCTCGACCGTGAGGGTCCAGCTTTCACGGCGTCCACTCGCGTGGACGCGGACCCGCTCTACATGGCTTATGTACTGGATCGCCCGCTGACCCGTACCGAGACTGCCACCTTCCTGGAATCCGGCGCCGACGACAGCCCCGACTTCGGGGAGGTGGAAGAACTGGCCGCGACCCACGGTGGCCACGGTCTTGAGGACCCTGGCTGGGACAAGTCCGACGGATACTCGTCCTCGTGGCTCATCGATCTCTTCAGCGACAGATCGGCGGGCCTGACGATCACCGGCATGAGGGCCAAGGACGTGAGATGCGGCCCCGCCGCTGCGAAGACGGTCATCCTGGTCCGCCCCGAGGGCGGGGGCGCCTACGACGGAATTCATTTCAATCTCTCCGAGCCGAAGACGCCGTACTCACTCAGCCCCGACGACTACTTCGGAAAGCCGTACTTCTCGCACAAGAAGATCGACCTCGGTAACGGCACCGAGCCCGGAGGGCTGCGTGCGAGCCTTTCGTCCGGAGTGCAAGATTGCAACTTCCTGTTGGAAGCCGAGTGCAGGGATTCCTTGGGGCTGCACCAGCAGGAAATCAAAAATGCTTCGGGACGCTTCGCGGTGCGCGGACTTCCCGCAAATCCGTACCAGTTCTTCCTCTGGACGGATGGGGGTGTCTTCGATTGCGGCCCGCACCAGTTGCAGCGCCCCCGAATGTGCCCGGCGATCCCCTTCTCGGTCACCAACTGGTCTTCCGTCGTCTGAAGCGGCACCACACCGACTGCCGATCAGGTTCCGGCGTCTCCGCGAGCGATTCCACGCCGCCGCGTCGCTCCCGGGCGGGCGGTCGCGGTCCCCCCGGCAAGGCTCCCGCCGGACACACAGCCCGCACCATCCCCCTGCCGGGGGCCACCCTCGCCCAATGCGAGGAGGCCCTGGGCGACGCCCACCCCGACACCCTGACCAGCCGCAACAACCTCGCTTACGCCAGCAAAGCTGCGGCAGCTGTACAGCAACCCCAGCAACCGCCCCGACCTCCCCCTCAGACAAGCCCGAGCAACCGGTATGACCGTCCCCGACCAATCTCTGTAGAGCTACGGATCAGAAGGCTTCTGACATCCACGGCTGACATCAACGACGCCGGACAGAGACGTACACCAGCGTTCCTGTCCGGCCGTCGCACCAGCCGACGACCGCAGCCGGAGCAGGCTCGGATCGAACTCCTAAAGCGGTGCTCAGTCGGCGGTAGGACTATTCGAGGACTGGTTGCGTTTGAGTCGTCACATGCAGGGCCGTGACCTGCCGCGTTGCCCGGGTCCCAAGGGGCCTGCAGAGCCGTTGCAGCACAGCAGAGAAGTGCAGCAACTCCACCGACCGGCGCCAACCCCCCATGCCTCTCACAGTCAGGCTGACCAGCCCAGCAACCTCAGCCGCCTAGCCTGTAGTTCACATCAAGAGGGCCTGAAAGCGAGTAACGCCGACGGCCCCGGGGGTTATCCCTGGGGCCGTCGGAGGGTGCTTATCGACGACCAAGGCTGACAGCCGTCCCTGACCGGCTCCTCCCGCGCGGGTCGTCCGCGCGGGAGGGTCGGGGGTTGGCGGCCTGGTTTCAGTGGCGGGGCCGGACGGCCCGTAGCGGCGGAGGATCAGTAGAGGTCGGAGAAGATGTTCCACCCGCTGCCGATGCGGACCCGCGAGAGCAGCGAGCCGGAGGCGGTGAAGTCGTACCGCCACAGCACGCCGGAGGTGTCACGGGCGACGACCGAATCGAGCCCGTGACCGTCCACGTCGCCGACGCCGACCATCGCCGTGTAGATCTGGTAGCCCGTGCCGGTCTTCACCCGAGAGTTGAAGCCGCCGTTGCCGTTGCCCAGGTAGCGCCAGAGCCCGCCCGCGGTGTCGACCGCCAGCAGGTCGCCGTTGCGGTCGCCGTTCACGTCGCCGACGCCGACGATCCGGGTGTAGGTGTTCCAGCCCCTGCCGAGCGCGACCCGGGAACCGAAGCCGCCCCTGCCCGTACCGGGGTACATCCACAGCTCGCCCGAAGCATCGCGGGCGATCAGGTCGTCGTGGCCGTCCCGGTTCAGGTCGCCGACCGAGACCAGCCGGTTGTAGATGTTCCAGCCCCCACCGAGCGCCTTCGGCGAGGTGTTGTTGAGGACGCCGCCCGCCGCTTGGTTCGGGTAGTACTCCAACTCGCCGCCGCTGGTCCGGACGAGAATGTCGTTGAAGCCGTCGCCATTGATGTCGCCGAAGGGCACGACCGCGTTGAGTTGACCGGAGCCGGTACCGAGGTTCCAGTAGCTCGACGCGACCGGGCTGGAGTAGCCGCCATGGCCGTTGCCCTCGTAGTCCATGCCGTAGCCGTTGCGGTACCCGAAGGCGGACTGCTTCAGTACGCCGAGCAGGGTGGACCGGCCGTTCTCGCCGTAGGAGCGGAAGGGCATCCGGCCATAGAAGACACCCATCGTGCCGGAGGCCGCCTGCGTCGCAGCGGCGCCGGGCGCGTCCGCGGGGACGGTCAGCAGCTGCCAGTCGTAGGAGCCATTGAAGGCGGCCGTCTTGGCCTGGAGGATGCCGTCCCAGCTCATGGAGCCCTGAGCGGCGGTCGGGCCACCGGTGTAGCTGTGGACGACCTGTCCGGTGGTCGTCCGGCGGATCACCAACTGCCAGTTCGCCAGCGGACGGCTGGCCTCGAAACGGAAGTTCCACGCCTGGCCGGGCGTGATGAAGTTGTTCCAGGCCCCCGCGTTGGCCGCGACCGGGGACGCGGGCACGCCCGTGGTCAGCACGTGGACGATGTTGTCCGGGTGTAGGCAACGTCACCGCTGGTGCGGTCCACGGTCCAGTCGATGCCCCGGTCGTCGCTCGCCCCGGCGGCCTGCGAGAAAGTGGCCAGCACAGGGGTCGCGCCAACGGAGTCCGCGTGCACGTCGGTCAGCCGCAGCTCACCGTTTGCCGCGTCGTGACGCACCAGATAGCCGTCACCCAGCAGCACTGGGCCGGCGTCGACGCTGAACTTCACGTTGGTGGCCAGATCGTAGACCCCGGCCGGGCCGCTGCTGCCACAGCTCCAGTAGAGCCAGTGTTGCGCCACTTGCACTTCGCTGGGCGTGCAGGACGCCCCGGTGCTGATAGTCCGCTGGAGGGTGGGCGCGCTGCCCAGCCCCGTGTGGGGCGTGCTGGCCTGGATCTGGCCGGGCGCGGTGGCCCGCCAGAGCGTGCCCATCCACACCGTCGCCCCGCTCGCCGACCCCAGAGGAATCATCGCGCTCTGGCCTGGCTCCCAGAGGTATTGGGAGCCGGCCGAGTCGATGAGCACGAACTCGCTGTCCGCGTCCACGACGCGGGTGTCGGGCGAGGAGAAGGTCTCCGGGCTGAGGCCGCTGATGAACACCCGGGCGGAGGTCGCCGTGGTGGTCGTGTACACCGGCCCGTAGGAGTTGCCATCCGTCTCACGCACGCAGAAGGCGTCCACCGCGCAGGGACCGGCCTGCAGCGGCTGGCCGCCGTCGCTCAGGTAGCCGGTCGTCGTCTTGCCGATGGTGCTGCCGGAGCCGGTCAGCGGTGTGGTCGCCATCGCGAAGCGCGTGGCGGCGTTGAGCTGCGGAACGGTGAGGACCTGGCGCACCTGACCGTGCGCCATCGACAGCGTGGCGGTGGTCTCGGCCGGGGGCGGCAACTGCCGCACGGCGGTCACGTTCACGCTTCCGTCCGTTGCCGCAGTGAGCCGCTGCACGGCCTGGCTGGTGCTGGTGCCGCCGATGACGAGAGCGCCCCCGGGCCCCTGGGGCAGATAAGGGTGAACCCTGGTACCGAGAGTCGGCTGCAACCCGGTCACCGTGGCGTCGAGCTGAGTGGCCGGGCCGCCCGCGATCGGGACGGCGTTGAGCACGGGCGGTGCGCTCGACGAGGCCCGGGTCACCATGACGATCTGCTGGCCGACGACGTCGTAGTCGAGCAGCATGCCTGAACCGGCCGGTGCCAGGACCTGCGTCGGGGTGACCGTCCTCCCCGCGAGGACGTCGGCGACCGGGACCAGCGAGATGCCGCCGTTCGAGGGCCAGGTCAGGTAGTCGCCGTGGACGGTTGGGGCCACGGCGCTGGGCGGGGTGACAGCCGTCGCCGCGGTTGCCGCGCCCGTGTCCAGTCGCACGAGGTAGAACGCGGTGGTGCCGGTGACGCCGGGCTTCGGGGTGCTGCGGACCGTCACGTAGTCGCCGGCGCTCTGGTACGCGACGGCGTCGTTGATGTAGTCGGTACTCGACGGCAGGCCGGTCATGGCGACCTCGGTGACCGTGCCGTCAGCGTTGAGCTGGAGCAGATGGACACCGCCGGTCTCCCGCACCAGGGCGCGGGTCCCGTTCGCGCCGACGGCGACGACGGTGTGCAGCAAGGTGCCGCCGAGGGACGAGAGGTCGTAGCTGACCCAGCTGCCAGCCAGGGTCGGGTCACCGACGTCCAGTGTCGCGTCGTTCTGGTAGGCAACGTGGTCGCCCCCGGCGGAGAAGAAGTTCGTGTTGGTCAGCGCCACGGCGGTCAGTTGCGGCTGCGGGGTGTCCGTCCCGGACGCGTAGTCGGTCCACGTGTAGCCCGGCAGCCCCTGCTCCCGGTGCAGGAAGCCACTCGCACCCGCCACCAGCGGCATGTCCCCCCGGAACGCCGCGAGCTGCGGCGCGGGCAGCGTCGTGACCTCAGTCGGCGTGCCGCTCGTCACCGCCAGCGCGTGCCCGGGAACCGCACCAGCTATCGCCGCGGCGACCACAAGCGCCGCCGACCCGGATCTGAGCCTCCGTCGAAATGTCATGTGTCCCACCCCATCGTCCTGCAAGAAGAACCAGCGGGCTCCGGTCGCGGCGACGCGGGCCGCGGTCACGGAGCAGGCCGCGAGCCTAAGCCATCAGCGAGTGACGGCTGCTGGCGGGGATGACGGAGGTGGACAACGGCGCTCGTGGGTAGGCGGTTTGGTCCGATAACGCGAAACTCCTGGTCCCCTCAACAACGGCCCGGGCGCTCGGGGGAGGGAGCAACCACCGATCGACGCAGGCCACGCAAATCGCAGGTTCATGCCGAGTTGCCCACGGGCGGGATGCAGTTGCGGTACAGCAGCGAAGTACAGCAACCACCGCAACCGGAGGTGGCTGTCAACGCCCTCCGATGACCTCACGACCAGCGTCCCGGACCGCAATGACCACCGGGCCGAGAGTTCGGATGAAGAGGTCGTGTCAGATCGTGCGGGAACTGACGGGGCCGGAGCCCAAACGCCATGTGGCATCGCTTATGAGGCCCCTACTGGCTCCAACCCGAAGGGACTAGCGAGCCAAGATGCGGATGACACGGCCGCAGGGCATCGTGGGACAGAGGTGTCTTCGAGCCTAACCCTGCGTAGGAGGTGGTGCGCATGCGGTGGCTCGCAGGAATAAGCCTTTCTGGCACTCACCGCAGTCGCTACGGGCTGTAGCACAGTCACAACAGGCGGAGGGAACACTCAGCCTCCCCCTAGCCCGGTCACCACAACGATTGGGCCGACTGCAACCGTAACCAAGGAACCTCCGACAACGGTGACTATGACGGTTACGCCGCCCGTTAACGTTCAGCCCACAGGTCCGGCGACCTCTTGCAACTACACCGACAGCAGGCCGTCCATCAGCCGAGGCTCGAAGGGACCTGCTGTACAACAGACTCAGTGCTACCTGAATCTCTCCATTCGGGGTACACAACGCGTGGATCTCCCCATCCTGAACAGTGACTTCGGACCGCTCACAGATGGTGCCACGCGCAAATTCCAGCGGTGTGCAGGCATTACAGTCGATGGGCAAATCGGTCCGCAAACATGGGCTTACCTCGTCTACTGGGCAAGCCAGCCCAATTATCTCTGCTGATGTAGTGAAAGGCGGAGCTGGGCCCTGTCTCGGACGTGTCGACTGCAGCCGCGAGCTCCTGTCCCCCATATGTGGAGCCTCCGAGTGCTACTCGGCGAAGAGGCCGTGCCAGACCCGTGCCAGGTCGTGCGGGGAACACCGGGGAGCAGCGCGATGGGTGGCCCAAGCCCCGAAACCGCTTCGTAGCAGGTCAGCCGAGCAACCTCCACGAAACGCTCCCAGCTTCCCAAGCTGAGGGCACAACGCGCTGGGCGATGGTGGTGACCACCCTCGGCGGGGGGCTCATGTCAGCCTGTCGGGGCAGTGCTTGGCAGCCTCATCAGCGAAAGCGCACAGCTCGCATATGAATTCTCGGTAGCTGGCGGGGGCCTCGCGGTCCTTGCTGGGCGGCCCGTCGATCCACTGCTGCCAGAGTCCCTCAGGTGCGAGGAACCGGGCTGCGCAGTCAGCACCGAGCTTGGCGTCGAGCAACAGGAGCGCGCCGAGGGCGGCTTCCTGGTCGTAGTAGAGGTCGGGGCGCCGCAGGTAGCGGTCGAGGTAAGCGACCAGGAGGTCAGCATCAGCCCTGGTGCCGAAGATGGCCAGAGCGACACAGTAAGCCTGCCCGGCGTAGGGCCCTTCGCTGGCGAGCAGGAGTTCGCCGAGGCGATCCCGGAACTCGGATCTGCCAGCCACGGCGATGAGCCACGCTGCCGTCTTTCGCTCCCGCCACCCACCGTCGAGCAGCGTGTCCAGCTCACGAGGACTGGTCTTCCCGGCCGCCTGACCCAGCTTCTGCAGGAACTTGGTTCGTTCACGCCCGCCCATCCCGAGAAGGCTGCCGCCGAGTTTGAGGTACCGCCGGTCGGGCGTAACGTAGCGGCGGATCAACTTGAGGGGCTCTTCCTCTTCGTCTGCGCGGCGCATGGAAGCATCCTCGTATGGACGAAGCTGTCAGACCAGCAATCTTTCAGGTCGGGCGCCTCAGCCCCGCCTGCCCATCCGTCTGAGTTCCCGTCTCATTCAGCCCCGCTCACGACCGTTCAGATGAGACCATGAGCCGGGTGCGCCCCGGGCATCCGCTCATGAACGCAGGGAACGGCCCCGGACACAGCCCACCACCCCACCACCACAGTTGGAAAGCGTGCGGGCAGCGCTTAGAGCGCGCCGGTGGCGCGGGGCTTGCGGTCGCTGTCAGTCCTGGGCGTGCGGTCCCGCTGGCACCCTGTCTTCCTCGTCGTGCTCCCGCCCAGCACCTCACACCTGACGTGTTTATCCCACTCACCTGCAACGAGGTCCAAATGGAGTACTAGGCTCATGAGGAACTGGCTACGTCTTCCGGGGGTGCCCGTGTACTGCTTTCGTCTCCCCTTCACGATGCCGAGCCAGACGCTGCTCGGACTGACCGAAAGCCAGTTCTTACTGTGCGGCGAAGGAGAGCGACAGGTTTTGCTGAAGCCCTTCGGGGACGTCGGCCAACGCTTGTGTGATGCGACCAACCTCGTGATCCGGGGCGAGGGATACGCCACCCAAGACGAAGCTGCCAGAGAGGGTGAACGGTGGCGGGACGTTATTAGTCGTGCCTTCGCCCGGGTGCACCTAGCCGCCGACTTTGGGGATCGACAGCCCGTCGGGACCCTGACGAAAGCGGGTGAGGCGTGGCTCGCCGAGCGAGTGGGACACCCTGTGTTGGGACACCTGCCAGGTGTCACAGTCTTCGAAGATCAGCCAGGCCTTCGCTTCGTCGCCGCGCCAAGCATCGAGTCGTGCAAGCGTCCGTCCGAGGAGCGGAACCGCCTGGTGCTCATGCAGGCCGCGCAGCTCCATGACCCGCTGGAGGGTCCTGAGCGGCTGGCCTTCGATCTGTACAGCGGTTCCTTCTTCCAGCCTTCAGCGGACTCGAGGCTTCTGATGCTGACTATGGCGATTGAGACCTTGCTCGACCTCCAGCCCCGCTCGGATGCCGCCCAGGCGCACGTGACCGCCATGATCGAGGCGACCGAAGCCAACGCTGACCTCACCCGCTCTGAGCGAGAGTCGCTACGAGGGAGCCTCAAATGGTTGCGGAATGAGTCGATCGGGCAAGCCGGGCGGCGACTCGCCCGGACCCTGGGGCCTCGCACGTACTCGGGCAAAGCCCCCGCCGCTTTCTTCACCCGCTGTTACGAGATGCGCAGCGCGCTCACGCACGGGTACGTGCCGCGCCCTAACCGTCATGAAGTAGCGGGTCTCGCCGCAAGCCTCGAGTTTTTCGTCGGTGACCTCCTGGCCGGACGCCTTCTCACCGAGATCCCTGACTGATACTGGGCGAGGTCGCCGTCTCCCGGCCACGGCTTTGCGACGGCTGGCATCGACCTGCAGGGTGTTGTGGCGGCGCGCGGACCGGCACGCGTGGTGGCAGTGGGCGGACCGGCTAGACGATCCATTGGACGTCTGCCCCGTCCCGGCGATACAACAGCATCATCGGGCGACCGTCGGACCAGCCATCGACGGCCCCAGGGGCGGGTGTAGATCGAACTCCTAAAGCGGATGTCGCTTCCCCACCCCGCCCGGCTCGAACGGGCTGGTCACCTCCACAACGGGCCAGCACTGGGGGAAGCAGCCGCCGACCGACGCGGGCCGCTTCAATCTTGGGATCGTTGGTCCAGGCAAGTAGTACGCTCCGTCTACTAACTGTCCGCGCTCGAGGCCGTACGAGCTATGGACCCAATGTGTCGGTCTGTGGGGACAGGCCAGGTTGGGGGGCGTGCATGCTGTATCGGTTCAATCCGCCGCCAGGTTGGCCGGCACCGCCTCCGGGATGGATGCCGCCCCCCGGATGGCATCCGGACCCGTCGTGGCCACCGCTGCCGCCAGGTTGGCAGCTGTGGGTGCCTGACACCACGAGTAGCGTGAGTGCTGTAGGCGTCAGCGCTGACGCCACGCCAATGCCTGGCCAGGCTGCGGATGTCCATGGCGCGCTGACCGCGCCGCCCGGCCCGACATACGCCGACCTGGTCGTTGGTGCAGAGTCCTCCGCACTCCCGCAGGTGCCCATTCCGCCTGCTCGCCGCGGTGGCCTGTTCGGCAGACGTCGCCGCGACGAGACCCAAGAGATCGAACAGCTGCGAGCCTGGGTGGCGCGTACGCAGGGCATGGACGCCGTGCAGGTCCTCGATGCCCTGCGTCTGGCGCGAGAGGAAACCGCTGCTTTGCGCGAAGCTGCGGAAGCCGATGCAGAGCAGATCCGGCAGAGCGCTCGCGAAGAGGTTAAGAAGCAGAAAGAAGAAGCGAAAAAGGCTTCCAAGGACGCCGAGCTTGCCCGGAAGGAGACGGAGAGGATTCGGCAGGAAACCTATCAGGCCGGAAACCGCCTTGCCGAACTGCAGGCTCAGGTTGTCACCACCGACGAAACAGCCATGCTTCAGCAGGTCGGAATCTACGCCTACCGGCATCAGCTGCAGGATGCCATTGCCTACCGCTCTCAATTGGAGACACTGCAGGCCCATATCAAGGCGCTTGCGCGAACCGACCAAGCAGTGCTCGCCGCTCAGGACTGGACTGTCAACGGATCTGCCAGCGCCGGGCGCAAGATGGTACGGGACTTCTCGAAACTCATGCTCAGGGCGTACAACGCCGAGGCGGATTACGCGGTGCGCTCCATGCGCCCCCACCGTCTGAACTCCCTGATTGACCGCCTCTACAAGAGTCGGGAGACAATCGCCAAGCTCGGGGCGACCATGAACATCCGTATTTCGGACGCCTACCACGACGCCCGCGTGCGTGAGCTGCAACTGACTGCGGACTTCCTTCAGAAGAAGGAGGAGGAGAAGGAAGCTCAGCGGGAGGTCCGAGCGCGCGAGAAGGAAGAGGCCGCTGCGCAACGGGAGTTGGAACGCGAGCGGGAGAAGCTGCAAAAGGAGCTGAGCCACTACCAGGCCGCTTTGGAGCGACTCCGGGAACGTGGGGACACCGACGCGGTAGCGGAGATGGAAGTGAGGCTGGCAGAGATCGAGGAGTCCCTCAGTTCCGTCGAGGCGCGTGCCGCCAATGTCCGCGCTGGGTATGTATACGTGATCTCCAACATCGGCGCCTTCGGGGAGCGGATGGTCAAGATCGGGATGACGCGACGCCTGGAACCACTGGAGCGCGTTTACGAGCTGAGCGGTGCATCAGTGCCGTTCCGGTTCGATGTCCACGCACTGATCTTCAGCAAAGACGCGGTCGGCCTGGAGTTCCAGCTGCATCAGGAGTTCGCGGACCATCGAGTCAACCGCGTCAACACCCGAAAGGAGTTCTTCCGCGTCACCCCGGCGGATGTGCGCGATGCGCTCCAGCGGTACGCCGGCCAGCACCTTGTCGAGTTCACGGAAGAGCCTCAGGCCCTGGAGTGGCGCGCCAGCCAGCCGGGCTGATTCAACCCGATCCAGCGAGAGGGAACGCCTAAACCCTCTTTGCTGCGCACTGAACGTGTTGGTCTGCCGCTTCGTCCGGGCTGGGGCGCCGGTCCCTGCCGAGCGGCAGACCAACGGACGAAACGCGTTGCGTGCAGCAGAAGGCCCCGCACGTCGGTCGACGGGGATTGACTACGTGCGGGGCCAGGCCGGCCGGTCACCGTTCGAACCGCAACCGGCCGGAGTCTTACTGGCTGACGTGATCAGGCAGCCGATGAATTCCGACGGGCGCTGCCTGCCTCCACCGTCAGCGCATCGGCATCCATTTCCTTCTCTGCCCCGAGGCCCGACACGATCAGTCGGGCCAGCACCAGGGCTGCCTCCGGTCGGATGGTCCCGAGGCGTACCAGGCCGTCCCCCGAGACGTTCACGTCGGCCGAGAGACCTGGGAAGTCCGGCTCCACGGCCAGATTCGTCAGCTGTGCGGCCAAGGCGCCGGCGCTGCGTCGAGCCTGCCCCGAGCCGCGGACGTAGGGGACGCCGGGCATCAAATTCTCGGCGGGCTTGCAACGACTTCCCGTCGGTCGGTCATGGCGTCCCTCTCTTTCTGCGTAGTGTTCGAGGACCCTCTGGTCGAGCTTGTGGGATGGGTGGGTGAATGGGTGGGTGATCACTGAGGGCCGCTATCAGAAGCAGCGAGCCCAGACCGGTTTCCGCGTCGCTCAGCCACCGGAGGCCGACCGAAAAGGCGCCCGACCTGGGCTGTTGCCCTGTCAGGCGCCTTGCTCTCGCCCCCGCAGCCCCTGTGGCGGGCCGCCGGCTCGCGGCGGCGGCCCGCCACGGTGTGGCTAGCAGGAAGCGTGATCGGTGTCGACGGCGTCGAGTTCCACGGTCACGCTGCCCTGGTGCAGCAGCAAGAGCGAATCGCTCGCCCAGGTTCCGAAGGACTTATGCAGTTCGACGGTGAATGATCGGGCGGGTTGACGGTTGATCCTGGTTTTCCAGCCTGCGCCGCGGGCAATCGCCGCGATGCTCTGGGCGCTCTCGGTGTCCGCCTTCGCATGGAAATCCTCCGAGTAGGCAGGCGGCAGTTCCATGGTGCATTTCCAGCGGGTGACCGGATTGTCCGGCTGTCCCAGTTCTGCTCGGAAGGCCGTCAGGATCGGATCCTTTCTGAGTACGGCGATCCGGGCTTCGATCTGGGCGTCCGGTTGAGAGCGGTACCACTCGGCGATGGCCAGTGCTGCCACCAGGAGCAGGACGCAGATGACTGCCTGCCGGCGACGCGACCGAGGCCAGAGCCGTCTCGGCAGCCGCGCTGCGCCATCACCCATAGCAAACCCTCGCCTGGTAACCGACATAACGCGGCACATAGGCGTCCCCGTAGCAGGCCTCCAGCCACGACCACCAGACAACGGTCCGGGCGAATGCCCGCCCGCCGCGCGAATAGTGGTAGTAGTGCATGACCTCGCCGACTTCGATGCCGATGTTGTTGTTGTGCAGCGCCATGTATCTGGAATCGTTGCCGGAGAAGTCCTCATGGCGTTGTCCCGCGGCGCGTGCGGTTCCCGCCCCCACATCGTAGGAGAGGAGTGCCATCCACAGGATGTGCTGGAAGGCATCGCCGTAGCTGCGGCCGTTCACGCTGCCGAAGAGATACGTGGCCTCGGAGCGTGCGGCGTAGGCGTCCGCTGCGATGTAGGAGCAGATCCGCCAGTGCCAGGGCCAGTAGCACCAGTGCCGCTCGGCCGAAGTGCTCTGCGCGATGTTGCCGTCGTCGTACCTCCCGCTCAGGTCGGTGCAGTTGACCGGGTCACCCGAGCAGTAGACGTAGTCGTTGGCGCCGCCGCCCGGTACGGGGTCGACCGACAGGAAGCGCCCGAGTGCCGGGTTGTAGAGCCGCGCGCCCATCAGTACGTCCTCGGTGGGCGTCTCGCTGGAGACCTCCTTGCTGCCGAGCCAGTCGTAGCGGGTGCTGGGTGTGGTGGCGATCGGGTTGCCGTACTCGTCGGTGGCCGTCACGGTCACCGACGCGCCCGCGTCGTTGATCGGCAGGGACATGGTGATGTCCCCGTGCAGATCGCTGAGTTGCAGGGTGATGTCGCCGTTCGACGAGGAGTAGCTGGCACCCAGATCCCCGGTGATGTCGGCGATCTGGCGGGTGTAGGCGCCCGATGTGGTGTTCTCGACGGTCCAGGAGGGAGCGCTGGAGGAGCCGTCGTAGTGGTTGGTCCTCGACGCGGTCTGCGTCCAGGTGCCGGTGGTGTCGGACTCGGTGGTGTAGGCCCGGATGCGGCCTGTCGGGTCGGTCAGCCAGGTGGACCTGCCGGTGCCCTTGGTCTGCTGGTAGACGAGGTCGTTGACGTAGTAGGCGGTGGTGGTGCCGCCTGGTTCGGCCGTGGTGCGGCCGAAGGCGTCGTAGGTGTATCCGCTGGTGACCAGCCGGTCCGCGCTGTCGTAGCTGTAGGTGGTCGCCGTGCCGCCGCTGGTGGGGCAGCTCGGGGTGGAGCCGTCGAGGGTTGTTGTGCCCACGGCGCTGGTCAGTGAGGTGCGGTTGGAGTCGGCGTCGAAGGCGTAGGTCCGCTGCGTGCAGGTCTTCGCCTGGCCCTGGATCGCCGTCTCGGCCACCGAGGTGAGCCGCCCGGCCGCGTCGTAGCCGTAGCTGTCGTCGACGCCGAGCCCGCCCGAGGTGGACAGCGCGTGGCCGGCCTGCTGCCCGCTCGCGGAGAATGTCGCCTGGTCGCTGACCAGCACGTTGCCCGACGAGTCGGTGTAACTTCGGGCGGTGGTACGGCCCGTGGTGTCCAGGGTCTGCTGCATCGTGACCGAGCCGGGCATGGCCTCGGTGACCAGGTTGCCGTCGGCGTCGTAACCGGCCGTGAAGGTACCGGCGTTGGAGTCGTTCTGGGAGGTGAGCAGGCCGCGCGGGTCCTGCGCGGTGTCGTAGGTGTAGGTGGTCGTGGACGGGGCGGAGTCGGTCACCTTGGTGGGCCGGTCCAGCGCGTCGTACTGGGTGGCCGCGGTGTTGCCGTCGGCGTCGGTCGAGCTCATCAGCCGGCCGAGCTGGTCGTAGGCCTGGCTGACGCTGCGCCCGTCGGTGCCACTGGTCGACGACTCCTGGCCGCTGCCCGGGTCGTAGTCGGTGGTGGTGGTCTGCACCGCTTGGCCGACCCCGCCGGTGATCGTCACCTGGACCGGGCGGTCGGCGCTGTCGTGCGAGGTGGTGGTGGTCCGGGTGACGCCGTTCGCGGTCTCGGTGACGGTGGCGACCGTTCCGTACATGTCGTAGGTGGTCGTGGAGGTCACCCGCTGGGCCGGGTTGGAGCCGCCGCCGGTGATGTTCGCGGCCGGCCCGGTCTGGCAGACGAGGTCCGCCCAGTCCGGGTGACCGCCGCAGGGAGCCGAGCCGGTGGCCGTGTAGTAGCTGGTCGTGGTCGTTCCGGCGTCCGAACCGCTGGAGGCGGGCAGGGACGTCGAGGTCGTCGCCCCCTGGCTGTTGTACGCCTTGGTCGTGGTGATGGCCAGACCGTTCGGGTCGGTGACCGACCTGACCGGCTTGCCGAGGGTCCAGTCGTAGTAGGTCTTCACGGTGCGGGTGTCGGCGTCCGAGGCGTATCCCGGGATGCTGATGCCGGTGACCGTCGTGGTGATCTCGTCGGCGACGTTGGCGCTGCCGTCGGTGGGCCGGCCCTCGTCGAAGGTGTTGTGGATGTGGGCCCGTGCCGCCACCGCGGTGCCCGCGGCGAGCGCGGCGGACGATCCGGAAGCCGTGACCGCGTGCTGCAGGGTGACCTGGTGGGTCGGCCCGTAGGTGTCGGTCTCGTCGAGACCGCTCGCGTCGTAGACGTACTGGGTGGACAGGGCTGTCGCGCGCTGGGCGGTGGTCATCGAGGACAGGCCCAGGGTGACCAGCTCGGCGTTGGAGCTTGCCGCGAGGGCCAGTTCGCGGTTGGACGCGGACAGTTCACGGACGGTCTTGCCGTCCCCGTCGTACTCGGTGGTGGTGATGTGGCCGCCCGGTGCGGCGGTGTTGACCTCACGTCCCGAGACGTCGAGGTAGTGCACGGTGGCCCGGGTGTAGTCGCCGGTGGCCAGGTTTCCCGCTCCGGTGTGGGACGCCGGGGTCTGGTCGGGTGGGAAGACCGCGGTCGCGTCGGTGGGCACGTCGCTCTGCGCCCATGCCGCCACGTCCGAGGTCCCCATGGCGTCGGGGCCGCCCGCGCCGGTGGTCAGCGGCACGTCGTACACCAGGTTCGTGGTGGCGGTGCCGTTGGTGGTCGACGCGGTACCGGGGGCCAGGGTCGGCCGGGAGGCGGAGAGCAGCCGGCCGGCGTTGCTGTCGCCGTCGGTGCCCGCGGTTCCGTAGGCGAACGTCCACGGAAGCCGGCCGGGCGGCGTCAGCGTGGTGACCCGGCCGGTGGTGTCGTAGGAGTAGGAAGTGACCAGGTGGGGGCTGATCCGGGGGTCCCAGACCTGGCGCAGCATGCCGCTCGAGTCGTATGCGTACTGGGCCACGACCGTGGAGGTCTCGGTGCCGTCGGCGGGGTCGGTGGCCCACAGGACGATCTGGTCGGCCTGGCCCGAGTAGTCGCCGAAGGTGCCGTTGGTCGTGCCGGTGGCCGTGGTGGCCGACGCGTAGTCGACTTCCAGCACACGGCAGCCGACAGCGGGGGTGGCCGGGGTCAGGCACGAGGCGTTCAGGTCGGAGACCGCGGAGGTGGGTGCGGCGATCCGGGCCGGCCGCATCAGGGTGGCGCCGCCCTGGGTCACGGCGTCGAAGCGGTACAGGCTGGCGTTGCCCGAACCGGTCGGCGTGGTCGTGGCCACCGTCCACACCCCGGCGGTGCTCGCCGACTTGGCGAACACCGTCACGGTGCCGTTGTCGTCGGTGAGCGTGTACTTGTCCGCCGAGCTGTTGTAGCTGAGGGCGTACGACTCCCGGCCGGGCTCAGGCGTCCAGGATCCGTCGCTGTTCTTGGTGAAGGCCACCTCGCTGCCGTCCGCCAGCACGAGCTGGACTGCGGTGGAGGTCACCGGGCGGATCTCGGTGTAGGCCGTTGCCGCGTTGGCGGTGACGTCGCCCATGGTCCACTGCGGTCCGAAAGGGGCGGCCAGTCCGGTCAGCGATCCGTTGGAAGGGTTCCGGGAGGAGCTGCTGCGGCCGACCGAGATGCCGAATGCCGACGCATCGGTGGCCGACAGCGAGTAGTCGCCCGTCGACAGGTTCACCGTCCCGGGGCCGACCTGAGAGGTCGCCGACTGCGAGGACAACCGGTCCAGGGTGAAGGTGACCGCCGAGGAGTCATAGGTCCCGGAACCCGTGGCGAACTCGCCGCGGACCTGCACGGACCCGTCGTCGCCAAGAGTGGAGGCGACATCCCACAGCAGGGACGGAGAGGCCCCGCCGACCATGTTGACCGGCCAGGCGGAGACGGGGTTGCCGCCGTTGGTCACATTCGCGACCGGGACCGTGGTCCACGCATCGGTGGCCGAGCGCCGGTACTGGAAGGTCACCGACTGCGCGGTGCCGGGCCCGGCCGCGGCCAGGGTGACCCGCTTGTCGGTACGGGTGCCGTCCTCAGGCGCGGTCACGGCTCCCGCGCCCGCGTTGAACTGGTAGGTCGTCGATGAGGAGAGGTTGCCCGCCAGGTCCCGGGTGGCGACGGTGAGGGTGTGCGAACCGTCGGTCGGCGGGGTGACCGACACCGTCACCGCGCTGCCGGTGGTCGCGGTGGTCGTCGGCATGTTCGCGTCCAACTGCCAGACCACGCCGGAGGTGTCGGTGCCGGAGGCGGGCGGAGTGATGGTGAAGTTGCCGGCCTGGCCGGCTCCGTTCGCCCACGCTCCGGAGGGGTAGTCGGTCGAGGAGACCGCCGGCGCACCCGGCTTGGTGGTGTCGACGGTGAAGACCAGGCCTTTCGGCACGGTCTGCCGGGCCCACAGCGAGCCGTCGTATCCCCACGGCCAGGCCGTGTAGGTGTGGCCGTCCACCAGCTTGCCGGCGGGCACGGTGGCGCTGGAGATGCCGCCCGAGTCCGTCCAGGAGCCGTTGAGGTTCGCGATGACCTGAGTGTTGCCGCCTCCCGTGGTGTCGTAGACGTTCCACTGGGACATGACGTTGCCGCCGTCGGCGTCCGTCACCGTGGCCTGCAGCTGCGGGGTGGTGGTGTTGCTGTACAGGGTGGTGGTGGATCCGGAGACCGCGGAGACACCGGGTGCCGCCGTCGGCGCGGAGGTCATCGGGTACGAGTTGTACGTCACCGACAGATACGGCACGTTGCTGGGCGCGTTGGCCGAGTAGAACCGCTTCCAGCTGTTGGAGTCGGTCTCGTTGGTCGCCCGGATGCCCATGTTGGAGTAGCTGTAGCCGTGGTCACCCGCGTACTGCAGCAGCGTGGTGGGATCGATCGACACCCAGCCGGCCGGTATGGAACCTCCGCAGGAGGACGGGTACCCCTTGGTCTGGGTGGTGGTGGCGTACTTCGTCGTCCACGCCGGCTGGTTCGACCAGAGGGTGCCGGAGCCGGCGGCGCCGGTCTGCCACAACTCCCAGGAGTTCTGCACACAGTTGCCGGACCAGTACTCGTACAGGTTCAGCGACGAGGACAGGATCTTGGTGTTGTCCAGCTGGGAGACCGGGAACTGCAGGAAGGAGCGGGCGACATCGGTTCCCGCGTCGTAGGTGCCCAGCTTCAGGTCGGTCGACAGGTACTCGGCCGTGGCGTCGGTGTTCTCCACGAACGTGTCCAGCACGGTGGACAGAGTTGCGGAGGGATCGACGGTGACCGGGTACCGGGTCGCAGGGTCGGCCAGGAACTTCGCGTCCGGGGTGAGGGTGAGGTCCACCGTGTCGCCGGACTGCTTCATCGACATGGACACCCGCATGCGGTGGGTGTGTTCCAGCGACTTGGCGTCGACCTTGGCGTCCCACATCGCCGGTGCGGGGATGCGTCCGGCGACCTTCCCGGCCGCGTCGGTGAAAGTGATCGATCCGTTCTTCGCCTGCTTGGCGGTCAGACCTTTGGCGGAGACCGGGATGGTGACCGAATAACCGGCCGCCGGACGGGACTTCAGGACGACGTTCTCCTCGAAGCCGGTCCGCGTCGCCTGGACGGTCACGTCCGTGCCCGGTGTGACGTCGGAGTACCGGGCGGTGTCGCCGTGCAGGGAGGGCTTGGGCAGTGTGCCCTTCCAGCCCACCGCGACCTTGTGCCTGCCCGTGCCCTGCACGGCGAGAACGGCGTTCTTGCCGCCGTCCGCCAGTCGCAGACCGTCCGGCTGCGCCTTGGGAGCGACCGTGCCGTCAGCGGCCGCCTGGAGCGTGGTGTTCACGTCGACCCACGCCTTGTTCCGCTTGAACCGGACCGGTGCGGCGTAGGAGTTGGTGGTCAGCGAACCGTCAGGGTTGGCCCAGGTCGTCGTCTGGGCGGTCAACTCGTCCAGGATCTCGACCTTGCGCTTGCGCAGTCGCGCCGTGGCGATCGCCGAGGCGAGGTCGGAAGCGGTGAGCGGGCCGTTGGCCTTTGCCCGCGTTTTCCCTTGTGGGATGTGCTTCTGCGCCGATTGTTGCCATTTGAGATTGTCCGCGACTGCCTGTCCTGTCCCGCTCACCGTCGCCGCCGCCTGTGCGGTGAGCGAGAGGACCAGCGTGCCTACGACGCGCAGACTCCAGTGCCGGGACAGCAATCTGGGTGGTCTTCGCCGGGGAATCCCAAGCCGACTGGGCATGGAAGACGCCTCCTTCGAGCCTCAGCGACTCCCTGTCGCCCGAGTTCGAGGAGAGATATATCTGGCCATGATCAGTTAGGACCATCCCTGAAATCGGCATGATCAGTTCCGGTTCTGACAAAGACTCGGTTCCCTTGGAGGTCGTTTTCACCTCTGAAGTGCGCTTTATTCGGTCATCGCCGATCCCGGCGAGTACACGGGCGCCGCCGAGAGGACCGAGGCCCGGGAAGCTGGTGATGCTTTCGGCGCCGGGGTGCCTCTCGAACGCTTCGGCTGTCGCCTTTGCAGGATCATCTGCACCGACACAGGCGGCATCGAGTTGCCGCAGAAGTGCCGGAGCCTTCTGGGCCATCGCCTCTTCTACGAGGGGAAGTTGGCGCATCTGCGGAAGCCGCAGAGCCGTGTGGAGCCGTGCCGCCTCCGCGTCGACGGTGTTCTTGCGGCCGGCCTTCTTCAGCAGTGACCGAAGCTGGGCCTTCGTCAGCCGGGAGGCGCGTTCGGGGGTGGGCGCGGCAGCCGGCAGGACGCGGGCGATGGGGTGGCACACGCCTTCGCGTCGTACGCCGACCGCGCTGAGGAAGCCGGGGAAGTACTCGCGCCGGGTGCGAAGTGAGTTCGTTGCCGGCTTGGGTGCGGTCCCAGACAGCGTCCTGCTGGGCTCTGGCAAGGATGGCGACGGCCTGGGCGAGTTCCGTGTCCGCAGGGAGTGCGCCGTGGGCAGCGGCGTCAGTGCGCAGGATGTGCGCGGGCACCGTGGCGTCGAGGTGGTCGGATTTCTTGCGGGAGACGCTGCCTGTCGCGGTAGCGTGCGGCTGCCATCGGGTTGATCGCGCCAGTCAGGTTTTGGCTGGTCGGCCATCACATCCTCCCCTCTTCCGCAGGTCGGGACCTGTCTGAACTTCTGCGCAGGAGGGTGCCCCTTAAGTACTCAGGACATGGGAACGCTGCCATCGCCGGTCTCAGTGGTCGATCATGTGCTCGGGCCTGGGGCTGGGACAGTGACGCTGCAAGGGCCGGTCTCTCAGCCGCCGACGAGGCTGAGGAGCTTGATGAAGACCAGGTCTGAACCGGCGGTGAGATCCACGACTTCGTCAAGGTCCTCGACCTGGCGGTCGCCGGCCAGTACGAAGAACCCGTTGGCCAGGAAGGCGCGCTCGGCGATCTCGGCCTGGCGCTCCCAGTCGATACGGCGGGGTTCACGGAGTCGGTAGCCGTTCAGCTCCGTCTCGGCGTCGTCGGGGCGGACGAGGCCATTGAAGCGGATGGTCGGGCGGGCGTTGTGCCGGGCGACCTCCTCACGGACCCGCAGCCTGATCAGCTCCCGTACGGTCATCCGGTCGGGCTGCCCGACGACCTCCCACTCGGCGAGCGGCTTTCCCGTCGCGGTCTCGTCCCGGAACGTCACGGTCGCCATCAGGCACCTCGCTTGATCTGCATGAGGATGGACTCGTCGGTGATCTTGGTGTCGGCGGCGAGCAGGAACGCCTTGCTGAGGATCAGGGAGAGCCGTTCGTCCTCGAACGGCAGGAACACCTTGGCGTCGCCCTTACCGCGTGACGGGACGATGCACAGGTAGGCGTCGTCCGGTTCCATCAGGATGTTCGCCGAGCCCAGATGGATCTTGTACGTACGCAGATCGCCGTGGACGGTCAGGAAACGGCCGTCGAGCGAGCACCGGCCGGCGATCTTCAGGCGCGGCAGGATCCGGTCCAGCGCCTCACGGCGGACCTCCGCACTCGCCGTCAGCGCACCGAACGTGGCCGTCCGCCAGTACCCGGCATAGCGGTCCTCGCCCCGGTCGGTCCAGTCGGGATCGGCGGCGATCGAGGTCACACCGACAAAGAGGTCCACGTCGCGCATCGCCTCGCTGAACACCAGCGGGGGCACCTCCGCCAGCGGAACCTCCCGCCAGCGCCGGCCGTCCCGCCGCTCGAAGCGGACCTGGTCCGTCGCGGCGTGCTCGAGCGCGTAGCCGCCGCCGTCGTCCGCGGCGGGCTCGTGGTGGAAGCAGGCCCGCCACCGGCCGTCGCCGAACTCGCCCCGCGCCTGCCCGTCGTAGCCGCCGTCGTACCGACCCAGGAAGTTGGCCTGCCAGCCGCGTTCCTTGAACAGCGCGTAGAGCTGCCGGTAGTGGACGATGTGTGCGGCGAACCGGTTGGAGTAGACGCCGGTCTCCTCCTCGGCCGGGGTGAGCAGGTAGATCTCCCGGAAGGCCTGTTTGAACGGCTGTCGCAGCCGCTCGGCGACCAGCCGCTCCCGCCACGCCCTGATGTCGTCCGTCGACGCCCGGATCGGATGCCACAAGCGGACGCGCTCGGGCTCGCCGGGAGGCTCGGCCATCGGCGCCACCGCACGCCACTCGCCGTCCGCGCCCTGGAACTCCCAGATCAGGCCGCGGACGAGAGTCCCGGTGACCGGATGGTCGCGGTAGTAGCGGCACCACTCGTCGTACGGCCACTCGCGTCCGGCCGACATCAGCGCCTCGACGCGGGCCCGCTCACCTGCCAGTGTCCCCCGCACCTCCTTGGCCAGGGCCTTCAACTCCTGGAGCTCGTCCGGGAAGCCGTCCTTCACCACCGCCGGAGCCGTGCGGGACGTCCCTCCGTCGGGGCGTGTGAAGGTGAGCCGCACGGTCGCCGCTTCCTCGATCGCCATCCGTACCCGGTGGCCGCCCAGCTCCTGTTCCAGCGAGCCGTCCGGCGCCAGGCCGTGGTCCGGCACGCTGCGCTCGATGAGCTGCTCCGCCGTGATGCCCTGCTTCCCGGCTGCCGTCACCAGCGCGGTGTCGAGCTGCTTGCGCAGTGCCCGGTGCTTGATCCGGGACCGCAGCCGCCACAGGGCCTTCAGAGAGCCCGGATCGCCGGTCTCGGCCAGCGCGTTGATCGCCGCACCCGCGAGCTTGAGATCCTCGATCACGCCGGTTTCGAGACCGCCGGTCCGCCCGGCGAGCGCGCCGAGGTGCTGCACCGCGACCGGGCCGCCGGTCAGCGCGGCCGCCCAGACGACGCCGCGCGCCAAGTCACCGTCTTTCTGTTGGACGACGTAGTGGTAGTGGTAACCGTCGTACAACCCGCCGGCGTGCGCACCGTTTCCTCTGCTGCACAGCGGATCGTCCTCGGCCAGCGCCCGCAGGACGTCGGCCATGAGGTCCCGCGCGGACGCTGCGTCGGCGAGCTCGAGGCATGTCCGACGCCACCGCTGCGAGGGACGCGGCCCGGACAGACCCGCCAGGTGCCGGACGAAGTCGGCCAGCTCCGGCGTCGGCAACGTGTTCGCACGGTCGCGCAACGGGGCGGCCCAGGGGGCGTACGCCGGGATCAGCCCCTCGGGAATGTGCGCCTCGTCCACGCTCGCGAGCAGCGCACGGAGGCGTTTGACGAGCGGCCCACGCATGTGCGCGGGAGCATCGCCGCTCATGAGCTTCGCGTGAGCATGCCGCAGCCAGGGCGCCACCGTACGGCAGCCGTCGACGCCGAGCCGCTCGGCGGCGTCCAGCGCCATCCCCAGGGAACCAGCGGACCAGAAGCCCATGTCGAACTCGGTGACGCGGAGCAGCATCACCGCGACCTCCTCCGGCGTCCAGCCGCGCACCCGGGAGACCACGGTTCCGATCTCGACGTCGTACCGCCAAAAGCCGGTGTCGTCGAAACGGGAGGCCAGCATGAGGCACAGGGCCGCGGCCCTGCCCTCCTCGTCCGAGCAGGTCGCAAGCCGCCCGTCGATCTCGGACTGGGTCGCCGCGCGTATCGCCTGGATTCGCGCGAATTCCCCCTCCGAGCCCCGCAACGCCGCGGATGCGTCCCACCGGGGCTCCGTCCGCTGACGTTCCAAAAGGTCGACGAGCCAGCGGACGCGGTCAAGCGCGGCGGACCTCACGTCGTCGAGCGAGTCGTTCCTACGGGATTCCGCCACCAAGGTGTCGTAGAGCATGGCGGGATGATGGCAGGGGGGACTGACAATGCGATCAACCCGGAGAATCCACGCGCCTGTTGAATCACACCGTCCCCCAACTGCCGACGGATGACAGCCGGTCCGCGTACGGCGTCGGGCGCGCGAGCCGCGTCAGGGAAGGCGGCGAAGCACCCGACGTCCAGACATGTGCCGGGGCACGCTGGGCAGCGGCGCGAGTCTGCACCGGCCGAGCCGCACCCGCCGGTGGAGACGAGGGTCGGGCTCCCGCCGGGCCGCCCACGGGCGCCTGTGAGGACAGCCGGCACCTACTGAGGTGCACCGGCCCAACCACCAGGCTCCGGCGAGCCCCGGTGCGTCCTGATGCAGGGCCCGGGAGCTGACTGCCGCCCGCCAGGCAGACGCAGGACAACGGCACACCCGCCGCCTCCGCCGCGTCACGCAGGGTCACGGGCTTCCCACCAAGCCCTCTCCGCGCCGAAGCCGGTCGCCCACGAGATGCCGCGTCGGAGACGCCGTCCACCCGCGTCGGAGACGCCGTCCACGTCCGCAGGCCCTTACCGAAGCAGGCCCTTACCGAAGCCGCCGTCACACGCTGGTCCGTGCGCGGCAGGGCTGCCGGTTCGGCAGCCCGGTGCCTGCATCAAATCAACCCGGACGGCGCTTGCGGCGCAGGGACCCCAGACGGATATGGACCGGCAGCGAGGTAGCGTTTAGTGTTATTTGCCAGATTTACGGGCCACCCGTCACGGTATGTGCAGGTCCGCGACGTACGAGTGAGCAGGAGACGAGTTGGCCGATGCGACAGCCAGAGCCGGGAGCCATCCCCGGCGGCCGGGGCTGGGCTTTCCGGCCGCCTCGTACAAAGCACTTCGTGGCGCGGAGACGCTGACGCTGGCTCTCAAGGCCACGGAGTGCCTGGACGGCCGGGGCGCATTCCTGCACTGGTGCGATCCCGCTGCTCGGCGACTGCGCCTTGTTGCGGCCAGTGGGTTGGCTGGGGAGAGCGCCGAGGCGTGGGCGGATCTCTCGGATGAGCAGGACGTGGCGCCCGTACGCGCCATGCGGTGCGGGGACTATGCCTGGATGGTCGGGGACAGCCTGGGCATCGGTTCAGCGGGCACGGCATCGGTGCCCCTGCTCGGTGCCGATGGTCCGATAGGCGTGCTGTCCGTGATCATGGAAGGGGCCGGCGAGCCCGACGAGGTGCAGCGGTCCTTTCTGCATTCGGTGGCGGGATGGGCCGCCGCCTGCCTGGAAGATCTGCCCGGCAGACTGCCGGTCCGCGGTTCGGCGGCCGGCTCTGAGCAGACGGTACGGATGGGCAAACTGACCTCGGCGCTCGCCGAGGCGCTCACCTCCCGGGAAGTCGTCCAGGCCTTCGCGGCGCACGTCCTGCCCCCGTTCGGCGCCGACGGGCTCATATTCTGGGCCCTCGAAGGCGGCCGGCAACGTGTGGTCGGCTCCGCCGGATACACGCAGGAATTCCTCGACCTGCTCGACGGGATACCGGTGGCCGACTACCCCGTGGCCACCGACGTGCTGGGGAATCGCACTCCCCGGTTCATCGAATCAGCCGCAGACTACTGCGGGCGTTATCCAGCGCTGGCGCATATCCCGTCGGCGGCCAAGAAGAACGCGTGGGCCTTCCTCCCCATGATCGCGTCCGGACGTTCCATCGGCATGTGTCTGGTGTCCTTCGCCCAGCCGCGTTCCTTCAGCGACGAGGAGCGTACGCTGCTGACCGCGTTGAGCGGTCTGGCCGGCCAGTCGCTGGGACGCGCCCGGTTGTACGACGTGGAGCACGCCCGGGCACAGGGGCTGCAGCGTGGCCTGCTTCCCCGGACACTGCCCCGCCTGCCTGCCGCCCGCGCTGCCGCCCGCTACCTGCCGGCGGGCCGGGGCGAGCAAGTCGGTGGCGACTGGTACGACGTGATCCCGCTGTCCGCGGACAGGGTCGCCATGGTGATCGGCGACGTCATGGGGCACGGCATCCCCGAAGCAGCCACCATGGGCCAGCTGCGCACCGCAGTGCGCACCCTCGCCGACCTGGACATACCCCCTGACGAGCTGCTCAGCCGTCTCAACGACCTGGTCAGCGACTTGGGCGAGGACTGCTACGCCACCTGCCTTTACGCCGTCTTCGATCCGATCACCCGGATGTGCTCGTTCTCCCTGGCCGGTCATCCCCCGCCGGTCATCGTCCATCCCGACGGCACCGTCCACAGGCCCGACCTGGCCGCCGACCCGCCGCTCGGGGCGGCCGAGCCACCGTTCGAAACGCACCAGCTGCTTCTGCCCGAAGAGAGCCTGCTGGTCCTGTGCACCGACGGGCTCGTCGAAACCGCCACTCAGGGCGTCGACCGAGGACTGGCCCGACTGCAACAGATCCTCGCCCAGCATGCGGTGCACATCTTCACCGCGCGGAACGAGGTCGACGACGTCCACCACCTCGACGACCTGTGCGACGCAGTGGTCTCGGCTCTGCTGCCCGACCATGGCCGGACGAACGACGACGCAGCGCTACTGATCGCCCACACGAGGGCGATCGACGCCGGTGACGTCGCCTCCTGCGTCCTCCCGGACGATCCCCGCGCGGCCGGGGAGGCCCGCGAATTCGTCCGCAGGCAACTGGCCGCCTGGGGACTGGACGATCTCGCGATCACCACCGAGCTGCTGGCCAGTGAGCTGATCGGAAACGTGATCCGGCACGCCAAAGGCCCCATCCGCCTGCGCCTGCTGCGCAGCAGCTCCCTGACCTGCGAGGTCTACGACAGCAGCCTCAGCACCCCGCGCATCCGCCATGCCGCCTACACCGACGAGGGCGGCCGCGGCCTGCAACTCGTCGCCGCCCTCTCAAGACGCTGGGGCGCCCGTTACCTCCGCGACGGCAAATGCATCTGGACCGAGCAAGACATCCCTGTCCCGAGTGAGAACCTCAGTCGGGAATGCTGACCACGCCGCTCGCCCGACTGCGGTCAGGCTGCTTGCCGGTAATCGTTGACAAGGCCGCCGAGCCGGTCGCCGCCGGTGCCGGACGGGCGGGCAGGATACCTGTGGGTCCCGGCTTCGGCGCTGAGGCGTGGGGCGTGGGGCGTCAGGGACCGCTCGGACCGCCGGCGAAGCCGCCGGTGTTCTTGACGATCACTGTGTCGCCGGGCCGGCTGAAGTCGTAGAAGCGGTGGGCGTCCGCCGTGCTCAGGTGGATGCAGCCGTGGGAGGTGTCGGCCCGGCCGATGGCGTGGTCCCAGGGCGCCGCGTGGACGAACACGCCGGCACTGGTCAGGCGTACCGCCCAGTGGACCGTGAGGGCGTAGTAGTTGGGATTGTGCGGATCACATGTGATGTTCGCGCTGCACGAGGTCATCGTGACGACCGCGTCCTTGCCCAGTACATGGAAGGTTCCGGACGGCGTAGGGAAGTCGGGCTTTCCGAAGCCCGCGGTGAAGGTCATCACCGTCCGGCCGTGATCCGTGACGGTCATCTGGTGGGTCGCCGCGTCGATCGTCGAAACGTGGCCCGCGGAGGCCGCCCGGGCGGTACCGGCGCCAAGCGTCAGGACGGCGGCCAGGGAACCGGCCAGCACGAGCCGGACGGCGTCACGAAGGTGTGGGCGTGCGACTTGGCGTTGCTGTGCCACTTCTGATCACCGCCAATCTCTGCACAAACCAGAATATTCTGACCTCTTCTCCTTATCGAGGCGGCTTCGCCCTGTCTCGCCCGGGCGCACCCGTCTGACAGGGTCCGCCAAGCCCGTCCCGGTTTCCGTGCAGCCGTGTGCGGCCCGAAGCGGCCGTATGTCGAGGACTGTGGACGAGGCGTGGACGGGATCTTGGAGCATTGCCGCAGGTCGCCAGCTACTTCTGGCTCTCCGCTTGGCTTGCCCTCAAGACTGGGCGGATAACACGGCCCCAGCCGTGAAGTCCGCAGCACCCGACTGCTTGGATCGTCGGCATGACGGACTGGTCCCGGCTCCACCACGCCTACGGCACGGCAGAAGACATTCCCGGCCTGCTCACCGCAGTGAGCCCGGCACCGAAGGATCCAGCTTGGACCGCGCTATGGTCCAGGTTGTGCCATCAGGGCACCGTCTACTCAGCAAGCCACGCAGCCTTGCCGGCTCTCCGAGACATGGCACGCCAGTGGTCGCCTGCGGACAGACAGATGCCGCTCTTGCTGGCCGGCGCCATCGCGGCCAGCACCGATCAGCCATACGGCGAGCAAGATCCCCACGTGGCCTACGCCTCGGAGATGTCCGACCTGGTGCGACTGACCGAGGAAGCTCTCCGGGATCCGGCCCTCAGCGACGACTCCGGCACTTACGTCTACTTGCTGGCCGCACTCCTCAGCTTCGAGGGGGTCGAGGTTTGGGGCGAACAGCTCGACGGACTGAACGACGATGAATACGAAGTCCCCTGTCCCGCGTGCAGTACAGAGAACTTCATAGCCTTCGGCGAGTACGGCATCTTTTCGACCACGGACAGCATGTACATGGACGACACCGTGGCAAAGAAGATCCCGCTGCAGCCGGCGAACCCCTCAGCCCTGGAGGGGGTGGCCGAAAGACTTCACAGGCGCGCGCTCGCCGACGGCCAGACCGATGTCGCGGATAAGTTGACGTACGTTTTCGGCAAAGCACAGTGCGCCGAGTGCGATGCGGTCTTCAGCGTCGCGGAGGCCATCACCACCCGCTGGGACGCGTGATCCACAGTGGCCGATCAGCGGCACAACGTGACCATCGGCAGCGCAAGACCGCAGGCGAGCCGCGCGGCTCAGCCGCTCGTTCTGTTTGCAGCATCGCCGCGCTGAGGCCCCAGGCGGCATGTCTGGGGCCTCAGCGCGGGTGCGGGTTGTCTCACTCGTACTCGCGAAGCAGGTCCTCGATGCGCCGGTCGGCGGCATCCCGCCGTCCGTCAAGGCATTTCGCGTATCGGGTCAGCAGGACCTCAACGCCGATCCCGGCACGCTCGGCGACCTCGGTGGGATCGACCCCGGCGTTGAACCACGTCGACAGCGCCGAGTGCCGAAGATCGTACGGCCTACTCGCGAGCGGCGAGGCCGCTACGGGCGGCGGGTGCGACCGGCGCTCTTCCTCGTACTGTCGCGCCGGGGCCGGCGAGTTCCCTGGGGACGGCGCAGTTCAGCCGCTGGCGAGCACCGTCGCGTACCCAGGGGCCGACGTCCCCGTGGGCGAGAGGGGCTCCGCCGTGGTCGTGCCGCTACTTGAGCTCGGCGGCGGTGTAGAAGCCGCTCAGGACCAGAACAAGGTTGTAGTTGGTCTTGTCGACGCTCGTTGGCTGCAGCAAGTAGGCGGGCACGGTCTTGACACCGTTGTTGTAGCCATATCTGCTGTTCACCTGCGGCGGCTTGTTGTTGAGTATGTCGACGACCATGGTTGAGGCGGCCTGGGCGAGCTGGCGGACGTCCTTGTAAATGGTCTGTGACTGCTGACCCGCGATGATCGACTTCACCGAGGGCAGTTCGGCGTCCTGACCGGTGATGACCGGGAGGGGCTTGCTGCCGGAGCCGTAGCCGTCCGACTTCAGCGCGGACAGGATGCCGATGGAGATGCCGTCGTACGGCGACAGCACCGCGTCGATCTTCCTGGTCCTGTACGACGTGGCGAGGATGCCGTTCATGCGCTTCTGCGCGGTGGATCCGTCCCAGCGCAGGGTGGTGACCTGGTTGAGCGCGGTCTGACCGGACCGGACGACCAACTGCTTGTTGTCCAGGTACGGCTGCAGGAGGTGCATCGCGCCGTCGAAGAAGTATTTGGTGTTGTTGTCGTCGGGGGAGCCGGCGAACAGCTCGATGTTGAACGGGCCCTTGCCGTGCTCCAGGCCGAGCTTGTCGATGATGTACAAGGCCTGGAGCCGGCCGACCTGGTCGTTGTCGAAGGAGACGTAGTAGTCGACGTTCTTGGTGCCGAGGATGAGCCGGTCGTAGGAGATCACCGGGATGTGCGCGTCGGCGGCCTGTTGGAGCACGCCGTTCAGCGACTTGTTGTCGATGGCCGCGATGATCAGTGCATCGACGCCCTGCTTTATCAGGTTCTCGATCTGTGAGACCTGGGTCTTCGGGTCGTTGTTGCCGTAGACCAGCTTGCTCTTGTACCCCTGGTCCTGTAGGTCCTGGACCACGCTCTTGCCGTCGGTGATCCACCGCTCGGAGGACTGGGTCGGCATGGCGATGCCGATGGTGCCGCCCTTGGAGCTGCCCTCGCTGTTCTGGCCGGAGCCGCAGGCGGACAAGGTGAGGGCGAGGGAGGCGGCTCCGGCGATGACAGCGAGGGCGGCTCTTCGGTCGTGCATGGTGATGGTTCCTTGTTCTGCTCGTCGTTGGAAGTATGACGGTGCGTCAGGTGATGTTGTAGGGACAAGCTGTGGAGCGGGGCCGGGCAGCCGGCGAGCAGGTCGAGAGCGTGTCGATCGCGTCGTATCCGCTTCCGGGCGATGTCCAGGTTCAGGTTCCGCAGGTGGGTGCTGTACGGGCGGGTCTCCGGGCGCCCTGGACAGAGCGGTGCGCCGCGGCGGATCGGCTCGGCGACCTCGTAGATCCGCACGTAGCCGCCGGGGGTGTCGGCGTCTTGGTGCACCGGTCTAAGGGGAGTGAACGACCAGCGGGTCTCGCTGAATTGGTGGCAAGTCAGGTCACCTGGCACGTTGCTCGAGTCGGCGCTCAGTCGCCTCGGTGTCCCTCGGATCGCCGATCAGCGCGCCGACGTGGTCTGTCATCCGGGCCTCGCCGAGTCTCGTGATCCCTTTGTCGGCACGCAGCTGTACGTGCGTCAGGCTGCACCACAATGCACCGGCCACGTGTGTACTGATTCCAGTGATACGCGGGACACTCGTCCTTCAACCGTTCGAAATATCGTCACATGTTCAGAATGTTGGCGTGACCCTAAGAGGGGGTGTGCGGGGTGTCAACGGGGCGAACGGGAACGGTTATGGAAAGGTGCTGGAGATCGTCTCGGTCTCCGACAGAACTTTGCGGCAGCGCCTCGTGCCGTCACCCCGCCCGGATGGGAGCGCCGCTGCCCGGCGAGATTGACGCCTCCAACCCCTCGCTCCCGCTCATCCGCTCCCGAGTGGGTCAGGCGAGGCCAGGCCCGCCCCCATCGACACAGGTTCGTCCTCGAAGACCACCTGGTGCCGCCGTCACGGGATGGCCCAAGCTGGCCCGCATGGATTGGTTGCCACTGCTCTCCACCCTGGCCGGGGCCACGATCGGCATCGTCGCCACTCTCATCGCCGATCGGAATCGGTGGAAGCGCGAGGATGCCAAAGACGCTCTTCGGCTGCGGCTCGACATCTACACGCAGTACACGACCACCGTGAAGGTACTCGGTGAAACCCTGCGGGCCTTGGCCGAGCGAGAGCACCCGTCCGACCACGAGCGGGCGCTTGCGCTGCGCGAAGCCTTTCGGGACTCAGGCATAGCCATCGCATCAGAACGGATGTGGCTCATCGCGCCCCAACCCGTCGTCAAGGCCTCCAACAGCGTGTTCCACTGCCTGCGAAGCATCTGCGACGGCTACGCCGACGGCACTGCCGTCAGCAGTCCGGAGGACCGCGCCCGCTGGGACGAACGCGGCAAAGCAGCCGCCGAGATGCGCAAGCTCATGCGTGAAGACCTCGGCGTCGGCCCACTCACCGAACGCCACAGCCCCGTGCTCAACGACTACAACAACCCCACGGCGCAATGATCGCGACCGTGACACCAACGTCATGAGACGGCACAACCAGTAGCTAGTATCGGTGGTTCCAGTGGGCCGCGCGTGGGGGGCGGGGATGGTCGCGAGGTACTTGGTCTCGCCGCACGGTGGGCGCCGCGCTTACCCCGACATCACCTCCGCGCTCGCTGCCGCGGCCAGACGGGGTCGGGCGGCGCTGGTCGAGATCGCGCCCGGTCGCTACGAGGAGGCGCTCACCGTCCAGGGCGAGGTCCAGTTGGCTGCGCTCGGCGATCCGGGCTCCGTGGTGGTGAGCCGGTCCCGTGGTCCCGTCCTCGACGCCTTCGGGTCGGTTCGTGTGCACGGTCTCGTATTGGTGGGCCGTGACGCCGACGTCGTCGGCTGCCATGCGGGAACGCTCACGCTTGACCACTGCGATGTCCGAGCGCACAACGGCGTCAGCGTGCACGCGAGGCCGAACACCTTCGTGACGCTGCGGGACAGCGTGTTCCTCCACGGCAGAGCCCTCTTCAGCGGGGCGAACGGGCTCGTCGAACGGTGCCGGTTCACCGACGCCACCGACAACGCGGTCGCGGTGATCGAAGGTGCCGACGTCTCGGTCCGGAGCAGTTGGATCGGGGGCAGCATGATCCATGGCGTGCGGGTCAGCGGTGCCCGTGCCCAGGTCACCGGGTGCGAGCTGACCGGCACCGGCAAAGCGGCCGTCATGGCGGACTCGCAGGCGGAGCTCACCGTGACCGACTGCGCGATCAACGCTGTGCACGCGGAGGGAGTCGCGTTCATCGAGCAGTCGAAGGGTTCCGTGGACGACACGCGGGTCTTCGACGCGCAGCACGGGATCGCGGTGGTGAGTGGTGCCGACCCTGTGGTGCGCGGCTGCGCGTTCACCGAGTGTCGCGACACCGGCATCAACGTCCACACCTCAGGCCGTGGCAGGTTCGAGGACTGCGAGGTCTTCGGCGCGGGCAACATCGCGGTGTTCTCGACCAAGGGCGGCGCTCCCGAGGTTCACGGTTGCCGCATCTCGCGCGGCAACGTCGGCATAGCCGTCACCGATGGCGGCAGAGGCCGCTTCACCCGGGTCGAGATCGAGGACCTGACGAGCGTCGCGCTGCGGGTCCACGACGAGGCCAGGGCCGTGTTCGAGCAGGTCCGCGTCGAGCGCTGCCCGTCGCACCTGGAGACACGGGGCAACGGCGGTACCACGGCCGACGTCGCCGACTCGGTGTTCCGTGATTTCGGCATGTCCGCAGCGGAGGTCCTGGGTCAGTCCCGGGTCACGTTGAAAGGGGTGTCGGCGGAGCGGGGAGTGGTGGGCTTCGGCGTCGGCGAGGAGGCTCAGCTGTTCCTGCATGACTGTGAGGTCACAGCGGTGAGCTCCTGTGGGGCTGTCGGGTTCGGCAAGGGGAGACTCGTCGCGCGGAACCTCACTGTGACCGGCTCGGAGGGCTTGGGACTCTGCGGGACGGACTCCGCCCGCCTGGATGTCATGAACAGCGAGTTCGTCGACTGCGCGACAGCGGGTGCGAGTTTCCAAGGCACGAGCGGCGGACGGCTGGTGGACTGTTCCGTCACCGGAACGCAGGGTGTGGCCGTGCTGGACAACGGCCGCGTCGACCTTGTCTCTCTCCGCACGTCGCTGCCGGTCGTCGAGCAGACCGCAGAGCCGGTCGAGCCTCCGCCGACGATCGTCAACCACTACGACGGCCCGGTGTTCAACGCCGAGGTCCACGGGGCCCAACTGGCATGGAACAACAACAACGTCATCCAGCAGCAGAACAACGAGGACGGTTCCAGCACATGAACGAGCCGCAGAACGTCAACAACTACGACGGGCCGGTGTTCAACGCCGAGGTCTCAGGCGCTCAGTTCGCCTGGAACAACGACACGGTCAGCCAGAACCAGCAGAACAACAGCGCTGTCGCCCCGGGCTTCGAAGCACTCGCCACGCTGGTCACCACCTTGCTCCGAGAGCTGCCCCAAGCCGGCCTCGCCGATCCCGACCGAGAGGATGCCGAGTCCGCAGCCAGAGAAGTGCTCGCGACGATCGCCCGGCCGGATGCTGCCGAAGACGGCAGGCTCCGCCGCGCGCTCGCCATGCTGAGGGGAGCTCTGGCCCCGGTCGCGACCGGAGTGGTGGCCGGTACGGCGGCGGGGGCACAGCAGTGGGCCCAAAAGGCGATCGAGGGTTTGACCGGCATCCTCTGATCAGGGATTGGCGTATCGGCTCGTTCGGCTACGGCGCGTCTCTCTTCGTGGTGTCCCGGCGGCCCGGACCGCCCCGTCGGACGGTCCGGGCCGGCCGCCGCCGTTGCCGGACCCCTACGCCTCCTCGTGCCCCAGCGACACGTCCACCTGCCGGCGCCCGCCCCCGTCGATCTTCACGGGCGTGACGACCGGCGGGTAGCCGCTGGCGACCACCGTGTACTCGTCGCCGGAGAGATCGGTGAAGGCGTACGTGCCGTCGGGGCCGGTGGAGCGGGCCGCGACGACGTTGCCCTCCGCGTCCAGCAGGGTGACCCGGGCGTCCTCCACCGTGCGGCCGTCCCGGGTGCGTATCGTGCCGCGCACGTCGACGGCGGGGCGGAGTTCGATGTCGTGGTGGATGCCCTCGGTCGTGACCGTCACCAGGGAGGCTGCCGGGCGGCGGCCCGGCGCGGTGACCGTGACCGCGTAGTCGCCGGGGAGGAGGTCGACGATCCGGTAGGCGCCGTCGGTCCCCGTCGTCGTCGAGGACGCCACGGCGCCGCGCTCGTCGGTGACGACGACCAGGGCTCCGGACAGCGCCTCGCCGCCCGTGTCGCCCACCGTGCCGGACAGGGTGCCCGTGCCGGCGGGCATGACCAGGTCGTAGGCGATCGGTGCGCCGTTCAGGGACAGCGTGGCGACCTGCGGCTGGTGTCCGGCCGCCGAGCCGATGAGCACCAGGCTCCCGCGTGCGGAGGTGTCCACGGCGTACGAGCCGTCCTCGCGCGAGGTGGCCCGGGCGACCTGGCGGCCCGTCGGGTCAAGCACCGTGATCGCGGCGCGTGCCAGCGGTGTGCCCGCCCCGTCCCGCACCTGGCCGCGGATCACGCCCGGACCGTCGAACTCGATCTCGGTCTCCGGACGGTCGGTTCCGAAGCCTGGACGGTCGGTTGCGAAGTCCGGACGGTCGGTGTCCCGGCCGCCGGTGCCCCCTGCGGCGGCGACGGCCAAGGGCTCAGGGGCGTCCGGGGCGGCAGGCGTGTCCGCGGCCGCCTGGGGCGTCGCCTTGCGGCGGAACAGCAGCACCGTCACCAGCACCGCGAAGACGAAGAAGCCGGCCGACCACCAGTACGCGGTGGAGTAGCTGTGCAGCGCGGCGTTCACCTTGACCAGCGGGTCGGTCATGTGGTGCTTCGCGTAGTCCGTCGCGGCGCTGGTGGCCAGCGTGTTGAGCAGCGCGGTGCTGACCGAACCGCCCACCTGCTGCGTGGTGTTGACGGCCGCCGAGGCCACGCCCTGGTCGCTCGCCTGGACGCCGAGCGTCGCGTAGCTCATGGCCGCGGGCATCGACAGGCCGAGGCCCGCGCCGATCAGCAGCAGGGGCGGCAGCACATGCGCGGCGTAGCCGCTGTGCAGGCCGAGGCGGGTCAGCCAGACCATGCCGCCCGCTGCCAGCAGCATGCCGATGGGCACGATCACCTTGGGGCCGATCTTCGGCACGAGCACGTTGGTGGACAGCTGCGCCATCACCATCAGCGCTCCCACCATCGGCAGGAAGGCCACGCCGTTCTTCACCGGCGAGTAGCCCAGCGTCGCCTGCAGGTAGTAGGTGAGGAAGAGGAAGACGCCGAACATGCCGGCGGACGAGATGAGAACGGTGGACAGGGCGGCGCCGCGGTTGCGGTCCGCCAGCACGCGCAGCGGCAGCAGGGGGTGCTTCGCCCGGGCCTGCCAGAGGAAGAACGCCAGCAGGAGCACGCCGCCCGCGGCCAGGAAGCCCCAGGTCATCCAGTTGCTCCAGTCGTGCGTCTCCGCGTTGGCGAAGCCGTAGACGACGCCGAACAGGCCGCCGGAGACCAGGATCACACCCGGGATGTCCAGCCGGGGCCGCTGGGCCGGGACCGAGCGGCTGATGAAGACGATCGCGCCGACCAGCGCGAAGACCGCGATGACGTCGTTGACGTACAGCGTCCAGCGCCAGTTCAGGTATTCGGTCAGCAGGCCGCCGAGGACCAGACCGACGGCGGCGCCGGAACCGGCGATGGCGCCGAACACGCCGAACGCCCTGGCGCGTTCCTTGGCGTCCGTGAAGGTCGTGGTCAACAGGGAGAGCGCGGCGGGAGCCAGCAGGGCGCCGAACAGGCCCTGGATCGCGCGCGCGACGACGAGCATGGTGAAGCCGTTCGCCGCCCCGCCGAGTGCGGAGGCCGCCGCGAAGCCGACCAGGCCGATGATGAAAGTGGTCTTGCGGCCGAACAGGTCGGCGAGCCGGCCGCCGAGCAGCAGCAGGCTGCCGAAGGCGAGCGAGTAGGCGGTGACGATCCACTGCCGTCCGTTGTTGTCGAAGCCCAGGTCCTGCTGGGCGGACGGCAGTGCGATGTTCACGATCGTGGCGTCGAGCACCACCATGAGTTGGGCGAGGGCGATCACGCCCAGCGCCCACCATCGGTGCTTCGGCTGGGCATGGTGGTGGGTCCGGCCGGAGTCTGTGGCCGGGGCGGCTTCGGTCTGGATGAATTCCATGTGATCCCTCTTGCGGGGCTCAAGGGCTCCGGGGTGGCTCAGTGCCTTCTACCTCGAGGCGGAGGAGGACGACGGCGTCCGTCCAGCGCTCGAGGTACGGAGTGTGGGCGTCGGTTCGTTCGGTGTTCGGCCGGTGTGCGGGGCGCTTCGGCGAGACGGCAGGGTCTCTCTGTCCGAAACGGTTTCGTACACCGTCCCGAGAGTAGGGAACCTCGTAGCGAAACGCAAACGTTTCGATCCTCGCCCGTTCCGCACCTCAGGCCGCGGTGTAGATCCTCGCCCGTTCCGCACCTCAGGCCGCGGTGTAGATCCTCGCCCGTTCCGCACCTCAGGCCGCGGTGTAGCCGAGCTGGCGCCTCATGTACGGGGTCAGGAGGGTCTTCGCCTTGGCCAGGGCGCTGGTGCGGCTGCCGAGGACGGCGGTTTCGCCGCCCGGCACGGGCATCACGGTCACTCCGGCGGCCGGGCCGAACGGCACGATGAGCGGGGTGCGGCGGATCGGCCGGTAGAAGCGGGGCTCCTTGCGGTGCCTGCCGGAACTCTGGAGATGCACGCGGATGTTGTGGGCGGCGATGTCCGCCTGCGCGAGTGCGGCAGGGGTTATCTTGAGCTCGCTGACGTCGTTCACGTCGCCGACCGCGAACACGTCCGTCCACCCCTCGACCCGGAGCGTCCGGTCGACCTTCACATGGCCGGCACCGTTGAGCCAGTCGCCGTGGCCCGCCAGCCGCAGCCAGAGCGTGTTGGGGGTGGTCCCGGTCGCCCAGAAGGAGAGGTCGGCGTCGACGACGTCGCCATGAGCGTCGCGATAGGTGCCGAAGGCGTTGCCGGGGGCCATGAAGGAGTCGAGCCGCACCTCCACGTCGTGGGACTCCAGCCAGGCGCGAGCCTTGCGGCCGGCCCGCGTGCTGCCCGTGGAGTGGAGCAGTTCCGGCCCGGCGTGGGCGAGCGTCACCCGGGCGTCCGGCCGGGCCAGGCGAATCTCGGCGCTGAGCTCCACGCCGGACGGCCCGCCGCCGACGACCAGGACGTGTTCGGCGGCGGCCACGTGTTGCTGGTGTCCGGCGAACGACTTGGCCGCCTCCTCGGTGGTGGTGCCGGTGAAGCGGGCCGGTTCGGGGTAGTCGGCGCCGGTGGCGATCACCAGCACGTCGTACGGCAGTCTTTCGCCGGTGGCCAGCACCACGTGCCGTTCGGCGGTGTCGATGCGGACCGCCTTGCCGACGACGACACGGCCGTTGCGCAGCAGCCGGTCGTACGGAATGAAAGGAGTGGCCGTCCACTCCGGGCGTACGCCGGCGCGCAGGGAGGCGATGCGGTGGAAGAAGACCTCCTTGCGGTCCACCAGCGTGACCCGCGCCAGGGCGTCCAGCCGTTTCGCCAGGCGGACGCCCGCATAGCCGCCGCCGATCACCACTACATCGCCGTCGCGCACGCCGAGCCTCCTGCCTGATGGGGGGTGCGAGTGCCGCACGGATGGGCTGTTCTCGGCCACTCGACTGCCGGGGCAGAGTAACGCTTGAAACCTAAACTTTTGATGCGGTCGCGTGCGCATTCCGTGAAGCGATGGTGTGGGCGGGCACCACCCGACGCGGGCCGGTGCCAGGGTCAGGGAAGCGTCGGCGAGCCGCTGTCCGAGCCGTTGCCGTCCAAGGCCGTCCCTTGCCGCTGCTGGACCCACTGCCGCAGTTCCTCATCGCCCACCTGCTCCACGGCGGCCAGCAGCTCCTGTCGCGCTCGCGTGTCCCGGTCGGACTCAGGGAGCAACTGGTAGCGGTTGACGGCTCGTCGCAGGGACTCGCGGGACTGTGCCGCCAGGACATAGCGGGGGCCGTGCCCGAACACCTGCCGGAACCCGGTGAAGAACAGGGCGCCGCCCGCGATGAGAGCGGTGAGCCAGGCGGGAGCATGGAGCCCCGCCGCCACCACCGTGGACGAGGAAGTGGCCAGGGCCCCCAGCTCGGTGACGCGGTACCACTTGCGGGCCGAGTCGCGCACCTCCTCGTAGAAGGCCAGCTCCTCCCGGGCGAGTGCGAGCACCGGGTCCGGGGCTTCGAGCCACGAGCTGGTGTTCGGTCTACGTCGGCGCATGGCTCCATGGTGTCCTATGGAACACCGCCGACGCCGACCCGAAGGCGGGAGAAGTACAGTGGAGTTGACCGACGGACAGCACAACCGGGCCTGGGGGCAGCAGCGTTCGGATCTACGGAAAGCTGCGTGGCACCATGCGCCCCTCCCCCTCTTCCATCCCCCGACCGCCACTGCTGGACGCCGGGTGCGGGTTGCCTCAGTCGGCCGAACAGGACGAGGCCCGCGGCCATCTCGTAGGCCACGACCCGAGCGCCCACCGGCCGCCCCTCGGTGCAACGCCGCGGCGGGTCCTCGTCACCGGGCTGGGAGCCGTCACCCCACTCGGTGTCGGCGTGGCCGAGTTGTGGCAGGGGCTTCTGGACGGACGGTGCGGGGTAACCGAGTTGACGGGTGACGACTTCGCCGGGTTGCCCGTCCGCACGGCCGGGACCGTGCCCGCCGATCCCGCCGCGCTGCTGCCCCGGCCGCGGGCGCGGCGGATGAACCGGGCCGCGCAGTTCGGGGTGCTGGCGGCACGGGAGGCCTGGCGGGATGCCGGGTTCGACCTGGCGGGCGCGGTGGACAGCGGGCTCGAACCCGAGCGCGTCGGCGTGTCCGTGGGGTCCATCCTCGGTGACGCTTCCGTGCTGGTCGGCGGTGACCGGGTGCTGCGGGAGAGGGGGCCTCGCGCGGTCTCGCCCCTCACCACCCCCATGACCGTTGCCTCCCAGGCCGCCTCCCAGATATCGATCGACCTGGGGATCACCGGAGAGGCGCGCACCGTGACGAGTGCCTGCGCTTCGGGGACCGAGGCGATCGGGCAGGCGATCGACCGGATCAGGTACGGGCACGTGGACGTGGCCGTGGCAGGCGGTGCGGAGGCGGTGGTGACGCCGGCGATCATGGCGTCTTTCGCCGCGATGCGGGCCTTGTCCCAGCACGCGGTGGGGGACGTCTCGCCCTCCCGGCCCTTCGCCAAGGACCGCGACGGGTTCGTGAACGGCGAGGGCGCCGGATTCCTGTTGCTGGAGGCGGAGGAGCACGCACGGGCGCGCGGGGCGCGTGTCTACTGCGAGGCCGCCGGGTGGGGCTTGTCCGCCGACGCGCACCACATGGCGGCGCCGGATCCGTCGGGCGCCGGGATCGTGCTCGCGCTGCGGCGGGCGCTGCGGGACGCGGGTGCCCGCGCTGCGGACGTCGTCCATGTGAACGCACACGCCACCGCCACGCCCGACGGCGACCTCGCGGAGGGCATCGCGCTACGGGAGGTGCTGGGCGACGCCGTGCCGGTCACGGCGCTCAAGGGTCACCTGGGGCATCTACAGGGCGCGGCGGGCGGTGTGGAGGCCCTGGCCACGGTGCTGACCCTGTACCACGGGCTCATCCCTCCGACGATCGGGGCCACCGCCCACCATCCCCAGGACTCCCAGGACCCGGAGATTCCGCTGGACGTGGTCCGCGGCCGCCCCCGCCCGCTCCCCTCACGCGGCGACCTGGCCCTGAGCAACTCCTTCGGCTTCGGCGGCCACAACGCCGTACTGGCGCTGCGGCGGGTGCGCTAGCTAGGGCCCCTCGTTCGGATCATGCCGGGCTAGCGGGGCCTGGCACGACATCTCCCTAAGCCCCCTTCGCGGTCGCCTTCTTCGCCGCTGTCTTCTTCGCCGGCGTCTTCTTCGCCGCAGTCTTCTTGGCTGCCGTCTTCTTGGTCGCGCTTTGCTCGGTCGTGGTCTGCTCGGTCGCGGTCTGCTTGGCCGTGGTCTGCTTGGCCGCCGTCCTGTTCGCCGTGGTCCCCGGCTTCGCCGCCGTCTTCTTCGTCGCCGGCGCCCTCTTCTTCCCGCCGGTCTCCTTCGGCTCCGCACGCGCCGCCTTCCGCTGCGGCAACCGTGTGACCTCGGCCCTCTGCTGCGCCCCCTGCTCGCCCGCGCCCCGCGCCTCCTTGGCCACCCGCACGCTCTTCTCCAGCGCCGCCATCAGGTCGAGCACCTTGCCGCCCTCGGGCGCCGGCGCCGTCGGCGGTTCCTTGCCCTCCGCCTTCGCCGCGATCAGGTCCTCCACCGCCTCGCGGTACTCGTCGTGCAGCTCGTCCAGGTCCACCTCCCCCAGCGTGTCCATCAGGGCGTCCGCCAGGTCCAGTTCCTTGTCCCGGACCGTGATGTTCCCCTCCGGTGCCACGCCCTCCGGTGCGCGGATCTCATCGGGCCACAGCAGGGCGTGCATGGCGAGGACGTCGCCGACCGCGCGCAGCATCCCGAGCCGTTCCCGGCCCCGCAGGGCGAACTTCGCGATCGCCACCTTCCCCGTGCGCCCGAGCGCCTCCCGCAGCAGCGTGTAGGGCTTGGCTGCCGGGGTGCCGTTCGCGCACAGGTAGTACGCCGTGTCCATCTGGAGCGGGTCGATCAGGTCCTCCGGGACGAACGCCACGATCTCGATCGTCTTGGTGGTCGGGATGGGCAGCTGCGCGAGGTCCTCGTCCGTGATCGGGATGACCGAGCCGTCCGCGTCCTCGTACCCCTTGCCGATCTCCGCCTGAGCCACCTCGCGGTCCTCCAGCTCGCAGAACTTGCGGTACCGGATCCGGCCGCCGTCCTCCAGATGGATCTGACGGAAGGAGATCGCGTGGTTCTCGGTGGCGTTCATCAGCTTGATGGGGATGCTCACCAGGCCGAACGAGATGGAGCCGTTCCAGATGGATCGCACGTTCCGCCCCTTTTCCGGATAGGTCGGGCGATTTCATGGGGTTCTCGTGGCATTCTCATCGTATGACGCCGATCACAGAGGTGGAGGGCCGCCGGCTGGCGCTCAGCAACCTGGAGAAGGTGCTCCATCCCGCGACCGGCTTCACCAAGGGCGAGCTGCTGCACTATTACGCGACCACCGCCGGCGCCCTGCTGCCCCACCTCCGCGACCGCCCGCTGTCCTTCCTGCGCTATCCGGACGGGCCGGACGGACAGCTGTTCTTCGCCAAGAACGTGCCGCCGGGTACGCCCGACTGGGTCACCACGGCCGAGGTGCCGCGTACGGAGGGTGCGGCCCGCATGGTGCTGATCCAGGATTTGGCAAGCCTCATGTGGGCGGCGAACCTCGTCACCGAGTTCCACACCCCGCAGTGGCGCATCGACACGCCCGACATCGCTGACCGGCTGGTCTTCGACTTCGACCCGGGAGCGCCGGCCACGATCGTCGAGTGCTGCGAGGTCGCCCTGTGGCTGCGGGAGCGGCTGGCGGCGGACGGGATCGAGGCGTACGCGAAGACGTCCGGCTCCAAGGGGTTGCATCTGCTCGCCACCGTCGCACCGACGCCTTCAGAGCGGACGGCGGAATACGCCCGGCAGCTCGCCGTGGAGGCGGAGAAGGCGATGCCCCGCCTGGTCGTCCACCGTATGACCCGCAGTCTGCGGCCCGGAAAGGTCTTCGTGGACTGGAGCCAGAACGCGGCGCGCAAGACCACCGCCACGCCGTACACACTGCGCGCCCGGGCGGAGCCCACCGTGTCGGCGCCGGTCACGTGGGAGGAGGTGGGGGACTGTGCCTCGCCCGGCAGTCTCGTCTTCCGCGCCCCGGACGTCGCTCCCCGGTTGCAGGCGTACGGGGACCTCATGGCCGCGCTCTGCGATTCCGATCAAGCGGTTCCGCTGCCGTGAGAGCGAGCGGTTCCGTTGCCCTGAGAGCAGGCGGTTCCACGGCCCCGGACCCCTGCGGTGTGTCGCCGCCTTCCGGTCACACCCGGGACCACGTGTGCCTGTCCCGTGCCATCGCGTGCAGCGCCTCCACGTCCGCGGGCTTCAGCATGCCGCCCAAGCGGGCCAGGGCGGGCACGTCCGTGTCCTTCAGGACGCGGATCTTGCGCAGCGGCGCCGTGATCTCCAGGCGGCCGGGCTCGGTGACGATCAGGACCGGGTGGACCTCGGCCGTCAGCGCGTACGACGCCCGGTCCGCGTCGGCGCTCACCTGGCGCAGCAGCGGCCGCGCCTCCTGACGGCCCACCGTCACCATCGGGTCGGCGACGAGGACCCGCTGCCTGCGGGCGTAGAGGGAGCACACCGCGAACAGGCCGCCGGGGCCGATCGCCAGGTGGTGGATGCGGTCGCCACCGGGCAGCGGCACCGAGTGCAGGGTTCGCCAGCCCGCGCCCTCCAGCCCGTCCAGCGCGTCACCGACCGCCTGCTCGGCCTCGAGCGCCCGGCGCCGTGGGTCCGGGCGCAGCCGGTGGGTGGGGGCCGGGTCGCGGTCGAGGGCGATCAGCAGGGCCTCACCGGGTCGGTTCGGCGCCAGGTCGTCGTCCGGGTGGAGGGAGAGCCGGGCCAGTTCGGCGGGGGTGGGCACGGGGGGCGGCCCGATCGTCACCGGGCCCGTCACGAACGGGCCGAGCGCATCGAGCACGTCCTCACGCAGGTCCTCGCTCAGCAGGTTGACCCGGCCGGTCTCCCGGTCGTACCAGGCGATGTTCCGCCCGTCGGTGCCGCACACGTACAGGCGTTCCTGTCCGTGCCGCCAGGTCGGTACGACGCGCAGTCCGTCCATGCACCATCACCCCTCGACCATGGGAACAGGCGGGGTGCTCCGGGTGCAAGAACCCGGCTACCTTTGTGAGCAGTTGGGGACTCGGTGGGAGGCGCCGTTGCGGACCCGCAGAAAGCAACCCGATGTTCCGGCTCCCGAGAGCCCGTGGAGCGAGATCGTGCCCGGTCTGTGGATGGGCGGCCACGAGTTCAGGGGGCTCTCCGGGGAGCGGGAGTTCGCCGTCGTACGGGATGAGTTCGATCTGGTGCTGACCTTGTTGCGGCTGCCCGGGCACGGGCCTGACGACGGGGTCGAGCACCATGTGTGGCCGATCCCGGACGGCCCGCTGGACGGGACGCAGCTCGCGGGTGTGATGCGGCTGGCGCAGGCCGCCGACGACGCGCTGGAGGACGGGCGCCGGGTGCTCGTGCGGTGCTACCACGGGTACAACCGTTCGGGGCTGGTCGTCGCGCATGCCCTGGTGCGGGCCGGGCACACCGCCGAGGAGGCGATCCGCATGATCCGCGCCCGACGCGGGCCCTGGGCGCTGCACAACGAGCTGTTCGTGGAGTACCTGCGGGCGGGCCTGGACACCGCCCGCCTCCTGGAGGAACTCGCGGAGTAACCTCACTGGCCGACCCTAGAGCGAACAACCGGTCATCAGGTGAGCAAAAAGGACGGATGCCCCGTGTTCCCCAGCCGTCGCGCCGGCACGGCGTTCCGCAGCCGCCGCGTGGGCCCGGCACGACGCGGTCGCCCCGTGCGCGTGGCCCTCGGTGTCGCCGTGGCCGCCCTGGTGCTGGTGGGCTGCGGTGACTCCGGTGCCCTGCGGGCTGCGGGCCCGACCGCCACCGCCGTCGGCCCGGTGCGGCTGTGGCCCCACCTGCCGCCCGCCTCCACACCCGCCCTGGACTACGGCGAGGCGGTCACCGAGACCGTCAAGGGCATCACCGTTCCGGGTGATGACATCCGCCGGGTGGACCCCCTGGACGTCGTGCGCGCCGAGGTCGCCGCGCACCCGGACGCCTACTCCGGCCCGCACGCCGTGTACGCGGAGACCCGCGAGCGGCTGAAGGACTGCGGCGCGGCGGGCCCGCAGGGGCGGCGGTGCCCGGTCCTGCGGGCGTACTACCGCGACCTCACCGGCGACGGCAAGGACGACATGGTGCTCGGCATCCGCTTCCCGGACGATCAGCTGGCGGTGCGCGTGTACACCGTCGAGCACCACCGGCTGGTGCAGGTCATGGGCACCTCGGACAGCGTGATCAACGTGGAGCTGGCGGGCGGCACCGTGATCATCCGCTCGCCGTCGACGCTGCCGGGCTACGAGTTCCGCACAGAGTGGACCTGGGATCCGCACCAGCACGCGATGCTGGCGACCCGGGACGAGATCGTGCGGGTGGGCACCGCGCCCCCACGCCGGCCGGTCGCGCCGGCCCCGTCCGCCTCTCCCCCGGCCTCGTCCGTCCCGTCCGTCTCCCCCTCGGCCGTCCCCGTCCCCTCGGAGAGCGCCCGATGAGGCCCCTGGGACGTGGTTGTCGCACGCTCGGCCGGCTGCCGCGCTGGACCGGCACGCTGACCTGGAAGGCGGCCGCCTTCATCACCGTCATGTGCTGTGGTCTGGCCGCGCTGCTCGGCGTGCTCGTCCATGTCCAGGTCACCGACCGGACCGTCGGTGAGGCCCGCGGCCGGGCACTGGCCCGGCTGACGGAGGTGACGCAGGCCTACGAGGCGGGCGACCGGCTGCCGCACGGCGCGGGTGTCGACCCGCCGGGACTGCCGGCGCCGCTGCGGGAACTGGCGGCGGACGGGTACCGCGGCACGATGGTCGGGACCCAGGATCCGCAGCCCACGATGTGGGCGGCGGGCCCGGCCGACGGCGGCCGGGCGCTGGCCGTGCAGGTCGACTACGCGCAGGGCGCCCGCATCATCGACGCCCTGGACGAGGCGATCGTGTGGTCCTCGGCGCTGGCGAGCGGCGCGACGCTGTGCGTGGGAGCGTTCGCGGTGACCCGGGTGACCCGGCGGCTGCAGGCGACCGCGCAGGTGGCCCGGCGGATCAGCGCGGGCGACCTCGACGCGCGCGTGAACGACCGGCGCGCGAGGAATCCGGCGCGCCCCCAGGACGAAGTGGCCGCGGTCGCGGGCGCCCTGGACACGATGGCGGCCACGCTGCAGGGCAAGCTGCTGAGCGAGCAGCGGTTCACCGCGGACGTGGCGCATGAACTGCGCACCCCGCTGACCGGGCTGCACGCGGCGGCCGAGCTGCTGCCGCCCGGGCGGCCGACCGAGCTGGTGCGGGACCGGGTGGCGGCGCTGCGCACGCTCACCGAGGACCTGCTGGAGATCTCCCGCCTGGACGCGGGCGGCGAACGCCTGGAGCTGGCCGAGGAGCGGCTCGCGCCGCTGGCGCAGCGGGTGGTGCGGGCCTCCGGCACCCCGGCCGAGGTCCGGGTGGTGCGGGACGTGTGCGTGGCGACCGACCGGCGGCGGCTGGAGCGGGTGCTCGGCAACCTGCTGGCGAACGCGCACCGGCACGGGCGGGGCCCGGTCGTGCTGACGGTCGACGGTGCGCGGGTCACCGTCCGGGACCACGGGGACGGTTATCCGGAGTACCTGCTGGCACACGGGCCGCAGCGGTTCCGCACCGAGGGCAGCGCGAAGGGGCACGGCCTCGGACTGACGATCGCGCGCGGGCAGGCGGAGGTGCTGGGCGCCCGGCTGGAGTTCGCCAACGCGCCGGACGGCGGGGCCATGGCCACGCTCTCCCTCCCCGAGACGCCAATGAGTACCGGAACGGGCTGATTGCCCCGGCATAACAGGACATACCGCTTACCGCTTGCTACGTTCCGCACATGATCCCGCCCGGAACGCCAGGAGCGAGGACCGTGACGCCGGCGGACGCCCCCGCCCCCGCGCTGCGCCTGCCCCGGCGCCGGGGAACCGAGTTCGGCCTGATCGTCCTCGCCGTGCTGCTGTCGGTGTACGGCTACTGCGCCGTCGGCCTCGCCCGGCACGGCACCCTCCCGCCCGGCGCGCTCCGCTACGGCGCCGGGCTGGGCGCGCTCGCGCTGCTCGCGCACTGCGCGGTACGGCTGCGCGCCCCGTACGCCGATCCCCTGCTGCTGCCCATCGCGGTGCTGCTCAACGGCGTGGGCCTGGTACTGATCTACCGCCTCGATCTGGAGACCCCGAGCCACCGGGCGGCCCCCACCCAGCTGGCCTGGTCGACGCTCGGCGTCGCGCTGTTCATCGCCGTCGTCCTGCTGTTGCGCCACCACCGGGTGCTCCAGCGCTACACCTATCTGTGCGGGGGCGCCGCGCTCGCCCTGCTCACCCTGCCGATCTTCTTCCCGGCGGTGAACGGCGCCCGGATCTGGCTCAGGGTCGCCGGGTTCTCCATCCAGCCGGGCGAGTTCGCGAAGCTGCTGCTCGCGCTCTTCTACGCCGGGTACCTGGCCGCCAACCGGCAGGCGCTGGCCTTCACGGGCCGCAAGGTGTGGCGGCTTCAGCTGCCCACCGGGCGGGTCCTCGGCCCGGTGGTGGCGATCTGGCTGCTGAGCGTCGGCGTCCTCGTCCTGGAGCGCGACCTCGGCACCTCGCTGCTGTTCTTCGGGCTGTTCGTGGTGCTGCTGTACGTCGCCACGGGCCGCACCGGCTGGATCGCGGTCGGTCTGCTGCTCGCGATGGTGGGCGCGTTCGCCGTGGGCCGGCTGGAGCCGCACGTGCACGCCAGGGTCGAGGACTGGCTGCACCCCTTCGCGTCGATCGAGGCGGGCCAGGGCGCGGGCCAGCTCGCCCAGTCGCTGTTCGCGTTCGCCGCCGGCGGCGCGCTCGGCACCGGGCTCGGCCTCGGCCACTCGGTGCTGATCGGCTTCGCCGTGAAGTCGGACTTCATCCTGGCGACGGCGGGCGAGGAACTGGGCTTCACCGGCCTGTGCGCGCTGTTCCTGCTCTACGCGCTGCTGGTGGAGCGCGGCTACCGGGCGGGGCTGGCGCTGCGGGACCCGTTCGGGCGGCTGCTCGCCGTGGGGCTCGCGTCGATCGTGGCGCTCCAGGTGTTCGTGATCGCGGGCGGGGTGACGGGCCTGATCCCGCTGACGGGCATGGCGATGCCGTTTCTGGCGCAGGGCGGCTCGTCGCTCGTGACCAACTGGATCATCGTGGCGCTGCTGACCCGGATCAGCGACTCGGCCCGCAGCCAGTACGACAGGACGGCCGCGCCGTGAGCAGGTACATCCGCCGGGCGGCGGCCCTGTGCGCGGTGCTGCTGATCGCCCTGCTGGCGAACGCCACCCGGGTGCAGATCCTCGAGTCCGCCCGCTACGAGGACAACCCCGCCAACCGCCGGCAGATGATCGCCAGGTACGGCAGCCCCCGCGGCGACATCCTGGTCGACGGCCGCCCCGTGACCGGGTCCCGGGACACGGGCGGCATGTTCCGCCACACCCGCACCTACACCGACGGGCCGCTGTACGCGCCGGTCACCGGCTTCGCCTCCCAGGTGTACGGGACGACGCTGCTGGAGCACACCGAGGACGCGCTGCTGTCGGGCACCGACCCGCTGCTCGATCCGTTCCCCCTGTGGAACGGCGTTCTGAGGAAGCGCATCCCCGGCGGCCATGTCGTCACCACGCTCAACGGGGCGGCGCAGCGGGCGGCGTACCAGGGGCTGGCCGGGCGCGCGGGCGCGGTCGCCGCGGTCGAGCCGACGACGGGGCGGATCCTGGCGCTGGTATCGACGCCGTCGTACGACCCCGGGGAGCTGTCCGGGACGTCGCCGTCCGTGGCCCGGGCCTGGAAGAAGCTGAACGGGGACGCGGCGCGGCCGATGCTCGACCGGGCGATCCGGCAGACGTATCCGCCCGGTTCGACGTTCAAGGTGGTCACGGCCGCGGCGGCCCTCGAGGCGGGGGTGGTGACGGACCTCGACGCGCCGACGGACTCCCCCGACCCCTACCGGCTGCCCGGCACGACGACCGAGCTGGCCAACGAGACCGAGGGCTGCGAGGACGCGTCGCTGCGGTACGCCTTCACCTGGTCGTGCAACACGGTGTTCGCCAAGCTGGGCGGGGAGGTGGGGCTGCAGACCATGACGGGCACGGCGGCGAACTTCGGGTTCAACGAGCGGAGGCTGAGGGTGCCGTTCGCGGTGGCGCCGAGCACGTTCGACCCGAAGCTGGACGCCTCCCAGCTGGCGCTGTCCTCGATCGGGCAGTTCGAGACCCGGGCGACGCCGCTGCAGATGGCGATGGTCGCGGCGACCGTGGCCTGCGGAGGCGATGTGAAAGCGCCGTACCTGGTGGAGCGGACGACGACCAAGGACGGCGAGACGGTCGCCACGGCCACGCCCCGCACCCTGCACCGGGCGATGAGCGCCGCCACCGCGGAACAGCTGCGGGAGATGATGACGGACGTGGTGCAGGAGGGAACGGGTCGTAACGCGGCGATCCCCGGCGCCCGAGTGGGCGGCAAGACGGGCACGGCCCAGCATGGCGTCGACAACTCCGGGAAGCCGTACGCCTGGTTCATCTCCTGGGCACAGGCGGACGACGCGCTCGAGCCGGCGGTGGCGGTCGCGGTGGTGGTGGAGGACGCGGGCCGGCAGGGGGAGGTCAGCGGGGGCGGGGACGCGGCGCCGATCGCCAAGGCGGTCATGGAGGCGGTGCTCAACTCCCGGCCGCACGGCAGGGGTTGAGTCCAGGTGCTGAGACGGGGACTGTCGTCCGGCGGCCCGGCCGACCTACCGTTCGGTCATGACGACCACCTACGAACTCGCCGAGGTCAACATCGCCCGTCTCAAGGCCCCGCTGGACTCACCGCAGTTGAAGGACTTCGTGGAGGCCCTGGACCCGGTGAACGCGACGGCGGACGCGGCCGACGGTTTCGTGTGGCGGCTGCAGAGCGACTCGGGCAACGCCACGGACATCCCCGTCCTCGGTGACGAGTGGCTGATCATCAACATGTCGATGTGGCGGGACACGAACGCCCTGACGGCATTCATGTACCAGGGCCGGCACCGGGAGATGCTGGCGCGGCGCCGGGAGTGGTTCGAGCGGCTCGAGGAGGCGTTCACGGCGCTGTGGTGGGTCCGGGCGGGCCACCGCCCGACGGTGGCGGAGGCGGAGGAGCGGCTGCTTCACCTCCGCGCGCACGGGCCGACGGACTACGCGTTCACCCTGCGGACGTCGTTCCCTCCGGGGGAGGCGCGACCGGTGGGCGGCGGTTGATGGCGGTGAGGTCGATGGTGAGAGGGAAGGGGACGGTCAGTTCCAGCTTGTCGTGGAAGATGCCGGTCAGGCCGTAGACCTGGGTTGCGGGGTCGAGTTCGTAGACGTACACCACCGGAAGACCCTTGTTCTCTTCGACGCGCCAGTAGTGCGGGATGCCCGCCCGCGCGTACTTCCGCGGTTTCACCTCCCGGTCCCGGTCTTCCGAGTCCTCCGAGACGACCTCGACAGCGATGACGATGTCTTCCGGCCGGTACCAGGTCTGCCGAGGACCGGCATCGGCGTCCGCACGGAAAACCAGTACGTCGGGCTCCGGTCGATTGCGCTTGTCGAGCTTGATGGTCATCTCCCGGATGACGTCAAGCTCGACCGGCACCTGGGCCAGCAGGGTGTGCTCCAGCAAGCGCGTGGCACGCGAGTGGAAAGCGGTCTGCGGACTCACGAAGACAAGACTCCCGTCGATCAGCTCCGTGTGCGGAGGAAGATTGGGAAGCTTGTCGAGGTCGTCCGCCGTCCAGCCACCCTCCGGCGGACGAGCCCACTCGTAGTCGTCGTCCAGACCGTAGTCACGTGCGGCGCTCATGATTGCTCCCATGCGGCGGAGTCTGCCTGGCAGAGCCAGCGTACCCAGGGGAATATGCCGATTCGCCCGTCGATCGAGTGATCAGCCGCCGAGGCGCTGACCCTCCTCGATCGCCTCCTCCACCTCGGCGACCCGTTCCTTCTCCTCCGCCGCGAATCGCTCCGCATCCAGCTTCTCGGCGATCTCCTCGTCCTGCGCCATCAGCAGGTCCAGATTCGAGTCGCCCATCTCGAAGACGCCCATGTCGACGTAGGCCTGCTGGAGGCGCTTGCCCCACAGGCCGATGTCCTTCACGCACGGGACGATGCGGCTGAACAGCAACTGCCGGAACAGCTGAAGGAACTCGGAGTTCTCGCTGTACGCCTCCGCCTCGGCCTTGGGGATGCCGAAGTTCTCCAGCACCTCCACCCCGCGCAGCCGGTCCCGCATCAGGTAGCAGCCCTCGATGACGAACTCCTCGCGTTCGCGCAGTTCGGCGTCCGTGAGCTGCTTGTAGTAGTCCCGCAGCGCCATGCGGCCGAACGCCACGTGCCGGGCCTCGTCCTGCATGACGTACGCAAGGATCTGCTTGGGCAGCGGCTTGTCGGTCGTGTCGCGGATCATGCCGAAGGCGGCGAGCGCCAGGCCCTCGATGAGGACCTGCATGCCGAGGTACGGCATGTCCCAGCGGCTGTCCCGCAGGGTGTCTCCGAGCAGTGCCTGCAGGTTGTCGTTGATCGGGTAGAGCATCCCGATCTTCTCGTGCAGGAAGCGGCCGTAGATCTCCGCGTGCCGCGCCTCGTCCATGGTCTGGGTCGCCGAGTAGAACTTGGCGTCGAGGTCGGGGACGGACTCCACGATCCGCGCCGCGCAGATCATCGCACCCTGCTCGCCGTGCAGGAACTGGCTGAACTGCCAGGAGGCGTAGTGTTTGCGCAGTTCGCCCTTGTCCTTGTCGGTCATCTTCGCCCAGTACGGCGTCCCGTAGAGGGTCATCGCCTCGTCGGGGGTGCCGAGCGGGTCGTACGGGTCGACCTCCAGGTCCCAGTCGATCCGCTTCTGCCCGTCCCACTGCTTGTCCTTGCCCTTCTGGTACAGGGCCAGCAGCCGGTCGCGCCCGTCGTCGTACTCCCAGCTGAAGCGGGCAGCGCCACTCGCGGGCACCTGCCAGAGGGGTTCCTCCGGCTCCTTGGCGTACAGCTCAAACGTCGGCATGAGCACACGCTCACACGAGGTAGACGCGGCGTCAACAAGTGGAACGCAAGGGATTGACGTCGTTGCTGACAAGCAGTCTCATAAGACCGTGACCGCGGGTAACAGCCGACCCGTACGACGAGGTGGTGGGCACAGCGATGACGACCGTGACCGAAGCAGACGTGCTGCGCGACGCGCTCGGACTGCTCAAGGACCGGGAGCAGGTGGCGGAGCGGCTTCTCGCCTCCTCCGCCAAACACTCCTTCGACCCGGACGAGGAACTGGACTGGGACGCGCCCTACGAGGAAGGAAAGTGGTTCTGGCCCCCGGAGCTGGTGTCGCTGTACGACACACCGCTGTGGCGGCGGATGAGCCAGGAGCAGCGGATACGGCTCTCCCAGCACGAGGCCGCGGCGCTCGCCTCGCTGGGCATCTGGTTCGAGATCATCCTGATGCAGCTGCTGGTCCGGCACATCTACGACAAGGCGGCGACGAGCGCGCACGTGCGGTATGCGCTGACCGAGATCGAGGACGAGTGCCGGCACTCGAAGATGTTCGCCCGGCTGATCGCGCACGGCGACACGCCGTGGTACCCGGTGAGCCGGGCGCACCAGAACCTGGGCCGCGTCTTCAAGACGATCTCGACCACGCCGGGCTCGTTCACGGCCACCCTGCTGGGCGAGGAGGTCCTGGACTGGATGCAGCGGCTGACGTTCCCCGACGAGCGGGTGCAGCCGCTGATCCGCGGGGTCACCCGTATCCACGTGGTCGAGGAGGCCCGCCACGTCCGCTACGCCCGTGAGGAACTGCGCCGCCAGATGCTGACCGCTCCGCGGTGGTCGCAGGAGTTCACCCGCATCACGTCCGGCGAGTTCGCACGGGTGTTCTCGGTGGCCTTCGTGAACCCGGAGGTCTACACGAACGTGGGCCTGGACAAGCGGGAGGCGATGGCCCAGGTGAGGGCGAGCGGCCACCGCCGGGAGGTCATGCAGACGGGAGCGAAGCGGCTGACGGACTTCCTGGACGACATCGGTGTGCTCAGGGGTGTGGGCCGACGGTTGTGGAGGTCGTCCGGGTTGCTGGCATGAGTACGTCTCGGCTTCGGGCCGGCGTTTTCAGCCCGTCGTGGGGGTCCCCATGCTCGGGCGAAGCCGAGAGTGGGGGGAGAGCGAGGACGAGGCCGTTCAGGCCGATGGGGGTCCGGGGCGCAGCCCCCGGGCACGGCCGCTGCAGCTCCGGGTGCCTCGTCCTCCCGGCAACACGATTACGCTGCGAACATGACCTCCGAGGCCCCCACGCGCGCGTACCGAAGGCTCAGCGTGGAAGAACGCCGCAGGCAACTCCTCGACGCCGCGCTCACCCTCTTCGCGCACCGCGCCCCCGAGGAGGTCTCCCTCGACGACGTGGCCGAGGCTGCCGGCGTCTCCCGCCCCCTCGTCTACCGCTACTTCCCCGGCGGCAAGCAACAGCTGTACGAGGCCGCGCTGCGCTCCGCCGCCGACGACCTCCGGCAGTGCTTCGCCGAACCCCCCGAGGGCCCGCTCAGTCACCGCCTCGCCCGCGCCCTCGACCGCTACCTCGCCTTCGTCGCCCGGCACGACGCCGGTTTCAGCGCCCTGCTCCAGGGCGGCAGCGTGGTCGAGACGTCCCGCACCACCGCCATAGTCGACGGCGTGCGCCGGGCGGCGGCCGGGCACATCCTCACCCACCTCGGCGTCGAGGACCCCGGCCCCGGGCTTCGGATGACCGTACGGATGTGGATCACCTCCGTCGAGGCCGCCTCCCTCATCTGGCTCGACCAGGACAAGGAGCCCCCGGTCGAGGAGTTGCGGGACTGGCTGGTGGAGCAGTTCGTGGCCGGACTGGTGGCCACCGCGGGACGTGATGCGCAGACCGCCGAGGTGGTCCGCTCCGCGCTGGCCCTGGAGAGCGCCGAAGGTCCCGTCGGCGCCCTGGCCCGGCGTGTCCTGCCCGTGCTCGGCGGCGCCGGTCACCTGCTGTGACACTGGTGCCGTGAAGAGCCAAAACACCCCGTTCGTCGGCGGCCCCCTGGACGGGCGCGTCCTGCCCGTCCTGCTCGGCGTCACCGGCCACCCCCCGAAGGTGTACCGCGTGCCGGTCCCGGACGCGGCCGGCGCCTCGCCCGCCGTCCTCGTCTACCGTCGCGTCCAGGCGGGCCCGAGCGGCAGGTTCGGTCTCCACCCGGGCTGGAAGTACGAGTACGACCCGGAGGGGGACCCCGGCGGCCGTCCGCGGTGGCCGTGGTCGAAACCGCGCCGGACGCCAGGCGCCACGCCGGGAGACGGCCCGGACACCGCCCCCGAGTGACCTCGCTGCGCCGAACCGACCACTCGGCGCGCGCACGGGCCGCACCCGTCTCATCCTGCCGGTGCGAGGTGGAGGGACCACCCGGCATCCGGAGGTGATGACATGTCAGAAAGGTTGCTGTGTCTGGCGGGTACGGCGGCGGTGACCACGTGGGTCCTGCTCGCCACCGCGCCGGCGATCGCCGTCCCGGACCCCGTCCCCACGACCACGGCCCAACCGGACCCCTCCCCCGGCAACACAGCCCAACCGGACACCTTGCCCAGCGCCACGGGCCGACCGGACCCCTCCCCCGGCAACACGGCGCAACCGGACCCCACCCCCACCACCACGGGCCGACCGGACCCCTCCCCCGGCAACACGGCCCAACCTGACCCCTCCCCCACCACCACGGCCCAACCGGACGCCTTGCCCAGCGCCACGGGCCGACCGGACCCCTCCCCCGGCAACACGGCGCAACCGGACCCCTCCCCCACCACCACGGCCCAACCGAACGCCTCCCCCACCGCCACGGTCCAGCCGAGCGCCCCGCCCGTCGCCCGGCTCCTGACTGACCTTCAGCAGCTCTACCGCGCCGCGGAGCAGGCCACCGAGGCCTACGACGCCACCACCGAGAAGCTGAAGCAACGACGGGCGGAGGTGGCCCGGCTCGACGGGCAGCTCGCGAGGACCCGGCTCGACCTGCGGAGCAGTCGCGTCGCGGCCGGACGGCTGGCCCGGCAGCAGTACCAGGGCAGCGCGTCCCTCTCCCCGTACGTACGCCTGCTGTTCGCCCGCGATCCACAGCACGCGCTCGACGAGGGCCATCTGATCGGCCAGTTGACGCGGGAGCGGGCCGCGACCGTGAACCAGCTGACCGACGCCGAGAGGAGCGCCGACACCCTGGCCCGCGCGGCCCGTAAGGCGCTGGACGACCAGCTCACCCTCACCGACCAGCAGAAGAAGGCCCGGGACGACGTCGAACAGCGGCTGAAGGACATCGAGAAGCGGCTCGCCTCCCTCACCCCCGAACGGCTGGCCGCCCTAGCCCGGTTCGAGCAGGAGACGGCCGCGGCGGCCCAGGAGACGGCCCCGGCCTCCGGTGCGCCCGAGGCGGAGCGGACGCCGACGGCCGAGGGCCCGACGACGTCCGGCACCGTGCGCCCGGAGGCGTCAGGTCAGGCGCCGGCCACCGACGCCAGGTAGGCCTCGGCCTTCTCCGGCTCGTAGAAGAAGTTCTCGAAGTCCGAGGGGTCGTTGAACCCATTGGCGATCCGGTGCGCCACCGGCGGCATGGCCCCCGCCGCCCCGATCAGGTTCAGCACGTGCTCCGGCGGCACGCCCAGCATCGCGTTCGTCCACTTGGTGACGTGGCGCGCCGTCTCCCAGTAGCGGTCGAACGTCTGCTGCATCCACGCCTCGTCGAATTCCTTGTCCCCGTGTTCGAGGATCGAGGCCAGATACGCGGCCGCGCACTTGGACGCCGAGTTGGAGCCCTGTCCGGTGATCGGGTCGTTCGCCACCACCACGTCGGCGACGCCGAGCACCAGTCCCCCACCGGGCAGCCGCCCGATCGGCTTGCGCACGGTGGGCGCGTACCGCCCGGCCAGCGTGCCGCCGGCGTCGGTCAGCTCCACCTTCGTGGCCCGCGCATACTCCCAGGGAGTGAACTTCTCCATGAGTTCCAGGGTCAGGGAGAGGTGCTCGCCGGGGTCTTTGACGCCCTTGAAGACGTCGAGCGGGCCGCCGGGTATGCCCTCCCAGAACAGGATGTCCGCACGGCCGGAGGTGGTGAGCGTCGGCATGACGAACAGCTCGCCGACGCCCGGGACCAGGTTGCAGCGGACCGCGTCGAAGTCCGGGTGCTCGGGGCGCGGCCCGAGGCCGTGGACGTACGACACGGCGAGCGCGCGCTGCGGCTCGCTGTACGGGGACCGCTCGGGGTCCCGGGCGAACATCGACACCAGCTCGCCCTTGCCTGCCGACACCAGCACCAGGTCGTACGTGCGGGAGAAGTAGTCGAGGTCGGAGACCGCGGCGCCGTGGATGACGAGCTGGCCGCCGCGCTGCGCGAACGTCTCCATCCAGCCGGCCATCTTCAGCCGCTGGTCGACCGACTGCGCGTACCCGTCGAGCTTCGCCACCCAGTCGATCGCGCGCTGCGACGGGCCCGGGTCGAACGAGCCGGGAGCGGCGACGGACACGCCCAGTCCTTCGATCTTCGGGGCCTGGGACTCCCAGAAGTTCAGCTTCAGGTCGCGCTCGTACTGCAGCGCCGTGTCGAACATGCACTGCGTCGACATGACCCGGCCGGTACGGATCTCGTCCGCGGTCCGGTTGGACATCAGGGTGACCTCGTAGCCGTGCGACTGGAGGCCGAGGGCGAGCTGGAGTCCGGACTGACCGGCTCCGACGACGAGTATCTTCCGCATGCGGGTGGTGCTCCCTATCTTTTGGCTCGTTCGCCTCCGGGGCGCTGAAGCCGGTGTCGAGGGCCCGATCGTGCTCAGCCCTCCGGGCCTCCGCGCGTTCGGTCCCTCGACACCGGCGCGCCCCTTCGGCTCGCTCACTGCCGGGGGACTACTCGGGGGTGACGTCCAGCGCGTGGCCCACCAGGACCAGGAGGGTCTCGATCACCGAGATCCGGCGGCGCGCGTCCATGATCATGACAGGTATGTGTGCGGGAATGGTGAGGGCCTCGCGCACATCCTCGGGTTCGAACCGCTCGCTGCCGTCGAAGTGGTTGACGGCGACCATGTACGGCAGGCCGCTGCTCTCGAAGTAGTCGAGCGCCGGGAAGCAGTCCGCGAGCCGGCGGGTGTCGGCCATGACGACCGCCCCGATCGCGCCGCGCACCAGGTCGTCCCACATGAACCAGAACCGCTGCTGGCCCGGCGTGCCGAAGAGGTACAGCACCAGGTCGTCGTCGAGCGTGATGCGGCCGAAGTCCATGGCCACGGTGGTGGTGAGCTTGTCCGGGGTGCCGGTGAGGTCGTCGGTCTCCTCACTGGCCTCGGTCATCAGCGCCTCGGTCTGCAGGGGCGTGATCTCCGAGACGGCGCTCACCAGGGTGGTCTTGCCGACGCCGAAGCCGCCCGCCACCACGATCTTCGTGGCTATCGGAGCGCGCGTACGGTCCGTCTGCCAGGCCTTCAGTTCCTCGTCCGGCTCGACGAGTCGGTCGACGCCCGGGGCGGCGTCAGAGACGACGGAGTCCACTCAGCACCCTTTCCAGCAGAGCGCGGTCCGGCTGTCCCGTGCCGTGACCGGTTCCGTACACACGGATCTTTCCCTGGTCCGCGAGGTCGCTCAGGAGCACGCGGACCACCCCGAGCGGCATCTTCAGCAGTGCCGCGATCTCCGCCACCGTGCGCATACGGCGGCACAGTTCGACGATGGCCCGCATCTCCGGCATCACGCGGGTGGACAGTGAACCATTCGTCAGTTCCCGCCGCTCCTCGGGGGCGTCCAGCGCGGCGACGAAGGTCTCGACGAGCAGGACGTGGCCGAAGCGGGTGCGGCCCCCGGTCAGGGAGTAGGGGCGTACGCGGGCGGGTTTGCGCTCGCCGCCGCGGACGGGAAGTTTCTTCTGTGTGCCGCTCATCGGGCGCTCCCTGCCGACTCGGCCTCGAGGGACCTGCGCAGCTCGCTGCGGAGTTCGGGGGTCAGGACGTGTCCGGCGCGACCCACGAAGAGCGCCATGTGGTACGCCACCACGCTCATGTCGCAGTCCGCGGAGCCGTGCACGCCGAGCAGCGAGCCGTCGCTGATGGACATGACGAACAGGCTGCCCTCGTCCATCGCGACCATCGTGTGCTTGACCCGGCCGGCGTCCATCAGCTTGGCGGCGCCGATGGTGAGGCTGCCGATGCCGGAGACGATCGTGGCGAGGTCGGCGGCGGACCCCTTGGGGCCGCTGGGCCTTGCGTCACGGCCCGCGCGGGCTTCCGCAACGCGGCCCGGGTCGGACGAGAGCAGGAGCAGGCCGTCGGAGGAGACCACCGCGACCGACAGGATGCCGGGCACCTCCTCCACCAGGTTGGTCAGCAGCCAGTGCAGGTTGCGGGCTTCACTGCTCAGTCCGAAGGTACTGGACGCGGTCAACTGCTTGCCTCCTCGACTGTGCCCCCCGATGATTCAACGTCCTGTGCGGTGCCGGGTGTCGCGTGCTGAGGTGGAGCCGTGGGCCGGTGCCCGGGTGCCTTGGTCTCCCCCGTCCGCTCGGCGATCTCCGCCTCGACGTGGCGGAAGCCCTCCTTGGCTCCCCGGTGGAACCCGCCGAGCCTGCGGCGCAGCGCCTCGGCGTCCACACCGCCGGCACGCGGCCGTGGGGCCGGAGCGGGCGTGGAGATCTTGGGGGTGCGCTTGGGGAGCCCCTTGGCGGTGAGCCGGGGGGTCTCGGGCTCCTGAGGCTCCTCGGGCTCCTGGGGCCCCGCGGGCTCCTGAGGTGCCTCCGGCGCGGGCGGCTCGGTGGCCGTGGTGCGGGGCGCCTGCGCGGCGGGCCCCGGCTCGCCCTCGTCCACGGTGCGCTCGTGGCTCTCCGGACCGATGGCATAGGGGTCGGCGGACGCCTGGGCGGGGATGTCGGCGGTCGGGCCGGGCTCCTGCGCCCGGGGCGACGGCTCCACGCGGGGCGATGGAAGGAACAGCTCCATCGTGGTCTCGGGACCGAACTCGGGCTCGGCGGCGGGCTCCGGGGCGGCGGGCTCGCGTACTGGTTCGGCGCGCGTGGCGTCCCAGTCGTCCCGTACGGATTCCTCTCCGTGGGCGGGCTCCTGCCGCTGCTCGCTCTCCTCCCGCTCCCGTACGGCCTCCTCCGCCGCCGCGATCAGGGGGTCCTCGTCGCCCTCGGGCCTCCCCGGCGCGAGCCGCGCACGACCGCTGAGGACGTTGGAGTTGACCTCCGCGTCCGCGCCGGGCAGCGAGAAGGAGTGCGCGCCCCCGGCCACCGGGGCCCCGGCGGGTACGGCCGCGGCCGGCGCCTGGACGAGCAGCGGCTTCGGCAGGACCACGACGGCCGCGATGCCGCCCTGCTTCTGCTCCCGCAACTGCACCCGCACGCCGTGCCGGTGGGCGAGGCGGGCCACCACGTACAGGCCGAGCCCGAGGCCCTCGCCGCTCTCCTGGTCGTAGGAGTCCTCCGGGTCGAAGTCGGCGAGCCGGGCGTTGAGCCGGCTCAACCGGTCGGCGGCCATGCCGATGCCCTCGTCCTGCACGGAGAGCATCACCTCGCCGCTCTCCAGGAGCCAGCCGGAGATTTCGACGGGGACGTCGGGCGGCGAGAAGGAGGTGGCGTTCTCCAGGAGTTCGGCGACCAGGTGCGACAGGTCGTCGGCGGCGAACCCGGCGACGTGCGCGTGCGGGGGCAGCGCGGCGATACGGACGCGCTCGTAGCGCTCGATCTCGCTGACCGCGGCGCGCACCACGTCGACGAGCGGCACCGGTCCGGCGTGCTGCTGGACGTGCTCGGCGCCGGCCAGGACGAGGAGGTTCTCGCTGTGGCGGCGCATGACCGTGGCGAAGTGGTCGAGCTTGAACAGCGTGGACAGCCGCTCCGGGTCCTGCTCCCGCTCCTCCAGGCCCTCGATGACGGTCAGCTGGCGCTCGACCAGGCCGAGGGTGCGCAGGGCGAGGTTGACGAAGGTGGAGTGGATGCTGTGGCGAACCTGCTGCAGGTGGGCAGCGGCCTGGGCGAGTTCGGCGCGCAGCCTCTCGCGCTCGTCGGCCATGGTCTGCCGCTGGCCGACGAGGTGCCTGCGGTCGGCCTCCAGGGTCGAAAGGCGCTCCTGGAGGGCGACCGCGTGCGCGTGCAGGGCGTTGACGGAGCGGACGACCTGCGCGAACTCGTCGTTGCGGCCCGTGAACTTCACCGGCTCCTCGCCGGCCGGGTCGGCGGCCACGCGCGCGGTGCCCAGGCGGAGCACGGCGAGCGGGCGGGTGAGACTGCGGGCCATGGCCATGGCGATGCCGACGGCTGCCAGCAGGATGGCGCCGAGGACGGCGATGCGGATCTCCAGCGCCGTGACGTCGTCGTCGCGCAGCCGGGCGAGGTCCTTGCTGCGGGCCTCGTAGAGGGAGGACTCGACGCCGCGCATGAGGTCGACGCGGGCGGAGAGGGCGGCGTCGACCTTCTTGGTGCTCAGGCCGAGGTCGCTGTCGGAGAGGGTGGGCTGGTCGGTGAGGGAGGCGAGGTACTTCTCGGCGGAGGAGACCTCGGGGCCGGTCACCGTGGAGTCGTAGGAGGACTTGGCCGCGGCGGGCGCGGTGTCGCGGAAGCCGGCGATCGCCGCGTCGGAGCGGACGGCGGCCTGCTGGGCGGCGGCGGTGAGCGCGTCGCGCTGCTTGGTGTCGGCGGCCGAGGAGGTGTTGACGGTGGTCGGCAGTCCGGTGACCGGGCTGATGACGGTCCGGGTGGTGCTCGGGATGTTCAGGGCCGCGAGGAGCAGCCCGCGGGCGGCGGCGGCCTGCTGCACGGCGGTGTCGAGCTCGGCGAGGGAGTGGGCGCCGGAGCCGGCGCGCGGCGGCATCCGATCGGCCAGCTGCTCGGCGAGCGCGTGCAGCTCGGTGATGGCGGCGGAGTACGCCTGATGCGCCTGGAGAGCGGTGCTCTTCCCGGTGAGCGCTGCTCGCCGCACCGCGGCCACGTCGTCGAGGTCCCTGCGCAGGCCGACGGAGAGGTCCGGGTTGGCGCGCAGGTCCTCGATCTCCCGGTCGACACGGGCCTGCTGCTGCTCTGCGGGCGCCTTCGACCCGGGGCGCCCGGCGGCCACGTACGAGGTGACCTCGTCCCGTTCGTCGGCCAGCGAGTGGGCGAGGACGAGCGCGTCCTGGGTCTGCTCGGCGAGCGTGACCAGGTTCTGGGAGTCGTGCAACTGCCCGGAGGCGGCGACGACGCTCGGCGCCCCGGCCCCGGCGATGGCGGCGGCGACCACGGCGACGGCGACGATCAGCCGGTTGCGCACATGGGCGGCGCGGCCGTGGCCCGCGGACTCGGACGAGGCCCCCTGCGCGGGGGCCGTCTGCTTGCCTGTGCTCCGAGGCCGCGTCTTCTGCACCGGTGCTCGCACTTCCTCACTCGTGTACCCATGGGCCCGGGGTGACGTTCCGTCAACGGGAATGCCGACCCGGTACGACGGCTTCCGACCCTCCCAGTGCCGGTGGGCAGAGGTCTCGCTTCGCCTGACCCGCCACCCGAAGGAGTGAACATCGGTGGGGAGTTGGCGGGCAAGTTCCTCTGGCGCGTGCGGAGGCCTTGCGCGGTGGGCCGGTTGGACGTCGGCGGCGCACTTTGGCAATATTCGCCACCACGCTCCACCGGAAGCGATTATTCCGTACCAAACCAGGCGGCTGACCTGCGCGCTCGCATCGATTCGGCGACCGTTGACGGCCTTTCGTGGACCTTGTGAAGGCCTCGTGCAGACTGGCTGGATGCGTATTGAGCTGACGTCCGAACCCGGCGATGCGACTCACCCGAACGAGGACTTCGCCGCGCTCGCGCTTCCGGCTTCAGGACAGGGCGGGGCGCTGGTCGTCCTGGACGGGGTGACCCCGCCGGCCGGCGACGACGGCTGTCTGCATTCCGTCTCCTGGTTCTGCGCGCGCCTGGGCGGCCTGCTGACCGAACTGTCCGTTTCCCACCGGGATCTGACACTGTCGGAGATCCTCGCGGAGGCCGTTCTCCGCACCGCCGACACCCATGGCTCCACTTGTGACCTTTCTCACCCGCGGACGCCCCAGGCGACCGTGGTCCTCGCCCGCTGGTCCGAGGCAGCGGTGGAGTACCTCGTGCTGTCGGACTCGGCGCTCCTCGTCGAGGCCCCCGACGGCACGGTCACCGTCCTCCTGGACGACCGCCTCGCCCGCCTCCCGCGCGCGGCGCTGGCCACGGACGCGCTGGTGGACGCGAGGGTCCGCAACAAGGAGGGCGGCTTCTTCACGGCGGCCGCGGACCCCTCGGTCGCGGCCCGAGCGGTCACCGGGGAACTGCCGCGCGGGCGGGTGCGCGCCCTGGTGGGCCTGACGGACGGGGCGACGCGCTGGACGGAGAAGTTCCGCCAGGGCGACTGGACGGATCTGTTCGCAGTCGTCCGCAAGGAGGGAGCGGCGGCGCTGGTGGAGCGCGTACGGGCACTGGAGAGCGCCGACCGTGCGGAACGGGCGTACCTCGGCCGCAGCAAGACGCACGACGACGCGACGGTGGTGTACGTGGAGCCGTAGGGCTCCCGCCATGGCGAGTTCCCGCCCCGTAGGGCCGTCGCCCTGGTCGGGCTCCTGCCACCGTACGGCTACTGCTTGTCCATGCCCAGGTTCAACTGGTGCAGGAGCCGAGCCAGTTCAGCCACCTCGCGCGGGTCCCAGTGGGCGAGCTGGCGCACATAGCGGGCGCGGCGGGCCTCGCGGACGTGGCCGACACGCCGGTGGCCCTCCTCCGTGAGATGCACGAGCCAGGCACGGCCGTCGGCCGGGTCGGGCTCCCGGGCGACCAGACCCAGCTCCTCCAGGGCGCGCAGCTGGCGGGACATCGTGGCCTTGCCGACACCGATGTAGGCGGCGAGTTCCGTGGCGCGCTGGCGGCCGCTCTCGTCCAGCCGTACGAGGAGCCCGTACGCGGCGGACTCCAGGTCCGGGTGGACCTCCCGGGCCATCTGTCCGGCGTTGGCGCGGGCGCGCCGCAGGAACACGGTCAGCTCGCGCTCGAGCGCCAGGAACTCCTGGTTCGCGCCACCGGACCGGTCCGCGCCCTCCGCCGACGCGCCGGGGTCCACCGGACGCCGCTCGCCGTTTCCGTCCTCGTGCACGTCAGTCACCTGATCCGGTATCCCGTTCCTCGAAAGTCTCCGCCGAAGGTCGCCGTCGCCGCAGCTCCGTCAGTATTTCGCAGGCGTAGACCAACGGCAGCACCGGTCCATGGCGAAGGCCCGGGCCTCCCTCACGAAACCCGGGCCTTCCCTCATCCGGCGGCGTCCGTCACGCCGCCACCGGAACCTCCGGCGTCGCGTCGCTTGTGGCGGGCGCGAGCGCCAGCTCCAGGACCTGGCGGACGTCCGTGACGGCGTGGACGTCGAGCTTGTCCAGCACCTCCGCCGGGACGTCGTCCAGGTCGGGCTCGTTGCGCTTGGGGATGATCACCGTGGTGACCCCCGCCCGGTGCGCGGCGAGCAGCTTCTGCTTCACCCCGCCGATCGGCAGGACCCGGCCGGTCAGCGAGACCTCACCGGTCATCGCCACGTCCGTACGGACCAACCGGCCCGACAGCAGCGAGGCCAGCGCGGTCGTCATCGTGATGCCCGCGCTCGGGCCGTCCTTGGGGACCGCGCCCGCCGGGAAGTGGATGTGCACGCCCCGGTCCTTCAGGTCGCCGACGGGCAGTTCCAGTTCGGCGCCGTGGGAGCGCAGGAAGCTCAGCGCGATCTGCGCGGACTCCTTCATCACGTCGCCGAGCTGACCGGTCAGGGTCAGGCCCGCCGCGCCCGTCTCCGGGTCGGCCAGCGACGCCTCGACGTAGAGGACGTCCCCGCCCGCGCCGGTGACCGCGAGGCCGGTCGCCACACCGGGGACCGCGGTGCGCCGCTCGGCCGGGTCCTGAGCGGACTCGGGCACGTGGTGCGGGCGCCCCAGCAGCCCGCGCAGGTCCTCGTCCCGGACGGTGAACGGCAGCTCCCGCTCGCCGAGTTCGTGCTGTGCCGTGACCTTGCGCAGCAGCCGCGCGATGGACCGCTCCAGGGTGCGCACGCCCGCCTCGCGGGTGTACTCGCCGGCGAGCTTGCGCAGCGCGGCCTCGTCGATCGTGACCTCGTCCTTGTTCAGGCCGGCCCGCTCCAGCTGGCGCGGGAGCAGGTGGTCACGGGCGATGACGACCTTCTCGTCCTCGGTGTAGCCGTCCAGGCGGACGATGTCCATGCGGTCGGCGAGCGCCTCCGGGATGGCCTCCAGGACGTTCGCCGTGGCGAGGAACACCACGTCCGACAGGTCGAGTTCGACCTCCAGGTAGTGGTCGCGGAAGGTGTGGTTCTGCGCCGGGTCCAGTACCTCGAGCAAGGCCGCGGCCGGGTCGCCGCGGAAGTCGGAGCCGACCTTGTCGATCTCGTCCAGCAGGACGACCGGGTTCATGGAACCGGCCTCCTTGATGGCGCGCACGATACGGCCGGGCAGGGCGCCGACGTACGTACGGCGGTGGCCGCGGACCTCGGCCTCGTCGCGGACGCCGCCGAGGGCGACGCGGACGAACTTGCGGCCCATGGCGTGCGCGACGGACTCGCCGAGGCTGGTCTTGCCGACGCCGGGCGGGCCGACGAGCGCCAGCACGGCGCCGCCGCGGCGGCCGCCCACGACGCCGAGGCCCCGGTCGGCGCGCCGCTTGCGCACCGCGAGGTACTCGGTGATGCGCTCCTTCACGTCCTCCAGCCCCGCGTGCTCGGCGTCCAGGACGGCCCTGGCGCCGCGGATGTCGTACGCGTCCTCGGTGCGCTCGTTCCAGGGCATCTCGAGCACGGTGTCGAGCCAGGTGCGGATCCAGGAGCCCTCGGGGGACTGGTCGCTGGTGCGCTCGAGCTTGTCGACCTCCTTGAGGGCGGCCTCACGGACCTTCTCGGGCAGGTCGGCGGCCTCCACGCGGGCGCGGTAGTCGTCGGACTCCTCACCCCCCTGGGTGTCGCCGCCCAGCTCGCGCAGCTCCTTGCGGACGGCTTCCAGCTGGCGGCGCAGCAGGAACTCGCGCTGCTGCTTGTCGACGCCCTCCTGGACGTCCTTGGCGATGGACTCGGCGACCTCCTGCTCGGCGAGGTGGTCGCGGAGCTGCTGGGTGGCGAGCTTCAGCCGGGCCACCGGGTCGGTGGTCTCCAGGAGTTCCACCTTCTGCTCGGTGGTGAGGAAGGGCGAGTAGCCCGAGTTGTCGGCGAGCGCGGATACGTCGTCGATGGCCTGGACGCGGTCGACGACCTGCCAGGCGCCGCGCTTCTTCAGCCAGCTGGCGGCGAGGGCCTTGTACTCCTTGACGAGTTCGGCGACGTGGCCGGGCAGCGGGTCGGGAACCGTCTCGTCGATGCGTGTTCCCTCGACCCAGAGCGCCGCGCCGGGCCCGGTGGTGCCCGCACCGATCTTCACCCGTCCCAGGCCGCGGATGAGGGCGCCCGGGTCGCCGTCCGCGAGCCGGCCGACCTGCTCGACGCTGCCGAGGACACCGGTGGCGGCGTAGGTGCCGTCGATGCGTGGAACGAGCAGGACCCTGGGCTTTCCGGGCTCGGAACGGGCGGCCGCCTGGGCGGCCTCCACCGCCGCGCGCACCTCGGAGTCGCTCAGGTCCAGCGGGACCACCATGCCGGGCAGCACAACCTCGCCGTCGAGCGGCAGCACAGGCAGGGTGAGCGGTGTGGACGTCGAAGCCATGATCTCCCCTTCGGCAGTCAAGTTGAGCTGTGCAGACTCAATGCACGAGAGGATTCGATTGTTCCCCGACCCTTGTTCGCTCTCGGCGATCAGTCGGTGCGAGTACCGTGACCAGCGGCGGAGCGACTCGGGGGCAGATCCCGCAGAGGGCGGGACGCATCACCGCGAGCGGCCGGGCGGCTTTCGCGGGCGGCACCTCCGACCGTGCTGCGTGGGTGGCTTCCGGCAGCGGAACCGCGGGGCGGAGGCCGGAGTCACCGAGCCGGCGCCGGGGTGACCTCGGCTCCGGTCCGGGCCCAGCGCCGTACCAGCGGCCAGGTCGCGATGCCGACCGCCAGCGCCATCAGATGGCCCCAGTCGCTCAGCGGATCCGTGAACTCGGCCAGGTCCTGGAGGAGTAGCGCGGCGAACACGATCAGCACGGTCCAGCGCAGCCACGGCCGCAGCAATCCCGTCAGCGCGCCCACGCTCGCCGCCACGCCGAAACTGATGCCGTAGTCGAGGCGGTGCAGCGAACTGTCCGGCAGATGGCCCGCCAGGACCGCGAGGCCGACCGGGACCTCGGTGCCCAGCGTCGCGAGAACATGCCCGAGCAGGAAGACGACGGCCGTGCGGGCACCGCCTATCCGCCGCTCCAGCGCCGTCAGCACGACCAGGAAGACGAGCGTGTAGTACGACATCATCCCGCCCGCGATCCACAGCGCGCTGGTCAGCAGCACCACCGCCGGACTGCGCATCAGATGCGCGACGTCCGTGCTGGATCCCTGATACAGGGCGATCACCAGCGACGGGTCGGCGAACTGGGCGAACAGTGAGGTCACCAGCAACACGGCGGCGTAGCCGAAAGTGAACGGCGCCCGCGTGGGGCTCGGCAGCAGCGATGCCAGGCGCGGTGCCGTCCACGGCACCGGGAGCGCAGCCGGGGCGCGACGGCGGCGGCGCCGTGCGCTGACGCGGCATGCCGTCCAGAAGCGGCGCGCCCGTCTCGGGGGGCGTGAGCGTGGCGTCAGCCGCCGAGACCGTACGTTCCAAGGTGCGGCGCTCCTTCCGTCGCGCTCCACCCTTCGCGCCGCGCCGGTCGCTGTCTATGACCGACGCCACCCGAGACGCGATTCATAGCAACTTCCCAGCTGTTTCCGGCGTCCGGGGTGACCGCGGACGGGCGTCGGCGGCATCGGTGGTCCGTTCGACCACTGCGGGAAAGGCCGTTCGACCGCCGGAGAAAATCCGTCGTCCCCCGCCCCGCCGGTCACCAGAATGTGGTCCATGCCTCATCCGTACGACACCGACGAGACCCCGGTGGTCCTGGACCGTCGTGAGGGACCGCACGGCGAGGTCGTGTTGCGGCGCCACGGCGAGCTGCTGCAGATCATCTCCAACGGCTGCTTCCTGATGGACACCTCCGACGGGCGCTCGGAACGGCTGCTGGTGCAGGCAGCGTCCGACGCCCTGGACGGCCGCCCGGACCCGAGCGTGCTGATCGGCGGACTCGGCGTCGGTTTCTCGCTCGCGCACGCCGCAGCCGACCCCCGCTGGGGTCGCATCACCGTCGTCGAACGCGAACGGGCCGTCATCGACTGGCACCTCGACGGGCCCCTGTCCGCGCTGTCCGCCGACGCGCTCGCCGATCCGCGCACCCGCATCGTGGAGGCCGACCTCGTCGCCCACGTCAATGAGACATCGGACACGTACGACGCCCTCTGCCTGGACATCGACAACGGCCCCGCGTGGACCGTCACGGACGACAACGGCAGCCTCTACTCGACGTCCGGACTCACAAGCTGCGCAAGGGTGTTGAAACCCGGCGGTGTGCTCGCGGTGTGGTCGGCCGAGCCCTCTCCGGAATTTGAAGGAACCCTTAGGAATGCCGGGTTCCGGCAGGTGCGTACCGAAGAGGTGCCCGTTGCCCGGGGCGTTCCCGACGTCGTGCACCTCGCGATCGGACCTGGATAGCCGACCGGCGGTAACTCCCCGTACGCTGCTTCCCTGACGCCGATCATTCAAGCGTCAAACGCAGTCATGGGATCACCCCACGGATTCCGGAAAGCAACCCCAGGGGCGGGCGATGGAGCAGACACATACCTCCCACAACGGCACGACGGCGACCCCGGGCGCTCAGCGGCGCGTCCTGGTGGTCGAGGACGACCAGACGATCGTCGACGCCATCGCCACCCGTCTGCGCGCGGAGGGATTCCTCGTGCAAACGGCAGGTGACGGTCCGGCGGCGGTCGACACGGCGGAGGCCTGGCAGCCCGACCTGCTGATCCTCGACATCATGCTGCCGGGCTTCGACGGCCTGGAGGTCTGCCGGCGCGTGCAGGCCCAGCGCCCGGTGCCGGTGCTGATGCTCACCGCGCGCGACGACGAGACCGACATGCTGGTCGGGCTCGGTGTCGGCGCCGACGACTACATGACCAAGCCGTTCTCGATGCGGGAGCTGGCGGCGCGCGTGCACGTGCTGCTGCGGCGGGTGGAGCGGGCCGCGCTGGCCGCCGCGACCCCGCGCACCGGCATACTGCGCCTCGGCGAACTGGAGATCGACCATGCGCAGCGCCGGGTGCGGGTGCGCAGCGAGGACGTCCACCTGACGCCCACCGAGTTCGATCTCCTGGTGTGCCTGGCCAACACGCCGCGCGCCGTGCTCTCCCGTGAGCAGCTGCTCGCCGAGGTGTGGGACTGGGCGGACGCCTCCGGCACCCGCACCGTCGACAGCCACATCAAGGCGCTGCGGCGGAAGATCGGAGCGGAGCGCATCCGGACGGTGCACGGCGTGGGCTACGCCCTGGAGACCCCGACGCCATGAGCGACGGGCGGTCGGCCGCGCGGAGGAGCCCCGGGCAGCCCTGGGGCGGCGTACGTCCGTTCTCGATCAAGACCAAGCTGGGCGCGCTGGTCGTCATCTCGGTGTTCATCACCACGGGCCTGCTGATGATCGCGGTGCGCACCGCCACCGAGCTGCGGTTCATCACGGTGTTCTCGATGATCGCCACCCTGCTGATCACGCAGTTCGTGGCGCACTCGCTCACCGCCCCGCTGGACGAGATGAACGCGGTGGCCCGGTCCATCTCGCACGGCGACTACAGCCGTCGCGTGCGTGACAACCGCCGGGACGAGCTGGGCGACCTGGCCCAGACGATCAACCTGATGGCCGACGAGCTGGAGGCCCAGGACAGCCAGCGCAAGGAGCTGGTGGCGAACGTCTCGCACGAGCTGCGCACCCCCATCGCGGGCCTGCGCGCGGTGCTGGAGAACATCGTCGACGGGGTCACCGAGGCCGACCCGGAGACCATGCGCACGGCGCTGAAGCAGACCGAGCGCCTCGGCCGCCTGGTGGAGACGCTGCTGGACCTCTCCCGCCTGGACAACGGCGTCGTTCCGCTGAAGAAACGTCGCTTCGAGGTGTGGCCGTACCTCTCGGGCGTCCTCAAGGAGGCCCAGATGGTGTCCTCCGCGCGCGCGGGCATCGCCTCGGGCTCCGGCACCCACACCCGTACGGACGTCCATCTGCACCTCGACGTCTCCCCGCCGGAGCTGACCGCGCACGCGGACCCGGAGCGGATCCACCAGGTCGTCGCCAACCTGATCGACAACGCGGTCAAGCACAGCCCGCCGCACGGCCGCGTCACGGTGAAGGCCCGGCGCGGACCCGCCCCGGACTCCCTGGAGCTGGAGGTGCTGGACGAGGGTCCCGGCATCCCCCAGTCGGAGTGGCACCGGGTCTTCGAGCGATTCAACCGCGGCGCCGTGAACCGGCCGCACGGGCCCGGCAGCGACGGCGGCACGGGCCTCGGCCTGGCGATCGCCCGCTGGGCGGTGGATCTGCACGGTGGCCGGATCGGTGTGGCCGAATCCCCGCGCGGCTGCCGGATCCAGGTCACCCTTCCAGGAGAGCCATCTCTGCCAAGTTGACGTAAAGTTCGAAGCGGAGCAACAAGATCCACGTCTGTCCGCGCAGCCGGATACGTGTGATCAGGCAGAGGCCCGCGTACTCCCCGCGCCGGGCCCGGGTCGTCGCACCCGTCCACAACCGGAACCACGCTTGTTTCCCGCCATTTCAACCCCTGAAACGCACTTTCTGATGTGACTTACGCGACGATGAACCGGCCCGACCTGACCTTCACGGTCTTGGAGGCGTAGCCTTTATTCCCGCTGTCCAATCACCTTGTGAAGCGGAAGAGGGCGGTTGCCGCCGTGTCGCCACAGTCCCCGAGTAACCCGAGCGTCTCGACCGACGACCAAGCCGGGAGGAATCCCGCTGCTGCGTTCGGTCCCAACGAGTGGCTCGTCGACGAGATCTATCAGCAGTACCTCCAGGACCCGAATTCGGTAGACCGTGCCTGGTGGGACTTCTTCGCCGACTACAAGCCCGGGGCCGCCGCCGCTGCCGCCTCGGCTCCGGCGGGTACCGCGGCCGCGGGGGCCGCGGAGACCACCACGGCGCCCCAGGCAGCGCAGGCCCCGCAGGCGGCAGCGCCCGCGGCCCCCGCCGCACCGCAGGCCCCGGCCGCCGCCGCTCCGCAGCCCGCCGCCGCACCGGCCCCGACCCCGGCGAAGCCCGCCCCGGCGGCCGCCGCACCGGCTCCGGCCAAGCCCGCCGCACCCGCCGCCGCGAAGCCCGCCGCGGCCCCCGCCCAGCCCAAGAAGGACGAGCCCGTGTCCGAGGCCCCCGCCGGCCCCGAACTGGTGACGCTGCGCGGCCCCGCCGCCGCCGTCGCGAAGAACATGAACGCCTCCCTGGAGATCCCCACGGCCACGTCCGTGCGCGCGGTCCCGGTGAAGCTGCTCTTCGACAACCGCATCGTCATCAACAACCACCTCAAGCGCGCCCGCGGCGGGAAGATCTCCTTCACGCACCTCATCGGCTACGCGATGGTCCAGGCCATCAAGGCGATGCCGTCGATGAACTGGTCGTTCGCGCAGAAGGACGGCAAGCCCACCCTCGTCAAGCCGGACCACGTCAACCTGGGCCTCGCCATCGACCTGGTCAAGCCCAACGGCGACCGCCAGCTCGTCGTCGCGGCGATCAAGAAGGCCGAGACGCTGAACTTCTTCGAGTTCTGGCAGGCCTACGAGGACATCGTCCGCCGCGCCCGCGACGGCAAGCTGACGATGGACGACTTCACCGGCGTCACCGTCTCCCTCACCAACCCCGGCGGCCTCGGCACGGTCCACTCGGTGCCGCGCCTGATGCCCGGCCAGTCGGTGATCATGGGCGTCGGTTCCATGGACTACCCCGCGGAGTTCCAGGGCACCTCCCAGGACACCCTGAACAAGCTCGGCGTCTCCAAGGTCATGACGCTCACGTCGACCTACGACCACCGGGTGATCCAGGGCGCCGCCTCCGGCGAGTTCCTCCGCCAGGTCGCGAACCTGCTGCTGGGCGAGAACCGCTTCTACGACGAGATCTTCGAGGCCCTGCGCATCCCCTACGAGCCGGTCCGCTGGCTCAAGGACATCGACGCCAGCCACGACGACGACGTCACCAAGGCCGCCCGCGTCTTCGAGCTGATCCACTCCTACCGGGTCCGCGGCCACGTCATGGCCGACACCGACCCGCTGGAGTACCAGCAGCGCAAGCACCCCGACCTGGACATCACCGAGCACGGCCTCACCCTGTGGGACCTGGAGCGCGAGTTCGCCGTCGGCGGCTTCGCCGGCAAGTCGATGATGAAGCTGCGGGACATCCTCGGCGTGCTCCGCGACTCGTACTGCCGCACCACCGGCATCGAGTACATGCACATCCAGGACCCCAAGCAGCGCAAGTGGATCCAGGACCGCGTGGAGCGCGCGCACTCCAAGCCGGAGCGCGAGGAGCAGCTGCGCATCCTGCGCCGGCTGAACGCCGCGGAGGCCTTCGAGACCTTCCTGCAGACGAAGTACGTCGGCCAGAAGCGCTTCTCCCTCGAGGGCGGCGAGTCCGTCATCCCGCTGCTCGACGCGGTGATCGACTCCGCTGCCGAGTCCCGCCTGGACGAGGTCGTCATCGGCATGGCCCACCGCGGCCGCCTGAACGTGCTGGCGAACATCGTCGGCAAGTCGTACGCACAGATCTTCCGCGAGTTCGAGGGCAACCTCGACCCGAAGTCGATGCACGGCTCCGGCGACGTGAAGTACCACCTGGGCGCCGAGGGCACCTTCACGGGCCTGGACGGCGAGCAGATCAAGGTCTCGCTGGCCGCGAACCCGTCCCATCTGGAGACGGTCGACCCGGTCATCGAAGGCATCACCCGGGCCAAGCAGGACATCATCAACAAGGGCGGTACGGACTTCACGGTCCTGCCGGTGGCGATCCACGGCGACGCGGCCTTCGCGGGCCAGGGCGTGGTGGCCGAGACCCTGAACATGTCGCAGCTGCGCGGCTACCGCACCGGCGGCACGGTCCACATCGTCATCAACAACCAGGTCGGCTTCACCGCGGCCCCCGAGTCCTCGCGCTCCTCCATGTACGCGACGGACGTGGCCCGCATGATCGAGGCCCCGATCTTCCACGTGAACGGCGACGACCCGGAGGCGGTCGTGCGCGTGGCGCGGCTCGCCTTCGAGTTCCGCCAGGCGTTCAACAAGGACGTGGTGATCGACCTCATCTGCTACCGCCGCCGCGGTCACAACGAGTCGGACAACCCGGCCTTCACCCAGCCGCTGATGTACGACCTGATCGACAAGAAGCGCTCGGTGCGCAAGCTGTACACCGAGTCCCTGATCGGTCGCGGCGACATCACCCTGGAAGAGGCCGAGCAGGCGCTGCAGGACTACCAGGGCCAGCTGGAGAAGGTCTTCACGGAGGTCCGCGAGGCCACGACCGCCCAGCCGAGCGTCGGCCCGGTGTCGGACCCGCAGGCGGAGTTCCCGGTCGCCGTGAACACCGCGATCTCCACCGAGGTCGTGAAGCGCATCGCCGAGTCCCAGGTCAACATCCCGGATTCCTTCCACGTGCACCCGCGTCTGCTGCCGCAGCTGCAGCGCCGGGCGGCGATGGTCGAGGACGGCACGATCGACTGGGGCATGGGCGAGACCCTCGCGGTCGGCTCCCTCCTCCTGGAGGGCACCCCGGTCCGCCTGTCCGGCCAGGACTCCCAGCGGGGCACCTTCGGCCAGCGCCACGCGGTCCTCATCGACCGCCAGACGGGCGAGGAGTACACCCCGCTCCAGTACCTCGCCGAGGACCAGGCGCGCTACAACGTCTACAACTCCCTTCTGTCCGAGTACGCGGTCATGGGCTTCGAGTACGGCTACTCGCTGGCCCGCCCCGACGCGCTCGTGATGTGGGAGGCGCAGTTCGGCGACTTCGTCAACGGCGCGCAGACGGTGGTCGACGAGTACATCTCGGCGGCGGAGCAGAAGTGGGGCCAGACGAGCGGTGTCGTCCTGCTGCTCCCCCACGGCTACGAGGGTCAGGGCCCGGACCACTCCTCGGCCCGCGTCGAGCGGTTCCTCCAGCTCTGTGCCCAGAACAACATGACGGTCGCCATGCCGACCCTCCCGTCGAACTACTTCCACCTCCTGCGCTGGCAGGTGCACAACCCGCACCACAAGCCGCTGGTGGTCTTCACCCCGAAGTCGATGCTGCGTCTGAAGGCCGCCGCGTCGAAGACGGAGGAGTTCACGTCGGGTCAGTTCCGCCCGGTCATCGGCGATTCGACGGTGGACGCCGCTGCCGTCCGCAAGGTCGTCTTCGTGGCCGGCAAGCTGTACTACGACCTGGAGGCCGAGCGCACCAAGCGCGGCATCACGGACACCGCGATCATCCGCCTCGAGCGCCTGTACCCGCTGCCGGGTGCGGAGCTCCAGGAGGAGATCAAGAAGTACCCGAACGCCGAGAAGTACCTCTGGGCCCAGGAGGAGCCGGCGAACCAGGGCGCCTGGCCGTTCATCGCCCTGAACCTGATCGACCACCTGGACCTGGCGGTCGGCGCGGACATCCCGGCCGGCGAGCGCCTGCGCCGCATCTCCCGCCCGCACTCGTCGTCCCCGGCGGTGGGTTCGGCGAAGCGGCACCAGGCGGAGCAGGAGCAGCTGGTGCGTGAGGTGTTCGAGGCGTAGGTCTCACGGCACCGCGAGGGGCCCGGTCCCGAGTTCCGGCTCGGGACCGGGCCCCTTCGCGTTGCGGGTAGCCCCCCCCACGCGCACGTGGAGGCGGGCCCGGGCAGGAGAGCGGTGCGTGCAGTGATCCGGTGCTGCCACGCGGCTTAACCTGGAGTTGTACGTCCGGCCCAGCGCCTTCAGGAGAGCATCCGTGTACTTCACCGACCGTGGCATCGAGGAACTGGAGAAGCGGCGCGGCGAGGAGGAGATCACCTTCGAGTGGCTCGCCGAGCAGCTCCGCACGTTCGTCGACCTCAACCCGGACTTTGAGGTGCCGGTGGAACGGCTGGCGACCTGGCTGGCACGGCTGGACGACGAGGAAGACGAGTAGGCGGCATCGTCGGGTGGGGCGCCCCGTGGACGGGGGCGCCCCACCGTTGTGCGTGAGCGATCACCGGAACGAGTGTCTTGACTTCCCGTGTCCGCGATATATCGTGAATGGCGAAGACGCGATATGCCGCGTCCGTCGACGTGTGGCGAGCGTGTGCGGCGTGCGAGCCTGCCGAGGCGACCGCCCGTCGCCCGCCCGAGCCCGCACCGGCCGAGGAGGTCAGCACCATGCCCGAGTGGTCCGTCGCAGAGCCGAGGAAGCTCACCTTCGACGACCCGGTGACCGCACTCCACGTGCGCATCGTCAACGGAACGGTGAACGTCGTGGGCACCGACGAGGGTTCCGCACGGCTGGAGGTCTCACAGGTCGAGGGCCCCTCCCTGACGGTGACACAGAAGGACGGCACCCTCACCGTGGCCTACGACGACCTGCCCTGGAAGGGCTTCCTCAAGTGGCTCGACCCCAAGGGCTGGCGTCGCAGCGCGGTGGTCTCCCTCGCCGTCCCGGCGTCCACTCGCGTGGAGGTGGGCGTGGTCGGAGCCGACGCCCTGGTCTCCGGGATCGACGGCGGCGCCGACGTCAAGAGCGTCACGGGCGCGACGACCCTGGTCGGCGTCTCCGGCCCGGTCCGCGCCACCACGGTGTCGGGAAACGTGGAGGCCCAGGGCGTCACCGGCGAGTTGCGGCTCAACTCCGTCTCCGGCGACCTGACCGTCATCGAGGGCGCGTGCCCGTCCGTGAAGGCCGACTCCGTCAGCGGTTCGATCATCCTGGACCTCGATCCCACGAGCGGTCCCACCGAAGCGCGTCTGACGAACGTCTCGGGCGAGATCGCCATCCGTCTCCCTCACCCGGCCGACGCCGAGGTGGAGGCGAACACCGCGAGCGGCACGGTGTCCAACGCCTTCGACGACCTGCGCGTCACCGGGCAGTGGGGCGCGAAGAAGATCACGGGCCGCCTGGGCGGGGGCAACGGCCGACTGAAGGCGACCACGGTCTCCGGCTCCATCGCCCTGCTGCGCCGCCCACCCGCCGAGGACGAGCCCTGGGGCGCGCCGCCCGCCGATGCCTCCCCCGGCACGACCGGCGGCCCTACCGAGCGGAAGGGGCTCTGACATGCCTCCCGTCTTCGCCCATGGACGCCTGCGGCTGTACCTGCTGAAGCTTCTCGACGAGGCACCACGCCACGGATACGAGGTGATCCGGCTGCTGGAGGAGCGCTTCCAGGGGCTGTACGCACCGTCCGCCGGCACCGTCTACCCCCGGCTGGCCAAGCTGGAGGCCGAGGGCCTGGTCACGCACACCACCGAGGGCGGCCGCAAGGTGTACGCGATCACGGACGCGGGCCGCGCCGAACTGGCCGACCGCAGCGGTGAACTGGCCGACCTGGAGCTGGAGATCCGCGAGTCGGTCGCCGAGCTGGCCGCCGAGATCCAGGCGGACGTCCGGGGGGCGGCGGGTGACCTGCGCCGCGAGATGCGGGCCGCGGTCTCCGAGGCGCGCCGGGGCACCAAGGAGCACGCGGGTGCCTTCGGGGCGTACGGCGACCAGTCGGAGAAGGAGGCCTGGCGCGCCGCCCGGGAGGAGATGCGCCGCGTCAAGCAGGAGTGGAAGGAGCAGGCCCGGCGCGCCAAGGACGAGAGCCGACGGGCCCGTGAGGAGGCCCAGAGGGCACGCCGCCAGGCCAAGGAGGCGCAGGAGCGGGCTCGCGCCCAGGCGCAGGAGGAGCTGCAGCGCATGGCGCGACGGGTGCAGGAGCAGGTCCAGGACCACTTCGCGCGGGGCGACTGGCCGACGGGCGTACGGGAGGGCCTGGCCGAACTGGCCAAGGAGTTCGGCGAGTTCGGCCAGGACTTCGGCAAGGACTTCGGCTTCGGGCGCCCGGGGGCCGCGGGCGCGTCCAAGACGGCGGAGCAGCCCGAGTACGCGACGACCCCGGAGGACTTCCCGGGTGCGTACGAACCGTCCTGGGCGCACGAGGACTTCCCGGGCGACCCGGCCCGCGCCCTCGACCGGCTCCTGGACCGCTTCCGTGACGACATCCGCGACGCGGCCCGGGATCACGGGGTGACGGAGGAGCAGTTGCGCGACGCCCGCCGGCACCTGTCGACGGCGGCGGCACACATCGGGGCGACGCTGCGGTCGCGGAAGGGGTAAAGCTCCTCACGACCGGCCGACGTCACCCGGCGGCAGGCTCACCCCGCCTTCGCCCGGCCGCTGCCGCCCCACAGCAGGTCCTCCACGGCCGCGAAGGTCGCTCCATGGTCGGCGAGGACCTCGGAGGGGACGCCGGGGCGGGCGGTCAGGGCAAGGAGCAGGTGCTCGTCGCCGATGTGCCGGTCGCCGTGAGCGACGGCGGCGCGCAGGGATCGGGTGAGTACGTCCTTGGCGCCCCGGGTGAACGGGCGGCGCCCGGACCGCCGTACGGCCCCTGCGTGGGTCCCGGCCAGCGCGCCCTGTCCGTGGGCCTCCTCGACCCTGGAGACGATCTCGGTGAGGTCGATGCCGAGCCCGGCGAGAGCGTCCGCGTCGGCGCGGGTGAGCCCGCCGCGACGGCGGGCCTCGGCGAGGTCCCGTTCGACCACGTCGCGCCGCCCGGTCAGCCCGAGCGCCGTCAGGGCGAACGCGGCACGGCCGGCCTCCCTCTCGAGGAGCGCGAGCAGCAGGTGGGCTTCGTCGACGCGTTGCTCACCGGCGCGTTCGCAGTGCGCGACGGCGCCGATGACCACCGCGCGGGCGTCCTGGGTGAACCTCTCGAACATCACTGCCTCCCGTACTTCTTGTGCACGGCCTGCCTGCTGATTCCGAGTTCCGCGGCGATCTCCTGCCACGACCAGCCCTGGTTGCGTGCGCTGCGCACCTGAACCGCCTCCAGCTGCTCCAGCAGCCTGCGCAGCGCGGCGACGGCTCGCAGCCCCACTCGCGGATCGCGGTCGCCAGCACGCTCGGCGAGATCCGTTGCTTCGGTCATGATGTCAACATAGGTTGACACGCCAAGGCTTGTCAACCCTGGTTGACAAGCCGGTCACGGAAACGCCATGGCGGGCTCGGGAAGAATCCCGAGCCCGCCATGGGCACGTGGCGGAATGCGCCGTCGCCGTCAGTCGGCGGTCAGCACGATCTTCCCGAACTGGTCTCCGGCTTCCAGACGTTCGAAGCCCTCGCGGGCCCGGTCGAGCGGAAGCACCTCGTCGATGACGGGGCGTACGCCGGTGGCGGCGCAGAAGGAGAGCAGGTCCTCCAGTTCGTCCTTGGAGCCCATGGTGGAGCCGACGACCTTCAGTTCGAGGAAGAAGATGCGGGTGAGTTCGGCGTGGGAGGGCCGGTCACCACTGGTGGCACCCGAGATGACGAGGGTGCCCCCGGGACGCAGGGACTTGACCGAGTGGGACCAGGTGGCGGCACCGACGGTCTCGATGACGGCGTCCACCCGCTGTGGCAGCCGCGCCCCGGACTCCAGGGCCTCCACGGCGCCCAGTTCCACGGCCCGCTTGCGCTTGGCCTCGTCCCGGCTGGTGGCGAAGACCCTGAGGCCGGCCGCCTTGCCGAGCACGATCGCGGCGGTCGCGACACCGCCGCCCGCACCCTGGACGAGGACGGAGTCACCGGGGCGGACTCCGGCGTTGGTGAACAGCATGCGGTAGGCCGTCAGCCAGGCGGTGGGGAGGCAGGCGGCCTCCTCGAAGGAGAGTTCCCCGGGCTTGGGAAGGAGGTTCCAGGTCGGCACGGAGACCTGTTCGGCGAACGTGCCCTGGTAGCGCTCGGTGAGGATGGAGCGCGGCTCGTCGGGGCCGACGCCATGGCCGGTCTGTCCGATGACGGAGTGGAGTACGACCTCGTTGCCGTCCTCGTCGACGCCGGCCGCGTCGCAGCCGAGGATCATGGGGAGCTTGTCCTCGGAGAGCCCGACGCCCCTGAGGGACCAGAGGTCGTGATGGTTGAGGGAGGCGGCCTTGACGGTCACGGTCGTCCAGCCGGGCCTCCGCTCGGGGGCCGGGCGCTCTCCCAACTCAAGGCCGGAGAGGGGGTTGTCGCGGTCGATACGGGCGGCGTAGGCAGCGAACATGACCTTGAGATTAGGCTCCGCGCCTGGCGGAGGGAACCGAGACGGGCTGTGACGCGTGTCCCTGCTCCCTGCTTCCCTGCCGCCGCCGGAAGGCGCAGCCAACGCCCGGCCCACCCCCAACGCCGGGCGCCTTGCGACCGCCGAGCGGGAAGCCGCGCTTCATATCACGCTGGGCGGGCGGGAGAGGCCCCCGCCCGCCCGACGCACCGTTACCGCCGGGCCACGCCCTCCGCCCGAGCTGCCGCGGCCACCGCCGCCGTCACCGCAGGGGCGACCCGCTCGTCGAACGGCGAGGGAATCACGTAGTCGGCAGCGAGATCGTCCCCGACGACCCCCGCCAGCGCCTCCGCCGCCGCGATCTTCATCCCCTCCGTGATGCGGGACGCCCGCACCTGGAGGGCTCCGGCGAAGATGCCGGGGAACGCCAGCACGTTGTTGATCTGGTTCGGGAAGTCGGAGCGGCCCGTCGCCACCACGGACGCGTACTTGTGCGCGACGTCCGGATGCACCTCCGGGTTCGGGTTGGCCATCGCGAAGACGAAGGCACCCTCTGCCATCGACGCCACCGCCTTCTCCGGCACGGTGCCGCCGGAGACTCCGATGAAGACGTCGGCGCCCTCCAGGGCGTGCTCGAGAGATCCCGAAAGCCCCGCCTTGTTGGTGAACTCGGCGAGCTCCCGCTTGACCGGCGTCAGATCCTCCCGCTCCCGCGAGACGACTCCCTTGCGGTCGGCGACCGCGACGTCGCCGATCCCCGCCTCGATCAGCATCTTGGCGATGGCGAAGCCCGCCGCGCCGGCGCCGGAGATGACGGCCCGCAGATCGCCGAGCCCCTTCCCGGTCAGCCGCGCCGCGTTCCGCAGGGCGGCCAGCGTCACCACGGCGGTGCCGTGCTGGTCGTCGTGGAAGACCGGGATGTCCAGCCGTTCCTGGAGCCGGCGCTCGATCTCGAAGCACCGCGGCGCCGAGATGTCCTCCAGGTTGACGCCGCCGAAGGAGGGCGCGAGCCGGGCCACGGTGTCGATGATCTCGTCCACGTCCGTGCAGTCCAGCGCGATCGGCACCGCGTCCACGCCGCCGAACTGCTTGAACAGGATCGCCTTGCCCTCCATCACCGGGAGGGAGGCCTCGGGGCCGATGTCGCCGAGCCCCAGCACTGCCGTGCCGTCGGTCACCACGGCGACGACCGACGACTTCCATGTGTAGTCGTGGACCAGCTCCGGCTGCTCCGCGATGGCCGTGCACACCCGGGCGACGCCGGGCGTGTACGCCAGGGACAGGTCGTCCTTGTCACGGACCGGCACGGTGGCCTGCACGGCCATCTTGCCGCCGCGGTGCAGCGCGAACGCCGGATCGAAGGAATCGTGGGGCTCGACCCCGCCGTCCTGATCCGCATTGCTGGCGCTGCGCGAGTTGACGATCTCCGCTGCCACTGTCTTGTACCCCTTAGATCTGCATGGTTTGAGGGTGACCACTCCTGGTTGAGGGGTGGGCGGGCACCGCGTACGACCCACGTGACTGGTGCGTAAGGGCACATACGCGACGGGCGCGCCGCACACGCGCCCTGAGCCCCGGATGAGGGGTGTAATGCACCTTCTTACCGGACGGATGGTGCTCGGGACGAGTCCATAACGCGAAGGTCACACGCCGGTGAGATGACTCATGGCCGAAAATGTGGACAAGTCCGCCGCGTGCCCTCACACGATCACGCGGGCGGGCGTGAGACCGACCGCATGGTGAGATGCACCGAAGATCTTCCGGCCGGAAGGAAGGATTCCCGCACAAGGTGCGGCCGAAATCGGCCGTCCGAGGCGGTTCGGGGGTCACCCGTTATCCGATTTTGACATAGCGGGTCACCTGAATGCCGCAGTGCGACTGGCAAGATGCCTCAATCACGCGAGGTCGCGACACCCGAAGGTGTGTGTACTCGTCGACCCGTCGGCACCAACCCATTCCGCCGGAGGAACCACCATGACCGCACGCTCCACCCGTCGTACGACCGCCACGCGCTCCCGAATAGCCGCGGTCGGCGCCATCGCGGTCGCGGGCACCCTGGTGCTGGCCGGTTGTGGCGACCACACGGACAAGGGCAGCACCGACAACAGCGGCGGCGGTTCGTCCACGTCCTCGGCGCCGCTCGCCGGCAAGCTTCCCAAGGACATCCGTGACGCGGGCGTCATCAAGGTCGGCTCCGACATCTCGTACGCTCCGGTCGAGTTCATGCAGGGCGGCAAGGCCGTCGGCATCGACCCGGACATCGCGGACGCCCTCGGCAAGCAGCTGGGCGTGAAGTTCGACTTCCAGAACGGCAAGTTCAACCAGCTCATCCTGGGCCTGCAGGCCAAGCGGTTCAACGTGATCATGTCCGCGATGAACGACACCAAGGACCGCCAGAACGGCATCGACTCCGACACCGGCAAGAAGATCGGCAACGGCGTCGACTTCGTCGACTACTTCACCGCCGGTACCTCGATCCTCGTCCAGAAGGGCAACCCGAAGGGCGTCAAGTCGCTGGACGACCTGTGCGGCAAGGTGGTGGCCCTGCAGCAGGGCACCACGTCCGAGGGCGTCGCCAAGGCGCAGAACACGAAGTGCAAGAAGGACGGCAAGAAGCCCATCACGCTGCAGACCTTCGACACCGACCCCGAGGCTCTGCTCCGCCTCAAGCAGGGCGCGTCCGTCGCGGACCTCAACGACTTCCCGGTCGCGGCCTACAACGCCAAGACCTCGGGCGGCGGCAAGGACTTCGAGGTCGTCGGCGACCAGATCGAGGCGGGTCCGTACGGCATCGCGGTCAGCAAGGAGGACGCCCAGCTGCGCGACGCCCTCCAGGCGGCCGTGAGCGCGATCATCAAGAGCGGCGAGTACCAGAAGATCCTGCAGAAGTGGAACGTCACGGACGGCGCGGTGACCGACGCGAAGATCAACGGCGGCTCCTGAGCCTCACGCAACACTGAAGGGCAGTCACCGTGACTGACACTGTCGACAAGACTCCGGCGCCGACGGTGCCGCCGGAGCAGATCAAGGCCATACCGGTGCGCCACTACGGGCGCTGGGTGGCCGGCGTCCTGGTCGTCGCCGTGGTGGTGCTGGTCGGGATCGCGTTCTCCAACGCGAAGATCAACTACAGCGTGATCCCGGACTATCTCACGGACGGGACGATCCTTTCCGGAGCCTGGCACACGCTGTACATCTCCGTGCTCGCCATGGTGCTCGGCCTCGCCCTGGGCGTCGTCCTCGCGGTGATGCGGATGTCGTCGAACCCGGTCACCAGCACGGTGTCCTGGTTCTACATCTGGTTCTTCCGCGGCACCCCGGTCCTGGTCCAGCTGCTCCTCTGGTACAACATCGCACTCGTGTTCCCCATTCTGAACCTGGGGTTCTACAAGGACGAGATGAACCAGGTGATGACGCCGTTCCTGACGGCTCTCCTGGGCCTCGGCCTGAACGAGGCCGCGTACATGGCGGAGATCGTGCGCGCGGGCATCCAGTCGGTGGACGAGGGGCAGACGGAGGCGTCCCACGCGCTGGGCATGACCCAGGGTCAGACCCTGCGGCGCGTGATCCTCCCGCAGGCGATGCGGGTGATCGTCCCGCCGACGGGCAACGAGTTCATCAACATGCTGAAGACCTCGTCGCTGGCCTACGCGGTCCAGTTCAACGAGCTCATCAAGCGGTCCCAGGACATCTCCAGCACCTCGCTGGCGGTCGTGGAGATGTACTTCGTGGCGTCGATCTGGTACCTGATCCTGACCACGATCTTCAGCATCGTCCAGTACTACATCGAACGCCGTTACGCCCGCGGTTCGACGCGCAACCTGCCGCCGACCCCGCTGCAGCGGCTGAAGAGGAACCTCCGTCTGTTCGGTTCGTTCCGCCGCCCGGAGGTGGCCCGATGAGCAGTCTCGGCAAGGACGTCGCCAAGAGCGGCGGCGGCCCGATGGTCAAGGCAGAGGGCGTCCACAAGTCCTTCGGGCCGGCGCACATCCTCAAGGGCATCGACCTGGAGGTGAACCCACGGGAGGTGTTCTGCCTCATCGGCCCCTCCGGCTCGGGCAAGTCCACCTTCCTGCGGTGCATCAACCACCTGGAGAAGATCAGCGCCGGGCGACTCTACGTCGACGGGGACCTGGTCGGCTACCGGCAGAAGGGCGACAAGCTCTACGAGCTGAAGGAGAAGGAGGTCGCGGCGCAGCGACGGGACATCGGCATGGTGTTCCAGCGCTTCAACCTCTTCCCGCACATGACGGCGCTGGAGAACGTCATGGAGGCGCCGGTCCAGGTCAAGCGCGAGAGCAGGGCCGCCGCCCGGGAGCGGGCGCAGCGGCTCCTGGACCGGGTGGGTCTCGGTGACCGTACCGGCCACTACCCCGCCCAGCTCTCCGGCGGCCAGCAGCAGCGCGTCGCCATCGCCCGCGCGCTGGCGATGGAGCCCAAGCTGATGCTCTTCGATGAGCCGACCTCGGCCCTCGACCCGGAGCTGGTCGGCGAGGTCCTCGACGTCATGCGGGACCTCGCGGAGGACGGCATGACGATGATCGTCGTCACGCACGAGATGGGCTTCGCCCGGGAGGTCGGCGACTCGCTCGTCTTCATGGACGACGGTGTGGTGGTCGAGGCCGGCCACCCGCGTGAGGTCCTGACGAACCCCCAGCACGAGCGGACGAAGTCCTTCCTGTCGAAGGTCCTGTAGACGGCTCGCGACACACGACAGTGGCCCCCATGTCCGCGACATGGGGGCCACTTTTTGCGGGATCAGCCCACCCAGCGGTTGTTCCACTTACCGCCGTAGTAGACCTGCCATCCCTCGTCCACCATCTCGGAACCCCGGGCGCAGAAGTCGGTCCTGCTGGTTCCGTGGGTGACGGTGGGGCCGTAGTTGATCCCGGATCCGCCGAGGGCCGCGCACTTCGCCATCGCCCGGGTCGGCCGGTTGCAACGGTTGAGCGTCACATCGATCTGGTAGCCCTCCTGGCTTCCCGAATACACCTTCTTGCCGTACACGTCCTCAGCACACGGCGGGTCGGCAGATGCCGTGCCGGCGGTGAGCGGAACGATCGCGGCAGCCGCGAGAACAACGGGCGCCAAGGCGCCGAGCAACTTGCTGCGCACACTTCCCCCTTCGTCAGGTGCGCTCCCTGGTGGTCAGCCAGGCGCGTGAGGACGCACCAGCGCACACAAACTTTCGAATTGACAGGGGCACGCTATCGGTGTCGGCGACGACGATCAAGGGAATTGCGCGGCACAGCAGGCAGGCATTCGGCCCTACTTGAGGGCCAGCAGCAGCGTGTCCGAGGGGGAGCACCACACCGGGCGGGCCTCGGCGAAGCCCTTGTCGCGCAGTACGCGCGCGTGCCAGGCGGCGGAGGGCATGTCGCCGTCGGCGTGGGCGCCGTAGATCTCGAAGCGGCGGGCGGTCGGCGCGGTGAGGACGGGGTCCTTGGCGGCCAGCGCCCACCACTCGGCCCAGTCGAGGGCGCCGTCGCGCATGGCCTGATCCATGCGGGCGTGCCGCTGGGCGCTTTCGGCCGCGTTGATCCGGGGCGTGGTGTCGTCGATCATGTGGTCGGCGTTCATGAAGACGCCGCCGTAGCGGACGAGTTCCGCGATCCGACCATAGAGGGCCTCGAGGGGCTCGTCGCGCAGCCAGTGGAGGGCCGTGGCGGTGAGGACGGCGTCGTACGCGTCGTACGGCAGGCGCGCCGGCCAGTCGGGGTCCTTGAGGTCCGCCTCGACGAACGTGACGCGGTCGTCGCCCTCGAACGTGCCGCGCGCGATCGTGAGCAGGGCCGGGTCGAGGTCGACGCCGGTGCTGGTGGCGTTCGGGAAGCGGGCGATGAGCCGGGCGGTGATGCTGCCGGTGCCGCACGCGAGGTCGAGCACGCGGGGTTCGGTGCCCACGAACGCCTCGACCATGTCGAGCATGATCCGGAAGCGCTCCTCGCGGTCGGGCATGTACCACTCCTGCTGGCGGTCCCAGCTCTTCTGCCAGGCCTGCCAGTCGGTGCCCGTCGTGGATCCGGTCGTCGTGTCCATCGGAAGCCCCCTTCTTCACGGAACTGCGTAATACCCTGGACGCAGGGTCATCTGTTACGCATCGCACCCACGACGATAGAGCGCCTTCGTAAGGACTACAAGTGGAACTGGCCTATTACTCGGACTATGCCGTACGTCTCGTGAACAGCGAGGAACCGGCCCGGAGCAAGGACGCGCTGACCTCGGTGGAGGCCGTCCGCGACCTCTTCGGGGGCAACCAGTCGGCGGCCCGCCGTGCCACCGACGCCGATGTGACCCGCTTCCGCTCGGTCCGGGCCCGGCTGCGCTCGGTCTTCGAGGCGGCGGACCAGGGTGACGAGACGCTCGCCGTGGACCTGCTGAACTCCCTTCTCCTCGAGTTCCCGGTGAGCCCGCAGATCTCCGGGCACGACCACCGGGACGACGACGGCCGCCCTCTGTGGCACATGCACCTCGCGGACCACCCGTCGAACGCGACCGCCGGCTACGCGGCCATCGCCGCGATGGGGCTCGCCTTCCACCTCACCGAGTACGGCGTGGACCGTCTGGGCCTGTGCGAGGCGGCTCCCTGCCGCAACGCCTACCTCGACACCTCGACGAACCGCTCCCGTCGCTACTGCTCGGACCGCTGCGCGACGCGCGCGAACGTGGCCGCCTACCGGGCCCGCAAGCGCCTGGAGGCGGACCGGTCGGAGAGCACGGGCCGGGCGGCGGAGAGCACCCAGCGCAGCAGCGCGAAGGCCGAGCGCTGACCGTCCCTGAGCGGGCGGTAGCGGAACCACACCTTCCCAAGGACCAGTTCCTCGGGGACGGTGCCGTAGTCGGTGCTGTCCCCACCCGCGTACGGATTGTCGCCGAGCACCCACCAGCCGCCCTCGCGCAACTCCACGGCCCGCTTGACCACCAGCAGGTCCTGCTGGAAGGGGTGACGCAGCACGATGACGTCACCGGGCCGCACCCGGGCCCCGTACTGCAGGAGCAGCCGGTCCCCGTGCTGGAGCGTGGGCACCATGGACGGCCCCGTGACCTCCGCCACCCCCAGCGGCAGCAACGCCCTCGTGCGCTCGGTCTCCTGTGACAGCTCCGGCATCATCCGGCACCTCCCCGGTCCGTTCCTCCACCAGTCCCAGTCTCACCCTGGACTTTTGGCGTAAGCCCCTGGGGGCACTCGCCAAAACCGGTCCCCTACGGAGTAATGTCCCACCTGAGATGACGATCACGAGGAAGGACAGCTTCATGCTCTCCCGCCTGTTTGCCCCGAAGGTCAAGGTCAGCGCCCACTGCGACCTCCCCTGTGGTGTCTACGACCCGGCCCAGGCCCGCATCGAGGCGGAGTCGGTGAAGGCCATCCAGGAGAAGATGGCCGCCAACGACGACCCGCACTTCCAGGCGCGCGCCACCACCATCAAGGAGCAGCGTGCCGAGCTCGCCAAGCACCACGTGTCGGTGCTGTGGAGCGACTACTTCAAGGCCCCGCACTTCGAGAAGTACCCGGAGCTGCACCAGCTGGTCAACGACACCCTGAAGGCCCTCTCGGCCGCCAAGGGCTCGACGGACCCGGCGACGGGCCAGAAGGCGCTGGACTACATCGCCCAGATCGACAAGATCTTCTGGGAGACCAAGAAGGCCTGATCTTGAATCATGCCTTCTGACCTGCGATTACGTTGGTTGCAGTGTCTCCCTGTCCGCACCCGGACCGCAGGCCGCCGAGCACGGCGTCCATGACGGCCCGGGTGCGGTCTTCTTCTCCCGGCCACGGATGGGCGTAGATCCGCAGCGTGATGGCGGCGGACGCGCGGGCAGTTCCAGTCCGTCTTCCAGCGGCGGTGGTTGAGGGGCGAGGTGCGTCAAGAGGCGCCCCTGACGGCCTCGATCGACCGGGACGGCGCGCCGGACTTGGCGGTCTTCGGCAGACCCGTCTTCCCAGCCACGGCCCACACCGAGCCGAACTGAGAGCAGCGACAAGGACGTTCAGGCACGCCCGCCGCTCGGCGTACCCGGCCTCGAGCAGCAGGCCGCAGGCAGCCGCACCCACCCTCCGCCGCCTGTAGGCCGGCTACCAGCGGGCCCGCCCGGCCAGTCCTGGCGGAACTCACCCGACGCGCCCCGCGCGCCACCGCCGTGCCCCGCTTCGAGCAGGACCTGCGCGCGGCCCTCCCCGACAGCGCCGACCCATCCTCGCTGATCCAAATGGAGGCCCGTGGCCGACTGACTGCCAGGACCCACCGGGTTGAGGACCCACCGGGTTGAGGACCCACCGGGTTGAGGACCCACCGGGTTGAGGCGGCCGCAGGCCCTGACCGGGCCGCCTCAGTCCGCACACAGTCCGCTCGTCCCCGTCCGGGAGCAGGAGTGCGATGTCCAGTCGTCACCCGAGTAGGTCAGAGGCGCCTCGTGGATCTTGTGGCTTCCTTTGCCGGGGCACGGGGGCCGCTCCTGCCAGGGTCCACTGTCAGTGGTCCGTGCGATGCTGACGGCGTGGATGTGGAGGACCTGGTCCGGCTGCGGCGGGCGCGCGACCGGATGGACCGTGAGTACGCCGAGCCGCTGGACATGCCGGCGCTGGCGCGCACCGCGCTGATGTCGCCGGGGCACTTCCAGCGCAGCTTCCGCGAGGCCTACGGGGAGACGCCGTACAGCTACCTCATGACCCGCCGCATCGAGCGGGCCAAGGCGCTGCTGCGACGCGGCGACCTGACCGTGACGGAGGTCTGCATCGCCGTGGGCTGCACCTCGCTGGGGTCCTTCAGCTCACGCTTCACCGAACTGGTCGGCGAGACCCCGAGCGCCTACCGGGCGCGGTCGCACGAGCAGGGGGCCGCGATACCGCCGTGCGTGGCGAAGGGACTGACGCGCCCGCGCCGAGGGCGGCCGGGCGACACGCGGACAGATCCGCGTGAGCAGCTATAGCGCTCTAGCCTGGCCTCATGGACGTGAAACTCTCCCAGTGCTTCATCGCCGTCGACGACCACGACAAGGCGCTCGCCTTCTATCGGGACGTCCTCGGCCTGGAGGTGCGCAACGACGTCGGTTTCGAGGGCATGCGCTGGGTGACGGTCGGCTCCCCGCTCCAGCCGGACGTGGAGATCGTCCTGGAGCCTCCGGCGGCGAACCCGGACGCCTCCCCCGCCGACCGCCGCGCGATGGCGGAACTGCTCGCCAAGGGTCTTCTGCGCGGTGTCATCTTCTCCACCGATGACTGCGACGCCCTCTTCGCCCGCGTCCAGGCGTCCGGAGCGGAGGTCCTCCAGGAGCCCATGGACCAGCCGTACGGCGTGCGGGACTGCGCCTTCCGCGACCCGGCGGGCAACCTGCTGCGCTTCAACGAGCGCCGCGGCGCCTGACCCACGGGAAACGCGTTTGCGTGACCGGACGGCGCGGGGAGACGGTACGAGCCCGTGAACCGTCTGCCAGGGAGACCGCGTGCCCCTCATGAGCGAACCGATCCGCTGGACGTACGTCTTCGTCGACCGGCCCGCCGAGCAGTTCGGCCGGGCCTGCGACTTCTGGACCGCCGTCACCGGCACCAAGTCGTCCGAACCGCGGGGCGACGACGGTGAGTTCGTCACGCTGGTGCCCGAGGCGGGCGACGCCTGTGTGAAGGCCCAGGCGGTACGAGCGGGCGGCGGCGCCCATCTCGATCTCGCCGTCGAGAACGTGCCCGCGCTCGTCGCGGCGGCGCGACGGCTGGGCGCGGACCTCGTCTCCGACCATCCCGGCTGGGCGGTCCTCCGCTCCCCCGGCGGCGTGCTGTTCTGCGCGGTGCCCTGGCACGGCGAGTCGGCGCGACCGCAGGCCGTCGAGGGCCCCGGCGGCGCGGCGACGCGCCTCGACCAGGTGTGCCTCGACCTCGCCCCGGCCGTGTTCGACGCGGAGGTCGCCTTCTGGAGCGGGCTCACCGACTGGGAGTCCTCCCCCGGCTCGCTCCCGGAGTTCCACGTGGTCAGGCCACCCGCCGGCCTCCCCGTTCGTATCCTGCTGCAACGCCTCGGCGCCGACCGCCCCGCCGCGGCCCACCTGGACCTCGCGTGCGCCGACATCCAGGCGACCCGTTCCTGGCACGAGCGGCTCGGCGCCACACACGTCGCCGACGGCACCCACTGGACCGTGATGAGCGACCCGGCGGGCGGCACCTACTGCCTGACGGGCCGCGACCCCTGGACGGGCGGCCTGCCGGGCTAACGGTCTCTCCGGTTACGTTCGCCGTGCCGTTTCGGCTGCGTCTCCTCGGGTTCCCGGGACGCATACGCCGGGCACTGCGGGTTCCGGCAGGGGCCGGGGCGCCATACGGGCACGACGGCGCCCAGCGTCTTGTGGCGCCGTACGACGGCGGCGACGGGCTGCCCGCAGGACGGGCAGACGGGGTCCTGACTGCCCATGCCTCCAGCCTAGGCCGGGTCCGGGGGCGTGCGCCCGCCGTCGACCGCGTCGCCGGATTCAGCGGTCTTTCAGCGCGGCTCGCGCCACATCGGCCACATCCGCAGGCCGTCCGGGAGGTCCAGGGTACGTCCGGTGAGGGCGAAGCCGAGGCGTTCGTAAAGCCGGGTGCTGCGGGCGCTGCTCGCCTCCAGATAGGCGGGCCGGCCCTCGCTGTCGCAACGGTCGAGGACGTGCTGGATGAGCGCGGTGCCCAGGCCCTGGCCCTGGTGTCCGGGGGCCACGCCGATCATCCACAGGTATTCGTGGGCGCGGTCCGCGGGGTGCGCCTCGGCCATCAGCCGGGCAATCCGCTCCACGCGCTCGTTCTCCGGGTCGACGGCCTCGCGCAACCTTGCCCCGTCGTCCCCCTCGGTCTCCGCCCCGGCCTTGCCCCCGTCCGCCGAGTGGTCACCCGCGGGTATGGACAGCCACAGCGCGCACGCCGTGCCGTCCTCGGTCACGTCGATGCGTCCCTCGGCGAGCACGACGTCGGTGAACGCGGCCATCAGCCGGTGGTGCGTCCTGCGACGGTACTCCTCGCCGGGGAAGACCCAGCTGCTGACCGGGTCGTTCTGGAACGCATCGTCCAGCAGACGGACGACCAGCTCCCGGTCGCCTCGGTCAGCCGCCCGAATGGCCACGCCCATCAGCCCACCCCTTCACGTCAACTCGCCCTGTCCGTACGGCGGTTGCAGCCTAACCGGAACTCGATCGGCCGGGGCGACGCGGGTGGGTAGGGGCGGGCCCCCGCACATCGTGGGGAGGTGCGGAGGCCGCCCCGGGCCGGAGCCTCCGGGACCGCGCAGGGTCAGGAGCCGCGCGGGCCCGGGTCTCCGGGGTCCAGCGGTGGTGCCTGTCAGGTGCTGCGCCGGGTGACGAACTCGGCCAGCGCCAGCAGATCACCCGCCGCGTCCGGGTCCGGAACCGCGCGGGACAGCTCCTGCATCGCCCGGCCCATCCGGTCGGCCGCCTGCGACTGCGCCCAGTCACGACCGCCCGCCCGCTCGACGGCGAGCACGGTGCGTTCCAACTCCCCTTCCCTGTACGGCCCCTCGTACAGCTCCGCGAGGTCGGTCGCCGCCGGTGTACCGGAGGCGAGCGCGGCGACCACGGGCAGCGACTTCTTGCGGGCCATGAGGTCCGCGCCGGCCGGCTTGCCGGTGCGGCTGGGGTCGCCCCAGATGCCGATCACGTCGTCGATGAGCTGGAAGGCGAGCCCCGCCTCACGGCCGAACGCGTCCAGCGCCTCCACGTCCGCCGTGTCCGCTCCCGCGTACAGCGCGCCGAGCGCACAGGCACAGCCGAGCAGGGCGCCCGTCTTCGCCTCCGCCATGGCGAGCACCTCCGCGAGGGTGACCTCGTGGGGGCCGCACCGCTCCATGGCCGTGTCCGCGTGCTGCCCGGCGCACAGCTCGACGACGCAGTCCGCGAGCCGGGCGGCGGCCGCGCCCGACGCCGGGTGCGGGTCCTCGGCGAGCAGCCGCAGGGCCAGCGCCTGCAGGGCGTCTCCCGCGAGGATCGCGTCGGCGTCACCGAACACGGTCCACGCGGTGGGGCGGTGCCTGCGGGTGGTGTCCCGGTCCATCACATCGTCGTGCAGCAGCGTGAAGTTGTGGACGAGTTCCACCGCGGCGGCGGCCCCTACGGCGGCCGACTCCTGCCCGCCCAGTGCCCGGACGGCGGTCAGCACGAGCGCGGGCCGTATCGCCTTGCCCGCATTGCCGGTCGCCGGGGTGCCGTCCGCGTGCTCCCAGCCGAAGTGGTAGCGCGCGATCCGGCGCATCGAGCCGGGCAGCGAGTCGACGGCCCGGCGCAGCTCGGGGTCGACCGTGGCGCGGGCACGCTCCAGGATCGCCGCGGCCTCGTGTCCGTCGGGTGGTGCCGGCCGGCCAGGGAGCGGGTCACGCCGCCTCGGGATACCGGCCGGGCCGCGCCGCGCGAGGGCCGGGCCCCGCTTCGGCTCCGTCATGAACTCACTCATGGAACCGCCTCGTAAGTCTGCGGAGGGTGACGCTTCCGCTGCCGCTGGGCACATACCCGGAGGATCTACCCACGGTGACGGGTGGAACACCGAGTGCCGTTTCTGGGCCGCGCTTGAACGCTCCCCCACAGGCGGGCGAGCCGAGGAAGAGCATCACCTCCAGCGGCCGATCTCGACGTTCTCCAGGACCCCCAGCGCGTCCGGGACCAGGACGGCGGCCGAGTAGTACGCCGTCACGAGATAGCTGATGATCGCCTGCTCGTTGATGCCCATGAACCGCACCGACAGGCTCGGTTCGATCTCGTCGGGGATACCGGACTGACGGAGTCCGATGACGCCCTGGTCCTCCTCCCCGGTACGCATGGCGATGATCGAGGTCGTGCGGGCCTCGGTGACCGGGATCTTGTTGCACGGGTAGATCGGCACCCCGCGCCAGGTGGGGATGCGGTTGCCCCCGATGTCGATGGTCTCCGGGACGAGTCCGCGCTTGTTGAGTTCGCGGCCGAACGCGGAGATCGCACGTGGATGGGCGAGGAACAGCTTGGTGCCGCGCCGCCTGCTGAGCAGCTCGTCCATGTCGTCGGGGCTCGGCACGCCGTCGTGCGGCTGCAGCCGCTGGTCGTACTCGCAGTTGCTGAGGAGCCCGAAGTCGGGGTTGTTGATGAGCTCGTGCTCCTGGCGCTCCTTGAGTGCCTCGACCGTCAGCCGGAGCTGGTGCTCGGTCTGGTTCATCGGCTGGTTGTAGAGGTCGGCCACGCGCGTGTGGATGCGCAGGACTGTCTGGGCGATGCTCAGCTCGTACTCGCGGGGCGATGCCTCGTAGTCGACGAAGGTGTGCGGGATCTCCGGCTCACCGGTGTGGCCGGCGGCGAGGTCGATCGCCTTCTCGCCGTACTTGTTGGTGCTCTGGGCGGGGATCGAGCGCTGCCGGTGGAGGTGGTCGCGCAGCGACTGGGCCCGCTCCGCGATCTGGTCGACGTCCCGGCGGGGCAGGGCGAGCACCGTGCAGGTGGTGACCGCGCGGGCCGTGTACTCCCAGATGGCGTCCGGGTCGAGCAGCGCCTGGTCGCCGAAGTAGGCGCCGTCGGCGAGGACGCCGAGCACCGCGTCGTCCCCGTAGGGACCCGTGCCGATCTTCTCCACCTTGCCGTGCGCGAGCAGGAAAACCTCGTCGGCCTGACTGCCGAACTCGGCGAGCACGTCCCCCGGTGCGAACCTGCGCTGCTGGCAGCGCTGGGCGAGTTCGCCGAGCACGTCCAGGTCGTCGTACGCCCGCAGGGCGGGCAGCTCGCCCAGCTCCGCGGGAATGACCGCGACCTGGTCACCGGTCTTCACGAAGGTCACACGGCCGTCGCCCACCGCGTAGGTCAGGCGGCGGTTGACCCGGTACGTGCCACCCTGCACGTTCACCCACGGCAGCGTGCGCAGCAGCCACCGTGAGCTGATCTCCTGCATCTGGGGTGCGGACTTGGTGGTGGTGGCCAGGTTCCGCGCCGCCGCGGTGCCGAGGCTCTGCTGCGGCCTGTTCTCCTCGGCGCGGACCTCTTCGCCTACCGACATTGGTAATGCCCCTCCCGGTCATGCATCCGATCTGCGAGGGCAAGCCTTCCATCACGCAACGTGGTCGCACCATTACACGAAAGAGCGGGAATGGATCACTTCTGCGCTGGGCACTTGAGCGCGGGTTTCCCAGCACCCCCGACCGGTGGCCGGTGTTCGACAATGGCTCAGTGACCAGCAATGACGCGCGAAACGAGCGCGAAACGCCCGACCCGGCGACCGCGCTGCGCCCGCGCCTGCCGTCGCCGCTGCAGGAGGTCGTGGACGACCGGTTCACGCGGTACGGCGTGCGGCTGCTGCTCAAGCGCGACGACCTGATCCACCCGGACCTGGTCGGCAACAAGTGGCGCAAGCTCGCCCCCAACCTGCGGGCCGCGGCAGCCCGCCCCCTGCTCACCTTCGGGGGCGCGTACTCCAACCATCTGCGGGCCACGGCCGCGGCGGGCCGACTGCTGGGGCTGGAGACGATCGGAGTGGTCCGCGGCGAGGAGCTTGCCGACCGCCCGCTCAACCCCTCCCTGGCCCGGTGCAGCGCCGACGGCATGCGACTGCACTTCATCGACAGGTCGATGTATCGCCACAAGGCGGAGCGGGAGACGCTGACCGGCATCCTGCGGGCGGCGGACGCCGAGGAGGCGTACGTGGTTCCGGAGGGCGGGAGCAACTCCCTCGCCGTGCGCGGCTGCCGCGCGCTCGGTGAGGAGCTGCGCGGCCGCGCGGACGTGGTCGCCGTGGCCTGCGGCACCGGCGGCACGCTGGCGGGCCTCGCGGCCGGCCTGGCCCCCGGCCAGCGGGCCCTGGGCATCCCCGTCCTGAAGGGGGGCTTCCTGACCGCCGAGGTGACCGCCCTGCAGACCCGCGCCTTCGGCGCCCGCCGCGGCACCTGGTCCCTCGACGACCGCTTCCACTTCGGCGGGTACGCCCGCACCACACCCGAACTCGAAGCCTTCGCGACGGACTTCGCCTCCCGCCACGGCCTGCCGGTGGAACGTCTTTATGTCGCCAAGCTGCTGTACGGGCTGGTCACGCTGACCCGGGAGGGGGCGTTCCCGAGGGGGACGACGGTGGCGGCCGTGATCACGGGTCGCCCCTTCCCCTAAGGGAGCCCTGACCCGGCCCGGGGCTCACGTCGTCTCCCGGTACGCCGCCGCCTCCTCCAGGTCCAGGCGGCGCAGCAGGGTGCGGAGCATCTCGTCGTCGATGTAGCGGTGGTTGCGGAGCTTGACGAAGACCTCCCGCTCGGCGCCGATCATCTCGCGGGACAGCCGCCGGTAGGTGTCGTCGACCGTTTCGCCCGTCACCGGGTTCACCGAGCCGAGCCGCTCCCAGACAGCGTTGCGGCGGCGCTCCAGGACGGTGCGGAGCCGGTCGGCCAGTGGCGGCGGCAGTGCGTTGCGCTCGTCCTCCAGGAGTTCCTCGAGGCGCTGCTCGGCGGCCCGGGACGCCTGTGCCTGCGCGTTCGCCTCCGCGAGCGTCTCCGCCTGGGGGTCACGCCCCGGCAGGCGCAGCAGCCGGATGATCGGTGGCAGGCTCAGTCCCTGCACCACCAGAGTGCCGATCACCGTCGTGAAGGTCAGGAAGAGGACCAGGTTGCGGTCGGGGAACGGGCCGCCGCCGTGCACGGTGCGCGGGATCGAAAAGGCGATCGCGAGTGACACGACCCCCCTCATCCCCGCCCAGCCGATGATCAACGGCCCCTTCCACGTCGGGTTGTCCTCGCGCTCCCGGATGCGCCCGAAGAGCGCACGCGGCAGGAAGGTCGCCGGGTACACCCAGACGAACCGGGACACGACGACCACCAGGAACACGGCCACCGCGTACCAGGCCGCGCGCGTGCCCTCGTAAGGACCGAGCCCCCTGAGGACGACCGGCAGCTGCAGTCCGATGAGCGCGAACACCGCCGACTCCAGCACGAACGCGACCATCTTCCAGACCGCCTCCTCCTGGAGCCGGGTCGCGAAGTCGACCTGATAGTTGTGGTAGCCGAGGTAGAGGGCGACGACGACCACGGCGAGGACACCGGAGGCGTGCACCCATTCCGCGACGCCGTAGGCGACGAACGGGATCAACAAGGAGAGCGTGTTCTGCAGCAGCGCCTCCTTCAGGTGGGTGCGCAGCCAGTGGATCGGCATCATCAGCAGCAGACCGATCACCACACCGCCGACCGCCGCGAGCAGGAACTCCCGCACGCCGCCCGACCAGGTCGCGCCTTCGCCGACCGCCGCGGCCAGCGCCACCTTGTACGCGGTGATCGCGGTCGCGTCGTTCACCAGCGACTCCCCCTGCAGGATCGTGGTGATCCGCGAGGGCAGGCCCACCCGGCGGGCGACCGCCGTCGCCGCGACCGCGTCCGGCGGCGCGACCACCGCACCAAGGACCAGCGCCGCCGTCAGCGGCAGGCCCGGCACGATCAGATACGTCGCCCAGCCCACGGCGAGCGTCGCGAAGAGCACGTACCCGACGGACAGCAGGGCGACCGGCCGCATCTGCGCCCTCAGGTCCAGGTAAGAGCTGTCGGTGGCCGCCGTGTACAGCAGCGGGGGCAGCACCAGCGGCAGGACGATCTCGGGGTCGAGGGTGTACTCGGGCACCCCTGGCAGGTACGAGACCGCGAGCCCCACGGCGACCAGCAGCAGCGGCGCCGCACCGGGGTCCGGCGCGCCGCCCCGGCGACGGCCGCGCTACCGGCGACCAACAACAGCAGTGGCACCACGTTCATCGTCTTCCGCCCGCCCTCTTTTTCCGCGCCGCTTCCCGCGGACCCGTCGTAATCTGGCCATCATGAAACAGTGCACGCACGGCGACGCGCTGCCGGACCCCGAGCCCAAGCCCCAGAGCGAGACCTGCCTGGAGTGCCTCGCCGCCGGTACGCACCCGGTGCAACTGCGGCTGTGCCTGGAGTGTGGACACGTGGGCTGCTGCGACTCCTCGCCCCTTCGGCACGCCACGGCGCACCACGAGGCCAGCGGCCACCCGGTGATGCGCACTTTCGAACCGGGTGAGAAGTGGCGCTGGTGCTTCGTCGACCATGTACTCGTGTGACCCTGGGCCGGCGCGCGTGTGACCCTGGACCCGGACGGTTCGCCGGTCTGACGTCCGGGTACGTCAAAGCGGCGCGTGCTCTTCCCGATTGGTTCCACCAGACCCCTAGCCACTGTGCGTATACATGGGTTTACTATGAGTGACAGCAAGGGGTCGGGGTCCCGGGGACAGGTACGTTGAGAGCGCGATAGCGTCACCGCTGAACCACGAGGGGCGTTACCCCGGGGGCAACCCTCGGCCCCCGAAACAGCTTGTACCACCTTGGAGGTGAGGGTGTCCCAGATCGCAGGCGAGCCCGCGACCCAGGACTTCGTGGAAGTCCGGCTGCCGGCTGCGGGTGCCTACCTGTCGGTGCTGCGCACGGCCACGGCCGGTCTCGCGGCCCGTTTGGACTTCACCCTCGACGAGATCGAGGACCTGCGCATCGCGGTCGACGAGGCCTGCGCGATCCTGCTGCAGCAGGCCGTGCCCGGCTCGGTGCTCAGCTGTGTCTTCCGGCTCATCGACGACTCGCTGGAGGTCACGGTCGCGGCCCCGACCACGGACGGCCATGCCCCCTCGCGGGACACTTTCGCCTGGACGGTCCTGTCGGCCCTGGCCGGCAAGGTCTCCTCCGCGGTCTCCGACGACAAGACCGTGTCCATCAGCCTCTACAAACAGCGCGGCGCGGGACCCGGGCCGGCGTGACGAACGGGGACGGGCCGGTGCGGGACGAAGAGCGCGGCACACGGAAGTTCTCCGCCGGGAGCGCGGGTGGCCCGGGTGGGCCGCCGCGCATGGCGGAAGGCGTGGACGGCATCCCCGAGCAGGCCCGTCCGCACCCGGAGGGCCAGGCGTCGGCGGTCATGGCACCCGTGCAGACGGGTCCGGCCGGAGCGGACGAGGCGCTCTCCGTCCGGGGCGGCGCACGACGGGATGCAGGCGGAGCCACGGGCACGTCCTCCGGAGGGCGGCGGACGACGGGCGGGACGATGAGCGAGCACGAGCGAAACGCTGAGCAGGGTGTGCCGGTCGGCGCACAGCACGACCCACAGGACCGCAGCGGCGCGCGGGCGATGTTCGTCGAACTGCGCAAGCTGAAGGAAGGCAGCCCGGAGTACGCCGAGCTGCGCAACAAGCTGGTCCGTATGCACCTGCCGCTCGTCGAGCACCTCGCGCGCCGCTTCCGCAACCGCGGCGAGCCGCTGGACGATCTGACCCAGGTCGCCACCATCGGGCTGATCAAGTCGGTCGACCGCTTCGACCCGGAGCGGGGCGTCGAGTTCTCGACCTACGCGACCCCGACGGTCGTCGGCGAGATCAAGCGGCACTTCCGCGACAAGGGCTGGGCTGTGCGGGTGCCGCGGCGCCTGCAGGAGCTGCGCCTGGCCCTGACCACGGCCACGGCCGAGCTGTCCCAGCAGCACGGCCGCTCTCCGACGGTCCATGAACTGGCCGAGAAGCTGGCCATCTCGGAGGAGGAGGTCCTGGAGGGCCTGGAGTCCGCCAACGCGTACTCGACGCTGTCCCTGGACGTCCCCGACACGGACGACGAGTCCCCGGCGGTCGCGGACACGCTCGGCGCGGAGGACGAGGCGCTGGAGGGCGTCGAGTACCGCGAGTCGCTCAAGCCGCTGCTGGAGGACCTTCCTCCGCGGGAGAAGCGGATCCTGCTGCTGCGCTTCTTCGGCAACATGACCCAGTCGCAGATCGCGCAGGAGGTCGGCATCTCGCAGATGCACGTCTCGCGTCTGCTGGCGCGGACGCTGGCCCAGCTGCGGGACAAGCTGCTGGTGGAGGAGTAGGACGGCGGCACGCGGGGCTGCCGGTCGGCGGCGCCCCGCCGACGGCCGGTGCCCCACCCTCGCGTCGGCTCGGCGCCCGGAAGGGCGGCGACGGCCGCGATGTCGCCGGTGTCGGCGGTGTCGGCGGGTCGCTCCTGTCGCTGGTGTCGTCGGGCAGGGAAATCAGGCGCTGTCTCGTGCTCGGCGTCGCGACGCCGAGCACGACACGGCTGGACGTCGGCTACTCTCCGGCTGCTTCGCGGGGCTGGACGCCGGCCGGCTCTTGGACGCCTGGCCACCGCTTCGGCTCCTCCGCGGAGCCGGACGCCATCTACCGCTTCGGCTCTTCCGCGCGGCCGGGCCCTCGGATTCCGAGGGCCTGCGTCGTCGCCGGGTTCACGAGGAGCACCAGGGCCGTCACCGCGACGATCGCGAGCACGATGCCGACCGGGATCGCGACGCTGTCGGCGCGGAGCAGGTTGTACGCCACCGGCAGCGCCATGATCTGGGTGATGACGGCGGGGCCCCGGCTCCAGCCGCGCCGCAGCAGCAGACCCCGCGCGGCCAGCAGGGGGAGCAGCGCGAGCACGATCAGGGTGATGCCGAGAGTGACGGCCTGCTGACGGTCGTCCGGCGAGCCCGTGAGGCCGAGGACGAGCGTCCAGACGCCGCCCGCGACCAGGGCCAGCCCCTCCAGGCCGGCCAGGGCCGCCGCGGCGGTCAGCCGCGTGGGGCGGGGCCCGACTTCGCGGGTCTCAGGAGTGGGGTTCTGCTCAGCGCTCACCCCTGAAGGGTAGCCCTCGCCCCGGCCGCCGCGGCCGACGCCTTCGGCCCCTCTGTGCCCAAGACCACTCCCGCCCTCTTACCCGATCCCTACCCGGCTAGGGCCGAGTACCGCCCAGTAGGTACGCTGCACACCATGCGTGCACTTCTCGTGGTCAATCCGGCGGCAACCACCACAAGCGCACGTACCCGTGATGTCCTCATCCACGCCCTGGCGAGCGAGATGAAGCTCGAGGCGGTGACCACCGAGTACCGGGGCCATGCCCGGGACCTCGGCCGGCAGGCCGCGGAGAGCGAGGACATAGACCTGGTCGTGGCGCTCGGCGGCGACGGAACGGTCAACGAGGTCGTCAACGGCCTGCTGCACCACGGCCCCGACCCCGCCCGCCTCCCCCTGCTCGCCGTGGTGCCTGGTGGCTCGACCAACGTCTTCGCCCGCGCCCTCGGCCTGCCCAACGACGTCGTGGAGGCCACCGGCGCCATCCTCGACGGCCTGCGCGAGCGCCGTGAGCGGGTGGTCGGCCTCGGTCTCGCCGCGGGCACCCCGGGCACCGAGGACGAGGCGGTGCCCTCCCGCTGGTTCACCTTCAACGCAGGCTTCGGCTTCGACGCGGGAGTGGTGGGCCGAGTGGAGCAGCAGCGGGAGCAGGGCAAGCGGTCCACGCATGCGCTCTATCTGCGCCAGATGGTCCGCCAGTTCCTGGACGAACCGCATCGCAGGCACGGCACGATCACCCTGCAACGGGCGGGTGAGGAGCCGGTCACGGATCTGGTCATGTCCATAATCTGCAACACCGCGCCCTGGACGTTTCTCGGCAATCGTCCTGTGTACGCCTCACCTAAGGCCTCGTTCGATACCGGCCTCGACGTGCTGGCCCTCAGCCGCCTCTCGACTGCCTCGGTTGCCCGGTATGCGACCCAGTTGCTCACTTCGTCCCCCGAGCGGGGACCCCGGGGCAGGCACGTCGTCGCGCTGCACGACCTGAGCGGCTTCACCTTGCATTCCAAGGCGCCCCTCCCCCTTCAGATGGACGGTGACCACCTCGGGGTGCGTACGAGCGTGACGTTCACAGGCGTACGCCGTGCACTGCGTGTGATTGTGTGAGCAGAAGGGGCTAAAGTCCTTTCACTCGAACGTTTAGGCCAGGATCCACCCCTTGGAAGTACGGCTGTGACCTAGTCGACACCAAGGAATCAAAAAAAACTTTCCGGAAGGGGTTGTATCCGCCGCTGAGGTTTGCGAGTCTCTACGTGGCGCTCGGGACAGCCCGCAACACCGGCTCCCATCGAGAGTGCTCGAACCCCTCCTCAAACCACAGGACCACGTCAGTGAGTCTGACGATCGGCCCTTCACTTGTTGAGGGATTCGTGAAAGCGTTCACATTCACAAGCAATCTGCACGTAATACCACGGAGAGGTAGCAGCCATGGACTGGCGTCACAACGCCGTTTGCCGCGAGGAAGACCCCGAGCTCTTCTTCCCCATCGGCAACACTGGTCCTGCGCTGCTGCAGATCGAGGAAGCCAAGGCCGTCTGCCGTCGCTGCCCGGTTATCGAGCAGTGCCTGCAGTGGGCGCTCGAGTCCGGCCAGGACTCCGGCGTCTGGGGTGGTCTCAGCGAGGACGAGCGCCGCGCCATGAAGCGCCGCGCCGCCCGCAACCGGGCCCGTCAGGCCTCCGCCTGACACACCCGCCCCGACGAGCCTGAGCTTGGCGGCGCGTACAGCGAGTACGCTTCTCCCGCCCCCGAGCCGCAGCGCGCAGTCGCTAGCAGCAGCTGGCACAACGAGCTTTAGCCCCGGACCCCTTGGTGGTCCGGGGCTCATTGCTGTGGGGACGATGCCCTCAGGGGCGGGGGGACGGCGGTGTCCGTAACCGCTCGGCCGCCGCCCGGGCTCACTTCTGCGCACGAACCGGGATGTCCAGGATCACCCGCGTGCCGCGCCCCGGGGCCGGGACCATGTCGAAGGTCCCGCCCAACTCGCCCTCCACGAGCGTCCGTACGATCTGCAGCCCGAGGTTGCCCCCAGTCTGGGGATCGAAGCCCTCGGGCAGGCCGACCCCGTCGTCCTGGACGGTGACCAGGAGGCGCGCCTCCTTCGGCGTACCGCCGCGGACGGCCGAGACCTCGACCGTGCCGGTGTCGCCCTGACGGAAGCCGTGCTCCAGCGCGTTCTGCAGGACCTCGGTGAGCACCATGGACAGCGGGGTGGCGACCTCCGCGTCGAGGATGCCGAAGCGGCCGCTGCGCCGGCCGGTGACCATGCCGGGCGAGATCTCCGCGACCATGGCGAGCACCCGGTCGGCGATCTCGTCGAACTCCACGCGCTCGTCCAGGTTCTGGGACAGCGTCTCATGGACGATGGCGATAGAGCCGACCCGTCGCACGGCCTCCTCGAGGGCCTCCCTGCCACGATCGGACTCGATGCGGCGGGCCTGCAGGCGGAGCAGGGCGGCGACCGTCTGGAGGTTGTTCTTCACCCGGTGGTGGATCTCCCGGATGGTCGCGTCCTTGGTGATCAACTCGCGCTCGCGGCGCCGCAGTTCGGTGACGTCCCGGAGCAGGACCAGCGAGCCGATGCGCGTGCCCTTGGGCTTGAGGGGGATCGCGCGGAACTGGATCACCCCGTCCTTGGCCTCGATCTCGAATTCGCGCGGCGCCCATCCGCTGGCCAGCTTGACCAGTGCCTCGTCCACCGGCCCCTTGGTCGGGGCGAGTTCCGCGGTGGTCTTGCCGAGGTGGTGGCCGACGAGGTCGGCGGCGAGGCCGAGCCGGTGGTACGCCGACAGCGCGTTCGGTGAGGCGTACTGGACGATGCCGTCCGCGTCGAGCCTGATCAGGCCGTCGCCGACGCGCGGCGAGGCGTCCATGTCGACCTGCTGGTCGGGGAACGGGAAGGCGCCGGCCGCGATCATCTGGGCGAGGTCGGAGGCGCTCTGGAGGTAGGTGAGCTCCAGGCGGCTCGGGGTGCGCACGGTCAGCAGGTTGGTGTTGCGCGCGATGACGCCGAGGACGCGGCCCCCGCAGCGTACGGGGATGGACTCGACCCGGACCGGAACCTCCTCGCGCCACTCCGGGTCGCCCTCGCGCACGATCCGGCCCTCGTCCAGGGCCGCGTCCAGCATGGGGCGGCGGCCGCGGGGGACGAGGTGGCCGACCATGTCGTCCTGGTAGGACGTGGGGCCGGTGTTGGGGCGCATCTGGGCCACCGACACATACCGGGTGCCGTCGAGAGTGGGCACCCACAGGACCAGGTCGGCGAAGGAGAGGTCGGACAGCAGCTGCCACTCCGACACCAGCAGATGCAGCCACTCCAGGTCGGAGTCGCTGAGGGCGGTGTGCTGGTGGACCAGTTCGTTCATGGAGGGCACGTGTGCGAGGGTACCTGGGCGTTCGGACATCGATCGAAATCGGCCGGTGCAGGCACCCCGGTACGACCCTGCCGGGGAGGCGGTCCGGGTGCGGCGCTCGCACGGACCCCGAAAGCACCCGCGGGCCGCGGCGCCTGGGAGGGACCCTCAACCCTCCCGGCACCGCAGCCCGGAGCATCAACGGCCGCGGGGTGTGCGGTCCCGGTCGGCCGAAGGTCGAGGAGCCGGAGCAGTCAGGGCAGAGAGCGCCGGTTCCTCGGGCCGCCTTCCTGTGCGGGGAAGACGGGGCTTGTGTCTTTACTTACTTTACCTAGGGTTGTCGGCGTGGTGGACTAGACCACGCTGGCAGGACCATGGTGCCTGGGTCTCGGTGCATGTGTCCATGCGTTTGAGGATGTTTGTTGTTGTCTCTTTATCAGACATCCATGCCCGCACGCATCCGTCCTGGCCATCCCGACGGCCCACTCGGAGCGTAGTCCCGGTCGGTTCGTGCGCGGGGCCAGACGGCCAGGGCCACCTCGGCGAGCGCTTCCAGTTCCTCCCGAGTGGCCCCGTCGCGCGCCTGTTGGGACATGCCCTGGATGATCGCGCCGACGTACCGGGCGAGCGTGCGGGCATCGGTATCGGCGGGCAGCTCGCCGGCGGCGACCCCGGCCCGGATACGGCTCTCGAAGGCGTCGATGTTGGCCTTGCGCCGCACCCGCAGGGACGCCTCGATCCCCGGCGTCGTGCAGTTGGCGGCGGCGTGGATGACGAGGCAGCCGTGCGGGTGCCCGGGGGCGGTGTAGAGCTCGGCGGCCTCGCGCAGCATCCGCTCGACAGCGGCGCGAGCGGTGGGCTCCTCGGCGAGGGCCCGGTCACCGAAGGATCCGTACCGCTCGTCGTAGACGCCGACGACCTCCTCGAAGAGGGACCGCTTGTCGCCGAACGCCGCGTACAGGCTCGGCGCGCCGATCCCCATGACCCGGGTGAGGTCGGAGACGGAGGTGGCCTCGTAACCGTGCTCCCAGAACGCGAGGAGGGCCTTTTCGAGTGCGGTCCCGCGGTCGAAGGAACGGGGGCGTCCGCGTGGGCGGGACGACCCGGAACCGCCGCGCGCCGGCGTCGACTCGGTCGCGGGCTCGCGCTCGGCCGCGGCCCCCGTCAGCCCCCCGGGCAGCGGCTCGGTCCGTCGGTCGGTGTCCTGGCTCTCCACCATGGGGTGGATTTTATAGCGGTGGCTAGAGAAATGACCCGGCCCTGCAGTACGGTCTTTTCTGTATCGATCGCTAGGGAATGGGGGCGTCGGCATGGGTGTGCTCGCGGGGAGGACCGCGCTCGTCACGGGGGCGAGCAGGGGCATCGGCCGGGGAATCGCCGAGCGGCTGGCGCGTGACGGCGCGCGGGTGGCCGTGCACTACGGCCGGAACGAGGCGGCGGCGAAGGAGACGGTCGCGGCGATCGAGGCGGTCGGCGGTTCCGCATTCGCGCTCGGCGTCGAGCTGGGGCTGCCGGGCGACGCCCAGGCCCTGTGGGAGGCGTTCGACCGCCATGCGGACGGCGTGGACATCCTGGTCAACAACGCCGGGATCGGCGGTGCACGCCCGCTGTCGGAGATCGAGGAGGAGGAGTACGACAAGGTCTTCGCGGTGAATGTGAAGGCGCCGTTCTTCATCGTGCGCCGCGGCCTGGACCGGTTGAGGGACGGCGGTCGTGTCATCAACATCTCCTCCGGCCTGTCCAGGACCGCGGCGATACCGCAGCAGATCGCCTATGCGATGACGAAGGGCGCCCTGGACGTCTTCACCCGCGACCTGTCCAAGGTGCTGGGCCATCGCGGCATCACCGTGAACTCGGTGGCGCCCGGGATCATCGACACCGACAACACCGCCGAGTTGCTGCACGGCACGCAGGACGGCGCGGCCTGGGCCGCCTCCATATCGGCACTGGGCCGCGTGGGCACCCCGGCGGACGTCGCCGACGTGGTGGCGTTCCTGGCCTCGGACGCCGGCCGGTGGGTCACGGGCAGCTGGGTGGACGCGACGGGAGGTTCGCTGACGTAGGGCCTCCGGCGGACTTCCGGCAGATCCAGCCGCTTCTCAGTGCGTCTCCGTCACCTTTGCCAGGGCGCGCGGGGCGTCCGGGTCCTGGCCGCGGGCGATGGTGACCTCGTAGGCGAGGAGCTGGAGCGGGATGATCTCGAGGATCGGCTGGACCTCCTCGGCCACACCCTCGGTCGGCAGGACGAACCCCGCCGATGCCTGCTCGACCTGGCTCGTCGGCCCGATGACGACGAGGTCGGCGCCGCGGCCGCGCAGCCGGTCGAGTACGGGCTGGAGCGCGGCGCCGCCCTTGCCGTCCGTCACGACGGCGATGACCGGCGAGACGTTGTCGACCATGGCGAGCGGACCGTGCAGGAGATCGGCGCCGGAGTAGGAGAGCGCGGGGATATAGCTGGTCTCCATCAGCTTCAGGGCGGCTTCCTTGGCGGTGGGGTAGCCGTAGCCGCGTGAGGTGATGACCATGCGCTCGGCGAAGCGGTAGCGGGCGGCGAGGGCGCGGACCTCGTCCTGGCGGGCGAGGAGTTGCTCGGCGAGGTCGGGCAGTGCCTTCGCGGGGGCGCCGTCGCCGCCGCGCAGTCCTTCGACGAAGAGATAGAGGGCGAGGAGGGAGGCGGTGTAGGTCTTGGTCGCGGGGAGCGCCTTCTCCTCACCGGCCATGACGTCGATGTGGTACTCGGAGACGGCGGCCAGCGGTGAGTCGGGGTTGTTGGTCACGGCGAGCGTGAGGGCGCCGGCCTCGCGGGCGGCCCGCGTCGAGGCGACCAGGTCCGGGGAGCCGCCGGACTGACTGACGGTGATGACGAGGACGTCGGTGAGGTCGGGGCGGGCGCCGTAGGCCGTGGTCGTGGACATCGAGGTGAGACCGCAGGGCAGGCCGAGGCGGATCTCCAGGAGGTACTTGGCGTAGAGCGCGGCGTTGTCCGAGGTGCCGCGGGCCGTCAGCAGCACGAACCGGGGCTTGCGGGCGGCGACCTCGCGGGCCACCTCCCGGATGCGCGGCGCCCCCTCGTCGAGGATGCGGCGCAGCACGGCGGGCTGTTCGGCCATCTCCCGGGCCATGGTCCGTCCCGGGAGGTCTCGCTGAGGGTCCGGCGTCGTCGGCGTCATGGGGTTCCTCCCGGGGTGGGCAGTGCCTCTCGCTCTGGCCTGACGGCTCCTATTCCACCCCCTCGGACCCGGCGATGCCTCGGCGGGGAGGCAGTGGCGGATCTGCGCCCGGTGATGCCGGGCAGAGCGGGACAGATCTGTACGTCTGCCGGCCCGAATCCGCCAGGCGGGCGGCCCCGGCCGGGCCCCGCTTTCGGGCCGCCGCCGGCTCCCGCCGGACCGCCTCCCCACTCACCGCCGACACCCCTGTCCGCAGCCCCTACACCGACCCCGGCTCTGTTAGATTGGTCTAAACCACATGGTCCCTCTCCCCGGTTCCAGTCCCCTCTCCTCAGATCGGCAGGCCCAGCGTGGAAGTTGTCATCGTTCCGGACGCCCAGGCGGGTGGCGAGCTCATCGCCGAGGCCATGGCACAGCTGCTCCGACGCAAGCCCGACGCCCTGCTCGGTGTGGCCACCGGGTCGACACCGTTGCCCGTGTACGAGGCCCTGGCAGCGAAGGCGCGTTCCGGTGCCGTGGACGTTTCACGGGCGCGTGTCGCCCAGCTCGACGAATACGTCGGACTCCCCGCGGACCACCCGGAGTCGTACCGTTCCGTCCTCCGGCGAGAGGTGCTGGAGCCGCTCGGCATAGGCATGGACGCCTTCCTGGGGCCCGACGGCACCGCAGAGGACGTCCAGGCCGCGTGCGCGGCGTACGACAGGGCGCTCACCGAGGCCGGAGGCGTGGATCTGCAGCTGCTCGGGATCGGAACCGACGGGCACATCGGGTTCAACGAGCCGTGCTCCTCACTCGCCTCCCGCACCCGTATCAAGACGCTCACCGAGCAGACACGTATCGACAACGCCCGCTTCTTCGACGGCGACATCGCCCAGGTGCCGCACCATGTGATCACCCAGGGCATAGGCACCATCCTCGAGGCGCGGCACCTGGTGCTGCTGGCGACCGGCGAGGGCAAGGCGGACGCGGTCGCCGCGACCGTCGAGGGCCCGGTGGCCGCCGTCTGCCCGGCCTCCGCGCTCCAACTCCACCCGCACGCGACCGTTGTCGTGGACGAGGCCGCCGCGTCCAAGCTGAAGCTCGCCGACTACTTCCGCCACACCTACGCCAACAAGCCCGACTGGCAGGGCATCTAGCCCCCTCCCAAGGAAAACGCCTCACAAGGAGGACGCCGGGCCCGGACGGCACCCGGACCCGGCGTCCTCCCCGCCACGGCTCAACGGCCCGCGATGACCTCCGCCGCCGCCCGACCGCACACCCGTGCCGCTCCGTGGGTGGCGATGTGCAGGGCACCGCGAGGAGCGGCCTGGGGCACACCCATCTCGACCACGATGGTGTCGGGACGCTGCGCGAGGAGCGTGTCCAGGGCGGAGGCCATCCAGGGGTGGCGGTGCTCGTCGCGGACCACCGCCACGATCCGCCGGGGCCCGGCGGCCGCCAGCGCCGCACGGCCCGCCGCGTCCCCGGCGAAGCTGCCGGTCTGCGTGCCGGGAAGCAGGCGGAGCAGTTCGGCGGCCACGCCCCACGGGGTCTCGTCGCCCACCGCGATGTTGGCGACGGGGGTGAGGGCGGCAACGTAGGGCGGCTCGGTGAGCGGGGTGAAGCCCTCTTCGCCGGTGACCGTCAGCGCGCGGCGGGCCGCGAGCAGTCCGATGTCGGCGACGGGCGGCCGGTGTGGGCCGGCGCCGTCCGCTGCCGCCGACGCCGTCCACCGTGCCAGCGCCCGTACGCGTTCCGCGGCCTCGGCGAGCCGTTCCTCGGCCAGCTCGCCGGAGCGGACCGCCGCCACCAGGGCGTCCCGCAGCCGTCGTACCGTCTCGTCGTCCGCGAGGCCGCCGCCCACGCAGATGGCGTCGGCACCGGCCGCGATGGCGAGGACGCTGCCGCGCTCGATGCCGTACGTCCCGGCGATCGCCCGCATCTCCATGCCGTCGGTGACGATCAGGCCGTCGTAGGCGAGCTCGTCGCGCAGCAGGTCGGTCAGGATGCGCCGGGACAACGTTGCCGGGCGGTCCGGGTCCAGGGCCGGGACGAGGATGTGCGCGCTCATCACCGCCCGCGTGCCGGCGGTGATCGCCGCGGGGAACGGGGCGAGTTCGCGGTCCTGGAGCACGGCTGCTTCCGCGTCGATGCGCGGGAGGGCGAGGTGGGAGTCGACCTCCGTGTCGCCGTGGCCCGGGAAGTGCTTGGTGCAGGCGGCGACGCCGGCGGACTGCAGGCCGGTGACGTAGGCGGCGGTGTGGCGGGCCACCAGCTCGGGGTCGGCGCCGAAGGACCGGACGCCGATCACCGGGTTGGCGGGGTTGGAGTTCACATCGGCCGAGGGCGCCCAGTTGAAGTTGACCCCGCACTCGGCGAGCCGGCGGCCGAGTGCGTACGCCGCCTCGCGGGTCAGGTCGACGTCGTCGACCGCGCCCAGCGCGTGGTTGCCCGGGAAGGAGGAGCCGGTCCGCACCTCCAGGCGGGTGACGTCTCCTCCCTCCTCGTCGATGGCGACGAGGACGTCGTCGCGTTCGGCGCGCAACTGTGCGGTCAGCGCGGCGAGTTGTTCGGGCGAGGTGATGTTGCGGCCGAACAGGCCCACGGACGCCAGGCCCTCGCCGAGGCGCCGCAGCAGCCAGTCGGGGGCGGTGGTGCCGATGAAGCCGGGTTGGAGGACCGTCAGCGCGTCGCGCGTCAGAGTGTCCGTGCCGCTGGCGAATGTCGTCATCGGGGGGCGTTATCCCTTCACGGCGCCCGCGGTGAGGCCCGCGGCCATCTTGCGCTGGACGAGGAGGAAGAGCACGACGATCGGCACCGCCATCATCGTGGCGCCGGCCATCATCGGGGCGTACTCGGTGCCGTGCTTGGTGGTGAAGTTGCCGAGCCAGACGGTCGCGGTCTGGTTCTCCTGGCTCATCAGCATCAGGGCGTACAGGTACTCGTTCCAGGCCTGGATGAAGCCGTAGACCGAGGTGGCGACCAGACCGGGGGCCAGCAGCGGGAAGACCACGCGCAGGAAGGCCCCGGTGCGCGAGCAGCCGTCCACCATCGCCGCCTCCTCCAGCTCGCGCGGGATGTTGACGATGAAGCCGCGCAGCGTCCACACCGTGAACGGGAGGATGAAGGTCAGGTAGGTGATGATGAGGCCGGACAGCTTGTCGTACTGGCCGAGGTCGTTGAGCAGCAGGAACACCGGAATGATCATGGCGACGAGCGGGACCATCTGGACCGCCAGGATGCCCACGATCACGATCTTCCGGCCGCGGAAGGCGAACCGGGAGATGGCGAGCGCGGCCAGCGTGCCGACGACGATGCCGATCGCGACCACCGAGAGCGACACGATCAGACTGCGGCCGACCGGTCCCCAGAAGTCGGCGATGTCCAGCGCCCGGCGGAAGTTGGCCAGTGTGACGCCCGTGGGCAGCAGGCTCGGGTCCGGATCGATGGCGTCCTTCGCCGGTTTGAACGCCGTGTCGATCATCCAGTAGACGGGGAAGCCCGCGGTGAGGAAGACAAGCAGGCCGAGGAGGTTCCAGCCGAGCTTGGACCTGGTCCGGCGGCGGGCCGGGTCGCGCCCGCTGAGCGTCGTCGCGCTCATGCCGCTCATTCGACTTCTCCGATCTTCAGCATCTGGCGCATGTAGAGGGCGACGACGCCGAGCAGCAACAGCACGGTGATCAGCGCGATCGCGGAGCCCTGGCCGTAGTCGTTGACCACGAACGCCCGGTCGTACGAGTAGGTGGTGAGCAGCTGGAACTCGGCCTCGGGGTGGCCGCCGCGCATCACGAAGACCTGCGGGAAGACGCCCATGTCCCAGATGACGGAGAGGGTCGTGAGCATCACGATGATCGGCTTCAGGATCGGGAGGGTGACATGCCGGAACACGCCCCAGGAGCCCGCGCCGTCGAGCCGGGCCGCCTCCTCCAGCTCCTTCGGCACCTGGGTGAGGCCCGCGCCGAGCGTGATGACGACGAACGGGACGGCGCCCCAGACCACGAGGAGCATGATCACGGCCAGACCCTGCGGTCCGCTCGCGAACCAGTTGTGGCCGATCAGATGCACGCCGGGCAGCTTGCTCAGCAGGGCGTTGAGGATGCCGTAGTCCGAGTCGAAGAGCCACTTGAAGACGGTGGTGGCCACGATGACCGGCATGCCCCAACTGGCCACCAGCACGACGTTGATCAGCGTCTTCATCCAGCCGGAGACCCGCTGGAGCAGCAGCGCGATCAGCATGCCGAGGACCATGGTGAAGATCACCGAGCCGGCCGCGAAGACGATCGTGCGCACGACGACTGCCCAGAACTCGCCGTCCTCAAGCACGTTGGTGAAGTTGGCGAACCCGGCCGACTGGGCCGGCTGGAACCCCCACAACTGCGACTGGCCGAACTTCTGGAAGGACAGGGTCACCAGGCGGACCAGTGGATAGCCCATCACCAGGGCGAGGACCAGCAGACAGGGGGCGAGCAGCGCCCAGGGGACGGCGGCCCCGCCCGGCGCCCGCCCTCTGCGTGGCCTCGCGGCGGCGACGCCCGGTGGTGGAGGCGCCGGCCGCGGCGGCGGCACCTTGGCAGGGGTGGTCGTGTCTGCGGCACTCATCGCGCGCTCCTCAGCGGTCCTTCAGGTCGTACGAAGGCGAAACCCGCACGGTCGCAGGAGGACGGCAGCCCCGCCCCCACGGTCGTACGAGACGCAGGGCCCCTCCCCGAACACCCCCCGGGATCCACGGGGCCCTGCCGTCGGCTCACTTGGTGTTGATGACCTTGTCGATCGCGGCGTCCGCGTCCTTCGCGGCGGCCTCGACCGACTTCTTGCCGGTGCCGATGTCCTGGAGCATCGTCTGCAGGACCTGCGCCTTCTCGACCTGGCCCCAGCCGGGTGCCATGGGGACGAACCAGTTGGACTCGGCAGCGGTGGCCGGTACCGCCGTCGCCGGGTCGTTCTTCAGGGTCGCGAGGTCGGTCTTGTCGTTGGGCAGGTTGCCCTTGGCGATGAGGCCCTTCTGGCCCTGCGATCCGGTGAACGCGTTGATCCACTCGGCGGCCAGTGCCTGCGCCTTGGACTTCACCGGGATCGCCAGGTCGGAACCGCCCAGGAAGACGGGCATGTTCTTGCCGGAGGGACCGGGCATCACGAAGTTCTCGAGGCTGGTCTTCAGCTTGCCGCCGGTCTTGTCGGCCTTCGGGTCGGCCGCGGCCGCGCCCTCCCAGGCGGCGCCGAAGATCATGGCGGACTTGCCCTGGCCGTAGACGATGTACCGGTCGGATTCGTCCTTGGTCTTGTCGCCGTGCATGTACTTGTCGATGACCGTCTTGAACTCGCTGAGGCCCTTGAGGGACTCGGGCGAGGAGAGGTTGGCCTTCCACTGGCCGCCCTCCTGCTTGGCGATGGAGCCGCCGGCGTCGTAGACGAAGGACATGGCCGCGTACCAGTCGCGCGTGGGCTGGTACCAGGCGCTGAACCCGCTGCCCTCCTTCTTCTGGATCTTGTCCAGGTCGGCGGTGAGCTCCTGGTACGTCTTCGGCGGCGTCTTGACGCCGACCGAAGCGGCGATGTCCTTGCGCCAGTTGGCGACGCGGCCGCCGGCGTAGTAGGGGACGCCGTAGGTCTTGCCGTCGTATGTCACGGAGGCCTTGAGGCCGTCCAGCCACTGGGCCGAGTTGTCGAACTTGGCCGCGTCCACGGGGGCGAAGGCGCCCTTGACCATGTAGCCGAGCATCTCGGTGTTGCCCATCTCGACCACGTCGGGCGCCTTGTCGGTGGCGAGGACGGCGTCGAGCTTGGTGTTCTTGTCCGGCCAGCCGTAGTACTCGTGGTTGATCTTCAGGCCCGGGTGCTTCTTCAGCACCGCGTCGTCGGCGGCCTTCACCAGCGCCGGCCAGTTGTTCTGGGCGTCGACCGTCAGCCAGACGGTGAGCTCCTTGGCGTCCGCCCCCGTGCTCGACCCGCCGGACTTCCCGCCCCCGCACGCCGCGATGGAGACCATCATGCCCGCGATACCGATCGCGACTGTCAGTTTGCGCTTCACGCCATCCTCCTCAGGGATGCCACAAACCCCCCTTGTCCCCGCGGCGTGACGACGCGCACCGCCCGTGGGGCCGGGACTGGACCAATGGTGTAGACCAGTAGGGGGGAGCTTGGCTCAGACCAATAGGCGCGTCAAGGGCGTTCGAGCCGCTCAGGGCGTTCGTTATGCGACCTACATATGAAAGGATCTTTAAGTAGGAACCCAGTGAAAACGGGCACCCGGATTCCCGCGGCCGCGACTGGACCAGTTCCAGGATGTGGACTAGACCAGCGAGGGTGCCGACGGTATACAGAGGGGATCCCCGTCCGTGGAACGGGGATCACGGAGCGTGGGGGCCCTGCTCCCCATGACGCCGTGCCACGATGTGAGCCGTGACCGACGGACCGTCGGTCGCTTCGGCATCCGGAGCCGGGAAGGCAGAGCATGAGCACCGACGTCAGCAGTGCGGAGAGCGAGGGCGGGACGACCGTCCGCACCGCGCGCGTGCCCAAGTACTACCGTCTGAAGAAGCATCTGCTCGACATGACGGAGACGCTGGCGCCGGGCACGCCGGTGCCGCCCGAGCGCACGCTGGCCGCGGAGTTCGACACCTCCCGCACGACGGTGCGCCAGGCGTTGCAGGAGCTGGTCGTCGAGGGACGGCTCGAACGCATCCAGGGCAAGGGCACGTTCGTCGCCAAGCCGAAGGTGTCCCAGGCGCTGCAACTGACCTCGTACACGGAGGACATGCGGGCGCAGGGCCTGGAGCCGACCTCCCAGTTGCTGGACATCGGCTACATCACGGCCGACGACACGCTCGCCGGGCTGCTCGACATCTCGCCCGGCGGCCGGGTGCTGCGCATCGAGCGGCTGCGGCTGGCGAGCGGCGAGCCGATGGCCATCGAGACGACCCACCTGTCCGCCAAGCGCTTCCCGGCGCTGCGCCGCTCGCTGGTGAAGTACACCTCCCTCTACACGGCGCTCGCGGAGGTCTACGACGTCCATCTCGCGGAGGCCGAGGAGACCATCGAGACCTCGCTTGCCACCCCGCGTGAGGCGGGTCTGCTCGGTACGGACGTCGGCCTGCCGATGCTGATGCTCTCCCGCCACTCGCTCGACCGCGAGGGCAAGCCGGTGGAGTGGGTGCGGTCCGTCTACCGAGGGGACCGCTACAAGTTCGTGGCCCGGCTGAAGCGGCCTGCGGAGTGAACAAGCAGCGCTTTCCGGACCTGGTCACGACCGATATGCGGACGAGGGCTTCCGCTTTCATGACGGGGTCACCTACATTGCCTGCGCATTACACAGGTGCACAGGTGACCAGTGAGGGGACGGAGCCGCATGTCCGATCAACCAGATGCAGCCAAAGCGGCGGTGGTGACGCCGGTGCGCGTCGTCATCGCCCTCTGCCTTGTAGCACCCTTCGTCGCGATGCTGTGGGTCGGCTCGTACGCCAAGACCGACCCCGCGTTCATCGGCATCCCGTTCTTCTACTGGTACCAGATGCTGTGGGTGCTCATCTCCACGGCGCTGACGATGCTCGCGTACAAGCTGTGGCAGCGTGACCAGCGCGCCCGCGCCGGCCAGAAGGGGGGTGCGTCGCAGTGAAGGACGGTGTGAACGGCGTCGCGCTCGGCGTCTTCGTCTTCTTCTTCCTGGCCGTCACGGTCATGGGCTTCCTGGCGGCGCGCTGGCGCAGGGCCGACAACGAGCACAGCCTCGACGAGTGGGGCCTCGGCGGCCGCTCGTTCGGAACCTGGGTCACCTGGTTCCTTCTCGGCGGCGACCTGTACACCGCGTACACGTTCGTGGCCGTGCCGGCGGCGATCTACGCGGCGGGCGCCTCGGGTTTCTTCGCGGTGCCCTACACCATCCTGGTGTACCCGCTCATCTTCACCTTCCTGCCGCGCCTGTGGTCGGTCTCGCACCGGCACGGGTACGTCACGACCTCGGACTTCGTGCGCGGTCGGTTCGGTTCGAAGGGCCTGTCGCTGGCCGTGGCGCTCACCGGCATCCTGGCGACCATGCCGTACATCGCGCTCCAGCTGGTGGGCATCCAGGCCGTGCTGGACGTGATGGGTGTGGGCGGCGGCGAGAACACCAACTGGTTCGTGAAGGACCTGCCGCTGCTGATCGCCTTCGGCGTGCTGGCCGCGTACACGTACTCGTCGGGCCTCAGGGCGCCCGCCCTGATCGCGTTCGTGAAGGACGCGCTGATCTACATAGTCATCGCGGTGGCGATCATCTACATCCCGATCAAGCTGGGCGGCTTCGACGACGTCTTCGCAAAGGCGGGCCATGCGTTCGCGCAGGCCAACCCGAAGACGGGCAAGCCGCGCGGCGCCCTGGTCCCGGCCGAGGCGACCCAGTGGACGTACGCCACACTGGCGCTGGGCTCGGCGCTGGCGCTGTTCATGTACCCGCACTCGGTCACGGCCACGCTGTCCTCGCGCAGCCGTGAGGTGATCCGCCGCAACACCACGATCCTGCCGCTGTACTCGCTGATGCTGGGACTGCTGGCGCTGCTGGGCTTCATGGCGATCGCCGCGGGTGTGAAGGTCCAGAACGGGCAGCTGGCGATTCCGCAGCTGTTCGAGAACATGTTCCCGGACTGGTTCGCCGGAGTGGCCTTCGCGGCGATCGGCATCGGCGCACTGGTGCCCGCGGCGATCATGTCGATCGCGGCCGCGAACCTCTTCACCCGCAACATCTACAAGGACTTCATCAAGCCGAACGCGACGGCAGCGGAGGAGACCAGGGTCTCCAAGATCGTGTCGCTGCTGGTGAAGGTGGGCGCCCTGGTCTTCGTCCTGACCATGGACAAGACGGTCGCCATCAACTTCCAGCTGCTGGGCGGTATTTGGATCCTGCAGACCTTCCCGGCCCTGGTCGGCGGTCTGTTCACCCGCTGGTTCCACCGCTGGGCGCTGCTGGCCGGCTGGGCGGTCGGCATGGTCTACGGCACGCTGGCGGCGTACGGTGTCGCGTCCCCGACCCAGCCGCACTTCGGCGGCTCCGCCAAGGAGATCCCCGGCATCGGCGAGATCGGCTACATCGGCCTGACGGCGTTCGTGATGAACGTGGTGGTGACGGTGGTGCTGACGTTCGTCCTGAAGGCTCTGAAGGCTCCGGAGGGCATCGACGAGACGAAGCCGGAGGACTACACGGCGGACGCGGGCGACCCCGGGGTGCAGGTGGAGCTGCCGCCGGCCACGGCGGGCACCTCGCACTGAGTCCACGTCGTACGCGGGTCAGCGGGCCGTCGGAGAAAATCCGGCGGCCCGTTGTCGTACCCGTCCGGCACACTCGGCCCCATGGACCTCACCATCCGGCAGGCGACCCCCGACGAATACGACACGCTCGGCGAGATCACCGCGCAGGCCTACCTCCGGGACGGCCTCCTCGACTTCGGCGAGAGCGACGCCTACCTCGACGAACTGAAGGACGTGGCAGGGCGGGCGGCCGCAGCAGAGGTGCTGGCGGCCGTGGCGGACGGGCACGTTCTCGGCGGCGTCACCTTCGTACCGACCGGCGGCCCCATGGCCGACATCGCGGGACCGGGGGAGGCCGAGATACGGATGCTCGCGGTCGCGCACGCCGCCCGCGGCCGGGGCGCGGGAGAGGCTCTCGTCCGGGCCTGTGTCGACCGCGCACGGGCCACGGACGGCTGCGTACGGGTCGTCCTGTCGACCCAGCGCACGATGCGCACCGCCCATCGCATCTATGAACGCCTGGGCTTCGTTCGCACACCCGAGCGGGACTGGAACCCCCTCCCCCAGCTCGACGACATCACTCTCCTCACCTACGAGTTGACGCTCTGAGGCGGTGCGACACAACATCTGGGGGTGGCGCCGCAGCCCGGCACAAGATGTATGCTCATGCTCGCTGTCGCCGCAGGGGAATCCGGTGCGAATCCGGAACTGTCCCGCAACGGTGTACTCGTACACGTATGCCCGCATGCCGTCGTACGAGCGTCAGTCCGAGGACCTGCCGACAGTGCGCCCGGCCGTCCGGTCCGGGTGCCCTGACGTCCGGGCCTCGCGGAATGGGCCGGTGGACGCGACGCCGCGTGCGCTCGTGAGCTGCCCCCTGCCCTCCGCCAGGCCCCGTGCCGAGCGAGGGAGAGCCCCACGTGACCATCGCGCCAGTCGATCCGGCTTCAGCCACGGGCCTGGAATCCGACGGTCCGGGTGCCGCGCTGCTGCGGACCCTGACCGAGCTGACCGCCGACCTTCCCGACGCCGACCCCGGCCGGGTCGCCGCCGCCGCGCTGCGCGGCCGGTCCGCCCGTGCCGACGAGGCCGAGCTGCGCGAACTGGCCACGGAGGCCGCCGCGGGCCTCATCTCCGAGGACCCCGCCTACTCGAAGCTGGCCGCCCGCCTGCTGACCATCGGTATCCGCGCCGAGGCCGCCTCCCAGGGCGTCACGTCGTTCACCGAGTCCATCGCCGTCGGCCACCGGGAAGGACTCATCGCGGACCGCACCGCCACGTTCGTACGCCTGCACGCCGACCGTCTCGACGCCCTGGTGGACGAGCGGGCCGACGACCGCTTCGGCTACTTCGGCCTGCGCACCCTGCACAGCCGCTACCTCCTGCGCCATCCGATCACCCGCAAGGTCGTCGAGACGCCCCAGCACTTCATGCTCCGCGTCGCCTGCGGGCTCGCCGAGGACACTGCGTTCGATCCACAGGCGGGCGGCCGGGCGGTGGACGACGTCGCCGCGCTCTACGGGCTCATGAGCCGGCTCGACTACCTCCCCTCCTCCCCCACCCTCTTCAACTCCGGCACCCGGCACCCCCAGATGTCGTCCTGCTACCTCCTCGACTCCCCGAAGGACGAGCTGGACTCCCTCTACGAGCGCTACCACCAGGTCGCCCGCCTCTCCAAGCACGCCGGCGGGATCGGCATCGCCTTCTCCCGCATCCGCTCCCGCGGCTCCCTGATCCGCGGCACCAACGGGCACTCCAACGGCATCGTCCCGTTCCTGAAGACCCTCGACGCCTCGGTCGCCGCCGTGAACCAGGGCGGCCGGCGCAAGGGTGCCGCCGCCGTCTACCTGGAGACCTGGCACTCCGACATCGAGGAGTTCCTGGAACTGCGGGACAACACCGGCGAGGACGCCCGCCGCACCCACAACCTCAACCTCGCGCACTGGATCCCGGACGAGTTCATGCGCCGGGTCGACGCAGACGAGCAGTGGTCGCTGTTCTCCCCGTCGGACGTGCCCGAGCTGGTCGACCTGTGGGGCGAGGAGTTCGACGCCGCCTACCGCAGGGCCGAGGCGGCAGGCCTCGCCAAGAAGACGATCCCCGCCCGGGACCTGTACGGCCGCATGATGCGGACCCTCGCGCAGACCGGCAACGGCTGGATGACGTTCAAGGACGCCGCCAACCGCACCGCCAACCAGACGGCCGAGCCCGGCCACGTGATCCACTCCTCCAACCTCTGCACGGAGATCCTGGAGGTCACCGACGACGGGGAGACGGCGGTCTGCAACCTCGGCTCGGTCAACCTCGGTGCCTTCGTCGACACCGCGACCGGCGACATCGACTGGGAGCGGCTGGACGAGACGGTCCGCACGGCCGTGACCTTCCTCGACCGCGTCGTGGACATCAACTTCTACCCGACCGGGCAGGCGGGCCGCTCCAACGCCAAGTGGCGCCCGGTCGGCCTCGGCGCGATGGGCCTGCAGGACGTCTTCTTCAAGCTGCGGCTGCCCTTCGACTCCCCGGAGGCGCGGCAGCTGTCCACCCGAATCGCCGAGCGCATCATGCTCGCTGCCTACGAGGCCTCCACCGACCTCGCCGAACGCAACGGCCCGCTGCCGGCCTGGGAGAAGACGCGTACGGCCCGCGGTGTGCTGCACCCGGACCACTACGGCGTCGAGTTCACGTGGCCGGAGCGCTGGGCGGCGCTGCGCGAGCGGATCGCGACGACCGGGATGCGCAACTCGCTGCTGCTGGCCATCGCCCCGACCGCCACCATCGCCTCGATCGCCGGCGTGTACGAGTGCATCGAGCCGCAGGTCTCCAACCTCTTCAAGCGCGAGACACTGTCCGGGGAGTTCCTCCAGGTCAACTCCTACCTGGTGAACGACCTGAAGGAGCTGGGCGTGTGGGACGCCCGGACCCGTGAGGCGCTGCGCGAGTCCAGCGGTTCGGTGCAGGACTTCGCCTGGATCCCGGCCGACGTACGGGCGCTGTACCGCACGGCCTGGGAGATCCCGCAGCGCGGCCTGATCGACATGGCCGCCGCGCGCACCCCGTTCCTGGACCAGGCCCAGTCACTGAACCTGTTCATGGAGACGCCGACCATCGGCAAGCTCTCCTCGATGTACGCGTACGCCTGGAAGCGGGGCCTGAAGACGACGTACTACCTGCGCTCGCGCCCGGCGACCCGTATCGCCCGCGCCGCCCAGGGCCAGGCGCAGACCCAGAAGCCCATCCCCGTCCAGCAGGTCGCCGACCCCGACGCGGTCGCCTGCTCCCTTGAGAACCCCGAGTCCTGCGAGGCCTGCCAGTAATGACCACCCGCCACCCGACCACCACTCGGAACCAGAACCTCCTCGACCCGGGCTTCGAGCTGACCCTGCGCCCCATGCGCTACCCGGACTTCTACGAGCGCTACCGGGACGCCATCAAGAACACCTGGACAGTGGAGGAGGTCGACCTCCACTCGGACGTCGCGGACCTCGCCAAGCTGACCCCGGGCGAGCAGCACCTGATCGGTCGGCTGGTCGCGTTCTTCGCGACGGGCGACTCGATCGTGGCCAACAACCTGGTGCTGACCCTCTACAAGCACATCAACTCCCCCGAGGCGCGGCTCTACCTGAGCCGCCAGCTCTTCGAGGAGGCCGTCCACGTCCAGTTCTACCTGACACTCCTGGACACCTACCTCCCCGACCCGGACGACCGGGCGGCGGCCTTCGCGGCCGTGGAGAACATCCCGTCCATCCGGGAGAAGGCCGAGTTCTGCTTCAAGTGGATGGACTCGGTCGAGAAGATCGAGCGCCTGGAGACGAAGGCGGACCGCCGTCGGTTCCTCCTCAACCTCATCTGCTTCGCCGCGTGCATCGAGGGCCTGTTCTTCTACGGCGCCTTCGCGTACGTCTACTGGTTCCGCAGCCGGGGCCTGCTGCACGGCCTGGCCACCGGCACCAACTGGGTGTTCCGCGACGAGACGATGCACATGTCGTTCGCGTTCGACGTCGTGGACACCGTCCGCAAGGAGGAGCCGGACCTCTTCGACGACGAGCTCCAGCAGCAGGTCACCGACATGCTCCGGGAGGCCGTCGAGGCCGAGCTTCAGTTCGCCCGCGACCTGTGCGGTGACGGCCTGCCGGGCATGAACACCGACTCGATGCGGCAGTACCTGGAGTGCGTCGCCGACCAGCGCCTCACACGCCTCGGGTTCGCCCCGGTGTACGGCTCGGAGAACCCCTTCTCCTTCATGGAGCTGCAGGGCGTCCAGGAGCTGACCAACTTCTTCGAGCGGCGTCCGTCCGCGTACCAGGTCGCGGTGGAGGGCACCGTCGACCTGGACGAGGACTTCTGAACGCCTGCCGACGCGGGTTCAGGCGCCCCGGGGGCCGCCTGAACCCGCGTCCGGTGCGGGTGGTCAGCGGGGCAGGGCCCGCAGCAGCAGTCGGCGCGGGCGGAGCGTGATGCCGATGCGGGGCCCGGGCTCGGACCCGGGTGCCTGTTCGAAGCGGTAGGCGGAGGCCATCGCCGCGGTGAGGAGGGTGAGTTCGGCCATCGAGAAGTGGTCGCCCGGGCACTTGCGGTTGCCGACGCCGAACGGGGTCATCGCGTGCTTGGGGACGTCCTTGGCCCGCCCCGGAAGCCACCGGTCGGGGTCGAACTCCAGATGCCGCCCGTACGAACGTGGATCACGCTGGATCGCGTACGGGCTGTAGACGACGTCGGCCCCGGCCGGAATGCGGTACCCGCCGAGCCGTGTGTCGGCCACCGCCCGCCGCGTCAATATCCATACGGCGGGATGCAAACGCATTGTCTCGACGATGACGTTCGCGGTGTACGTCAGCTTCCGGACGTCCTCGAATGCGACCGGCCGGTCACCCACGACGGTTTTCACCTCGTCGCGGATCTTGTCACCCTGGTCCGGGTGCTCGGTGAGGACCTTCAGGAGCGACATGATCATGGAACCGACGGTTTCGCTTCCGGCGGTGATGATGGCGACGACCTGGTCGTGGATCTCCTGTTCCCCGATGGCCTCGCCATTCTCGTCCTTCGCCTCCAGCAAAGCCGTCAGCAAATCGTCCGGCTTTTGACCGGATGCCCGACGGTCGGCGACGATCTCGTCGACCAGGAGATGCAGATCGGCCAATGCCCGGTTGAATTCGCGGTTGGCCGGAAGCGGCAGGCGATAAAGCGGTCCCAGGGGCAGGACCATGCGCTGGTACATACCGCTGAACAGTGTGGTGAGCGCCGCACAGATCCGCTCCGCCCGGGCGTCCATGTAACTGCCGCGCATCAGGCAGCGGGTGGCGACGCGGACGGCCACGCGGAAGGACTCCGTGGTGGCGTCGAGGGCGGCCCCGGAGCTCCAGCGTTCCACGAGCGCGTGCGCCTCCTCCGCCATGATCGGACCGTAGGCGGGGATCGCCTCGAGTCGGAAGGCGGGCTGGATGGCCCGCCTCTGGCGCCTGTGCAGCGGCCCGTTGCTGGTGGCCACGCCCTGCTTGCCGAGCAGGTCCTCGAGGGACTCCCACAGCGCCCCGCCGATCTGGAAGTCGGTGCTGAGCGCGAGGGCGCCCGCGAGTTCGGGACTGGTGACCGCGTACAGCGTCTTCGGGCCGATCCTCAGCCGTACGACGTCGCCGTCGTCCCGCAGCCGGGTGAGGAATCCGAGCGGGTCGCGGGCCAGTTTCCAGCCGTGTCCGAGACCGGGGACGCCGCCCCCGGCGAGTGGCGGAACAGACGGCTCCATCGGCGCCTGGGTCCTGACCGATTCCAGAGTCATTTCTCACCTGCCGCTTCGTTGTCGACGTACGGGGGTGTCGACCGGTCGTCCCAGCTGTCGACCCGGTACCGGCCGGACTCGTGATGGAACCAGTACACGGTGCTGAACCAGTTCCGCATGTTTGCGACGATCGCCCTGACCGCGATGCCCAGTTCCTTTTCCCGCACCGTTCCGTCCGCGAGGGTGTCGGCGAACCGCAGTGCCTCCTTTTCGGCGGCGACGAAATCGGTGACGCATTGCCCGACCCGCCGCCGTATTTCCGTGACGGCCTCTTCGAGCGTCAGCCCCTCATGATGGATGAGACTGATTCCGAGATTATGGACCTCGTCCCCCGCTATCTCCTTGGGGAGCGAACACAGGTCGTTGTACCAGGCGGCGAACTCCTGGCTCAGCAAGGCCGCCCGCCGGTATGCGGGGTGTTTCCGGACGTGCTCCGGCAATTCGCATTCGGCGCTCAGCTCCAGCAGATCCGTCCAGATCCAGTGCGCGAAGGTGAGCCGGCGGAGCTCGAGGTAGGCGTCCACCGTCGGGACGTGCCCCAGGGTGCGGTTCCGGAACTCCCGGTCGTACGCCTCGATCACCGCGTGGAAGTGCCGGGCGAAGCGCGCGTTCCACGTGGGGCCGAGGAACGAGTACAACCGCAGCACGCTGTCCGCGAACCCGGCGACCAGGGGATCCGGGTGGTGCAGATGGTCCGCGGGAGAGTCCAGGGCCGTGTGCAGTTGCGACCTCAGCCTCCCCCAGGCGGCGGGCCGACGGTGGACGATGTCCCGGTCGTGGCGGTCGTCCCAGACGAAGAACCAGGCGCTGTAGTCGGCTATCGCCTGCAGGACCTCGTCGGGGGCACCGATGTAGTAGCCCGCCATGAGGTCGGTGTAGCACAGTCCGTCGGCATATTCCTCGACCTTGTCCGCCGGCATGAGCCGCTTTTTCAGCAGCCAGGAGCGTGTCTTCTCCTGCAGGCGGGGCCAATACGGGTGCAGTCGACGGGGAAACGCGGCCTCGATCACCGGCAGTCGGAGCGCCGGTGGAACCGCGACCGCGGTCGCCGTCGGTGAAGTGCTGTGTGGGAAAGCTGGCACGAACAAACCCCTCTCAGCGGCCGGTTGGCGCCGCGCCCCCTCCGTCGTGCCGGGCGCACCGCCGTCGCGTTGTCCCGCGCATTCCATTCAGCACTACAACTGACCGGCATGGGAACGGATTTGCTTCACCCACTCCCGTACTGTGCCGAGATTCTCCCCTTGTGTGACTGATTAAGGATCAGTTCATACGTACAAGGGATCGAATGTGCGACGCACACATGAACGCGACACCTACGCGAACGGCGCCGGGCCGGGCGGAGTGCCCGGCCCGGCGCCGTCGACGAGGGAGTGCCGGGGGCGTCCGAGACACCCCCTGGGCTCAGTCGTTGGCCACCACGGGGTAGCGGGGTTCGTTCTCGGCCATCTGCCGCAGGGCGTCCTTGCGCTCGCGCTTGGAGAGCCGGTCGATGTAGAGGTAGCCGTACAGATGGTCCGTCTCGTGCTGCAAACACCGGGCGAAGTAGCCGGTGCCGCGCACCTTGATCGGGTTGCCCTTCTCGTCCTGTCCCGTGACCTCGGCGTAGTCGGGGCGGGCGAGCGGCGCGTAGGCGGTCGGCACGGACAGGCAGCCCTCGTTGCTGTCGTCCAGACGGCGCTTGTCTGCGGGCAGGTCGACGAGCTTGGGGTTGCAGACCACGCCCACGTGGCGCACGCCCTCGTCGTCCTGGCAGTCGTAGACGAAGACCTTCAGATCGACACCGATCTGGTTGGCGGCCAGGCCCACGCCCTCCGCGGTGCGCTGGCTGGCGAACATGTCCGCGACCAGCTGCTCGAGCTCCTCGCCGAACTCGGTGACGTCCTTGCACTCCTTGTGCAGCACCGGGTTGCCGACGACCGTGATCGGCCGCGAGGTGCCACGCTCCCGCCAGGCCGTCTCGCGCTCCTCGCAGTCCTCCGTGTCGACGACGAAGCCCTCGTCGTCCACGGGGAGCACGCCCGCGTGCTGCTGATCGGTGTCCTGCTGCGCCATGACCGACGTACGCCTTCCTGCAACCATGGGAAATCTGCGAGTACAGCCTACGGGGCGTGGTCGGGTGACTTCCCCGGGAGACCGGTGAAGGCCCGGTCAACACACCTCTTCGAGGTCCCGCCAGTCCCGGGAATCGGGACTGTCCGCGACCCACCCGTCCAGCAGCCCCCGAACGAGCGAAGCCGGCGCGGCCACCCCGCACTCCCGCTCGGGCACCCACAGCTGCCCGTCCGTACGGTGCCCCAGCGGCCCCGGGTGGCCGGGCTCGCTGTGGTCGTGCGGGTCGAGGCTCTCGCCGTCACCCTCGTCGGCCGGCATCCGGGACTCGGAGCACGTACGGCACAGCAGCCGCACGGACGAGGACCAGTCCTCCGCGGCGAACCCCGCGTCGGCGGCCAGCTGCTCCAGCGCGTCCCGGTCGGCCTCCGTGGCGGCCTCCAGCAGGACCACCCAGGTGGGCACCGGCGAAGGCGCCCACAGCTCGATCTCGTCGAAGACGGGGTAGGTGTGACCGGCGGCCGTCGTGCGCTCCCCGTGCGGGACCCCGTCGTGCAGCACGACCTCGCCCCAGCGGCGCCCGGAGGACGGCAGCGGGATGGAGAGCACCTCGATACGGGCGGGGTCCAGCCGGCGGCCCCAGACCACCTCTGCCTCGCCCTCCGGCGACAGCCGCACGGCCGCGCTGCCCAGCTCCATCCCGGCGGGTTCCGAGGAGTCCGCTGCGCCCCCCGGCACCTTCAGCCCGTACGCCTGCCAGGCGCGGCGGGCCAGCGGCCAGTCCTGCAGGGCGGTGGCGGCGATGCCCACGTTCCACCAGTCGGGGGCCCCGGTCTCCTTCTCCAGCAACGCCACCGCGCGCAGTCCGGCGGTACGGGCCTGCTCCCAGTCGTGGCGGAACTTGTGCAGCAGCGCCAGGTTGAACCAGGACTCCGAAAGCCAGGGCTCCAGGTCCGCGGCACGGGTCAGCAGCGCTCCCGCGTCCTCGTACCGGCCGTCACCGATCAGGGTGAACGCGCGGTCGGTGGCCTGCCGCCAGGAGGCGGAGGGCCGGTGCCGTCCCTTCCCGAAGATCCTCACGATTCCGCCTGCCAGTCCCTTGCGATTCCCGCCTGCCGGATTCCTGCCGTCTGCGGGGGTCACGGACCGAGCTGTGCCCCCGAACACCCTCTCCTCGCATCCAACCACGTACGGCCGGACGGGCGCTCATTACCGATGGGTTACCCCACCGCTGGGGCCCTCAGACCGTCTCGCTGCAGCACTCGTGCGAGTGATTCCACGACCTCCGGCTGGTAGTCGCGGGCGCAGGCGAGGCGCAGCCGCTCCAGCGCGCTGAGCGGTCCCCCCGGTCCTGTCTCTTCCCTCGCCATCTCCTCGTACGCGTTGACCGCCCGGACGATTCTGGCGCTCACCGGCTGTTCCCGGTAGGGGTCGGCCTGCCGTTCCACGACGACGGCGACCTCGGCGTCCACGCCGGTCTGACGCACCACGGCGCCGCCGAGCAGGGCGATGCGCCGCTGCTCCTCGGCGGGCAGCCGGGCGGTGGCCCCGGCGGGGACGGGATCGACCAGGCTGAGCTGTCCGATGTCGTGCATGAGGGCCGCGTACTCCAGGACGGTCAGTTCGGGCTCGGTGAGGCGCATCTCACGGCCGACGGCCCGGCTGAGCTCGGCCACGCGGCGGGCGTGTCCGGGGGGCGTGTACCCGGCGATCTCGGTGGCACGGGCCAGGGAGGCGATGGTCTGCCGGTAGGTGGTGCGCACGGCCGCGTAGCGCCGGTAGGAGAACTGGGTGAGCAGCAGCGGCAGCGAGAAGACGGGCAGCGCCCAGAGGCCGGCGACCGCGACGGCCAGGGACATCACGGCTCCCGTGGCGCACACCGCGGAGCCGATGCCGCGCCTGCCGAGCAACTCGTCGCGCAGCAGCGGCCCGAACGGCCAGCGGGTCCGGCAGTGCGCGAGCGCGGCGGCCAGCACCGCGTCGCAGAGTGTGGTCAGGACGAGCAGGGCCACGACGATCAGCGCGTACGCGGGTCCGCTCCGGTGATGCGGTCCGCCGTGGTGGTAGAGGGGCTGGAAGCAGGCGGCGGCGAAGCCGACGGTGAGCAGGCGGCGGGTGAGGTGGTCGGTGGTGGGGCGCCCACGGGCCACGTGCGCCACGCAGCCGGCGAGGGAGGCTGCGAGCACCACCGCGACGACCTGGGGCACGCCGTGGTGGGTGGGCCGGTCGGCGGTCCCCCCGAGCAGGGCGTAGGCAAGCGCACCGGCCGCCCCGAGGGGTGCGGGCTCCCGTTCGCCGCTGCCGCTCCACCGGCCGAGCTCGCCGACGCCGATGAGCACCCCGAAGGCGAGGGCGGCACCGGGTTCCTCGAGGCCGTGCCAGAGGGTGTGGGCGAGACAGCCGGCGCCGAGGAGCCCGGCCGCCGCGTGGGCGAGGACGAGGGGCAGGCGGCGGGCGGTCATGCACCGCCCCCACCGGGTCCCCGCTCGGCCGGGCGGCCGGCCAAGGGCAGGGCCGGAGGCGGTACGTTTCCGCGCGCCCGGGCTTCCCTCGCCCCTTCGCGCCGCTCCTCGTCCGCGGCCGCCACCGGGTGCCGGCCTCCCCCGCTTTCGCCTTCGCTCGAGCGGGGGTACCCCCACCGTTCCAGGGCCCGGACAAAGGCCCGCACCATCGCCGGGTCGAACTGCGACCCCGCACACCGCTGGAGTTCGTCCAGGGCCGCGGCGGCGGGGCGGGCCCGCCGGTATGAGCGGGTGGAGGTCATGGCGTCGAAGGCGTCCGCGACGGCGACCACGCGGGCGCACTCGGGGATGCGGTCGCCCGTCAGTCCGTACGGATACCCGCTGCCGTCGAGGCGTTCGTGGTGATGGAGGATCGCGGACCGCGCCTCGTCGAGGAACCCGATGCCGCGGACCATCTCGTGGCCGTACTCCGGGTGCAGCTCGACGATCCGCCGCTCCTCGGGGGTGAGCGGCCCGTCCTTGCGCAGCAGCCGGGTGGGCACGCCGAGTTTGCCCACGTCGTGCAGGATCCCGGCGAACCGCAGCACCTCGACGCGTTCGTCGTCCATGCCGAGTTCGCGGGCGATCATCATCGAGGCCTGTCCGACCCGCTCGCTGTGCCCGCGGGTGTAGCCGTCCTTGATGTCGACCGCCTGGACGAGCGCCCGGATCGTGGCCTGATGGGCCGCCCGCTCGCGGTGGTACTGGGCGAAGACCCAGCAGGAGACGTACATGGGCAGCAGCACGAGCAGAGCCGCGACCGGCCCGTACGTGCTGCGCCACAGCACGGCCATCATGAGCCCGGCCAGGCCGTGCACGGTGACGGGCGCGAGGGAGCGCAGGAACAGCCCGCGCCAGGCGGTGCGCGCTGGTACGCCCTCGGCGAGCGCCAGGATTCCGCCGTCGAGAGCGGTGAGTGCCAGGCAGAACGCCACCACGGCGGCGCCCGCGGGCAGGAGCGCGTACGGGAAGCGGGGGCCGACGACCGCGTCGTGGCCGCCGAGCGACCAGTGCACCCGGGAGGCCGCCCACACGGCCAGGGCGAGTTGCGCGGCCCGCCAGGTCCGGCGCAGCCGGGCCGCCGCCCGTCGACCCGGGCGAGCAGGGCGCCCGGCAGCGGCACGAGTGCGGCGGCCGGGGGCGGCAGCAGGAAGGCGCCGGCGAGCAGCACGGGGAAGAACGTGCCCATGCCGTCGGGTGCGTGGCGGCCCACGAGGGAGCACCGGGGAACCTGCGCGCAGCCGGCGTAGAGCACGGCGAGCAGGGCGACGGCCCACCAGGGGACGGGCAGCTCCGGCACGGGAGCAACGCAGAACAGGGCGGCCAGGGCGGCACAGCTCACGTACACGTAGCCCCAAGGCCGAACCGGTCCCACGACGCCACCTCCCGCCGACCGGCGCCCGGCCCCTGAACCGGGCGGGCCCGGTCATGCCCCATTCAGGCTCGGGAGCCTAGGGGGGCAGGTGGCGCACTGGGGTGGCATTGGCCGAATCCATGGGCTTCCGGCCCATGGATTAGCACGTTCGAGTGACGAACCGCCGACGATTGACCAAGCGTCCGAACGCGAGTTCAGGACTCTTGCGGAGTCGCGGTGACATCGTGCTCGGGGACCGTCTGGCCCGAGCGGATCAGCTCGATGCGGCCCATGACCTTCGCCCGCAGGTCCGTCGGCACGTCGTCATGGCCGCAGCACCGCTTGACCAGCTTCTTCACGGCCTGCTCCAGCCCGTACTTCTCCAGGCAGGGGGAGCACTCCTTGAAGTGCTGCTGGAACTTGGTGCGGTCGACGTCCGGCATCTCACTGTCGAGGAACTCGTAGAGATGGTCCAGGACCTCACTGCAGTCCGTCTCGTGCGGCTCTCCGCAGCTCATGAGCCCGAGCCTTTCTCGTTCGACTCTCCGGCGCCGGCCGGGACCAACCCGCGCTCGCGGGCGTAGTCCTCGAGCATGCCGCGCAGTTGACGGCGGCCCCGGTGCAGCCGGGACATCACCGTGCCGATGGGTGTCCCCATGATGTCGGCGATCTCCTTGTAGGCAAAGCCCTCTACGTCCGCGAGGTAGACGGCGATGCGGAATTCCTCGGGGATCGCCTGGAGCGCTTCCTTGACGTCCGAGTCGGGAAGGTGGTCGAGCGCCTGCGACTCCGCCGAGCGCAGACCGGTCGACATGTGCGACTCGGCGCGTGCCAGCTGCCAGTCCTCGATCTCCTCGGCCGCGCTGCGCTGGGGTTCGCGCTGCTTCTTGCGGTACGAGTTGATGAACGTGTTGGTCAGGATCCGGTACAGCCAGGCCTTGAGGTTGGTGCCCTCGCGGAACTGGTGGAAGGACGCGTACGCCTTCGCGTACGTCTCCTGCACCAGGTCCTCGGCGTCGGCCGGGTTGCGCGTCATGCGCAGCGCGGCCGAGTACATCTGGTCGAGGAATTCGAGCGCGTCCCGCTCGAAGCGCGCACTGCGCTCGGCGGACGACTCCATGCCCGTGCCCCGGCCCTCGGGCTGCTCCGCCTGGCCGTAGTCGGTCCCTGCGTCGGTACCGGTGACCGGACCCACCTCCTCCAACGACATGGCAGGACCGAAACCGATCCCACTCGAATCGGAGGATAGACGAACATCGTTGCCCGCCGCCGCTCGAATCGGAGCGGTCTTGGCCGCGTGCAGCACCGTCCAGTCCAGGTCAGCGCTGCTGCTACGGCTCGGGCAGATGGTCGAACCCATGCGGCGGACTTCCTCTCGTCGGTGCGTACAGCACGCCCGGTGCTGTCTGATCCCGACAACAGTGGTCCGCCTGGCAACATTCCCGGCCGTCACCCGAGTGACGTGACCCACTTCACCACGGCATCGGCAATGGTCTCCAGGGCCTCCTCCTGGGTGATGTCCGCACGCTTGGGCACCGCGAAGCCGTGGTCGCCGTACGGCACCTCGACGATCTCGTAGCCGCCCCGGGGGAACTCCTCCGGCCTGCCGAACGGGTCGTTGCCGCCCTGTACCACCAGCGTGGGCACGCCCGCGCCCAGCAGTTCGTCCGCGCGGGACTTCTCCGGCTTGCCCGGCGGATGCAGCGGGAAGCTCAGGGCGAGGACCGCGTGCGCACCCAGTTCGTCGGCGGTGCGGCAGGCGACCCGGGCCCCGGCGCTGCGTCCGCCCGAGATCACCGGCAATCCCGGGGCAGCGAGCGCGGGCCACACCCCGCGCCAGCCAAGATCCAGCGTCTTCGGTGCGGGCGCCACCTTCTTGCCGGCGACGCGCCACGGCTGCTCCACGAGTGCGACGCTCACACCGTGGGCGGGCAGGACCCAGGCGAGCGCCTGGAGGTCGCGTGCCTCGATGCCGCCGCCGGCGCCGTGGCTCACGGCCAGGACCAGCCTCGCCCGCTTCGCCCGGTGCCAGGTGACGCGGGCCGTACCGGCGTCCGTCTCGACGCTCTGTGTCACATCGGTCACGTCAGAAGAGTGTGCCCTCTTCGGGCCCCGCGAGCTCCTTCAGCAGCTCCGGGCCGTTGTTGCGGACGTTGCTGACCGCCGTGGACACCGGGTAGGCGCGCATCAGACCCGGGGGTGGCGGGTCCAGCAGGGAGCGCAGGTCGTCGGGGTCCGTGCGGGAGGGGTCGAGCCAGGCGTCCCAGCGGTCCGGGGTGAGCATCAGCGGCATCCGGGGGTGGATGTCGGCCAGGGTGCGCGGGCCCTCGGCGGGGGCCACGGCCAGGGGTGTCGTCTCCGCCTCCGTGGTGATGACCGAGCAGGTCACCCACCAGGCCTGCGGGTGGTCGTCGGGCAGGGTCCGGTCCCGCCAGAACTCGTACAGCCCGGCCATCGCGAAGACCGACCCGTCGGCGGGCAGCACGAAGTACGGCTGCTTGCGCGGGCGCTTGCGCCGGCCCTCGACCTCCAGGTCGCGCTCGTCCTTGCCGGTGACCCACTCGTAGTAGCCGTCGGCGGGCAGGATGCAGCGCCGGGCGGCGAAGGCCCGGCGGTACGACGGTTTCTCGTGCACGGTCTCGGCACGTGCGTTGATCATGCGGGCGCCGCCCTCGGGCGACTTGGCCCAGGAGGGGACGAGGCCCCACTTGAGCCTGCGCAGCTGGCGAACCGGGCGTGTGTCGTCGGCGTCCTTCACAGGACGGTCCAGTACCGCGTAGACCTCCTTGGTCGGAGCCACGTTGTAGTCGGGCGCCAAGGACTCCTCCGGCTCCGACTTCTCGATTTCAAAGATTCCTGCGAGATCCTCGGGCCTGCGACTCGCTGCGTACCGTCCGCACATGCGTGCCACACTGCCAGATCCGCCGACACCCCCGGAGCCACTCACCGCAATGGACAGCCTCGCCTCGACCTCGCTGAGTTCGCTGCCCGATCTCTGGGACGCAGTCTTCGGCAGCCAACCGGACCCCGCTCTGTGGGTGGTGATCGCCACCATGGTCGCGGCGCTCGCCGTGGTCGTCCCGCACAGCGTGTGGCGGATATCCCGTAACGCGATCACCATCGCGCACGAGGGCGGTCACGGCCTGGTCGCGCTGCTCACCGGCCGCACCCTCACCGGCATCCGGCTCCACTCGGACACCAGTGGCCTCACGGTCAGCCGTGGCAAGCCGTACGGGCTCGGCATGATGCTCACCGCAGCCGCGGGCTACACCGCTCCCCCGCTCCTCGGCCTCGGCGGCGCGGCGCTGCTCGCCGCCGGGCACATCACCGCGCTGCTGTGGCTGGCCACCGCGCTGCTCGTGTCGATGCTGGTGATGATCCGCAACGTGTACGGGGCACTGACCGTGCTGCTGACCGCCGGCACGTTCCTTGCGGTGTCCTGGCTGACCGGCCCGCAGGTGCAGGCTGCGTTCGCCTACGCGGCGGTGTGGTTCCTGCTCCTCGGCGGCGTACGCCCCGCCTTCGAACTGCAGGCCAAGCGGTCCCGCGGGGGCGCCCGGGACTCGGACGCCGACCAGCTCGCCCGGCTGACGAACGTGCCCGCCGGGCTGTGGCTGTTCCTGTTCCACGCGGTGTCGCTGTGCTCCCTGATGGGCGGCGGACGCTGGCTGCTGGAGATGTGACGCCGAACAGGGCAACGACCGTGTCGATGTGCGGCCCCACCGCGACAGGGGCCCCCTGTTCGAACGAAGCCGAGAACTCGGGATGGCGACCGGCCACGACGGCGCCGCTCCGAACGATGCTCCCCTCAACAGCGCCCTTATAGAGTGGGGCCATGGCCCCGAACCCCCCGCACACCGCCCTCTGGCCCGCCCCGCACGCGAGCGGAGCCGTCGACGCGACGGTTCACGTGCCCGGGTCCAAGTCGGTCACCAACCGCGCCCTCGTGCTCGCCGCCCTCGCCTCCGAGCCGGGCTGGCTGCGCCGCCCCCTGCGCTCCCGCGACACCCTGCTGATGGCCGCGGCCCTGCGCGCGATGGGCGTCGGCATCGAGGAAGGGGTCGGCCCGGACGGCTCCGGTGAGACCTGGCGCGTCATCCCCGCCGCACTGCTCGGCCCGGCCACGGTCGACGTCGGCAACGCCGGCACCGTGATGCGCTTCCTGCCCCCGGTGGCCGCGCTCGCCGACGGCCCGGTCCGCTTCGACGGCGACCCGCGCTCGTACGAACGCCCCCTGAACGGCGTGATCGACGCCCTGCGCGTCCTCGGCGCCCGTATCGACGACGACGGCCGCGGCGCCCTACCGCTGACCGTCCACGGCGGCGGAGCGCTGGACGGCGGACCGGTGTCGGTCGACGCGTCCTCGTCCTCCCAGTTCGTCAGCGCCCTGCTGCTGTCCGCCCCCCGTTTCAACCAGGGCGTCGAGGTCCGCCACACCGGTGCGACGCTGCCCTCCCTGCCGCACATCCGCATGACGGTCGACATGCTGCGCGCGGTCGGCGCCCAGGTGGACACCCCGGAGTCGGGCGGTGAGCCCGATGTCTGGCGGGTCACGCCGGGCGCCCTGCTCGGCCGTGACCTGACCGTCGAGCCGGACCTGTCCAACGCCCAGCCGTTCCTCGCCGCCGCCCTGGTGACCGGCGGCAAGGTGGTCATCCCGGACTGGCCGGCCCGCACGACCCAGCCCGGCGACCGCCTGCGTGAGATCTTCACCGAGATGGGCGGCTCCTGCGAACTGACCGAACGCGGCCTGGTCTTCACGGGCTCCGGTGCCATCCACGGAATCGACGTGGACCTGGGCGAGGTCGGCGAGCTGACCCCGGGCATCGCGGCGGTGGCGGCCCTCGCGGACTCCCCGTCCACCCTGCGCGGCGTGGCGCATCTGCGGCTGCACGAGACCGACCGCCTGGCCGCCCTGACCAAGGAGATCAACGAGCTGGGCGGTGACGTCACCGAGACCGCGGACGGTCTCCACATCCGCCCGCGCCCCCTGCACGGCGGGGTCTTCCACACCTACGACGACCACCGCATGGCCACCGCGGGTGCCGTCATCGGCCTCGCGGTCGAGGGCGTGCGGATCGAGAACGTGGCGACCACGGCCAAGACGCTGCCGGACTTCCCCGACCTGTGGACCGGGATGCTGGGGAACTGACGGGCGGACTGACGACCATGCGCCGCTACGGCAAGCACACCGACGAGGACGACATCCGCACGCGTCCCAACCGCAGGGGCAACCGGCCGCGTACGAACATCCGGCCGAAGCACGAGGACGCGGCGGAGGGCATGGTCCTCACCGTCGACCGCGGGCGGCTGACCTGCCTCGTCGACGGCCGTACGGTCCTGGCGATGAAGGCCCGTGAACTGGGCCGCAAGGCCGCTGTGGTCGGTGACCGCGTCGCCCTGGTCGGCGACCTGTCCGGCCAGAAGGACACTCTCGCGCGGATCGTCCGCATCGAGGAGCGCTCGTCGGTGCTGCGCCGCACCGCCGACGACGACGATCCCTACGAGCGCGTGGTCGTCGCCAACGCCGACCAACTGGCCATCGTCACCGCCCTCGCGGACCCCGAGCCGCGCCCGCGCCTGATCGACCGCTGCCTGGTCGCGGCCTACGACGGCGGCCTGGACCCGCTTCTGGTGCTGACCAAGTCGGACCTCGCCCCGCCCGAGAAGCTCCTGGAGCTGTACGGCGACCTGGACATCCCCTACGTCGTCACGAGCCGTGAGGAACTGGAGACCGGTGACGCCGCGGACCGCGTGCGCGAGTACCTCGACGGCAAGGTCACCGCGTTCGTCGGGCATTCGGGTGTGGGCAAGACGACCCTGGTCAACGCGCTGGTTCCGGAGGACCGCCGTCGCATGACCGGGCATGTCAACGCGGTCACGGGCCGCGGCCGGCACACCACGACCTCGGCGCTGGCGCTGCCGCTGCGGGAGGCCGGCGGCTGGGTCGTCGACACCCCGGGCGTACGGTCCTTCGGCCTGGCCCACATCGACCCGTCCCGCGTCATCCACGCCTTCCCGGACCTCGAGCCCGGCACCGAGGGCTGCCCGCGGGCGTGCAGCCACGACGAACCGGACTGCGCGCTCGACGCGTGGGTCGCCGAGGGGCACGCGGATCCGGCCCGGCTCTACTCCCTGCGCAGGCTGCTCTCCACAAGGGAACGCAGGGAGGGCGACTGACCTCGCCGGTGTTTGCGTCGCTCACCCGCAGGTAAAGGCTTACTCGCATCGAGATCCGACAGGGCCTGAGCAGTCGGCGTGGGGACGCGGGAGGACGACACATGGCGTGGCTGCTGGTCATCGTGGCCGGACTTCTCGAGACCGGTTTCGCCGTCTGCCTCAAGCTCTCCCACGGTTTCACCAGGCTCTGGCCGACCATCGCGTTCTGCTGTTTCGCGCTGGGCAGCTTCGGCCTCCTCACGCTGTCCTTGAAGAAGCTGGACGTGGGGCCGGCGTACGCGGTGTGGACGGGGATCGGGGCGGCGGGGACGGCGATCTACGGGATGGTGTTCCTGGGGGACCTCGTGTCCACGCTGAAGATCGTCTCGATCACGTTCGTGATCGTGGGCGTGATCGGCTTGCAGCTTTCGGGCTCGGCTCACTGAAACCGGAGGGGCAGCCCCATGACAGGGGGCGCGCCCCATAAGAGAGGGCACGCCCCATAGGAGGCGGGGCCCGGGGCGTACCGTCACCGGGCCTGCCGCGGCAGAGCGGCTCGCACCAGTTCCTCGACCCCACCCTCCCCCGGCGGAGCCGCCACACACGACAGCGACAACCGGACGACCACCTCACAGGCACGGGCCAACTCCACGGCATCGCCCTTGCCCATGCCGGGCACGGCCATCGCCGCCACGGCGCGATCACGGACCAGGCCCACAAGATCCGACGGTGAGGGCAGCGGCCCATCGGCCCGCCGCTGTGCCGGTACGGCGGAGCCGGACGGCACGGCCGCGAGCGACGGCGACGGCAACGACTCGCTCCAGCATCCGGTGAGCATGGCGCGGACGAGGACGTTCTGGCGGGCCGCCGAGACCGTCCACTGCGCGGCCGAAGCCAGTCGCTCGCCGATGTCCCCGGGTGCGGCGAGAGCCCTCTCGACACCGGCGAGGTACCCGTCCGCCTCCCGGCGCACCAGGGCGCGGGCGAGCCCGTCCTTGCTGCCGAACTCGTTGTACAGCGTCTGGCGGGAGACACCGGCCGCCGCGGCCACGTCCACCATGCGCACGGCGGACCACGGTCGGTGCAGAAGCGCCGTATAGGCGGCGTCCAGCAGGGATTCCCGCGCTGCAGGCATCATCGCCTCCCCTCGGGACCAGCGGCTCTGACGCACAGGGTTGACGCGTGCACCTACAGTGTCAAGGGTTCTCGGCGGCATTGAAGGGCGCGTACCGGCCGTCACGCGCCGCGACCGCACGGCAGCGCGGTGCCGCCCGCGGAGGCGCCCAAGGAAGATCCCCCGTCCCGTGTGGCCCTTCCGGCGAAGGGGCGGATACGGTTCGGTCATGCCCGACTATCTCGATGACCTGCGGCTCGCCCATGTGCTCGCGGACGCGGCCGACGCCGCGACCACGGGCCGGTTCAAGGCCCTTGACCTCAAGGTCGAGACCAAACCGGACATGACACCGGTGAGCGAGGCCGACAAGGCCGCCGAGGAGCTCATCCGCGGCCAGCTCCAGCGCGCCCGGCCGCGCGACGCGATCCTCGGCGAGGAGTACGGCATCGAGGGCACGGGCCCGCGCCGCTGGGTGATCGACCCGATCGACGGCACCAAGAACTACGTGCGCGGCGTGCCGGTGTGGGCCACGCTCATCTCGCTGATGGAGGCGGGCGAAGGGGGCTTCCAGCCCGTCGTCGGTGTTGTCTCGGCGCCCGCGCTGGGCCGCCGTTGGTGGGCGGCGAAGGGGCACGGCGCGTTCACGGGGCGCAGTCTGTCCTCGGCCTCGCGGCTGCACGTCTCGCGCGTCTCAAGGCTGTCGGACGCGTCCCTCGCGTACTCCTCGCTGTCGGGCTGGGAGGAGCAGGGCCGACTGAACGGCTTCCTCGACCTGACGCGCGCGGTGTGGCGCACCCGCGGCTACGGCGACTTCTGGCCGTACATGATGGTCGCGGAGGGGTCGGTGGACATCTGCGCCGAGCCGGAGCTGTCGCTGTGGGACATGGCGGCGAACGCGATCATCGTGACGGAGGCCGGCGGCTCCTTCACCGGCCTCGACGGCCGCCCGGGCCCGCACAGCGGCAACGCGGCCGCGTCCAACGGGTTGCTCCACGACACCCTGCTCGACTACCTGAACGACCGGTACTAGCCCTACCGGTGTCTGAACTACCGGTGGCACCTACCGGCCGGTACGAGACACCAGGGGTGCACAGGGGTGCTGCTGTGCACCGCGAGCGCCCCTGAACTCGCGTCGCGCGCCCTCTTGTTGACCGGCCCTTTGCCTGGGAACCTGGGCATCACCCACTTGTGAATTTGTGAAGCCTGGGGCGGGCGCTTCCGGCGGGCGGCATCCTACGGTTCCGGAGCCCTGAGCCAGTGCGGTCGAGTGGGTTCGGTCCAGCACACTCGTAGGAGGTGGCTCCGCCCCATGCTCGTCCGCGACGCCATGAGCACCGTGGTCCTCACCATCGGCCCCGCACACACTCTCCGCCAGGCAGCAGCCCTGATGTCCGCCCGCCGGGTCGGCGCGGCAGTGGTCCTCGACCCGGACGCCGGCGGCCCCGGCATCCTCACCGAGCGCGACATCCTCAACTCCGTCGGCCTGGGCCAGAGCCCGGACATCGAACGGGCCCAGGCCCACACCACCATGGACGTCGTGTTCGCCGCGCCGTCCTGGACCCTCGAGGAGGCCGCGCGGGCCATGGCCCACGGCGGTTTCCGGCATCTGATCGTCCTGGACGACGACGAACCGGTCGGCGTCGTCTCGGTCCGCGACATCATCCGCTGCTGGGCCCCGGCCCGCCGACCGGCGGCGGTGAGCTGATGCACGACGGTGCCTGTACGGACAGGATCCGCACAGGCACCGCACTCGACCGCGACCATCGACGGAGCGACCCCGACAGCGGGCGACCAGGTCCGCGTGAGCGGCGCCGGTTCAGCCGCGAAGGGGGCGCAGGGCCTGCACCGCGGCCTCCAGACGCTTGCCGAAGTCGCCGTCGGCCCGACGGAAGTTGTCGATCGCGCGCTCGACGATGTCGTCGCGCGAGACCTGCGAGAGGGATCCCGCGAGGTTGCCGATCAGGCGCTCCCTCTCCTCCTCGGACATCAGGCGGTACAGATTGCCCGCCTGCACGAAGTCGTCGTCCTCGGCGTGCACCGGGGCCTCGTGGCCGCCCGTGGCCCCCTGCACCGGGACCGGCTGCCACAGCGGCCGGTCGGTCTGGAACGGGCCGCCGAAGCTGTTCGGCTCGTAGTTCCTGGCCCCCTTGTGCCGGCCGTCGTACAGGAAGCCGTCCCGGCCGTGGGTGCGCGCCTCGGTGGCGTGCGGGCGGTTCACCGGCAGCTGGTCGGCGTTGATGCCGACGCGGTAGCGATGCGCGTCGCCGTAGGCGAACAGGCGGCCCTGGAGCATCTTGTCCGGGGAGGGACCGATACCGGGCACGAAGTGGGCGGGGCTGAAGATCGACTGCTCGACCTCGGCGAAGATGTTCTCCGGGTTGCGGTCGAGCTCGAGCTTGCCGATCTCGACCAGCGGGTAGTCGCCGTGCGGCCACACCTTGGTCAGGTCGAAGGGGTTGAAGCGGTAGGTCGCCGCCTCGGCCGCGGGCATGATCTGGACGGAGACGGTCCAGGTCGGGTACTCGCCCCGCTCGATGGCCTCGCGCAGGTCACGCTGGTGGGAGTCGGGGTCCTTGCCCGCGAGGACCCCGGCCTCCTCGGCGGTGAGGTTCTTGATCCCCTGGTCGGTCTTGAAGTGGTACTTGACCCAGAAGACCTCTCCGGCCTCGTTGTTCCACTGGAAGGTGTGCGAGCCGAAGCCGTCCATGTGGCGGTACGACGCCGGGATACCGCGGTCGCCGAAGAGCCAGGTCACCTGGTGGGTGCTCTCCGGGCTGAGGCTCCAGAAGTCCCAGACGTTGTCCGCCTCCTGGCTGCCCGTGTACGGGTCGCGCTTCTGGGTGTGGATGAAGTCGGGGAACTTGATGGCGTCCTTGATGAAGAACACCGGCGTGTTGTTGCCGACGAGGTCGTAGTTGCCCTCCTCGGTGTAGAACTTCAGCGCGAAACCGCGCGGGTCGCGGACGGCGTCCGCGGCGCCGAGGTTGCCGGCCACGGTCGAGAAGCGCAGGAAGACCTCGGTCTGCTTGCCGATCTCGGAGAGGAAGGCGGCACGTGTGTACGGGGTGACATCGGCGGTGACCGTGAAGGTGCCGTAGGCACCCGCGCCGCGGGCGTGCACCACTCGCTCCGGGATGCGCTCCCGGTTGAAACGGGCGAGCTTCTCCAGCAGCAGCTGGTCCTGAACGAGAACGGGGCCGCCGACGCCTGCCGTCTCGCTGTTCTGGTTGTCGGCCACCGGAGCACCGGCTTCCGTCGTGAGCGGTCCCTGCGTCACTTAAGCCTCCTGAGTCACTGCCACTGCCTTCTTCCAGCCCGGTCATCCGACCAGATCCGAACTTGATCCTACATTGGACAAAATCCAAGTCAAGCAGACATCCAAACTCACACCTGTTCGGAAACTGGTCCCTTGCTGTTAGGCTGGTGGGTATGAGTGACCTGTTGGAACGGCTGCGCGGACGTGGATGGCGGATGACCGCGCAGCGGCGCGTCGTGGCCGAGGTCCTCGACGGCGAGCACGTCCACCTGACGGCCGACGAGGTGCACGCGCGTGCCGTCGCGAAGCTGCCGGAGATCTCCCGGGCAACCGTCTACAACACGCTGGGTGAGCTGGTATCCCTCGGCGAGGTGCTCGAGGTCGCCACAGACAAGCGTGCGAAGCGGTACGACCCGAACGCGCACCGGCCGCACCACCACCTGGTGTGCGCCAACTGCGGCACGATCCGCGACGTCCACCCGATGGGCAACCCGCTGGCGGACCTCCCCGACTCGGAGCGCTTCGGCTTCACGGTGTCGGACGTAGAGGTGACGTACCGCGGCCTCTGCCCGAACTGCGCGGCGGCGTAGCGGCGCTTCGCCGGGCTTTGCGTGCGCCTGCACAAGGGGCGCATCACAACGTCACAAGGGACGCATCAACGCACCGACGCACCAACGCACCAACAGACCGAGGCCGGAAACCCAATCGGGTTTCCGGCCTCGGTCTTTCAGTAGCGGGGACAGGATTTGAACCTGCGACCTCTGGGTTATGAGCCCAGCGAGCTACCGAGCTGCTCCACCCCGCGTCGGTGAACGCAACATTACGTCAACGACACGGACAGAGGCAAATCGCTTCCGCGGCCCCCGGCTCCTCCGGTGCCCGCAACTGCTCTCATCACGCCGACAACTCCTCCCGCAGGGCGTCCCGCAACCGCGCCGCCCGCTCCGCCACCTCCGACGGCCCCAGCGACACCGCCCGGTCGGCCCACCGCTGCCCCTCCGCCAGCTCCCCCCGACGCGCGTAGACCAGCGCCAGGCGCAACGCCGCCCGCCCGTGGCCGGCGTCGGCAGCCCGGGTCCACCACAGTGCGGCCTCCGGCTCGCTCCCCTCCCGCGCCAGCAGCAGCCCCAGATTGAACGCGCCGTTCCGCGACCCGCCCTCCGCTGCCTTCCGGTACCACCGCGCCGCCTCCACCACGTCCCCCCGCGCGGCGGCCAGCATCCCGACCCGTACCTGCGCCCGACGGTGCCCCTGCGAGGCCGCCCGCTCGTACCACTCCTCGCACTCGCTCTTCTCGTGCGACGGCTCCCCCAGCTCGTGCGCGGGCGCCGGGGGCCGCCGCGCGTCCAGGAGCGTGGCCAGCCGGTACGCCGCCTCCGTGCTGCCGCCCCCGCGGCGCAGCGCAGATGCCGTTCGGCCGTCTGCTCGTCCCCCTGACGCAGCCGGGCGATCCCCACCTGGAGCGCCGCCTCGGTGTGCCCGGCGGCGGCCGCCCGCTCGTACCATCCGAGGGCCGCGTCGTCGTCGCCCCGCCCGGCGTAGAGGATGCCCAGGTTGAACGCGGCGTCCACGCTCCCCGCCTCCGCGGCCTTGGAGAACCACGGCTCCGCCCCCGTCGCGTCCCCGCCCTGCAGCAGCAGGATGGCGAGCGCGTTCGCCGCCTCCCGATGCCCGGCGTACGCCGCGCGCCGGTACCACTGCTCGGCCTGCGCGGTCCGCCCCTGCTCGGCACAGAGCAGCCCCAGGTTGTACGCGCCGTTGACATCCCCCGCGTCCATCGCCGCCCGGTACCACCGCTCGGCGGTCTGCGTCTCTCCACGCTCGGCGTGCAGGGCGCCCAGCGCGTTCGCCGCGTTGCCGTCGCCCTCCTGGGCGGCTCTGAGCCACCACACCGCGGCGCTCTCGGTGTCCCCCGCGTCCCGCAGCAGGAAGCCGAGCGCGCAGGCGGCCCGCGCCTCGCCGTCCTTCGCGCTGGTCAGGTACCAGCGACCGGCCTCCTTCAGATCGCCCCGCCTCTCCAGGATCCCCCCGAGGTGCAGCGCCGCCCGCCGGTGCCCGCGCGCGGCGGCCTGGCGGTACCACTGCTCGGCCTCCTCGAGCGCGGACGTCTCGACACCGTTGTCGGCGTCGGCCTCCTGCTCGCACAGCGCCCTGCGGTCGAGCGTTCTCGCCAGCCGGTACGCGGCCTCACGGTGCCCGCGCTCCGCGGCGGCCCGCATCCACTGCTCGGCGCTGTCGTCACCGCGGTGCTCCAGCAGATCGGCGAGCGCGTACGCGCCCAGAACATGCCCCTGCTCGGCCGCCTGGCGCAGCCAGTACTCGGCCGCCGGCTCGTCGCCGCGCTCACGGTGGTGCCGTCCCAGCGCGTGCGCGGCCGCGGCGGACCCGGCGACGGCGGCGATGCGCCACCAGCCGGCCGCCTCCTCGGCGTATCCGCGCTGGTGCAGCAGGACACCCAGGTTGTTGGCGGCGGCGCGGTCACCCGCGGCGGTGGCGGCGCGCAGCTGGGGCTCGGCCCCGTCGAGATCGCCGCGGCGCAGCAGCATGGCCCCGAGGACGCTCATCGCCTGGACGTCGCCGGCCTCGGCGGCGAGCCGCTGCCGCGCCTCCTCGGCGGCCTCACCGGCCTCGTCCCTCTCGACGGCCTGCTCGACGGCCTGGTCGACGGCCTGGTCAACGGTCGGGTCGACGGAGGAATCGGCAGAGGAATCGGCCGAGTGATCGACGGACTGGTGGGCGAGCCGGTGGGCGGACATGTCGGCGGGCTGCTCGGCCGACCGGTCCACGAGCCGGTCGGCGGACCGCGCAAATCGGCCCGTCCCGAACAGAGTTGCCTTCTCCCCCATAACGTCCATCGTCGCACCACCTGCAACCTGGGTACACCTGGTATACCGCAGCCAGTGAGGTCACTTCAGCGTTTTGTCGACATGCCCACAGAGAGACAAGTCAAACACAGAAGTGGCCAACTGCCCCCACAAGCAGCCGCATTTCAGGCAAGTCGCCTGGTCACGCCGTACGCCCCCTCGTGTCGCACACACGTCGAGGGCCCGGATCCACGATCAGGATCCGGGCCCTCGACTTCAGTAGCGGGGACAGGATTTGAACCTGCGACCTCTGGGTTATGAGCCCAGCGAGCTACCGAGCTGCTCCACCCCGCGCCGTTGTTCTTCAACCGTATCACGGCGCGGGAGGAGCCCTGGTTCAGCCCCCGCCGGAAGCGGTCGGGGAACTGCTGGGCGAACCGCTCGGGCTGCTGCTCGGCGAACTGCCGGGCGAGCTGCCGGGAGTGGCGGAGGGACTGCTGCCGCTCGCGCCGCCGCTGCCACCGCCACTGGTCTTCCCGGCCTTGGTCTGGGCCTCCTCGGCCAGCTTCAGCGCGTCCTTGAGGGCCTTCTGCGCCCGCCCGTACGCCTCCCAGTCGCCCTTCTTGAGGGCTTCCTGGCCGGCGTCGAAGGCCTTCTGGGCGTCCTGGAGCGCCTGTTGGACGGTCGGGTTGCCTGGCGTCGGCGGTTTGCCGGTCCCGGTGTCCGGCGGCGCGGTGGGACCCTGTACGGCGAAGACCTTGTTGAGCGCCTCGTCGAGCGTGTCCTCGAACGCGGTGTTGCCGCCGTAGGTCACCAACACCTTGCGCAGCAGCGGGTACTTGAGCCCGCCGCCGCGGACGTAGACGGGTTCCACGTACAGCAGTCCCCCGTCCAGCGGCACGGTCAGCAGGTTGCCGTACTCGATGTCGGAGTCGCCGCCCTTCAGGAGCCTGATCGATTCGGCGATGCTCTGCTCGGAGTTGAACTGGCTCTGGACCTGCTTCGGCCCGTCGACCGTTCTGCTCGTCGGCAGCTTCAGGATTCTGATCTTGCCGTAGTCGGGCGTGCCCGCCTCGGAGTCGACCGCCATGAAGGCGCTCAGGTTGTCACGCCCGTTCGGCGTGAACGTCGTCGTCAGGGAGAACGCCTGCGCCTGCTGGTCGGGCATCTTCATGCTCAGGTAGTACGGCGGTACCGCATTGCCCGTCTTGTTCGTCGGGTCGTCGGGCACCTGCCAGACCTCACTGCCGCTGAGGAACGTCTGCGCGTCCTTGACGTGGTAGCGGGTCAGCAGCTCGCGCTGGACCTTGAACAGGTCCTGTGGGTAGCGCAGATGGGCCATCAGCGACGACGAGATGTCGCTCCGCGGCTCCACGGTGCCCGGGAAAGCCTTCATCCAGGTCTTCAGGACGGGGTCCTCGGTGTCCCACTGGTAGAGCTTGACCTCACCCGTGTACGCGTCGACGGTCGCCTTCACCGAGTTGCGGATGTAGTTGACCTGGTTCTGCTGGGCCATCACCGCGCGCTGGGTGTTGCCCGCGGTCAGCGAGTCGGCCGTCGTGTCACCCAACGTCGTACGGGAGGAGTACGGATAGCCGTTCGACGTCGTGTAGGCGTCGACGATCCACTGGATGCGGCCGTCGACGACCGCGGGGTAGGCGTCACCGTCGATGGTCAGCCACGGCGCGACCGCCTCGACGCGCTCCTTGGGTGTGCGGTTGTAGAGGATCCGCGAGCCGTCGCCTATGGCGCCGGAGTAGAGGATCTGCGGCTCGCTGAACGCCACCGCGTACGCGGCCCGGTTGATCGGGTTGGAGAGGCTGACCCCGCTCTTGCCCTGGTAGCTGGTGGTCTTCTCGCCGTTGTCGTCGGAGTAGTCGATCTCCTTCTGGGGGCCGCCGACGATCGAGTACGTGGTGGTCTTCTCGCCGTAGTAGATCCGCTGCTCGTACGTCCCGAGGTCACCGGTCGACGGCAGGTCGGACTCGGTGAAGACGGGCTGGCCGTTGGCGTCGGCGGTGGTGCCCTTGGCGGCGACCACACCGTAGCCGTGGGTGTAGCGGAAGTGGTCGTTGATCCAGTTGTTCTTCGGAATGCCGTTCAGGTTCAGCTCACGCAGACCGATGACCGTGTCCTGGTCCTTGCCGTCCTTCGTGTACCGGTCGACGTCCAGGTTGGTCGGGAACGCGTAGTAGTTCTTCATCTGCTGGAGCTGCTGGAACGTCGGCGAGACGATGTTCGGGTCCAGCAGGCGGATGCTCGCTGTGGCGTCCGCGTCGTCGCGCAGCGTGCTCTTGTCCTTGGTGCTGCTCGTCCCGGCGTACTCGCTGACCTGGGCGTCGTCGATGCCGTAGGCCTCGCGGGTCGCCTTGAGGTTCTTGTCGACGTACGGCGCCTCCTTGGCCTGCTCGTTCGGCTGGACCTGGAACTTCTGGACGATCGCCGGGTACAGCCCGCCGATGAGGATCGCCGAGAGCACCATCAGGCCGAAGCCGATCACGGGCAGCTGCCAGGTACGCCGCCACAGGGTGGCGAAGAACAGCAGCGCGCAGATGACCGCGATGCAGAACAGGATCGTCTTGGCCGGCAGGTAGGCGTTCGCGTCGACGTACCTCAGGCCCGTCCAGTTGCCGGTCGCCTTGAAGTCGCTGGACTTGACCGCCAGTCCGTACCGGTCGAGCCAGTAGGCGACCGCCTTCAGGGCGACGAAGACACCGAGCAGCACGGACAGGTGCCCGGTGGCGGCGGCCGTGGCGCGCGCTCCCGGGGAGGTGATCCTCAGCCCGCCGTACAGGTAGTGGGTGAGCGCGGCGGCGATCAGCGACAGGACCGTCGCGGCGAAGCCGAAACCGAGCAGGAAGCGGTACCAGGGCAGGTCGAAGGCGTAGAAGGAGACGTCCAGGTGGAACTGGGGGTCCTTCTGGTGGAACGGCACGCCGTTCACCCACATCAGCCAGGTCCGCCACTGGCTGGACGCGGACGCGCCCGCGACCAGGCCCACCAGGGCGGTGATCCCGAGCAGCAGCCACGTCTTGTAGGGGGCGATCCCCATCCGGTAGCGGTCGAGGCTCTGCTGCTCCATGGACATGGCGCTCAGCGGCGGACGCAGCCGGTGCGCGAGCCAGATGTTGACGCCGACCGCTGCCGCCATCAGCAGACCGAAGACGAAGAAGAGCCCGATCTTGGTCCACAGGGTGGTGGTGAAGACGGACGAGTACTTCACCGACCGGTACCAGAGCCAGTCCGTCCAGAAACCGGCGAACATGACGAACGCCATACCGAGGACGGCGAGGACCCCGAGCGTCATGAGCAGGGTCCGAGCCCGCCCGGACGGGCGGCCCCCTCTGATCCGTGGCCCCGTCGGGCCTCCGCCGCGGTCGGGCATCTGGAAAGCCAAGGTGCGCACCTCGAAGTTCGCTGTTGATCCGAGTTGATCCGTCAGGCCCCCGTGAACGCGGACCATGGATGAGGCTCCACGATCACGGAGCCTCACCTATGCAACTTACTGGCGCTTTACTCGGTTCCCGCTTCCGGGTGGGAACGAGGCAGGATTGTGACCATGTCCAACACTCCCATGGCAGCGAACCCGCTCACCCGGGCCGTGCTCGAGATCGACGAGTACGCCTCCGGCCTCGGCTGGGACCAGCCCGCTCGCCTCTTCGCCCTCGTCGACACCGCGCGCCTGCGGACCGAGGAGCCCGCGCTCGCGACCCAGCTCGGCCTTCAGGACGAGCCCGAGGCCGCGGGTCTCACTCCGATCGAGCAGGAAGAGATCCCTGCCGACCGGCCGCTGGACGAGTTCCTCGGCACCATCGCCTGGCCCGACGCGGTGGCCGGCTGTGCGCTCACGGTGGAGCGGCTGATGCTGCCGCCGTCCGCGGAGTCCCAGGTCCCCCAGGGGCTGAGCGAGAAGAAGCTGGCCGCCTGGGTCGCCGAGCACCCGGAGCGCCAGGAGGTGCGGATGACGGTGGCGGTGCTGCGGGACGGCGCGCGGGAGTCGGCGCTGCGGCTGCGAGAGAAGGACTCGCCGACGGAGGTGCTGACGGGCCCGGACCTGGTGCCGGGCCTGGCGGAGGCACTGGCGGCGACGTTCGAGGACTGAGGGTTCCGCGTACATGCGGGTGGGGGCGCCCGGAGGTTTCCGAGCGCCCCCCACTCATGTGAAGGCTCCTGCTCGTCAGCCCTTGGCGGTGCACTTCGGCAGATCGGCGGTCTTGCCGGTGCGGATGTCCTTGAGGGCGTTCAGGGCGTCGTCGATGGTGTTGACCTTGACGAGGGTGAGCCCCTCGGGGGTGTCCTCGGCGGCGGCCGCGCAGTTGTCCTTGGGGGTCAGGAAGTACTGGGCGCCCTTGCTGCGCGCGCCGACGGTCTTCATCTCGACGCCGCCGATCGGCCCGACCTGGCCGTCGTCGTCGATGGTGCCCGTGCCGGCGACGAACTTGCCGCCGGTGAGACTGCCCGGGGTGAGCTTGTCGTAGATGCCGAGCGCGAACATCAGCCCGGCGCTCGGTCCGCCCACGTCGGCGAGCTTGATGTCGATGGTGAACGGGAACGTGTGATCGGTTGCGGCGGAGATCCCGACGATGGCCCGCTCCCTGGCGGTGTCGTGGGACTTCGTCGTGGTGATCGTCACATTCTGTGTTTCGGTGGCCGTCTTGTGCGCCTTCTCGGCGGCGGCCTGCTCCTTGGCGGGCACGATCGTGAACACGACTCTCTCGCCGGGCTTGTGCTTGGTGACCAGCTTGGCGACGTCCTCGGGTACCTTCACGGCACTGCCGTCGACGGCCTTGATGACATCACCGGCATGCAGCTTGCCCTCCGCGGGCGACCCCTTGAGCACGGTGGAGACGATCACCCAGGACTTCACCGGGATGCCCAGTTCCTTCAGGGCGGCGACCTTGGCGCTCTCCTGGGACTGGCTGAACTCCTCGGCGTTCTCCTGCGTGGACTGCTGTTCGGTCTTGCCGTCCGGGTAGAGCGTGTCGTGCGGGACCACCTTGGTGTCGTGCGCCAGCCAGCCGTAGACGGCCTCCACCAGGTTCATGTTGTAGTCGGCGCTGGTGACCCGGACGGTCGTCATGTTCAGGTGTCCGGTCGTCGGGTATGTCCTGCGCCCGGAGATCTGCAGCACCGGCTGGCCGTCGTGGTCGTCCAGGGTGTTCACCGTCGGCCCCGGGGACATCTCCGAGTACGGCACTTTGATGAACACTCCCGCACACAGGAGCGCGATCAGCATCAAGGTGGAGGCGAGCATCGTCGCGGTGCGGCGTGGCATGGAACGACAGTACGGGACGGTGCTGTCAGCGGACCGTCAGGGCCGTCCGTACGAGCACGGGCGGCCCCTGGATCCTCGGCGCGCTCAGCCGCCCGAGTGGGACTTCTCCATGGCCTCGCGGAAACGCGCGTACCCGGCGAGCTCGGAGCCGTCGCCCGCGGCCTTGCGGTTCCGACTGGCCCAACTGCCCCACAGTCCTGCACCGATCGCAGCCATAAGCGGAATCAGCAACCAGGCGAGCGCCGCCATGCCGACCTCCCAACCCCGATGAGCGACCGCAACTGACTGATCAGCAGATTAATCATCCGCAATGTCAACGCTCACGCGAGGGGTACGGTTACGCAACCGGAGCCCGGGTGAGAGGTTGGTTAACCCCAGGAGAGGTATGCGCTACGCGCCGACCCATTCATCGGTGCCGTCGGAGAACCTCTGGTGCTTCCAGATGGGCACTTCGTGCTTGAGGTCGTCGATGAGCTTGCGGCAGGCCTCGAAGGCCTCGCCCCGGTGCGGACACGCCACGGCGACGACGACGGCTAGATCACCGACACGCAGGTCCCCCACGCGGTGCACCGCCGCGAGCGCCCGCACGGGGTACTCGGCGACGACCTCCTCGGCGATGCGCCGCATCTCGGCCTCGGCGGTCGGATGGCACGAGTACCCGAGCGCGTCGACGTCGGCCCCGCCGTCATGGTTGCGCACGGTCCCGACGAACAGCGCGATCCCTCCGGCGGCGTCGTCCCCCACGGCCCGGAAGACCTCGTCGACGGAGAGCGGGGTGTCCCGGACGGCCAGCAGTTTGATGGGCTCGTCCGCCACCTGCTCACCGGGGTGATCACTGTTGGGTGCCATGCCCCCATCGTGCCGTACGCCTCCGACAACCGGGAACAGCCCGCTGTGCTCGGCTCAGCGGAGCCCGACCACATCCAGCCCGTCCGGGGCCCCACAGTCCCCGGGGGGCCGGGGGGCGGAGCCCCGGGGATGGGAGGGTAAGGGCGGAGGGGATCCCTCGGCCCCAGCCAACCCTCAGCCTCTCCGCCGTGCCTTCCGTGCCCTCCGCACCACCGCCGCCGCACCCAGCAGAGCGACCGTCGCCCCCGCGGCCCCCGCCGCCGTCGCGTCCTTGCGTCCCAGTCGCCGTCCCACCACGGTGTGCCGCCCGGCCACCTCCGCCAGCAGCTCGGCCAGCACCTCCTCGTTCGTCCACTTCGGCCGCCACCCGGCGTCGTGCAGCCGGCTCCCGCTCACGACCCACGGGTACATCGTGTACGCGAGGTCCCCGGCAGGCGACGGTGTCAGCCCGATCCGGTGCAGCCGGGCCGCCGCGCCCAGCGCGACCGCGGACGGCAGCTCCATCCGCCGGATCCCGCTCAGCTCCTCGACCTCCTCCTGCTCCAGCCACCCCTCGCACCCGACCGCCAGTTCCCCCTCCACCTTCTCCAGAACGGCGCACTCCAGGGCACTGCACAGGTCCTCGACGTGGCAGAACTGCCACGCCGGCCGCGACCCCGCCACCACCAGCAGCCGAGGCGACTCGAAGTACCTGGTCAGCGCCGTGTCCGTGCCCCCGACCAGCACAGCCGGCCGCACCACGGTGACGTTGAGCCCCGGATGCGCCCTCGGCGCCCGCCGCGCGAGCCGCTCGATCTCCAGCAGGTCTCCGACCCCTGTCGCCTCCGCCGTCGCCCGCAGCTCGGCGTCCTCCGACAGCGGCAGCTCGTTGTCCGGCAACGCCCCGTAGACCATGGCGGACGTGCACAGCACCACCCGGTGCACCCCGGCGGCGGCCGCCGCCGTCAGCACGGTCTGCGTTCCGCGCACGTTGTACGCCGTGCGCGCCACCGGGTCCGTCTCCAGGTCCAGGTCGAGCGCCAGGTGCACCACCACGTCCGCGCCCCGCAGCTTCTCCGCGATCGCCGGGTCCCGCACGTCCAGGATGTGCCACCGCGCCGCAGCGCACTCCCCGCGCCGCTCGTCGATGGCGACGACCTGCCTGATCTCGTCGGACGCGGCGAGCCGCTCGGTGAGCAGCGCGCCGACCCCGGACGCGGCGCCGGTGACCGCGACGACGGGCCCGCGGCGGGCAGTCGACTCGCCGGCGCGAAGCGCCGTCCTGGAGGGGCGGTCGTCGGGCGACGGGTGGGCTGAATGGTTTCGCGCTGCGCGAACCTGCGGATCTGGGGAACTCACCGGGCGTCTCCAGCGGTTGTCTTCCATACGGACGCAAAGCACGCGTGCGTACCAGGTGGCATCCATCCTGCCGCAGGCCGGGAGTCGGCGAAGCACCCAGGCCCGATCGGGTCAAGGTGTCTACGCTGGGTGGTGTTGTCGGGCAGCCAGCCGCCGGAAGGAACCGGTGGCCTTACCAGCCGAGGAATCCCGTGAGTGACACCCCATTCGGATTCGGCCTTCCGCCGGAGGAGCCGGAGAACGGCGACGAGGGCAAGAAGAAGGACCCGCAGAGCGGCGGTGGTCAGGGACCGGCCAACCCGTTCGGCTTCGGGATTCCCGGAGCCGGCGGTGCCGGCGCCGACAACCCGCTCGCAGCGATGTTCGGTTCCCTGAACCCCACCGACCTGGGCGCCGCCTTCCAGCAGCTGGGCCAGATGCTCTCCTACGAGGGCGGCCCGGTGAACTGGGACATGGCCAAGCAGATCGCCCGCCAGACGGTCTCCCAGGGCACCCCCGACGGCACCAAGGACCAGAGCGTGAGCCCCGGCGAGCGCTCCGCCGTGGAGGAGGCCGTCCGCCTGGCCGACCTGTGGCTCGACGACGCGACGTCGCTGCCGTCCGGCTCGGGCTCCGCGGTGGCCTGGAGCCGCGCGGAGTGGGTCGAGGCGACCCTGCCGGTGTGGAAGGAGCTCGTCGACCCGGTCGCCGAGCGCGTCGGCGCGGCCATGGGCGACGTCCTGCCGGAGGAGATGCAGGCCATGGCGGGGCCGCTGATCGGCATGATGCGCTCCATGGGCGGCGCCATGTTCGGTACGCAGATCGGGCAGGCCGTCGGCGTGCTCGCGGGCGAGGTCGTCGGCTCCACCGACATCGGTCTGCCGCTCGGCCCGGCCGGGAAGGCCGCGCTGCTGCCGCTGAACATCGAGGTGTTCGGCAAGGACCTGGGCGTGCCCAAGGAGGAGGTGCGGCTGTACCTCGCGCTGCGCGAGGCCGCCCACCAGCGCCTGTTCGCGCACGTGCCGTGGCTGCGCTCGCACCTGTTCGGCGCCGTCGAGGGCTACGCCCGCGGCATCAAGGTCGACACGGCGAAGCTGGAGGACGTGGTCGGCCAGTTCGACCCGCAGAACCCTGAGGAGTTGCAGCAGGCGCTCCAGCAGGGCATGTTCCAGCCGGAGGACACGCCGGAGCAGAAGGCGGCCCTGGCCCGTCTGGAGACGGCGCTGGCGCTCGTCGAGGGCTGGGTAGACGCGGTGGTGCACGCGGCCGCGAAGCCGCGCCTGGCGTCCGCGGACGCGCTGCGCGAGACCCTGCGCCGCCGTCGCGCCTCGGGCGGCCCGGCCGAGCAGACGTTCGCCACGCTGATCGGCCTGGAGCTGCGCCCGCGCCGGCTGCGGGACGCCTCCCGCCTGTGGGCGTCGCTCACGGACGCGCGCGGCGTGGACGGCCGGGACGGCCTGTGGGCACACCCGGACATGCTGCCGACGGCGTCCGACCTGGACGACCCGGACGGCTTCGTGCACCGCGAGCAGCTCGACTTCTCCGAGCTGGACAAGATGCTCGGCGAGGCGGCGGACGGCTCCGCTCCGAAGCCTGACCTGAAGAAGAAGGACGACGGCGCAGCCGAGGGCGACGACGCCGAGTGAGCCTCTACGACGACGCGGTCCTCGTGCTCAAGTCCTACGAGGACCAGGAAGAGCTGCGCCAGGCCTATCTCGACCACCTCCAGGCGCACCAGGACGGCATGTGGAAGTCCTGTGCGGACGGACACATCACCGCGAGCGCACTGGTGATCGACCCCGAGCACGGCCGGGTACTCCTGACCCTGCACAAGAAGATCCGGATGTGGCTTCAGATGGGCGGCCACTGTGAGCCGGACGACGTGACGCTGGCGGACGCCGCACGCCGCGAGGCGACGGAGGAGTCGGGCATCGAGGGACTGATTCTGCTGCCCGGCGGGCCAGTGCGCCTGGACCGGCACCACACGCCGTGCGCCTGGCACCTCGACGTCCAGTACGCGGCGCTCGCCCCGGCCGGTGCGGTGGAGGCGATCAGCGACGAGTCCCTGGACCTGCGCTGGTTCCCGTACGCGGAGGTGGCGGACGTGGCGGACGAGTCCGTCGTACGGCTGCTGGAGGCGACGCGCGCCAGGCTGTGAAGGTCGTGAACGGGTGAGGGGTGACCGCCGCCGCGGTCACCCCTCACCCTGCTCAGCTCCAGACGTTGCCCTGGTTCTGTCCCCGTGCCCCCTGCTGCCCCATGCCGAACTGCGCGGCCAGCCCCTGCCCGATCTGGGCGTTCTGCGGCGGCAACAGCTCGCTGGGCTGCACGAGCGCGAAGCCGTTGCCCATGAAGCTGAGCTCCCATCCCTCACCGGTGGTGCCCCGGCGCCGCCACACCCCGGAGGAGTGCGTCTGGGCCTGCATCTGCACCCGCAGGCCGGTGGACCAGGCGACGATCGCGTCGGCGTCGCAGTTGACGTACTTGTCCGGGGTGACCCGCATCAGCAGTGGCGCACCCGACGTCATCAGCGCGACCTTGCCGCGGCCGGTGATGTTGAGCTGGTACTTGCCGGAGCCGGAGATCCCGTACAGGCTGTCGACGGCGATGACCTCGTAGTGCAGCGAGGAGTCCATCGCGAGGACGTAACTGCTGTCGACGGTCAGCCCGTCCTGCTCGACGTCCATGATGTGCACGTGCTGGGCGAGGTTGGCGAGGTAGACGGTGCCCTGTCCGTGACAGCGCATCAGATCCAGGCCCTCACCGGTGTGCGCACGCGCGCGCCGCTGACCGCCGCTCTGGTACTCGGCGTCGAACTCGATGAGCCCCTGGTAGGCGACCATGGTGCCCTTGCGCGCCAGGACGTCGTCGTGGCCCTCCAGCAGGACGCGCAGCATCTGCGGGTTCTGCAGGCTGTAGCGCTCCTGGGTCTGCTGCTCGTTGTAGGCGAAAAGCGAGCTCTGCATGGTGTGCGGTTTCCCCCTCAGCCCCGGATCCGGAGGCGGTCGGTGCTGTCCTCGCTGGGCTGGACGACCACGATGCCCTGCCCGGAGAACGCCATCTGGTAGGCCTCGCCGCTGCCGCGCCCGATGAGCGACTGCGCCTTGAAGCTGCGCTTGCCCTTCACCTTGAGGTTCGGGGACCAGGCGACGAGGGCGTCCGGGTCGACGTACGTCTCGTCCTCACCTCCGCCGCAGTCGACCACGATCGGGGTGCCCCGGGAGGTCAGGGCGACCCAGCCCTGCCCGGAGATCTTCGTGTTCCACAGGCCCTGTCCGGCGAACTTGGCGAGTCCCTTGACGCGTTCGACGCCCCACTGCAGGTGGGCGTCGAAGGCGAGGAGGTTGGTTGCGTTGACGGAGATCGCATCGCCGCCCAGGTTGATGACGACGACGTTCGCCCCGTAGTCGGCGAGGTAGAGCAGACCGTCGCCGGAGCACTTCATCAGGGGCGCGCCCTCACCGGTCATCCAGTCGCGCGCGATCTGGCGCACGGCGGGCGGGTTGGGCTCGTACTGGATGAACCCCTCGTAGGCGACCATCGAGCCCACGCGCGCGAGGAGGTCGTTTCCGGTCTGCATGGCGACCTTCAGCATGTGGCTGCCGTGGTTCTCCATGCGGGCGGTGACGGGTGCGGGGGCGTAGCCCGCGAGCGGCTGGTTCATGACGGGCTCCCTCAGACCTCGTACGGCTGGACGACGACGAAATTGCCGGGCGCGGCGCGGAACTGCAGATTGACGCCCTCACCGGTGTGGCCCGGGTAGGCGTTGCGGCGCATGCGTACCTGGCTGGAGACGATCACCTGGGCGGCGGCCGACCAGGCGACGACGGCGTTGGAGTCCACGAACGTCGTCGGGGTGACGGGCAGCACCACGGGTGCGCCGTGCGTCTTGACGACGATCGTGCCGGTTCCCTGGAACTGCATGGTGAACAGGGCGCCCCCGGGGATGCCGTGCCCCTCGATGCGCCGCACCTCGTACTGGAGGGATTCGTCGAAGGCGAGGACGTTCTCCGCGGAGACACAGATCGCGTCCCCCTGGAGTTCAATCGGGTGCAGATCGGTGGCGTTCTCCGCGAGGAACACCTGTCCCTGGCCCGTGCAGCGCATGAGCTGCATCTCCTGGCCGGTGGCGTTGCCCACGATCCGCCCGGCGAAGCCGGCGCCCTTGTAGCCGAAGTCGACCTTGCCCTGGTAGAGCACCATGCTGCCCTGGCGGGCCAGTACCGGCTGGCCGCCGATGCCGAGGTCCACGCGGACCAGCTTCTTGTTCTGCTGCGTCCAACGCTGCCCGGTGGGCGTCTCCTTGTAGGCCTGCAACGCGGCGGCCACACCGGCGGCCTGCGGAGCGCCCTGGGGAGCGCCGTACGGCGAGGGAGCGCCGGGCGGGGCCGGGTACTGGCCAGGAGCCTGGCCGTACGGCGGCTGCTGTGCGTATCCGGGTGGCGTCGACGCACCCGGCTGCTGTCCGTATCCGGGCGGGGGCCGGGCGGAGCGGGCGGCTGGGCGTGCGGCGCCGGGCCCGGCGGCGGCACGGCTCCGGCGGGAGGCGTGTTCAGGGGCGCGACGATGGTGGGCGCGGCGTGCACGGAGGGCGCGGGCGCGGGGAGTGCGGAGTGGCTCCCTGAGGCGGCGCGTAGCCCTGGGGGGCGGGCTGCGGCATCGGCGCGGGAGCGGGAGCCGGGGGTGCGGGGGTGCGGGCGCCGGGGCAGGAGCGGCCGGGGCGGCGAACGCAGGCGGGGCGAACCCCGGGGCGGCACCGGTCTGCGGCTGCTGCGGGGCGGGCGGCTGCTCCTCCTCCTCGAGGACCTCCCCGCCGAAGTTCTTCAGCAGTGCCTCGAGGCCGCCGTCGAAACCCTGCCCGACCGCGGCGAACCGCCAGACGTCCTTGAGGTAGAAGTCGCCCAGCATGACGGCGCGTTCGGTGGTGAACTCCGAGCCGCTGAAGGGGTAGCGCGCCACTTCCTCGCCGCCCGCGACGATACGCAGGTATCCGGGGCCGATCTGCGACATCTGTCCGGCGCCGTCGATCGTCGCCGTGAAGGACAGCTTGTGGATGTGCGGCGGGATCCTGTCGAGCGTGACCCTGAAGGACTCCGTGTCCCCCGCCTGCGGACCCAGGAGCTGAATGGCCTCCTCCGGCGTCTTCGGCTGGTTGAAGAAGACGAAGTACCGGTCGTCCGAGAGCCGTTCGTCGGCATCCAGGCCGAAGCAACTGATGTCGAACGCCAGTCCGGGTCCGGAGATCTGCACGCCTACGTACAGGTCCGTGCCCGCCGTGAGGTCACTGATCCTGGCCTTGTGGCCGCGTTGGAATTCCCTGGCCATGCGTAACGACCGTCCCCCATCCCGAATGTGCGAGTGCGTCGCGCCAGGCTAACGGCAAACGCACGGAGCGGAGTGAGCCGGTACAGACCCGGTACACAACCGCATCGTCGCGACGACCCTGCAGCTTCTCGGCGCTCTGCGGTGTGGGCGCGGAGTATGGAAGTGACCCGTACGACCGCTGAGGACGGTGTGGACGAGGCGCCTCTACTCCTCGTCCTGCGCCGGCTGGTACGGCAGCCGGTCGGCCGCGACCACCCCTTCCAGATAGCCGCGGGCACGCTCGGTGCGCGGATACGCCTCCAGCAACCGCCAGAAACGCGGGCCATGTCCCGGTACGAGCAGATGTGCGAGCTCGTGCAGCAGGACGTAGTCGATGACGTACTCGGGCATGCCCTGCAGCCGGTGCGACAGACGGATACTGCCCTCGGTCGGGGTGCACGAGCCCCACCGCGTGTTCTGGTTGGTGACCCAGCGGACCGAGGCGGGCCGCGCCCGGCCGTCCAGGTACTGCAGCGACAGCCGCTCCGCGCGCTCGGCCAGATCGGCGTCGCCGATCACCCGGCGGCTCTCCTGGGCGGCCAGCTTGTCGAGCATGACGGTCACCCAGCGCTGCTCCTCCGCCTTGGACATCCGGGCGGGGATGAGCACGACGGTGCGATCACCCTCGCGGTACGCGGACACCGTCCTGCGGCGTCGCGCGCTTCTGCGAACCTCGATCGCGCTCCCCCCCGAGCCGCTCGGCGGCTGGCTGGTCGTGCTGCGCTGTGGCTTTTCGGCACGGTGCGGTGGGTCGGCGGGCACGCCCCGACGTTACCCGTTGCACACGGGGGAAGTCCCGCCTCCGGCACGGTTCCGAGCTGATCCCCACCCCGCGCACTTGATTCGTATGACGAACGCCTCCGCCTGTGGACAACTTTCGGCACGCTCCCGTTGCGTCCAGGCATGCTGGCATGCGTCGGCGGACCGACACATCCGCCGTCATCTGACGACTTACTGACGCATTACGGACTACGGGGGCCGGTCATGCATCCGATGGTGAAGCCCGCGCTGCGGCGCGGCTGGCGCGATCTGAACACCGTCCAGTTCGGGATGGCACCCGCGCACGCGATGGTGTTGGGCCCGGTGGACACCGCGACGGGCAGCTTCCTCACCCTGCTCGACGGCACCCGCGGGCTGCCGCTGCTCCGCGAGGAGGCCCGCCGCATGGGCCTGCCGGACGGACACGTCGACGCGCTCGTGGGCAACCTGTCGGGCGCGGGCCTGCTCGACGACGCCACCGGCGGTGGCCCGCAGGCCGACACCCTCCGCGGCAAGGCGACCGTCCTCGATCGCCTCCGTGCCGATCTGGCATCCCTGTCCCTGGTCACCCGCTCACCCGGCGAGGCCGCCCGGCGTCTGGCCGCCCGCCGCTCCCTCCGCGTCCAGGTCCGCGGTGCGGGCCGTGTGGGCGTCCTCCTCGCCTCGCTCCTCGCGGGCGCCGGCGTCGGCGAGATCGACGTCCGCGACACGGGCTGCGTCGAGCCGTGGGACGTGGCCCCGGGTGGCCTGCCGGCGGACGCGATCGGTGAGCGCAGAGAGGAGGCGGCACGCCGTGCGGTCCGCGCGGCCGCTCCCGACCGGCCCCCGCGACGGGCACACGCCGCGCGCCGCTCTCTCCACGACGACCCGGATCCCGGCTTCTCGCTGGTGATCCTCGCCCCGCGCGACGGCGTCGAAGTGCACGCTCCCGACCCGCTCAGCGCCGAACCGCTGATCGCCTCGGGAACACCCCATCTGTACGCGGGTGTCGCGGAAGGCACGGGCATCGTCGGCCCCTTCGTCCTGCCGGGCGAGACGAGCTGCGCCGGCTGCCTCGACCGGGGGCGCGGCGACCGGGACGAGACCTGGCCACGTCTGGTCGCCCAGTGGCGCTCGGGGCGCCCGCCCCAGGTCCAGGCGTGCGACCTGGCGTTGGCGACCGCCGTCGCGGGAGTCGCCGCCGGGCATGCGCTCGCCTTCCTGGACGGCTCCGAGCCCGCAAGTTCGGGCGCACGCTGGGAGGCGTCCGTGCCCAGGTTCGACTGGCACGCTCGGCCGGTGTGGGCGCATCCCGCATGCGGGTGCGGCGCGGCGGAGAAAGGTAAGGAGGGACACACCTCTAAGGACGAGGATCCGCGCGAGACAATGGCGGAGCAACGGCCGTCGAGGAACCTCTCCCGCAAGGCACACGCGGCACGGCTGTCTGGGACTTGGAGGGCGCATGTCTGATCTTCCCCGGAAGGCGGTCACCCGGACTGCCAAGCTCGCCGCACTCCCGCTCGGCTTCGCCGGGCGGGCGACCTGGGGGCTCGGCAAACGGATCGTCGGCGAGTCCGCGGAGATGGTCGGCCGCGAACTCCAACAGCGCACAGCCGAACAACTGTTCAAGGTGCTGGGTGAGCTCAAGGGCGGCGCCATGAAGTTCGGGCAGGCCCTGTCCGTCTTCGAGTCGGCGCTCCCCGAAGAGGTCGCCGGCCCCTACCGCGCGGCCCTCACCAAGCTTCAGGAGGCGGCCCCGCCGATGCCGACCCGCACGGTGCGCGGGGTGCTCGAGGAGAGGCTCGGCGCGGACTGGCAGGAGCTGTTCCTGGAATTCGAGGACAAGCCGTCGGCGGCGGCCTCGATCGGGCAGGTGCACCGCGGGGTGTGGCACGACGGCCGTGAGGTCGCGGTCAAGGTCCAGTACCCGGGCGCGGGCGACGCCCTGCTCTCCGACCTGAACCAACTCAGCCGTTTCGCCCGTCTGCTGGGCCCTCTGATCCCGGGCATGGACATCAAGCCGCTGATCGCGGAGCTGCGCGACCGGGTTTCGGAGGAGCTGGACTACGGGCTGGAGGCGCAGGCACAGCGGGCCCACGCGGAAGAGTTCGCGGGCGACCCCGACGTCACGGTGCCGGCGGTGGTGCACCAGTGCGAGCAGGTCCTGGTGACCGAGTGGATCGACGGCATACCGCTGTCCGAGGTGATCTCCGACGGCACCCCGGAGCAGCGGAACCGCGCCGGGCAGCTGCTGGCCCGCTTCCTCTTCTCCGGCCCGGCCCGTACGGGCCTGCTCCACGCGGACCCGCATCCGGGCAACTTCCGTCTCCTGCCCGGCCCCCGCCGCGGTGACGGGGAGGACGGCTGGCGCCTCGGCGTCCTCGACTTCGGCACGGTCGACCGCCTGCCGGGCGGCCTGCCCACCCCGATCGGGCACTCCCTGCGCATGACCCTGGAAGGCGACGCCCAGTCGGTCTACGAACTGCTCTGCGAGGAGGGCTTCGTCAAGGAGTCCATCGCACTCGACCCCGCCGCGGTCCTCGACTACCTCCTCCCGATCATCGAACCGGCGCAGGCGGACGAATTCACCTTCACCCGCGGCTGGATGCGCAGCCAGGCGGCCCGTATCGCCGACCCGCGCTCACCCGCCCACCAGCTGGGCAAGCAGCTCAACCTTCCTCCGGCCTACCTCCTCATCCACCGGGTGACCCTGAGCACGATCGGCGTGCTGTGCCAGCTGGGCGCGACGGTCCGCCTGCGTGACGAACTGGAGGAGTGGCTGCCGGGCTTCCTGCCGGAGGAGGCAACGGAGGAGGAGCCGGCGGCGGAGGCCTGACCGGCCCGGGCCCGCGCCGGGCCGGGCTGCCCCCGGGTACCGATACGGCCCGGATCTCCCAACGCGCCGCAGGGGCCGACCCCTCGGGCCAGCCCCTGCGTGGTTCTCCTGGTGCCGACGGCGGTCGGCTACTGCATCACGGCCATGGCGAGCGCTCGGCGGGCGCGCAGCGAGGCGCGCTCGGCCCGGCGCTGCATCCGACGGGCCACCGCCAGACGCACCGCCTGGCGTTCCCGCTCGGCCTCCTGCAGCCGCTCGTGCATATGCGCACGAGCCAGGGCTTCTGGGATGAGTTGCATCTCTCGGGTCCTGTTCTGACGCGAGTCGTTCGCGCCGGTGGTGGTGACGTCTGGGATCGCGGAGCCCATGGGCTCACTCGTGGACGGCTTCATCGGGGCCTGCTTCTTGGGGTCGTGCGTGAGGGGGCGGTCGATCGTTCCTGCGGTGTTCATGCCGTGACCGGGTTCTTGCGCGGGCGGCCACGCGGCCGCTTCCGGGCGACGACGACACCCTGGACGAAGAGCTCGCCACCCCAGACGCCCCAGGGCTCACGCCGCTCCTTGGCGCCGGCGAGGCAGGCCTCGATCAGCGGGCAGGTACGGCAGAGAGACTTGGCGTACTCGACGTCGGCCGGCGACTCGGCGAAGAAGACCTCGGGGTCGTACGAGCGGCACGGGACGGGTACGCCGAGGTTCTCGATGGCGTCGTCGAGCGCGGTCAGCGCGGTGAGCGGGGTCAAGGTGGAGTCCTCCGTGAGGCCGGGCGGGGGGATCGTTTCGGAAGGCGGTACGGACGGGGCGTGCGCTTCGAGTTGCACGGTTCGTCTTCCTCGTCTGGTCGTTCCGGTCCGATCGGACCGGGTGGCGGCTGGTACCGGGTCTTTTCTTGTCCCGAGGCCCCTTCGCTCTGCCGTCCCCGTTCGGGGAAAACAGAAGGGCCGCGGATCCCGGATGGGGTTCCGCGGCCCTGAAGGCGCCGGCCTGATCATCGATCAGGCTGGATCACTCCAGGGTTCTGGCCCACGGAAGGCCCACATCAGGTGGTGCTGCGTCGTCTGCTTCCGGAATCCGGCACCGGCCGCCGCAAAGGCATAGGCCTGGGCCTGTGCCACTACTGCTTCCAGTGCCTTGGTCGGTCGCTCATTGCGCTCGCGGATGGGAAGAACCGCGAGAGACAGGGAGGACGCCGGACGCACGGCACGAATGCCGGACAGACCGGTGCCCAGGTCGGAGGCGCCGAGCATGCACGTGGAGACGACCGAGCGATCGGTCAGTTTGGCGGTGCTGGTGGAGCTGGTGTTGATGCTGATCACTTCAATCGCCTCCTCTCGGCGTCTCGGGGGACTGGGGTGAGCCAGTCCGACGGATATGCAAGTAGAACACGGAATCAGGGCCTCCGAGAAGGCCGCTGTCCCCGTGGCTAAGAACCTATGGGGATCGCTGGGGCATGCGCAAACTATTTTTTCGACGAGTTGGTATCAGTCACCGTTGTCCTGTTCCCCGACATCGCGACCTGCGCAGATGGCCAGAACATCGGCTCCGTAGCGGCCCAGTTTGCGCGCTCCGACCCCCGGGACGCGGGCCAGTTCACGTTCATCGGCGGGCACGGCCTCGGCGATCGCGATCAGCGTTCGGTCGGTGAAGACGCAGAAAGCGGGCTGCCCACTGCGCTGCGCCTGCACCGCCCGCCACTCACGCAGCCGTTCGTACAGGCCCTCGTCCATGTCGGAGGGGCAGTCGTCACAGCGCATCAGCTTCATCTCCCCCGCGTCGGACAGCGTGCGCCCGCAGACCCGGCAGCGGGCCGGAGTTCTGCTGGTACGGCGCGGGGTGAGGGCAGTGGCGGCCGCGCTGAAGGCGCTGACGCCCCGTTCGATGCCTCCGGTGCCCCCGGTGGAGGTACGGCCGGTGGTGGCGGAGGAGCCGGGACGCAGTCCGTCGAGGAAGCGGCTCGGCCGTCGGACCGGGCGGCCACCCGGTGAGCGGGACAGGGACCAGGAGACGTGCAGGCGTTCCCTCGCCCGGGTGACGCCGACGTAGAGGAGGCGGCGCTCCTCCTCGATCTGCTCGTCGGTCCTCGCGTAGGTGATGGGCATCATGCCCTCGGCGACTCCGACGACGAAGACGGCGTCCCACTCCAGCCCCTTGGCGGAGTGCAGGGAGGCGAGGGTGACGCCCTGCACGGTCGGGGCGTGCTGGGCGTTCGCCCGCTCGTCGAGTTCCGCCACCAGGTCGCCGAGGGTGGCGTCGGGTTTGGCCGCGGCGAAGTCCTGGGCCAGATTCACGAGCGCGGCCAGCGACTCCCACCGCTCTCTGACGGCTCCGGAGCCCGCGGGCGGCACGGAAGTCCACCCTTCGCCCGCAAGGACGGCACGCACCTGGGAGGGCAGGTCGACGACGTCGTCGAGGAGGGAGTCGTTCGCGCCGAAGCGGGCGGCGCCGCGCAGGGCGACGCCTGCCTTGCGCACCTCGGGGCGGTCGAAGAACCGTTCGGCGCCGCGGAGCTGATAGGGCACTCCGGCGTCCGCGAGGGCTTGTTCGTAGATCTCGGACTGGGAGTTGGTGCGGAACAGGATGGCGATCTCGGACGCGGGCACACCGTCGGCGAGCAGGTCGCGGATGCGGTGGGCGGCACCCTCCGCCTCGGCGGGCTCGTCGGCGTACTCGGTGTAGACGGGTTCGGGGCCGGGGTCGCGCTGCGAGACCAGTTCGAGGCGGTGCTCGGCGGCGCGGCCCCGGGCCTGGGCGAGCAGGCCGTTGGCGAGATGGACGACCTGCGGGGTGGAGCGGTAGTCCCGGACCAGCTTGACGACCGTGGCTCCTGGGTGGCGGATACGGAAGTCGAGCAGGTGGTCGGGCGTGGCGCCGGTGAAGGAGTAGATCGTCTGGCTGGCGTCGCCGACCACGCACAGGTTGTCGCGGTCACCGAGCCACAACTCCAGCAGACGCTGCTGCAGGGGGCTCACGTCCTGGTACTCGTCGACGACGAAGTGCTGGTACTGGGCACGGACCTCCTCCGCGATGTCGTGCCGGTCCTGGAGGATGCCGACGGTGAGGAGGAGGACGTCCTCGAAGTCGATGACGCCGCGCTCTCGCTTGAGGTCTTCGTAGGCGGCGTAGAGCTGGGCGATCTCGGCGGGGTCGCGGGGCGCTTCGCGGCCGGTCTTGGCGGCCGCGGCGGCGTAGTCGGCGGGGACGGTCTGGGTGACCTTGGACCATTCGATCTCGGCCGTCACGTCCCGTAGCTCGTTGCGGTCGAGGCGGATGCGACAGGCGGCGGCCGCGTCCGCGACGATCTGGACCTTGCGGTCGACGATCTTCGGGAGCCTGCCGCCGATCGCTTTCGGCCAGAAGTACTGGAGCTGGCGCAGGGCGGCGGAGTGGAAGGTGCGGGCCTGGACACCGGCGGCACCGAGCTGGCGGAGACGCCCGCGCATCTCGCCCGCGGCACGGTTGGTGAACGTGACAGCGAGCACGCTGGAGGGCTGGAGGATGCCGGCCCGGACTCCGTAGGCGATGCGGTGGGTGATGGCCCGCGTCTTGCCGGTACCGGCACCGGCCAGCACGCACACCGGGCCGTGCAGGGCGGTCGCCACCTCGCGCTGCTCGGGGTCGAGCCCCTCGAGCACGGCGTCGGCCCCGCTCGGCGGAGCCGAGTACGGGGAACTGCCGGGAATCCCGGAGAAGAGGGTGGAATGCCTTGCTGCTGTCACCCCGCCATGCTGCCAGGTCGGCAGAGGCGGGTGCGGCGGTTGTCCACAGGAGGACGGTCGCGGTCGTACTGGTACGACCGCGACCACCGTCACACCTAATGACGGCCGTCATGTCGGCGCGGACGTCGGCGCGGGCCGGGAATGGCGGAAGCTTCACGAACGTTGCCTTCTCAGCGACCACGCACCCTAGCCGTAAAGGAGCGCAACCGACATGTCGGGCACTGTGACGATGTACAGCACCTCGTGGTGCGGCTACTGCCGTCGGCTGAAGAGCCAGCTGGACCGTGAGGGCATCGCGTACGACGAGATCAACATCGAGCAGGACCCGGAGTCGGCCGCGTTCGTGGAGAAGGCGAATGGCGGAAACCAGACGGTCCCGACCGTGCTGTTCCCGGACGGCACGACGCTGACCAACCCGTCGCTGGCGCAGGTCAAGCAGAAGGTCGGCGCATAACGGCCGCAGGGTCTCGCCCCCTGCACGGAAGGCGGTTCCTGAGACGACTCAGGAATCGCCTTCTTGTGGTTTGTCCCAGATCAGCGTGTATCGCCACAGGAGCCGGCGTCGGAAGCGGCAACCGGGCAGCAGTTGCCGGGCAGTCTTCCGGACCTGGCCCCAGTGCATGGTCGAGTCCTCGATCGGCATGCCGACCGGGCCGCGCTTGCCTCCGCGCAACAGCGCGTGAAGCCGGCTCGCCGGCACGCCGCAGCCACTGATCACCCAGTCCAGGGACGTCCGGTTGTAGGCCAGCCCGACGATCATCAGTCGGCCGCCGGGCGCCGTGAGCCGCACCAGACGCCCCACCGCCGCCTCGAAGGCCGCGTGGTGGACGACGGCGACCGCGCTGACGAAGTCGTACCCGCCTTCCGGCAGCGAGGCGTCATCGAGGTAGTCCGCTTCGAGGAACGTGACGTTCGGGGGCACGTCCCGGCGCGCCAGCAGGATCATGTCCGGCGAGCGGTCCACGCCCGTGACGGACCCCGCCCTCGACGCGAGCTTCCGGGCGAGCAGCCCGTCGCCGCAGCCCACGTCCAGAGCCGTGCCGCAGTCGTCGGGGACTGCGGCGAGGACCGCCGGGTGGTAGTGGACGTTGTGGTTCCAGTACGGGTCGTTCGTGTGCGCCGGCACCGGGTCAGACGCTCCGGGTCGGCAGGGGCTTGCCGTACCAGAGCTCGATCAGACGGGCCGCGATGGAGATGCCGTACGGCGGCAGGACCTCTCCGGTCTCGAACGCGGAGCGCAGTTCCTCACGGGAGAACCAGCGTGCCTCGTGGATCTCGTCCCCGTCGACGTCGATGTCCGTGGTGACGGCGTGCGCGAGGAAGCCGAGCATCAGGCTGGACGGGAAGGGCCAGGGCTGACTGGCGATGTACTGGACCTCGCCGATGGTGATGCCGACCTCTTCGAACACCTCGCGCCGCACCGACTGCTCGATGGACTCCCCCGGTTCGACGAAGCCGGCGAGGGTCGAGAAGCGGCCCTCGGGCCAGTGCACCTGGCGGCCGAGCAGGATGCGGTCGTCGTCGTCGGTGACCGCCATGATCACAGCCGGGTCGGTGCGCGGGTAGTGCTCGGCGCCGCAGGCGGGGCAGCGGCGAATGTGGCCGGCGGCCGCGATGACCGTGCGCTCGCCGCAGCGTGAGCAGAAGCGGTGCAGGCGCTGCCAGTTCTCCAGCGCGACCGCGTGCACCATCAGGCCCGCGTCGCGTGGCGACAGCAGCAGTCCGGCCTCGCGCAGGCCGGCCGGGCGCGCCGACTGGTCCATACGGCCGGGAAGCGCGTCCTTCTGGAGGGCGAAGTAGCTGACGCCGTCCGCGTCGGTGCCCAGGAAGTACCGGTGGGCCTCGGTGAGCGGTGCCTCGAAGGAGGGGGTCATGACCAGCTCGGTCCGGCCGTCGGGCGTCTCGTCGATGAGGGCCTGGCCCCCGGAGACCACGAAGCAACGCGTGGAGGGGTGGCTCCATGCCGCGGCGAGCCATGCCTCGTCGAGCCGGTGGTGGGCGGCCCGGTCGATGCCGCTCGGCGCGGTGAGCGAGATGGGCCGGTCGGCGGTGTGGTCGGTCCAGGTGGTCACGGGTGCTTCCAACTCCCCCGGTGCAACGGTGGTTTCGGCGGGCGGTTCAGCAAGGCGTAGGTCGGGCGGGGACCGGGTCAGGCGGGCGGGGCGGCCCTTCCAGTGTGCCGCGCCGGGCGGTTCGCCCGGGCGCCCCTGTGCCCCGCTCTTCGTCAGTCGGCATCGTGGCGGTTCTCCCCCAGGTCGTCCCACAGGTATGCGGCGGTTTCGACGCCTTTGAGGAGCAGATCGAGTTCGACCTTCTCGTTCGGGGCGTGCCAGCCGTCGGAGGGGATGGAGATGCCGAGGAACAGGACGGGTACGCCGAGGACCTCCTGGAGGTCGGCGGCGGGTCCGGACCCGCCCTCACGAGTGAAGCGGACGGGCTGCTGGAAGGCGCGGCCCATGGCGCGTACGACGGACTGCAGGGCGGGGTGGTCGAGGGGCGTCAGGCAGGGGCGGGTGGCCGAGCCGAACGTGATCTCGTGCCGGATCCCGGCGGGCAGCGCATCCGCCGCCCAGGCGCGCACCACCTTCTCGATGTGGTCGGGGTCCTGGCCCGCGACCAGCCGGAAGGAGAGCTTGACCATGGCGGAGGACGGAATGATCGTCTTGCTGCCGGGGCCCTGGTAGCCGCCGCCGATGCCGTTGACCTCGGCGGTGGGGCGGGCCCAGATGCGCTCCAGCGTGCTGTGTCCGGCCTCCCCGAACGTGGCGGTCGACCGGGCGGTCCGCAGCCACCGCTCCTCGTCGAAGGGCAGTTCGGCGAAGAGTTCGCGTTCGCGGTCGGTGAGGTCGACGACGCCGTCGTAGAAGCCCGGTATCGCTACGCGGGCGTGCTCGTCGTGCAGGGCGGCGACCAGGCCGGCGGCCGCGGTGGCCGGGTTGGGCACGGCGCCGCCGAAGGACCCGGAGTGGATGTCCTGCTCGGGTCCGTACAGGGTGATCTCGCATTCGGCGAGGCCGCGCATGCCGGTGCAGACGGTGGGAGTGTCCGCGGACCACATGCCGGTGTCGGAGACGATCACCGCGTCGGCGGCGAGCCGGTCGGCGTGCTGTTCGACGAGGGTGCGGAAGTTCGGCGAGCCGGACTCCTCCTCGCCCTCGATCAGCAGCTTCAGGTGGACGGCCGGGGCGGTGCGCCCGGTGGCGGCGAGGTGGGCGCGGACGCCGAGTGTGTGGAAGAACACCTGGCCCTTGTCGTCGGCGGCCCCGCGCGCGTACAGGCGGCCGTCGCGGATCACCGGTTCGAAGGGGTCGCTGTGCCAGCCGTCCTCGCGGGCGGCGGGCTGGACGTCGTGGTGGCCGTAGACGAGGACGGTGGGTGCCTGCGGGTCGTCGGAGGGCCACTCGGCGAAGACTGCGGGGGCTCCGGCAGTCGGCCACACCTCGGCGGTGGGGAAGCCGGTCTCCTGGAGCTTGGCGGCGAGCCAGTCGGCACTGCGACGCACGTCCCCCGCGCGCTCGGGCTGGGCGGACACCGACGGGATGCGCAGCCACTCCGCGAGGTCGTCGAGGAAGGCGGCGCGGTGGCTGTCGATGTACGTGCGGACGGCGCTGTCCGGGGTCTCGCTCATGGTCTCGAGCCTATCGGCCCGCGCTGACATCCTTGTCCGCCGGTTCCCCACCGGAGGCGCCGGCCAGCAGCAGCCGCTCGAGGGCGGCCCGGTCCGGGAGTCCTTCGGGGCGTACGACCTCGCCACTGCGGACGTACAGGAACGCGGCCCTGACGGCGTCCAGGGGCACGCCCTGCTGCTCGGCCCAGGCGAGCCGGTACAGGGCGAGCTGGAGCGGGTCGGCGGTGCGGGCGCGACTGGTCTTCCAGTCGACGATCTCGTACTGCGTGCCGTCCTCACCGTCCACGCGGTAGACGGCGTCGATACGGCCCCGTACCACGCGGCCGGCGATGCCGAGCTGGAAAGGTGCCTCGACGCGGTACGGGGTCCGATGGGCGTACGGGGTGCGTTCGAAGGCGTCCTTGAGGGCCTCCAGGTCACGCTCGTCGGCGATCTCGGCGTCGCTGCCGGGCAGCTCCTCCGGCTCCAGCATCGGCAGCCGCAGTGCCTCGAAGCGTGCCTCCACCCAGGCGTGGAATCGAGTGCCCCGGCGCGCCGCCGGCTGCGGGGGGCGGGGCATGGGGCGTGCGAGTTCCTGTGCGAGCCCGTCCGGGTCGGCGGCCAGGCGCAGCACCTGGGAGGCGGTCAGCGACGGCGGCAGCGGCACGTCGGTGACGGCCGCGCGGGCGCGCAGCAGCTCTCCGGTGAGGGCGTCCAGATCGCGGTCCCATGAGGCGACGGTGCGGGCCTCCTCCGGGATGAGCGCGGGGGCGTCCTCGGACGGGTGCCGTCGGGCGTGCGGGACGGTGGGGGTGCCGTCGCCGGCGGGTACGCGCGCGTGGGGGGCCGCGGAAGGGGGCGTGGGACGGTGGGTCGTCCAGGAGTCCCAGTCGGAGGCGTCCGCTTCGGCGTGGTCGTCCCAGGCGGCTTCCTCCTCGGCGGGCGGCAACGCTTCGCGGGCGGTTTCCTCCCCGTCGGGGTCGTCGTAGAGGTCCTCGTCGTCCGGCGGTGGCGGCCATTCCGGGTCGTCGTACGCGGAGGGGTCGTGGTCGGCCGCCGGTTGGGCGCCTTCGTGTGAGGCGACCTGCTCCAGGTGGGCGAGTACGGTCGCGGCGGCGGCGCGGCGGCGGGCCAGGGCCGCCTCGTCCAGCGGCAGCGGCCAGGAGTGATCGGTGGCCGCGTCGTGGAGCGCGGGGTTCTCCTCGTCCTCGGCGGGCGGGTCGGCCCACACCTCGATCTCGCCGTGTCCGGCCTCGCAGTGCTCGTAGAGGGCCTGGAGGAAGTCCGAGGGCCCTCGGGGGCGCTTCTGGGCGGGGCCCCACCAGTGGCCGGAGCCGAGCAGCAGGGAGCGGGGACGGGTGAAGGTGACGTAGCCGAGGCGCAGTTCCTCGGTGTGCTGGTGCTCCTTCATGGCCTCGTGGAAGGCCTTCAGGCCGCGGGAGTCCCACGTCTCGACGTCGGGCAGGGTGTCGGCGTCGCCGCGCAGCGCGTGCGGCAGCACCTTGCCCTGCGCGGTCCACTTCTCCCGGCCCTGGGCGCTCGGGAAGGTGCCTTTGACGAGCCCGGGGACGGCGACGACGTCCCACTCCAGCCCCTTGGACTTGTGCGCGGTGAGCACCTTCACGGTGTTCTCGCCACCGGGGAGTGCGTTGTCCAGGCCCTTCTCGTACTGGGCGGCGGTGCGCAGGAAGCCGAGGAACGCGAGAAGGCTGGCGTCCGGTTCGTTGGCCGCGAAGGACGCGGCGATGTCCAGGAAGTTCGAGAGGGTCTCGCGGCGGCGGGCGGCCAGCGCGTGCGGGGACGCGGACAGCTCGACCTCCAGCCCGGTGACGGCGAGGACGCGGTGCAGGACGTCCATCAGCGGGTCGGCGAGGGAGCGGCGCAGGTCGCGCAGTTCGGCGGCCAGCCGTGCGAACCGTACGCGCGCGTCCGGCGAGAACGGAAGCCCGTCGTCCTCCCGCTCGGCCTCCATGGGCAGTTCGAGGAAGGTGTCGAGGGCATCCGCGAGCGAGATCACCTCGGACGGGTCGACTCCCTCGACGGCGGCGACGAGCCTGCGGTCCGGGTCCTCGTCGCCGTCCACTCGCGCGTGCGACACGAGAAAGCGGGCGCGCCGGCCCAGGAGTGCGAGGTCGCGGGGGCCGATGCGCCAGCGCGGTCCGGTGAGGAGGCGGACCAGGGAGGCGTTGGCGCCGGGGTCCTGCAGGACCTCGCAGACGGCGACGAGGTCGGCGACCTCGGGCAGGTGCAGCAGCCCGGACAGGCCCACGACCTCGACCGGGATGTCGCGTGCGACGAGGGCGCCCTGGATCTGAGCGAAGTCGGTCGCGGTGCGGCACAGGACGGCGATCTCACCGGGAGCGGTGCCGGTGCGCACCAGGTGGGCGAGGGAGTCGGCGATCCAGTCGATCTCCTCGGAGTGGGTGCGCAGCAGGGCGCAGCGCACCAGGCCGTCACGCTCGGCGCCCGGGGCGGGGCGCAGGGCCTCCACGCCCGCGTGCATCGCGCGCAGCGGGGCGGCGAGGCCGTTGGCGAGGTCGAGGAGGCGGCCGCCGCTGCGGCGGTTCTCGCTGAGGGCCTGGCGCGTTGCGGGGCGGCCGTCGGCGTGCGGGAAGTGCTCGGGGAAGTCGTCGAGGTTGGCGACGGAGGCTCCGCGCCAGCCGTAGATCGCCTGGCAGGGGTCGCCGACGGCGGTCACGGGGTGGCCGCTGCCGCCGCCGAACAGTCCGGCGAGCAGGACGCGCTGGGCCACCGACGTGTCCTGGTACTCGTCGAGCAGGACCACGCGGAACTCGTCCCGCAGGATGCGGCCCACCTCGGGGAGGCCCGCCAGCTGGGCGGAGAGGGCGATCTGGTCGCCGAAGTCCAGCAGGTCCCGCTCGCGCTTGGCCGCCCGGTAGCGGATCACCAGCTCGGCGAGTTCCCGGCGGGCGGCGGCCGTCTCGGGAACCTTGCGCAGGTCGGCGTTGGTGAGCCGGACGCCTTCCAGGGTGCGCAGCAGCTCGGCGTCGTGGGCGCGCAGGTCCTCCGGAGCCACGAGGTGCTCGGCCAGTTCGGCGTCGAGCGTGAGCAGGTCTCCGACGAGGTCCGGGAAGGACCGGGTCAGCGACGGATAGGGGCCGGGCGCCTCGCGCAGTACGCGTGCGGCGAGCTGGTAGCGGGTGGCGTCGGCCAGCAGGCGCGAGGTGGGTTCGAGTCCGATGCGCAGGCCGTGGTCGGTGAGGAGCCTGCCCGCGAAGGCGTGGTACGTGGAGATCACCGGCTCGCCCGGCGGGTTGTCCGGGTCGATCACGTCCGGGTCGGTGACGCCCGCCTTGATCAGGGCCTTGCGGACACGCTCGGCGAGTTCACCGGCCGCCTTGTTGGTGAAGGTCAGCCCGAGGACCTGCTCCGGGGCGACCTGACCGGTGCCGACGAGCCACACCACGCGGGCCGCCATCACCGTGGTCTTGCCCGACCCGGCTCCGGCCACGATCACCTGCGGGGCGGGCGGCGCGGTGATGCAGGCCGTCTGCTCCGGGGTGAAGGGGATGCCGAGGAGCTCCTTGAGCTGCTCGGGGTCGGTGATACGTGCGGGCATGACGGAGAGGCTATCGGTGGCCACTGACAGTGGGTGCCGAGCTGCCTGCCCGCGCCGGACGATGTGCTGGTCAGCACGGGTGGTGCGACTGGTCACACCCGTGCTGTCAGTCCACGACCTGCCGGCCCTCCGGCCGCGCGCTGCACGACGCCCGGAACGCGCAGTGCGTGCAGTGCTGCCCGGTGGTCGGGGAGAAATGCTCGTCGAGGACCTTGCCGGCGGCGGTGGCCAGCAGCTCCCCGGCCCACTCACCTTCCAGGGGGTGCTGCGCCTGCACCTTGGGCAGCGTGTCCCCGCCGTCCTTCTTGGCGGCGCCCTGCCGCAGGTGGACCAGTTCCGCACCGCCCGGCTCGGGACGCCGGCCGCCGAACGCCTCGTCGACGGCGCCCTCGCGCACGGCCAGCTGGTAGACCGCGAGCTGCGGGTGACGGTCCACCTCGGCGGCGCTGGGCACCTGCTTGCCGGTCTTGAAGTCGACCACGTAGGCGCGGCCCTCGCCGTCGGATTCCACCCGGTCCATGGAGCCGCGGATACGCACCTGGTAGTCGCCCGCTTCGAGGGTGACGTCGAAGTCGTGCTCGCTCGCCACCGGGGTGCGCCCGGCGCGGGCGCCATTGGAGTGGACGTGCCACTTCAGGAAGCGTTCGAGCGCCGCGCGCGCGTTGTCCTTCTCCTGGGCGGACTTCCACGGCGCGTCGAAGGCGAGCGCGTTCCACACCGAGTCCAGGCGTTCCATGAGCACATCCAGGTCGGCCGGGGTGCGACCGGAGGCGACCTCGTCGGCGAGGACGTGCACCACGTTCCCGAACCCCTGTGCGGCGGTCGCGGGCGTGTCGGCCTTCACCTCGCGGCCCAGGAACCACTGCAGGGCACAGGTGTTCGCGAGCTGGTCGAGGGCGCTTCCGGAGAGCACGACGGGCTGGTCGCGGTCGCGCAGCGGCACCTTGCTCTCGGTCGGGTCCCACATGCCCCACCAGCGGTACGGGTGGGCCGACGGCACCAGGGGCCGTCCGTCCTCGTCGGTGAGGGCGGCGAGCCTGGCCAGCCGACGGGCGGCGGCCGCACGGAGGGCGTCGGAGGCACGCGGGTCGACGGTCGTGGCGCGCAGTTCGGCGACCAGGGCGGCGACGGACAGGGGACGGCGTGGGCGGCCGGCGACGTCCCTGGGTTCGACGCCGAGTTCGACGAGGAAGCGGGAAGGCTGGTCCCCGTCGTCGGCTGGGGCCTTCACGGCGGTGACGACCAGCCGCTCACGCGCGCGTGTGCAGGCGACGTAGAACAGGCGGCGCTCCTCGGCGAGCAGCGCGCCCGGGGTGAGGGGCTCGGCGAGCCCGTCACGGCCGATACGGTCGGCCTCCAGGAGGGAGCCGCGGCGGCGCAGGTCGGGCCACAGGCCCTCCTGGACTCCGGCGACGACGACCAGGCGCCACTGCAGTCCCTTGGAGCGGTGCGCGGTCATCAGGCGGACGGCGTCAGGACGCACGGCGCGGCGGGTGAGTGTGTCGGCGGCTATGTCCTGGGCCTCTATCTCCTCCAGGAAGTTCAGGGCGCCCCGGCCGCCGGTGCGCTCCTCCGCGCGCGCGGCGGTCGCGAACAGGGCGCACACGGCATCCAGGTCGCGGTCGGCGTTGCGCCCGGCCGCGCCGCCGCGCCGGGAGGCGTTCTCCAAGCGCCTGGGCCACGGCGTGCCGTCCCACAGCACCCACAGGGCCTCCTCTGCGGTGCCGCCGTCCGCGAGCCGCTCGCGGGCCTTCCTGAGCAGCGCACCGAGGCGCTGGGCTCCGCGCGCGTACGCCGGGTCGTGCGTCACCAGCCGCTCGGGTTCGGCCAGCGCCCGGGCGAGCAGGTCGTCGGAGGGCGGGGGTGCGGGGTTGCCGGCCACCCGCTCCTCCTCGCGCAGGGCACGGCCGAGGCGGCGCAGGTCCGCGGCGTCCATACCGGCGAGCGGCGAGGCGAGGAGGGTGAGCGCGGTCTCGGTGTCCAGCCAGGCTTCCCGTTCGATCCCCTCCTCTTGGGCTTCCTCCGACCCTGTTCGCGACGCCTCCGCCCGCGCCACCGCCCGCAGCGCCGTCAGCAGCGGGGTCACCGCCGGTTCGTGGCGCAGCGGCAGGTCGTCGCCGTCGATGTCCAGGGGAACTCCCGCGGCCGTCAGGGCGCGGCGGACCGTCGGGATCGTGCGGGCTCCGGCGCGCACCAGGACGGCCATCTCGCCCCACGGAACGCCGTCCTCCAGGTGCGCCCGGCGCAGGATGTCGGCGATGTTGTCCAGCTCCGTGCCCGGGGTGGGGTACGTGTAGACCTCGACGCGGCCCCCGTCCCGTACGGCGGCGAGTTCCCGGTGGGCGCGTACCTTCTCCGCCGGAAGCCGGGTCAGCGGCATGCGCTGGGTCAGCAGGCGGGTCGCGGCCAGGAGAGCGGCGCCGGAGCGGCGGGACGTCCTGAGGACCTCCAAGGGCGCCGGTGCGCCGTCGGTGCGCGGGAAGGCGTGGGGGAAGTCCAGGATGCCGTTCACGTCGGCGCCCCGGAACGCGTAGATCGACTGGTCGGGGTCGCCGAAGGCGACCAGGGTCCGGCCGTCGCCCGCGAGCGCCCGCAGGAGCCGTACCTGAGCGGGGTCGGTGTCCTGGTACTCGTCGACGTAGACCGCGTCGTACTGGCCGGCCATGCGCTCGGCGACGCCGGGGCGGCGAGCCAGCAGGACCGCACGGTGCACCAGCTCCGCGTAGTCGATCACTCCCTGGAGGTCGAGGACGTCCAGGTACTCGGCGAGGAAGGCGGACGCGGCCTGCCAGTCGGGGCGGCCCGTCCGCTCGGCGAAGCGGCGCAGGGCGTCCGGGCCGAGGCCGAGTTCCCGGCTGCGGGCCAGCACGGCGCGGACCTCGTCGGCGAAGCCACGCGTGGTCAGACAGGCGCGCAGCTCGTCGGGCCAACGCACGTGTGCGAGGCCGAGGCGCTCCAGATCGGGCTGGCCGGCGAGCAGCTCGCGCACCGCCACGTCCTGCTCGGGGCCGGACAGCAGCCGCAGGGGCTCGGCGAAGAGGCCGCTGTCCTGGTGGGCGCGGACCAGGGCGTAGCAGAACGAGTGGAAAGTGGTCGCCTGCGGGGCGTGCGCCGCGCCGGTGCGCAGCGCCATCCGGTCGCGCAGGTCGACGGCGGCCCTGCGGCTGAAGGTGAGCACCAGGATGCGTTCCGGGTCGCCGCCGCGGGCGATCCGGGCGGCGACGGACTCGACGAGCGTGGTCGTCTTCCCGGTGCCCGGACCCGCGAGAACGAGCAGAGGGCCGGACTCGTGCTCAACCACCGCGCGCTGGCTCGCGTCCAGTCGAGGGGGATCCACCCGGACGGGCGGGGTACGCACCAGTCGGTAAGCGCCACGGCTCCCCTCCCGCACCCGGGGGTGCGGCAGGCGCCTGGTGGAGGAAGAGGAGCTCACGTGGTTCGCCGGTCCTGGTGGTCGTACTCGTGCTGGTCACTGGCGGCGCGGAACGCCGTCGTCGAGGGATGGTGGTCGGGCGGCGGCGGGCAGGGCTGCCGCGCGTGGCGGGCGGTGGTCGCGGGATGAGGCGGACGCGCGCCCTCGACGCTACGCCCGCCCGGTCCGCGGAAGCAGGGCTTCCCCGACCTCCCGCATGCCCCTTGCGTCACGGCAGTCACTCTGGTCGCCCAACCCACGAACGTACGCCAGGCCACGCTTGCGCCCTAATTCACCCGTACGAGCGAGGCATGCCCGTTCGGCGCGTCCGATACCGGAAGCTGTCAGGTGTGATCCTCCGCGCGTTCGACGCCGTCCCAGCGCGCCCGCCTCATGTCGACCCGCGGCAGATGCCCCTCCGAGGCGCGGCCGGCCTCCCGCAGTGGGGTGCCCTCCGCCCGGTAGTGGCCGAGCGCCTCCAGCTCATGGCCCGGGAGCAGTACGCCGTCCGCGCGGATGACACGCCACCAGGGGACCGCTCCGCCGTAGAGGGCCATCACACGGCCCACCTGGCGCGGGCCTCCGTCCTCCAGCCACTCGGCGACGTCCCCGTACGTCATCACGCGCCCCGGCGGAATGCGTTCGGCCACGTCAAGGACCCGTTCCGCGTACTCGGGCAGGGAGTCCGCCGCAAGGTTCTCCTCGCTCATCCGCCCCATCCTGCCCCACCACACCGACAATGTGATGAGAGAGCGGCCGAGCGTGACCCTCGCCCCGGCGCAGCGCTTCGGGCAGACTGTGCGCCCCCGCATTTGCACCCTGATGCCCCCGTGTGTCGGGTGGGCATGCCACCATCGTGCGGGCGGTGACTGGTGATACGAGACCAAGAAGAGACGATGAAGCAGCAGGGCGTGCACCCCGACGGCGCGGAGGGCACCCCTGGGGGTTCGTCGCGCCCTGACACCGCCGCCGCGGGCCAACACGCCGGCGAAGAGGCGAACGAAGAAGCGAACCAGGAGACGCTCGCCGGCGACCTCGCGCGCGAGACGACGCGCGACAGCCACGGCGAGAAGGCGCCCGACAGCGCAGCCGGACCCGCCCCGGCACCTGGCGACGACACGCCGCGGACAGCGGCTGCCCATCGGGGACCGCAGCGGGACAAGGAGGGCGCCGACGCCCACAACGACGAGGTGGAGGGCGACGAACCGCTGCTCCCCGCGCGCGTGCACCGTCCCTCGGACCTGATGCGGCTTCTGGTGGGCGTGCTCGGGATCGGGGTGCTGCTCGCGGTCGCCGCGTTCGCGCACGGCACCACGTCGGGGCTCGAGCAGGACATCAACAGGGGCACGGGGCAGGCACCCGATCTGCTGATCAAGCTCGCGGGTCTGGCATCGAGCATCGCGATCCTGCTGGTACCGGTCGCCTTCGCGATCGAACGGCTGATCAAGCGGGACGGGGTGCGCATCGCCGACGGCGTCCTCGCGGCGGTCCTGGCCCACGGAGTGACACTCGCCACGGACCTGTGGGTCGCCCGGGCCGCCCCGCCCTCCATCCAGGAAGCGCTCACTCAGCCCTCCCCCGGCGACATTCACGCCCTGACCGATCCGGTGCACGGCTATCTCGCGCCCGTCATCGCGTATATGACGGCCGTGGGCATGTCACGCAGGCCGCGCTGGCGTGCCGTGCTGTGGGTGGTGTTGCTCCTCGACGCCTTCTCGATGCTGGTCACCGGCTACACCACACCGTTCTCGATCATTCTGACGGTGCTGATCGGCTGGAGTGTGGCGGCCGGAACGCTGTACGCGGTGGGCTCGCCGAACGTACGGCCCACCGGGCGAACCCTGATGGCGGGGCTGCGCACCGTCGGCTTCCGCCCCGTGAGCGCGGCACGCGAGGAGATGCACGACACGGCGGACAACGGCGACCGCGGCCGCCGCTACTTCGTCACTCTGGAGGACGGCCCGCCCCTCGACGTCACCGTCGTCGACCGCGAGCAACAGGCGCAGGGCTTCTTCTACCGCGTGTGGCGGCGGCTGACGCTGCGCGGGATCACCACCCGGCGCAGCCTGCAGTCGCTGCGGCAGGCCCTGGAGCAGGAGGCGCTCCTCGCGTACGCGGCCATCGCGGCCGGCGCCAACGCGCCCAAGCTGATCGCGACCTCCGAGCTGGGCCCCGACGCCGTGATGCTCGTCTACGAGCACACCGGCGGCCGCACCCTGGACCAGCTGGCCGATCAGGAGATCAACGACGAACTGCTGCACGACACCTGGCAGCAGGTGCGGGCGCTGCAGTCGCGGCGCATCGCGCACCGTCGGCTCGCTGGTGACGCCCTCGTGGTGGATCGTTCCGGCACCGTCATCCTGACGGATCTGCGCGGTGGCGAGATCGCGGCCGGTGACCTGGTGCTGCGCATGGACATCGCGCAGCTGCTGACCACACTCGGGCTCCGGGTCGGCGCCGAGCGGGCGGTGGCATCCGCGGTCGACGTGCTCGGCCCGGACGCGGTCGCCGACTGTCTGCCCATGCTCCAGCCCATCGCGCTGACCCGCTCCACGCGCGCGACGCTCCGGAAGCTGGCCCGGGAACGGGCCGAGCGCGAGCGGGAAGCGGTCCTCGAAGCGTCCCGGCAGGACAAGGCGGCCCGTGGGGAGGAGACGCACGACGGCTCCGGGGTCGTCCTCGACAAGCCCGACAAGAAGGCGGTACGCGCCGAGCAGCGGGCCGAGAAGCGGGCGATCGACGAGGCGCTGGACGAGGCCCGCGAGGAGGACCTGCTCACCCAGATCCGCCACCAGGTGCTGCGCATCCGGCCGCAGGCACCGGTGGAGCCGGCCCGCCTGGAGCGGGTCCGGCCGCGCACGCTGATCAGCTTCATGGCGGGCGCCGTCGGCGCCTACTTCCTGCTGACGCAGCTCACCCACATCCAGTTCGGCACCCTCTTCGCCAACGCCGAGTGGGGCTGGGTCGCGGCGGCCGTGTTCTTCTCCGCACTGAGCTACGTCGCGGCGGCGATGGCGCTGCTGGGCTTCGTGCCCGAGCGGGTTCCGTTCGTGCGGACCGTGGCCGCTCAGGTCGCCGGGTCCTTCGTGAAGATCGTGGCGCCCGCCGCGGTCGGGGGCGTGGCGCTCAACACGCGCTTCCTCCAGCGCGCGGGGGTGCGGCCGGGGCTCGCGGTGGCGAGCGTGGGCGCCTCCCAGCTGTTCGGGCTGGGCTGTCACATCCTGATGCTGCTGTCCTTCGGATACCTCACGGGCACCGAGAAGACGCCGTCCCTGTCCCCGTCCCGTACGGTCATCGCGGGCCTGCTGACGGTCGCTGTGCTCGTCCTGGTGGTCACGTCCGTGCCGTTCCTGCGGAAATTCGTCGTCACGCGCGTGCGGTCGCTGTTCGCCGGTGTCGTCCCGCGCATGCTCGACGTACTGCAGCGGCCGCAGAAACTGGTCACCGGCATCGGCGGCATGCTGCTGCTGACCGCGTCCTTCGTGATGTGCCTGGACGCCTCGATCCGGGCGTTCGGCCACGAGGAGAGGACCACGCTGAGCCTGGCCAGCGTCGCGGTCGTCTTCCTCGCCGGCAACGCCCTCGGCTCGGCCGCCCCGACTCCGGGCGGTGTGGGCGCGGTCGAGGCGACCCTGACGGTCGGTCTGATCGCCGTCGGCCTCCCCAAGGAGGTCGCGGCTCCCGCGGTGCTGTTGTACCGGCTGCTGACGCTGTGGCTGCCGGTGCTGCCCGGGTGGCTCTTCTTCAACCATCTGACACGCAAGGACGCCCTCTAGGCCTGCCGCGCACGGCACGCGCGCGCGTGGGGGGCTCGCAGGCACATCCGGTGCTGCACTCACCGGCCTTGGGCACGGGCGACACGCGGTGACGGCAGCCGGGAGTCACCCGCACGGACCGCGTCCCGAGCGCCCCGGGCCGTGCGGTCGCACGATGGGGACATGCCGAACCGTCTCTCGAAGCGTGCCGCCGCCGTGAGCGCCGCCGCCGTGCTTGTGTCCTCCCTTCTGACGGGCTGCGCCAGCGGCTTCGTGGACGGGGAGCTGTCGAGTCAGAAGCTGATCTGGAACAACTGCCCGGCGCCGTCCGCGTCGGAGGGCGGCGGCACCGCTCCCTCACCGCTGCCGAACGGCGGACGGTGGCAGTGCGCGACCATGAAGGCGCCCCTGAACTGGGACGACCCCACGAGCGGCACCATCGACATCGCGCTGATCAGGGTCAAGGCCAGCGGCCCCCCGAGCGAGCGAATCGGCTCCCTGATCTTCAACTTCGGCGGCCCGGGCGGCTCCGGCGTGACCGCGCTGCCCGCCTTCGCACAGGACTACGAGACCCTGCGCACCCGCTATGACCTCGTGAGTTTCGACCCGCGCGGAGTCGGCCGGAGCGCTGGCGTGAAATGCGAGGACGATCAGCGGCTCGACGCCTTCTTCCAGCAGGACGAGACACCCGACAACGCGGCCGAGCTGACGGCCTTCCTCAACAGCACCAAACAGTTCAGCAGCGCCTGCCAGAAGCACTCCGGCAGGGTGCTGCCGTATGTACGCACCACCGACGCGGCACGCGACATGGACCTGCTGCGCCAGGTGCTCGGCGACAAGAAGCTGCAGTACTTCGGCATCTCGTACGGCACCGAACTCGGCGGTGTCTACGCGCACTTGTTCCCGAAGAACGTCGGGCGGGCCGTGCTGGACGGGGTCGTCGACCCGACACAGGACCCGGAACAGAGCGCGCTCGGACAGGCCAAGGGATTCCAGCTCGCGCTCGACAACTACGCCCGGGACTGCACCTCCAAGAGCACCGGATGCCCGGTCGGCCGCACCCCGCAGGATGTCGAGAACCGGATCGTCGCGCTGCTGAAGAGACTCGACGCCAAGCCGATCCCCGGAATCTTCCCCCGCAGGCTGACCCAGACCGCCGCGACCAACGGCATCGCACAGGCGCTGTACTCCAAGGACTTCTGGGGCTACCTGACCGAAGGGCTGCAGCGGGCCTACGCGGGCGACGGGGAGGTGCTGATGGTGCTCTCGGACGCGTTGAACGGGCGCGACGAGAACGGCCAGTACAGCAACCTCATCCCTGCGAACGTCGCCATCAACTGCGCCGACGAGAAGCCGCGGTACACGCCGGCCGACGTGAAGGCCAAGCTGCCGGAGTTCCGGGCCGCCTCCCCGGTGTTCGGCGACTTCCTGGCCTGGGGCATGCTCAGTTGCACCGGCTGGCCCGTGGCAGGAGCCGCCAACCATCCGAACGTGAGCGCGCCCGGCGCCCCGCCGATCCTCGTGATCGGCAACACCGGAGATCCGGCCACCCCTTACGAGGGCGCCAAGAGGATGGCGGACGCGCTGGGCAAGGGCGTCGGCGTGGAGGTGACGTACAAGGGCCAGGGGCACGGCGCCTACGACAGCAGGAACAAGTGCGTGCAGAGCGTCGTGAACGGCTACCTGCTGAACGGAAAGGTCCCCGCGGCCGGCACCGTCTGCACCTGACCGACGCACCCGCACCCGACCGACCGGCCCCACCCACCCGCAGACGAAAACCCCACCCCCATTACGGGAAATCCCAGGTCAGATGGTTATCCACAGGCCGATATGGGCTCCGCTCGATCCGCCTACCATGGCCTCATTGCTTTCCGCGGCACCGAGCGGGGAGCGGAGGAGGGGGGTACAGATGTCACGTTTTCCACGGTGGACGGCCGTGATCGCCGCCGCGCTGCTGGTGGCCGGCTGCGGTGGCGGTTCGTCCGGTGGAGGCGGGACCACGGGGCTGCCCGCCTCGCTCACCGCGCAGAAGCTCGACTGGGGCCGCTGCAAGGGCACGTCGGCGCCGGGCGGAGACTGGCAGTGCGCCACGCTGAAGGCACCGCTGGACTGGGCGAAGCCCGACGGTGAGACGATCGGCCTGGCGCTGATCCGGTCCCGGGCCGAGGGGGGCGACCGGATCGGCTCACTGCTCTTCAACTTCGGCGGTCCCGGCGGCTCCGGCGTCTCGATGATGCCGTCGTTCGCGACCACGGTCTCCACCCTGCACGAGCGGTACGACCTGGTGAGCTGGGATCCTCGCGGCGTCGGAGCCAGTGGCGGGATCCGCTGCCGCAGCGACCAGGCGATGCAGGCCGCCGAGAGCATCGATGTGACACCGGACGACACTGTCGAGGAGAAGGCGTACCTCGATGACGCCGCCGCCTTCGGCAAGGGCTGCGCGAAGGCGGCCGGAAAGCTGCTCGGGCACGTCTCGACGACCGACACAGCGCGAGACATGGACCTGATGCGCCAAGTGCTCGGCGACCGGACGACGCACTACTTCGGCATCTCGTACGGCACCGAACTGGGTGGCGTGTACGCCCACCTGTTCCCGAAGAACGTGGGGCGCATGGTGCTGGACGCCGTCGTCGACCCCACCGCTGACAGCATCGGCCACGCGAAGAACCAGGCCCTCGGGTTCCAGCGTGCGCTGGACGACTATCTGAGGTCGACGGGACAGGACCCGAAGCAGGGCTCCAAGAAGGTCACCGAGTTGCTGCGGCGGACCGACGCGAAACCTCTGCCGACGTCGTCGGGCCGACAGCTCACCCAGACACTGGCCGTCACCGGCATCGTGCTGCCGCTCTACAGCAAGCAGAGCTGGCCCATGCTCACCAGCGCCCTGCAGGCGGCCGAGGCGGGCGACGGTTCCGGGCTGCTGTCGCTGGCCGACGACTACAACGAGCGGGACCCGTCGGGCCACTACGGCACCACGACACACGCGCAACGGGTCATATCGTGCCTGGACGACAGGCAGCGGCCGACGCCCGAGTCGGTGAAGAAACTGCTGCCGGAGTTCGAGAAGATCTCACCCGTCTTCGGCGACTTCCTGGGCTGGGACACGGCCGGCTGGTGCCATGACTGGCCGGTGGCCGGACAGTCCGACCACCCGGTGGTCAGCGCGCCGGGAGCCGCGCCGGTGCTGCTGGTGGGCAACACCGGGGATCCCGCAACGCCCTACGAGGGCGCCCGGAAGATGGCCGACGGGCTGGGCAAGGGTGTCGGAGTGGAGCTCACCTGGAAGGGCGAGGGCCACGGGGCGTACGGAAGCGGGAGCACCTGCGTGGACTCCGCGGTGAACGCGTATCTGCTGAACGGGACCGTACCGAAGGACGGAACGGTCTGCTCATGACGACAGCAGAGGCTTCGGACACCCATGACACCCGAAGCGCCCGCCGTCCAGGAAGAAGGTGAGCACCTCGTGGACTCTGATACTCGCCCCTTGCCTGATCACCGACCAGGCAGATGCCCGAGCGCGTGAGCAAGAGCCAAAGCAGCCAGAGACATGCCGTCCTCGATGCGCCCCTGAGCTACCCAATGCCATAGTTCTCGGACGTGAAGCCAGCGCACGGCGGACACTTCTTGCACATCAACTACGCGCCCAATGGGGTCGTTCACTCGTGCGAGCACTAGGGCGACCCGGGTCGCCAACATTCCCGAATCTGGTGTCATGACGCTCAAGTGCTCGAGTTCGGCGTCTTGCACACCAAGCTCTTCCCGGAGCTCCGCCCGGGCGGTGACGAGGGGATCATGACCATGAGAGAAACCCCGAGGCAGGCCCCACTGCCATGAGCCGACCGGGTAGCGATATGTATGGACCAGCCCGACAGTCATTCCATGGATGGGCACTATCACCACACCTGGACCTTCACCGCGATTTGCGATTCTCAGGTATCGGCCAAGGGTCCCGTCCGGGAACTCCACCTCGTCATCGAAGACCTCGGCGAAGCGATTCGCATAAGCGAGGACCTCGCGCTTCCGGCGGATCGGCTCATGGCGTTCCGGGTCTCTCAAGGCTGATGTCCCCTCACGTCGACAACCCTTCCAAGTGCATGGGCCCTGCGCCGCGTGCCCTGCCAGCGGCGGATGGATTCAACTCCCTTTTTGGCCACAGCAGGGGCAACGGCCCCGATGGCTGTCGCAGGGAACTCGAGGATACCCGGCACTTGCCAGAGTGCAGCCGCAATGGCAGGTCCGGCGGCACCACCACCGGTAAGGAGAACCTGAACGCCAAATTTGCCTACCAGACCGGCCTCGCCTCGACCGCCGAGAATGGACGCGACGCAGGCAAGATGATCATCGAGTGCATTGCGGACGGCTGTGGCGTCCTCTGCCGCAGCCAACTTGTCCAGACCCTTCCAGAAGGGCGACCGGGCCCGGCCCTGACCTCCCCGCTGCGCTCGCGCGTCAAGGAGAGCGGCGATGGCGTCTACCGCACTATCCCGCAGATTCGACAGTTGGCGACGGGTTTGCGTCTCCGTGGCGACCGCTTGTGAATTGAGCCGCACTTCGAACAATGGCTGTTCCTCTGACTCGCCTGTCGAAACTCCCTCGTGCGGCAACCAGGCCGCTTGGTGCGCCCCGGAACGGTATTGCGCGATTGCGAGCTCTTGGGCAATGGCGCGAGAGATGAGGATCCGATCCCCAAGGGCCACATCAGTACTGAAGGTCGCGGGCGCAATACCGATTGAATCAGCCACGATTGCATTGTACAAAGTGTCAACGAACTCGATTACGAGATCGAGCGTATCCTTGCTTCCGACGATTTCCTCTGGTGTTCTACCATCCGAATCGTTGGGCCATGGTTCTGCGATTCGCAGTCGACTGCGTTCGTTGAACGCCCGAGGCCGTGTTGGATCAAGACGACGAATCGCACTGACGAGGTCTGCATGGACCTCACGGAAGGACTCCGGAAGAGATTGTTCCGCTCGACCCGTCAGGGATTCCTCCGCAATGGTGGAGGCAAGCAGCTCCCCCAGCCCCAATGGCGCAGCCGGGGCTTTTGCCCTCACTCGGGGCAGGCCTCGAAATTCCGCACGAATATCGTTCAGCGCCTGTGCCCGTTCGACGCCTATCCAGTCACTATTGAGCAGACGATCGAGGTTCTCCGACTGCCAGCGAACGTCGCGAGGATCGAGGCCATATTGTTCCGGCTTGTGGAGTTCCGGCAGTAAGGAACTGAAAAATGGACGGTTCTTGTCGAAGGCACGACTGAGCATGCTTGCTGCGGCATCCTCGAAAGAATCCGCACCGAACAGATGAATCCGGAAGGGGTGTTCATCAATTGCTGCCCTATTACGGGCCCTGAGTACGGTGCGAGCGAGGGTGAGAAATCCGGTGGAGTCGAAAGCATAGGACTGAGGAACGACGACATCGCGCCCCAGCGCAAGGGTCATGAGTACTTCGACGAAGATCTGAAGCTCAAGCTCATCCCGGCGTTGCCGCTCCAAGTCCGACATGCCAGTCGGACCCGGCCACGGCATCCGCACGGAGTCAAGTGACTCCAGGTACTGGAGGTCTTGACCGCTTGAGAAAGCCATATCCGCTCCCACGTCGCCACCCGGCACGACCCACGCAGCCTACGGTCGGGTGATCACGCGTGGCTAGCTCACTCGGCTGCACCGGAGGGCCTGACGGCTGATCAGTGGGCAGCCCACGGGGCGCGCGAGAGCGCCATGCCCACCCAAGAACGACAGAAGCCCACGGCATCTGAGCTGGTGCATCTTCACCCCTCGTGGGCCGTCGTGGGGCCGTCATCGGTCTCGGGGGCCTGCGAGAAGGCACGGTTCACGGCCTCACGGGTCCGCTCTTCGCTGCTGGGCATCGGGTGCGTGTACGTCCGCAAGGTGAAGCCCGGGTCGTGGTGCCCCAGATACTGGGACACAGCCCTGATGCTCTCCCCCGCGTCCACCAGGACGGACGCGTGGTGCGCGAGGACGGACGACTCCCGGCCATCCGCCGCGCCGACAACGGCACTTGGGAATGACATCAACGACGCCGGACGGAGGCGTACACCAGCGTCTCTGTCTAGCCGTCGCACCAGTCGACGACAGCCGCCGGAGCAGGCTCGGATCGAACTCCTAAAGCGGGTGTCACAGGTTCGAACCTGCTGGGACACATGATGAAGGGCCGACTCAGGAAGGGTTTCCTCCGGGGCCGGCCCCTTGTCGTGGGTCACGCTGCAGTCCGGCGCAGGAGCGTGTAGGAGCTGCTAAAGGCGGCCTCAGTAGGTTCTGCGGCGCAGGCTTCGCACGAAGAGCGGGACCGCCAACAGGAGCAGGGCTCCTTCGACGGCCAGGCTGACCAGCCCGAGCGGTTCCGTCCAATTTCCGATGTCGTCGCTGTAGTCCGGCAGTCCCGGACCCCTGGAGAGGATGTAGCCCAGCAGGGGGCCGATGGCGACCCCGGCTGCCAGCAGCCATCCCGGTCGGACGAGACCGACGAGGAGCAGCACGGCGGCGACCACGGCCGCGATCTCCAGGACGTGGTAGGCGACGCCGACGTAATAGGGGTCCCTCGTCGTCGTAATGCCGCCTTGGTCCACGACATGGATGGCGGCCACCACGAGACACAGCAGAGCTCCCGCCCACCTGGCCATCCAGGTGGCCTCCGGCGTCATCACGGTGCGGTGTGACATGCCGAGGCACCTTCCCCTTCCTTCGGCAGCGCGTGTCTGCCGCGTCGCGGTCTCGTCTGCCCGGTCGGCTCCCGAACGGGCAGCGCGCCGTACCTATGTCAGGTCCCAGCCTCAGCGGACGGCTGCTCGCCGTCCCCTCCGACGGTGCAGACGAGTGACACGGAAGAGGTGCCGCCGCGGACGGCACTCCTCCACCGGCAACCTGGGCGTCCACGGCATTGGGACTCCGCGGGCCTGGTGGCAAAGCACTGCCGTCACGCAAGGGCTCCGGCTCCACCCGCTGAGCTGCCGGTGACCGAGCCCGAGGCGCCCTGTCGGGCGGCAGTGCTTTGCGCTCTCGCAGCAGGGTTCCCCGGTGACCACCGCAGCCCGGGCCGTCTCTGGGCCGTGCGAGGCCACCCGAAGCCAATCGACAACGACAGAAGCCCACGGCATCTGAGCTGGTCAGAGCCGTGGGCTTCTTCAGCCTCGCTGGTGGGCGAGACCGCTGATCAGTACACCGGCTTGTGCGGTTCGATCTGGTTGACCCAGCCGATCACGCCGCCGCCCACGTGGACGGCGTCGGAGAAGCCCGCCGACTTCAGGACTGCGAGGACTTCCGCGCTGCGGACACCGGTCTTGCAGTGCAGGACGATCTTCTTGTCCTGCGGGAGGGTCTCCAGGGCGGTGCCCATCAGGAACTCGTTCTTCGGGATCAGCCTGGCGCCCGGGATGGAGACGATCTCGTACTCGTTCGGCTCGCGGACGTCGATGATCTCGATGTTCTCGCCGTCGTCGATCCACTCCTTGAGCTGCTTGGGAGTGATCGTCGAGTCGACGGCCGCCGCCTGGGCCTCCTCGGAGACGACGCCGCAGAAGGCCTCGTAGTCGATGAGCTCGGTGACGGTCGGGTTCTCGCCGCAGACCGCGCAGTTCGGGTCCTTGCGGACCTTGACCTGGCGGTACTGCATCTCCAGGGCGTCGTAGATCATCAGCCGGCCGACCAGCGGCTCGCCGATGCCCGCGAGGAGCTTGATCGCCTCGTTCACCTGGATGGAGCCGATCGACGCGCACAGCACGCCGAGGACGCCGCCCTCTGCGCAGGAGGGGACCATGCCCGGCGGCGGGGGCTCCGGGTAAAGGCACCGGTAGCAGGGGCCGTGCTCCGACCAGAAGACGGAGGCCTGGCCGTCGAAGCGGTAGATCGAACCCCACACGTACGGCTTGTTCAGCAGCACGCACGCGTCGTTGACCAGGTAGCGCGTCGCGAAGTTGTCCGTGCCGTCGACGATGAGGTCGTACTGGCTGAAGATGTCCATCACGTTGTCGGCCTCGAGCCGCTCCTCGTGAAGGACCACGTTCACGTAGGGGTTGATGCCCTTGACCGTGTCGCGCGCGGACTCGGCCTTCGAGCGGCCGATGTCGGACTGGCTGTGGATGATCTGCCGCTGCAGGTTCGACTCGTCGACCTCGTCGAACTCCACGATGCCGAGCGTTCCCACGCCCGCCGCGGCCAGGTACATCAGCGCCGGCGAGCCCAGACCGCCGGCGCCCACACAGAGCACCTTGGCGTTCTTCAGCCGCTTCTGCCCGTCCATCCCGACATCGGGGATGATCAGGTGGCGGGAGTACCTGCGGACCTCGTCTACGGTGAGCTCGGAAGCCGGCTCGACCAGGGGTGGCAGCGACACGGGGACTCCGTTGGTCGGTCAATCACTACGGTTGTTCTCCTGGTAACACTGCCACGCCCTTCTTCATTCCGAGACACCCGTTCCGAGACGCGAGACGATGTCGTCCCAGTAGCCGGGCATGGCCTCCCAGGGGACGGTGCGGCCGCCGCGGTCCGTGCGGTCGGTGAACCAGATCGTGGCGGCGCCCTGCCAGCGGGCGATGCGCAGCGCCTCCTCGAGGTGGCCGCGGGGCACGCCGTGCACGAAGTGGCAGAAGCGCTCGGGCGGGTGCTCGGCAGTCCACTCGGCGACCTGCGACCAGCGGTAGTCGCTCCAGGAGCCGGAGAAGGTGACCAGTTGGTCGGCGTGTTCGGCGTATCCGGGATACGGGTGGCTGCCGTGGCCCAGGACGATGTGCCCGTGGCCGAGGAGCGCGCGCAGCGTGGTGACCGTCCGGCCGGTCTCGGAGAGGAGGGCGCGTTCGGTGGGGCAGCGGTCCAGCAGGAAGCCGTCGACCTGGTACCAGTCGAGATACCGGTCCGCCTCGGAGATCAACTCGCCGAAGGGTCGGGCGCCCCAGACGGCGTCGAGGTGACCGAGAACACGGACGCCGGCGGTGTGCAGTCGCCCCGCGGCCTGCACGCAGTGCGGATCCGGCCGGCTGCCGGGACCGTTGCTCACGTTGAGGGCGGCCCAGTGCACCGGGGTCCCCGGACGGGCGAGTGCGCCCCACTCCTCGGGGGCGAGGAGGGGGTGCGCATAGCCCGGGGTGCCGAGGCCCAGGCCGAGGTCGGTGCTCGCGGTGCTCGCCGGGGTGTTGGTCAGATGCGGCATGCCGCCTCCATCCAGATGTCCGCTAGGGACTCCTCGAGGTTGATCCGGGGCCGCCAGCCGAGCCGGTCGCGGGCGGTGCGGACATCGGCCTGCTGCCAGCTGCCGCAGCCGTCCGGGTAGGGGTAGGCGACGGGGACGGCGTGCTCGGGGTCGCCCCGGTGGTGCCCGAGGACCGGCCGCACCGGGCTGGGAGGGCCGTCGAGTTCGTGCAGGGCGCCGCCGTAGCCGGCCACACGGGCGAGGACGGCGGCGGCGTCACGCAGGCGGACGGCGCGGCCCGAGCCGATGTTGATCACGCCCTGGGCGGCGGAGAGGGAGGCGGCGTGGACGGCGCGGGCGACGTCGCGTACGTCGACGAAGTCGCGCTGTACGCCGAGGCCGCCGAGCTTGAGTTCGCCGTCGCCGGACTGCATGACGCGGCGCAGGGCCTCGGCGAGGCGGCCGAGCGGGGATCCGGCGGGGGTGCCGGGCCCGGCGGGCGAGAACACGCGGAGCACGACGGCGTCGAGTCCGGAGCCGAGGACGAGTTCCGTGGCGGCGAGCTTGCTGACGCCGTACGGGCCGCCGGGGCGCGGCACCGCGTCCTCGGCCGTGGAGGAGCCGGGCTGGCTGGGTCCGTACTCCGCGCTGCAGCCGATCTGCACCAGGCGGGCCCCGCACCCGCTGCGGCGCAGGGCCTCGCAGACGGTGGCGACGGCGACGGTGTTGTGCCGGGTGAGTTCGCGGGCGCCGCCGCGGATGGCACCGGCGCAGTTGATGACGACTCCGGGGTGCACGGCGTCCAGGAAGCGGGTGAGTGCGCCGGGGCTGCCGGCGGCGAGGTCGAACCGTACGTCGGCGTCGTCGCCGCGTCCCAGCGCGGTGAGCTGCACGGCGGGGTCGGCGAGCAGGCGGTCGGCGACGAAGCGGCCGATGTATCCGTTGGCTCCGATCAGCAGGACCCTCATCGGGCGGCTCCCGGGGCGGACTCTCCGGTTCGGGAGGTGATCATCTGGCGTTTCTCCTTACGAGGGTGGTGCCGTGGGATGAGAGAGGCCCCGCGGTGTCGGCCCCGCGGGAGGGCGTGCCGGGGACCGGGTCCCGGGCAGCGGTCGTGGCTCCATGACGTCCCAGTGGCCATGGGCCGACGGCTCAGGGTGATCCGGGCGGCCGGGCGTGGGCCGAGGCCCGGGTCAGGGTGCGGATCGCGTGGATCAGCAGGGTCAGGGCGGCCAGGGCGCAGACGAGGACCGGTACGGCGTCGGCGCCCCAGGCGTCGGTGAGTGTCTCGACCGGCGTGACCAGGGCGGAGCAGCCGGGGAGCCGAGCGGCGAAGACCGTGGCCAGGGCGGTCGCCTCGGCGGCGGCCGCGGTGCCGAGGACGACGGTGGGGGCCCGCCCGGCGCCGTGGACGGCGAGCAGCCGGGCGAGCAGCAGGAGTGCGCCCAGGGCAGCGGCTCCCACCGAGACGGCGGGTCGGCCGAGGAGGGCTCCGGTGAGCGCCAGCAGTGCGGCGAGGGCGGCCAGGAAGAGGGCGAACACGCCGAGGAACAGCGGGGTGACGGAGCCCCGGAACTCCTCCAGGCCGCGGCTCGCGGCGAGTCTGCGGCGGGCGTGGACGGCGAAGAGGCGGGCGCACCAGGCAGCCGGGCCGCAGGCCAGCGCGAGGGCCACAACGGGGGCGGTCGCCAGGGGCCAGGGGCCGTCGGGGCCGCCGTGCAGGGCGGCGCGCAGCAGGCCGTCGCCGAGGAGGGCGTAGGCGAGCAGCCAGCACGTCCACACGCGCGTGGCGGCGGACGTGGTGTGGGCGGGGGCACGCAGCGGGCCTCGGCCGAGCGCCACGCGCAGGCCCAACGTGACCGCGAGGGCGCCGAGTACGGCGACGGCGAGGTGGGCCCGGCCCCCGGTGGCCCGCAGGCCGATGACGGCGGCTGCGCACAGGGCACCCGGGAGCAGGGCGAGGACGGCCCACGCCCGGTGCTCGCGGGGGCCGCCCGTGGGGGCGGGGCGCGGTGGGGGCCGGTCGTCGTCGCGGGGTACGCGCGCGTACATCTCCTCGGCGAGCGAGAAGACGTCCCGGTGCCGGTAGCGGGCTGCGGCCCGGTCGGTCAGTCCGTGGGCCTCCAGACCGGCCGCGATCTCCAGCGGGTCGACGGCCCGTTCGCACAGCTCCCGGTGCCGGTGCATGAGCGCCTTGACGGGGTCGGCGGCGCCTCGGCGGGCGGGGGACTTGCGGGCGGGATCCGCGCTCCCGGCGTCCACGGCGCGCACGGCGCCGGCGGCATGGGGCGCAGCCTCGGCCGCGACGGCCTGGGGGACACGGTCCGCCGCGACGGCCCCTGTGCGCGCCTCCGCCGTCTCCTCCGCGCTCGCGTACGCGCTCTCCGCCCCCAGGTCCCATTCCTCGGGCCTTGTGTCCCAGGCGTCGGAGCGAGGCCGTTCGCCCACGTCCCTCACGTCACTCATCGCGCGCCCTCCGCTGCCGGAACGGCTGCATGCGGCCACATGGCGGCGCGTACGGGTGTCGGCGCGGGGTCCTGGGCGGACGCCCAGCGGGGTCGGGCGCCGGGGAGCCGGGGCTCGGTCCAGCGGCCGGGCAGATGGGCCTCCGCGGGCGCTCCGAACGGCAGGGGTTCGCCTGCGTCGTCCACGACGACCCGCCGTACCGGCGCGTGGGAGACGATCTCCAGGTAAATGCCGTGAAATGCCGCCACGTTCTGCTCGACGGTGAACAGTTCGAGGGCTCGCGCGCGGGCGGCCGCGCCGAGGCGCTCACGGCGCGCGGGGTCGCGCAGCAGTGCCAGACAGGCCTCCGCGAGCGCCCGCGGATTGCGCGGCGGGACCACCAGGCCGGTGCCGCCGATGACCTCGACCACCGCGCCCACATCCGTGGACACCGTCGCGCGACCGCAGAACATGGCCTCCACCAGGCTGATCGGAAACCCTTCGACGACGCTCGACAGGACGACGACCGCCCCGGACGCGTATGCCTCCGCCAGGTCGGGCACCTCCGGGTCGCCGATCTCCTCGAAGGACACCGGGTTGTCGCCGACGGCGTGCACGCCCTCCGCCTCGTCCGGGAACAGCTGCGCGGCCAGGGCCCTGCACTGTCCGAGGTACTCCGCCCCCTCGGCGTCCGCCGCGGTCCCGACGACGCGCAGCCTGGCCCTCGGCTCCGCCTTGCGGATCTCCGCGAAGGCGTGGAGCAGGCAGACCAGGTCCTTGGCGGGTTCAACACGGCCGACCCAGACCAGGGTGTACGGGTCCGCGCGGTCGGGGGCCTCACCCACCTCCGTGAAGCGGGACGCCTCCATGCCGGGGTAGACGGTGCGTACCTTGGCGCGGTCGGCGCCGCACCGCTCCTGCCAGCGGCGGGCGTGGGCGTTGCCGGGCGTGACGCACGCGGCCCGCCGGTAGACCTCGGCGGCCAGCCGGCGCTGGAAGGAGGCGAGCAGCGCGCGCACCGGGCGCGTCTCGTCCGTCGTGCCCAGGTAGTGCGCCCGCAGCCGTACGCCGTACTCGGTGACCAGCAGCGGAACGCCGGCGAAGTGCCCGGCGAGCAGCCCGGGCAGGGCCGCGGCGGCGCCCGACGTGGCGTGGCAGAGGTCGACGGAGCCGAGTCCGTCGTCCTCGTACCAGTCCAGCGAGAGGGGACGCAGGGCACGTTCGACGTAGGCGGCCACCTCCAGCAGGTCGGGGACGTCCGCCGCGCGTGCCGCCCGGAGGGCACCCGGCGCACGGCAGGCGCCCTCCAGTGCGCGTACGGCGGTCTCGGAACGCAGCGCGCGGGTCAGTCCGCCCTCGTCACGGGCGAGTTCGGCGAGCGCGTAGAGGGCACTGCCGAAACGGTCCGCCTCGGGGCCGGCCGATTCGGGCGCCCCCTGCGGCGCACCTGGCTCCGGCGCCGTGCACAGGGCGGCGGCCAGCTCCCCGTACGCCTCGGTGAACCGTCGCCGTGCCCGGCGCCCGTACGCGACCCCGTCGTCCTGCGCGGTCCACAGGGGTGCCGTGCGTACCCGGCCGACGTGCGGCGGCAGCGGGATCCAGCCACCGGCCTCCTGCCGTTCGGTGCGGCAGAGCGCGTAGACGTCGAACTCGTGCTGCCGAAGTCCGCGCACGAGCCGGTCGCACCAGAGCCTGGCGTCACCGCTCACATACGGATAGCCACCCTCCGTAAGCAGTCCGATGCGCACGTGTGCACCCCCGATCTCCCGTAGGGAGCCGCCGTCGTCCGGCGGCCCGCAGCGGGACGAACGTACGCGGACGGGGCGGTGGCGCGGCGGACGGTTGTCCGTCGCGCCACCAAAAGGGGTGAACGGGCGTAACTTTCCCGCACAGGCAGCGTTCGATCGCGCTAGGTCCTGTCGTCGAACGCCCGTCGTTCGCCCCGAGGCCGGCTCATGGCTCACTTTCGGCCGTGCGGCGGGTCACGCGGCGGTGAGCTCCCTGCGGGCCGTGCGCCGTTCGGCCGCCACCGCCGGATCCAGCGCGGGGACGGCCGCGAGGAGCTGCTTGGTGTACGGGTCCCGGGGCGACTCGTACACCTCGTCGGTGCGGCCGTACTCGACGATGCGGCCGCGCCGCATCACCGCGACCCGGTCGCTGACCTGGCGCACGACGGCGAGGTCGTGCGCGATGAACACGAGTGCCAGCCCGAGTTCGCGCTGCAACTCGGCGAGGAGGGCCACGACCTGCGCCTGAGTGGTGACGTCCAGTGCGGAGACCGGTTCGTCGCAGACGATGACGCGCGGTTCGGCGGCGAGTGCCCGCGCGATGCCGACGCGCTGGCGCTGACCGCCGCTGAACTCGTGCGGGTACCGGTCGTACTGTGCCGGGTCGAGGCCCACGCGCTCCAGCAGTTCGCGCACGCGCTCCCGGATGCGCTGCTCATCGCTCCCCCGCGCCCGCAGCGGGTCGGCGATGGACTCGCCCACGCTGCGCCGCGGGTTGAGGGAGGAGACGGGGTCCTGGAAGACCATCTGCACGGCCGGGTCCACCCCCGCCCGCGTGATGCCCCCGTGGCGGACCTCGCCGGCCGTGGGTTCCAGCAGCCCGACCAGCATGCGCCCCAGGGTGGTCTTGCCGCTGCCGCTCTCCCCCACGATGCCGAGCGTCTCGCCGCGCCGCACCGTCAGCGACACGTCGTCGACGGCCGCGAACTTCCCTTTGCCGCGGCCGAACCGGCGGCGCAGTCCCACCGCCTCGATGGCGACCTCGTCCGTCGAGGCGCTCCTCTCGACCCGCGGCGCGTCCACGCGCGGCACCGCGCTCAGCAGTTCGCGGGTGTACTCCTCACGGGGCTCCGCCAGCACGGCCGCGGCAGCGCCGTGCTCGACGGCCTTGCCGTGCCGCATGACGAGCACCTCGTCGACGCTCTCCGCGGCGACGCCCACGTCGTGCGTGACGAGGAGCAGCCCCATCCCGGTCTCCGCGCGCAGGGTGTGCAGCAGGTCGAGGATCTGGGCCTGGACGGTCACGTCCAGTGCGGTGGTGGGCTCGTCGGCGATCAGCAGGTCGGGTTCGCAGGCGAGCGCCATGGCGATCAGGGCGCGCTGGCGCATTCCGCCGCTGAACTCGTGCGGGCGCGAGCGGGACCGTCGTACGGCGTCCGGGATGCCCACCCGGTCCAGCACCTCGACGGCACGCGCGCGTGCCGCACGCCGGGACGCGCGCGTGTGCACCCGGTACACCTCGGCGATCTGGTCGCCGATCGCGTAGTACGGGTCCAGGGACGACAGCGGGTCCTGGAACACCATCGCGGCCCTGCCGCCGCGCAGCCGCCGCAGGTCGTCGTCGGACGCCTGCCGGACGTCGGTGCCGGCGACCCGGATCGAGCCGGTCACCCGGGCGCCCGTGCCGCGGTGCAGACCGAGGAGCGCGGAGGCGACGGTCGACTTGCCTGAGCCGGACTCGCCGACCAGGCCCAGGGCGGCGCCCTCGGCCAGTCGGAAGGAGAGACCGTCGACGGCGCGCAGCGAACCGAACTCCACGGTCAGGTCCGTGACTTCCACCAGGCTCATGCGAGCACCACCCGTCGGTCGGCCACCGCGTACAGGACGTCCGCGACAGCGTTGGCAAGGACCACGAAGAAACCGATCACCAGGACCATGCCGACGACGACCGGCAGGTCGACGACCTTCACCGCCTGGACCAGTTCCTGTCCGATGCCCGGCAGTCCGAAGAGCGTCTCGGTGAGCACCGCGCCGCCGACGGCCGAGCCGAAGGTGACGGCGTTCAGGGAGATGACGGACGCGAACGCCCCCCGCAGCGCGTGCCGCGCGATGACCGAGCGCTCGCCGACCCCGTAGGCACGGAACGTCCTGATGTGGTCCTCGGCCAGCGTCTCCAGCATCGAGGCCCTGGTCAGGCGGGCGAAGTTGGCGGCTTCGATCAGGGCGAGCGAGAGCCAGGGCAACAGCAGGTTCCACGCCCACTGCTCGGGATCGTCGGTGAAGTCGACGTACTGCGGGAAGGGCAGCAGTTGGAGCTGACCGCAGATGACGATCATCAGGATCAGGCCGATGACGAACACGGGTGTGGCCACGCCGGCGAGGGTGATCGCGGTCAGCGCCCGCTCGGTGACCCTGCCGCGCCGCCAGGCGGACAGCACACCGGTGCCGATGCCCAGCAGGAGCCAGATCACCATCGCGCCGAGCACCAGCGAGAAGCTGACCGGCAGCTTCCCCAGGATGATGTCGGTGACCTGCTGGTCGCTCTGGTACGACAGGCCGAGGCAGGGCGCCGGGCAGTGCTCCACGGACGTGCCCGTCGAGTAGTCCTGGCCGACGAACAGGCCTTGAAGGAAGTGCCAGTAGCGCACGTACAGCGGGTCGTCAAGTTTCAGCTGCTGGGCGACCTGGTGCACCTGTTCCGGCGAGCAGCGCGGTCCGCAGGTGATCTGGGCGACGTTGCCGGGGGTCACGTAGAAGACGACGTAGATGATCACCGAGAGGGCGAACAAGGTGACCAGCGCGCCGACGACACGGCGCAGCACGAAACCGCCGAAGCCGCTCATGTCCGGTCCTCCTTCCGTGCGGCCGCGTCCGCCCTGGCCTCCCGCTTGCGGCCGGTTCCGACACGCAGACGCGAGGCCGCGCGCGGGTCGAGCGCGGTGCGCACCCCGTCACCGAGGACGGTGAGCGCGAGCACGGTCATGAAGAGCGCGCCCGCGGGCAGCAGCAGGTACTGCGGGGCGGCCTGGTACCAGACGTCGGCGGCGGTGAGCATCTGCCCCCACGACGGCGTCGGGGGCTTCACACCGACGCCGAGGAAGGACAGGGCGGCCTCGACGGAGATGTTCTGCGGCACCAGGAGCGCGGCGTACGTGATGACGGGCGCGGCCAGGCCGGGCAGCAGCTCACGGCGGGCGATGCTGACGGTGCTCCAGCCGCTGAGCCGGGCGGCGGAGACGTAGTCGAGCCCCTTGAGGGTGAGAGTCTGGGCCCTCACCATCTTCGACAGCGTGCCCCAGCCGGAGACCAAGCCGACGATGAGCGCGACGAGCACGGGCCGCGGGAAGCTGCTCGGGACGATCGCCAGCAGCGCGAGCGCCATGATCATCAGCGGCATGGAGATGAAGATGTCGGTGATCCGGCTCAGGACCAGGTCGACCCAGCGGTTGCCGAGTCCGGCCGCGATGCCCATCACGACACCGAGCAGGACCTGCACCACCGTGGCGGCGAGTGCCACGCCGAGCGAGACCCGCGCGCCGTACACGAGCCGTGCGAACAGGTCGCGTCCGGTCTGCGGTTCGACGCCGAGCCAGTGGTCGCCGCTCATGCCGCCGAACGACCCTATGGGGACACCGCCGCGCGCCGAGTCGATGAGCGTCGGGTGGTAAGTGGTCGGGTCCTGGCCCTCGAGCGCGGTGAGCAGCGGCGCGCCGAGTGCGACCAGGACGAGCAGCGCTACGACGGCCGCGGCGACGAGGACGGCGCGCTGGGCCCGCAGCCGCCGCCAGAACAGACGGGCCCCCGAGGCCGCCGGGACGGGTGCGTCCGTCCCGGCGGCCTCGACGGCGACAAGTGCCTCGCTCACGGCGCTACTTCACCGCCACCTGCGAGATGTCCAGAACACCGGTCCAGTCACTGATCACGATGTTCTTGACGTCCTTGCCGTACAGGCGCTTGTAGACCGGGTGGAACAGCGGCACGACCAGGGCCTGCTCGCCGATCTTCTTGTCCAGTGCGCCCCAGCGCTCGGCGGCGGCGTCGAGATCCGTCAACTTGTTGATCGCGTCGATCTCGGCATTCACGGACTTGTCGTTCAGCAGGCCGGTGTTGAAGTTCGCGCCGTCCTTGACGATCTGCCGGCCGTCGAAGATCGGGGCCAGGAAGGGACCGCCGGAGGGCCAGTCGGCGCCCCAGTGGGCCAGGAAGAGGCCGGGCTCCGTCGTGACGCCGTGGATCTTGTCCTTGTAGTCGTTGTTCTCCAGACCCTGCAGCTTGACGGTGATACCGGCCTTCTTCAGGGCGTCCTGGACGGCGGTCGCGATCTCCGGGCTGGTCTCGAAGTTCTTGTCGTTCGAATGCGTGAGGGTGATCGTGAGTCCGTTCGCGTAACCGGCCTCCTTCAGCAGCTCCTTGGCCTTGGCCGGGTTGCCGGTCGCCCCTGCCGGGAAGGGGTCGTACGGCGTGTAGCCGAAGGACTTCTGGTCGGGGAGGAAGGTGGTGGCGGGCTCGGCCAGCGAGGAGCCGCCCGCCGCGTTGATGACGGACGACCGGTCGATGGCGTACGAGATCGCCTGCCGCACCTTGACGTTGTCGAACGGCTTGATGGTCGGGTTGAACGCGATGTAGTTCGTGTAGCCGAAGTGGCCGGTGCCGACGCGGGCGGCCAGCTCCTTGTCGCCCGTCACCTTGGCGAGTTCGGCCGGGCCGAGGTTGGTGTCCGTGGTGACCGCGGCGGCGTCCGCACCCTGGGACGCAGACAGTCGCTGGTTGATCACCGAGGAGTCGAGCCCGGAGCGTACGTCGATCTTGTCCGGGTAGGCCTTGCGCTGGTCGTCACCCGACCAGTAGGCGTTGCGCTCCAGGATGAGCCGCTCGCCGTCGTTCTGGTTCTGGACGACCTTGTACGGGCCGGAGGAGATCGGGTGCTCCTCGTACTTCGTACCGGTGTCCTTGGCCTTCGGGACGGGCGTGAACTGGGTCTGCGTGGCCAGGTACGGGAACTCGCCCTCGGGCTTGTTCAGGTGGAAGACGATGGTCCGGCTGTCCGGGGTCTCGATCGCGTCGAGGCCCTTCTTGTCCTTGTACGGGCCCTGGTAGTCCGCCGCGCCGACCAGCCAGTCCCTCAGGTAGGGGGCGCCGCCGGAGAGTTCGGGCGCGAAGGAGCGCTCGATGCCGTACTTGATGTCGGCCGAGGTGATCGGCGTGCCGTCCTCGTACTTCAGGCCCGCCTTCAGGGTGTACGTCCACACGGTCGCGTCCTTGCTCGGGCGCCCGGTGTCGGTGGCGAGGTCCGGGACGACCTTGGCCCCGGCGGCGCCGTTCGCGCGGTTGCGCGTGGTGAGCGTGCGGAAGACGAGGGAGGGGACGTTGCCGCCGCCGGAGGTGTACAGGCGGGCCGGGTCGAAGTCCTGCTGCGGATCGGAGTTCAGGACGGTCAGCGTGCCGCCCTTGTGCGGCGTGGAGTCGCCACCGGAAGCCTTGACACCGTTGTCCTTCGGCCCGCAGGCGGCGGCGCCCGCTGCCACGACCAGGCTGACGGATGCCGCTGCCACACGGCGCGCTATGACGGACGGTTGACGCATCGGAATGACGACCTCTCGGGATTCGTCTCGCATGACGAGACGGATTAGCGGAAATGTGAGACAGATCTGGTCAGACGTCTGCCTCGGCGCCGGGTCGTCGAGAAAACGCGAACCGGTCGGCGCATGCCGACGGATCACGGAAGAGAGAGGAAAATCGCGACGCGAACGCCTGAGGCGGGCGTCAGCGACAGTGGATGTCGGCCACGCAGAGTGCGGTCACGCCGATGAGCGCCAGCTCGATGGCGGCGCGACGGGAGGCATGACGGGGCGACATGGGCAGCAATATGAACGAACTTTCAGCGTGTGTCAATGTGACGAGAGCTGCCACCGTCAACTCCCGGGGTACGGCCAGGGATTGGGAAGGCAGTGGATTCCGTCGTGGTCGAGGAACTTTGTCTGCTGCTGCATGACCGGGGCGAGCTCGCCGGTCTTGTCGCAGGTCACATGGCCGTAGCCGAGGCGGTGGCCGACCTCGTGGTTGATCAGCATCTGACGGTAGGCGTGAATTTCGTCACCGTAGGTCGTCGAGCCCTGCGCCCAGCGATAGGCGTTGATCATCACGCGCTCGGTGGAGGCGGAGTCGCAGGAGACGTTGTCCTCCGTGGTGTCGAGACCCGACTTCGCGCACCAGGCGGCTGTGGTGCCGGGGCTGGCGAGCGTGATCACGAAGTCGGGCTTGCCGGAGTGGATGCGCTCGAAGGTACGGGCGCCGTTGTGCGCCCAACTCCGGTCGTCGTTGAGGGTCTTCTGCACGGCCTGGGCGAAGAGTTCGCCGTCCAGACCGAGACCGTTCTCGACGTCCACGCGGTAGGTGTACTTCCGTCCGGTGCCGGGCGCCTTGGCGGTGCCGGGGACCGCGGAGAACGTCCCGGGCCCCTTCAGCGTGGCGCTGAGCGGGTACGTCCTGTCCATCGCCTGCTCGTAGGTGAGCGGCGTCGCGCCGGGCGAGACGGAGACGGTGGGGTCGGCGCCGGTGACCGGGCCGGAGGTGCCGCGGGCCTGGTCGGTGGCGGTCCGGGACGGTGCGGCGGCGCGGTGCTGTCCGGCGAGGACCTGGCCGGCGACGACGACCGCGAGCACGGTGGTCACGGCGGCGGCCACGATCCCGGCGTACGAGCGACCCCTGCCGCCCCTGCCGCGCGCGGCCTCACCGGTCCCGGCGGGCGACGCGGCCTCCTCGGTCTGCGCGCCGGTCTCCTCGGTGTGCGCGCCGGTCTCCTCGGTCCGCGCGCCGGGGTGGCGTTCGTCGGTCAGGGGTGCGTGCGGGGCGCCAGCGGTGCGACGCGGCGTGAAGACGTCCTCGTCCTCGTCGAAGGCGTCGAGGTACTCCTGACGGGGGCCGGGCTGCGACCGCTGCCGCGGGATGCGGGGCACGGCACCTCGGCGCGGCACGTCCTGGGCCGTGCCGGCCCTGAAGTCGCCCCAGGCGCCGCCGTCTTCGCGGTGCTCGGGGTGATCGCCGCGAGCTTGAAGGGCACCGTCGGGAAGGCGGGGCACGCCATGGGCGGGGGTGCCGTCGGCGAACCGCGGAACGCCTCGGGCGGGGGTCCCGTCGGCCGTACGGCGCTTGCCGCCGGCCGCCGCACCCCGTGGCGAACCCTCCGCCGCGGATATGCCCGGCACCACCTCCGTGTCACCGTTCGTCCTGTCGTCCCGCCCCTTGCGGCTGTGTCGTCCCACGCCGCGTCTCAGCTCCTCGTGTCCGCCGTGCCGGTGTCGTCGCTCGCCGCGTCGTGCAGGGAGGTCCCGGTGTCCTGCGTGGAGGTCCCGGTGCCCTGCGTGGAGGTCCCGGTGCCCTGCGTGGAGGTCCCGCCCGTCGCCGCCGGACCCCCGCTCGCCGAGCCCGCACCCGACTCGCCCGTGTCCGTGAGGAGTTGGCGGAACGCCGCGGCCACCACGTCCGGGTACTCCATCATCGCGACATGCCCCGCCTCGGGCAGGGTCAGCAGGCGGGAGTCGCGGAAGGCGCGGGCCGCGCGCTGGGCCATGCGGAACGACACCAGCTGGTCCCGGCCGCCGTAGACGAGCAGCGTCGGGGCGAGGACCCGCTCCGCCTGGCGCCACAGCCCGTGCTGCCCGCCCAGCGTGTAGGCGTTCACGATGCCGCGTGCCGAGCGCGCCATCGCGTCCCAGAAGTAGGGCAGCCTCAGCCGCCGCTCCATCTCCTCCACCGCGTTGCGGAAGCCCTCCGGCGTGACCCGTCCGGGGTCGCCGTAGCACAGCGCCATGACCCCGCGGACGCGCTGTTCGGCCGTCCACTCCTTGGTGTACCGGGTGAACAGGGCGGCGACTCCGGGCAGCGCGAGCAGGCCCGTCGGGACGGCGCCCCGCTGGATGAGGATCTCGGGGAGCGCGGGCGAGACGAGCGTGAGCGTGCGCACGAGATCGGGGCGGACGGCCGCCACGCGCGTGGCAACGGCTCCACCCATCGAGTTGCCGAACAGGTGCACGGGACCGCGTCCGGCCGCGTCGAGATAGCGGATGACCGCGCGCGCATGCCCGGTGACGGAGTAGTTGCCGTCGTCCGGCGGCGGCGAGTCGCCGAAGCCCGGCAGATCCACGGCCTCGCCGTCGACGTGTCCGTCGAGCAGTGCCATCAGCGCCGACCAGTTCTGGGAGGAGCCCCCGAGCCCGTGGACGTACAGCGCGGGCGGCAGCCCCTCGTGCCGCGGTGGTCTCGACCGCACCGTCAGCGTGATCCCGGGCAGCGCCACCGACCTGAGCCGCTCGCCTTCCTCGACCCTGACGGGTGCCACCTTCGGGAGAACATTGGCGGCCGCGACGGACGGCAACTCGGTCGGAGACATGCGGCAATGTTACGAGACGATCACGTAGTGGTTCGTGTGTTCGCTGTCACAACGGCCGGGGTCCGCCCGTCGAATCAGGTCGGGCGGCGCCCGGCGTGAAGCGTTCCACGCACCACGCGGAGCCCCTCACCACACATAGCGTCCGGTTCCTGTGTCTCCTAGGCTCGTAGCAGGGCACCCGCACATGGACCCGCCTCTTCAGGGACGTTCCAGAAGTTCCAGGAGTTCTAGGAAGGGAGCCCATCATGGCCGTAGACCCCACTGATCCCGAGACGTTCGAGGACGAGGCGAACGACACCGCCGAACTCGACGTGGAGGCCCCGGAGAACGACGCCGCCGAACAGCACGCCGAACTGGCCCCCGAGCGGGACGAGACCCCGACGGGGGACGACATCCTGCGCGCCAACGAGGCGGATCTCGCGGAGCAGGCGCGCGTCGTCGCCCTCGACGAGGACGACTACCGGTGAGCGCTCGGAGGGTCGCCGGATCGGTGAGGCACGACGACCACGCCGGGCGACGGAGCGAGTGCGCGCGGTGAGCTGTCGCTGGCCGGCAGGGGAGCCGGGGGCGTTCGTTCGCCCTCCCTGTCCGCGTATGGCGCGTTCCGCACGGCTTTCGCCACCGTCCGGTCCGTGAAATTCTGCGTTCGCACCGCGCACAGCAGGGTTACCGAAAAGTACGATGGCGGCGCGGCGCACACCGCATGTGGACGATTTTGGGAGGCGGCGTGACAGCCATCGAGCAGACAGAGGCGGCACGCCCGCGGGGCACGCGCCTGCCGCGCCGTGCCCGACGGAACCAGCTGCTGGGCGCCGCGCAGGAAGTCTTCGTGGCGCAGGGCTACCACGCGGCCGCGATGGACGACATCGCCGACCGCGCCGGCGTCAGCAAGCCGGTGCTCTACCAGCACTTCCCGGGCAAGCTCGACCTCTATCTGGCCCTGCTGGACCAGCACTGCGAGGCCCTGCTGCAGGCCGTACGGAACGCGCTGGCGTCGACGACCGACAACAAGCAGCGCGTACGGGCCACGATGGACGCGTACTTCACGTACGTGGAGGACGACGGCGGTGCCTTCCGGCTGGTGTTCGAGTCCGATCTGACGAACGAGCCCGCCGTGCGCGAGCGCGTCGACAAGGTCGCGAACGAATGCGCGGAGGCCATCTGCGACGTGATCGCCGAGGACACCGGTCTGTCGCGAGCCGAGTCGATGCTGCTGGCCTCGGGGCTCGGCGGCCTGGCCCAGGTGGTGGCGCGCTCCTGGCTGCACAGCGACCGCAGCGTGCCCCGCGACCAGGCGGTGCAGCTGCTGACCTCGCTGGCATGGCGGGGCATCGCGGGCTTCCCGCTGCACGGGAGCGAACAGCACCACTGACCATCGGGGACCGATCGACAGCCGTACGGCCCCGTCCGGACACCACCGGGCGGGGCCGTACGGCTGTTTTGTTCCCGGCGGGTGTTCGCTCCTGGCGTGCCGGAGCGGAGCGTGTACGTCCCCTCACCGGGCTAATGTGTGCTGGTACGGCGCGGACGGCCGCGCACATCACTGACCGTCGGAGGGACAAAGCCGTGGAGGTCAAGATCGGCGTGCAGCACGCGCCCCGCGAGATCGTTCTGGAGAGCGGGCAGAGTGCCGAGGAGGTCGAGCGCGTCGTGTCCGAGGCGCTGGCCGGCAAGTCGCAGCTGCTGTCCCTTGTGGACGAGCACGGCCGCAAGGTCCTGGTCCCGACCGAGCGTCTCGCCTACGTGGAGATCGGCGAGCCCACCCCGCGCAAGGTGGGTTTCGGCGCGCTGTAGTTCCGGACGGAGCAGTGGAAGGGGCCCGGCGGTCGGTGTACCGCCGGGCCCCTTCCGCTGACCGGTGGAGCGTGCCGCTCGGGGAACACTCAGACGGAGCACATCAGCCCCACAGGGGATGATTGTGTTCCGCGCACCGCGGGTAATACCGGCTACGACCGATTTGCCCAGGCAGCAGCCGTGCGGGAGGGACCTCGTCATGCTCTTGGAAGCGCTCGGCTCCGCCGTCCTCGGGCTCGCCCTGGCATGGGTGGCCGCACGTCGGCTGCCGCACCGTCTGCCCAGCCGTGTCCTGGTGCTGTCGACGGGTGCGGCGGGGGCGCTCTTCGGGGCGTTCCTCACCCACAGCGCGCTGGGCCCGGCGGGTCTCGTGGTGATCCTGGCCGGGGCGCTGGTGGTCTCGGCGGCGTCACTGTCCCTGCTGCTGAGGCCCGCGGAAAGATTTCGCCGCCGCTCGGCGACGGCCTGAGGGCCGTCGCCGGGGCCGACCCGAAGCCGCCGCCCCAGACGGCGACGGCCGGGGCACCGGTGGTGAGGGGCGCGTGACCCGCGCCGTACGGCCGACCGTCGCCGAAGCGTGCGGCGACAGCCGGACACACTGCAAGGTCGGCCCGGGGGACCCCGGTGGTCGGCGGTAGGCGGCTTCAGGCAGCCAGCCCCAGCGCCGCCATCCGCTTCGTGTGGGCCTCCGTGATCCGGGAGAACATCCTGCCGACCTCCGCGAGATCGAAGCCGTCCGCCACACCGCCCACCAGCATGGTGGACAGCGCGTCCCGGTCGGCCACCACCCGCTGGGACTGCGACAGCGCCTCGCCCATCAGCCGCCGTGCCCACAGGGCGAGCCGGCCGCCCACGCGCGGCTCGGCGTCGATCGCGGCGCGCACCTTCTCCACCGCGAAGTCGGCGTGCCCGGTGTCGTCGAGGACGGCCAGGACGAGCTCGCGCGTGTCGGTGTCGAGGCGGGCCGCGACCTCCCGGTAGAAGTCACTGGCGATCGAGTCGCCCACATAGGCTTTGACGAGCCCCTCCAGCCAGTCGGAGGGCGCCGTCTGCCTGTGGAAGCTGTCGTACGCCGCCACGAACGGCTCCATCGCCTCCGTGGGCTCGGCCCCGATCTCCTTCAGCCGGTCCCGGATCCGCTCGAAGTGGTGGAACTCGGCGGACGCCATCTTCGCCAGTTCCGCCTTGTCCGTCAGCGTGGGCGCGAGCTTCGCGTCCTCCGCCAGCCGTTCGAACGCCGCCAGCTCCCCGTACGCGAGCGCTCCCAGCAGGTCCACGATCGCGGCACGGTACTGCGGGTCGGCGGAGGCGGTCGCCCAGTCCTGGGCGGCCACTCCGGTGGGTCCGGCGGGGGCCTCGGGGCTGTCGGGAGCGTTGTCAGGCGTCGTCATGAAGCGCACAATAGCCCGCTCACCGCCGCCCGGAAGTCCCTGGTCAATCAGTGTGATGACGGCTACGTGACCGAATCGGCCACCGCGAGTGCGCGATTCCGGGGTATGGTGGTAATGCGCCTGCTGAGTGCGTACGTCTATGGAGACGACGTATCTCGACGGGCCGCATGTATGAGGATGCCCGGTCGGTGGCCCGATCGGCTCCGACCCGACAGCCCTCCTCGGGCGTACGGCACCTGGCGTACGCGTTCGGAGGGACCCTCAGCGGTACGAGCGCTGGAGCGTCGGCGTGGTCCCGTGCCACAGGCCCGTCCCCCAAGCAGGCCGACGTCATCCGGCACGGTCACGACCCCCGCGCTCGCCTCGCGCCGCCCACACAGAAGAGGCAGCACCCTGACTACGACTTTTCGAGAACTCGGAATCCTTCCCGAGACAGCCGAGGCCCTGGAAGCCGTCGGCATCATCAATCCCTTCCCCATCCAGGAGATGACGCTCCCCGTAGCCCTCTCCGGCACCGACGTCATCGGTCAGGCCAAGACCGGTACCGGTAAGACGCTGGGCTTCGGACTCCCGCTCCTCGAGCGTGTCACCGTCCCCGCCGACGTGGAGGCCGGCCGCGCGAAGCCCGAGGCGCTCACCGACGCGCCGCAGGCGCTCGTCGTGGTCCCCACGCGCGAGCTGTGCACCCAGGTCACGAACGACCTGCTGACCGCGGGCAAGGTGCGGAACGTACGGGTCACCGCGATCTACGGCGGCCGGGCCTACGAGCCCCAGGTGGAGGCCCTGAAGAAGGGCGTCGACGTGGTCGTCGGCACCCCCGGCCGGCTCCTCGACCTCGCCGGTCAGAAGAAGCTGAACCTGAAGCACGTCAAGTGCCTGGTGCTCGACGAGGCCGACGAGATGCTCGACCTCGGCTTCCTGCCCGACGTCGAGAAGATCATCGACATGCTGCCGCCCAAGCGGCAGACCATGCTGTTCTCGGCCACCATGCCGGGCGCGGTCATCGGCCTGGCGCGCCGCTACATGTCCCGGCCCACGCACATCCGCGCCACCGCGCCGGACGACGAGGGCGTGACGGTCGCGAACATCAAGCAGTTCGTCTACCGCGCACACTCCATGGACAAGCCGGAGATGGTCGCCCGCATTCTGCAGGCAGAGGGCCGCGGACTGGCGATGATCTTCTGCCGTACCAAGCGCACGGCCGCCGACATCGCCGAGCAGCTTCAGCGCCGTGGCTTCGCCTCGGGCGCGGTCCACGGCGACCTCGGCCAGGGCGCCCGCGAGCAGGCCCTGCGCGCCTTCCGGAACGGCAAGGTGGACGTGCTCGTCTGCACCGACGTCGCCGCGCGCGGCATCGACGTCGAGGGCGTGACCCACGTCATCAACTACCAGTCCCCCGAGGACGAGAAGACGTATCTGCACCGGGTCGGCCGTACGGGCCGCGCGGGCGCCAAGGGTACGGCGATCACGTTCGTCGACTGGGACGACATCCCGCGCTGGCAGCTGATCAACAAGGCGCTGGAGCTGGACTTCAACGACCCGGTGGAGACGTATTCGAGCTCCCCGCACCTGTTCTCCGACCTCGGCATCCCCGAGGGCACCAAGGGCGTCCTGCCGCGCTCGGAGCGAACCCGCGCCGGGCTCGAGGCGGAGGAGCTCGAGGACCTCGGCGAGACGGGCGCCCGGGGCTCGCGCGGCCGCCGCTCCTCGGACGCGTCCGCACAGGGCGAGCGTCCGTCGCGTACGCCGCGCCGTCGGCGCCGTACGCGGAGCGGTACGCCGCTGGACTCGTCGGCCCCCACGGACACGGCCGCGACGGACACGGCCGCGACGGACACCGCCGAGTCGGCGGAACGCCGTACCCCCGCCGACGCCGCCGTATGCGCGGCGGTGCGCCGGTGGAGGCGACAACGGCACCGGTGACGCCGGTGACCGCGGAGTCTGCCGCGCCGGAGGCCACGAAGGCGGCGGAGACGGCCGTGGAGACGGTCGAGGCCACGGAGACGAAGCCGCGCCGTCGCCGCACCCGCAAGACGGCCGAGCCCGTCCCGGTCGCGCCCGAGGCCACCGCCGCGACGGAAGCGACCCCGGCAGCCGCCGAGACCGCTGTGGACACCGCGGAGGCCGCAGAGGCCAAGCCCCGCCGCCGCACCCGCAAGGCCGCCGAGGCGGCTCCGGTTGCCGACGCCGCGAGCGAGGCGACCGAGGTCAAGCCGCGTCGGCGTACGCGCAAGGCCGCCGAGACGGTCGAGGTCGAGGCCACGACGGCCGTGGACACCGCCGAAGCCACGGAGGCCAAGCCCCGCCGCCGCACCCGCAAGGCCGCCGAGGCGGCTCCGGTTGCCGACGCCGCGAGCGAGGCGACCGAGGTCAAGCCGCGTCGGCGTACGCGCAAGGCCGCCGAGACGGTCCCGGCCGCCGAGACGGTCGAGGTCGAGGCCACGACGGCCGTGGACACCGCCGAAGCCACGGAGGCCAAGCCCCGCCGCCGCACCCGCAAGACCGCGGAAGCCGCACCGGTTGCCGACACCGCGACCGAGGCGACCGAGGCCAAGCCGCGTCGGCGTACGCGCAAGGCCGCCGAGACGGTCCCGGCCGCCGAGACGGTCGAGGGCGAGGCGGCACAGGGCGAGGCTCCGGCCAAGCCGCGGCGTACCCGCAAGGCGGCGGAGGCCGTGCCCACGGAGGACACCGAGGCCAAGCCGCGGCGTACCCGTAGGGCCGCCGAGGCGGCTGTGGACACCGTGGAAGCCGTCGAGGCCAAGCCGCGCCGCCGCACCCGTAAGGCCGCCGAGGCCGCCCCGGAGGCTGCCGTGGACGGTGCGGAGGTCGCCGCCGAGGCCACGCCCCGGCGCCGCACCCGCAAGGCCGTCGAGGCCGCGATTCCCGCGCAGGCCGCCGACGAGCCCGAGGTCAAGCCCCGGCGCCGTACGCGCAAGGCGGTCGCGGCAGAGGCCGAGATCCCGGCGCAGGCGGACGACGTCGCGGAGGCCAAGCCGCGACGCCGCACGCGCAAGGTCGCGGAGCCCGTGGAGGGCTGACACCCGCGGTAGGCCACGGCACTGTTCATCGATGGCCCGCACCTGTCACACACAGGGGCGGGCCATCGGTGTTCTCTCCGCCCGGTACCCTCACCCCCATGAGCCGTCCCCCCAGCTTCACCCCGCCCCCCGGCGTCCGTGCGCGCCGGCTCGCCACCGAGCGGGGGGAGTTCGCCGTGCTCGAGGCCGACGCGGTGACGGCGCGGGGGAAGGGGACCGCCCTGCTGCTTCCCGGTTTCACCGGCAGCAAGGAGGACTTCCTCCTCCTCCAGCCGCTTCTCGCGGCGGCCGGATACCGGACCGTCGCCGTCGACGGGCGAGGACAGTACGAGTCCCCCGGGCCGAAGGACGACGAGGCACCGTACGCGCAGGCCGAGCTGGCACGGGACGTGATCGCGCAGGCGCACGCCGTCGGCGCGCCGGTGCATCTGCTCGGGCACTCCCTCGGCGGCCAGATCGCGCGGGCCGCCGTCCTCCTCGACCCCTCCGCGTTCGTCTCGCTCACCCTGATGGCCTCGGGTCCCGCCCAGATCTCCCTCCCCCAGCAGCAGCGCGTCAAGCTGCTGCACGACGCCCTCGCCGTCCTGGACATGGCGGGGGTCTGGGACGCCATCCAGGCCTTCGAACCGCCGGAGGACATCGACGCCGGAGACCTCGACGAGGGGCTCTCCGACGGGGAGGACCTGCGCCGCCGCTGGCTGAGCAACAGCCCCGCCCAGCTCCTCGCCACGGGCCGGCAGCTGTGCGAGGAACCCGACCGCGTGGCCGAACTGGCCGCCGTCGGCCTGCCCGTGCACGTCCTGTCCGGCGACCGCGACGACACCTGGCCCGTCCCGCTGCTGGACGACATGGCGGACCGCCTCGGCGCTCACCGCACCGTCGTCCCGCACGCGGAGCACTCCCCCAACACCGACCAGCCGGAGGGGACGGCCCACGCCCTCGCCGCCTTCTGGGACCGGCTCGTCTGAGACCTCGGGGCTCCCCGTCTAGTACTGCGCCTGCAGGTGCTCCCAGAAGCCGTCCCGCAGGGCGCGGCGCAGGTCCGCCTGGCCGCGCAGCGAGTACTGCAGCAGACCCTCCGCCTCCACCAGCAGATCCTGGTCGATGGAGCCGGGCAGGTACGGGTGGCCGGGCAACAGGTCCGCCAGCGAGTCCCGGCCGCGCTCGGCGAGCCACTTGGCGGCGATCTGCGCGCCCACGAACCGGACGTCGTCGCGAGTGGGGCGGGCCGTGGAGGAGGGCTCGTAGGTCGCGGCCGTGCGGCGGCTCACATACGGCTTGAAGAAGTCGAGTTCGAGGGTGCGCTGGCTGTCGACCTCCCACAGCAGCGGTTCCGCCTGGTTGCGGCCCTCCGGCGCCTCGATGCCCCACAGGTGCACCCGGGCCCCGTACCCCTGGGCGGCCTCCACCGCCGACACCAGGTCCTCGTCGCCGCCGATGAGCGCCGCGTCGCTGATGGCGCGGTGCCGGGCGAGTGATTCGAGGTCGGTCCGGATCAGGGAGTCGACGCCCTTCTGCTGGTTGTTGGCGTTGAGGTTGCCGAGCCGTACCTTCACATCCGGGAGTTCGGCGATGGACTGCTGTTCGGCGGTGTGGATGCGGCGTCTCGCGCCGTCGTACCAGTACACGCGCAGCAACCGGCTGTCCGCGAAGACCTGGCGCGCCTTGTCGATGAGGGCGTCGATCAGCCCCTCGGCGTCGAGGTCGAAGGCCCGGCGGTCCTCGGTGCCGGCGATGAGCCGTCCGGCCGCGGCGTACAGGTAGCCGGCGTCGACGAAGATCGCATGAGTCGAGGGCGTCTTCGCCACCTCGGCGAGCATGCGCTGGAGCAGCTCGTTCGTTCGGTCGATGCGGGCGCCGAGCGCCGCCAGGTCGTCGTTCATATGCCTCCATTCTCCCGGCGGTGACGCTACGAACACAACCGATCCCAATCAGTGCACCATGAACCAAAACCGGCCGTCGACTCAGTCGATTACCGGTCAGTAATTAGAGACTCGAAAAATTTCCTTAGCGTAGGGAATGTTTGTAACAAGCACCCCGTTGACTACTCACAGGAGAGGGGCACAGACGCTCCGCGCTCCGCTCGCCAGTAGTTCTCCGCAGGAGGATGACCAGACGAAGGGAGAAGCCCATGCGCTTCGAAATCATGCGACTCGACGATGTCGACGGTACCCCCGTGGACACCACCGTCGTGGACGCCGCCTCCGTCAACCAGATCGTTCAGCAGGCCGCGGCCATCGGGCAGCGGCTGTGGATCCGCCCGGCCGAGACGACCGCGTCGTAACGGCACAGACGACACGCGCTGCGTATACGACCTGCGTATACACGTAGACGACTTCGGAGCCCCGTACGGCATCGTGCCGTACGGGGCTCCGCGCGTTCCGGGCCCGGTCCCGGGCCCTCAGCTTCCGTGGACGACCCGGGTGACCCCGTTGATGATCTGCTGCACGGCGATCGCGGAGAGCATCATGCCCGCGAGCCGGGTCACGAGGACCACTCCGCCGTCCTTGATGACGCGGATGATCAGCAGTGAGTAGCGCATGACCAGCCACAGCACGACGTGGATCGCGAGGATCGCCGTCCACACCGACACCTGGGTGCCCACGCTGTCCGCCTTCTGCACCGCGAGGATCACCGAGACGATCGCCCCCGGCCCGGCCAGCAGCGGCATGCCGAGCGGCACCAGGGCCACGTTGACGTCCTTGGTCTGCTTCGGCTCGTCCGTCTTGCCGGTCAGCAGGTCGAGGGCGATCAGCAGGAGCAGCAGCCCGCCCGCGATCATCAATGCGGGCACGGAGACATGCAGGTAGTTCAGGATCTGGTGGCCGAGCACACCGAACACGGCGATGACGCCGCCGGCCACACAGACGGCCTGGAAGGCCATGCGCTTCTGCACCTTGGCGGGGCGGCCGGCGGTGAGCGCGAGGAAGATCGGGGTGATCCCGGGGGGATCCATGATCACGAACAGGGTCAGGAAGAGGGAACCGAAAACGGCGACGTCGAACATGGGTGCCTTGCGATGAGGTACGGACGAGCAACGAGCATGGGGCTGCGGGCGTCCCGCGACCGCCGGGTGCCGTCGCCGCGCGCTAAGGCGTGCGACGGCTGGACACGGCGGCGGGCGCCGGGTGCCTGGAAAAGAGGGAAGGAGGGAAGGAGGGGAGCTGCGGCAGGATCAGGCGTTGCGGGGTCCGCCGGTGCCCGGGACGGGGAACGCCCCGGTGGCCCGCCGGATGATCTCCCCGTACACCTCCGGGTCGGTGGTGTACTCGCCGAGCACGCACGTCTTGCGGCTGCCGTGGTAGTCGGAGGAGCCGGTGACCAGCAGGTCCAGCTCGGCGGCGAGGCCGCGCAGCCGGGCCCGGGTCGCCGGGTCGTGGTCCATGTGGTCGACCTCGATGCCGTCGAGCCCGGCGGCGGCGAGGTCCGCGATGGCGGACTCCGGCACGGTCCGTCCGCGCTTGGAGGCGGCCGGGTGCGCGAAGACGGTCACTCCGCCCGCGGCCTTGACCAGCCGGATCGCCTCGAAGGGGTCGGTCTCGTGCTTCTGCACGTACGCGCGCCCGCCGTCGGCCAGCCACTCGGGCGTGAACGCGTCCGAGACGCTGCCGACGACGCCGAGTTCCACCAGGGCGGAGGCGATGTGCGGCCGTCCGACCGAGCCGTCACCGGCGATGCGGGACACCTGCTCCCAGGTGACCGGCACGCCCAGCTCCCGCAGCTTGGCGATCATGGCGTGGGCGCGCGGCACGCGGTCGTCCCGCACCAGCTCGCGCTCGGCGAGCAGGTCGGGCTCGTCGGGGTCGAAGAGGTAGGCCAGCATGTGCATGCTGATGCCGTCGTACCGGCAGGAGAGTTCGGCGCCCGTGAGGAGGGTCAGCCCCGCGGGCAGCGCCTCGATCGCCTCCGCGTGGCCGCGGGTGGTGTCGTGGTCGGTGAGCGCGACGACGTCCAGTCCGGCGGCAGCGGCGTTCCGCACCAGCTCGGCCGGGGTGTCCGTACCGTCGGAGGCGGTGGAGTGGGTGTGCAGGTCGATGCGCACGACACGTACTCCAGGCGGTGACGGGACGGAAGGGGACGCTCAAGGATAACGGCAGTTCCGGGGCCCCTGTCACACCCGCACGTCGGCTGCGCCCCCTACGGCGTCCCGCACCCTCCGGTGGCTCGTGTCACGGCTCGAGCAGGCGCGGCGACAACGCCCCGATCGGCAGGAGATCGACCTCCGCCCCCGCGTCCCGCAGGTCCGTCAGGACCATCTCGTCGTACATCAGCAGGCCCGACTGTTCCGGCCAGACGACCGCCCACAGCCACAGGCCGCGCGCCTCGCCCGCGAACACCGCGCGGTCGCCGGGGACGCCCGAGACATGCCACAGCGGCGTGGGGCGGCCGACGGCGAGCACCTTGGCCTGAGGCGGTTTCTCCACGTTCATGTACGGCCCCGGGTCCGGCCCGTCGATGCCCGCGTACCGCGCACCGAGCCCGACCCCCAGTTCCTCCGCGACCAGGATCAGCTCGCCCATGCCGCCGAGCGGCCCGGGACCCGAACAGGCCACGGCCGTGGCGCGGCCTCCACTGCGGTCGTCACCCGCGTAGGCAACACCCGTGAAGAGCCAGCCGACCGGCAGCGGCCACGGCATCCACACCGGCACCCGGGCGCGGTGCACCACGACGCTGAGGGCCTCGACGCTGGGCGGGATCACGGGCTGCAGCGGATGCACGGTGCCGTGCACATCGCACTGCCAGGAGTCGGCAAAGAGTCCGGGAGCCCTGACCCGGCCACCGCACTTCGGGCAACTGGGTTCGCCCCTCATAGGCCCCCACGGTCCTCCCCGTCCCGCGTCGCGTCAAGGACGATCACCCGTCCGGCGTGTACCCCCCACGCCCGCTTCACCTGCGCCAACTAGATGACACTTGCACTAATTAGAACTCCTAACTTAATATATGTATAAGCCAACTATCCGGACCACGACTCTGCGAGGAGAGCATGAAGAGCACCACAGGAGGAGAACCCGCCACAGCAGCCGACGTGGACCCGTTCGACGCGGGAGCCGGCAGCATCCTGCGGCAGCCGAAGGCCGTGTGGGCGACCGCCGGAGCGTCCGTCGTCGCGTTCATGGGCATCGGACTCGTCGACCCGATCCTGCCGTCCATCGCCAAGGGCCTACAGGCGACACCCGGCCAGGTCTCCCTGCTGTTCACCTCGTACTTCCTGATCACCGCGATGGCGATGCTGGTCACCGGCTTCGTCTCCAGCCGCATCGGCGGCCGCAGGACCCTGCTGCTCGGCCTCGCCTTCGTCGTGGTCTTCGCGGGCCTCGCGGGCACCTCGGGCTCGGTCGCCCAGCTCGTCGGCTTCCGGGCCGGCTGGGGCCTCGGGAACGCGCTCTTCGTCTCCACGGCCCTCGCCGTGATCGTCGGCGCGGCGGCCGGAGGCAGCGCCGCGGCCATCCTGCTGTACGAGTCCGCACTCGGCCTCGGCATGGCCTGCGGCCCGCTGCTGGGCGCGCTGCTCGGGAACATCAGCTGGCGCTACCCGTTCTTCGGTACGGCCACGCTGATGGCGATCGGCTTCCTGTGCATCACGGCGTTCCTGAAGGAGCAGCCGAAACCCGTGCGGAAGACCTCACTCCTGGACCCGATCAAGGCGCTCGGCCACGGCGGCCTCGCCTCCGCGGCGGTCTCGGCGTTCTTCTACAACTACACGTTCTTCACCGTGCTGGCCTTCACGCCCTTCGTGCTGAACATGACGCCCTACAAATCGGGTGCCGTGTTCTTCGCCTGGGGTGTGCTGCTCGCCGTCTTCTCGGTGATCGTGGCGCCGCGCATGCAGGAGCGCTTCGGCTCGCTGAAGGTGCTCGGCGGTTCGCTGGTGCTGCTCGCGGCGGACGTGGCCGTGCTCGGCTACGGCGACCACACCACCGCGATCGTCTGCACGATCCTGTCCGGCGCGTTCATCGGCGTGAACAACACGGTCTACACGGAGCTCGCTCTCGGCATCTCCGATGCGCCGCGCCCGGTGGCGAGCGCCGGCTACAACTTCGTGCGCTGGTTCGCGGCGGCCGCCGCGCCCTATTTCGCGCCGAAGATCGAGGAGTGGAGCGACATCCACATGCCGTTCGTGGCGGGGGCGCTCACGGCGCTTCTCGGGGCGGTCGTGGTCCTCGTGCGGCGCAGGGCGCTGACCATCCCCCAAGCTCTCGACTCCGCTCGAGCAGGGGGGACCCCCATGGCCGAGGAGCTGGAGACGCGGCACGCGATCGAGGAGGGTGTCACGGTCTTCGCCAAGTGACCGTTCCCGGGCGGGCGTTGGTGAGCTTGCTCACCCCCTGCCTCAGTCCAGCGGGACGGACCTGCGGGAGGGATCCCTCAGGTCCGTCCCGTTCGTCAGCCAGCGTTCCTGAAGGGCCTGCGCGCCGTGCACCCGCTTCCAGGCGGCCTCGTTCGGCGTCATCGGCAGCAGCGGCAGGAACCGTACGGGATCCAGCGGCTCGTCGAGTTCCAGGTCCTCGACCAGGCCACCGGGCTCGGCCACCAGGACGGAGGTGAACGGGGCGCCGGGCCACAGCGGTTCACCCACCTCCAGCGAGGCGCCGGGGGCCACGACCACGCCCTCGACCTGCGGGGAGGCGGCGAGCACGGCGAGCGGGCGGAGCACCTTGTCGGTGTCGGCGAGGCCGCCGCGCACGGAGAGGACCAGCTCGGCGCGGGGTCCCTTCACGGGGTCGGCGAGCACCGCGGTGGGGTCCGCCATGGGCTGTGCGGACATGCCGAGGGTGGCGTAGCGGACGATGTCGCCCTCGTGGAAGCGGAGCACCTCGATACGGTCCGTGCCGAGGAAGGTGACCGCCGCGCGGGCGTCCGGTTCGCCCAGCGCGGTGCGCAACCGGGCCTCGACCAGAGGAAGAACATCAACCATGCGGCGAGCATAGAACTCGTCAGCACCGGGCAAAGCGACGCCTTGACACTTCTGTCGGCTGATACTCTTGGCCGGTGGTTTCGGGCAGCACGCAGTAGGGGTACCTCCCAAGTCCTCAACGCACTGGGGAAGTCCTGTCAGGCCCGGCACCCATGAGACTCCCCTAAGGGGGCACCCTCTAATCAGGGTATGGATCGTCCCTCACCAGGGACCGGCCGGAGGAGGTGGGGCTGTCATGGATCGAAGTCGACCGTGCAGTACCACCCGCTCTTCCCGCCGCTGACGCAGCTGTTCTGACTCCCGTCGGCTGTCACCTCTCGCGTCTCGCGTTCGCGTCGCCACGGAAGAGCACTTCGTTTCGCTTTGCCTGATCTGTCTGATCTCAGTCAGTAGCTGAATCAGCAGCGAAGCCCGCCACCGTGACGGTGCGGTGCTCCCCGCTTTGTGGACGTGCCAAACCTCCGCAGCCAGGACGTCCCCATTCCGGGTAGTTCCACCCGTTTTCCGTGGCCTTTCGCTGCTCGTTGCGAAGGAGCCCTGCCATGTCGATGATCCGTGACCTGCGCGCCGTGGTCCGCCCGTCCCGCACCTCCCCGCGGCAGGACAACGGCGCGTACGACACCACGCGTGACCCCGCGACCCCGTCCGCCGTCGTCGACTGCGCCGTCTACCGTGACGGTGTCCGCGTCCACACGCAAGCGCCGCTCTCCCCGCACGAGGCGATGCGGCTGGTGCGGCGCGACGGAGGGTTCGTGTGGATCGGGCTGCACGAGCCGACCGAGGCCGAATTCGCCGGTATCGCCCGCGAGTTCGGGCTGCACCCGCTGGCCGTCGAGGACGCGGTGCAGGCGCACCAGCGGCCCAAGCTGGAGCGGTACGACGACTCGCTCTTCACCGTCTTCAAGACCGTCCACTACGTCGACCACGACCAGCTGACCGCCAACAGCGAGGTCGTCGAGACCGGCGAGGTCATGTGCTTCACCGGGCGGGACTTCTTCATCACGGTCCGGCACGGCGGGAAGGGCTCGCTCAGGACGCTGCGGCACCGGCTTCAGGACGAGCCCGAACTGCTCTCCAAGGGCCCCTCCGCGGTGCTGCACGCGATCGCCGACCACGTCGTCGACGGGTACATCGCGGTGGCGGACGCGCTGCAGGACGACATCGACGAGGTGGAGACCGAGGTGTTCTCGCCGGGCCGCAAGGGCACGCCGCGAGGCACGGACGCCGGCCGGATCTACCAACTCAAGCGCGAGGTGCTGGAGTTCAAGCGGGCGGTGGCGCCGCTGCTGCGCCCGATGCTGCTGCTGAGCGAGCGGCCGATGCGGTTGATCGATCCGGACATCCAGAAGTACTTCCGCGACGTCGCCGACCACCTCGCCCGTGTCAACGAGCAGGTGCTGGGCTTCGACGAACTGCTGAACTCGATCCTCCAGGCCAACCTGGCGCAGGCGTCCGTCGCCCAGAACGAGGACATGCGGAAGATCACCGCGTGGGCGGCGATCATCGCCGTGCCGACGATGGTGTGCGGGGTGTACGGCATGAACTTCACGTACATGCCCGAGCTGCACTGGAAGTACGGCTACCCGGCGATCATGGGCATCACGGTGGGCATCTGCGTGGGCATCCACCGCATGCTGAAGCGGAACGGATGGCTGTGACGGGCCCGGCTAGGCTGGGCGCATGACAAGCGAGCTGCTCGAGAGGGCCCTGGTCGAGGAGGCCACGAAGAAGTCCGGGCTGATCTGGGTCCAGGGCACGGCGTCGGCCGCGGCCGCGCGTGCGTTGTGGCACGTGTGGTACGAGGGCGCGGCGTGCGTGGTGGGCGACGGACCCGGTGAGCAGCCGCTGCCCGGCCTGGTCGACGGCGGGGACGCGGTCGTGACGGTGCGCAGCAAGGACAAGGGCGGCCGGATCGTCACCTGGCCCGCGCGGGTGGTGGAGTTGGCGCCGGGGTCCCCCGAGTGGGAGGGCGCGGTCGCGGAGCTGAAGGGCAAGCGGCTGAACGCGTCCGACGGGGAGGAGATGCCGGAGCGGTGGCGCCGGGAGTGCCGGGTGCTCCGCCTTGAGCCGCGGGGCACGACGGTGCCGCTGCCGTCCGACTCCCAGGCCGCGCGACCGGTCCCGACCTCGGCCACGACCCGCCGGCCCATCCCGGCGGCGCTGCCGCGACTGCTGCGGCGCAAGCGGACGTAGCTGCGGGGGCTGCCCGCAGCTACGGCGGCTGTCCGCAGCGGTAGCCGGTGCCGCAGCAGCCGCGGCACTAGGAGGACGGCAGTTGCTTCCCGTAGTCCACCGTCTCCCCCTTCGGCGGTTCCGTCAGCGTGAAGTCCTTGCCCCATTCCGACAAGCGGAGCGTCCCCGCGTTGCCGGCGCGGACCAGGAGCAGGGGGTACGGGCTTCCCTCCAGGGAGACGTCCAGGCTGCCGCCGGCGCCCTTGTCGCCGGTGATGCGGATCGTGCGGACGCCGTTCTGCTCGTGGTGGCCGTCCGTCGCCAGCGCGCCGTGCAGCGTGAGGAGCCCGTCCAGCAGGACGTCCTTGTCGGTGAAGCCGCTGAAGCGCTGGTAGGCCGGGTCCCCCGTCGGCACCTTCACGTACTTCCCGTCCAGCTTGCCCGCCGCGGCCGCCGAGCCCCCGCCGTCCCCCGAGCCGTCCTGCTGGTTCCAGAACGCCGCGTCGGCCTTCAGGAACAGGTGCTTGCCCACCCGCAGCAGCCGGAACGTGGCGTTCTTCGAGGTGACCGACCCGCTGCCGCCCTCCCCCTTCAGCCGCATGTCCAGTGTGTAGGTGCCGCCGTTGCTGACGACGGTGCCGGACAGATGGACCGACGACGCCGACTCGGCCGCCGTACGCGTCCGGCTCTGGATCTTGTCGGCGGGCAGTTTGCCGACCCCGTTGGTCCCGGCGTCCGGGTCACCACCGCCGCACCCCGCGAGACCCGCCCCCGTCACGACCAGCGCGCACATCGCGCGCACCAGCGCGGCCCTGCGGGTACGGCCCTGGGGAATGACGGTCACAGGCGGGGCCACCTCTCGTGCGGGAGTCCTCATCGGCGTACCGCAGGGTACCGGTGCTCGGGAGGCCTTCCGGAGCCGGTCCATCCGCACCCCCCGCCAGGGCGCGGCGCACCGGGACGGGCTAGCCTGAAGCCCACGCGAGCGGACAAAACAGCAGGAAAAGGAGGCGCGGGCATGGCCGCGAGCGCCCCTCGGATCTTCGTCTCACACCTGGCCGGAGTCGCCGTCTTCGACCCCACCGGCGACCAGGTGGGGCGCGTGCGCGACCTGGTCGTCATGTTGCGGGTGGGCCGGCGCCCCCCGCGGCTGCTGGGCCTGGTCGTCGAACTCGTCACCCGCCGCCGTATCTTCCTTCCCATGACCCGGGTGACCGGCATCGAGTCGGGCCAGGTCATCACCACCGGCGTGCTCAACGTGCGACGCTTCGAGCAGCGGCCCACCGAGCGCCTCGTCTTCGGGGAGCTGCTCGACCGGCACGTCACCCTCGTCGAGACGGGCGAGGAGGTCACCGTCCTCGACCTGTCCGTGCAGCAGCTGCCGGCCCGCCGCGACTGGGAGATCGACCGGGTCTTCGTACGCAAGGGGAAGAGCGGCACGTTCCGGCGCAGCAAGGGCGAGACGCTGACGGTGGAGTGGTCGGCGGTCACCGGGTTCTCCCTGGAGGAGCACGGGCAGGGCGCCGAGAGCCTGCTGGCCACCTTCGAACAGCTCAGGCCCGCCGATCTCGCCAACGTCCTGCACCACCTGTCCCCCAAGCGCCGCGCAGAGGTCGCCGCCGCCCTCGACGACGACCGGCTCGCCGATGTGCTCGAAGAGCTCCCCGAGGACGACCAGATCGAGATCCTCGGCAAGCTGAAGGAGGAGCGCGCTGCGGACGTCCTGGAGGCGATGGACCCGGACGACGCCGCCGACCTGCTCGCCGAGCTGCCGGAGGAGGAGAAGGAGCGGCTGCTGAGCTTGATGCAGCCCGCCGACGCCGCCGACATGCGCCGTCTGATGGCGTACGAGGAGAAGACCGCGGGCGGCCTGATGACCACCGAGCCGATCGTGCTGCGGCCCGACGCCACCGTCGCCGACGCGCTCGCCCGGGTCCGCAACCCCGACCTGTCCCCCGCGCTCGCCGCGCAGGTGTACGTCTGCCGTCCGCCGGACGAGACGCCCACCGGCAAGTACCTGGGGACCGTGCACTTCCAGCGGCTGCTGCGGGACCCGCCGTACACGCTGGTCAGCTCGCTCGTCGACGACGACCTGCAGTCGCTCGCCCCGGACGCGCCGCTGCCCGTGGTGGCCGGGTTCTTCGCGGCCTACGACATGGTCGCGGCGCCCGTCGTCGACGAGTCCGGCTCGCTCCTCGGCGCGGTGACCGTGGACGACGTACTGGACCACATGCTCCCCGACGACTGGCGCGAGACGGAGTTCCACCTGGACGAGGAGGGGGTCAGCGATGGCGCCTGACCGCGAGAAGCTCCCCTCCGGCGCGACCGCCGCCACCCGGCGCCTCCGGCTCGACCAGCCGCAGCCACGGCGCGTCCGCCTGGTGCCGGAGTGGGACCCGGAGGCCTTCGGGCGCCTGTCGGAGCGCATCGCGCGCTTCCTGGGCACCGGGCGGTTCATCGTCTGGATGACCGCCGTCATCATCGTGTGGCTGGGCTGGAACATCACCGCCCCGGCTCACCTGCGCTGGGACCCGTACCCGTTCATCTTCCTGACGCTGGTGCTGTCGCTGCAGGCCTCCTATGCCGCCCCGCTGATCCTGCTCGCGCAGAACCGCCAGGACGACCGCGACCGGGTGAACCTGGAGCAGGACCGCAAGCAGAACGAGCGGTCGATCGCGGACACCGAGTACCTGACCCGCGAGATCGCCGCGCTGCGCTCGGGCCTCGGCGAGGTCGCCACCCGCGACTGGATACGCTCCGAACTCCAGGACCTGATGAAGGAGCTGGAGGACCGGCGGCGTTCCGACGGGCATGTCGTATTCCCGGCGGAACGGGCGCACGGACGTGACGTAGACGACCGCTGACGGGCTTACCCCGGCCACCGGGGCGCGCCGTACCATCTCCTTATGGCTACGGAAGACGCGGTGCGCGAAGCGCTGGCGACGGTGAACGACCCCGAGATCCATCGACCCATCACCGAGCTGGGGATGGTCAAATCGGTGGAGATCGGTGCGGACGGAGCGGTCGCGGTCACCGTGTACCTGACGGTCTCCGGCTGCCCGATGCGCGACACGATCACGCAGCGCGTGACCGAGGCCGTCTCGCGCGTCGAGGGCGTCACCCGCGTCGACGTCACGCTCGACGTGATGAGCGACGAGCAGCGCCGCGAGCTGGCGACCGCGCTGCGCGGCGGCCAGGCCGAGCGCGAGGTCCCCTTCGCCAAGCCGGGCTCGCTCACCCGGGTGTACGCCGTGGCCTCCGGCAAGGGCGGCGTCGGCAAGTCCTCGGTGACGGTGAACCTGGCGGCGGCGATGGCCGCCGACGGCCTGAAGGTCGGTGTCGTGGACGCCGACATCTACGGCCACAGCGTGCCGCGCATGCTGGGCGCGGACGGCCGCCCCACCCAGGTCGAGAACATGATCATGCCGCCGTCCGCGAACGGCGTGAAGGTCATCTCGATCGGCATGTTCACCCCGGGCAACGCCCCGGTCGTCTGGCGCGGCCCGATGCTGCACCGCGCGCTCCAGCAGTTCCTCGCGGACGTGTACTGGGGCGACCTGGACGTGCTGCTGCTCGACCTGCCGCCCGGCACCGGCGACATCGCCATCTCCGTGGCCCAGCTGATCCCGAACGCCGAGATCCTGGTCGTGACGACCCCGCAGCAGGCGGCCGCCGAGGTGGCCGAGCGGGCGGGCTCGATCGCCGTGCAGACGCACCAGAAGATCGTGGGCGTGGTCGAGAACATGTCCGGCCTGCCGTGCCCGCACTGCGGCGAGATGGTCGACGTCTTCGGCACGGGCGGCGGCCAGCTGGTCGCCGACGGCCTCACCCGCACGACGGGTGCGACGGTCCCGGTCCTCGGCAACATCCCCATCGACGTCCGCCTGCGCGAGGGCGGCGACGAGGGCAAGCCGGTGGTCCTCACGGACCCGGACTCCCCCGCGGGCTCGGCCCTGCGTGCGATCGCGGGCAAGCTCGGGGGACGGCAGCGGGGCCTGGCGGGGATGTCGCTGGGGATCACGCCGAGGAACAAGTTCTAGTACCGGGGCTCATACGACGAGGGGGCGCCGTCGCGGTGTGACGGCGCCCCCTCGTCATACACCCGGCCGAGCGCCGCAGCGTCGTGCATCCGCTAAGGGGCGTAAGCGGTGATGTCCTTGATCACGGCAAAGCCCAGACCGTACGCGCTCATGCCCCTGCCGTACGCCCCGAGATGCACCCCGGCCTCCGTCGCCCCCGCGAGCACCCAGCCGAACTCGGACTCGCGGTAGTGGAACTGCGTCGGCACCCCGTCCACCGGCAGGGACAGCGTCGACCACGCGGGCCCGGTCAGGTCGTCCGCGAGGACCCAGGCCGTCTCCGTCTGCTGGTCCAGCCAGTCGTCACGCAGGGTGTGGTCCATCTGGCCCGGCCAGGTGAACGTCAGCAGCCCCACGCCCGCCAGCCACGCCGCGGACGAGACCGATGTGGCCTCCAGCACGCCGGTGCCGTCCGGGCTGCGCCGTACGGGGTTCTCGGCGACGGTGACCACGACGGCGAACTTCTCCTTGTCCTCCGTGGCCTCGTTGCGCACGGACGGCTCGTCCCCGTGCCCGATGGACCCGTGTTCCACGGTCCCGTCGGCCGCGGTGCCCACCTGCATCAGCCAGCGCGGCCCCGTGAACGCCTCGTCGAGGCCGTACCACGGGAAGGGTGCCCGGAGATAGCCGTCGACCGTGCGGCGGGCGGAGGGGAGCTGTGGTCCGCCCTCCGCGGCCGACGCCTGCGCGTCCACCCGACTCGTCGTCTCCATCTGCCCGGACGCCTCCTCGCTCTCGTCGGACCCGAGCGGCCCGCCCCCCACGGGCGTCCTCGCTCCCAAACGGTCCGCACAACAACTGGGCAGCATAGCCACAGCGCTCCGAACAGCAGGGAAACGCCCGGCGCGTACCACCCTCGCGCGGCGCAATACGGCCGTACGCACGCCGACGGGCGTATGGCGTGCGTCACGTCAGGCCGGCCCGGTGAGCCCCGGGCCGGGCGTGGCGCGCAGGGCTCAGGTGGCGTCCGCGTCGAAGGGCGGGCGCTCGTCGGGGTCGGTGCTCGTGGGCTTCTTCGTCATGTCGACGGTGCCGCCGGTGGGGCCGGAGGACGCCGGAGAGGACGTGGACGACTCGGACTCCCGGCTGTGGACCGCGTCCGTGACCTCGGCCATCTCCTTCTTCAGGTCGAAGCCGTTGCGGATCTCCTTCAGCCCCAGGTCGTCGTTCTCCAGCTGCTTGCGGATGAACGTCTTGGGGTTGAGGTCCTCGAACTCGAAGTCCTTGAACTCCGGACCCAGTTCGTTGCGGATGTCCTGCTTGGCGCTCTCCGAGAACTCGCGGATCTTGCGGATCGTGCGCGCGACGTCCTGGATCATCTTGGGGAGCTTGTCCGGACCGAAGACGAGCACGGCGATGACCACGATCGTGACCAGCTCGAGCGGTCCTATGTCATTGAACACCTGAAGCTCCTTGCGATGTCCTCGGTCCTCGGCCCTCGGTGGTCTGTGCGGGTCTTCCGTGGTCCGGGCCGGGTCCACGGTACCCGGCGTTCCTGCCGTACCGGTACTGTCCCGGCACACCGGCCGCGTGTGCACGGCGGGTTTTCCGGGTTGTTTGCCTTGTCGGGCGGGTTTCGTCCCGCGATTGCAGGGTTTCGCGTCAGCTGCCGTCCGCCGAGCCGAGGACGAGCGTGATCCTCCGTTCGGCCCCGCCGCGGACCACGGTCAGCTCCAGGCGGTCGCCTGGGCGGTGGGCGCGGGTCCTGATGATCAGCTCCTCCCCCGAGTGGACGCGCACACCGTCGACCTCCGTGATGACGTCGCCGGGCTTGATGCCCGCCTTGTCGCCGGCACCGCCCCGGGTGACGGCGGGGCCTTTGCCGGTGCCCTTGGCGCCGACCCGGGCGCCGTCTCCCGTGTAGTTCATGTCGAGCGTGACACCGATCACCGGGTGGGTGGCCTTACCGGTGTTGATCAGCTCCTCGGCGACGCGCTTGGCCTGGTTGACGGGGATGGCGAAGCCGAGCCCGATGGAACCGGCCTGGCCGCTCTGGTCGGATCCGCTGCCGGCCGACCGGATGGCGGAGTTGATGCCGACGACACGGCCCTTGCCGTCGAGGAGGGGGCCGCCGGAGTTGCCGGGGTTGATCGGGGCGTCGGTCTGCAGGGCGTCGACGTAGGACACGTCGCTGCCGTCGCCCTTCTCGCCGCCGGCGGTGATGGGCCGTTCCTTGGCGCTGATGATGCCGGAGGTGACGGTGCCGGCGAGGTCGAAGGGCGCGCCGATGGCGACGACGGGGTCACCGACCTCGACGTTGTCGGAGTTGCCCAGGGGCAGGGGGGTGAGGCCGCGGACGCCGGTGACCTTGACGACCGCGAGGTCGTAGCCGGTGTCACGGCCGACGACGGTGGCCTTGGCGCTCTGGCCGCCGTTGAACGTCACCGTTATCTCGCCGCCGGCTGCCGCGGGTTGGACGACGTGGTTGTTGGTGAGGATGTGTCCGCGTCCGTCGAGGACGAAGCCGGTGCCGGTGCCCTCCTCGGAAGCGCCCTTGACGTGCAGGGTGACGACGCTGGGCAGCGCCCGTGCGGCGATCCCGGCGACGCTGTCCGGGGCGCGCCCCGCGGGCTCCTTCCCGGCCTGCGGCAGCCGCACCTCCCCGATGCCGCCGTCCCGCTCCCACGCGGCTCCGACGACTCCGCCGACCCCTCCCGACACGAGCGCGATCAGCGCGCCGGCGGCGACGAGCGCCTTGCGGCCGCGCGCCCGCCGCTGCTCCGTGCCGGGCAGCGCCGCGCCGTTCTGCTGGAAGGGGACCCGGGGCGCCCACGGGTCGTAGTTCTGCCAGGGGGAAGGGGACGAGGGGGCGCCGCTCGGGTCGGTGGAGCCGCCAGGCATCGGTGCGGTGGGCGGCACCGGCATCGCGGTCGCGCCGGGCACGGGCGCGCCCGGAGGCGTGGGCGTGCTCTGCGGGGCGGCCCCGTGCGGGGACGTCACCGCCGGGTGCTGGACCGGTGGGGCGGGCGCCCAGGGGCCCGGCCCGCCGTAGGGCGGGGTGTTGTAGGGGTCGGGATCGTGAAGGGCCTTGGCGCGACCGTCGAGGGCGTCGGGCTCGTCGCCGCCCTGCCGAGGGCCGATGTGCCCGGCAGCCTCTCCCTGCGCCGTTCCCACGGTGGCCGGGCGCTCCAGCTCGAAATCGCCGTCCCCGTCAGCCGCCGCGCGCTTCGCGAGGACGTCGGCCCCGCCCCCCGTTCCCACGGTGGCCGGGCGCTCCAGCTCGAAATCGCCGTCCCCGTCAGCCGCCGCGCGCGCGCGCGAGGACGTCGGCCCCGCCCCCCGTTCCCACGGTGGCCGGGCGCTCCAGCTCGAAATCGCCGTCCCCGTCAGCCGCCGCGGGCTTCGCGAGAACGTCGGCCCCGCCCCCCGTTCCCGCCGCAGTCGGGCGTTCCAGCTCGAAGTCGCCGTCCCCGTCAGCCGCCGCGGGCTTCGCGAGAACGTCGGCCCCGCCCCCCGTTCCCGCCGCAGTCGGGCGTTCCAGCTCGAAGTCGCCGTCGGCGTCGCCCTCATCGCGAGGACGGGCCCCGGCAGGGGCGGGCAGCTCGAAGTCGCCGCCGGACTCTCCGCCCGGCGCCGTACCGCCGGTCGTCGACCCCTCGGCGTCGTGCGCCGCTCGGGACTCGCTCGCCCCCTGCTCCGGTCCCACAGCAGGGACCGGCTTCCCCTCGTCCATGGTCTCCCTACACCCGCCGGCGGCACCTGGTGCCGCGGATTCCGCGCCCGGACCGCTTGCGCGGGCGCGGGCACCATGGATTCAACCAGGTTCCCCGGGCGGCCGCGCAGTCGCTCAGCGGCCGGTGTTCGAGGAGGGCGAGGGCGTGGGGGACGTGGACGGCACCGGGCGGGCCAGCAGGCCGGGGGCCGTCAGCTGAGGGGCGGTCGGCAGCGTGAACGGTCCGGTCTCGGTGAGCGGGCGTATGAGCGGGGACATCGCCGCCGCCCCGGCCACCACGGGAGCGGTCAGCGCGCGGATCTCCGAGACGTCCTGGATGCCGGGAGCGGGCACTCCGGGCAGCAGCGGCGCCGAGGACTGCGTGGGCGCGACCGGCGTCCGGTCCAGCGCGCGCTGCTCGAGCAGCGCTCCGGTGGATCGCCGCCGCTGCGTCTCGGGCGACGAGGCACCGCCCGTACCCGGTGAGCGCATCGGCGTCACATTGCTCCCGGCCCCGGAACCGCCGCGCGCCTCCGCGCCGGCGTCACCACCCACGCCGGACACGCCGCCGAGCGCCAGCGCGGCCAGCGAGACGGCGCCGGCGGCGACGAACGCGAAACGCCGCCCACGGGACGCCGGCCGCTCGCTCTCCTGCCGGCCGACGGGATGGATACGGAAGCCGCCGTCCCCCGGGAGGACACGGCCCCCGGGGAGGGCGCGGCTGTCGGAGGGCGACAGTGCCGCGGCGTGCGGGCTCGACGGGACGTAGCCGAAGGGCTCGCCCCTCACTCCGAAGACGCCGGGCCGCGCGGGCAGTCCGGCGCTGCTCTGGAGTCTTCTGCCGAATCCTCCCCCGCCGAGCGGCGTGCCATCACCGTCGACGTCACCTCCCGTGGGCAGGCCCTGGAGGCGGGCCAGGAAGCTCTCGGAGGGGGGCGGCGGGGCCGCCTCGGCGAAGACGTTCTTCAGCCGACGCTGGGCGTCGGCCTCGGCCTTGCACTTCGCGCAGGTGGCCAGATGGGCCAGCACACGCTCGCGCATCTCATGACCGAGCTCTCCGTCCACCAGGGCGGAGAGGCGGTCTCCCAGGTGCTGCTCTGCCGGTGTGGGGCGACGGGATCCACTCACGCGGTCGCGCCCCCTCCCCCCAGCGCGGGCACCCGGGGCACGAAGGAGCGGCGCTCGGCCGCGCGGGCCTGAGGCGCCCGGTGCGCGAGCGCCTTGCGCAGCTGCGAGCGGCCGCGGTGGATCCGGGAGCGCACCGTGCCGAGCTTGACGCCCAGGGTCGCGGCGATCTCCTCGTAGGACAGCCCTTCGATGTCGCACAGGACGACGGCCGCGCGGAACTCGGGCGCGAGCGTGTCCAGCGCCTGCTGGACGTCCGCGTCGAAGTGCGCGTCGTGCAGGACCTGCTGCGGCGTCGGCTCACGGCTGGCCAGGCGCTCCGCCGCGTCCTCGCCGAGCGCGTCGAAGCGGATGCGCTGCTTGCGGCGGACCATGTCCAGGAAGAGGTTCGTGGTGATGCGGTGCAGCCAGCCCTCGAACGTGCCGGGTGTGTACGTCGACAGGGAGCGGAAGACCCGTACGAAGACCTCCTGGGTGAGGTCCTCGGCGTCGTGCTGGTTTCCGGTCAGGCGGTACGCCAGCCGGTAGACCCGGCCGCTGTGAGTGCTGACGATCTCCTCCCAGGTGGGCGGAGTCCACGCCTGCGCGTCCGCGTCGGTGGCGAAGGTCGCGATCTGCGCGGTGTCGGCAGCGTGGTGGGTGTCAGCGATGTCGGTCACGGATTTCGGCTCACCCGATGACCTGAGAAGGAGCCGTAGCACCCCTCCCCGATCCGCAGGCGCAGCCGCACCTCCCCTGTCGGCTCTGGTGGTGTCCAGTGGAGCCCCTACCATAGCCACCTCGCCCGTTAGCTCCGGATAAGCGGTTTTACGAGAATTTGATGCCCGCTGATACGGCTGCGTCAGCACTTGCTCGGCAACCACGTCCACGCCCCTGTCCCGGTCCTTCCCCACGCCCTCTTCCCACCCTCCTCAACGCCCGGTCCCATCTGCGGGTTCCCGCCGTCAACGGATACAGTCACGCCCAAGCAATCACGGGGACAGGAGAGGGTCATTACCGGCAACCGGCAGACGAGCTGGGCGTTCGCCGACGCCTATGTCGCCGAGGACGACGCGCTGCACTGGGCCCGGGAACGTGCCCGCGAAGCAGGGCTGCGCTCGGTGTCGCCCGGCACGGGCGCCGCGCTGCGCATGCTCGCCGCCACCGTGGACGCCAAGGCGGTGGCGGAGATCGGGACGGGATGCGGTGTCTCCGGGATCCACCTGCTGCACGGCATGCGGCCGGACGGCGTGCTGACCACGGTGGATCCGGAGCCGGAGCACCAGCAGTTCGCCCGCCATGCCTTCCGCGCCTCCGGCTTCGCCAGCAACCGGGCCCGCTTCATCCCGGGCCGCGCCCTGGACGTCCTGCCGCGGCTCGCGGACGCCGGCTACGACCTCGTCTTCTGCGACGGTGACCGGCTCGAGGTGCTCGACTACCTAGCCGAATCGTTGCGTCTGCTGCGTCCCGGCGGGCTCGTCGTGTTCGAGGGCGCCTTCGCCAACGGCCGCACGGTCGGCTCGGGGCCGCAGCCCACCGAGGTACTGCGGCTGCGGGAGCTGCTGCGCACGGTGCGGGAGAGCCCCGACCTCGTGCCCTCGCTGCTCCCGGTGGGGGACGGGCTCTTGTGCGCGGTCAGGCGGTGAGCCCGGCCGTGGAGGCCGTGCGGGTGGGCCGTCCGGGGCGAAGCACCCCCGGGAAGCCCCCTGGAAAAAGCGGTCCCCGGCACCGCGTACGATGCCGGGGCAGCTGAAATCCGGGGTCTGCCGCGTCAGCCGACGACCTTCTTGAGGGCGTCGCCGAGCGCGTCGGCCTCGTCCGGGGTCAGCTCGACGACGAGCCGACCGCCGCCTTCGAGCGGAACGCGCATGACGATGCCCCGCCCCTCCTTGGTCACCTCGAGCGGGCCGTCGCCCGTCCGCGGCTTCATGGCCGCCATGCTCGTTCCCCTTCCTGAAACCAGCTCATCGTCAGCCGACGGCCCCTTGAAGGGCACACGATCCTTCACAGGACACGCGACACCGGCATCGAACACATTGCTTCCAGGCCATTATCCCGCATCTCATGACCCGATGACCAACATCAGTCGGCATCGCTTGAGCAACACGCGCGAGCAAAACCACTCAATTCGGCGATGTGACTGTGATACTTCGCCCCCGCACCGACATCCGCCGGCCGGATCCCTGCGGGAATTCTTTGACGCAGGTCACACGTACGGTCCGTTCCGCGGGCGGTGATCTCGGCCATGCTGTCCTTCGGACGCGGACGTACCGGCCGGTACGCCCGAGGCGCGACACCGGAGGGGACCACCATGGCCGACACCGTGCTCTACGAGGTGAGCGACGGACTCGCGACGATCACGCTGAACCGTCCGGAGGCGATGAACGCGCTGAACATCGCGACCAAGGTCGCCCTCCGGGACGCGGTGCGCTCCGCGGCGGACGACGGCTCCGTACGCGCGATCCTGCTCACCGCCGCCGGGGACCGTGCGTTCTGTGTGGGGCAGGACCTCAAGGAACACATCGGGCTGCTGGCCTCCGACCGGGAGACCGGCTCGGGTCAGACGATGAGCACGGTCCGGGAGCACTACAACCCGATCGTCCGGGCACTGGCGGATGCGCCCAAGCCGGTGGTGGCCGCGGTGAACGGCGTCGCGGCCGGGGCCGGCTTCGGATTCGCGCTGGCCGCGGACTACCGGATCGTGTCGGGCACCGCATCCTTCAACACGTCGTTCGCGGGCGTCGCGCTGACGGCCGACTCGGGCGTCTCCTGGACCCTGCCCCGCGTGGTCGGTCCCGGGCGCGCGGCCGACCTGCTGCTCTTCCCACGGAGCATCGGCGCCCAGGAGGCGCTGGAACTGGGCATCGCGAACCGGGTCGTCCCCGCGGACGAGCTGCGGACCGAGGCGGAGAAGGTGGCCGTGGCGCTCGCCGAGGGGCCGACGGTGGCGTACGCGGCGATCAAGGAGGCGGTGGCCTACGGGCTGACCCACTCCTTGGAGGAGACCCTGGAGAAGGAGGACGAGCTGCAGACACGGGCGGGCTCGTCCGAGGACCACGCGATCGCCGTGGAGGCGTTCGTGAACAAGGAGAGGCCGAAGTACCTGGGCCGGTAGGTCTGTGACTGACAGGGGCGTGCGCCGCCCGCGGTCGATCGGCGGAGTCAGTCGCCGCGGGCGGCGCAGTCGGCCAGGTGGTCGTTCACCAGGCCGCAGGCCTGCATCAGCGCGTACGCCGTGGTCGGGCCGACGAAGCGTATGCCGCGCTTCTTCAGGGCCCTGGAGAGCGCTGTCGACTCCTCGGTGACCGCGGGGACGTCGGCCAGGGTCGCCGGAGCCGGGCGGGACGCCCCGTCGGGGGCGTACGACCAGATCAGCTCGTCGAGCTCGCCCGGGGCCCACTCGGCCAGCACGCGCGCGTTGGCGAGCGTCGCCTCGATCTTGGCGCGGTTGCGGATGATGCCCGGGTCGGCGAGCAGGCGCTCCTGGTCGGCGTCCGTGAACGCGGCCACCTTGGCGATCCGGAAGTCGGCGAAGGCGGCCCGGAAGCCCTCGCGGCGGCGAAGGATCGTGATCCAGGACAGACCCGACTGGAACGCTTCCAGGCACAGCCGCTCGTACAGCGCGTCGTCGCCGTGGACCGGGCGGCCCCACTCCTCGTCGTGGTACGCCACGTAGTCCTCGGTGGACAGCGCCCAGGGGCAGCGCAGCACACCGTCGGGCCCCGCGACGGCCGCACCGCTCACTGGGGGTCTCCTTCGGCCCGCTCGTCGCCCGTCGGTCCGGCGGCGCGGGCGCCGGCGAGCGCGGCCTCCAGGTCGGAGATACGGGCGTCCCGCTCGGCGATCTCGGCGCCGAGGCGGCCGAGCGCGTCGTCCACGTCCGCCATGCGGTAGCCCCGGACGGCGAGCGGGAAACGCAGGGCCTCCACGTCGTCGCGGCCGACGGGGCGGTCCGGCGGGAGCGGGTCGTCGAACCGCTCGGGGGCCGCCTCCGGCAGCGGGGTGCTCTCGCCGCCTCCCACCACGGCCAGTGTCACCGCGGCGACCACGACGGCGAGCGCGACGACCAGGAACAAGAACATGAGCATCACTTAGGTCCCCACGCTCGGTGCCGGCGCGCTGCGCGCCGACGCGGAAGTGCCGATGTCGAGTCTGTCTTTCTCTCTGGGTCAGATCGTGCCATGCGTCGCTGACAATTAAGGTCACAGGCGACCAAGGAACGGGACGCACTGGGAGAGGTCACAGGGGATGCTCAGGCTGGGCAGGCGAGAATTCGGCGAGCACGAGCCGGTGATCATGGCGATCGTGAACCGGACCCCGGACTCCTTCTACGACCAGGGGGCCACGTTCCGCGACGAGCCCGCCCTCGCGCGCGTGGAGCAGGCGGTGGCCGAGGGTGCCGCGATCATCGACATCGGCGGGGTGAAGGCCGGGCCGGGCGAGGAGGTCACGGCCGAGGAGGAGGCGCGGCGGACGGTCGGCTTCGTCGCGGAGGTGCGGCGGCGCTTCCCGGAGGTCGTGATCAGTGTGGACACCTGGCGGCACGAGGTCGGCGAGGCCGTGTGCGAGGCGGGCGCCGATCTCCTGAACGACGCATGGGGCGGGGTCGATCCACGGCTCGCGGAGGTGGCGGCGCGGTACCGGGTGGGGCTGGTGTGCACGCACGCCGGGGGCGCGCTGCCGCGGACGCGGCCGCACCGGGTGACGTACGACGACGTCATGGCCGACATTCTGAAGGTGACGGTGGGGCTGGCGGAGCGGGCCGTGGCTCTCGGGGTACCGCGCGAGTCGGTCCTGATCGACCCCGGCCACGACTTCGGGAAGAACACGCGGCACAGCCTGGAGGCGACGCGGCGGCTGGACGAGATGGTGGCCACGGGGTGGCCGGTGCTGGTGTCGCTGTCCAACAAGGACTTCGTCGGGGAGACGCTGGACAAGCCGGTGAAGGAACGGGTGTTGGGGACGTTGGCGACGACGGCGGTGTCGGCGTGGCTGGGGGCGCAGGTGTACCGGGTGCATGAGGTGGCGGAGACGCGGCAGGTGCTGGACATGGTGGCGTCGATCGCGGGCCACCGGCCGCCGGCGGTGGCCCGCCGGGGCCTGGCCTGACGGAGTTCTTTGCCTGAGCAGCACCCTGGGCCCCGGCCGGGGGCGCTGCTTCCGGGTGCTACGGAGAACCGGTGGTGCGCCCCTGAAGGGGCGCGGGGAACTGCGCGACCAGCCACGGACGGGCCCGGACGGGCCGCAGCCGGGCACTCGCCCGAGCCGCCCCCGGCCCTCGGGCCGAAGGCCGAAAGGGGGCCGGGGGGAGCCCCCGGCAGCGCATCCCCGCGTAGGGACCGGGGCGAAGCCCCCGGCAGCGGCACCCCCGCCGGGTGCGAGCCCGGACCCGGCGGGGGTGCCGCCCCGGTTCAGGCTCAGCGCCTAGCGTCCCGCCTCCTTGGAGACCAGGGCCACCGCCTCTTCCACGTCGTCCGTGAGGTGGAACAGGAGCAGGTCCTTCTCCGAGGCCTTGCCCTGGGCGACCAGGGTGTTCTTGAGCCAGTCGACCAGGCCGCCCCAGTACGACGTGCCGTACAGCACGATCGGGAAGCGTGTCACCTTCTGGGTCTGGACCAGGGTCAGCGCCTCGAACATTTCGTCCAGCGTGCCGAGGCCGCCCGGCAGGACCACGAACCCCTGCGCGTACTTGACGAACATCATCTTGCGGACGAAGAAGTAGCGGAAGTTCAGGCCGATGTCGACGTACGGGTTCAGCCCCTGCTCGAACGGCAGCTCGATGCCGAGGCCGACCGAGATCCCCTTCGCCTCGCAGGCCCCCTTGTTCGCCGCCTCCATCGCGCCCGGGCCACCACCGGTGATCACCGCCCAGCCCGCCTCCACCAGGCCGCGCCCGAGTCGTACGCCCGCGTCGTACTCCGGCGAGTCCACCGGCGTCCGCGCCGAGCCGAACACGCTGATCGCGGGTGGGAGTTCGGCCAGCGTGCCGAAACCCTCGATGAACTCCGACTGGATGCGCAGGACGCGCCACGGGTCCGTGTGGACCCAGTCGGTGGGGGCGCGTTCGTCCAGCAGTCGCTGGTCCGTGGTGCTCCTCGTCACCTGGCCCCGTCTGCGCAGCACCGGACCGAGCCTCTGCTCATCCGGCGGAATCTTCTTCCCCTCGGGGTTGCCGGTAGGCATGTGCGCTCCCTCCGCTCGGGGGTGGTTCCACCCCAGCGTAGATCCGCGCGGGTTACGGAGGGGGGACGTGCGCATGTCCGGCTCGGGCGACCGTCCCCCACGTCCGGCGGCAGGTCAGGACGTCAGCCAGGCGCGCAGGCGCTCCTCCGCCGTGAGGACCTTCGCCGTCTCCACCCGCTCGTCCCGCTTGTGCGCGAGGAGCGGGTTGCCGGGACCGTAGTTGACCGCCGGGACGCCGAGCGCGCTGAAGCGGGCGACGTCCGTCCAGCCGTACTTGGGCATCGGGGTGCCCCCGACCGCCTCGATGAACGCCGCCGCGGCCGGGTGCGAGAGCCCCGGCAGAGCGCCGCCGCTTTGGTCGACCACCTCGAACTCCGCCACGCCGCAGTCCGCGAACACCTCACGGACGTGCGCGACCGCCTCCTCCTCGCTGCGGTCCGGCGCGTATCGGAAGTTGACCGTCACGACGCATTCGTCCGGGATCACGTTCCCGGCCACCCCGCCTGAGACGGCGACCGCGTTCAGGCCCTCCCGGTACTCCAGGCCGTCGATCACCGGGTGGCGCGGTTCGTAGGCTGCCAGGCGGGCCAGGATCGGGGCCGCCGCGTGGATCGCGTTCGAGCCCATCCAGCCGCGCGCCGAGTGGGCCCGCTCACCCCTGGTCCTCAGCTGCACCCGCAGCGTGCCCTGGCAGCCGCCCTCGACCTGGCTGTCCGAGGGCTCGAGCAGCACGGCGAAGTCGCCCTCCAGCCACTCCGGGTGGGCCTCGGACACATGCTTCAGACCGTTCAGGTGTGCGTCGACCTCTTCGTTGTCGTAGAAGACGAACGTCAGATCACGGTTGGGTTCGGGGACCGTCGCCGCGATGCGGAGCTGAACGGCGACGCCCGACTTCATGTCGCAGGTGCCGCAGCCCCACAGCACGCCGTCAGCGTCCAGGCGGGAAGGCACGTTGTCCGCGATCGGGACCGTGTCGATGTGCCCCGCCAGGATGACGCGCTGCGGACGTCCCAGGTGCGTACGTGCCACCACGTTGTTGCCGTACCGGTCGACCGTCAGGTGCGGCAGGGCGCGCAGCGCCGCCTCGATGGCGTCCGCGAAGGGCTTCTCGGTGCCGCTCTCGGAGGGGAAGTCGACGAGCCGCGCGGTGAGCCGAGCGGCGTCCAGCGTGAGGTCAAGCGGGGTATCGGCCATGTCCTCGACCCTAGCGCGCCCGACCGCGCGGGCCTGCAACAGGAGTTGTCCACAGCGCCGGGCAACCCGCTGTTCACCTCCAGTACCTTGTACGGCGTGTCAGAGCCGTCCCCTCCTTCAGTGCGACGTGGCCGCTTCCTCCGTTTCGGGGCGGCCTTCGTGGTCCTGCTCGCCGTCGCGGGCTATCTCGTCGTCCAGTACCTCACCGGTTCGGCAGCGCCGAGATGCCGGGTCGTCTCCGGAAAGGACGACGGCGCCTCGTACGAGTTCACCCCGGAGCAGGCGGTGAACGCGGCGACGATCGCCGCCATCGGCACCACGCGCGGCATGCCGGAGCGCGCGGTGACCATCGCGCTCGCGACCGCCCTGCAGGAGTCGGGCCTGCGCAACATAGAGCACGGCGACCGGGATTCCCTCGGCCTGTTCCAGCAGCGCCCGTCGCAGGGCTGGGGCACCAAGAAGCAGATCATGGACCCGACGTACGCGGCGGGCGTGTTCTATGAGCACCTGGCCAAGGTGCCGGACTACACGAGTCTGCCGCTGACGGTCGCCGCGCAGCGGGTGCAGCGCAGCGGCTATCCGGAGGCGTACGCGAAGCACGAGCCGGACGCCATACTGCTCGCCGCCGCGCTGACCGGCCGTGCGGCGGGCACGCTGACCTGCCAGGGGCGCCCCGGGCCGACGGTCACCGGGGGCCCCGACGCGGTGCGGGCCGCGCTGGTACGGGACTTCGGGCGCGACGTGCTGCAGACGGCCGGCGCGGAGGTGGCCCCCGGCGCCCGTCGCCGTCCCCCACGGCCACGCCGACGCGGGCCGCCGACGACGCGGTGACGATTCCGGTACCCAAGAGGTCCACCGCCTCGGGGACCGTCAGTGAGCGCGGCTGGGAGCTGGCGCACTGGGCGGTGGCCAACTCCACGGCGCTGCACATCTCCCGGGTCTCCTTCGCGGGCCGCGAGTGGTCGCGCGGAGGCTTCGCCGGCGAGTGGCGTACGACCGGCTCCGGCGACGAGAAGGCGTCGGCCACCGAAGTCCGCATCGTCACCGGGGGGTAGCCCGGGCAGCAGTACGAGTTCTCACTCCTGCGGGTAATGCGCGGCGCGCCTCGTCGACGGGGCGCGCACTTTTTTGCGGGTCCTTCGGCGTATGCCCCGGGCCCCTTGCGGACAAAGGGCTGTAAGGATTCGGCAGGCTTTCCGGCCGGTTGCCGTTTGCCCGATTTCATCCCCACCTGATAATGCGACGCATTACCAACTCTTTACATTGGCCCACCGCAACCTTCGCGGGCTTCGAGCGGTAGTCACTGCGTCCGAGCCCGGAACGATGAACAGCCGAATCGGCCGAACTCCCGGGCGCAGTCGAACACTTCACCGTTCTCTCCCGTCTAAGGAGCATCATGTCCCTCCCCCTGACCCACCGGATCGCCCGTGCCGCGCTGCTGATCGCGGCGGGAGCGGCGCCCGTGGTCGGTGCGGCCGGCTCCGCCAGCGCGGCGACGACCGATCTGCCGGCCACCCCGAACCTCGGTGGGCTGACCGCCCTGGACACCGCGCAGGTCGGCACCACCGTCGACGGCGCGGCCCAGAAGGCCGACGGTGCGGCGCAGCAGGTCACCGGGGTCGCGGGTGACACCGGCAGCCACGCGGTCAAGGCCGGCAGCCAGGCGGCCAGGAAGGCGGTGCCGGCGGTGAGCCGGACCGGCGGGAAGGTCGTCGGGACGGCGGCTCCGGTTGCGCAGAAGGCGGCCGGGGACGTGGCGGGGCAGGCCGGCGGGCTGCTCGGGGGCGCGACCAAGGGCGGGCTTCCGAAGGGGCTGCCACTGGGCGGCTGACGCCGGGTCCTTTTGCGACGGAGGGTCCGGGGAAGCGTTCCCTGGACCCTCCGTCTGTTGCAGCTGAGCTCGGCCGGCATGCTGCCCGATGGCTGACAGCCGCCTCGAAGGCAGCCGCCGTCAGCCGAGGCGCTCTACCGCCGCCCGCACCCTCTCGTCCGTCGCCGTCAGGGCCACCCGTACGAACTTCTCGCCCGCCTCGCCGTAGAAGTCGCCCGGCGCCACCAGGATGCCCAGGTCGGCCAGGTGGGCCACCGTCTGCCAGCAGGACTCGTCGCGGGTCGCCCACAGGTACAGGCTCGCCTCGCTGTGCTCGATCCGGAAGCCGTGCTCGAGGAGGGCGGCGCGCAGGGCCGTGCGCCGGGCCGCGTACCGCTCACGCTGTTCGCGGACGTGCGTGTCGTCGCCCAGCGCGGCCACCACGGCGGCCTGTGTGGGCGCCGACGTCATCATGCCGCCGTGCTTGCGGATCTCCAGGAGCGGGCCGAGGACCGCGGGGTCACCGGCGAGGAAGGCCGCGCGGTAGCCCGCCAGGTTCGAGCGCTTGGAGAGGGAGTGGACCGACACGATGCCGTCGTACGAGCCGCCGTTCACGTCCGGGTGGAGGACCGAGACGGGGTCGGCCTCCCAGCCCAGCTCGATGTAGCACTCGTCGGAGAACAGCAGTACGCGGTGCTCGCGGGCCCAGGCGACGATCCTCGTCAGCTCCTGCTTGCCCAGCACCTTGCCCGTCGGGTTCGACGGGGAGTTGAGCCAGAGGAGCTTGAGGCCCCTCGGGTCCAGCTCCGTCGGGTCGTCGTAGGCCACGTGGTCCGCGCGGGCCAGGCGCGCGCCGACCTCGTACGTCGGGTAGGCCAGGCGCGGGTAGGCGACCTTGTCGCCGGGGCCGAGCCCGAGCTGGGTCGGGAGCCAGGCGACGAGCTCCTTGGAGCCGACGATCGGCAGGACGTGCCGGTGGGTGACGTCGCGGGCGCCGAGGCGGCGCTCCACCCAGCCCGTGATCGCGTCCCGCAGCTCGGGCGTGCCCCAGACGGTCGGGTAGCCCGGGGAGTCCGCCGCCGCGACCAGCGCCTTCTGGATCAGGTCGGGGACCGGGTCGACCGGGGTACCGACGGACAGGTCGACGATCCCGTCCGGGTGCGCGGCGGCCGTCTTCTTGTACGGCTCCAGCTTGTCCCAGGGGAAGACGGGAAGGCGGTCGCGAAGCGACTCCTTGGAAGGGTGGCGGCGGGAGACGGGAGGGCGATCGGAGACTGCGGACACGGGATCGGGCTCACTTTCTGCTACGACGGGCGCTCCTGCGCGAGCGCAGGGGCGCCAAACGCCTCGGTCCCGTGCGGCGCCCGGCGGGCACCGCACGGGACCGGAACGATCGGCCTCCGGGCCGCTTACTGGTTCATCGGGGGCAGCGCCGCGATGAAGGGGTGGTCGCGCTCGATCAGCCCCAGCTTGCTGGCGCCACCGGGCGAGCCGAGCTCGTCGAAGAACTCGACGTTCGCCTTGTAGTAGTCCTTCCACTCCTCGGGAGTGTCGTCCTCGTAGAAGATCGCCTCGACCGGGCAGACCGGTTCACAGGCCCCACAGTCGACGCATTCGTCCGGGTGGATGTACAAGGACCGCTGGCCCTCGTAGATGCAGTCGACCGGGCACTCCTCGATGCACGCCTTGTCCTTGACGTCGACACAAGGCTCTGCGATGACGTAGGTCACGCTGTCGTTCCTCCTCGATAGGGCGCTGGCGGGCCTCCTCAGGCTCCGCCGCCTGGCGCGCGGGAGCGCGGCGTCGTCGATGCCCGCACCTAGTATCTCCGTTCCGGGGCATGATCCGAACAGGAGGGGTGAACTGACCTGTGGAAATCTCTGCGGGCGGACGGCTCGAGATCCGCATCACCGCTGCTGACGTGGGAAAACGCGTCTCCGTACGGCGGTGGCACGAACATGCCGCCGAGGGTGAGAAGTTCACCGACACGGTCGGAGTTCTCACATCATGGGACCACGGTGTGCTGCTGATCACACGGCGGGACGGCCAAAGCGTCCAGATCGCGGAATCGTCGCTGGTCGCGGGCAAGGTCGTCCCCGCCGCCCCGGCGCGTCGCAGGGGTCCCGCGGCGTCCTACGAGGAGCTCGCGCGGATCGCCGCCCGGGCCTGGCAGCCGGTGGAGCGGGAGCGGCTCGGTGAGTGGGAGCTGCGCGCGGCCGCCGGGTTCACGCGGCGGGCCAACTCGGCGCTGCCCCTCGGCGACCCGGGGCTGCCGCTGGACGAGGCGCTGACGGCCGTACGGCGCTGGTACACGGACCGTGGCCTGCCCGCCTACATACAGCTCGCGACCGGAGCGGAGGGCACGCAGGAGCTGCTGTGCGCGGAGCTCGAAGCGCGCGGCTGGACGCGGGAGGTGACCGCCGAGCTGTGGACCGGCTCCCTGGCGCCGCTCGCGGACCGCGAGGCGCCCGGGGTGGAGCTGTCCCGCACGGCCGACGAGGCGTGGCTCGCCCGCTACCAGCGCAAGGGGGTGAGCGAGGTGGCCCTGAAGGTGCTGGGAGGGGGGTCCCCCCGCTCATGGGGGTCCCCCCGCTCGGGAGAAGCCGAGAGTGGGGGAGGCCCCTCGGTGTGGTTCGCGACGGTGCCGGGGGCTCAGGGTGCCCCTCCGGCGGCGATCGGGCGGTGCGTGGTGGACGGGCGGTGGGCCGGTTTCGCGGCGGTCGAGGTCGACCCGGAGCAGCGCCGGCGGGGTCTGGCCACCGCCGTGATGGCGGCGCTGGCCCGGCAGGCCCTCGACGAGGGCGCCTCGGCGGCCTGGCTCCAGGTGGAGACGGACAACGAGGGTGCGCGGACCCTGTACGCGGGACTGGGTTTCGGGGCGCATCATGCATATCACCACTACCGGGAGCCGGAGGGCTCCCGCGGACCGGTGGCGTGAGAGGGTTCGAGGTTGTGATGCGTGGCCCCCGTCCCCCGGAACCGGAGCGGGCCGCCGAGGTGCGGCGGCGGTTCGGCGAGGAGGCGCGGTCCGAGCGGCCCGATCTCGCGACGCTGTGCCTGCTCGTGGGCGCGGCGGCGGACGGGGAGCTGGACGAGGGCGGGATCGACGCCGCGCAGATCGAGCTGGACCGGCTGGCCGGGCTGGTGGCGTTCCGGCCGGACGGGCCGCGGGCCTGGGCCGAGGCGCTGGCGGACGTCCTCGGGGACCGCTGCGGGTTCCGCGGCTCTGGCGCGGATTACGAGCGACTGGAGTCGTCGTTGCTGCACGCGGTGCTGCGGCGGCGGCGCGGGCTGCCGATCCTGCTCTCGGTGGTGTGGATCGAGGTGGCGCGGCGGGCGGGGGCGCCGGTGTACGGGGTCGCACTGCCCGGGCACTTCGTCGTGGGGTTCGGGCCGCCGGACGAGCAGGTGCTGGCCGATCCGTTCGACGGCGGCCGGGTGCTGACCGGGGGTGACGCCGAGATGCTGGTCGCCGGCGCCACGGGGGCGCCGCTCGATCCTTCGATGCTCACCCCTGCCGATCCGCTGGACGTCGTACTGCGGGTGTTGAACAACATCCGGGCGTGGGCCGCGACTCGGCCCGAGCGGTCGGATGTCGCCCTTTGGGCGGTGGAGTTGTCGTTGCTGGTGCCCTCGCATCCGGCGCGGTTGCGGTACGAGCACGCGCAGCTTCTGGTGCAGCGCGGGGAGTTCTTGCGGGGGGCCGCGGAGCTCGATGCGTACGCCGACATCGTCTCCGCCGTTGATGACGCGGCTGCGGAGCATGTGCGCGGGCAGGCTCGGGCCGCACGAGCCATGCTGAACTGAAGAGGTACCGCTACAGCCAGCCCTTCTCACGAGCCATCCGTACGGCTTCCGCCCTGTTCCTCACCGCCAGTTTCTGTATGGCGGTGGACAGGTAGTTCCGGACCGTCCCCTGGGAGAGGTGCAGCGTAGCCGCCAGCTCGGCGTTCGTCGCGCCGCTCGCCGCCGCGCGCAGGATCTCGCGTTCGCGCTCCGTCAGCGGGTTGGCGCCGTCTGCCAGGGCGGCCGCCGCGAGCGTGGGGTCGATGACCCGTTCCCCGGCGAGCACCTTCCGTACCGCCTCGGCGAGCTGGGAGGCCGGGGCGTCCTTCACCAGGAACGCGGCGGCCCCCGCCTCCATCGCGGAGCGCAGATGGCCGGGGCGGCCGAAGGTCGTCAGCACGACCACCTTCAGTGCCGGCAGCTCGCGCTGCAGCTGGGCCGCCGCCTCGATCCCGGTGGCGCCGGGCATCTCGATGTCCAGCAGCGCCACGTCCACCTCATGAGCGCGCGCCGCCGCCAGTACCTCGTCACCGCGGGCGACCTGGGCGACGACCTCGATGTCCTCCTCCAGGCCCAGCAGCGCGGCCAGCGCCTCGCGGACCATCGACTGGTCCTCGGCGAGCAGGACCTTGATCGCACGGCTCATGCCCCGGATCCTACGTGGAGCGAGGCGCCCACGGGTACGCGTGCGACCAGCCGGAAACCATGCCGGACGCGCTCTGCCTCCAGCGTGCCGCCGGCCTTCTCCAGACGCTCGGTCAGCCCTGTCAGGCCGTTGCCCGGGCCGTTGCCCGCGCCTCCCGACCCGTCGTCCTCGACGGAGAGTTCCAGCATCCGCCCGTCGAGGGTCTGCCGTTGCAGTACCTCTATCGTGCAGCGGCCGGCGCCGCTGTGCCGTACGACGTTGGTGACCGCCTCGCGCAGCGCCCAGGCGAGGACGGACTCGCTCTCCTCCGCGACCCCGGTGAGGTCGGGTTCCGCGGGTATGTCGGCCGTGACTCCGGCCGCCGTGAGGGCGACCTGCGCGCCCGCCAGTTCCGCGGACAGGCGCGGGCGCCGGTACCCGGTGACCGCCTCACGCACGTCGACGAGGGCCTGACGGCTGACCCGTTCGATGTCGGCCACCTGCTGCGCCGCCTTCTCGGGGTGGTCGGGGAGCATGCGGCCGGCCAGCTCGCTCTTCAGCGTGATCAAGGACAGCGAGTGGCCGAGCAGGTCGTGCAGATCGCGGGCCAGGCGCAGCCGCTCCTCGTTGGCGGCGAGCTGGGCGACGGTGGCACGGGCCTTGCGCAGCTCGATCGTCGTTCGCACCAGTTGGCCGACGCCCGTCATCGCGTAGCCGATGAGCACCACCAGCAGCAGCAGGTTCTCCACCTCGTCCGCCGCGGCGCCCTGGAAGCCCACCAGGGCCATGACGGCGCCCGTTGCGGGGATCGCCCAGTACGCCGTCCGCAGGGGGAGCGTCGCTCCGCAGGCCACGGAGACGTACACGAACAGGCCCAGCCAGTTCGACGGGCCGAGGGTGAGGTTCAGCAGCGTGGCGAGTGCGGCGAGGACGACGACGATGCCGCCGATGAACCGGCGGGTGTAGGGCCTGCCCATGTTCCGGAAGAGCAGCGAGAGATAGACCGCGACGAAGGCCGCCAGCCCCAGCCAGCCGGCCGCGGTGCCGCCGGTGGTGTGGCGGCCGGAGGCGAGGTCGTGGACCGGCGAGCTGAGGAAGACGAGCCACACGCCGATCCACAGGATCTTGCGCAGCAGCTCGCGCCGGTTGCGGGGCGGCCGGCCCATGCGCATCAGCCGCTCCGCCCGGACCTCGTCCGACCGCAGGTCTTCCGTCATGCTGCTCACGCCTTCAGCGTGTCCTTCCGGTACAGCCAGGCCGCGCCGCCCGCGAAGAGGAGGAAGAAGGCGACAAGGATGGCGATGTCCTGGGCGTGGGGGGCCTGGCTCTGTTCGATGGCCCGTCCGAGGGCAGCGTACGCGTGGGTGGGCAGCCACTTGGCGATGTCCTGCAGCCAGGTCGGGAAGGAGGAGGACGGCATCCACAGGCCGCCGAGGATCGACAGGCCGAAGTAGACGATCATCGTGATCGGGCGGACCGCGTCCCCGGAGGCGAGGTAGCCGATGGCGACGCCGAGCGCGGCGAAGACCAGGCTGCCGGCCCAGATGACGCCGGTGAGGGCGAACCACTGCCAGGTGTCCAGCCGTACGTCCTTCACGGCGGCGGCGACCAGGAAGACCACCACGATGGACGGCAGGCTCACCACGGCCGCGCCGGCCGTCTTGGCGAGGACGTACCCGCGCCCGGGCAGCGGGGTCAGCCGCAGCTGCCGCACCCAGCCGCCCTCCCGTTCCTTGGCGATGCGCTCGCTGTTGCCCATCAGGACGGCGGTCAGGGCGCCGAAGGAGGCCATGGAGACCATGACGTACTTCGCGACGCTCAGGCCGGTGCCGTCGACGTTGCCCGTCTGGTTGGAGACCAGCAGGAAGATGACCGACGGGTAGATCACCGAGAAGAACAGGAACTTGCGATTGCGCAGGGCGCGGGTGAGTTCCAGCCTGATGAGCGAGATCATGACTGCTTGGCCTCCTCGGCCTCGGTGATCGCGACGAACGCCTGCTCGAGCCCGAGCCCGGCGACTTCGAGGTTGCGGGGGTAGACGCCGAGCCCGTACAGCGCGTGGACGGTCGCGTCGGCGTCGGAGGACTGGATGCGTACGGTCTGCCCGGAAACGTCCATCGCGGTCAGGAAAGGCAGCGCGCGCAGCGGGGCCTCGTCGATCGGCCCCTGAAGGTCGAAGCGGACGCGGCGGGCGCCGGCCTTCGCCTTGATCTCGGCGGCGGTGCCGTCGGCGAGGAGCCGCCCGCGGTGCAGCACGAGCACGCGGTCCGCGATCGCGTCGGCCTCTTCCAGGTAGTGCGTGGCGAACAGGACCGTCCGCCCCTGGTCCGCCTGCTCCCGCATGGTGGCCCAGAAGGCATGGCGGGCAGAGACGTCCATGCCGGTGGTCGGCTCGTCGAGGACGATCAGGTCGCTGTCGCCGGCGGTGGCGAGGGCGAAGCGGACGCGCTGGGCCTGGCCGCCGGAGAGCTTGTTGACCTTGCGGTCGGCGATCTGCGCGATGCCCGCGCGGGCGAGCACGTCGGTGACCTTGTACGGCCTCGGGTGCAGATCGCAGCCGAGCTTGACCAGTTCGGCGACCGTGACCTCGTCCATCAGGCCGCCGCTCTGCAGCATGGCGCCCACGCGCCCGGCGACGATGGCCTCGCGCGGGCTGGTCCCGAACACGCGCACGGAGCCGCTGTCGGCCGGCTTGAGCCCGAGGAGCAGGTCGAGGGTGGTCGACTTGCCCGCGCCGTTGGGCCCCAGCAGGGCCACGGTCTCCCCCGGGTGCAGCTCGAGCGACAAGCCGTCCACGGCCCGTACGTCCCCGTAGGCCTTGGTCACCTGATCGAACCCGACCACCACGTCGGTGGCCGACACTGTCGTCGTCATGGACCCATCGTCCCGGGGCCGGGGGCGTGGACGGCAGTGCCGGGTGTCGTCACTCCGGCATGACAGATGTCATGTCTGCGGCATGACAGGGGGCGCCCGGTCGTCACCGGGCGCCCCCTGTGCGGTGCGGTCAGCTCGGGTTCGTGTTGATGACCGCGACCCGGTTGGTCTTGCTCAGCAGTGCCTGGCGCAGGGCGACGTAGACGTCCTGGGGTGTCACAGGCGTCTTCTGGCCGTTGGCCCGGGTGATGAGCACGCCGTCGAACGCCTGGCCGTAGAGCGTCTTCAGGGCGGTCACGTCGGGCTTGTCGACCAGCTTGCCGTTGACAGCCGTCACCCTCAGGAACTTCCACAGCGACTTCTGCGGACTCATCAGCACCACGTGCGTCGCGTCCGTCCGCACCGTCACCTTGCCGGACATCGCCGGCTCGGCGAACTCCTTCATCTCCCGGTCGACCTCGGCGTTCGTGACCGTCGGCTGCCGGGTCGTGGTGGCCACCCGCACGGGCGTGCCGGAGCCGGTCTCCACCTGGGTGCGGTACGCCTCCTCGACGGCCGCGACGGACGCGGGGACGTCGATCCCCTTGCCGGCCTTGCCGTACACGGCAACCGCCCGGCCGGGCTCGAACCTGATCGTGCCCTCGACCATCGACCCGGAGCCGCCCGCGACGCGCTGCAGGGCGGCCTGCAGCTTCTCCTCGTCGACGGGCATGACGGGCTGGACCACACGGTGCTGTCCGAACAGCGAGCCGATCACCGACACCGGGTTGTAGTCGCTCGTCGCGGCGGCGGCGACGGTGGCCTTGCTGTCGAACTGGAGTCCTGCCTGGTCCGGCCTGAGGGGGACCGACTTGCCGTCGACCGACAGTTGCAGGGGTTTGTCGATCCGGCTGCCCAGCGCGGCGTCGAGCTTCTCGACCGCCTCGTCCCGGGTGCCGCCGCCGATGTCGACGCCGAGCACCGTGGTGCCCTTGGGCACGTCGGAGTGGTTCATGAGCAGTCCGGCGCCGTAGGCGACACCGGCGACGAGGACCACGCCGCCGCCCAGGAGGACCAGCTTGCTGCGGCCCTTCTTCTTGGCCGGCTTCGCGGCGGCGGTGTTCTGCTGCTTGGGCGCGTCGGGCAGCTTCGGGGTCGTGTGCGGCGTCGGCGCCTGCGACGGGGAGCCCGGGCCGAACGGGCCGCTGCGGTCGCCCGACGGCACGACGGGGATGCCGCTGGTGACGGTGTGCCCTGAGACGTTGCCGCCGGGGCCGCCGAAGCCCTGGGGGCCCGGTTCGGGGGCGGGCTTCTGCGGGGTGAGGATCGCGGTGTCGTCACTGAGCCCGCCGCCGGGACGGCCCTGGCCCGTGGCGGCTCCGGGCACGCCGGGCGCGCTGGACGCTCCGGGGGCTCCCGGGCCCAGTGGTCCGCCGTGGGTGCTCTGGATGCCGGGCGCCAGGAGGCCCGGGCCGCCGGGACCCGTGCCGGGAGCGGTCAGGCCGGGGCCGCCGGGGCCCGAGGCGACCGTGCTGTCGCCGGTGACCGGGCCGCTGGTCGGGCCGGACGGGCCGTGCCGGCCCGGCTCCGAGAAGTACGGAAGGCCGTCGCGGCGGGGTTCGGGGCTCTCCTCGGCGCCGATCACCGGGAAGGAGGCCGTGCTCGCCGCCACCGCGTCGGACACGTCGAAGGAGCCGGTGCCGCCGCCGTGCCCCGGCGCGACAGGTCCGGCGCCGGTGGCACCCGGGAGTCCCGCGCCGTTCGTACCGCCCGGGCGTGCGCCGAAGGAGCCCGCGCCGCCCGTGACCTCTCCGGGTCGTGCGCCCGGAGCACCGGAAGCTCCGGGACGCGCGCCACCCGCGCCGTTCGCCCCCGGGCCACCTGGTCGCGTGCCACCCGCGCCCGGACCACTCGGCGCACCAGGGCCGCCGAAGGGCCCGTTGCTGCCCCGCGCACCCGTACCGGCACCCGCTGCGGCACCAGCGCCCTCGCCCGGCGCCCCCACGCCCGACGCGCCGCCCGCGCTTCGTATGCCCGAAGCCCCGGGCAGCCCCGCGCCGTTGGTCGACCCACTGCCCGCAGCACCCTTGGCCGCCGCGGACTTGCGCGGCGCGAACCAGTCGCTCGTCGCCGTCTTCTCCTCGGACTGCGCGGCGGGCTCGGCGGGCGGGTCGAAGGTGCTGAGCGCGCTCACGGAGCTCGTCGCCCGCGTGTCGGAGGCCGCTTCGTCCGTCGCGCTGTCGGCGTCCGCGACGGGGGTGCGCACGACGACCGGCGGAATGGGCCGGGATCCGGGGATGTTGATCCGGATGCGCGTCGTCAGCGTGGTCTCGGTCTTGCGTTCCTCCGACGGCGAGGCCGAACGGCTCGCGTCGACACCGTCCTCGGCAGCCAGGGGGGTCCCGTACGGCGGCGTCCCCGACGGGTACGCGGCTGGGCCACGCCCGTTGGGCCCGGCGGACGAGCTGTCAGTTTCACGACTCAAGGCAGGTTCTCCCGGTTGGCTCCACCGCCTGTTTCGACCTCAACAGGTGGGGGTCCCCCCTGCTCGAGCGAAGCCGAGAGCGTGGGGGAGGCTCGGCGGCGCGCACCACCATACTGGCCGCTTGCGCCACGTAGACCGCCCCCGCGAGGGAAACCCGCACGGGACCCCCACGTCCGCACCGCGTTTCGCGGGGGACATCCCATGCCTCGCAACGACGAAGTGGTACGTCACTTGCCAAGTCGGGCGCCGGGGCGACCGGGTTGCCGCCCGTGGGCAAGGGTGGCGCACATCACAGCGACGGCCATTCCGCCGAGCAGGAACAGGTACGAGCCGACGCCCGCGCCGAACAGGAAGTCGCCCTCGGGGCGGCTGGCGGTGAGCAGAACGACGGCGACCATCCACCCGGCGGCGGGCGCGAGAGCCCCCGCTCGGGACCCGGTGGCCCGGGCCCCGCCCAGGAAGAGTCCGGCCGCGCCCGCGAGCGCGAGGAGCAGTCCGCCGGGGAACCAGGCGCCCTGCACCAGACTGCCCGCCACGCCGACGACCGCACCGAGCACCAGTAGCCCGAGGTAGGCGGCCGTCCGGCCGGCCGAGGGCAGGCTCAGGGGCTGTGCGAGTGCGCTGGACTGTTTGCTCGACGCCGTCATGGGGCCACTCCTCGGAACAGATCCGTCTCACGGGCCTCGGTGCTCCCCCAGCCTCCGGCGGGGGGGACCCCCGTCTCGCTTCGCTCGCCGCGCACCAATTGGTAGTACTCGGTGGTGAGGAGGGGCTGCGCGAGCGCGTTGGACAGCGCGAAGTACGGCTCGGCGACCTCGATCTGCGTGGCGTGGGCGCGCATCGCCGCGGCCTTCGCGACGGCGAACGCCGTGCCGTCGATCACGGTGGTGACCACTTCGTCGTCGACCACGCCGGGGACGTCGTCGATGCTCGCGGCCTTGGCGAAGGGCGTCTTGTCGAGGACCTCGCCGAGTCGGGCGAACGCGGCCCGGGCGACCGAGCGCGGCAGCCGGTTCCAGTAGATCTTGGTGACCCGCCAGGGCTCCCCGAGGTCCGGGCGGAAGCCGGGGTCGGCGGCCAGGTCGGCGGCGCGCATGGCGACGCGGTGGGCCTGGATGTGGTCGGGGTGGCCGTAGCCGCCGTCGGGGTCGTAGGTGACGAGGACCTGGGGGCATACCTCCCGGACGACCGCCACGAGGTGGCCGGCCGCCTCGTCCAGGTCCGCGGACCAGAAGGAGCCCGGCCGGTGGTTCTGCTCGGCGCCCATCATCCCGGAGTCGCGGTAGCGGCCCGGGCCGCCGAGGAAGCGGTGGTCGCCGACGCCGAGTTCGGCCATGGCGGCGGCCAGTTCGCCGACGCGGTGCGGGCCCGCGCGTCGTCCCGGTCGGGCGCGAGGTGCGCGAGGTCCGGCGGGATGACCTCGCCCTCCTCGCCGAGGGTGCAGGTCACCAGCGTCACCCGGGCGCCCTCGGCCGCGTACTTGGCCATGGTCGCGCCGTTGTTGATCGACTCGTCGTCCGGGTGCGCGTGCACCAGGAGCAGACGCCGGTCGGGCAGATCCGTCATGGGACCACCCTACGAGGCCGACCGTCCTCCGCCCCCGGCAGCACCGGCCGCCGGGTCCCCCTCACGGAAGACCCGGCCCTGCGGACGAAGGGGGCCTACCGTCCGGGGCCGCTAGAACTTGATGCTGCCGATCATCCCCGCGATGTTCGTGGTCAGCTCGCTGATCGTGGGTGCGACCGTGGAGGAGGCGAGGTAGAAGCCGAGGAGCATGCACACGATCGCGTGGCCCGCCTTCAACCCGGACTTCTTGATCAGAAGGAAGACGACGATCGCCAGCAGCACCACCGCCGAAATCGAGAGTGCCACGGCGGCTCACCTCCAAAGATCCCAGGACGCGGGGGGGTCGGACTATGGGGGCAGACAAATCCAGCAGATAAATCCACGCAGCGGGCAGCACGTTCATACCCACTATGCGCTAGTGATCATAACTATCCGTACGTGCGCATCGATCGGCGCACAGCCGCACAAGGGGGCGCATGGCCAATATGGTCAGGGCATGACCACCGAGCCTGCTTCCTTCCCCCGACGGCACGCGCGGACCCAGCGGTTCACGCTCGGCGCGCCGCGTGCGTTCACCGTCGCGCCCGACGGTTCCCGTGTCGTGTTCCTGCGGTCCACCTCCGGCACGGACCGCGCGCACCAGTTGTGGGTCCTCGACCTGGCGGACGGCAAGGAGCGCCCCGCGGCCGACCCGGGAGTGCTCCTCGGGGGCGCCGCCGAGCAGTTGCCGCCCGAGGAGCGCGCCCGTCGGGAGCGCAGCCGCGAGGGCGGCGCCGGCATCGTCGGCTACGCCACCGACGCGGCCGTGGAGTTGGCGTCTTTCGCCTTGTCAGGGCGGCTCTTCACGGCGGAGCTGCGCGCGGGCACGGCGCGCGAACTGCCCGTGGCCGGGCCGGTTATCGACCCGCGCCCGGCCCCCGACGGACGGCACATCGCGTACGTGCGCGGGGGCGCGCTGCGCGTGGTCGGCGCGGAGGGCGAGGGCGACCGGGCGCTCGCGGAGCCGGAGTCGGAGTCGGTGTCGTACGGCCTGGCCGAGTTCATCGCGGCCGAGGAGATGGGCCGTTCGCGGGGTTTCTGGTGGTCGCCGGAGTCCGACCGGCTGCTCGTGTCGCGCGTGGACGACACGCCGGTGCGGCGGTGGTGGATCTCCGATCCGGCGCGTCCGGACCAGGAACCGCAGCGGGTTCCGTACCCGGCTGCGGGCACCGACAACGCGGACGTACGGCTGTTCGTCGTGGGCCTCGACGGGACGCGCACGGAGGTCGTCTGGGACCGGGCGCGCTACCCGTATCTGGCGCGAGTGCACTGGTCAGCGGCGGGGGCACCGCTGATTCTGGTGCAGGCGCGGGACCAGCGCAGCCAGCTGTACCTGGCGGTGGACCCGGACACCGGGGCGACCCGGATGGTGCACGCGGACGAAGATCCATATTGGCTGGAACTTTTCGCCGGTGTGCCGTGCTGGAGCCCCTCCGGACAGTTGGTCCGGGTCGCCGACGAGGGCGGCGCGCGGGTGCTCGCCGTGGGGGAACGGCCGTTGACCGGACCGCAGTTGCACTTGCGGGCGGTGCTCGACGTCGCGGACGCGGATGTGCTGGTGGCCGCGTCGGCGGGCGAGGCCGCTACGGACCCGGAGATCGGCGAGGTCCATGTCTACCGGGTGAACGAACTCGGCGTGGAGCGCGTGTCGCAGGAGCCCGGTGTGCACTCGGCGGTGCGTGCCGGGGCCGTGACCGTGCTCGTCTCCTCGGTCCTCGGCCGCCCCGGCGTCCAGGTGCAGGTGCTGCGCGACGGCAAGCGTCTGGCCACCGTGGCGTCATATGCGGAACACCCCGGTTTGTCCCCGCGCGTGCGACTGACGCAGGGGGGCGCACGCCGAATCCCATGCGCCGTGCTTATGCCTACGGACTACTCCGGTGACGCCTCCCTCCCCGTCCTCATGGACCCCTACGGCGGCCCGCACGGACAGCGCGTGGTGGCCGCGCACAATCCGCACCTGACCTCGCAGTGGTTCGCCGACCAGGGCTTCGCGGTGATCGTCGCCGACGGGCGCGGCACCCCGGGCCGCTCCCCCGCCTGGGAGAAGTCGGTCAAGGACGACCTCGCGGCGGTCGTGCTCCAGGACCAGGTGGACGCGCTGCACGCCCTGGCCGGCGACTTCCCGCTGGATCTGTCCCGGGTCGCGATCCGCGGCTGGTCCTTCGGCGGCTACCTGGCGGCGCTGGCGGTGCTGCGCCGCCCGGATGTCTTCCACGCGGCCGTCGTGGGCGCGCCGGTGACCGACCTACGGCTCTACGACACCCACTACCAGGAGCGCTACCTGGGGCACCCCGGCGAGCAGCCCGACGTCTACCGCCGCAACTCGCTCATCGACGACGCGGGCCTGGTGGACGCGGTGGATCCGGCCCGCCCGATGATGATCATCCATGGCCTGGCGGACGACAACGTCGTGGTGGCCCACTCCCTGCGCCTCTCCTCGGCCCTCCTGGCCGCGGGCCGGCCGCACGAGGTGCTCCCGCTGTCCGGCGTGACGCACATGACCCCCCAGGAAACGGTCGCGGAGAACCTGCTGCTGCTCCAACGGGACTTCCTCCGACGCGCTCTCGACCTGGGCTGAGCCGAGCCCTGCAGCAACGGGCCGGGGTGACATGGCGCACCCCGGCCCGTTTACGGCACCCGCACGGCCGTACGCTGTTCACTGTGCTGCGTCCGTATATCGGAATCGCGTCAGCCAAGTTGCCTGCGTGTTAACGCACTTCATGTGTGTTTGCGGAGTTATGCGGCTCCTCCGGTGGCTTCTCGGGCGGCTCCTCCGGCGGCACCACACGCATCTCCTCCGCGAAGTGGCACGCAGAATCGTGCGCGGCCGGCCCCGTCGTCCCCCGGAACTCCTCCGGCACCGCGAGCGGCGGCACCTGGAGCACGCACCGCTCCCTGGCCTTCCAGCAACGCGTGCGGAACCGGCAGCCGGAGGGGATGTCCGCCGGGGACGGCACGTCACCGCTGAGGATGATCCGCTCCCGGCGCTCCCGTGCCGCCGGGTCGGGCACGGGCACGGCGGACAGCAGCGCCTGGGTGTACGGATGCGTGGGATGCTCGTAGATCTCCTCGTCGGTGCCGATCTCCACGATCTTCCCGAGGTACATCACCCCGACCCGGTCGGAGATGTGCCGCACGATCGACAGGTCGTGCGCGATGAAGACGTAACTCAGCCCGAACTCGTCCTGGAGCCGCGCCATCAGGTTGATGACCTGGGCCTGCACCGACACGTCGAGCGCGGAGACCGGCTCGTCCGCCACGATGATCTCCGGGCGCAGCGCCAGCCCCCGGGCGATGCCGATGCGCTGGCGCTGACCGCCGGAGAACTGGTGCGGATAGCGGTTGATGTGCTCGGGGTTGAGCCCGACGACGTCCAGCAGCTCCCGCACCCGCCGCCGTCTGTCCCCCTTGGGCGCGACCTCGGGATGGATCTCGTACGGCTCCCCCACGATGTCGCCCACCGTCATACGGGGGTTGAGGGAGGTGTACGGGTCCTGGAACACCATCTGGATGTTGCGCCGCACCGCCTTCAGCGCGCGCCCGGACAGCCGGGTGATGTCCTCGCCCTTGTACCGGATCGAACCGGCCGTCGGCGGCTCCAGGTTGACCAGCAGCCTGGCGAGCGTCGACTTGCCGCACCCGGACTCCCCGACGATGCCGAGCGTTTCGCCCCGGCCGAGCGCGAAGTCGACGCCGTCGACCGCCCGCACCGCGCCGATCTGCTTCTTGAACAGGATCCCCCGGGTGAGCGGATAGTGCTTGACCAGCCCGCTGACCTCCAGGATCGTCTCAGGACCGGCCATGCAGGCACTCCCTCCAGAAGTGGCAGGCGCTCTCCCGCTGCTCGTCCACCTCGTAGAGCGGCGGATCGTCGGTGCGGCACACGTCCCGGGCCAGGGGGCAGCGTGGATGGAACGGGCAGCCCGGCGGGATGTGCGTGAGGCTCGGCGGCAGGCCCTCGATGGCGTACAGCCGGCGGCCCTTGCGGTCGAGACGGGGGATGGAGTCGAGCAGGCCCCGCGTGTAGGGGTGAGCGGGGCTCTTGTAGATGTCGTGCACGGGGGCCGATTCGACGATCCGGCCCGCGTACATGACGGCGATCCGGTCGGCGACGTCCGCGACGACACCGAGGTCGTGGGTGATGAGGACCAGACCCATGCCGTACTCGCGCCGCAGCTCGGCCAGCAGGTCCATGACCTGGGCCTGCACGGTGACGTCGAGGGCGGTGGTGGGTTCGTCGGCGATGATCAGCGCGGGCTGCAGCGCCAGCGCCATGGCGATCATGATGCGCTGGCGCATACCGCCGGAGAACTGGTGCGGATAGTCCCGCACGCGCTGGCGGGCGGCCGGGATCCGTACCCGGTCCATCAGCTCGATCGCCCGGGCGCGCGCGTCCTTCTTCGACATCCCCCGGTGCACGACGAACATCTCCCCGAGCTGGTCGCCCACGGTGAGGACGGGGTTCAGCGCGGAGAGGGCGTCCTGGAAGATCATGGCCATTCCGGCACCGCGGATCCTGCGCCGCTCCTCCTCCTTGAGGGTGAGCAGATCCCGCCCCTGGAAGAGGACGCGGCCGCCGGTGATCCGGCCGGGCGGCGTGTCGAGGATGCCCATGACGGCCTGCGCGGTGACGGACTTGCCGGAGCCGGACTCGCCGAGCACCGCCAGCGTCTCGCCGGCGTCGACGGCGTAGCCGACCCCGTTGACCGCGCGGGCGATCCCCTCCCGGGTCCGGAACTCCACGTGCAGGTCCCGCACTTCGAGCAGCACGGCCGTCACCTCAGCTTCGGGTCGAGGGCGTCGCGCACCGCGTCGCCGAGCATGATGAACGCCAGCACGGTGATCGCCAGAGCGCCCGAGGGCCACAGCAGCGCGTGCGGGGCGTTGCGGATGTACGGGGAGGCGGCGGAGATGTCGATCCCCCAGGACACGCTCGGCGGCTTCAGCCCGACGCCGAGGTACGACAGGGTGGCCTCCAGGGCGATGTAGGTGCCGAGCGCGATGGTCGCGACGACGATCACCGGGGCGACCGCGTTGGGTGCGATGTGCCGCAGCAGGATGCGGGTGTCGGAGGCGCCGAGGGCGCGGGCGGCCTGGACGTAGTCGTGCTGTTTGGCGGTGATGACCGCGCCGCGGGCGATCCGGGAGATCTGCGGCCAGCCGAGCAGCACGATGAACCCGACGACCGGCCAGACCGTGTTGCCGGTCACCACGGAGAGCAGGACGAGCCCGCCGAGGACGACTGGGATGGCGAAGAAGATGTCGGTGGCCCGGGACAGGATCGCGTCCCAGCCGCCGCCGAAGTACCCGGCGAGCCCGCCGAGGACCGAGCCGAGGACGGCGACGCCGAGCGTGGCGCAGACGCCGACCGTGACGGAGGTGCGGGCGCCGTAGACCGTCCGGGTGTACACGTCGCAGCCCTGGCCGTCGAACCCGAACGGGTGCCCGGGCTGGGAGCCCTCCTGGGCCTTGGAGAGCTCGCAGACGAGCGGGTTGCCGGAGGTGATCAGGGACGGCCAGAGGGAGATCAGGACGAGGAAGAGGATCAGCAGCGCGGAGACGAGGAAGACCGGGTTGCGGCGCAGGTCCCGCCAGGCGTCGGACCAGAGGCTCCGCGGCCGGCCGGCCGGGCCCTCCGGTCCCCTCTGCAGGGTGGTCGCCTCGCTGGCGGCCAGGTCCATGGCACCGCCCATGCCCGTCCCGGCGACGGCCCCCTTCTGCTCGTACCGCGGTTGCTCAGGCATAGCGGATCCTCGGGTCGAGTACGGCGTACAGGAGGTCGACGAGCAGGTTGGCGACCAGGAAGACCAGGACGAGCACGGTCACGAACCCGACGACCGTCTGCGTGTTCTGCCGCAGGATCCCCTGGTAGAGCTGGTAGCCGACGCCGTGGATGTTGAAGATCCGCTCGGTGACGATCGCCCCTCCCATCAGGGCGCCGATGTCGGTGCCGATGAAGGTGACCACGGGGATGAGCGAGTTCCGCAGCAGATGCCGGGTGATCACACGCCGGCGCGGCAGCCCCTTGGCGACTGCGGTGCGGACGTAGTCGGAGCGTCTGTTCTCGGCGAGGGAGGTCCGGGTGAGCCGGGTGACGTAGGCGAGGGAGACGGAGGCGAGGACCAGGCCGGGCACGATCAGTTCGCCGACGGTGGCCGCCGGGGAGACCGACGGTCTGGTCCAGCCCCACTTCACTCCGAGCAGGAGCTGGAGCAGCAGACCGGTGACGAAGGTCGGCACGGAGATCACGACGAGGGTGAGCAGCAGGACGGTGGTGTCGACTGGCCGCCCCCGGCGCAGCCCGGTGACCACGCCGAGCGCGATCCCGAGGACGACCTCGAAGACGATCGCGACGATCGTGAGCCGGATGGTGGGCGGGAAGGCGGTCGCCATCAGCTCGGTGACCTTCTGCCCGTTGAAAGCGGTGCCGAAGTCGCCGGTGAAGACGTTGCCCATGTAGGTCGCGTATTGCTGCCAGAGGGGCTTGTCGAGGCCGAACTCCCGGCGCAGCTGGGCCGCGGTGGCGGGGTCGCACTGCCGTTCGCCGCACAGGCCGGCGACGGGGTCGCCCATCACGTTCACCATCAGGAAGATGAGCAGGGTGGCGCCGAAGAAGACCGGGATCATCTGCAGCAGGCGCCTGACGACGTACCGTCCCATGGGGCCTCCGGGGGTGGCGGGCGGGCGTGCGGCTCAGCGGACCTCGATCTGGTCGTAGACCGGGACGCTGAACGGGTTGAGCGCCACGTTCGCGAGGCGCTGGGAGTAGCCGGCGCTGCCGTTCTGGTACCAGAGCGGGATGGCGGCCATGCCGTCCCGCACGACCCCCTCGGCCTGCTGGAACAGCCCCACCGCGGCCGCCTTGTCGCTCTCGGCGTTCGCCCGGTCGACGAGCTTGTCGAAGTCCTTGTTCGACCATTTGCCGTCGTTGGAGGAGGCGTTCGTGTAGTAGAGCGGCTGGAGGAAGTTCTGGATGAGCGGGTAGTCCATCTGCCATCCGGCGCGGAACGGCCCGGACATCTTGTGCTGCGCGATCTGGTTGCGGAAGTCGGCGAAGGTGCCGACCGGGTTGCCGACGCAGGCCCGGTCGTTGCCGAGGGCGTTGTTGATGGAGTTGCACACGGCGTCCACCCACTCCCGGTGCGAACCGGAGTCCGCGTTGTAGGTGATCCTCAGCTGCCCGCCGGGCAGTCCGCCGCCCTCCTGGACGAGCTTCTTGGCCCGGCCCGGGTCGTAGCGGCACGCGTCACCGCACAGACCTTCCTTGAAACCGCCGTCGGTGCCGAGGACGGGTGAGGTCCAGTCACTGGCGGGGGTGCGGGTGTGGTGGAAGATCGTGTCGGTGATCTGGTCCCGGTTGATCGCCATGGACAGGCCCGTGCGGACCTTCTCCGTCCCCGGTCTGTTCCAGCGCGGGTCGTAGTAGGGGAAGGCGAGGGTCTGGATGATGCCGGCCGGCTCGGTGATGTACCGGCCGCCGAGATCGGACTTCACGTTCCTGAGCTGCGAGGCGGGCACGTCGTCGCTGAGGTCGAGGTTGCCGGCCAGCAGATCGGTGTAGGCGGTGTTGCTGTCGGTGTAGACCTTCAGGTCCACGCCTTTGTTGCGGGCCTTGTCCGGGCCGGGGTAGGCGTCCCACTTCCGCAGCGACATCATGAAGCCCCGGGTGTAGGAGCGGACCAGGTACGGTCCGTTGCCGACGGGCTTCTTCAGCCAGTCCGCGTGGTGGTCGAAGAACGCCCGGGGCAGCGGGGCGAAGGCCACGTAGCCGAGGGTGTCCGGGAACGTGGAGAACTTCTGGCCCAGCCGGACGGTGAAGGTACGCGGGCCGGTCACCTTCAGCCCGGAGAGGGTGTCGGCGGTCTGAGTGCCGGAGGCCGGGTGCACCTTGTCGTAGCCCTCGATGTACCCGAAGAAGTACGCGTTCCTCTGGTTGTTCCTCAGGCTCGCGCCGTAGTTCCAGGCGTCGACGAAGGACCGGGCCGTGACCGGCTCCCCGTTGCTGAAGGTCCAGCCGTCCTTGACGGTGACGGTGAAGTTCCGCGAGTCGGACGTCCGGATGCTCTCGGCGAGCATGTCCTCGGCCGCGCCGGTCCTCGGGTTGTACCGCTTGAGCCCCCGGAAGACCATGTCGAGCACCTTGCCGCCCTGGACCTCGTTGGTGTTGGCCGGCTCGAGCGGGTTCTGCGGATCGCCCCAGGAGGAGCTGAACACCCCGGGCGCGGTGCCGCCGCCGTCCGCGCCCCCGCCACAGGCGGCCGCCATGAGGGCGGCCACCGCCGCCCACAGGGCGTGCCTGGCTCCACGCATGGGTGCCTCCTCGAGGGTGTGCGCCTGCCCTCGGCGCCGGGACACTGTCCGTTATCGCCACTATCGACCCGAAGACCCCTCATCACACGCAACGCCACCCGACTGGCCGCACCCCGTCCGGACCCGGGCCTCCCGTAACGAGAGAGCCTGGGCGTCAGGCCTCCACCAGCGGCGCTTCACAGGTGTGGACCAATGGTTGCCGACCCACTGTCGATGGCCTCGTTTCCGCAGGCCACAGGGCATTTGACGCACCGTTGACGGGTGCGGAGCACCGCTGATAGACACACTCATCACCCATCCGGCGTCAGCCGATCCGGCCCGATCAAGCCGTTCCCCGAACCGCCGTCCCCGTGCAGTGATGACGTGAGGTCAGCATCGATGAGCACGCAAGACCAGCACGGCAGAGGGCGCTCGCGCCCGGACCGTCCCCGACACCGTTCAGCCCGGCTCGTCGCCGCCGCCCTCACGGTCTCCGCCGCTCTGGCCTTACCCCAGCAGGCCGAGGCGAAGGAGAGCGACGCGGTCCTCACCGTGGCGGTCGCCCAGAGCGTGGACTCGCTGAGCCCGTTCCTCGCGACCCGCCTGGTCAGTACCAGCATCAACCGGCTGATGTACGAGTACCTGACCGACTACGACGCGGGGGACGCCCACCCGGTCCCGGGCCTCGCCACCCGGTGGAAGCCGTCCGCCGACAAGCTCACCTGGACGTACACGATCCGCTCCGACGCCACGTGGTCGGACGGTCGGAAGGTCACCGCCGAGGACGCGGCGTGGACGTTCAACAAGATGATGACGGACGACAAGGCGGCCACCGCGAACGGCAGCTTCGTCGCGAACTTCCGGAAGGTCACGGCTCCGGACGCCACCACGCTCGTCATAGAGCTCAAGAAGCCCCAGGCCACGATGACCGCGCTCGACGTGCCGATCGTGCCCGAGCACGTCTGGGAGAAGGTCGGGGACTTCGGGACGTTCAACAACGACAAGAGCTTCCCCGTGGTCGGTGACGGGCCGTTCGTCCTGACCGGTTACAAACCCGACAGCTATGTGCGGCTCAAGGCCAACAAGAACTTCTGGCGGGGCGCCCCGAAGTTCGACGAGCTGGTGTTCCGGTACTACAAGGACCAGGACGCGGCGGTGGCGGCCCTGCGCAAGGGAGAGGTTTCCATCGTCGCCGGCTCGCCCTCCCTGACACCCGCTCAGGCCGCCTCGCTCCAGGGCGTGAAGGACATCAAGGTCAACGACGCCCCGGGCCGCCGCTTCTACGCCATCGCCACCAACCCCGGCGCCCGGGCGAGAAACGGGCAGAAGTTCGGCGACGGCGACCCCTCCCTCCTGGACGAGCGGGTGCGGCACGCCCTGTTCATGGCCGTCGACCGCAGGACACTCGTCGACAAGGTGTTCCAGGGCCACGCCGTCGAGGGTCAGGGCTACATCCCGCCCCGCTTCTCCACGTACTTCTGGAAGCCGTCGGCGACCCAGGAGCTGGCCTACGACCCCGCGAAGGCCGCCCGGCTCCTCGACCAGGCGGGCTACCGGGAGAACGCCGACGGCAAACGCGTGGGCAAGGACGGCAAGCCTCTCACCTACCGCATGCTGTGCCACGCCACCGACCCGAACGACAAGGCCGTCGGCCAGTACCTGAAGGAGTGGTGGGGCAAGCTCGGCATCGGCCTGACGCTCGACTGCCTGGACAACGTGACCGACCCCTGGCTCGCCGGCAGGTACGACCTCGCCTTCGACGGCTGGTCCGTCAACCCCGACCCCGACTTCGTGCTGTCCATCCACACCTGCGCGGCGCTCCCGGCGACCCCCAAGGACACGGCCGCCACGGACAACTTCATCTGCGACCGGACGTACGACGACCTCTACGCCCGGCAGCTCGCGGAGTACGACCCCGTCGAACGCGCCGCCCTCGTCAAGCAGGCCGAGTCGCGGCTGTACGACCTCGGGTACATGAACGTCATGGCGTACCCGAACGCGGTCGAGGCCTACCGGACGGACCAGATCGCGTCGATCACCACCATGCCTCGGAAGGCGGGCAACATCTACGGCCAGGACGGCTACTGGAGCTGGTGGTCGGCCGTACCGGCGGACTCCGGTGACTCCTCGGGCGGTTCCTCGTCCACCGGGGTCGTCGTCGGCATCGTCGCGGGCGTCGTGGTCCTCGTCGGCGCAGGGGTGGTCCTCGGCCTGCGGCGCCGCGCCACCGCTGAGGACCGTGAGTAGTGGAACCGGCGCGCGAACTGCGGACACATGCCGGCACCCCGTACCTGCGGTACGCGGCGGGCAAGGCGGGCGGCGCCGCCGTCTCCTTGCTCGCCGTCCTCGTGACCAGCTTCTTCCTCTTCCGGCTGATCCCGGGCGACCCGGTGAAGTTCATGACGGGCGGCCGCCCGGTATCGGCCGCGCAGCTGGCGGCCTATCGCAGGGAGTTCGGTCTCGACCTGCCGTTGTGGCAGCAGTTCACGGACTACTGCGGCAAGGCGCTCACGGGCGACCTCGGCACGTCGTACCAGTTCCGGGCACCCGTCATCGACAGGATCACCGAGGCGCTGCCGAACACGCTGCTGCTCACCGGCACCGCGTTCGTCCTCTACACGGTCCTCGGCATCGTCCTCGGCACCCGCTCGGCGTGGCGCCACGGCCGGCTCGGCGACCGGCTCAACACCGGTGTGGCGCTGACCCTGTACTCGATCCCCTCCTTCTGGCTGGGCCTGCTGCTCATCATCGTGTTCGCGGTGGGCGTGGGCCCGGTCCCGGGTGTGTTCCCGACCGGAGGCATGGAGTCGGGCGGCAAGGAGGGCTTCGCGTACGCCGTCGACGTCGCCCACCATCTCGTCCTGCCGGTGATCACGCTGGTGGCGGTCGAGTACGGGCAGACGCTGCTGGTCACCCGTTCGGCGCTGCTCGACGAGATGGGCAGCGACTACCTGACCACCGCGCGCGCCAAGGGCCTGAGGGACGACCTGGTCCGGCGCCGGCACGCCGTGCCGAACGCGCTGCTGCCGACCGTGACGCTGGTCTTCGTCAATCTCGGCCGGACCGTCGCGGGGGTGATCCTCGTGGAGACCGTGTTCTCCTGGCCCGGCCTCGGCGGGCTCTTCTACCAGGCGCTGAGCGTGCCCGACCTTCCCCTGGTCCAGGGCCTGTTCTTCGTCTTCGCCTCGGCGGTGATCCTCATGAACACGCTGGCCGACCTGATCTATCCGCTGCTCGACCCCCGGGTGGGCCGATGACGACCGACACGACTCCCCCGGGCGGGCCGACCCGTACCGACACGACTCCTCCGGTGGCGAAGGCGAGCCCGCGTACGCTCGCCTGGCAGCGCCGCCGCCGCTCCGCCGCCCGTTTCTGGGCGCACTACCGCACGCACCGCGCCGGGCTCGTGGGCCTGGCCGTCCTCGTCCTGTTCGCCGCGGTCGCGCTCACCGCGCCGCTGACCGTCGGTTCCGACGTGTCGAGTGTGACCGGCGCTCCGGGCCGGCCGCTTCAGCATCCGAGCGGCGGGTTCCCGCTGGGCACGGACCGGTTCGGGCGGAACCTGCTGGGCCTGGTGGTGTGGGGCTCGCGGATCTCGCTGCTGGTCGGGCTGCTCGCGGCGGTGCTGTCCGTGGCGATCGGCGCGCTGGTCGGGATCACCGCCGGTCACTTCCGGGGCGCCTACGCCACGGTGATGATGCGGATCACGGACTGGTTCCTGGTGATGCCGACGCTCGTCCTCGCCATCGCGCTCGCCACCGTGATGTCCCGCTCGCTCGGTACGGTGATTCTGGCGATCGGTGTGACGTCCTGGCCGACCACGGCCCGGCTGGTGCGGGCGCAGACCCTGGCGGTGGAGTCCCGGCCCTACATCGAGCGGGCGCGGGCGCTCGGCGGCGGCCACGCTCACATCATGCTGCGGCACGTGCTGCCCAACGTCATGCCGCTGGTGTTGGCGCAGACGACCCTGATGATCTCCTCGTCCATCCTCGCCGAGGCGACGCTCGCCTTCCTCGGCATGGGCGACCCGACGGTCGTGTCGTGGGGCGGTCTGCTCCAGGACGCCCGCGAGGCGGGCGCGGTGAGCTCCGGCGACTGGTGGTACCTGGTGCCGCCGGGCATCGCGATCGCCGTCGTCGCCCTGGCCTTCACGCTGTGCGGCCGCGCGGTGGAGTCCGTCCTCAACCCCCGGCTGGGGGTGGAGCGTTGACGCTGCTCGAGGTGAGGGACCTGGAGGTGACCTACGCCGGCGGGGCCGCCGCCGTGCGGGGCGTCGACCTGGTGCTGGAGGCGGGGCAGAGGCTCGGCATCGCGGGCGAGTCGGGCTGCGGGAAGTCCACCCTGGCACTGGCCCTGCTGCGGCTGCTGCCGCCCGGCACCCGGGTCGGCGGACAGGTCCTGCTGGACGGCGAGGACGTGCTGACGATGCGGTGGGGGCAGGTCAGGGCGGTCCGCTGGGCGGGGGCCTCCATCGTCTTCCAGGGAGCGATGCACTCCCTCAACCCGGTGCACCGGATCGGTGACCAGATCGCCGAGCCGATGCTGCTGCATCGCAAGGCGACCGCGGCCGAGGCGAAGCGCAGGACCGGCGAACTGCTGGAGCACGTGGGCCTCCCGGCCGCACGGGCGACGGCGTTCCCCCACGAGCTGTCCGGCGGCCAGCGCCAGCGCGTGATGATCGCCATGGCGCTCGCCTGCGACCCACGGCTGGTCATCGCCGACGAGCCGACGACGGCCTTGGACGTGATGATCCAGGCGCAGATCCTGCGGCTGATCGGCCGACTCGTCGCCGAACAGGACCTCGGCCTGATCATGATCAGCCACGACCTCGCCGTCCTCGCCGAGACCTGCGACCGGCTGGCGGTGATGTACGCGGGCCGGGTGGTCGAGGAGGGCCCGGCCCGGCAGCTCTACGACGACGCCCGGCATCCGTACGCCGGCGCCCTGTCCGCGGCGTTCCCCCGCATCGGCGACCCGGCCTCCCGCTATGCCCCGCACGGCCTGGCGGGCGATCCGCCCGACCCGTCCGCCCTGCCGTCCGGCTGCGCCTTCCATCCGCGCTGCCCGGTGGTGCTGGACGGCTGCGCCACCCAGGACCAGGAGCTGCGGGACGCCGGCCCGAGCCGCCGGGCGGCGTGCGTGCATGTGCCGCCACATCCCGCCCCCGGTCCGACGGCGGCGACGGAGGACGCGAGGAGCACCCCATGACGACCTCACCGACGACACCGGCGACGGCCTCACCGACTGAGTCACCGCTGCTGAGCGCGGAGGGACTGCGCGTGACCTTCCCCGGGCGCCACGGCGCTGTGCCGTCCCGGGCGGTGGACGGTGTGAACCTCGACATCCGCCCCGGGGAGATCGTGGCGCTGGTCGGCGAGTCGGGCTGCGGCAAGACGACACTGGCCCGGGCACTGCTCGGCCTGGTACCGCCGACGTCGGGAAGCGTCCGCTTCGCCGGGCGGCCGCTCGACTACTCCGCCCGGGCCCTGAAGGCGTACCGCAGGCGCGTCCAGCTGGTGCTCCAGGACCCGAGCGGATCGCTCAACCCCCGGCACACGGTGTACGAGGCGGTCGCGGAGGGGCTGCGGATCCACGGGTACGGCGGAGACGAGCAGACGGCGGTCGCGGGGGCCCTCTCCCGGGCGGGACTCCGCCCACCGGAGCGCTTCTTCCTGCGCTATCCGCACGAGCTGTCGGGAGGCCAGCGCCAGCGCGTGGTGATCGCGGGCGCGCTCGTCCTGGACCCGGAACTGATTGTCGCCGACGAGCCGGTGGCCTCCCTCGACGCCTCGGTGCGCGGCGAGATCCTGGCCCTGCTGCTGCGCCTGCGCACCGAACTGGGCCTGTCCGCGCTGGTCGTGACGCACGATCTGGGCCTGGCGTGGAACATCGCGGACCGGGTGGCGGTGATGTACCTCGGCCGGATCGTGGAGGCGGGCGACGTCGAACAGGTCCTCACCGCCCCACGGCACCCCTACACCCAGGCGCTGCTGTCGGTCCTCCCGGAAGCCCCGGGCGCCCCTGTCGTCCTGTCCGGCGAACCCCCGGACCCCTCCCGCATCCCCACGGGCTGCCGCTTCCACCCCCGCTGCCAGATCCTGTCCGGCGGGGAGGCGGAACGGGCGGGCGTCGCGGACGCGTGCCGGACGCGGGAACCGGACGTGCTGGGCGGGAGCGACGTCGGGCAGGTGGCGTGCCACTGGGCTCGGACCGTCGTCGCCCCTTGACGGTTCAGACAGCCCGTCACCTCCGGAAAACGCCGGTTCCCGGCACCTTACGAGGTACCGGGAACCGAACGGATGCCAGGCGGACGTCAGGCCGCGTGCACGACGTCCTTCTCCTCGGCGAAGTGGCACGCCGACTCGTGGGCCGCGGGGGTGTCCGCGCCCTTGAAGCGCTCCGGGACCGCCAGCAGCGGCACCTCCTCGGCGCACCTGTCCGTGGCCTTCCAGCAGCGGGTGCGGAAGCTGCAGCCCGAGGGCGGGTTGGCCGGGGACGGCACGTCGCCGGTGAGGATGATCCGTTCGCGGTGCTCACGGGCCTCCGGGTCCGGCACGGGGACCGCCGACAGCAGCGCCTGGGTGTAGGGGTGCGTCGGGTGGTCGTAGATCTGCTCGTCGTCGCCGATCTCGACGATCTTGCCGAGGTACATCACGCCCACGCGGTCCGAGATGTGCCGGACGATCGACAGGTCGTGCGCGATGAACATGTAGGAGAGGTTGAACTCGTCCTGCAGTCGCTCCATCAGGTTGATGACCTGCGCCTGGACCGACACGTCCAGGGCGGAGACCGGCTCGTCGCAGATGATGACCTCGGGGTTCAGGGCCAGGCCGCGGGCGATGCCGATGCGCTGGCGCTGACCGCCCGAGAACTGGTGCGGGTAGCGGTTGATGTACTCCGGGTTGAGACCCACGACGTCGAGGAGCTCCTGCACCTTGCGGCGCCGGTCGCCCTTGGGGGCCACCTCGGGGTGGATGTCGAAGGGCTCGCCGATGATGTCGCCCACCGTCATACGCGGGTTGAGCGACGTGTACGGGTCCTGGAAGATCATCTGGATGTTGCGGCGGACCGCCTTGAGGGCCTTGCCGGACAGCTTGGTGATGTCCTGGCCCTTGTAGAAGATCTCACCGGCGGTCGCCCGCTCCAGGTTCATCACGAGCTTGGCCACCGTCGACTTGCCGCATCCGGACTCACCCACGATGCCCAGGGTCTCGCCCTGGTAGAGGTCGAAGGAGACGCCGTCGACGGCCTTGACCGCGCCGATCTGACGCTTGATGACGATGCCCTGGGTCAGCGGGAAGTGCTTGACCAGGTTGCGCACCTGCAGAATCGGCTCGCCCCGGTCGACCGGCGCCTCGAGGGCGGCGACCGCCTCCTCCTCGGAGTGCACGTCGGCGACGTCCACGGCGGAGACGTTCGGTGTCGCGTCCTGCGGCTCGCCGGTCTTGGTCGGCTCAGCCATGGATCGTCTCCTTCCAGAAGTGGCACGCGCTCGCGCGGCCGGGCAGTTCCGTTCCGTCCTGCTCGGTCACCGGGACCAGCGGCGGACGCTCCGTGCGGCAGATGTCCTGCGCCTTCTCGCACCGTGGGTTGAAGGCGCAACCGCCGGGCACCTTCAGCAGGTTGGGCGGCAAGCCCTTGATCGCGTAGAGGTCCTGGCCCTTCTGGTCCAGGCGCGGGATCGAGTCGAGCAGACCCCGGGTGTAGGGGTGGGCCGGGCGCTTGTACAGCTCGTGCACCGGCGCCGTCTCCACGATGCGGCCCGCGTACATCACCGCGATCTTGTCGGCGACGTCCGCGACGACACCCAGGTCGTGGGTGATGAGGATCAGGCCCATGTGGTACTCGCGCTGCAGCTCCGCGAGCAGGTCCATCACCTGGGCCTGGACGGTCACGTCGAGGGCCGTGGTCGGCTCGTCGGCGATGATCAGGTCCGGCTCCAGGGCGAGCGCCATGGCGATCATGATGCGCTGGCGCATACCGCCGGAGAACTGATGCGGGTAGTCGTTCACGCGTGCCGCGGCCGCCGGGATCTTCACCCGGTCCATCAGCTCGATCGCCTTGGCCTTGGCCTCCTTGCGGGAGAGCCCCCGGTGGACGCGGAACATCTCACCGAGCTGGAAACCCACGCTGAGCACGGGGTTGAGCGCGGAGAGCGCGTCCTGGAAGATCATCGCGATCCGCGCGCCGCGCAGCTTGCGCCGTTCCTCGGCGGACATCTTCAGCATGTCCTCGCCGTAGAAGCGGATCTCTCCCTGCGGGATGCGGGCCGGCGGCATGTCAAGGATGCCCATGATCGCCTGCGCGGTCACGGACTTGCCGGAGCCGGACTCGCCGAGCACGGCGAGCGTCTCCCCGGAGTTCACCGAGTAGTTGACGCCGTTGACGGCCCGGACCACACCCTCGCGGGTCTGGAACTCGACGTGCAGGTCACGCACTTCGAGCAGCGGGCCGGTCTTCTCGGCGTCGCCGGGTCGCGGAGCCGGGACGGCGTCCGTCGGTTGGATGGTGGTCACGTACGCCTCCCTCAGCGCATCTTCGGGTCGAAGGCGTCGCGGACGACGTCGCCGAGCATGATGAACGCCAGCACGGTGATGCTCAGGGCGCCGGCCGGGAACAGCAGCGCGTGCGGCGAGGTCAGGAACCGGTCCTGGGCGTCACTGATCATCAGACCCCACGAGATGTTGGGGTACTGGATGCCGATGCCCAGGTAGGACAGGGCGGCCTCGGCGGCGATGTAGACACCGAGGTTCATGGTGGTGATGACGATGACGGGGGCGAGCGTGTTCGGCAGGATGTGCCGGAACGCGATCCGACCCGAGCCCGCGCCGAGCGCACGGGCGGCCATCACGTAGTCGTTGTACTTGTTCGAGATGACCTCGCCGCGCATGATCCGGAAGACCTGCGGCCAGCCGAGGATCGCCATGATGAACGACACCGTCCACACGTCGCCGCCGCCCCAGATCGACATGATCAGCAGACCGCCGACGATGAGCGGCAGAGCCGAGAAGACCTCGGTGATCCGGGACAGCACCGCGTCGACCCAGCCGCCGACCAGACCGGCCAGCATGCCCACCAGGCCGCCGATCAGAGTGGTGGCGACGGTGGTCACCACGCCGACGACGATCGAGTTGCGGGTGCCGTACACGGTCCGCGTGTAGATGTCGCAGCCCTGCACGTCGAAGCCGAACCAGTGCCCGGACGACGGCCCGTTCATGGAGTTCTGCAGCTGGCAGAAGCCGTCCGAGAACGGGGAGCGCGCCGTGAACAGGCTGGGCACGATCGCCAGCGCGAGCAGGCAGACGATGATGAAGGCGGTCCCGAGGAACATGGGCCGCTTCCGCAGGTCCGCCCAGCCGTCCTTGAGCAGGCTGGCCTGACGGGCCGCCGCTTTCTCCTCGGCCTCGATCTCCTTGGCGAGGGAGGCCTCGTCGGTGGTGGGCCTCTCTATCGTCTTCTCACTCATAGCGGATCCTCGGGTCGAGCACGGCGTACATCAGGTCTACGACGAGGTTGGCGGCCAGGTAGATCAGCACCAGCAGGGTCACCAGGCCGACGACGATCGGCCGCTCACGCAGATAGACGGACTGGGCCAGCTGGCCGCCGATACCGGGCATGTTGAACACCCGCTCGGTGATGATGGCGCCGCCCATCAGGGCGCCGAGGTCGAAGCCCAGGAAGGTGACGACCGGGATCAGGGAGTTGCGCATCGCGTGCAGGCCGATGACCCGGCGCCGCGGCAGGCCCTTGGCGATCGCGGTGCGGACGTAGTCGGCCCGGATCGACTCCGTCAGGCTCGTCCGTACCAGTCGTGCGATGTACGCCATCGAGGTCGAGGCGAGCACGATGGCCGGGAGGATGTAGCTCTGCGGCCAGCCCTTGTCGATGCCGGCGACCGGCGTGGCCTTGAGGTTCACGCCGAGCTCCAGCTGAAGGACGCTGCCCAGCACGAAGACCGGGATGGAGATCAGCAGGAGGGTGGCGACCAGCACCACGTTGTCGAGGAACTTGCCCTTCTTCAGCGCGGACATGATGCCCGCCAGGATGCCGATCACGGCCTCGATGGCGAAGGCTGTCAGGCCCAGCTTGAGCGTGACCGGGAACCGCTCGGCGACGATGTCCGAGATGGCACGGCCGTTGTAGGTCTCACCGAGGTCACCGGTGAAGACGCCACTGATGTAGTGCCAGTACTGCTGGTACAGCGGCTCGTTCAGGTGGTAGTGCGCGCGGAGGATCGCCGCGATGTTGGGGTCGGCGCGCTTGTCGCCGGCCAGTGCCTGGATCGGGTCGCCGGGCAGCGCGAAGACCAGGCAGAAGATGATGAACGTGACGCCTATCACCACAGGGATCACCTGCAGGAGGCGGCGCACGACGTATCGGCCCATGGGTGCTCCAGAGGGGGGTGCTCGATCCGCCCGTGGCCGGGGCGGCGGCACTGTCGGACGGGAGACGCCAGAAGGGGTGAGCAGGGGAAGGCTTCGAGCCCCTCCCCCTGCTCACCCTCTGGCCGCGTGTCGGACCTGTTCAGATACGGCTCAGCCGAGCTTGACCGTGTCCCACAGGACCTGGTGGCCGGCGACCGTCATCGACTTGATGTTCTCGCTGAAACCTGCGTTCAGCGTGTAGAAGTACACCGGGATGTACGGCAGGTCCTTCAGGAGGACGTCGTCGGCCTGCTGGTAGATCTTGACGGCTTCCTCGTGCGTCGGGGCCTGGTCGCCCTTGACGAGGAGCTTCTCGAACTCCTCGTTGACGTAGCCGGAGTAGTTGGAGCCGTTGGCGATGGCGTCCTTCGAGAAGACCGGACGGAGGTAGTCCTCCATGTCCGGGTAGTCCATGCTCCACGCCATGCGGAACGCGCCCTGGTACTTCTTCGCGTCCAGGTCGTTGAGGATGGCCTGGAACTGCTCGAACGGCTTGGCCGTCACCTTGATGCCCAGGTTCTGCTGGAGCTGGTTGGCGACCGCCTCGACCCACTCCTTGTGGCCGCCGTCGGCGTTGTAGCCGATCTCCAGCGAGTTGCCGGGCAGCCCGCCGGCCTGCTTGTAGAGCTCCTTGGCCTTGCTCGGGTTGTAGGTGCAGGCCTCACCGCAGGCGCCCTTGCGGTAGCCGTCGATGATGGGGCTGATGTAGTCGTCCGCGGGCGTACGGGCACCGACGAAGACCTTCTCGGCGATCGTCTTCCGGTCGATCGCCATGGAGATGGACTTGCGCAGGTCCGCGTTCTGGAACGCCTTGTTGTACTTGATCGGGAAGCCGATGTAGCCGACGGCCGAGTCGGCCTCGTCGATCGTGCGGCCGGGCAGGTCCTTCTTGTAGGTCGGCAGACCCGAGGTCGGGACGTTGATGTCGATGTCGAGGTTGCCCGCGACCAGGTCCTTGTAGGCCGTGTCCAGGTTCGAGTAGATCTTGAAGTCGACCCCCTTGACCTCGATCTTCGAGGCGTCCGGGTACTTGTCGTACTTGACCGTGTCGATTTCCTGGTTGTGCTTGACCTTCCCCTTCATCATGAAGGGGCCGTTGCCGATCGGGGCCTCGCCGAAGCCCTTCGGGTCCTTGAAGAACGCCTTGGGCACCGGGACGAACGCGGTGAAGGACAGCTGCGACGGGAACGCCGAGAACGGACCGTCCAGGGTGACCTGGAGGGTGTTGTCGTCGATGGCCTTCAGACCCGACATCTTGTCGGTCTTGGGCTTCTTGCCCTCGCCCGGGTTCAGGTCCTTGTAGCCCTGGATGTGGCTGAACAGCGGGTTGGTCTGCTGTGCGTTCGTCTGGTTGGCGCCGTAGTTCCAGGCGTCGATGAACGACTGGGCGGTCACCTTCTCGCCGTTGTGGAAGGTGTAGCCCGGCTTCAGCTTGATCGTCCAGACCTTGTTGTCCTTGGTCTCGATCGACTGCGCCATCGCGTTGACGACCTTGTTGTTGCCGTCGAGCTTGGTCAGACCCGTGAAGAGAGCGTTGATGACCTGGCCGCCCTCGGTCTCGTACGTGTTGGTGGGGACCAGGCTGTTCTGCGGCTCACCGATCTCCATCGACACGATGCCGTTGCTCTTGCCGCCGCCCGAGCCGCTGTCCCCGCCACCACCGCAGGCCGTCGCGCCCAGCGCCACAACCGCGGCTATCGCAACCCACTTGGCGCTCTTGGCACCACGCATGGGGCTCCTCCTCATGAGTCCAATGGTTCACCGCATGGGAGGACACCTGACACGTCGCCGTCACCGGCGCCTGAAACGTTCAGGTGTCCCCCGCGCTCGTGAGTCGGCGCCACCGATAGCGCATGACCCGTTGATCCGAGCTCTACGCGCCTAACTATCTGCCATCGACCAGGGACGAACCACACCCCTAAGGTCTCGGTTCCATCACACCTGGCCCGTACATCTTCCAAAATCCGGACAAACGGTTTGCCGAAAGATCCCTGCGAAACGGACTTGTTACACATCTACCGGGGATGGGTGTCCGCATTCCGGACACTCGGGGGAAAAAATCCGGTTGCGGTTACGGTGAAGGTGTGCGGGGGCGCCACTGGCGTACGCGCACACCGATGCACACCGTGCACGCGCCGTCCTGTTCGGGTGAACGGCCGCCGCCGCAAAGCCCGTTCGCCGGCGATCCGCCTGGCATGGCCGGAATGCACCTCGTCAGCAGGGTAGTGCGCACGGGTCGGGCTGTGCGGCTCCCTTGAAGAAGTGAAGGGTTTTCCCTATCCCGCTTGTTCTGCGCGACAGGGTCGGGCACCCCGTCTCGCGGAGCGCCCGACCCTGTCGTAGGTGGCCGGTGGGTGGCCGGAAATCAGCTGTGCTTGGCGCGGCTCGCGGCGCGGGCCCGCTCACGCTGGTCCAGGACGACCTTGCGGATGCGGACCGCCTCCGGCGTCACCTCGACGCACTCGTCGTCGCGGCAGAACTCCAGGGACTGCTCGAGCGACAGCTTGCGCGGCGGCACGATCGACTCGGCGATGTCGGCCGTGGCGGACCGGATGTTGGTGAGCTTCTTCTCCTTGGTGATGTTGACGTCCATGTCGTCGGAGCGGGAGTTCTCGCCGACGATCATGCCCTCGTACACCTCGGTGCCCGGCTCCACGAACAGGGTGCCGCGCTCCTGGAGGTTCGTCATCGCGAACGCGGTGACGGAGCCGGAGCGGTCGGCCACCAGCGAGCCGTTGTTACGGGTCTGCAGCGGGCCGGCCCAGGGCTCGAAGCCCTCGTGGATGGAGTGGCCGATGCCCGTGCCGCGGGTGCTGGTCAGGAACTCGGTGCGGAAGCCGATCAGACCGCGGGAGGGGACCACGAACTCCATGCGGACCCAGCCCGAGCCGTGGTTGGACATGTTGTCCATACGGCCCTTGCGGACGCCCATGAGCTGCGTGACCGCGCCCATGTGCTCCTCGGGCACGTCGATCGTCATGCGCTCGAACGGCTCGTGGACCTTGCCGTCGATCTCCTTGGTGACGACCTGCGGCTTGCCGACCGTCAGCTCGTAGCCCTCACGGCGCATGGTCTCGACCAGGATCGCCAGCGCCAGCTCACCACGGCCCTGGACCTCCCAGGCGTCCGGGCGGCCGGTGTCCAGGACCCGCAGGGAGACGTTACCGACCAGCTCGCGGTCGAGACGGTCCTTGACCTGGCGCGCGGTGACCTTGCGGTCCTTGACCGTGGCCTTGGCGTTGGCGCCCTTGCCGGTGCCGCCCCTGCCGACCAGCGGCGAGGTGTTCGTACCGATGACCATGGAGATCGCGGGTTCGTCGACCGTGATCAGCGGCAGCGCGATGGGGTTCTCGGGGTCGGCCAGGGTCTCGCCGATCATGATCTCGGGGATACCCGCGACGGCGCAGATGTCACCCGGGCCGGCCTTCTCGGCGGGCTTGCGGGTGAGTGCCTCGGTCATCATCAGCTCGCTGATGCGGACGTTGCTGATGCTCCCGTCGCGCTTGATCCAGGCGACGGTCTGACCCTTGCGCAGCTCGCCCTGCTCGACGCGGAGCAGCGCGATACGGCCGAGGAAGTTGTCGGCGTCCAGGTTGGTGACGTGGGCCTGGAGCGGGGCGTCCTCGTCGTAGGTCGGCGCCGGGATGTGCTCCAGGATCGTGGAGAAGAACGGCTCCAGGCTGGTGGAGTCGGCCGGGACCGTGCCGTTCTCCGGCTTGGTCAGGGAGGCGATGCCGTCACGGCCGCAGGCGTAGACGATCGGGAACTCGATCTGCTCCTCGTCGGCGTCCAGGTCGAGGAAGAGGTCGTAGGTCTCGTTGACGACCTCGTCGATACGGGAGTCCGGGCGGTCCGTCTTGTTGATGCACAGGATGACGGGCAGGCGCTGCTGGAGGGCCTTGCGCAGCACGAAGCGGGTCTGCGGCAGCGGGCCCTCGGAGGCGTCCACCAGCAGCACGACACCGTCGACCATCGACAGACCGCGCTCGACCTCGCCGCCGAAGTCGGCGTGGCCGGGGGTGTCGATGATGTTGATGGTGATGGGGTCCCCGCCGTCCTTGGGGTGGTACTTCACCGCCGTGTTCTTGGCGAGGATCGTGATGCCCTTCTCACGCTCCAGGTCGTTCGAGTCCATGACCCGGTCGTCGACCTGCTCGAGCTGGTGGGCGGCGAAGGCGCCGGCCTGCTTCAGCATGCCGTCGACGATGGTCGTCTTGCCGTGGTCGACGTGGGCGACGATGGCGACGTTGCGGATGTCGTGACGCGTTGCAGTCACAGCCATATTGCGGCGTACTCCCGGAATGGTGAGGACGGCTGCGCGTACGTCCTCGGTACGCGCGCCCTGCCGGGCTGAACGTGCCACGGCCTCACCCCATGGTACGGGGGCGCTGCCGCTGAGGGGGGCCGGGTCACGTTGGTGCAGCTCAGGGTGGTTTGCGGCGCCCGGTACCGAGGCTGGGCGGGGGTGGGGTGCGCAACCCGGCGCTACGGGGTGCCCGCTGCGCCCACCCTCCACCAGGCTCTCGGCTCCTCGAGCGGGGCCCCCATGGCCCCAGCGGCACGACTGCCCGCAGCTAGGAAGCCCGCGGGGACGGTTTTGCGCCCTTCTTCAGGTAGCCCATGTCCTCGTAGACCGGGGTCTCGAAGCCGAACGAGCCCGCGTTCGCCAGGTCGGTGCGGGTGGCTGTGAGCTGGGGGCGCTGGTAGAGCGGGATGGAGGCCGCCGTGGCCCAGATGCGGGCGTCGGCCTTGCGGACCAGGTCCCGTTCCTCGCCCTCGTCCAGTGTGGCGATCGCCTGGTCGAAGAGCTGGTCCACCTGGTCGGTGCCGACCCGCGTGTAGTTCTGTTCGACGCTCAGTGAGCCGTCCGCCGCCGGCACCGGCTTGGCGAAGATCGGCCGGGCGTCGGTCGCGGGGAACGCGGTCGCGGGCCAGGAGTACAGCGCCAGGTCGTAGTCCCCGGACGCGACGTGGTCCTTGAAGTAGCTGTCGTCGGGGACGTCGGTGATCTCCGTGCGGATCCCGACCTTCTGAAGCATGCGGGCGATGCGGTCACCCACGGTCCGCAGGGTCTTCGAGCCCGGTCCGGAAGGCAGCACGAACCGCAGCTGCAGCGCCTTGCCGTCCTTGGCGAGCACCCCGGAGGCGGCACCGCCCGGCGCGGCCGTCCCCTTGGGCGCGTACGCCCCCGGCGCCCCGCCCGGACGCCGGCCGGGCTCCTGCTGGAGCTCGCCGTCGAGGCGCCGGCCCGCCTGTTCGTCGGCGGGCTTGTTCGCGTGGTCGCGGGGGTCGTGCTGGGCGGGCGGCTTGTTGTCCTCGCCGACGATGTAGGCGCCGTCGTCGCCCGTGCCGTCCCCGTGCTCCGCCTTGTGGCCCTCGGGTCCGGCCGCGCCCTTCTTCTTTTTCGGCTCTTCCTTGACCGTCCCGCCGGGCACCCAGCCCGCCTCGGTCAGCAGCGCCTGCGCCTGGGCGGTGTCCTGTTTGCCGAGGGAGCCGCTGTTGTCCTGGTAGGCGTCCTGCCCGGCGAGCGCCAGGTGGCTGCCGACAGGAACGGCGGGCAGCCCGAGCGGCTTGAGGACCAGCCCGGCCAGCTCGGTGCGGTCCAGGGCGCGGGCGATCGCCCGGCGCACCCGCTCGTCGGTGAGGGGGCCCCGGGAGCCGTTGAGGGCGAGCTGGGTGTAGGCGGGTTCCAGGGACTTGCGGATCACGAAGCCGCGCAGGGCCTGCTGCTGCTCGGCGCCGGGGACGCCCGTGGCGCCGCTGGGGGTCGCGGAGGGGCCCTGAAGGGGCTTGCTGCCCTTGTCGCGGGCGGCGCGGGTGATCCGCTCGGCGTCCTCCGGGTTCACCTCCGCCATGTCGACCTTGCCGTCGGCGAGCGCGGCGGCCCGCTGGTCGAGCGGTACGGCCACGAGCACGATCTGGGAGAGCTTCGCGGGCCGCCCCCACCAGCGCGGATTGCGGCCGAGGGTGACCTCCCCACCCTTGCGGTCCACCTTGGCGAGGGAGAAGGGGCCGGCGGTGACCTTCAGGCCGCGTCTGGCCGCGTCGTTGAAACTGTCCGGGGTGCCCGTGACGTCCTTCGGGTACAGCGGCGAGAACAGCGACCGCCAGTCGGCGTACGGCTTGGCGAAGGTGACCTTGACCTCGAGGTTGTTCGCCCCGCGCTCCACCTTCTCGATGCGGTCGTAGCCGGCGTTGCGGGCGGTCCAGTAGGCGTTGTCCTTGCCGGCGAGGGCGCGCCACTGGGCGGCGAAGTCGTCGGCGCCGATCTCCCGGCCGTCGCTCCAGACGGCCTGCTGGTTGAGGCGGTAGACGACCACCTGCTTGGGCTCGGTCGACACCACCTTGGCGGACTCCAGGAAGTCCGGATCGCGCTGCGGGCGCCCCTGCGCGTCCAATCGGAACAGCGAGGGCAGGACGGCGCCCGCGATGCGGGTGGTCGTGGCGCCGGCGTCCGCCTGGAAGGTGTTCAGGGTCTCGGGCACGGCGTCGACGGCCCAGCGCAGGGTGCCCCCCTCGGCGACGAGGGCGCGGGCGGCGGGAGCGACGTCCTGCGCGGCGACCGGCTTGCTCTTCTGCTCGTCGTCGGCGCTGCAGGCGGCGAGCGCCGGGGCCGCGAGGGCTCCCGCGGTGAGGAATGCGACCGAGCGCATTACCGCGCGCGGTCCGACACCGTCGTGGGACATCACGTCTACCTCCGAGGGGCCGCTCCGCGGATGAGCGGGGTTAGGGCGTTATGATCCGGTTTGGGAGTATTGGGGGTATTTGGAGCTGATCAGATGTATGCGCCCACTGAAGAGGAAAGGGGCCGACGGGATGCGGCGACACGACGACGCGGCGGGGCAAGCTCACCCGTATGGCGCAGCCGGCCGCCTGTCCGTACCCCCGCCGCCTTCACCCCGGCGTGGCGGGAGATTCGAAAACGCACCCGCACACACCCCCGTGCGTCGGCCAATCGCTGCATGTCCCTTCCCTACGGTCGGTGTGACGCGCAACACTCGCAGGCGCATGAGCGTTGCCGACCCGGTCCGAAGGACCCGTGGAAGCGAGGTCACGTCATGTCCGTGCACGAGGAACTGACATCGGTCCAGCGCTGCCTCGACGACCTGTGCCGGTCGGTCGGGCGGCTGGAGCGGCAGATGGGCAGCGGCGGGCTCGACATCCGCCGTGTCCGCACCGACGCCGACCACCTGCGCGAGAGCGTGGCGCTGCTGCGCGAGGCGGCCAGTGCGGCAGGCGCCTTGCGGCGGCCCGATCTCGTCGCCATCCCCGACACCCCGTACGACACCACCCTGTGGACGGACTCGGACGACGAGGGTCTCGGCGCCCGCGACCGGCACGCCCCCTGACGAAGAAGGTGCGTCCCAAGTTGGCCACTGGCACCGAATCCCCCGACACCCACGCCGCCGTGCCCGGCGGCGAGCGGACCGGCAGGCGCGCCGCGATCCCCGGGCGCCACCTGCGTACCGACCGCTGGTGGCTGGCCCCGGCCGGCACCGCCGCCGGGCTGCTGGCCTTCGTCGTGTACTCGACCTGGCGCGCCTTCGCCGACGCGCACTACTACGCCGCGCCGTACGTCTCGCCGTTCTACTCGCCTTGCCTGGCGGAGCGGTGCCGGACCATGCACGCGGGCCCCAACGCGGACCTCTTCGGCAGCTGGTGGGCGATCTCCCCGGCGATCATCATCCTGATCTTCCCGCTGGGCTTCCGCCTGACCTGCTACTACTACCGCAAGGCCTACTACCGCGGCTTCTGGGCGTCGCCCCCGGCCTGCGCGGTGGCGGAGCCGCACAAGAAGTACACCGGCGAGACCCGCTTCCCGCTGATCCTGCAGAACGTCCACCGGTACTTCTTCTACGCGGCGCTCCTGGTGGCGGGCGTCCTCACCTACGACACCGTGCTCGCCTTCCGCGACCAGCACTACCGCTGGGGCCACATGGGGCTCGGCACCCTGGTCTTCCTGGTGAACATCGCGCTGATCTGGGCGTACACGCTCTCCTGTCATTCCTGCCGGCACATCGTCGGCGGAAAGCTCAAGCACTTCTCTGAGCACCCGGTGCGCTACAAGGCGTGGGTGTTCATCAGCCGGCTCAACGCCCGGCACATGCTGCTGGCGTGGGCGTCCCTGGTCAGCGTGGCCCTCGCCGACTTCTACGTGTACCTGGTGGCGTCCGGCGCCTTCGCCGATCCGCGCTTCTTCTGACGACAGTGAGGCCTTGTGATGTCCGTGGTCGACCGGCAGGAGTGGGACGTGGTCGTGGTCGGGGCCGGCGGCGCCGGGCTGCGCGCCGCCATCGAGGCCCGCGAGCGCGGCGCCCGCACGGCCGTGATCTGCAAGTCGCTGTTCGGCAAGGCGCACACGGTGATGGCGGAGGGCGGCATCGCGGCGGCGATGGGCAACGCCAACCCGCACGACAACTGGCAGGTGCACTTCCGCGACACCATGCGCGGCGGGAAGTTCCTCAACCAGTGGCGGATGGCCGAGCTGCACGCCCGGGAGGCACCCGACCGGGTCTGGGAGCTGGAGACCTGGGGCGCCCTGTTCGACCGTACGCAGGACGGGAAGATCTCCCAACGCAACTTCGGCGGCCACGAGTACGCGCGCCTGGCGCACGTCGGTGACCGTACGGGGCTCGAGCTGATCCGCACGCTCCAGCAGAAGATCGTCGCGCTCCAGCAGGAGGACAAGGAGGAGACCGGCGACTACGAGTCCCGGCTGAAGGTGTTCCAGGAGTGCACGGTCACCCGGATCCTGAAGGACACGGCGTCCGACAGCGGCTCCGCCGCGGGTCGGGTGTCGGGTGTCTTCGCCTACGAGCGCGAGTCCGGCCGCTTCTTCGTCCTCGAAGCCCCGGCGGTCGTGATCGCGACAGGCGGCATCGGCAAGTCCTTCAAGGTGACGTCGAACTCCTGGGAGTACACCGGCGACGGGCACGCGCTGGCGCTGCTCGCCGGGGCGCCGCTGCTGAACATGGAGTTCGTGCAGTTCCACCCGACCGGCATGGTCTGGCCGCCGTCGGTGAAGGGCATCCTCGTCACCGAGTCGGTGCGCGGCGACGGCGGGGTGCTCATGAACTCCGACGGCAAGCGGTTCATGTTCGACTACGTCCCCGACGTCTTCAAGGAGAAGTACGCGGAGACGGAGGCGGAGGCCGACCGCTGGTACGACGACCCGGAGCACAACCGCCGCCCGCCCGAGCTGCTGCCCCGGGACGAGGTGGCGCGCGCCATCAACGCAGAGGTGAAGGCGGGCCGGGGCTCCCCGCACGGCGGTGTCTTCCTGGACGTGTCGACGCGCATGCCGGCCGAGGTCGTCCGGCGCCGGCTGCCGTCGATGTACCACCAGTTCAAGGAGCTGGCGGACGTGGACATCACCGCCGAGGCGATGGAGGTCGGGCCGACCTGCCACTACGTGATGGGCGGCGTGGCGGTCGACTCGGACACGGCGGCGGCCCGTGGGGTCACGGGCCTGTACGCGGCCGGGGAGGTGGCCGGCGGGATGCACGGCTCCAACCGGCTGGGCGGCAACTCGCTCTCCGACCTGCTGGTGTTCGGGCGCCGGGCCGGTCTGCACGCGGCGCAGTACGCCATGGGGCTGCCCGAGCGGCCCCGCGTGGACGAGGTCCAGGTGGACACTGCGGCGGCCGAGGCGCTGCGCCCGTTCTCTGCGGAGGGTCCGGCGCCCGGCGAGGACATCGGGGAAGGGGGCCGCCCACCGGAGAACCCCTACGCCCTGCACCAGGAGCTCCAGCAGACCATGAACGACCTGGTCGGCATCATCCGCCGCGAGTCGGAGATGCAGCAGGCGCTGAAGAAGCTGGCGGAGTTGCGGGTGCGGGCGCGCCGGGCGGGCGTCGAGGGGCACCGGCAGTACAACCCGGGCTGGCATCTGGCGCTGGACCTGCGGAACATGCTGCTGGTCAGCGAGTGCGTGGCGCGGGCCGCGCTGGAGCGCACGGAGTCGCGCGGCGGTCACACCCGCGAGGACTTCCCGTCGATGGACCGCGCGTGGCGGCGGATCAACCTGCTGTGCCGGCTCACCGACCCGACGGGGGGCCTGGCGGCGACGGACCCGGTCCGGGGCCAGATCGCGCTCACCCGGGAGACCACCGAACCCGTCCGCCCCGACCTGCTCGCCCTCTTCGAGAAGGAGGAGCTGGTGAAGTACCTCGCCGAAGAGGAGCTGTACGAATGAGCAGCTATGAAGCCCGCTTCAAGGTGTGGCGGGGCGATGTGAGCGGCGGCGGCCTGGAGGACTTCAAGGTCGAGGTCAACGACGGCGAGGTGGTGCTGGACATCATCCACCGTCTTCAGGCCACCCAGGCCCCGGATCTCGCGGTGCGCTGGAACTGCAAGGCCGGCAAGTGCGGTTCGTGCTCGGCGGAGATCAACGGGCGGCCGCGGCTGATGTGCATGACGCGGATGTCGGTGTTCGACCGGGAGGAGACGATCACCGTCACTCCCCTGCGCACCTTCCCGGTGATCCGCGACCTGGTGACGGACGTCGGCTTCAACTACGTCAAGGCGCGCGAGGTCCCGGCCTTCGTCCCGCCCGCGGGGCTCGGCCCGGGCGAGTACCGCATGATGCAGGAGGACGTCGACCGCTCGCAGGAGTTCCGCAAGTGCATCGAGTGCTTCCTGTGCCAGAACACCTGCCACGTGGTGCGCGACCACGAGGAGAACAAGCAGGCGTTCGCGGGCCCGCGCTACCTCATGCGGGTCGCGGAACTGGACATGCACCCGCTGGACGCGGCGGCCGAGCGGGGCCTGGACCGCAAGCGCACGGCCCAGGACGAGCACGGCCTCGGGTACTGCAACATCACCAAGTGCTGCACGGAGGTCTGCCCCGAGGGCATCAGGATCACGGACAACGCCCTGATCCCGCTGAAGGAACGGGCGGTCGACCGCAAGTACGACCCCCTGGTGTGGCTGGGCTCGAAGATCAGGAGGCGTCCCTCGTAGCAGCGGCGTCCCTGGGCCGGCCGGGTCGCCGGGCCGACGGCTGCGTCACCCTGCCGGCCAGGAGTGCATGCCGGTCATCGGCGTACGAACTCCAGTGCGCGCTCGAGGTTGTGTTCCGCGATGCCCCGCATCGGCCCCGGTTCCGGGTAGTCGCCGTCGAGGAGCCTGAGGGGGCCCGCCACCAGGGAGAGGTGCAGTGCGAGGCGGTACAGGCGCAGCCGGTCCTCGTCGAGGTCGTCGGTGCGCAGGGCCTCGTAGTGGGGGCCGAAGCGGAGCTGGAGGAAGGCGTGCTCCCACTCGGCGTCGAAGTACATCAGTCCTTCGATGTCGATCAGTGCCGGACGGCCGTCCGCATCCAGCAGGACGTGGTCGGGGCCCAGTTCGCCGTGGACGACGCTGTGGCGGACGCGGGGGCGCACCGCCGCGAAGAGTTCGTGCAGGCGGTGGTCGAGCCGGTCGTGCACGGCGGCGACACGGGGCTCGCGGGCCGCGGCCTCCTCGGTGTCCCGCAGTGCGCGGTCCCGTACGACGGCTTCGCACGAGGCGCCGTGCACGGATCCCCCGTCGTCGACGAGGGCGACCTTGCCGAAGCGGGGGGCGGTGTGGGCGCGCATCGCGGTCAGGGTGGCGGCGAGGTCCTTCAGCGCGCCGGCCGCCGCGTGGGGGTCGCGGCGCAGCAACTCCTCCAGGGTGCCCCCGGGGAGGTCCTCGACGATCGCGGCGTCCGCGGGCAGGTGCGTGTGGGTTGGGTCGGCGAACAGCAGGCTCGGTGTGCGGATGCCGAGGGCCGTGAGACGCTCGTGCGACGCCGTGAACACGTCGAGGCCGGAGGCGTGCGAGAAGGGGTCGCGGGGGTCGGCGGGCGGAGCGTCCCAGTAGTCCTCGTCGGGTGACCAGACGTAGGCGATCGCGGTGGAGGCGTCGTCGAGGGTGAGGCGGTAGACGCCCTTCTTGGAGCCGCCGTGCAGCCGGGTGACGGTGTCCAGGCGGCGGGTGGGGCCGAGTGCGGCGCGGGCCAGGGGGGCGAGGGCGTCGCGGCTGAGGGGTGTCCGTGCGGGCGTCATGCGGACCCGCGGCCGACGCGCTGGCCCAGGAACTGCAGCACTCCGCCGCAGATCATCAGGGGCAGGCCGATGGAGAAGAGGATGTCGAGGACGGTGAGGTCGCGCACCGTGGACGCGTATCGGCACAGCCCCAAGCCGGCGGCGAAGAACAGCGCTCCGAAGCCCCACAGACGCGGCCGCAGCACCTTCCCCCGCGCCCACGGCGCGACCCGGCCGGTCGCGAGGACGAGGACGCCCGCGACGGCGTGGAACGCCACGACCACACACACGGCGATCAGTGAGGTGATGTGCAGCATCGGGCCCCCGGCGGTTCGTTGGGCTGATCATGGCACCAAGCGCTGCGTAGGACCAGATCCGTCCCCCGTACATCAGGCGCCGCACCCCGGTCGCGGTGCCGCGTGTTCAGCCATACGCTCCGAAATGTGACGCCGCCCCACCGTCGACGCCGGCCGCGCCCGGCCGCCGTGTTCCGAGCCGTGCGGAGGGTGCCTGTCGTGTTCGCCGTGGTGCTGGTACCGCACCACACCTCCACCGGGGATCTCGTGCTGCCGCTGGTCGCCGCGCTCGCCGCCGTCGCCGTGGCGGCGTACGCATCGGTGCGGCGCAAGCTGCGCGCGGCGACCCGTACGACACCCGGCGGGATGCTGCCCACCGTCGTACCGCTGGACGAACTCGACCGGCGGGCCCGGCGGTTGCTCGTCGAGACGGACGACTGCGTGCGCACCAGCCGGGAGGAACTGGGCCGCGCGGCAGAGGCGTTCGGGGACGAGGCGGTACGGGAGTGCGCCGAGGCGGTGGAGTTCGCCGCGGTGGAGGTGGCTGAGGCGTTCCGGCTGCGGCAGCGGTTCGACGACGGGGAGGGGCAGGCGCGGGGGCTGCTGGAGGAGATCGTCGAGCGGTGCGAGGCGGCCGGGCGGCGGCTGGACGCTCAGGCGCCCGAGTTCGACCGGATCCGAGCGCTGGAGCGGACCGCGGGCGAGGCGCTGGAGCGTGCCGAGGCACGGCTGCGGGAGGTGACGGCACGGGCCCCGGACGCGGACCGCGCACTCGCCGGGATACGCGCGCGGTACGCCCTGTCGGCCTGTCTGCCGGTGGCCGGCCACGACGACCAGGCGAAGGACCGGCTGCACTTCGCCACGACCGTCCTGCACCGGGCGCGGCAGGCGATGCGGGACGGCGCGACGGACGACGCGGTGGCCCTGCTGCGCGCCGCCGAGGCCGCGACCGAGCAGGCGACGGTCCTCATGGACGGTGTGGTCCGGCTCGCCGCGGACCTGACGGCGGCGGCGGACCGCCTGCCCACGGCCCTGACCGACATGGAGGCCGACCTCTCGGAGGCCCGCGGGCTCCTGGGCACGGACACCGCCCGGGCGATCGCCCACGGCCAGTCGGTAGTGGCGCGGGTGCGGGAGGAGAGGAACGGGGAGGGGCCCTACGACCCCGTGGGCGCGCTGCGGCGCATCGAGCAGGCGGCCGTGGGGCTGGACCGGGCCCTGCACCGGGTGGCGCGGGGTTCCGGGGCGCTGGGGCGGCTCGAGCGGGCCGTGCTCGTCGCCCGCAGTACCGTCGGGGCGGCCGCCGGCCATGTGACCACGCACCGCGGCGCCGTCGGCTGGGAGGCGCGGACGCGGCTCGCCGAGGCCGAGCGGCGGCTGCGCGGCGCGGTGAACACCGCTGTGCCGCCCGTCCCCGCACCGGCCGACGCCCTCGCCGACGCCCGTGAGGCCGACACACTCGCCCGGGAGGCCCGCCGGCTCGCGGAGCGGGACGTACGGGCGTACGGGACGCCGTACGGCGAGGGCCTGTGGACGGGCGGCGCCGTGCTCGGCGGCATCCTGCTGGTGCCCCGGCAGGCGACGTCCGCCCCGCCGCGACGCCCGGCACGCTCCCCCAAGCTCTTCGAGCAGGGGGACCCCACTCGCCGCACCGGCCGAAGAGGCGCGCCACCGCCCGGGCGGTCACGGCGGACCCGCGAGCTTCGGCGGGCCGGCCACCCGGGGGCGCAGGGACGGCGACGAGCTGTTCCGGACGGCACCGGCCGAGAGCCGGCCCTGGTCGGCGGACGCGGACCCGGCGCCTAGAACAGACTCAGCAACGCCTCCGCCGGGTCCGTGACGCCGCCCTCGCCGCCCGGCAGCGGGAGTTCGAACCACACCGTCTTGCCGCGCGGCGTACGGCGCGAACCCCAGGCCGCGGAGAGCATGCCGACCAGTTGCAGCCCACGGCCGCCCTCGTCGGTGTCCCGGGCGCGGCGGCGGCGCGGCTGGACCAGGCCCGCGTCCCACACCTCGCACACCAGCGTCCGGTCGAGCAGCAGCCGGAGCCTGATCTCGCCCTCGCCGTAGCGCAACGCGTTGGTGACCAGCTCGCTGACGAGGAGTTCGGTGGTGTCGACCAGCGGTTCGAGGTCCCAGCTGAGCAGCTGTCCGCGTGCGTACTCCCGGGCCCGGCCCACGCTGCGCGGCTCGCGGGGCAGCGTCCAGTCGCCGACGGAGTCGGCCGGCAGTCCCTGTACACGTGCCATCAGCAACGCGATGTCGTCCTCGCCGTGATGGGTGTCCAGGGTGTTGAGGACGTGGTCGCAGACGTCCTCCAGTGGCCGGGAGGGGTCGGTGAGGGCGCCGACGAACGCCTGCAGACCCTCGTCCAGGGGGTGGTCGCGGGACTCCACCAGGCCGTCCGTGTAGAGCGCCAGCAGCGCGCCCTCGGGGAGTTCGACCTCGACCTCCTCGAACGGCTCGCCGCCGACACCGAGCGGCATCCCCGGCGGCACGTCCAGCATCAGCGCGGGCTCGCCCGGCTCGACGAGCACCGGCGGGAGATGGCCCGCGTTGGCGAAGGTGCAGCGGCGCGTCACCGAGTCGTAGACCGCGTACACACAGGTCGCGAGGTAGACCTCGGACAGGTCGGCCTCACGGGGCCGGCGGGCGGCACGGGTGGCCTGCTGGACGCCTCCGGGCGCGCCCAGGCCGCGCGCGATCTCGTCCAGCTGCGCGAGGACTTCGGCCGGTTCGAGGTCGAGCTGGGCCAGGGTGCGGACGGCGGTGCGGAGTTCGCCCATGGCGACGGCGGCGCGCAGGCCCCGGCCCATGACGTCGCCGACCACCAACGCGGTGCGGTGGCCGGGGAGTTCGATGACGTCGAACCAGTCGCCGCCGACCTCGCTCGGCCGCCCGGTGGCCGCGTTGCCCGGCAGATACCGGCAGGCGATGTCCAGGCCGGAGGCCTCCGGGTCGCCCGGCGGGAGCAGGGACCGCTGCAGGATCAGCGCCCGCTCGTGCTCGCGGCGGTACAGGCGCGCGTTGTCGATGCAGACCGCGGCGCGCGCGGCGAGCTCCACGGCGAGCGCGCGGTCGCGTTCCCCGAACGGCTCGCTGCCCTTCGTGCGGGAGAACTGGGCGAGGCCGACCACGGTGTCGTGCGCGACCATCGGGACCGCGAGGGTGGACTGGATCAGGCCGCCGTCCTCGGCGGAGATGTGCCGGGGGCGCGCGGTGCGCAGGGCGTCGGCGAAGGCCGAGTTGAAGGAGAAGTGGTGCACCGCGCCGACCTCGACGGGCGCGGGCCCGCCCGCCAGGGGCGCGTCCGAGACGGCGCTGGCGAACGCGACGCGGCGCAGCTCGGCGCTGCCGTCGGGCAGGCCCGGCGGTGTCTCGTCGCCGGCCAGGAGGCCCTGGTAGAGGTCGACGGTGGCGAGGTCGCAGAAGCCGGGCACGACCACGTCGAGGAGTTCGCGGGCGGTGGTCTCCAGGTCGAGGGAGTTGCCGATGCGGGCACCGGCCTCGTTCAGCAGGGCGAGGTTGCGGCGGGCGGCGGCGGCCTCGCGGGCGGCGGCACGGCGCGCGGTGATGTCGGTTCCGAGCCAGGCGATCCCGATGGGCCGGCCGCTGCCGCTGTGCACCCGGTAGAGGTTGACGGACCAGTGCTTGCGCTCGTCGGAGTCGGGGACGAACCCCGTGATGTGCATGTCCGTGATGGACTGGCCGGTCTCCAGGACGCGCCGCAGCGTGGCGGTGATGCGCTCGGCCTCCGGGGACCGCACGTAGTCGTGGACGGTGCGGCCGCGGTGGTCGGCGGGCGTGCCCCCGAACGTGGAGGCGAACCGCTCGTTGGCGCGGCGTACCCGCAGGTCGAGGTCGATCAGCAGGAAGCCGAAGGGAGATTGGCCGAATATCGCCTGCGAGGCGGCGAGGTCGGTCTCGATGCTGCGGAGGGTGCGGGCGTCGACGATGATGCACACCGCGCCCTGTTCGCCGTCCTCGGTCGTGGTGGGCATCACGTAGACCTCGGCGAGCCCCTCGGTCCGCTCCGCGTCGGGCAGCCGATAGGGGATGACGCCGGTCCACTCGCGGCCGTCCAGGATCTCGGCCATCTTGCGCTGGCCGCGCTCGCGCAGGTCCGGGGCGACGAACGCCTCGATGGGGTCCATGCCCACGGCCCGCTCGGCGGAGATGCCGAAGAGATGCTCGGCGCGCAGGCTCCACTGTTCGACGAGCCCGTCGGGGCCGAGGGAGAACGAGGCGACCTTGATGTAGTCGTAGATGGAGCCGGGCGGACTGCTCTGCCACAGGGGGCCGCCCGCCGGGTCGCGCGGTTCGACGGCCGCGGCGGCATCGACCGCGGCCCCGCCCCTCGCGCCGTCCGACGGGTCCTCGGACTCCGTGGCCTTCGCTGGTATCTCGCTCACGCGAACCGTCCCCTCCAGCTCACCGCGTCCGGCACCGGTCACCGGGGGCGGCTGCCCGCAGTATCCAGCACTACGGTGCCGCACAACACGGTGTTCACGATCACAGCACGATCCCGATGGTTTTTGGACCGGCCGGGCAATACTCCCAGTCTTCTAACCAGGTGGTGCCCGCTCGAACCAAAGAACGTCACCCGCTCTCCTGGCTGGATCCGATCGGTCGGTGCGCGCCCCGCCGGCCGCGCCGGTGACGCGCTGCCGTGCACCGGATGAGCGCGGTCAGCAGGGAACCGCGAGCTCGAACCAGACCGTCTTTCCGGTGTCCGCCGGCCGGGTGCCCCAGCGGCGCGAGGAGTGGGCGACCAGCTGCAGACCGCGGCCGTCCTCCTCGTCGGAACCGGCCCTGCGCTCCCGGGGGAATTCGGGGAGCGGGTCGGAGACCTCGACGAGCAGAGTGGACACGGGGCCGGCGGCCCGGATGAGGCGGACGCCGATGGGGCCCGTGGCGTGCCGCATCGAGTTGGTGACCAGCTCGCTGACCAGCAGCGCGGCGACATCGCCGAGCTCGTCGAGACCCCAGGTGCGCAGCTGGCCCCGGACTACGGCGCGGGCGGTGCGGACCGCACCGGGGTCTGCGGGGAACGTCCACTCGGCGCTTTCGCCTTGGGTGTCGAGCACGCCGATCACTTCCCAGGCCAGAAGCCCACCCATGTCCGGTTTCGTGGGGTTAATGGGCACATACCCGATATCAATGGCGCCTTACCGCGCACTGGGGCGCACTGTGGCACGAACGGCGTATGGGGCGCCAGCCCCTTGTGCAACACCAGTCCCATTCACCACCAGCAGCCGAGAGACCGGGACGCCCCCGCTCCGGGGTGCGACTTGCGGCTTTTCCGCAGGTGGGGACCGTGGCATTCCGGCCTGCGCGGCGACGTGGGCCGCTCACAAGGCGAGCACAGGCTTTACCGTATCCATGCACAGGAGCCCGAGTTCAAACGGCTGGGGCAGGGTCGTCGAACTGCCGCGGCCCGCTCGGCGGGGCGAGAGTCCGAGGCTCTATGAGGCGCCGTGGTGCGGGAGCGGCTGCCACGCGGCCCGTACCGCTTCGACCGCCGCGACGTCCTGATCGAGCCAGTCGACGTCCCAGACCTGCTCGCGGGTCAGCCAGCGCAGCTCGTCGTGGTCCTGGAGCGGCTCGGGGGTGCCGGCGACGAGGCGGGCGGTCCACACGTACAGGACGTACCCGGGCTTGAGGGGCCACTCCCCCGGGACGCGTGCGACGGGCTCCGCCGTGACGCCGAGCTCCTCGCGCAGCTCGCGCACGAGGGCCTGCTCGGGGGTCTCTCCGCGTTCGACCTTGCCGCCGGGCAGCTCCCAGCGGCCGGCGAGTTCCGGGGGTGCGCTGCGGCGGGCGGCCAGGAGGCGGCCACCGTCCAGCACGGCGGCGCCGACCACCACGATCGGTTGCGTCATGCGCCGGAGCCTACGGGAGCCGCACGACGGGTCGCCCACGCGGGAGGGTCACCCACGCGCGACGGGTGCGGCTCACGCGCCTGCGTTCTGCCCGATGCGCTCGACCCAGTAGAGCTGTTTGTGGCCGCGGTCGCCGAGGCTGTCCACGATCTTCTGCGCCTCGGCGCGGGTGGCGTACCTGCCCACGCGGTAGCGGTTGCCGTTGTCGTCCTGCCGTATGACGAGCCAGGGGAGAGTGACCGTGCTGTCGTTCATCGCGCCCCACTGCTCCTTCCCGCCCCTGCCCGCCCGAGTCCCGTCCCCGGCTTCGGCCGCGCCCCGCCCACCAAGGAAACCGCACTGCGCATATGCCCGAGCCTACGCCTTACCTTCACGCAGCGAATCCGACTTTTCACAAAGAGGTACGCAACCAGCCATGACGGAGGAGGCGCGCGCCGTCACACGCGCCCCCTAACACGCCCCTTGTGCACGCGGAGCAGCGCGAAGCGCCGGGGGGTGGGGCGGCGAGAAACGACCGGATTGCAGCGGCGGGACAGCCTGGGCGGAGGGGCAACCGGGGGCCCGGGAAGGCGACTTGCAGGAGGGCGGGCGCAACGACCGGGGTGAGGCTTGTCGGCAGCTGACTCCAGGGCTCGTGGAGGCGGCTGCAGCGGTGCTCTCGGAGGCGGGCGGGCCCAAGCCGCCCCTTTCGGCTGCTTCACCGGCTTCCGGCTCCACCGGCTCCGGGCTACTTCACCGGCAGGTGGTACGCCACCCGGTACCTGTCCGCGGGTACCACCACGTCCGCCGTCTCGACCGGGCGGCCCGAGGCGTAGAACGTCCGCTGGATGACCAGGACCACATGGCCGGGGACGCCGCCCAGGGCCAGGAGCTCCTCCGCGAGGCCGGGGCGGGCGCCGACCTCCTCCGTGACGTTGTCCACGATCACGTCGATGGCGGCCATCCGCTCCACGACCCCCATGCCGCCGAGCGGACCCTCCTCGGGCAGCATCACCGGGGTGCGCCCCGTCAGCGCGAGCGGCTCCCAGGACGTGGACAGCATCATCGCCTCGCCCGCGTCCCGGAACACGTACTTCGTGCACATCACCCGGTCACCCGGTCGGACGGCGAGCCGCTCGGCGATCTCGCCGCTCGCCGCCGTCTGCTCGCTGTGCGATTCCCAGGTCCCGCGCGCGGAGGCGTCCGCCTGCTCCTGGCGGAACGGGGTCGCGCCGCTCTCCGGCCGGAACCCGGAGCGGGCGATGCGCCGCGGATCCGGCCGCTCCCGGACGTAGGTGCCCGACCCGGAGCGGCCCTCCACCAGCCCCTCGGCCATCAGCACCTTGCGCGCCTCCAGGGCGACCGTGTCCGAGACGCCGTACTCCTCGCGGATGCGGGCCTGGGACGGCAGCCGGGTGTGCGGTGGCAGCAGACCGTCGACGATCTTCTTGCGCAGATCACCCGCGACACGCAGATACGCCGGCTGCTCACCGAAAGTCACTGGCCGCTCCCATCAGGTTGTACAGACAGCAACAGCGTGGCAACCGTCGGTTCCGCCATGCAAGCACGGGCCAAAGAATCACTCGATGTGATGACTTCTCTGTGCCAAGGGCTTTACCCAGGCACTTTCTCCCCGTTATGGACGCCGTCACACCTGCCGCGAACACGGGAGCCGCGCACTTCTCATGACAGAGAGTCAGGAGAGCCGAGAACTAGCCTTCTCGCATGACACCTTTGCCGGACTGTTACTGCCCGGCGGACGGCACCCGGGTGGCCGCGGAGTCGCTCGCCTGGTGCTGCCCCGTCTGCTGCGGCCCGCTGGACCTGGACTTCGCGCCCACGCCCGCCCCGTTGAAGTCCCTCGGCGGCCGGGTGAACTCGCTGTGGCGGTACGCGGAGACGCTGCCGCTCGCGGGGCCCTCGGTCTCTCTCGGCGAGGGCCGCACCCCGCTCGTGGAGCTGACCGACGGCATCTCGGCGAAGCTCGACTTCCTGATGCCGACGCTGTCCTTCAAGGACCGCGGCGCGGTGCTGCTCGCCGAACTCGCGCTGCGCCTGAAGCCCCGGCAGGTGATCGCCGACAGCAGCGGCAACGCGGGCACGTCGATCGCCGCGTACTGCGCCCGGGCCGCGCTGCCGTGCACGGTGTACGTCCCCGAGGGCACCTCGGCCAAGAAGCTGGAGCAGATGGAGGCGCACGGGGCGCGGGTGGTGCCGGTCGAGGGCGGGCGTGAGGCGGCGGCACGGGTGGCGCGCGACGCGGCGGACGAGCCGGGGGTGTTCTACGCGTCGCACGTCTTCAACCCCTACTTCCTGCACGGCACGAAGACGTACGTCCACGAACTGTGGGAGGACCTCGGCGGGCGGCTCCCGGACGCCCTCGTGCTCCCCGTCGGCAACGGCACGCTGCTGCTGGGCGCCTCCCTCGCGATCGCGGAGCTGTACGGGGCGGGGCTGCTCGACCGCCGCCCGGTGCTGTACGCGGTGCAGGCGGCGGCGGTCGCCCCGCTGGCACGCGCATGGGAGGAGGGCGCCGAGGACGTGGTGGACATCACTCCCGCGGGGCCGACGTCCGCCGAGGGGATCGCGATCCCGCGGCCGCCCCGGGCCCGCCAGATCCTGCGCGCGGTACGCGACTCGGGCGGCACGTTCCTGACGGTGACCGAGGACCAGATCCGCCACGCCCAACTCGACCTGGCGTCCCGGGGCCTGTACGTGGAGTCGACGGGCGTGGCCTGCTGGGGGGCCGTACGGGAGGGTGCCCTCGGGTCCCGCAGTGCGGTGGTGCCGCTGTGCGGGGCGGGGCTGAAGACGGGGCTGGCCGGCCCCTGAGAACACCGGGCCCGGGACGTCCCCCCGGCCCGGTCGCCCCGCCTGGCGACGGAGAAGCGATCCCTGCCGATTCTCCACATAATGGGCAAGGTGGGTGACAGGGCCGCACTTTCGACTCGTCCCGCCGACCGCCCCGCCCCCGGCACGGGGCCCGGCCGGAAAGGGCTCAAGAGCGGCGCCCTCGGCATGTTCTCCTCGGTCGTCATCGGCCTGGCCTCCACAGCCCCGGCGTACAGCCTGGCGGCCACGCTGGGCCTCATCGTGGCGGGTGTGGGACTGCAGGCCCCGATCGTCACCATGCTGGCGTTCGTCCCGATGCTGCTGATCGCGTACGCCTACCGGGAGCTGAACGCGTCCAACGCCGACTGCGGGACCGCCTTCACCTGGGCGACCCGTGCCTTCGGGCCGCGCACCGGCTGGATGGGCGGCTGGGGCCTGATCGTCGCGGACATCCTCGTCCTGGCCAACCTCGCCGAGATCGCCGGGATCTACGGCTTCCGGCTGGTGGGCCTGGACGGCCTGGCGGGGAGCCGGCTGTGGACCACCGTGGCGGGCATCGTCTGGATCGTCGTACTGACCGCCGTCTGTTACATCGGCATCGAGATCTCGGCCGCCCTCCAGCGCTGGCTGCTGTGCGTCGAGGTGGCGGTGCTGGTCCTGTTCGCGGTGACCGCGCTGGTCAGGGTCTACACCAGCGCTCCCCCGACGGCGATCCACATCTCCGCCTCCTGGTTCGACCCCTTCCAGGTCTCCTCGGCGAAGGCGCTGACCTCGGGCCTCCTCGTGGCGGTGTTCATCTACTGGGGCTGGGACACCGCCGTCACGGTCAACGAGGAAACCGTCGACAGCACCCGCATCCCCGGGCGCGCCGCGGTGATCTCCACCGTGCTGCTCCTGGTCACCTACGCACTGGTGTCGACATCCGCGCAGGCGTTCGCCGGGATCGGCAGTTCGGGCATCGGGCTGGGCAACACCGGCAACTCGGGGGATGTGCTCTCCGGGCTGGGCGACGCCGTCTTCGGCAGCCACGGCCCGGGGCTGGTGTTCTCCCGGCTGCTGATCCTCATGGTGCTGACCTCGGCGCTGGCCTCCACCCAGACGACCATCCTGCCGCTGGCCCGCACCGTGTTCTCCATGGCGGTCCACAAGGCGCTGCCCGCCCGGTTCGCCCGGGTCCACCGCAGGTTCCTCACCCCGACCTGGTCGACCGTCGGCATGGGCGCCCTCTCCATCGCCGTCATGCTCCTGCTGTCCTCGTTCAGCCGGAACTTCCTGGCCGACTCTGTCGAATCGGTCGGCCTCGCGATCGCGTTCTACTACGGGCTGACCGGCTTCGCCTGCCTGTGGTACCACCGCAGGGTCCTCACCCGCAGCGCCGGTGACCTGCTCTGCAAGGGCGTGCTGCCGGGGCTCGGCGGTCTGCTGATGCTCGCACTGTTCCTCTACGCCGCCTTCGGCGTGTACGCGGACCCCGGCTACGGCGCGACGGTCGTCGACCTGCCGCTGATCGGCCCGACGGGCGGGGTGACGGTGGTGGGTCTGGGCGCCCTGCTGCTGGGCTTCGTGCTGATGCTGGTGATCACCCGTGAGCACACCACGGCCCTCAAGCTCCAGCGGAGCCTGCTCCCGCACCGCCTGCCGCCGCACACCGCCGTGCAGGCCGCGAGCCGCTATCTGCCCGCCGACAACGGGTCCGGGGTGGGCGGCGACTGGTTCGACGTGATCCCGCTGTCGGGTACCCGGGTCGGTCTGGTCGTCGGGGACGTGGTCGGCCACGGGCTGCGGGCGGCCGCCACCATGGGGCGCCTGCGTACGGGCGTACGCGTGCTGGCCCGGCTGGACCTGGCCCCGGACGAGTTGCTCGCCCGGCTGGCCGACCTGGTCGAGCAGACCGCGCACGAGCGCCCGCCCGGCCATTCGGGCCGCGGCCGGCACGCCGACGAGGCCAGGGGGGTGACCTGCCTGTACGCGGTGTACGACCCGGTCTCGGGACAGTGCAGCCTGGCGCGGGCGGGCCGGTCGCCACTGGCGGTCGTCCCGCCGGACACGGGAGTCGCCGACTACCCGGAGCTCCCGCCCGGCCCGCCGCTCGGAGGCACCGGCCCGCCCTACCAGTCCACCGAACTGCGGCTCGCGCCGGGCAGCCTGCTCGCCTTCTTCACGGATGGCCTCTTCCAGGCGGCGGACGGCCCCGAGGCCGGGCCCGGCCTGCTCGCCCGGGCCCTCGCCGATCACCGTGAGTCATTGGAGGCGCTGTGCGACCGGGCGGTGGCCACGCTGCTGCCCGGGCCCGTGGACGAGGACGCGACGCTGCTGCTCGTCCGCACCCGCCTGCTGGACCGCAACCGGCTCGCGCAGTGGGAGCTGGCCGCGGATCCGGCGGCCGTCGCCTCCGTCCGCAACACCGTCGGCAAGCAGCTCGGCGACTGGGGTCTCGACGACCTCGTGTTCACCACCGAGCTCATCGTGACCGAGCTGGTCACCAACGCGATCCGTTACGTCGGGGGCCCGATCCAGGTGCGTCTGATCCGCACGGAGCCGATCAGCGGCTTCGCCGGGGGCACCCTGATCTGCGAGGTGTCCGACACCGGGCACACCGCTCCGAACCTGCGCCACGCCGCGAGCGAGGACGAGGGCGGCCGGGGCCTGTACATCATCGCCCAGATGACCCACCAGTGGGGGACGCGCTACACCCCCACGGGCAAGATCATCTGGACCGAGCAGCCGCTGCCGCCCCCCGACTCCCCGTAGGCGTGCCGGTCAGCCGGAGACGGCCGCCGTCCAGCCCCGGTCGACGGTCCGCCTCGCCTTCTCCAGTTGCGCGTCCGTCGGGAACTGCGGTGTTCCCTCCACCGTGGGCAGCCGGGCCGCGGCGGTCTTGTCCAGGGTGCCGTCCTTCCGCATGACGTCCATGAGGACCGGACGGGCATAGCCGTAGAGCCGGAGGTTCTGGCCCTCCGTGCTGAACACGTACTCCTGCCACAGGCGGGCGGCCGCCGGGTGCGGGGCATGCCTGTTGACCGCCAGCGCGTAGTACTGGGCGAAGCTGCCGTCGAACGGGATCGAGACCTGCCAGTTCACGCCCTTGCCGCGGAGCTCGTCGGCGGCGTGGAGGTTGATGTAGTCCCAGTTGACGGTGATGGGTGTCCGGCCGTCCCGGACCGTCGCCGAGGTGGCGGGCAGCGGGTTGAAGTTGCCGCTCTTCTTGAGCTCGGCGAAGAAGTCGATGCCGGGCCGGATGTCGTCGAACGACCCGTTGTTCGCCAGCGCGGCCGCGTAGACGCTGGCGAAGGCGGTCTCCGACCGGGTCGGGTCGCCCTCGAGGGCGACCATCCCCTTGTAGGCGGGCTTCAGCAGATCGGCGAAGGTCTGGGGGCAGAGCTTGACGCGCCGGGCGTCGCAGCCGATCGAGATGTAGCCGCCGTAGTTGTTGGACCAGCGGCCCCCCGGGTCCTTCTGGTTGCCGGGGATCGCGTCGAACGCCGCGACCTTGTACGGCGCGAGCAGGTTCTGCCGCGCCGCCGTCCGCGCAAAGGAGTCGCCGACGTCGATCACGTCGGGGGCGGTCGGCCGCGTTCCGCTGCTTCTGAGGGCGTTGATCTCGTCCTGGCTGTGCCCCAGTGGCTCCTGGACGGTCACCTTGATCCCGTACTTCTTCTGGAAGCCGTCGATCAGGCCGCCGTAGTCGGCCCAGTCACGCGGGAGCGCGATCGCCGTGAGCCTGCCCTCCTTCTTCGCCGCGGCGGCCAGGGCCCCCATGCCGCCCGCGTTCTGCGCGGAGGTCGCCGTCGCCGGCTTCTCGAGCCGGGTGGTCGGTGGGCCGCCGCAGGCGTTCAGACACAGTGTCGTGAGGGCGAGGCAGCCGAGGACGGCTGCGGCTCGGCCACGGGGTGCGGTCACGACGGCTCCAGACGGGGTGCGGGCGGCGCGATCGTGGAGTTTCGGAACTCTCGGGCCTTCAGCCGCGGTACGGGTACCGCGTCGGCCCTTCGGTCATCCAGGCCAGCGTACCCACGCCGGGCGATCGCGCAGGTGAGGCGGTGTGTGCGGCGCCCTCACAGGGCCGTGTCCTCCCACTGGCCCAGCAGGATCTCGCCGAGCCCTTCGGCGCCCGGCGTGGCGCCGCCGTGGAGGGACTGTTCGGCCCAGATGACCTTGCCGGTGCCCGTGTAGCGGGTGCCCCAGCGCTCGGCGAACTGGGCGACCAGGAACAGTCCGCGGCCCCCCTCGTCGGTGGCCTTCGCCCGGCGCAGCCGGGGCGAGGTGCTGCTGCCGTCCGCCACCTCGAAGATCAGGGCGCGGTCGCGCAGCAGCCGGACGGAGACGGGTTCGCCGCCGTAGCGGATCGCGTTGGTGATCAGCTCGCTGAGGATGAGCTCGGCGGTGAAGACGTTCTCCTCCAGGCCCCACTCGGTCAGCCGGCGGACGCAGGCGGTGCGCACCGGGCCCACCGCCGCCGGGTCGAGGGGCACCTGCCACTCGGCGACCCGGTCGGGGCCGAGACAGCGGGTGCGGGCCACCAGCAGCGCGATGTCGTCCGTGGGTCGTTCGGGCAGCAGCGCGTCCATCACCCTCGCGCAGGTGGCCTCCGGAGTGCGGTCGGGACCGGTCAGGGCGGCGCGCAGGGTCGCGAGACCGGTGTCCAGGTCGCGGTCGCGGTCCTCGACCAGGCCGTCGGTGAACAGCACCAGCCGCGACCCCTCGGGCACGTTCAGCTCGGTGCTCTCGACGGGCAGACCGGCGCACAGGCCGAGGGGCGGAGAGACGGGCACCGGGGGGAAGTCCACGCTCCCGTCGGGATGGACGACCGCCGGTCCCGGGTGGCCCATGGTGGCGATGGCCAGCTGCCCGGAGACGGGGTCGTAGACGGCGTATTGGCAGCTCGCCCCGGCGATCCCCTGCCCGTCCTCCCCCGCGGTGACCTCCTCGGCGTCGATCTGGGACACCAGTTCGTCCAGTCGGCCGAGGAGCTCGTCCGCGGGCATGTCCAGGCCGGAGAAGTTCTGCACGGCGGTCCGCAGCCTGCCCATGGTCGCCGCGGCGTGCAGACCGTGGCCCACGACGTCGCCGACCACCAGGGCCACCCGGGCGCCGGAGAGCGGGATGACGTCGAACCAGTCGCCGCCCACTCCCGCCTGCGCGGGCAGGTAGCGGTAGGCAACGTCGAGGGCGGCCTGCTCGGGGAGCCCGCGGGGCAGCAGGCTGTGCTGGAGGGTGACGGCCATGGTGTGTTCACGGGTGAAGCGGCGGGCGTTGTCGATGCTCACCGCGGCCCGGGCGACCAGCTCCTCGGCGAAGGACACGTCCTCCTCGTCGAACGGCGGGGAGGCGCGCCCCCGCCAGAAGTCGACCGCTCCCAGCACCACCCCGCGGGCCCGCAGCGGGACCGCCAGCAGGGAGTGGATGCCGTGGTCGAGGATGCGCCGGGACCGTACGGCGTCCTGGGCCACCCAGCTGTCGTCCGCACTCAGGTCCCTGACGAGGACCGCCTGTCCGCCTTGCATGGCCCGGGAGACGGGGTGGGCGGGGATGAACCGGAACAGCGCGCCGACGGGGTAGAGGAGGCGGTCGTCGTACAGGCCCACGACCGCGACCCGGCGCACGTCGGGGTTCGCCGCGGAGGGCTCCCCGCCGGACAGGACCGGGTCCAGCAGTTCGACGGTGACCACGTCCGCGAACCGGGGCACCGCCACCTCCGCCAGTTCCTCGGCGGTGCGCTTCACGTCCAGGGTGGTGCCGATCCGGCCCCCGGCGTCGTAGAGCAGTTTCAGGCGTTCGCGCGCCACCTCCGCCCGGCCGGACAGTGCGAGCAGCTCCGTGGTGTCCCGGAGCGTCACCACGCTGCCGGCTGGTCCGTGGGGTGCGGTGGGCCGCTTGTTGACCGCCAGGAGGCGGTCGGCCGCGAGGTACACCTCGTCGGTGGCCGGGTGGTCGGAGGCCAGCAGCCCGGGCAGGTCCTCCTCGAGGCCCAGATCGGTGACATGGCGCCCCTCCGCGTCCGCCGGCAGCTCCAGCAGCCGCCGTGCCTCGTCGTTGGCCAGCAGCAGCCTGCCCTCGGCGGAGATGATCAGCACGCCTTCCCGCACGGCGTGCAGGACCGCGTCGTGGTGCTCGTACATGCGGGTCATCTCGGTCGGGCCCAGGCCATGGGTCTGCCGCCGCAGCCGGCGGCTCACCAGTGCGGACCCGCCCACGGCGATGACCAGCGCCGCGGCGGCGCCGCCGAAGAGCACCGGCAGCTGCCGGTCCACCCGGTGCTGCACCTTCTCGACCGTGACGGGAACGGAGACGATGGCGACGACCGAGCCGTCGGGGGCCCTGACCGGGACCGCCGAGATCACCGAGAGCCCCAGGGACCCCTGGAAGGTCCTGGTGAACGGCTTGCCGGCCGCGGCCTGCGCGTAAGGGCCGATGACATGCTTGCCGATCTGGTGGGGATCGCTGTGGGTGAGGGTGATCCCGTCCAGCCGGTACACGATGACGGCGTCGACACCCGCGGCCTTCCGTGTCGCCTCGGCATGCGGCTGAAGCACCGCGCTCGGATCCGGGCTGTTCAACGCGGCCACGATCCCCGGCGAGTTGGCGAACGTCTGGGCGGTGGCGAGCGTGCGGTTCCTGGCGTCCGCCATGTTGTCGCGTTGGGCCTGCACCACGAGAGCCACCAGCGTGGCGGCGACGAGCAGCACGACGACGGCGAACTGCAGGAGGAAGACCTGCCCGGCGAGACTGCGCACGCTCAGCGAGCGGCCGGAACGACGCCGGCGGCGCGCAGATCGACCGGATTCACCAGTCATATCCCCTTTCTATCGTTTACGGGATGGAACGCGCACACGCAGCGGCCCGGGGTGCCGCGCTGCGCCCCGCCCCCGCCCTTCCCGTCGCCCGGTCGAAGCCCCCTGACCGAAATCCGCTCGTCCGCCGGTAGTACCCCTGCTCCTCCGCGTGCACGATGCCCCTCACCACGGCCCCGACGAAGATCACCGTGAGGATCCTTCCCGGTTCCCCCACGCAGAAAGGCTGTGGAGACGACCATGCACTTAGCACGCCGGCCCGGGCGACGCCCGGCCCCGACGAGACGGGGATGGGCCATTGCCCTCACCTGTGCCGCGGCCCTGTCACGTCGGCTGCCGCGCTCCCCCAGGCCCAGGCGGCCACCCGACCGGCCGCCACCCCCGCCGCCGCTGCCCACCGGCCGGCCACGGACCGGGCGGCCCTGGCGGATGCTCTCGAGGCCGTCCACACCGCCGGCATGTACGGCGCCTACGCGGCCGTGCGGGACGGCGACACCACGTGGCGCGGTGCCGCCGGTGTCGCCGACCGCGACACCGGCCGTCCGGTGACGCCGGACATGGAGCAGCGGATCGGCAGCATCTCCAAGGCGATGACCGCTGTCGCCCTGCTCCAGCAGGTCGCCGCCGGCCGCCTCGACCTGGGCGCGCCCGTCTCCCGGTACCTCCCCGGCCTCGTCCCCGGAGAGCGCGGCGACCGGATCACCGTGCGGATGCTGCTGAACCACACCAGCGGTATCGGTGACTACGTCCTCTACGCCTTCCCGTCGTTGCAGACGCTGTCCACGAGCAGCCTGGACGAGAACCGCTTCCGGCACATCGACCCGCGGGAGCTCGTCCGGATGGGAGTGCAGGCGCCGCCGACCGGCGCTCCCGGCGAGAAGTGGTCGTACTCCAACACGAACTACATCATCGCGGGGCTGCTGCTCGGCAAGCTCACCGGCGAGAACCCCGAGCGGTACATCACGCGCAACGTCATCCGCCGGGCCGGTCTGCGGCACACGTACTTCCCCGTCGGCCCGCGCATCACCGGCCCCCACCCGAAGCTGTACGAGTCCTTCTACGGACTGATCGACCCACCGCGCGACTACAGCGTCTACGACATGTCCTGGGCCGGGACCGCCGGCGCCGTCGTCTCCACCATGCCGGATCTCGACCGCTTCTACCGGCAGTTGCTCACCGGACGGCTGCTCCCCGCCGCCGAACTGGCCGAGATGGAGACGACGGTCCCGATGACCGACGACCAGGGCGACGTGACGGGGCAATACGGTCTGGGCATCAGACGGTTCGACTGGGGATGCGGCACGTTCTGGGGCCACAGCGGCGCGGTGTTCGGCGCCGAGACATGGGTGATCTCCAGCCCGGACGGCCGCCGGCAGATGGCGCTCGCATACAACCTGTCGAAGTACGACAAGCTCGGACCGGACGGCACGGTGACCCCGAGCCCGATCGACGACGCCATCAACACGTTCGTGGCGAAGGCTCTGTGCGCTTCCACCACCGGTTCCCCGGGCCTGCGGTCGGCCGGGGTGGACCTCGCCCCGGCGCATGCCTCCGACTGGCGGTCACTGCCGGCCGCGAGGCGCTGACGGCCGCAGAAGCACTGACAGCCGCAGAAGGAGGGGGCCGCTCCCGGAGGGACCGGCCCCCTTTCCCTGTCGCGGGCCCGGGCTCACCACCGCGTGGGCTGCTCGCTCCCCTGTCACCGGCCACGGATGCGCGCCCGGCCCCGGGGTACTCGGCGAACGCCGCGGTCGCGGGACTTGCCCGTGTCCGCGTCGAGCGAAGGAGCGTGCCCGGTTACCGCACCTGTCCCTGGAGGCGGTGGCCGAGCACGACGACCTGCTGGCGGTGGTGCGCCGGCCGGGCGAACACCGGTCGGCCGGCTGACCGAGCCGGCGCACGCGACGTCACGCTGCGGTCCCGCACACACGACCGGCGCATGCGGGACCGCATGCGCCGGTCGGACGGCACGCCGCCGTGTCGACGGCGTCGGGAGTCACTTGATGTAGACCAGGCCGTCGGTGGTGACGGTGGGACGGCCGCTGGTGCCGACCACCACGATCTTGACGGTGTGCTGGGCACTGCCGGCCCAGGTCCTGGTCCAGATCGCCTGCCGGTAGAGGGTGGTGGAGGACTTCAGATCCACCGTGGCGACCTTGGTGCCGTCGACGTAGACGTAGGCCTGGCCGGAGCTGGAGGCGCGGGAGACCACCCAGGCGGCGGAGCGGCCGGTGAAGGTCCAGGTCAGGGTGGCGCCCTTGGAGCCGCTGGAGTAGGACTTGCCGCCGAGGTAGCTGGTGGAGGAGCGGGTGGTCCAGCTGCCGGACTTGGTGGCGGAGCTCTCCTGGAGGATCACCGGGGTGTACGCCGGGGAGACCGTGCGGTAGTTGCCGGCGTAGTCGTAGGCACGCATCGACCAGGTCGTGGCCGTGCCGGACGCGGCGGTGCGGCTGGAGCCGGTGGTGGTCGGACCGAAGGTGGCCGTGGCGGGGGAGAGCAGCTTCACGGAGCTGAGCGCGGCGTTGTCGGTGGCCTTCCAGCCGAGGGTGACCGGGACGGCGCCGGTGTTGACGGTGCCGGTGCGCAGGGAGAGCGTCGGGGTGGTGGTGAAGGTCGGTGCCGTCGTCTCCGCCACGACGTTCACCGAAGCGCTGGTGGCGGTCTTGCCGGACTGGTGGACGGCCTGTACCGCGACGGTGTGGCTGCCCAGGGTCAGGGTGGCACCGGCGGAGGTGGCGGAGCCGGGGGCGGTGGCGCCGGTCTTGCCGTCGACGAGCAGCCTGAAGCTCGAGATGAGCGAGGCCGGCGTGGTGGCCGTCCAGCGCACCGTGACGGCGCCCTTGGTGTAGAACGTCGATCCGGAAAGGCCCGCGCCGTCGACCGAGGAGACCTTCAGGCCCTGCACCGGGCCGGACGCCCAGGCACGGACGGTCGGCAGCTGGTTGTAGAGGGACCCGCCGGGGCACTGGGTGTTGTAGCCGTCACGGTGACCGGAGATCCGCTGGAACGTGTACTTGCCGCCCGCGGTGAAGCCGGTGCCGAAGTAGTTCGTCTGGGTCGCCCCCGCGGTGAGCTGGACGGTCCCGGAGGGGTCGGCGCCGTACTGGCCGAGCTTCCAGGCCGCCACGCGTGCGATCGAGGTCAACGCGGCGTTGGTGGCGCTGGTGGAGGTGTAGTCACCGAGCACCGCGATGCCCGCGGACTCCCGGTTCCAGCCGTAGGTGTGGGCGCCCAGCACCGGCAGGTCGACGCCGCCCTTGCGGCCCTCGAAGATGGTGCCGCACTTGTCGACGAGGAAGTTGTAGCCGATGTCGTTCCAGTGGTTGACCTGCGTGTGGTACGCGTAGATGCCCCGCACGATCGAGGCGGAGTCGGCGCAGGAGTAGTCGTTGGCCCCGTCGGTGTGGTGGACGAAGACGGCCTTGACGTCCGCGTTGTACTGCGAGGGGTCGGGGCTGAGCGACTCGTCGGCGCCCCAGCCGGCGCGCGAGGTGATCGGCGGTTCGGGCACGGTGGACGGCGGTGCGGACGGCGTGGTGGCCGACGCGCTCGTCGTGGGCGAGGCGGACACCGAGTCGGTCGGGGTGGCCGTGGGCGCGGTGTCGGACGGCGCCGGGGACGTGGTGGTCTGACCGTCCGTGGGCGCGGTGGTGGTGCCGTCGCCGGGTGCGGCGGAGTCCGTGGGGGTGGCCGAGTCGGTCGGTGCGGTCGAGTCGGTGGGCGTGGCGCCGGGACTCGTCTCGGCGACGAACGCGGCCGGCTCACCAGTGGAGGACCTGGTCTCGGCGTCGGTCACCACGCCCGGGTCGACCAGGTTGACCTCGAGTCCCTTGGGCAGCGGACCGGTGGTGCCGTTCTTGCGGACGACCTGTACCTGTACGCCGTCGGAGGAGCCGACCCAGAGGGGCTCGGAGGCGCCGCGCACACGGGGGCCGGGCTTCTCCAGCGGGTCGACGTTCGCTTCGAGGTCGCGCCAGGCGCTCCACTCGCCGGTCTGGAGGCTGCGGGTGCGCACCTGCGCCGTGCCGTCGAGCCGCTCGGCTCCGCCCGTCCACGAGACGCCGACCATCGAGAACTGCTCGGTGTCCGTGCGCGGCAGCTCCCGCCTGCCGACGTCGGTGCCCTTCAGCGTGAGGTCGTAGACCTTCACCGGCCGCTTGGCGCGGCCCGCCGCCCCGTGGTCGGAGGGGCTGGCGACGGCATAGGTCACCACGCCCCCGCCCCCCAGGACGACGGCACCGAGCGTCAGCCACACCCGACGCTTGAGACTCAGCGGTCTGTACGCATGCGACGTACGACGACTCACGACGTATCCACCCCTCGAGGACCCACAAGGGCCACAGAACAAAGTCACGTAGGGCACACCCGTCACAGGGGTGACCCACCCACCCAGCGCGGCCGGCCCGGTGAACATCACAGCGAAACAGGATGGAGTGACGCGGATCACTGCGTTCGCCGCACGCGGGGGATCGCCGGTGTGCTCGGTCCGAACCATCGGTGTCGTCCGGATGTCGTCCGGATGTCGTCCGGTCCGCTGTGACATTCCTGTGCGGCCCGGCGCTGATGATCATGTAGGGGTGGGCAGCAGCGACTCGCGGCACCGCGAAGCGGGTCCACCACCGCGTGCTCGACGAACGGGCGGACTGGGACAGGTTGTGGGCCAGGGAGGCGAGCCCCGCGGCGGGCAGCCGCGGGACGCGGAGTTGGGTGCCGCCGTCGCGCGGGCTCAGGACGGCGACGAGGCCGCCTTCGCGGTCGTGTACCGGATCGTGCAGCCCGGGCTGCTGGGTTACCTGCGCGGGCTCGTCAAGGACGACGCCGAGGACGTGGCGTCCGAAGCCTGGCTGGAGATAGCCCGCGACCTGGGCCGGTTCAAGGGCGACGGCGCCGGCTTCCGTGGCTGGAGCGCGACCATCGCCCGTCACCGGGCCCTGGACCACCTGCGCCGCCGTCGTAGCCGCCCCGTGCCTGCCGCGCTCGATCTGGACCTCATGGAGCTGCCGGGGCCGGACACTGCCCATGACCAGGCGCTGGAGTCTCTCTCGACCGAACGCGCACTGGAACTGGTGCGGAGCCTGCCCCGTGATCAGGCCGAGGCGGTGCTGCTGCGCGTCGTCGTCGGCCTCGACGGGCCGGCCGCCGCACGTGTCCTCGGCAAGCGGCCCGGTGCGGTCCGCACCGCCGCGCACCGCGGGCTGAAACGGCTGGCCCGCCAACTCGGCGCCTGAGCTGTGACAGGGAAGGCCGTCCATACGCTGAGGCAGTCGAAATGAGCAGCGACGGCGCCGGACGCGTACAACGAACGAGCAACGATCACGCAAGGACGGACACAGGCATGGGCGACCGACACAGCGACGGCGGAGCGTTCGCCCGTCGACGCGCCGGCGCGGACGGCCCAGTGACCCAGGCGGACAGCGCGGCCGGTCTCACGGACATGGAAGCGGCGCTCGGTCACGCGTTGCGCGCCGACGCCCTCGATGCGACCGCCGAGCGGCGAGCGGTGGCCGCCTTCCGCGCAGCGCGCGACGCAGGCGTGCACAAGGAGGCGCGGACCCGGAGGCGGGACGACTGGAGGGCGCGGCGCAGCCCTGCCGGGCGCTGGGCGAAAGCCACCGTCGCCCTCTTCGTCGCCACCTTCGCCGTGGGCGGTGTCGCAATCGCGGCGATCGGCTCGCCCGACTCCGCCGGGAGCCCGCGGGACACCCCTGGGCAGCGGCATCCGTCGCCGACGGCTGCGCAGCCCTCCAGAACGGCGCCGGAGGCGGCCGAGCCCACCATGCCCGCCACCTCGGCCCCGCAGGACCGTCCCCCCACGGCCAAGGACGTCCAGGCCCACTGCCGCGCGTACGCTTCGGTGAAGGGCCGGGGCAAGGCGCTGGACTCGACGGACTGGCGGCGGTTCCTCGCAGCCGCCGGCGGAGAGGACGACGTCGCTGCCTACTGTGCCGACCAGTTGTCGCAGGCGCGGACCGGCGACGCGGGCAAGCCCAGCGGTGAGCCGAACGGCAGGTCCGCCGACAAGAAACCCGGGCAGTCGGACCGCAGCGGCTGAGGAGCCGAGGAAGCGACGAGCGCCGCCCGACCGAGCTGCCACATGGCTCAACCGGGAGAACCGACCGGGGATTTCGTTCCCGCCTCCGGGTGAAACCCACGGGCCCGCTGAGCCGGTGCACCGAGCCCTGTCCATGGGGTCGGCATAGTGGCGGGGATCTCCGCACCGCACGCGCAGGAGGAAGCACATGCTCGGCACCGACTTCCGCACCGGGTCACCCAACTGGATCGACCTCGGCAGCCCGGACACGGACGCGGCTGCCGCCTTCTACGGCGCCGTCTTCGGGTGGCAGTTCGTGTCCGCCGGGCCGGAGGCGGGCGGCTACGGGTTCTTCCAGAAGGACGGGAGGACCGTCGGTGCCGTCGGGCCGCTGACCGAGGAGGGGGCCGCGTCGGCCTGGACGACGTACTTCCAGAGCGACGACATCCAGGCCACCGCCCGCGAGGTGGTCGCCGGCGGGGGCGGGGTGCGAGCCGAACCCATGGACGTCATGGGCGAGGGCTGGATGGCCCAGTTCACCGATCCGCAGGGGGCGCGGTTCGCCGTCTGGCAGCCCGGGCGGACCAAGGGCCTGGAGATCACGTCGCAGGACAACACGCTGGTGTGGGTGGAACTGCACGTGGGCGACCCGGAAGCCGCAATCCGCTTCTACAACGCGCTGTTCGGCTGGCGTTCGCAGGAGATGCAGGCGCCCGGCATGACGTACCGGGTGCTCAGCATCAAGGACGGCGACCAGCAGGAGGGGTCCTTCGGCGGCGTTGCCCCGCTTCAGGACGAGCAGGAGGAGACGCGCTGGGTACCGTACTTCGCCGTGGCCGACGCCGACGCCACCGTCGCGGCGGTGCAGGGCAGCGGCGGGACGGTGCTCATGCCGGCCTCGGACGTGCCGGACGTCGGACGCATCGCCTGGCTGGCGGACCCGGGCCAGGCGGTGTTCGCCGTGCTGAAGCCGAACCCGCGCCAGGGCTGACCCGGGGACGGGCACGGCGACGGGACCGGCCCCGAAGGGGACCGGCCCCGCCTCACCTCCGCAAGCGGCTCGGTGCCGGCTGCCCGCACCCAAGACTCTGTCAGCGGTGACCACACACGCTACAGGGGCGGTCCGCTCGCCCAGCTGTGTACGCCGTTTCCCGCCGAGCAGCACGTTCCGCGTAACGTCAGCCCACTGGCACGAGCGGTACTTCGTCGTGCAGGACCCGGCGTCGGCCGCTCGCAGCGCTTCCCGCACATCACCCACCAGAGACCCCGTTACTCAGGTTGAGCTGGCGGAGCCCGGGGAGTGTCAAACGAAGGCTCTCTCGTTCCTCATGCTCGCGGTCCGGATCAGAAGGCCGGCGCAGCTTGCTCCTGCCGCGGTCCCTGACCGCGTGCCTTCAGCAGCGCGTCCCGTAGGCGGTTGTGGGTCATGGCCAGGCAGGCGTGCACCGCGCCGCGTGCCACCGAGAGTCCCAGAACCTGGGAGACGGTCGTGATCCGGGGGATGACCGGCAAGGTCTGTTCGAGTCGCTTGCGCACCTCGGGGAGTACCTCGTCCACCAAGGGGCGCAACCGGCCGACGAAGTAGACGGATTCGGGATCGAGTGTCACCGCGACGATGCTCACGGCGGTCGTGACCGCCGTCGTGAACGCCTTGAGCATCTCCGCACGGGCTCGATGGTCCTGAGGTGCCAGCCACAGGTCCTCGACGCGTTCGACGTCCAGTCCCTGTTCACGAGCGAGCTCCACAAGCCCTGCGGTGCTCAGCAGCCCGTTGAGGGTGCGATCGTCGATGCCCGAGGGGAGGGAGCCGATGTCGCCGAACGCAGGAGTACGTCCCCGAGCCAGTTCCCGGTCCCTGCAGGTGGCGAAATTCAAGGTGCTGCTGACGCTGAACAGGGCAGCGTTATGGATGCTCGCGTCGTCCGTGAGCACCTGGAGCAAGGACGCGTTCGCGTCACTGTCGAAGGTCACTGGAGCATCGACGAGTTCTTCGACGGTTCGGTGGAGGTCTCTGCCGGAGAAGATTCTCATCGGATCGGCAGGCCGAAAGACCTCGGCGCCGTCGCGGACATGGGCGGGCAGTGCCACGACGACCTGGCGCAGTGGCCCTCGTGCGGATGCGCTGGTCTGCGCGATCAGGTCGACCAGCCACCGGCCGGCGGCGGGGACGTCGTGGTGCTCGACCGTCGGAACGATCACGTGTCCGATCTCACGGCCGCGTAGGTCGGTCACCAGCACGCCGGTGGTCACGACGCCGAAGCCGACCCCCACGACGTGTCCGGCCGTCTCGGGCACATCGAGGTACGTCGACGGACGGCCACGCCCGGCGACGGCGTCGACTCCCCCGTCCACGACGAACCCGTCAGAGCGCAGTTCCTCCACGGCCCGCGACACCGTCGCCTTGCTCAACCCCGTGAGCTCGATGAGCTTGTTCCGGGTCAACGGCGCATGGGAGAGAACCACGTCAAGGACACTTGCCTTGTTGTAGTCGCGGGGTGTGGGGTTGATGCTGCTCACCTCATGACCTTAGCGAGACCATACGCAGCCCGAACCAGTGGTCTCTGCCTGACGTGCCGAACTGCCCGTGGGCGCCGGCGAAGATGCCGATCCTTGGCTCGCCTGCGCTTCGGTGCGACTCCGCCTGCTCCTTTCAAGGGGAGAACCTCGTGGCCGTCTCCCACTGGAGGCGGGTTCGCAGCGCTCGTCTCTGTTCTCTGTACGTGCCGGCGCCCTGTGTCGAGCTGGATCAGCAGCCGAGGAGCTTCGGCAGGCCCGACAGGTCCGGCAGTTCGTCGTAGGGCTGGTAGTCGGCGCTGCCGGGGTGGCCGTAGCGGTTGATCCACACCCGGCGCTTCAGGCCGAGGTCGCGGGTCGGGATGTGGTCGTACTCCCAGCCCTGGGCGGTGTGGATGACCTTCGAGGGCTCGACGCGTGCGGTCGCCGGGGTGACGGTCTCGTCGAGTGAGGCCAGGTCTGCCGTGTCGGACGCCGACGAGTGGCGCCTCAGTGGCGCCGCTCAAGGCGTGTCATGGCGGGTGCTCAGCAAGCGGGCCACGACCTCCTCCACGGCGACGGCCATGGCCCGCTCCACGTTGGCCCAGTCGTCTCTGGCGTGCTCGAGCAGGTAGTCGCGACGCTCCGGAACTCGTTCCGCGCGCCAATGGGTGACCAGCGCGCGAAGTGTCAGGCGTGCCAACGCGGCGACAGGAAGGAGCGGGAGTTCGGTGTCCTTGATCGGCCGGGCCCGCTCGTATCCCGCGACGAAGCTGCATGCCTCACGCCAGGGATCCCACGGTGTCCGGCCGAGAAGGTTCGCGAGAGACACAGCAGGATCGAAGATCAAAGCACTGCGCATGGTGTCACCGAAGTCGATCACTCCGGTGACGAAGCCGTCTGTCCGCGGATCCACCAGGACGTTGTAGGGGCTGTAGTCACCATGGATCACTTGGGTCTCGAGATCACCCAGCCTCGGAACGATGGCCCCGTGGAAAAGGCGGAACACTTCTTGTGCCAGCCGACGGTGCGCGGCGCTGGACGTGTACTCGATGAGCTCCCGCAGCTGGTCGAAGTGCCGAAGGTCCCACACAAGGCGCCGCTCGTCCGCTGGATGCCTGAATGACCGCAGAGCCAGATCCACTCGCCCGAGCATCTGCCCGGTCTTGGCAAGCTGGTGGGGATCGTGGTTCGTCCGCGCGAGGACGGCACCTTCGACGAAGTCGAAGACGCGCAGGACTCGAACCCGGCCGTCTTTCGTCTCGATCGGTACGTCGTCGCTGCCTTCGGCGGTCTCCCTGACCCGCTGGATGGGGAGATGAGGAGCTTCGGTTTCGAGGTGGCGCAGCACAGCCGTTTGCAGAGCTACGACAGCTTCCGCCTCGTCGGGTGGGGAAACCTTGACGAGAAGGTCGGCCGTGCCGGTTCGCAGCCGGAACGTGTCGTCCTTCTCGGTTGCCAGGCGCTCGAGACGTCCGCTCAGCTGGTAGTGCCGAGCGAGGAGGGCGTCCACCACGCTCGTCTCGATGGGCTCGTGGGACGACGCCAGGCCGCTCTCCTCGAACAACTGCTGGGCGATACGTGCGGGGGGCGAGGTGTTCACCGTTCGGTCCCTTCGGCTTTCGGCCTGCTACAGGCGCATCTCGGCGATTTCCGCGAAGGTCTCGAGGAATCGCGTCACGTCGGCCGAGTCGAAGGCCAGCGGCGGTCGGATCTTGAGCACGTTGACCGCTTCCCCGGTGCCGCTGATGAGGACGCGACGCTCGCGCATGTCGTTGATGACGTGGTCGGCGCGGACACGATCCGGCTCCAGCGAGTCCCGGTCCTTCACCACTTCGACGCCCACGTACAGACCACTGCCACGGACCTCCGCGACGTGGGGAGACTCGCGAGTGATCTCCTCGAGGCCGGCTCGAAGCGCCCTGCCGTTGTCGAGAACTCGCTGCTGCACGTTCTCCGCTTCGAAGACGTCCAGAACCGCGGCACCGGCGGCAACCGCGATCGAACTGCCCGCAAAGGTGTTGAAGTAACGGACATTCTGCCCGAACTCGTCGCACACCTCGGGCCTGAACACCACACCGGAGATCGGCATGCCGTTGCCCATGGGCTTGCCCATCGTGACGATGTCCGGAACCACCCCATGGCGGCTGAACCCCCACATCGACTCTCCGAGCCGGGCGAATCCCGACTGGACCTCGTCGGCGATGTACACGCCGCCCGCGGCGTGCACCTCCTCGACCACGTCACGCAGGTAACCGACGGGATCGGTGAAGATGCCGTCGCTGGAGTGCGCGCAGTCGGTGATCAGCGCCGCAAGCCTGTAGCCGTGGCGCTCGAGGTCGTTGATCGCGCCGCGCACCTGGCTTCGCATGTAGTCGGGAAGTGATGAACCCGACGGAACGAGTCGCGGATCAGGAGCATCGATGAGCCGCACATTCGGCCCCAGCGGTGACCCCGCGCCGAGCGTCGGCGAGAAGCTCGCAACCTCGCGAGTGAGACCGTGGTAAGCCCAGCGAGTCACTACGATTCCCTCGCCGCCCGTGTGGAAACGAGCCACGCGCATGGCCAGGTCGTTCGCCTCCGACCCGCTGCACGCGAAGCTGACCTTCGAGAGCTCTTCGGGCATGGTCGCGAGAAGGCGCTCGGCGTAGTCGACGAGTGATTCCTGCACATAGCGCGTGTTGGTGTTGACCATGGCCATCTGGCGGGACACGGCCTCGACAACGTGCGGGTGTGCGTGACCGACGCACGGCACGTTGTTGTAGGCGTCAAGATAGTCGTTGCCCTCCCGGTCGAACAGGTGGGCGCCTCGGCCGGACACGAACTCGACCGGCTCCCGGTAGTTCAGCGCGTAACCAGGACCCAGTACGTTGTTTCGCCGCTTGACGATGGACTGCAATCGCTCAGGCAGCTCACCGAGCGCTGCGGGGTCGAACCTGTTGGGGTAGTTGACCAGCGCTCGACTCGATGTGGAAGTCATCAGCAGACCCCCTCCTTGGTGGCTTGCAGCTCGTCGCGGCTGCTTCGGTGACACCATACCAGCTTTTGTTTCAGTTCCAACCTGAAACTTATTCCTCTGCACGGGGCGGCACCCTGTGGCGGCAGACAGGATGGCTCGGTTGCGGAGTGGGCGCATGGAGCAGGGCCCGCCGCCTGTTCCTCTTCCCAGGGGGCTTCATGGCTGAGCTGGAGAGACGGGCGGCTCAGCCTCGCCCGTCCGTCGCCTGACAGAGGTCGTCGACGAGTTCCGCTCCCCGGTTCCTGATCGAGCCGCTGGAGCCGGGCTCCGGTTGGAGGAGGACGTCGCCGACCTGATCCTCGACATCAAGCAGCTGGTCGTCTCCTCGGAGCACGACGAGCCGGTCGTGATGTACCTGCGCAAGCAGGGCCCGGGTCTGGCCACCGCCGCCGACATCGCGCTCGACCGTGAGCTTCATCTCCCCAGCGCGTCTGCTAGCCATGGATCTCATTTCCACGGGTCAGCGACGTGGTGAGTTCTACACGTTGGGGCGGAATTCTTACAGCGGCCAGGCGGTCAGCAAATCGCCAGGGCCGTAGGCGGCATCGAGCCCCGGACAGTCGACCCCACTGCGGGAGACCGCCACGACCGGGACGGGTTCGGTGGTGAGCGCAGCCCGGTGGCGATGGAGGGCTGCCAGGTCATGCCGGTCGAAGGGTGATTCCTCCAGCCACTTGATGGAACCGACGAACAGCAGCTCCTTGGCGACCGGGGCGCGGTCCGCCCCGACGATGTCGATCTCGACGTCGTTGGTACGGGTCCAGTAGCCGCCCACCGCAGGGGCTGCGGGCAGCTGGTCGTCGGGAAGGATCCGGGCGAGAGCCTCGCGAATGAGCGGCTCGACGGCCCGACCACGCCAGCTGGTCCAGTTCTGCCGGATCCGCGCCAGTGTCAGGTCACCCCGCCCACGCTCGATCTCCTGCATGGAGGGGCCGAGAAGGTGCAGCCAGAAGCGCAGGTACGGATCCGTCACCCGGTAGCGGCGGTCCTTCGACGGTCGCAGGGACACGGGCAGCTCCGCCGCAACGATCCGCTTGTCCGTGAGCATCTCCAGCGCCCGCTGCAGCGGCGTGGCCCCGATCCCGCCGGCCGCGCGGGCGATGTTGGTGAAGGTCCGCTCACCACTGCCGATCGCCGCCAGCACCGCACGAGCCTGGGCCTGCGGCGGGAACTCCGCGGCAAGTGAGCGCTCGGCGGACACCAGCAGTGCCGAGACGGGATCGTTCAGCGCCTCGCCGAGGAAGTCCCACAGTCCCGCACCGTGCGGCCACTCCGCGCAGATCAGCGGCAGCCCGCCCGTGACCAGCGCGGCGTCGAAGGCTTCGGCCGGATCCAGTTCCAGCATCCGCCCGACCTCGGCAGGGTTCAGCGGCCCGAGCACCATCTCCCGGCCGCGCTGGTGGAAGGGGCGCCCGTAGCTGTTCAGCGCCTCCATCATCGACAGATCGGAGCCGATGAGGACCAGCAGCACCGGCTTCGTCTCCAGCACCCGGTCCCAGGCCCGTTGCAGCGTCCCCTCAAAGGCGCCATCGGCATCCATCAGGTAAGGCACTTCGTCGATGACCAGCACACTGGCCCGGTCGGCGGGCAGCGCCGCGGCCAGCACATCGAACGCGGCATCCCAGCTCTCCGGCCGCGCGGCGGCCACCAGCTGCGCCAGCGGCAGCGTCGATGCCTGAGCATCCCGGGCCAGCCGTGCCAGATCATCCGCAGGGGACGCGCCAGTGGCCGCGTAGAAGAAGAATGGTGCCCCGGAGTGCTCCACAAACCGCTCGACCAACCGCGACTTGCCCACCCGGCGCCGCCCGCGCAGCATCACGCACCGCCCGGGCCGCTCCCTCCCGGCCCCCACCGCAACCTTCTGCAGCTCGCGCTCCAGCGTCGCCAGCTCCTGCGTACGCCCTACGAAATCCACCACGCCCGTCGACCTCCACCGCATGATGCTAACGTCGATGTTAGTAACATTGAAGTTAGCATCGCGCTCGCCAAAACAACCGGCTCTTCGGCGCGGGCCATCTGGGCGTCGTCGGGGTTGCGGAGGTCGACGGTCAGCTCGGCGCGGCCCGGGACGACGTTGGTCAGGTCGGCCGCATGACCGAGCCGAGGAAGTGTCGGCCCTGATCGCGTTCCTCCCGCGTTCCTCCTGCCCGACGCCGTCGGCAACATCACCTGCGTCAATCACGTCAGGGACGGCGGCACGATCAAGACGCTCTGAAACCGGGGGGAACGTCGGTCGCGGTCAGGGGTGACGACAGGTGACGACGGGTCAGATTTGCCAGCGCCAGGGGCCTGACCCCGGAAGGTCGAACCCCTTCCGACCTGCATGGTTGCCAGATCGGCGAAGTGGCGGTAAGTCGCCCACTACACGTTGAAGCGGAACTCCACCACGTCCCCGTCCTGCATCACGTAGTCCTTGCCCTCCATGCGCGCCTTGCCCTTGGCACGGGCCTCCGCCACCGAGCCGGTCTCCACCAGGTCCTCGAAGGAGATGACCTCCGCCTTGATGAAGCCCTTCTGGAAGTCGGTGTGGATGACGCCGGCCGCCTCGGGGGCCGTGGCGCCCTTCTTGATCGTCCAGGCGCGGGACTCCTTCGGGCCCGCCGTGAGGTAGGTCTGCAGGCCCAGGGTGGCGAAGCCGACGCGGGCCAGGGTGGCGAGGCCCGGCTCGTGCTGGCCGACCGACTCGAGGAGTTCGAGGGCCTCGTCCTCGTCCAGCTCGGCGAGGTCCGCCTCCAGCTTGGCGTTGAGGAAGATCGCCTCCGCGGGGGCGACCAGCGCGCGCTGCTCGTCCTTGAAGGCGTCGTCCATCAGCTCGTCCTCGTCGACGTTGAAGACGTACAGGAACGGCTTGGTGGTGAGCAGGTGCAGATCGTGCAGGAGCTCGGCGCGCTCGCTGCCCTGGACGATCCCGTGTGCGAAGAGCGTGTCGCCCTTCTCCAGGATCTCCCTGGCCTCCTCGACGGCCTTCACCTTCGGGGCGATGTCCTTCTTGATCCGCGATTCCTTCTGCAGGCGCGGCAGGACCTTCTCGATCGTCTGCAGGTCCGCGAGGATCAGCTCGGTGTTGATCGTCTCGATGTCGTCCTTCGGCGAGACCTTGCCGTCCACGTGCACGACGTTCTCGTCCTTGAAGGCGCGGATGACCTGGCAGATCGCGTCCGACTCGCGGATGTTCGCGAGGAATTTGTTGCCCAGGCCCTCGCCCTCGCTCGCGCCGCGCACGATGCCCGCGATGTCGACGAAGTCCACGGTCGCCGGGAGGATCCGCTCCGACTTGAAGATCTCGGCCAGCTTGGCGAGACGGGCGTCGGGGACGCCGACGACACCGACGTTCGGCTCGATCGTGGCGAACGGGTAGTTGGCCGCGAGCACGTCGTTCTTGGTCAGGGCGTTGAACAGGGTCGACTTGCCGACGTTGGGCAGACCGACGATTCCGATCGTGAGCGACACGTTGCGACTTCCCGTACGTGAGGTTGGAGGACTGGACTGGGCTGCGGGCCCGGGTCCGTCAGGAGAGTGTGCGGGCCGATCCACCAGTCTACGGCGTACCGGGCCGCGCTCCGGCGACGCATCGAACGCTTGGACAACCTCTCGCCAACGGCGTGTGTCATACGCCATTCCGCACATAAACCGACCTAAGTTGGTCCAGTGGAGCAACACAGGACGCGACCCCCGCAACACGGACCGCGACGCGGTGCCCCCCTTCCCCCGCAGGGCCGGCGCAGCGCCGCCGCGCCCGTACGGTCCGGCGCGGCCGCACGGCCTCCCCGGCCCGGCGGTCCCGGCCGCCCGAGCTGGGCGACGGGACCGGCTTGGCACGGCCGGCGGGCCAGGGCAACAGTGGTGCGCAGCGGCGCCCGGCGGCTCGGGTGCGGAGCACCGCCCCGCTCGACCAGGCGGCACGGCGGCTGCCCGGCCCCCGGCTCACCGGGCTCGGCGGCGGACTGTTCTGCGGCGCCGTGATGCTGGTGCTGGCGTGTCTCGACCAACTGCTGTTCGGGGCGTCCCTCACGGTCTACGGCGTGCTGTTCCTGCCGGTGGCCGCGCTGACCGCGCTGTGGGTGCGGCGCGGGGACCTGGTGACCGCGCCGGTGGTCGTGCCCATCGCGTTCGCCGCCGGGCTGCTGGTCCTGGTCGACAGTGACGGCGGGGTCGCCGGGCGCCTGGTCGGGCTGGTCACCGCGCTCGCCACGCAGGCCGGCTGGCTGTACGGCGGCACGCTGATCGCGGGCGTCATCACGACCGTGCGCAAGGTGCGGATGCTGCGACGCAGGGCCGCGGCGCGCCGTCGGAGCGGTTGACGGCGCGGGACGCCCGCCCGCGCCGAGCGTCCCGCTCCCTACTGCTTTTGTCCCGTACCTGCTTCCGTCCCGCCCGTACTTGCTTCTGTCCCGGTACCCGCTTGTCCCCGTACCGGCTGCTATCCCTGCTTCGCCGCCCTCATCGCGGCTCCCACGATCCCCGCGTTGTTCTGGAGCCGGGCCGGGACGATCTCCGCCTCGATGCCCTCGATGAGCGGCAGGAACTTCTCGGACTTGCGACTGACGCCGCCGCCGATGATGAACAGCTCCGGCGAGAACAGCATCTCCACGTGCGCGAGGTACTTCTGCACCCGGCGGGCCCAGTGCTCCCACGTCAGCTCGTTGTCGTCCTTGGCCTTGCTGGAGGCGCGCTTCTCGGCGTCGCGGCCGTTCAGTTCGAGGTGGCCCAGCTCCGTGTTCGGCACGAGGAGGCCGTCGACGAACATGGCGCTGCCGATGCCCGTACCGAACGTCAGCACGATGACCGTGCCCCTACGGCCGCGGCCCGCGCCGAACTGCATTTCGGCCACGCCCGCCGCGTCCGCGTCGTTCACCACGGTCACCGGGAGGCCACCCAGGCGCTCGCCGAACAGGGCGCGCGCGTCCGTGTCGACCCAGCTCTTGTCGACGTTCGCCGCCGTACGGATCATGGCGCCGTCCGTGACCACTCCGGGGAACGTCAGGCCGACCGGCCCGGTCCACCCGAAGTGGTCGACGACCTCCTTCACCCCGTCCGCGACCCCGTCGGGCGTCGCCGGGTGAGGAGTGAGCACCTTGAAGCGCTCCTGAGCCAGGTCGCCCCGCTCCAGGTCCACGGGAGCGCCCTTGATCCCGGATCCGCCGATGTCCACGCCGAAGATCTGCATGGGCACCACGGTACGTCGTGGCGCCGACGGTCAGGCCACGGCATCCTGCGCGTGGCCTCCTGCGCCGTCGCTCCCGCCGGGTCACTACTTCTCGCCGGTGCGCTCGGCCACCAGTTCCGCGGCCTCCTCGCGAAGGTCCCGGCGGAGTTCCTTCGGCAGCGAGAAGGTGATGGACTCCTCGGCCGCCTTGACGATCTCGACGTCCTCGAAGCCGCGCTGCGCGAGCCACTCGAGCACCTGCTCCACCAGGACCTCCGGCACGGAGGCACCCGACGTCACGCCGATCGTCGACACACCCTGAAGCCAGGACTCGTCGATCTCGTCGGCGAAGTCCACCAGGTACGCCTCGCGCGCGCCCGCGAGCTTGGCGACCTCGACCAGCCGCTTGGAGTTGGAGGAGTTGCGGGAACCGACCACGATCACCAGGTCCGCCTCGGCGCCCATCTGCTTCACCGCGAGCTGGCGGTTCTGGGTGGCGTAGCAGATGTCGTCGCTGGGCGGGGAGACCAGCTGCGGGAACTTCTCCTTGAGCGCGTCGACCGTCTCCATGGTCTCGTCGACCGAGAGGGTGGTCTGGGACAGCCAGACGACCTTCGACGGGTCGCGCACCTCGACCTTCGCGACGTCCTCGGGGCCGTCGACGAGCTGGATGTGGTCGGGGGCCTCGCCGGACGTGCCGATGACCTCTTCGTGGCCCTCGTGCCCGATCAGGAGGATGTCGAAGTCCTCCTTGGCGTACCGGATCGCTTCCTTGTGGACCTTGGTGACCAGCGGGCAGGTGGCGTCGATGGTGGCGAGCCGGCCCTGACTGGCCTCCTCGTGGACGGTGGGTGCCACGCCGTGCGCGGAGAACATGACGATGTTCCCGGGGGGCACCTCCTCCGTCCGTTCCACGAAGATCGCGCCCTTCTTCTCCAAGGTCTGCACGACGTACTTGTTGTGGACGATCTCGTGGCGGACGTAGATCGGCGCCCCGTACTGCTCGAGGGCCTTCTCGACGGCGATCACGGCACGGTCGACGCCCGCGCAGTACCCCCGGGGGGCGGCGAGCAGGACACGGCGGCCAGAGGAAGCAGTCATGCGATCCATCGTAAGGCCGGGCCCGGAGTCGTAGATCGCCTCCGTGGGGAGAGGTTGTGCCGACCGACGTTGTCGGTCCCGGCCACTACGCTCGGGCGCATGGCTGTCAACACGTCCGCGGAGAACCCCCTGCCCGTCGGTGAGGTGTCGCGGCTCATCGGGGGGTGGATCGACCGGCTCGGGGCCGTGTGGGTCGAGGGGCAGATCACGCAGTTGTCGCGGCGGCCCGGCGCCGGGGTCGTCTTCATGACGCTGCGCGACCCGTCGCACGACATCTCCGTCGGCGTCACCTGCTACCGCCAGGTGTTCGACTCCGTGGCCGACGTCGTGAGCGAGGGCGCCCGTGTGGTCGTCCTCGCCAAGCCCGAGTGGTACGCCCCGAGGGGACAGCTGTCGCTGCGGGCGGCCGAGATACGGCCCGTGGGCGTCGGGGAACTGCTCGCGCGGCTGGAACAGCTGAAGAAGACGCTCGCCGCCGAGGGCCTGTTCGCACCCGAGCGCAAGAAGCCGCTGCCGTTCCTGCCGCAGCTGATCGGACTGGTGTGCGGCCGTGCCTCGGCGGCCGAGCGCGACGTGCTGGAGAACGCGCGGCACCGCTGGCCCGCCGTCCGCTTCGAGGTGCGCAACGTCGCCGTGCAGGGCGTGCACGCCGTACCGCAGGTGGTGCAGGCCGTGAAGGAGCTGGACGCGCTGGACGAGGTGGACGTGATCATCGTGGCGCGCGGCGGCGGCAGTGTGGAGGATCTGCTGCCGTTCTCGGACGAGCAGCTCGTCCGGGCGGTGGCCGGCTGCCGCACGCCCGTGGTGTCCGCCATCGGGCACGAACCGGACAATCCGCTGCTCGACCACGTCGCCGACCTGCGCGCCTCCACGCCGACCGACGCGGCCAAGAAGGTCGTCCCGGACGTCGGGGAGGAGCTGGAGCGGGTACGGCAGCTGCGGGACCGGGCACGGCGGTGCGCACAGACGTTCGTCGAACGTGAGGAGCGCGGGTTGGCGCACGCGCTGGCGCGGCCCTGCATGGAGGACCCGCACCGTATGGTCGCCGAGCGGGCCGACCAGGTCACCGCGCTGGTCGACCGCGCCCGGCGCACCCTCGGGCATCTGCTCGACCGCGCCGAGTCGGAGCTCACGCACACGCACGCGCGCGCGGTGGCGCTGTCCCCGGCCGCGACGCTGCGGCGGGGGTACGCGGTGCTGCAGAAGGCCGACGGGCACGTGGTCCGCGCACCGGAAGAGGTGACGGCGGGCGAGACGCTGCGGGCGCGGGTCGCCGCGGGCGAGTTCACGGTACGGGCCGACGGCGAGGGTTCCGTCGGCAACCAGGGATCTTAGGGTGGGCGCATGACCAGCAGAACGGACGAGGCACTCGGCTACGAGCAGGCGCGGGACGAGTTGATCGAGGTGGTGCGGCGCCTGGAGGCCGGGGGCACCACGCTCGAGGAGTCCCTTGCGCTGTGGGAGCGGGGGGAGGAGCTGGCCAAGGTGTGCCGGACGTGGCTGGAGGGCGCCCGCAGGCGGCTGGACGCGGCGCTGGCCGAGGAGGAGGACGACGAGGAGGGCGAGGGCGCGGAAGGGGCCGGGTGACCGGGCGGCGCCGCCCTGCGCGGCACGTCGTCAGCCGGTCTTCAGCGCCTCCGCCATCTTCGTCAGCTGCGCGAACGACGCGGTGCCCGTCACCACGGTCGTGGCGCCCTTGCCCTTGAGTACGAGCGCGTCGTAGCGGCCGCCGGTGTAGCGCTGCCAGGTCTGGCCGCCGATGCGCTGGGTGGCCTTGGTCTCCTGTGCGCCCTGGCTGGCGTCGTCGACGAACGTGGACGCCCTCTCGGTGGACTGCTCGACCGCCACGTACTGCCCCTCGGGGTCCTGGAAGCCGAGGTGCCAGGCGTCGAAGGGTTCGTCCTGGAAACGCACCGAGGTGGCCTTCCAGGTGCCGGGCAGGCCTTCGGGCGCAGCGACCGGGTAGCTCGCGGCGCGGCGCGCGGTGAGCAGTTCGACGCGGTAGTCCACGGGCTTGAGGTCGGGGGCGTGGTCGTCATGGGGGATGAAGAGATAGATGATGCCCGCCATCAGCCCGACGAGGGCCAGGGAGAGAATCATGTCCCGGACCGTCTGCTTGCCTTTCATACCTGCCACGCCCCTATCGTCGCAGGTGCCTGGGTCTGCTCATCCGTGGGGTGCCCTGCTCATTTTGTCTGTCCGACGATAGAGTCGGGGCATCACCCTCATCCGGCCGTCGTCGTATCAGAAAGGTGCGCTCCGATGACCGAGAATCATCATCTGCCGTCCGAGCTCGAAGTTCCCTCCGAGGCCCCGGACCGCAACCTCGCCCTCGAACTCGTCCGGGTCACCGAGGCCGCCGCCATGGCCGCGGGCCGCTGGGTCGGCCGTGGCGACAAGAACGGCGCCGACGGCGCCGCGGTGCGCGCCATGCGCACCCTCGTCTCGACCGTGTCGATGAACGGCGTCGTCGTCATCGGCGAAGGGGAGAAGGACGAGGCCCCGATGCTCTTCAACGGGGAGCGGGTCGGCGACGGGACCGGCCCGGAGTGCGACATCGCCGTGGACCCGATCGACGGCACCACGCTCACCGCGAAGGGCATGCCGAACGCGATCGCGGTGCTGGCCGCCGCCGACCGCGGCACGATGTTCGACCCGTCCGCCGTCTTCTACATGGACAAGCTGGTCACCGGTCCGGAAGCGGCCGATTTCGTCGACATCAACGCGCCCGTCTCGGTGAACATCCGCCGGGTCGCCAAGGCCAAGCACTCCACCCCCGAGGACGTCACCGTCGTCATCCTCGACCGGCCGCGCCACGACGATCTGATCAGGGAGGTCCGCGAGACGGGCGCGCGCATCAAGCTCATCTCGGACGGCGACGTGGCCGGTTCGATCCTGGCGCTGCGCGAGGGCACCGGCATCGACCTGCTGCTCGGCATCGGCGGTACGCCCGAGGGCATCATCTCCGCCTGCGCGGTGAAGTGCCTGGGCGGCACCATCCAGGGCAAGCTGTGGCCGAAGGACGACGAGGAGCGGCACCGGGCCCTCGACGCGGGCCACGACCTCGACCGGGTGCTGACGACGGACGACCTGGTCTCCGGTGAGAACGTCTTCTTCGTCGCCACCGGCATCACGGACGGCGAGCTGCTGCGCGGGGTGCGCTACCGGTCGGAGACCGCCACCACCGACTCGATCGTCATGCGCTCGAAGTCCGGCACGGTCCGGCGGATCGACTCCGTTCACCGGCTGAGCAAGCTGCGCGCGTACAGCGCGATCGACTTCGACCGGGCGAAGTAGGCCCATACGGAAAGGGGCGCCCTCGGTGCGGAGAGGGCGCTCCTTTTCGTATGCGCCTGATACTTCTCGGCGGCCTGCTCCTTCTCGGCGGCCTGGTACCTCGTATGCGCCTGAATGCGCGGCCGTTCAGCCGGCCGCCGCTATCGTCCCCCGCGCGGCCTTCTTCAGTTCGACTTCGCGGCGGCGGCGCCGGGCCAGCACCACACGGCGTTCGGCGGCCGTGAGCCCGCCCCACACTCCGTACGGCTCGGGCTGCAGCAGCGCGTGTTCCCGGCATTCGACCATCACGGGACAGCGCGCACAGACCCGTTTGGCCGCCTCCTCGCGGGACAGCCGGGCCGCGGTGGGTTCCTTGGACGGGGCGAAGAACAGGCCGGCCTCGTCGCGCCGGCACACCGCCTCCGTGTGCCACGGGGCGTCCTGATCCCTGTCGCGCACTGGCACCCGCTGGTGCGGAACGTCAGCGACCTGCAGGGACGAATGCGGCGGTTGCAGCACGGTCTACTCCTGACGACGGCTTCGCGAGCGAGAGACGATGCAGCAAGGCCTACCCGCTGTGCGCGCGCCTATGCACTGAGTTCCCAACCGCAGGAACTCCAGGGGTTGTTCATGCCGCCGGAATGTGACCGGCGCATGCCGAGCCCGGCCGAATTCACAAGCGTCAACGGTCCAGGTGTTTGCGCAAAGCCTTGTCCGCCTTGTGCGACACGCGGTCGAGAATGTCGGCGACCGTCTTGCCGCGCTTGGGCTTCGCCTCCACGTTCCCGAACACGGCGAGTCCGTCGACATGGATGACGGGCGCGTCGGGATCCCCCGAATCCAGCGGGCTCACCTCGAAGTTGCCGAGCACGCCACCGCCGGTGCTGCGCAGCGAGACGTTCTCCGGGACGCGGATCTGCACGTCGCCGAAGACCGAGACCGCCTTGATCACCACCTGCTGGTACTCGAAGAGCGCCTCGCTGAGGTCGATCTCGACACTGCCGAAGATCGCGTACGCGTGCGTGCGGCGGCGGGGGCGCCAGCGGCCCCGGCGGATGGCGCTGCTGAAGACCGCCACCACGTTCTCGTCGGGCTCCCTCGGCATCGAAGCCTCAGCGGGCCGGCCCGGCGGGGCGGCGTACGCCCGGGCGGTGCGGCGCGGCTGGGCCGCGGGCAGGTCGCGGACGAACCGGTCGAGCTCACCGACCGTCTTGGCGTGCAGCACACCCTCGACGCGCTCGGCGTGCTCCTCGGCCGTGAGACGCCCCTCGGCGAGGGCGTCGCGCAGGATGTCGGTGATGCGGTCGCGGTCGGCGTCCGAGCAGCGCAGCTCTGCCGGGGCCACGGGCCGGTCGTCGGTCGGGGCGGGGCTCTTGTGAAGGTCCACGACAGCAGCGTAGCGAAACGCGATAGATCGCGACTAGCCCTCGAACGGTGCTGCGGAAAACCAGCCCGGGGAAGCGGCGGAATCCCCGACTCTCGAACCGTCGAAACGGGCCCTCGGGGCAGAACCCGATACTGAGCCCTACCTCACAGGTCCACGGTCAGACCCAGGTTCTACGCTGGTGGACGCTGCCAACGGAGGCCAGCCGCTGTCTGTCTAGTGAGGAATGGGCGAGATGCCTGAGTTCGCGTACACCGATCTGCTCCCCACGGGAGAGGACACCACCCCGTACCGGCTGGTGACGTCCGAGGGCGTCTCCACCGCCGAGGGACCCGACGGGCGTACGTTCCTCAAGGTGGAGCCGGAGGCGCTGCGCAAGCTGGCCGAGGAGGCCATCCACGACATCCAGCACTACCTGCGGCCCGCCCACCTCGCGCAGCTGCGCCGCATCATCGACGACCCGGAGGCCAGCGCCAACGACAAGTTCGTGGCCCTGGACCTGCTGAAGAACGCGAACATCGCGGCGGCGGGCGTGCTGCCGATGTGCCAGGACACGGGCACGGCGATCGTGATGGGCAAGCGCGGCCAGAACGTGCTGACGGAGGGCGAGGACGAGAAGGCCCTCTCCCGCGGCATCTACGACGCCTACACGAAGCTGAACCTGCGCTACTCGCAGATGGCTCCGCTGACCATGTGGGAGGAGAAGAACACCGGTTCGAACCTCCCGGCGCAGATCGAGCTGTACGCCACGGACGGCGGCGCCTACAAGTTCCTGTTCATGGCGAAGGGCGGCGGCAGCGCCAACAAGTCCTTCCTCTACCAGGAGACGAAGGCCGTCCTGAACGAGGCCTCCATGATGAAGTTCCTGGAGGAGAAGATCCGTTCGCTGGGTACGGCCGCGTGCCCGCCGTACCACCTGGCGATCGTCGTCGGCGGTACGAGCGCCGAGTACGCCCTGAAGACCGCGAAGTACGCCTCGGCGCACTACCTGGACGAGCTGCCGACCGAGGGCTCCGAGCTGGGGCACGGCTTCCGTGACAAGGAGCTGGAGGAGAAGGTCTTCGAGCTGACGCAGAAGATCGGGATCGGGGCGCAGTTCGGCGGCAAGTACTTCTGCCACGACGTGCGCGTGGTGCGTCTCCCGCGGCACGGGGCGTCCTGCCCGGTGGCGATCGCGGTGTCGTGCTCGGCGGACCGGCAGGCCGTCGCCAAGATCACGGCGGAAGGCGTGTTCCTGGAGCAGCTGGAGACGGACCCGGCCCGCTTCCTGCCGGACACCACGGACGCCCACCTGGACGAGGGCGAGGTCGTGAAGATCGACCTGAACCAGCCGATGGAGGCGATCCTCGCCGAACTGACGAAGTACCCGGTCAAGACCCGTCTGTCCCTGACGGGCCCGCTGGTCGTCGCCCGGGACATCGCCCACGCGAAGATCAAGGAACGCCTGGACGCGGGCGAGGAGATGCCGCAGTACCTGAAGGACCACCCGGTGTACTACGCCGGCCCGGCGAAGACCCCCGAGGGCTACGCCTCGGGCTCCTTCGGCCCGACGACGGCCGGCCGCATGGACTCCTACGTCGAGCAGTTCCAGGCGGCGGGCGGCTCGAAGGTGATGCTGGCGAAGGGCAACCGGAGCAAGCAGGTCACGGACGCGTGTGCCGCGCACGGCGGCTTCTACCTGGGTTCCATCGGCGGCCCGGCGGCCCGCCTCGCCCAGGACTGCATCAAGAAGGTCGAGGTCCTCGAGTACGAGGAGCTGGGCATGGAGGCGGTCTGGAAGATCGAGGTGGAGGATTTCCCGGCGTTCATCGTGGTCGACGACAAGGGCAACGACTTCTTCAAGGACCCGGCGCCCCAGCCGACGTTCACGTCGATCCCGGTGCGGGGACCGGGGCTGGCGTAACCCTCCGGGTACGGCGGGGGGCTACCCCTGGGGTTCCGCCCCCGCCGCCCCTACCCGTCCCACCTCCAGGGGCTCCACCCCTTCAACCCCACCAGGGGCTCCGCCCCTGCAGCCCCGGCGGGGACTGTGCCCCCTGCACCCCGCTTGGGCTTCGCCCCAGACCCCGGGCGGGGACCGCGTCCTCTGCCCCACCAGGGGCTCCGCCCCTGCAACCCCGGCAGGGACTGCGCCCCCCGCACCCCGCTTGAGCTTCGCCCCAGACCCCGGGCGGGGACCGCGTCCTCTGCCCCACCAGGGGCTCCGCCCCAGACCCCGTCCGGGGACCGCGTCCTCTGCCCCACCAGGGGCTCCGCCCCTGCAACCCCAGCGGGGACTGCGCCCCCCCGCACCCCGCTTGAGCTTCGCCCCAGACCACGGGCGGGGACCGCGTCCTCTGCCCCACCAGGGGCTCCGCCCCTGCAACCCCAGCGGGGACTGCGCCCCCCGCACCCCGCTTGAGCTTCGCCCCAGACCACGGGCGGGGACCGCGTCCTCTGCCCCACCAGGGGCTCCGCCCCTGCAACCCCGGCAGGGACTGCGTCCCCAACCCCGCTGGGGCTCCGCCCCCAACCCCACCAGGGGCTCCGCCCCTGGAACCCGGCGGGTGCTGTGTCCCCTGGCACCCCTCGCGGGGCTCCGCCCCCAGCTCCGGCGGAGACTGCGTCCCCCTGGGACTCCGTCCCCAGCCCCGGCGGGGACTGCGCCCCCTGAGCCCGCTGAGCCCCTCGCGGGGCTCCGCCCCTGCCCCCATGGGGCCTCCGCCTCAGACCCCGTCCGGGGGCCCGGCCCCCGGACCCCCGCTCCTCAAACGCCGGAGGGGCTGAATTCCCCGCCGGAGGGGCTGCTGTGTCAGCGCCGGTCGGCATCACTCAGCCCGTCTGGGGTCCCCCTGTTCGAAGAGCTCGGGGGAGTTCGAGGACGAGGCCGTCAAGGCCGACAGCGGGGGTCTGGGGGCGCAGCGCCCAGGGTCGCGGCGGGGGTGGACGGCGGCCGGGGGCGCCCACCGGTGCGCGCCCCCGTCCGGCCCACCCCCGGAACAACCCCGCCCTCCCCCGCGCTGTACCCGGCATGAGCGAATACCGCATCGAGCACGACTCCATGGGCGAGGTCCAGGTCCCCCTCCACGCCAAGTGGCGCGCGCAGACACAGCGTGCCGTGGAGAACTTCCCCGTCTCCGGGCAGCGGATCGAGCGTGCGCACATCGAGGCGCTCGCCCGCATCAAGGCCGCCGCCGCCAAGGTCAACGCGGAGCTCGGCGTGCTCGACAAGGACGTCGCCGACGCCATTCAGGAGGCCGCCGCCGAGGTGGCCGAGGGCCGGTGGGACGAGCACTTCCCCGTCGACGTCTTCCAGACGGGCTCCGGCACCTCCTCCAACATGAACACCAACGAGGTCATCGCCACCCTCGCCACCGAGCGCCTCGGCCGGGACGTGCACCCGAACGACCACGTCAACGCGTCGCAGTCGTCCAACGACGTCTTCCCCTCCTCCCTCCACATCGCCGCCGCGGCCGCCGTCAGCCGGGACCTCGTCCCCGCCCTCGACCACCTCGCCACCTCCCTCGAACGCAAGGCCGAGGAGTTCGCCGATGTGGTGAAGTCCGGCCGGACGCACCTCATGGACGCCACGCCCGTGACACTCGGTCAGGAGTTCGGCGGGTACGCCGCACAGGTGCGGTACGGCATCGAGCGGCTCACCGCCTCCCTCCCCCGCCTCGCCGAACTCCCCCTCGGCGGCACCGCCGTCGGCACCGGCATCAACACCCCGCCCGGTTTCTCCGCCGCCGTCATCGCCGAGATCGCCCGCACCACCGGCCTGCCGCTCACCGAGGCCCGCAACCACTTCGAGGCCCAGGGCGCCCGGGACGGGATCGTGGAGATCAGCGGGCAACTGCGGACCATCGCCGTGGGATTCACGAAGATCGCGAATGATCTTCGGTGGATGGCCTCCGGGCCGCGCACCGGCCTCGCCGAGATCAGCCTCCCCGACCTGCAGCCCGGCTCCTCGATCATGCCCGGCAAGGTCAACCCCGTGATCCCCGAGGCCGTTCTCATGGTCGCCGCCCAGGTCATCGGGAACGACGCCACCGTGGCCACCGCCGGCGCCTCCGGCAACTTCGAGCTCAACGTGATGATGCCGGTCATCGCCAAGAACGTGCTGGAGTCCGTCCGGCTCCTCGCCAATGTCTCGCGGCTCCTCGCCGACCGCACGATCGACGGCATCGTCGCCCACCGAGAACGCTCCCGCGAGTACGCCGAGTCGTCACCGTCCGTCGTCACGCCGCTCAACCGGTACATCGGCTACGAAGAGGCCGCGAAGGTCGCGAAGAAGGCGCTCGCCGAGCGCAAGACGATCCGTCAAGTCGTCCTGGAGTCGGGCTACGTGGACCGCGGCGACCTCACCCTCGACCAGCTCGACGAGGCGCTCGATGTCCTGCGGATGACACACCCGTAACGCCTCGCCCCATATCGACGCACATCACCCGCCCATGACGCGAACCGATGACACGCACCACAGCGTCGTATGCCTGGGGCACCTAATATCTGTGCATGGCAGAGGGTGGAGCGGTGAGACGAGTGGAAGCGGGCGAGGCGGGCGAAGCCGACGGAGTGACGGGACGTTGGGCGCCTGGTGACCAGATCCTGTGGCGGTACCGGGAGAACGCGGGCGAGCGCTTCCACATCGCCCGCCCCGTGACCGTCGTACGCGACGACTCCGACCTGCTCGCCGTGTGGATGGCACCGGGGACGACATGCGTGCGGCCCGTCCTCGCCGACGGCACGCCGCTGCACGCCGAACCGCTCCAGACCCGCTACACCAAGCCGCGAACCGTGCAGCTCGACCGCTGGTTCGGCACCGGCGTGCTCAAGCTGGCCCGGCCCGGGGAACCCTGGTCGGTGTGGCTGTTCTGGGACCCGGGCTGGCGCTTCAAGAACTGGTACGTCAACCTGGAGGAGCCGCTGGTGCGCTGGGTCGGCGGTGTCGACTCCGAGGACCATTTCCTGGACATCTGCGTCTACCCGGACCGAAGTTGGGGCTGGCGCGACGAGGACGAGTTCGCACAGGCCCAGCAGGACGGCCTGATCGACGCTCAGCTCGCCGAGCGGGTACGGGAGGCGGGACGATCCGCGGTGGAGGTGATCCGTGCCTGGGGCACACCGTTCTCGGACGGCTGGCAGCACTGGCGTCCCGATCCGTCCTGGTCGGTGCCGCGGCTGCCGGACGACTGGGACCGCACTCCCGCGTACATGACGTCATGAGACCCTTGTTGCGCCCCCGCGGTACAACCGTAGGATCGTCCTCCGCAAGGGCGCACCACAGCAACTCCCGCAGTAAGCGCTGGGCTTGACCGAACGTCACCGAGGGGCGGCAGGACGTGAGCGAGGGGTACGAGGGCCAGACCGGGACGGCTCGTCCGACCGGTGCACCAGGAACGGCGTGTGACCTGGCGGGAAATCCGTTCCTGGGGCATGTATTCCGGGTATCGGCTTCACGACGGGACGAACTGCACGCACGGCGCGCAGCCCCGGACGGATGGATTCGACACGCGTGACGGAGCACCCGACCTCCCACGAGCGCCCCCAACCGGGCGGCGGCCCCGCGGAGCCCCGCGGGGCGCTCCTGCGTACCTCGGAGCCGCTGATCGCCCCGCCGGCCACGGCCTTACCCGCACAGACCCGGGCGGGCGACACGCCCGCCTCTCCCGCCGCGCCGCCGCCCTGCGCCCAGCACGGATCGCCGGGCTCTCCGGGCGGCGCTTCCACCCCGCTGCCCGCGGCGGGCGGCACCGAGCACTCCCAGCCGGCCGCGGACGAGCCCGACACGCACCGGCCGCGCCCGGCCCCGGAGGTGATCCCGGTCCAGCCGAGCGGGGAGCAGAACCGTCCCGTCGCCCTGCCCGACGGCAAGGAGCGGCGCACCGGTCAGGGCCGCCGAGCGGGCCCATGCCGATGCGGCGCGACGGCGACCGGCTGCGTTTCGTGGGCGCCGCGACCCGGCGGATCGCCCGCGGCATCGACCTGGACGAGATCGTCATGGGCCTGTGCCGGGCCACGGTGCCGACGTTCTCGGACGCGATCCTCGTGTATCTGCGCGACCCGCTGCCGGTGGGCGACGAGCGTCCCACCGGGCCCCTGGTGCTGCGGTTGCGGCGCACCGACCGGATACCGCAGGAGCGGGACCTGGAGGACGGCATCCTGCCGGTTCCGGTGCCGGAGGACTCCGGGGTCGTGGAGCTGAGCAACGAGCTGTGCGAGGTGCGCCCCGGCGGTGCGCTCGCCGAGGTGCTGCGCGGGGTGCGGCCGGTGTTCGCGGACGCGCCCGCCGCCCGGGCCGCGCTGCCCGAACTGCTCGGCGACGACCTGGCGGTGCCCCCGGGCCAGCGCGCCATCCTCGCGCCGCTGCGCGGACGGCGCCGGGTGATCGGTGCCGTGCTGTTCCTGCGCCGCGCGGAGCGCCTTGCGTTCGAGGCGGACGACCTGCTGGTCGCCGCGCAGCTCGCCACGCACAGCGCGCTCGGCATCGACAAGGCGGTGCTGTACGGCCGTGAGGCGTACATCGCGGACGAGTTGCAGCGCACCATGCTGCCGGAGACGCTGCCGAACCCGACGGGCGTACGGCTGGCGTCCCGCTATCTGCCCGCCGCGGAGACCGCGCGGGTCGGCGGCGACTGGTACGACGCGATTCCACTGCCGGGCAGCCGGGTCGCGCTCGTCGTGGGCGACGTGATGGGCCACTCCATGACGTCCGCGGCGATCATGGGGCAGCTGCGGACGACGGCCCAGACGCTGGCCGGGCTCGACCTGCCGCCGCAGGAGGTGCTGCACCACCTGGACGAGCAGGCGCAGCGGCTCGGCACCGACCGCATGGCGACCTGCCTGTACGCGGTGTACGACCCGGTCTCGCACCGGATCACCATCGCCAACGCGGGCCATCCGCCGCCGGTGCTGCTGCATCTGGGCGGCCGTGCCGAGGTGCTGCGGGTGCCCGCGGGCGCGCCCATCGGCGTGGGCGGGGTGGACTTCGAGGCGGTGGAGCTGGACGCCCCGGCAGGCGCGACCCTGCTGCTGTACACCGACGGGCTGGTCGAGTCGCGTCTGCGGGACGTGTGGACCGGCATAGAGCAGCTGCGGGAGAAGCTCGCCGCGACCGCCCGGATCACCGGCGCCGACCACCCGCCGCCGCTGGAGGCGTTGTGCGACGAGGTGCTCGACATGCTCGGGCCCGGCGACCGCGACGACGACATCGCGCTGCTGGCCGCCCGTTTCGACGGGATCGCCCCGAGCGACGTCGCGTACTGGGTGCTGGAGCCCGAGGACGCGGCGCCGAGCCGGGCGAGGCGGCTGGCGCGCCGGGCGCTCGACCGCTGGGGGCTCCAGGAGCTGACGGACTCGGTGGAGCTGCTGGTCAGCGAGGTCGTCACGAACGCCGTGCGGTATGCGACGCGTCCGATCACGCTCCGGCTGCTGCGCACCGACGTGCTGCGCTGCGAGGTGGGCGACGACGTGCCGCAGCTGCCGCGTCTGCGGCAGGCACGGGCCACGGACGAGGGCGGCCGGGGCCTTTACCTGGTGAACCGGCTGGCTCGGCGCTGGGGTGCGACCCGGCTGAGCACCGGCAAGGTGGTCTGGTTCGAGCTGAACCGAGGCTGAGAACCTGCCTGCGGAGACAGGCTCTGAGGTACGACAGCGCGAAGGGCGCCCGGTGGCCGGTCCACCGGGCGCCCTTCGCGTACGACAGCGCCTACTGCCCGCCCTTCGGGCCCTTCGGGTCGAGCGGGTTCTCCGGCGGCGTCGGCGTCGACGGGGAGTTGGTCGCCGACGGCGGGGCCGAGCTCGTCGGAGGCCTGCTCGTCGTGGGCGAGCTCGACGGCGGGGCCGAGCTCGTCGGGGGCTGGGTCGTCGGCTTCTGCGAGGTCGGCGTCGACGACGGCGTGGTGGTCGGCGACTGCGAGAGTGTCGGCGTCACGCTCGGCTGGACCGCCGCGCCCTGGGTGGTGTCCAGGTCGAACTTGCTGACCTCGCCCATCGCCTCGAAGGTGTACGCCGCCCAGATGAGGGCCGGGTAGCTACCGCCGTTGATACGGCCGCTGGGGCTGCCCGGGACGTGGCCCGTGGCGCCCGTCATGGGAACCTGGGCGTGGGTCTTGGGGTCCTCGCCGAACAGGCCGACGGAGGTCACCAGGTTGGGCGTGAAGCCGGTGAACCAGGCCGACTTGTTGTTGTCGGACGTTCCCGTCTTGCCGGCGACCTGCTGGCCGTCGCGCGCCGGGTTGGCCGCCACCGACGTCTTGGCCGTACCGTCGTCGACCACGCCGGTGAGCACCGAGGTCACCGTGTCGGCGGCCTCGCGGGTGATGACCTGGTCGCCTATCGGGTTCGGGAAGGTGACCGCGGTGTTGTCGCGCTCGGCCGACTTGATGATCGTCGGGGTGACCTTCTTGCCGTGGTTGTCGAGGGTGGCGTAGATGCCGGCCATCTCCATCGGGCTCGCACCCATGGAGCCCAGCGTCTGCGCGGGAACCGCCTGCATTCCCTTGGTGTCCATGCCGAGCTTGCCGGCGACCTTCATCACCTCGGCCATGCCCACGTCGACACCCATCTGCGCGAAGACGGAGTTGACGGAGTCGTTCATCGCCGTCTGGACGGTGATGGGTCCGTAGTCCTGGTCGTCCTCGTTCGGCGGGGCGAAGCCGACCTTGGTGCCGTTGTCCACGACCTGGCGGCCGCTGGTGCCGTCGTAGATCGTGTTCGCGTCGATCTGTCGGCCGTCCTGGGTCTTGGCGCCCTCGTCCAGGGCGGCGGCGAGGATGACCGGCTTGAACGTGGAGGCGGGCTGGTAGTCCCGGCGCGTCGCGTTGTTGGTGTAGTGCTTGAAGTAGTCGACGCCGCCGTAGAGGGCGAGGACCTTGCCGGTCTTCGGGTCGACGGAGACGGCACCGGCCTGGACGGCGCCGTCGACGGCACGCTTCTTCTGGTCGAGCTTGCTGGTCAGTTGCTGCTTGACGGTCCGCTCCAGCTCGGTCTGCTTCTTCTTGTCGACGTTCAGCGTGATCGTCCAGCCGCCCTTGGTGATGAGCGCCTCGGCGTCGCTGAGGGTGGAGGCGGTGCCCTGGGCGACGAGCTGCTTCTCCAGCGCCGCGTTGGCCGCGTCGACCAGGTAGCCGGTCTGCCCCTCCATGCCGGGCGCGCCCTTGGGCGCCAGGGGCACCGGGAACTTCATGGCCTGGCGCTTGCCCTCGTCCAGCCAGTGCATCTGGACCATGTTGTTCAGGACGTAGTTCCAGCGCTGCTGCACCAGCGTCTTGCCGGTGTCGGTGGCGATCGCCCAGTCGTACTGGTTCGGCGCCTGGAGCAGCGCGGCCAGGTACGCGCCCTGCTCGACCGTGAGGTTCTTGGCGTCCTTGTGGTAGTAGGCCTGCGCCGCGGCCTGGATGCCGTAGGCGCCCCGTCCGTAGTAGCTGGTGTTGATGTAGCCCGCGAGGATGTAGTCCTTGGACTTCTTGCGGTCCAGTTTCAGCGAGATGACCAGTTCCTTCAGCTTGCGCGTGACGGTCTGGTTCTGGGTCAGGTAGTAGTTCTTGACGTACTGCTGGGTGATCGTCGAACCGCCCTGCGCGCCCTTGCCGGAGAGGGTGTTGAGGATGCCGCGGGCCGTGCCCCTCAGGTCGACGCCCGCGTCCTGGTAGAAGGTCTTGTTCTCGGCCGCGACGAAGGTGTGCTGGACGGGCTTGGGGACCTCGGCGAGGTCGACCGTCTCCCGGTTGAGCTTGCCGCTGCGGGTGAGGATCGAGCCGTCGCTGTACTTGTAGACGTTGCTCTGCAGCATGGCGTCGGCGTTCGCCGTCGGGATGGGAGTCATCACGTACAGCGCCACGAACGCGCCCATGACCAGCAGCACGAAGCCGAAGAGCGAGCCGAGGACCGTCTTCCAGGTGAAGAACCGGCGTATGCCGCTCTTACCAGTCTTGCCGTTCTTGCCGTTCTTTCCGCGGGTCCTGGCGGCCCGCGCGGCGGCCCGGCCGCCGACCGGCGCTCCGTCCGGGCTGACCGTGCCGACCGCGCCCACCGCGCCGACCGACGCGGACCCGGTAGTCCTGGGCGAGCGCTTGGGCGCCGCGCGGCGGCCAGCGCGCTGCCGCGCTCGTCTCTCTTCCGCTCGTCCCATGGGTCGATCCGCTCCGCTTCACTCTCGTGGGTCACACAGGTGCGTGGTTCAGGTCAGCTCAGAAAGCTAACACCGCGCGGTATGACAAAGGGTTGTCGATCACGTCTTTTGCGGACGTGAGATCCAGCACCCGCCCCATCGAAACCGACGATCAGGAGGGGTGAAAGGTTGTTCGGGCGGGTAATGTGATATCACTTGGCTAGATCGAAGATAGAGACGAACCGGGGGAGACCGCCCATGTCGACACAAGCCGCGTCCGCCGCCACGGACATACCGGAGATGCCCAGCCCGCGCGTGCGGGAGTTCCCGGCGCACAGCATCGGTGGCGGACTGGCGCTGCTGCTCGGGCTGGTGGGGCTGGCCCTGGGCGCCGGCCTGATCGCCGGCGGCGTGACGGTCGCCGCGTCCGGCGTCAAGGCCGCGCTCATCGTCGCCGGCGTACTGATCGGCCTCGCGGCGTTCCTCGCGATGTGCGGTCTGAACACGGTGGCGCCGGGCGAGGCACGGGTGGTGCAGCTCTTCGGACGCTACCGCGGCACCATCCGGCAGGACGGGCTGCGCTGGGTGAACCCCTTCACCTCGCGCACGAAGATCTCGACCCGGGTCCGTAATCACGAGACCGCCGTCCTGAAGGTCAACGACGCCTACGGCAACCCGATCGAGCTGGCCGCGGTGGTGGTCTGGAAGGTGGAGGACACGGCCCAGGCCACCTTCGAGGTCGACGACTTCCTGGAGTTCGTCGCCACACAGACCGAGGCCGCCGTGCGGCACATCGCGATCGAGTACCCGTACGACGCCCACGAGGAGGACGGGCTCTCGCTGCGCGGCAACGCCGAGGAGATCACCGAGAAGCTGGCCGCCGAGCTGCACGCGCGCGTGGAGGCCGCCGGGGTGCGGATCATCGAGTCGCGGTTCACGCACCTCGCGTACGCTCCGGAGATCGCGTCCGCGATGCTCCAGCGGCAGCAGGCCGGGGCGGTGGTCGCGGCGCGGCGGCAGATCGTCGACGGCGCGGTCGGGATGGTCGAGGCGGCGCTCGCCCGGATCGGGGAGCGGGACATCGTGGAGCTGGACGAGGAGCGGAAGGCGGCGATGGTGTCGAACCTGATGGTGGTGCTGTGCGGGGACCGGGCGCCGCAGCCGGTCCTGAACACGGGGTCGCTCTACCAGTGAGGGTTCCCTCCGGGGGCGCGGACCCCCAGCGTCGGCCGCAGCAGCGCAAGCAGGTGCTGTTGCGGCTCGACCCGTCGGTGTACGAGGCGCTCGCGCGGTGGGCGTCGGACGAACTGCGCTCGGCGAACGCTCAGATCGAGTTCCTGCTGCGGCGGGCTCTGGCGGAGGCGGGGCGCCTGCCGCGCGAGGCGAAGCCGATCCCCCGCCGGGGGCGACCGCCGGCTTCGGACGAGCCGGAAGCGTAGGTGCCGTCCGGGAGCTCCGACGCCCAGCCCCGCGCTGGACGCACCGGTACCGCCCGGCCCCGCGGCAGTACGTGTAGCAGAACCGTGACAATCGAGCGCCACCTGCACGGAGTCACCGCCTGCCACAGCCTATACGCGCCATGTATACGCCAGGTGTATACGCCGTGTGTACAGTGCTCTGCATGTCCATCGGTCACACCCTCCTCGGACTCCTGGAGTCCGGGCCCCGCCACGGTTACGACCTGAAGCGGGCCTTCGACGAGAAGTTCGGTCATGACCGGCCGCTGCACTACGGCCAGGTCTACTCGACGATGTCCCGGCTGCTGAAGAACGGGCTCGTCGAGGTCGACGGGATCGAGCCCGGCGGCGGGCCGGAGCGCAAGCGCTACGCGATCACCGATGCAGGCGTCACCGACGTCCAGCGGTGGCTGGCGACGCCGGAGAAGCCCGAGCCGTATCTGCAGTCGACCCTGTACACCAAGGTCGTCATCGCCCTGCTCACGCACCGCGACGCGGCCGGCATCCTCGACACCCAGCGTGCCGAGCACCTGCGGATGATGCGGATCCTGACCGACCGCAAACGCAAGGGCGACCTGGCCGACCAGCTGATCTGCGATCACGCCCTGTTCCACCTGGAGGCTGATCTGCGCTGGCTCGAACTGACCGCCGCACGCCTGGCCAAGCTCGCCGAGGCGGTGGCCCAGTGACTGCTCCCGCCGGTTCCCTGCTCGCCGCCGAGGGCCTGCGCAAGGCGTACGGACCCACCCTCGCCCTGGACGGCGCTGAGTTCTCCATCCACCCCGGCGAGATCGTCGCCGTGATGGGCCCCTCCGGGTCGGGCAAGTCGACCCTGCTGCACTGCCTGGCCGGGATCGTGCCGCCCGACGCCGGCTCCATCGTCTACAACGGCCGCGAGATGGCCGGTATGAGCGATGCCCAACGCAGCCTGCTGCGCCGCAGCGAGTTCGGGTTCGTCTTCCAGTTCGGCCAGCTCGTCCCCGAGCTGACCTGTGTGGAGAACGTGGCGCTGCCGCTGCGGCTGAACGGCACCTCCCGCAAACAGGCCGAGCAGACCGCGCTGTCATGGATGGCCCGGCTCGAGGTCGACGACCTCGCGGGCAAGCGGCCCGGTGAGATATCCGGCGGCCAGGGCCAGCGCGTGGCCGTGGCCCGCGCCCTGGTCACGAACCCGCGCGTGCTCTTCGCCGACGAACCCACCGGTGCCCTCGACTCGCTCAACGGCGAGCGCGTGATGGAACTGCTCACGGAGGCGGCCCGCTCCACCAACGCCGCCGTCGTCCTGGTCACGCACGAGGCGCGGGTGGCGGCCTACTCCGACCGCGAGATCGTCGTACGCGACGGCAAGTCCCGGGACATGGAGCGCCTCGTATGAAGCTCCGTCAGTGGTCGAGAGACCTGGTGATGGGTGCCAGGTTCGCGTTCAGCAGTGGGCGCGAGGGATGGGTCCGGCTCCTGCTGACCGGCTTCGGCGTCGGTCTCGGCGTGGCGCTGCTCCTGCTCACCACCGCGCTCCCCAACGCGATCGCGGTGCGGCAGGCACGGAACGACGCGCGCGCGGACCACACCTACAGCCAGGAGAAGAAGCCGAAGGCCGACAACACCCTGGTGATCGCCGACATCGACACCACGTACCGGCAGAAGGACGTCCGCGGACGGCTGATGGAGCCCGAGGGCGCCCGGGCACCGCTGCCGCCCGGCCTCGACAGGTTCCCGGAGCCGGGCACGATGGTCGTCTCGCCCGCACTGCAGAAACTGCTCCAGTCCGACGACGGAGCCCTGCTGCGGCAGCGGCTGCCGTACCGGATCACCGGCACCATCGCGGAGAGCGGGCTCATCGGCTCGCACGAACTGGCCTACTACGCGGGCGCCAAGGGGCTCGCCGCGAAGATCGACCCCCCGAACGTGGCCCGGATCGACATGTTCGGGGACGAAGAACCCACGTCCGAGAAGACGGACCCCGTCCTTCTCCTGCTGACCCTGGTCGTCTTCGTCGTCCTGCTCATGCCCGTCGGCGTCTTCATCGCCGCGGCCGTGCGGTTCGGCGGCGAGCGGCGCGACCGCAGGCTGGCGGCGCTGCGGCTCGTGGGTTCGGACAGCGGGATGACCCGGCGGATCGCCGCCGGCGAGGCGCTCGCGGGGTCACTGCTCGGACTGCTCTTCGGCACCGGGTTCTTCCTGCTCGGCCGTCAGCTCGCCGCATCCGTCGAGGTGTTCGGCGTCAGCGTCTTCCCCAGCTACATGAACCCCTCTCCCACGCTGGCCCTGCTCGTGGCGGTCGCGGTCCCGGCGGCCGCGGTCATGGTCACCCTGTTCGCGCTGCGCGGGGTCGTCATCGAACCGCTGGGCGTGGTGCGCACGGCGAAGCCCGCGCGGCGCAGGCTGTGGTGGCGCCTGCTGCTGCCGCTGGCCGGGCTCGCGATGCTCTACCCGATGCTCGGCAAGGGCCACACCAACGGGAACTTCAACGAGTACCTGGTCGTCGGGGGCGTCCTGTTGCTGCTGGTGGGCGTCACCGCGCTGCTGCCGTGGGTCGTCGAGACGGTCGTGGCCCGACTGAACTCCGGTGGCGTAGCCTGGCAACTTGCCGTTCGCAGGCTCCAGTTGAGCAGCGGCACCGCCGCCCGCATGGTCAACGGCATCGCCGTGGCGGTGGCCGGCGCGATCGCCCTGCAGATGCTGTTCTCCGGCGTCGAGGGCGACTACACGAAGCAGTCGCGGCAGAACGTGTCACGGGCGCAGATGCAGGTGAGCCTGCCGAGCGACGTCCGGGTCGCCCCAGCCGCCGAGGAGTTCGGCCGGACCAAGGGCGTGCGCCAGGTCATGGCATTCTCCGGTTCGGAGATGGGCGACCGGCGCAAGGACCCACAGACCAGCAGTGACGTGACCGTCGGCGACTGCGCGGCCCTGCGCGAGGTGGCACACCTGCCCTCATGCCGGGAGGGCGACGTCTTCGTGCTGCGGGGCGCCGAATACGACACCGACACGCCGGCCCTGGCCAAGCCGGGCCGCACCCTGTACCTCGACCCCTCGTACGGCGGCGAGAAGGGCACGGAGTTCGCCTGGACGGTGCCGCAGGGCCTCAAGCAGGCGCAGTCCCGTGAGGACCCGACCGGTGTGCGGCGCGGCGGTTTCCTGTTCACCCGCGGCGCCCTGCCCACACAGGCGGAGCGTGGCTTCCGGGGGGAGATCTACCTGGCGCTCGACCGCTCGGTTCCGGACGCCCCCGACCTGGTACGGAACACCGCGGCGCGGGTCGCCCCGTACTCGACCCCCATGACCTGGGCGGCCACCGAGCAGTCGGTGCGGTTCACCTCCATCCGCAGGGGGTTGTTCGTCGGCGCCACGTGCGTGCTGATGCTGATCGGCGCGAGCCTGCTCGTCTCCCAGCTCGAGCAGTTGCGCGAGCGCAAGAAGCTGCTGTCGTCGCTGGTCGCCTTCGGCACCCGGCGCCGCACGCTGAGCCTGTCGGTGCTGTGGCAGACGGCGATCCCCATCGCGCTCGGCCTGCTGCTGGCCTCGGTGGTCGGTCTGACGCTGGGCGCCGTCCTGCTGAAGATGTCCGCCGCCACGGTGAGCGTGGACTGGGCGAGCGTGCTGACGATGACCGGTATCGGGGCGGGGGTCGTGCTGCTGGTCACCGGGCTCAGCCTGCCGCCGCTGCTGCGGCTGATGCGGCCGGACGGACTGCGCACGGAGTAGCCGGTGCGGGGCCCGGTCAGTCGCCGGGCCCCAACACCCGTACGGGCAGCGGCCGAAGCGCCTCGCGCAGGGACGCGGCCAGCTCCTCGTACTCCGCACCCCGTGCGGCGCCCGCGCGCATGGCGAAGGCGACGCGCCGGGTGGGAGCCGGATCCGCGAAGTAGCCGGTGAGGAGCCGGCCGTTGCGGGTCGTCTCCACCTCGACCGCGGTACGCGGCAACAGGGTGACGCCGAGGCCGCCCGCGACGAGCTGGACGAGGGTGGACAGGCCGGCCGCGGTCGTGGTCACCGGGATGTCCTCACGCCCCGCCTCCCGACAGATGTCGAGGGCCTGGTCGCGCAGGCAGTGCCCCTCGTCCAGAAGCAGCAGGTTCAGCTCGCGCAGCGCCTCGCGGGGAATCCCCTCCCGGCCGCCGAGCCAGTGGTCGAGCGGGGTGACGAGAACGAAGTCCTCGTCGAAGAGCGGCAGTTCGACGACTCCGGGCACGCCGAGCGGGACCGCGAGCAGCAGCAGGTCGAGGCGGCCGGTGGTCAGCCCGTCGAGCAGGTTCGCGGTCTGCTCCTCGTGGACCTGGAGGTCGAGGTGCGGATAGCGGTCGTGGACGAGGTTGAGGACGGTGGGCAGGAGGTACGGTGCCACCGTCGGGATCACGCCGAGCCGCAGCGCCCCGGTGAAGGGGGCGCGGACGGCATCGGCCTCCTCCATCAGCGCGCCGATCTCCTCCAGCACCGCCTTGGCCCGTACGGCGAGGCGCTCACCGGCGGGTGACAAGAGCACCTTGCGGGTGGTGCGCTCCAGCAGGGTGACGCCGAGGACCTCCTCCAGGGCGGAGACGGCCCCCGACAGGGCGGGCTGGCTCATGCCGATCGCGGCGGCGGCGTCCCGGAAGTGGAGATGCTCGGCGACGGCGGCGAAGGCGCGCAGCTGGGCGAGCGTGGGCTGGCGGCGACCGTTGGTCCTGGACCCACCCACGGCCATGCCCTTACTCCCGGTTACTGATAGCCGACACCGATCAACGCGACCGAGTGTAGCTATTTCCCTAATCAATGCACCCTGTGCCAGCATCGCAACAGTCCAACCCGTGAGAAGCACCTTGCGCTCGAGGTGCTTCTGTGCTGCAAGGAGAGCGTGTGCTCACTGTCGGTGACAAGTTCCCCGAGTTCGAACTGACCGCCTGCGTCTCGCTGGAGAAGGGCAAGGAGTTCGAGCAGATCAACCACAAGACCTACGAGGGCAAGTGGAAGATCGTCTTCGCATGGCCCAAGGACTTCACCTTCGTGTGCCCGACCGAGATCGCGGCCTTCGGCAAGCTGAACGACGAGTTCGCCGACCGTGACGCCCAGATCCTCGGGTTCTCCGGCGACTCCGAGTTCGTGCACCACGCCTGGCGCAAGGACCACCCGGACCTGCGCGAGCTGCCGTTCCCGATGATGGCCGACTCCAAGCACGAGCTGATGCGCGCGCTGGGCATCGAGGGTGAGGACGGCTTCGCGCAGCGTGCCGTCTTCGTCGTCGACCCGAACAACGAGATCCAGTTCACCATGGTGACGGCGGGCTCCGTGGGCCGTAACCCCAAGGAGGTCCTGCGGGTTCTGGACGCGCTGCAGACCGACGAGCTGTGCCCGTGCAACTGGAACAAGGGCGAGGAGACCCTCGACCCGGTCAAGCTGCTGGCTGGTGAGTGACGTATGTCCCTCGACTCCCTGAAGTCCGCCCTGCCGGACTACGCCAAGGACCTGAAGCTCAACCTGGGCTCGGTCATCGGCAACTCCGAGCTGCCGGCGCAGCAGCTGTGGGGCACGGTGCTGGCGACGGCGATCGCGTCGCGCTCGGCGATCGTGCTTCGCGAGCTGGAGCCGGAGGCGAAGGCGAACCTCTCGCCGGAGGCGTACACCGCCGCGAAGTCCGCGGCGGCCGTCATGGCGATGAACAACGTCTTCTACCGCACGCGGCACCTGCTGTCGGACCACGAGTACGGCAGCCTGCGGGCGGGACTGCGGATGAACGTCATCGGCAACCCCGGGGTCGAAAAGGTCGACTTCGAACTGTGGTCGTTCGCGGTGTCGGCGATCAACGGCTGCGGGATGTGCCTGGACTCGCACGAGCAGGTGCTGCGCAAGGCGGGCGTCGAGCGTGAGGTCGTCCAGGAGGCCTTCAAGATCGCGTCTGTCGTCCAGGCGGTCGGTGTGACGCTGGACGCGGAGGCGGTTCTCTCCGAGTGATCCGGCCGTCGAGGGCCTCGCTCACCCTTGGTGGGCGGGGCCCTCGACGTTGTCGTAGCCGTCCCCGGGGGCTGCGCCCCCGGACGCCTCTCCGGCCGGAACGACTTCGTCCTCGATCTCCCCGAGAGGGGGTGCCTCCGGAGGGGCCGGTTGCTGCCGACCGGTGTCACCGAAGGCCTGTTCGGCGGCGTAGGACCGCAGGTAGCCCACCACCGTGTTCGTCACCGCCACCAGCGGTACCGCCACCACGGCGCCGCCGATGCCGGCCACCATGCCGCCGGCCGCGACCGTCAGGACCACGGCGAGGGGGTGGACGCGGACCGCGCGGCCGAGGATGAACGGCTGGAGGATGTGGCCCTCGATCTGCTGGACCGCGAGGACGACCAGGAGGGTCATCACCGCGGTGAAGACGCCGTGCGTCACCAGCGCCACGATCACCGCCAGCGCGCCGGAGGCGACTGCGCCCACCAGGGGGACGAAGGAGAACAGGAAGATGAAGACGGCCAGGGGGACGGCCATCGGCACGTTGAGGAAGTAGATGCCGATGCCGATGAAGATGGCGTCGATGAGGGCGACCAGGACCGTGCCCCGGACGTAGGCCGTGAGGGTGCGCCAGGCGCGCGGGCCGGCGCCGGCCACACCCGGGCGGGCGGCGGCGGGCACCAGCTTCAGGAACCACTGCCAGATGCGCTCGCCGTCGTAGAGCAGGAAGAGCGTCGAGAAGAACACCAGCAGGATGCCGGTCAGGGCCTCGACGATGACCTGTACGCCCTCCAGGCCCGCGGACGTTATCTGGTCCGTGTTGGCGCCGATCGCCTCGCGGAGGTTCTTGGCGATCTGGTTGATCTGCTTGTCGGTGACGTGGAACGGGCTCTTCAGCAGCCAGTTGCGCAGGTCGTCGATGCCGTTCTGGATCTGGGTGGAGAGCGCGTCGATGTTCTCCACGACCTGCCAGGTCACGAACCAGCCGAGCAGGCCCAGCAGGACGAAGCCCAGGATCACGGTGAGCGCGGTGGCCGGGCCGCGTGGCACACCGCGACGTTTCAGCCGGGCTACCGTCGGCTGGAGCAGCGCGGTCATCAACAGCGCTATGACGAAGGCGAACACCACCAGCTGCACGGTGCTGATGACCCTCATCAGCACCCACACCGTGCCGGCGAGCACCAGAAGCCGCCAGCCGGCCTCGGCCGCCACCCGTACGCCCCAGGGCACTGCCTGCGCGGGGTCGGGGCGGCGTCCGCCGGACACCGGCGGGGGCGGTGCGACGGGCCGCGGGGGCACGACCGGGGCGGGGCGTGACGGTCCGGGCTCGGCGTGCTCCTTCTCCACCTCGGCGCGGCGCTCGTCCAGGCGCTCGCTGATCTCGGTCAGCCCGGCCCCGAGCCGACCCAGCCACCCTGGCACTCGCGACATGATCCGTCCTCTTCCCCCGCTTCTCCGGGTGCTCCCCACCACTCCCCCCTGGAGTCGTCGGTTCCGACCGTACATGGTGGGGGCGGCGGTCCCTGAGACGGCCGCAGCCCCTCACCCATAGACGGTGAGAGGCTGTGCAGGGTTGAGCGCCGCACGCGGGCGGGCTCGTCGGCTCAGTACCAGCTGTTGGCCTGCCAGAAGGACCAGGCCTGGCAGGGGCTGCCGTAGCGGCTGTCCATGTAGTTGAGGCCCCACTTGATCTGGGTGGCCGGGTTGGTCCGCCAGTCGGCGCCGGCGGAGGCGTACTTGCCGGCCGGCAGTGCCTGGAAGAGGCCGTAGGCACCGGAGGAGGCGTTGACCGCCTGGTAGTTCCAGCTGGACTCGTGGTTCACGATGTTGCTGAAGCACTGGAACTGGTCGGCCGCCACCATCTGACGCGCCATCGCCTGGATCTGCGCGACGGTGTACGAGCTCTGGACCGGGAAGCTGGAGGAGTCACGGCTCGCGCTGCGGCTGGCGGCCTCCGCCTCCTTGCGCGCCTTGGCTGCCTCTTCGGCCTGCTGCGCTGCCTTCTGCTTGGCGATCGCGTCCGCGGCCGCCTGCTTGCGGGCCGCTTCCTCGGCGTCCTTCTTGGCGAGCGTGTCCGCGGCGATGGCCTGCACATCCGCCTGCTGCGTCAGCGAAGCCGTCTGGACCTGGGCCTGCTGACCGGCGGGTATGTCGGCGAGGAGCGTCGAGTCGGCTGCGGTCGCCTCGGCGTCGTTCGTCTGGGCAGTGCTGCCCGAGGCGACTCCGACGACGCTTCCGACAGCGGTGACCGCCGTGGCCGAGGCCACTGCGAATCCCCGGACCGAGATCGGGCTCACACGGTTTCCTTCCAGCATCGCCCGCTTCGGTGACCCTGGCGGACGCGATCGTGCCCCTGACACTGGCCTCCCACCTGCGGGGTCACGGGAGGCACGGGCCCGGTGGGCGACTCCCGCTGGGGAGCGCCGCGTGGTGCGCGGGCGGCATACGACGGCTCTATGCAATTGGTGTTCGTGTGGCGCTGCACCGCTGGCGGTACAACTGTGTCGTATGCGGGGCCTGACAGGAACGAGACTCTGCCGTAATCCGGCGCCGCGTTGCAATTCCGAGATGAGTGTGAAAGCTCACATCCCGTTTGGACCACGCGATTCTCGGGATCTCCCGCACATGACAGCGCCGCCCGGCTAAGCTCTACGCCTTTGCCGGACGGCGCCAACTCATGGGTAGCTATCCCATGTTGCACACCTGGGTCAGATCTGCCCGTCCTCGAGCATTTCGGTCACAAGGGCAGCGATCTGGGACCTCTCGGACCGGGTGAGTGTGACATGCGCGAAGAGCGGATGCCCCTTCAGTTTCTCCACCACGGCGACGACTCCGTCATATCGCCCGACACGCAGATTGTCCCTTTGCGCCACATCATGGGTCAGAACGACCCGCGAATTGGCGCCGATTCGGGACAGAACGGTCAGCAGTACGTTCCGTTCGAGTGACTGCGCCTCGTCCACGATCACGAACGCGTCGTGCAGCGAGCGGCCGCGGATGTGGGTGAGTGGGAGGACCTCCAGCATCCCGCGCGCGGTGATCTCCTCGATGACCTCGCGGGTGGTGACCGCGGAGAGGGTGTCGAAGACCGCCTGCGCCCAGGGGCTCATCTTCTCGGCCTCGGTGCCCGGCAGATAGCCGAGTTCCTGCCCGCCCACCGCGTACAGCGGGCGGAAGACCATCACCTTCTGGTGCTGCCGCCGCTCCAGCACGGCCTCCAGTCCGGCGCACAGCGCGAGCGCCGACTTGCCGGTGCCGGCCCGGCCGCCCATCGACACGATCCCGACGTCCGGGTCGAGCAGCAGGTCGAGCGCGATTCGCTGCTCGGCGCTGCGCCCCTTGATGCCGAACGCCTCCCGGTCCCCGCGCACCAGGCGGACGTCACCCTCCGCCGTGACCCGGCCGAGCGCCTTGCCCCGCTCCGACTGGATGGTCAGACCGGTGTGCACGGGCAGGTCGGCCACCTCGGGGACGCGCACGTGGCCGTCCTCGAAGAGGATGTCCACCTGTTCGGCGGACAGGGTCAGTTCGGACATCCCGGTCCAGCCGGAGGAGTCCGTGATGGCCAGTTCCGCGCGGTACTCCTCGGCGAGGAGGCCGACGGAGGACGCCTTGATCCGAAGCGGCAGGTCCTTCGACACGACAGTGACGTCGAACCCCTCCGCCTGCAGGTTGCGGGCGACGGCGAGGATGCGGGAGTCGTTGTCCCCGAGGCGGTATCCGGTGGGCAGAACGCTGGGGTCCGAGTGGTTGAGCTCCACCCGGACGGTTCCGCCGAGGTCCCCGATCGGGATGGGGGCGTCGAGCCGGCCGTGCCGTACGCGGTAGTCGTCCAGGTGGCGCAGGGCCTGCCGGGCGAAGTAGCCGAGTTCGGGATGGTGCCGCTTGGCCTCCAGCTCCGTGACCACGACGATCGGAAGCACGACCTCGTGCTCCTCGAAGCGGGTCATGGCTTTGGGGTCGGCCAGCAGGACGCTGGTGTCGAGAACGTAGGTGCGCCGGTCTGGCTTGGGGCGCTTTGTGCTGGTCACCACGGAAGGACGTACCCCCTCGGATGAGGTCGGGGAGCGACGAGGCGGAGCTGGACCGGTCGTCGGCCGCGATGCACGGGCCGAGGACCGGCCCTCCGCGTCTGCGTCCGTGCTGTGACCGCACGGTCGGGCTGGTGCAAAGGGCCTCCCGGGCGGACGGCCCCGTGCCGTCCGCTGAGATACGACACCCGTGGTTCGGGTGTCGACCTGTCTGGCTTATGCCCTCGAAAATGCGCCGCCATGCCACGGCATATGACGGCGCCCCGGTGAACTCCTCGTTACATCCCGTCCCCCGGGCGGGTGACGCCAGGGGCGGCACGCGGGTCCCGATGGCCTGCGCGCGGGGTGTCCTAGCCGCCGTAGCGGCGGTGCCGCGCCGCGTAGTCACGCAGTGCGCGCAGGAAGTCGACCTTCCGGAAGGCCGGCCAGAAGACTTCGCAGAAGTAGTACTCGGAATGGGCCGTCTGCCACAGCATGAATCCCGACAGACGCTGCTCGCCGCTCGTACGAATCACCAGATCGGGGTCGGGCTGGTCACTCGTATAGAGGTGCCGGCCGATCATGTCGATGTCGACGGACTCGGCGAGGTCCTCCATCGAGGTGCCCTTCTCCTGGGCGTCGAGGAGCATGGAGCGTACGGCGTCGGCGATCTCCTGACGGCCGCCGTAGCCGATGGCGACGTTGACGAGTATGCCGTCGACGTGCGCGGTGGCCTCCTCGGCCTCCTTGAGGACGGTCTGCATCTGCGCGGGCAGCAGGTCGAGCGCGCCGACGTGGTGCACACGCCAGCGGCCGTCGGCGGCGAGGGAGCGGACGACGTCCTCGATGATCCCGAGGAGCGGGACCAGCTCCTCCTTCGGCCGGTCGAAGTTGTCCGTGGACAGCAGCCAGAGGGTGACGACCTCGACGTCCGTCTCGGCGCACCAGCCGAGGAACTCCTCGATCTTGTCGGCTCCGGCCTGGTGCCCCTGCGCGGTGGTCGATCCCGCGGCCTTCGCCCAGCGTCGGTTGCCGTCCATGATGACGCCGATGTGCTTGGGCACCTGAGCGTGGTCCAGGTGGCCTTCCACCCGGCGTGCGTACAGCCTGACGAGCAGGCCGCGCAGCTTGTCGCGCAGGTTCACGTGATTGTCAGCCCCTCCGTGCGGATCAGACAGGCGCGGTCGTGCGCGATCCCCGTCAAATGGCGGTCCCCGAAGCCGAAGCCTACCGCCGGAGCGGGCGGGGGCGGCCAACGGGTGTCAGCGGGTTGGTTTGGGTTCGTGGGTGTCAATGGGAGCGGGCGTGGGGGGATTTGAGCTGATTGCCCACCCGCGTGCGGGGATACGGAACCGGGTCTGTTCAGCTCGTCCGGATGGGGTTTCCCCTGCTCGGGTGACTTGGGAACCGGGGAGGACGTGGTCGGGTCGGCAGCGGGGGGGACGTGAGGCCGCGTTCTCCGGCCCGGGCAGGGCTCTGGGGGCGGACTCCGGGCGGAACGGGCAGGGGCGGCGGGGGCGAGACCTTCGGTGATGCGCGGCGCAGGGGCCGCCCGCGGGCGAAAAGGAAAACGGGCCGGTCCGTGGGGGGGAGACGGACCGGCCCGAGGGGGGGTTTCCACCATAACCCTTCGTAAGGGATCCCGCGCGCATCGGCGTACAACAACTACTCTCCGAAATCATCCGGCAACGCCCCGATGGCCCCGGAACCCCTCATTCAGCGCCTGATCATGGCCGAAATCCGGCGGATTCCCGGGTAATCCGGCCGAAACCCAAGGGATCCAAGGGGTGCGCGCCTCTTTGTGGGGCGCATGACGACACGCTCGGCCATACTCCGCCCGAGTGACTCGCGCCAGGAGCGCCACTTGACGCCGTCGCTAACGTCGCAGTCGTGCCCATGCTCACCACCGCGGAGACGCCGCACCCGGTGCCACTGGAAGTCGCACGGTCCGCGCGGGCCCGCCGGCGCGGGCTGCTCGGGCGCGACGGGATCGACGGCGCGCTGCTGCTGAGTCCGGCGAGCGCGGTGCACACCCTGGGGATGCGCTTCCCGATCGATGTGGCGTATCTGGACCGGACCTTGCGGGTCCTGGCGGTACGGACGATGCCGCCGGGCCGCATCGGCCTGCCCCGCCCGCGTGCGCGCCACGTCCTGGAGGCGGAGGCCGGGGCGATGGAGCGCTGGGGGATCAGACGCGGCGTACGAGTCGCCGTACGGGATCCGTGACGCGGTACCGGCGCGGAGGGCGGCACCGCGCAGCCCCCTCCACTGCGCGGTTCCGCCCGCGCAGCTTCACTTACGCGAATTTACCTTGGTCTGAACTTATACGAGCCACCGCGGCCGACGGGAGTCGGCCCCCATAACGATGCAGAAAATCTACGTCCCCGGCTTGCGCGTCTCGATCAGGAACCGCGTGCTGTGCGCGACAAACGGCCCCTCCGACACGATCCGCTCGTGCAGGGACCGCAACCGGTCTTCGTACCGCTCCACGGTGAAGTCCGGCACCATCCAGATCACCTTGCGCAGGAAGTGCACCACGGCCCCGATGTCGTGGAACTCCATGCGCAACCGGGCCTCCCGCAGATCCGCGACGTACAGTCCGGCCGCTTCGGCCTCCGCGCACGCCCGCCGCGGATCGCGTCCGCCGCGCACCTCCTCCGGCTGCGGTCCAAGGAAGTACTCGACGACCTCGAAGGCGCTCGCCGGGCCGACCTGCTGCGAGAAGTACGTGCCGCCGGGGCGCAGCACACGTGCGATCTCGTCCCAGTAGGTGCGCACCGGGTGCCGACTGGTGACCAGGTCGAACGCGGCGTCAGCGAACGGAAGCGGCGCGTCCTCCGCCGAGGCGACGACCACCGCACCGCGCGGATGCAGCAGAGCGGTGGCCTTGGCGACGTTCGGCGGCCACCCTTCGGTGGCGACGATGACCGGCGGCAGCGTCGGCGCGAAAGCCAGGACCTCCCCTCCCCCGGTCTGGACGTCGAGCGCGGCGGACGCGCGGGCGAGCCGCCGCGCCATCGACCGGGCGTACCCCCACGGCGGCCGCTCCTCGGTGGCCCGCCCCTCGAACCAGGAGAAGTCCCAGCCCTCGACGGGGGCCTCGACGGCCTCGCGGACGAGCTCTTCGAACGAACGGTGGGAGGACATGCCGTGATCTTCCCAGCGCCACGGAACCGGACGCGACCGATTTACGGGTGACCGGATCATGGGTGACCGGCCCAGCGCCGGAACCGGCCCAGCGGGCCGGCCGGCCTACGGCACGAGCGGCCGTACCTCCTCGGCCACGAACCGCACGAACCCCTCCGGGTCCGGTTCGTCGCCGGTCGGCTGCAGGACCACCGTGTCGGCACCCGCCTCCGCGAGTTGCTGCACGGCCTTGGCGACCGTGCCCGCGTCCCCGGCCACGCCATGTGTCGCCCCGCCCTCCTGCTCGATCTCGGCGCGCACCCGGGCGGCGGCGTCCGGGCCGGTGGCGGCACGCAGGTAGACGACGACGGGGTGGGGGTCGTTGCGGCCGCCGCCGCGCGTCCCTCGTCGACGATCCCACGGGCCGCCCGCACGCCCTCCGGTGACGTGGCGGCGGTGAGGAGCGTGCCGTCCGCCGCCTCACCGGACAGCCGCAGCGACCGCGGACCGGTGACCCCGGCGAGGACGCGGACGGCCTGCGCCGGCGGCCAGTCCAGGGCGACGTCGTCCAGCTTCACGTACCGCCCGTCCGTGGTGACCCGCTCGCCGCGCAGCAGGGCCCGCAGCGCGTCCAGGTACTCCCTCAGCAGCGTCATGGGCGACTCGGCGCGGGCACCGACCTGCCCCATCCAGCTCTGGACACCATGCCCGACGCAGAGGACGGCCCGCCCGGGGAACATGCGCTCCAGCGTGGCGGCCTCCATCGCGGTGAGCGCGACGTTCCTGAGCGGGACGGGCAGCAGTCCGACGCCCACGCGCAGCCTTTCGGTCCAGGCGAGCGCGGCGGACGCCGTGGAGATTCCCCCTTCCAGGAAGCAGTCCTCCCACAGCCACAGCTCCTCCAGGCCCGCCTCCTCCGCGAGCCGCGCGATCGTCCGCAGTCGCTCCGGGGGCAGTTGGGGGCGGAACACAGCACCGAGTCCAGTCATGCGGCCTTCCTACCCAGCGGATGTCGGCCGGGCAACACCTTTACGGGCGGCCCGTCTCGGGGCGCTCGTAGTGCAGGAGCACGACACCGTTGCCGAACCGGCGGGAGTCGATCAGCCGGAGGGCGGTGAGTGCGTCGCCCTCCGGGAACAGTCGTTTGCCGCGGCCGAGGAGGACCGGGTGGACGTACACGCGGAACTCGTCGACGAGGTCGTGCCGCAGGAACTCCGCGGCCAGTTCGGCACCGCCGAGCGCGAGGTCGCCGCCCTCCTGTGCCTTGAGCGCGAGGATGTCGTCGACGACCACGTCCCGGACGATGGTGGTGTGCCGGTCGGCGTGCTGGAGGGTGCGGGAGAACACGACCTTCGGCATGTTCCGCCAGATGCGTGCGAACTCGACGACGGAGGCGGAGGCGTCGGGGTCCCGGTCGGCGTCGGGCCAGTAGCCGGCCATGAGCTCGTAGGTGACCCGCCCATCGAGGAAGGCGCCCATCTCCTTCAGGACGTCGTTGAAGTGCTGGTGGAGTTCCTCGTCGACGAGATGCCAGTCGATCTCGCGGTTCGGACCCTCCATATAGCCGTCGAGGGACACCGACATCATCAGGACGATCTTCCTCATGGTCCACCTCATCGACGTTCGACCGGCACCGGCGCCCACGGTACTCAGCGCAGGCGTCTCCTGATCGGTTCCTCCCGGAGTGTCAGCCACCGGAAATCGCCGCGCCGCCGTCGCCCGACGTACCGGCACCCGCCGAGCCTCCCCTCGGGAACGACACCTCCACCCGGCGGTTCTTGCGGCGGCCCTCTTCCGTGGAGTTGTCCGCGATCGGGTAGTCCTCGCTGTAGCCGCGCACCTCGAAGGTGACGTTGCCGCCGAGGCGGGCGGCCAGTTGGTCGTGGACCGCCTCCGCGCGCTGTTTGGACAGGGTCAGGCCGTGGGCGTACGAGCCGAGGTTGTCGGTGAAGCCGAAGACGCGGACGGTGGTCCCGTTCTGCTTCTTGATCTCGTCCGCGATCGCGTCGATACGGGAACGCGCCTCCGGGTTCAGCTTGGAGCTGTCCTTGGGGAACAGCACTTCCGCCTGGAGCGCGAAGGTGACGTTCTCGTTGGTGTCCTCGCGGCGCTCCTCACCACCGAGGTCCTCCACGACGGACTTGATGTCCAACACCTTGGCGGGCGCGAGAGCGGCCCCATCAGCGAGCTTCAGACCCGGGCTGGCGGGGTCGATGGAGGGGGGTGGGGAGGTGGTCACGGCGCCGGGGGGTGCGCTGGGGTTGTCGTCGGCGACGGCTGTGGGACCACCTGCCAACATGAGGGCCGTCAGACACGTCAGCACAGTGGCCGGTCGGTGGGGGCGGCGCATGGGTCGGTCACCCCTCGGAGATGTCGATGGAAGCAGGGGGCATGGAGCCGACCTGGAAGTCGACCTTGTCGGTGCCTTGGGGCGGTGCGGGGAACTGAGCGAACCACTGCACGGTCTCACCGTTCTTGACTCCACCACTGAATTGCGTGCAGAGACAGCGGCCGGAAGTGTCACGCAAGATGAGGTACCTCTTCTTGCCCTTCTGATCGATCAGGCTGGCACCGGCGATTGACCCGCCATTCTTGGCCAGTTCCTGCTCGTCTCCGCGCCACGTGCCCCCGACCCACGGGCTGCCAGTGTTGTTCGTGACGGTTCCCTCAACTGTTACGAAACCCCCGTTGTCGCGCTTGGCGGAGGTAACTGTCAAGGTCAGGCCATTCTCCCCTTTCACCTCAGCGAGCGCCGCCTCCGACTGAGGTGCCTGCGATTGCTCCTGATGTCCGTTGCTGCTGCTCCGGGCAGGAGCGGACGCAGTCGTCGTTCCCTTGTCCGACGTGTCGTCACCTCCTCCACCACAACCGGCCACCGTGAGGAGCAGCCCAGTCGCCACCGCGACCGCACTCAGCGCCCTGCGGCCCTTCAGGGTGTGCCGAAAGTCCATCGGTACGGCTTCCTTTCACTCGGCCAGATATACGGAGAACAGCACGGACGCGTCAGGAAGGTCGACTGGTTTGAAATCCTTAGGGTCGATGTCCACGATCTGGCCGTCGCAGTTCAGTTGCACGGGCTTCTTGGGATCAGCGTTCGAGTCGAAGTCGCATCGTGGTTGGATGACTGCAATGGCATGGGCCCTCGCATGGATGCCCTCCGTGCCGGGAATGACCGAGTCACCCACCGTGTAGTTCGTCCGCACAGCCACCTGGAATCCGGGATAGCCACCCCTGGTTACCGGCTGGATTCCGCCCTCGACGGTCGAGTCGTTCTCAGCGGCCAATCGCTGCGCGGCGGCGGTGGGGGTCCCGTCGTCAGCGGGCAGTCTGCCGCCCAACCAGGTCAGCCAGTCGTCATCCTGCCCGATGACGGCCTCGAGACGGTCCATCAGTTGGTCGCGGGCATCCTGTGCCGCCGCCAAAGCGGCGGCGTCCGCCGCGGACTGAGCTCCGTTGCGGGCAGACGCTGCTTGTGCGAAGGCGAAGAAGGCGAACGCGGCGAACAGCAGGATCCCGGTCAGCCAGATGTAGATAGGGAGGGTCTGTCCACGGTCGTTCAGCCGCTGGGTGAGGGTCAGCCGCCGGTGACGTTGTTCACGGCGCGCAAAATCGCCTGCGAGATGATGTTGTCGAGACCCAAGCCGTGGACCATGGTGAAGATGGCGGCGACGATGATCATCAGCCCCGCATACTCCACGAACCCCGCCCCCGCATCCCGCCCGGCCCCCCGCATCCGGGCCACCACGGTCCGCCCCCACGTGCCCACCCCGCGCCTGATCCTGCTCATCATGGCCCCGGCCCTCCCACCCGATGCGGCAACCACCAACCGAAACACCGTAGGTGAGAGCTCCCTCACTCTTCGTGGGCCCAGGGGCCCAACTTCCGGGCGTCGGCGCGCTCATCGGCTCCACCCCTCGCGAGCCGTCCCGAGCCAGTGAGCGATCGCTTCGCTCCGCGATGAACTGTGCAGCTTCGCGAAGATGCGGTTGATGTGGTTCTTGACCGTCTTCTCGCTGATGAAGCAGGCGGCGGCGATCTGCCGGTTGTTCATACCGGCCGCGATGAGGTCCATGACCTCCACCTCCCTCGAACTCAGCCCGAAGGCCGGCCACCCCGCGGCACGGCGCCGCAGTCCCCCCGCCCGGGCGGGCGGAACCCCCGACGACTGTGCCACAACTGGTTGCAGGTGCGAAGAGACTTCCTTCTCTTCGTAGGAAACGCCGAGCGAAGACCGGACAGCGCACGGGGACACCGTCCGTCGGCCCTCCCTGAGACCCCGTACGGCCGCGATCAGTTCCGCCGCGGTGAACTCCCCGTGGACCAGGTAGCCCGAGGCCCCGCGGCGCAGTGCCTCCGCCACCACCTCGGGTTCTCTGCTGTACGTCAGCATCATCACGGGGGCCTGGGCGGCCAGTCGCGGCAGTGCCGTCAGGCCGTCCGTGCCCGGCATGCGGTGGTCCAGGAGGACGACGTCGGGACGGTGCCGGGCGGCGTACATGAGGGCCTGCGTGCCGTCCGCCGCCTCCGCTACCACCTCGATGTCGTGGTGGACGGCCAGCAGGGCGGTCAGGCCCGCCCGGACGACGGGATTGTCGTCGGCCACGAGGACGCGCAGACGCGGGCCGGGATGTGCCTGGTCAGGCAGGTCAGGCATGTGCGGCCTCCTCTTGCGGGGTGGGGGAAGCGGTCGCGGGGAGGGGGACGTGCAGGTGGATCTCGGCGCCGCCCAGCGGTGAGCGGCCCAGGCTGAGGTGGCCGCCCAGTGACGCGGCGCGTTCCGTCATGCCGAGCAGCCCGAAGTGGCCGGTTTTCGCCAGGCTCTCGGCCGTGGTCGACGGGGGCAGACCGACACCGTTGTCCTCCACCCGCAGGTCCAGCGCCGCGTTGCCGGGCGCCTCGAGTTCGATCCGTACCCGGCTCGCTCGGGCGTGGCGGTGGGTGTTCTCCAGCGCCTCCGAGACGATCGCCAGGACGTGCTGGGCGGTCGTGTACGGCAGGAGCGGGAGGGCGTCCGGTCCTCTCAGGGCCACTGGCGTGTCGGTGCGGTTCTCGAAATCCTCCCTCAGGAGGGCGAGTTCGGCCGCCAGGTCCAGGTGATCCGGTGTGACGCCCGTACGGCGGCGCAGGTCGGAGAGCAGGTCGCGGGACTCCGCCGCCGCTCTGCGTGCGGCCCCGGCGACCAGCGTGGCCTGGCGCTTGAGCGTGTCCGGGTCGCCGTGTTCCGCCGAGGCTGCCAGTGCCTGTGCCGCCAGGGCCAGGCCGTGCAGCGTCTTCGCCACCGAGTCGTGCATCTCCCTGGCCAGGCGGGCCCGTTCGGACTCCACCGCCTCCGCAGCGGCCAGGCGGGCATTGGCTTGGGACAGCGCCTCGCCGGCCGCGCCGAAACGGAACATCAGGTTGCGCAAGGTCACGCCGATGATGCCGGCGGCGACGCAGAAACCGGCGATGAGGAGCGTGCTGGTGGCCGCGCCGGGGTGGTGTTCCCAAGCCCGGAAGACCGAGAACACCACCGCGAGTTGCAGACCCGTGAGGACCCCGGCGCCGCGCCAGCCGTACAGCAGGCCGGACAGCAAGGGCGTGCAGGCCGTGGCGTACGCGAGGGGGGAGGCCGGGGAGGCGGTCAGGAGCAGTGTGGCGACGAAGAGCAGGTCCAGCGCCATCAGCGTGGGGTGCGCGAGGAGGCGCGGGCCCACGCGGTCCCAGTCACGGAGCACGGCGTACGAGGCCGTGACGCCGAGGACGGCTGCCGCGACGACGGCGTGGCGGGGGCCGTCTTCGGGCGTGTTGGCCAGGGCGAAGGGTGTGCCGATCAGGATCAGGGCGAGGCGTACGGCCACGGTCTGGCGGCACAGCGCCTGGAGCGCGCCGAGCTGGAGGCGGACGCTGGCGGGAGCGGGGGCGTCGTCCTCCAAGTACCCGGGGGCGGGGTGACTCGTGCGGCTCATCGTCATCGGCCCAGAATCGATCCGAAGTCCGTCCCCGACCCCAGGAACATCCCCGTCGCGATCAGGATCATCGTCGCCGGGAGCATGAACACCAGGGTGACCAGCGTGGCCTTGGGGATCGTCTTGGCGGCGCGGCGGCGGGCGTTCTGGGCGTCCGTGCGGCGCATGTCAGTGGCCAGCTGGATGAGGGTTTCGGCGATGGGCGAGCCCAGTTCCTCGCCCTGTTGCAGCGCGGAGACGAACTGTGCGACCTGTTCGGAGGAGTTGCGCCTGCGCAGTTCGTCGAAGGCCTGGCGGCGGCTGACGCCCATGTCCATCTGACGCAGGGTGATGCGCAGCTCGTCCGCCCAGGGGCCCTCGTACTTCTCCGCGACCCGGTCGAGGGCCTGCCGGAAGCCGAGGCCGGCCGAGACGACGACCGCGAGGACGTCCAGGAAGTCCGGCAGGGTGCGGTCGATGACGTCCTTGCGTTCGCGGATGGCCTGCCAGATCAGGGCGTCGGCGGCGAACAGCCCGAAGGCGAACGTCGCGGCGGCAAAGAGCAGTTGGCCGTTCGTGAGGAACATCAGGCCGAGGACCAGGCCGAAGATGCCGTAGACCGCCCGGCGTGCGGCGTAGCGGTTCAGGGTCAGGCCGCCGGGGTTGCCCGCCATGTCGATGCGGCGGCGTTTGGCCTCGACTCGGCGCGGACCCATGAGGCGCAGCACGAGTGGGGCGAAGCGGATGCCGAGGCGGTCGACCGCCGAGCCCGCCTTGGAGACCCGGGTCGCGCCGACCTCCAGGGCGAGTGCGAGATCGCTCGGAAGTCTCACGTCCGCGCGGATCATCCGGATGCCGAGGAGGACGCCCGCGACGGACACCGCCATCAGCAGGGCGAGGAGCAGCGGAAGCATCGCGTTCTCCCCCTCACACTTCGATCTTGCCGAGACGGCGGATGACGAAGAAGCCGATCGTGTAGAGGCCGAGGGAGAGCAGGACCAGGCCCTGGCCGAGCGGGGAGCCGGTGACACGGGCCAGGGCGCCCTCGTTCGAGGAGTTGACCAGGATCAGCGAACCCAGGCCGAGCATCGGGACCGTGAAGGCCGTCGCGTTGACCTCGGAGAGCATCGTGCGGACCTCGCGCCGGGTCTCCTTGCGGTCCTCCAGGGTCTGGGTGAGGTTGCGCAGCGAGTTGACCACCGAGCCGCCCGCCTTGTTCGCCAGGACGAGGGTGGTGACGAGGACGATCAGCTCGCGCGACGGGAGGCGTTCGGCCAGTTCGTCCAGGGCGTCGTCGACCGAGCGGCCCAGCGACAGCTGGTCGGCGACCCGGGCCAGTTCCTCGCCCGCCGGAGCCTCCAGCTCCTCCGCCGCCATGGCGAGCGCGGTGCGCAGGGCGAGTCCGGCGGCCGTGGCGTTGGCCAGCAGACGGGCCACGTCGGGCAGCTGGTTGATGAACGCCTCGATGCGCTTCTGCCGCTGCCAGTTGAGGAAGACGGCGGCGCTCCAGATGCCGACCAGGCCGGCGATCGGGCCGAAGAAGGGCGCCAGGGTGGACGCGGCGATCAGCCACAGTGCCACGACGACGGCGGTGACGTAGGTGAAGAACTCCCCCGCCGTCAGATCGAGGCCCGTCGCCGAGAGGCGCATGTGGATGGCGCGTCCCAGGCGGGTGCGGCGCAGCCTGCGGTCCACGGCCGCAAAGCGCCGTACGCGGCCGTCCGCCGTGCGGATCGGGCCGCCCGCGGCTCCGGAGAGCCGGTCGACGAGCTCCCGGCGCTGGGCGCGGCCGGAGGCGTATGCGTGCACGCCCGCGACGGCGAGGGTGCCGGTGAGGACGGTGGCGCCGAGGGCGAGGAGGGCGGGGTCGTTCATGACCGGCTCCTGAGGTGGGCGGGGATCATCCGATGGCCTGCCTCGTGTTCAGTACGTCGAGGGCGTCCGCGACCCCGAAGGCCGGCGGAAGCGGTTCGCCCGCGCCGTACAGCTTCTCCGCGATCGACCGCGGCAGCGGAAGGTGTTCGAAACGGCCGCGGACGATCCGGTCGGGGCCGAGGGGCTGGGGCACGAAACGGGACACGGTGGCGACGCGGAACTGTTCGCGGCCGTGGGACACGACGAGTGCGATCTCCACGACCTTGCGGGAGCCGTCGGGGTACCGGGCGAGCTGCACGACCACGTCGACGGCCGAGTTGATCTGGTCCTTCAGCGCCTCGAAGGGGATCAGGACCTCCGACATCGAGCCGAGGGTCTGCAACCGCATCAGCGCGTCCTCCGCCGAGTTGGCGTGGACGGTGGCGAGGGAGCCGTCGTGACCCGTCGACATCGCCTGGAGCATGTCGAGCGTCTCGCCGCCGCGGACCTCACCGACGATGATCCGGTCGGGCCGCATCCGCAGGCTGTTGCGGACCAGGTCGCGGATGGTGATCTGGCCCTTGCCCTCGACGTTCGGGGGGCGGGTCTCCAGTCGGATCACGTGCTCCTGCTGGAGCTGGAGTTCGGCGGAGTCCTCGATGGTGATGATGCGTTCCTGGGAGGGGATGAGCCCGGACAGCGCGTTGAGCAGGGTCGTCTTCCCGGAGCCGGTGCCGCCGCTGACGATCAGGTTGAAGCGGGCGCGGACGAACGCGGCGAGCAGCATCAGCATCTGCTCGTCCAGCGAGCCCAGGCCGATGAGTTCGGGGAGCGTGTAGGCGCGCGGGAAGCGGCGGATGGTGAGGGTGGGCCCTGTCAGAGCGAGCGGCGGGATGATGACGTTGACGCGTTCGCCGGTGGGCAGGCGGGCGTCGACCATCGGGTTCGACTCGTCGACGCGGCGGTTGACGGTGGAGACGATGCGTTCGATCGTCTGCATCAGCTGCTCGGAGGAGGCGAAGCGGAGCGGGAGCTGTTCGACGCGGCCCGCCCGCTCCACGAAGATCGAGTCGGGGCCGTTGACCATGATCTCGGTGATGGAGGCGTCGGCGAGGAGCGGTTCGAGGACGCCGAGGCCGAGGGCCTCGTCGACGACCCGGCGAATCAGCTGGGAGCGCTCGGCGGAGGACAGGACCGGGCCCTCGCGGCTGATGATGTGCCCGAGGACGCGTTCGAGCCGGACCCGGCGTTCGGCGGTGGCGAGGCTCGACATCTCGGCGAGGTCGATCTCCTCCAGGAGCTTGGCACGGTAGACCGCGACGAGGTGTCCGTCCTCACGGGCGGCTCCCCCGTCGTCGGGGGCGGCGATACGGGAGCGGAGGCTCATGCCGGTCGTCAGCTCCTTCCCGGGATGATGGGTTCCGGGTCGTTGGGCATGGTGGCGCGGCGGGTGACGGTCCAGCCGCTGAAGAGGGGGATGACTGCCGGAACGCGGACGGTGACGGTGGCGGTGGCGGTGTCGGCGCCCTTGGGAGCGTTGACCTCGGGGCTGAGCCAGCCGCTGACGGACGCCATGCCCGCGGCTGCCCCGTCCCTGTTCTGTGAGGCGGCCCGTGCGGCGGCCCGCGCGCCCGACCCGGCCTGGTTGATGCCGTAGCCGATGAGGCCGAGCTGGATGGTGGCCATGCCGATGACGAGGAGGACGGGCAGGAAGCCGGCGAACTCGAGCATGGAGACGCCTCGGTCGTCCCAGCGGCGGGTCGGCCGTCCCGTCCGGGGCGCCCCTCGGCGGCGGAGGCGGGGCCTCATCGGCCGTTCCCCTCCAGTGCCGCGCCTGCCGAGCCGTCGACCTGCCAGCCCGGGTTGACGCCCGGGAAGAACAACGGGACGTCGGCATGGACCGTCGCCTTCATCACCGGCCCCGCCGGGGTGCAGGTGATGTCCGCCCCCTGCCAGGCGTCCGGCAGATGCCGGGCACCCGCCGCCTGGCACGCGCCCGCCACATCTCCCCCCACGGCGAACGCCGCCGTGGCCGCCCGAGCCGCCTCGTCCGCCGCGTTGCCCGCCAGCGAGTACGTGTAGCCGTACAGCACGCACTCCCACAGCAGCGCCAGCACGACCAGCACGAGCGGGAACATCCCGGCGAACTCCAGGGTCACCGACCCCCGGTCGCCACCCTTGCGCCACAGGCTCAGCGCGCCCCGGTCCGACGGCGCCCTGCGCCGCCGCCCGCCGCCCTCCTGCGCCTTCACCAGCTCCAGCTCCCCCGCCAGCGCCCACAGCGCCTGCTTCACGGTGGAGCGGGCGTCGAGGTCCTGGAGGCGTCCGGCGTCCACGACCGACTGGAGTTCCTTGAAGGCGGCCGGGACCGCGGCGCGGGCCACCTTGGTGCCGGTGACGCGTTCGACGAGGGCGGGCTGGATCTCCGTACCGCGCGAGTGACGGTTGACGACCGTCAGCGTCTCCTCGGCCTTGCGGATCTGGAGCCGGTCCCACAGGCGGACCATCCGTTTGGCCGCGCGGACCGCGACCACGTCCGGGGTGACCAGCAGCACCGCGTGGTCGGCGGTCTCGACGGCCGCGGCGGTGGCGGCGGTCATCTGCGAGCCGCAGTCGACGATCACCACGTCGTGACGGGAGCGCAGCGCGCCGAGGATCTGGCGGGTCACCCGGTCGGTGACCTCCTCCCCGCGTTCCCCCTCGGCGGGCGCGAGGAGCAGTCCGATGCCGCTGTCGTGGGTGTAGAGGGCGTCCTGGAGGACGCGCGGGTTGATGTCCGCGATCCCGGCGAGGTCGGCGACCGAGCGCCGGAACTGCACGTCCAGGTACGAGGCGATGTCCCCGGACTGGAGATCGAGGTCGACCAGCGCGACCGTACGGCCCGACGCCCGGGCGGCGAGCGCGAGGTGCACGGCCGCGACCGTGGCGCCGACGCCGCCCTTCGCGCCGGTGACCGCGACCACGGTCCCTCCGGGTCCGGCGTACGGCTCGGGGGCGCCGCTGCTCAGGTGGCGCCGCATGCCGGCGGACCAGGCGGCCGCGGCCTGGACGCGCTCGGCGAGGGCGTCGTAGCCGAGGGGCAGGGTGACGATGCCGCGGGCGCCGGAGTCCATCGCGGCGGTGAGCACGCCGGTGCTGGTGTCGGCGGTGACGAGGACGACCCCGACCGCGGGGAACCGCATCACCAGGTCGCGGATCAGGTCGAGCGCGGGCACCGGCCCGATCCGCTCGTGCACGAGGACGACCTCGGGCAGCTCGTCGAGAGAGTCCCCGGCCAGGCGCGCCAGGGTGTCCAGCAGGGCCGTGGAGTCGTGGACGGGCGGGGCGGGCTCGGCGTCGGGGAGCTGGCCGAGCAGGGTGGTGAGCGAGCGGGCGGCGTCGAGGTCGCCGGCGGCGGGGAGGACGCGGACGGTCATCGGCGACACCCCGCACCGTCGGACAGCGTGGGGACAGGCCCGCTGGGGGCCGGTACGGACCTCATGCGCGGCCTCCTACTTGTCCTGGTCGAGGGTGTACGTACGGTCGCCCGGCGCGATGGTGGTCTGGGAGCCGCCCGCGACCAGGGCGAGCCGGACGTGTGTGGCGAACGACTCGGCGTACGCGACCCGTTGGGCGTCCGCCGTGTCGAGCGCGAAGGTGATGGGGACCGCCTCGGTGGCGGTGCGCCGCCGGTCGTCGCTGGACTGGCCGGGGTCGAGGGCGGTGAGCTTGCCGACGTCGAGGACGCGGGCGTTGGTCACGATGACCTTGGACTCGTCCTTGCCCTTGTCGTTGTCGGCTTTGAAGGTGGCGTAGATGTTGACCCGCGAACCGGGGTCGATCTTGCCCGCGACGCCGGTGGAGGCGTCGATCATGATGGCGATCTCCTGCTGCCCCGGCTGGAGTTCGGGCCGGTCCACGATCATGTCGCTCTGGAGCAGGGAGCCCTTCTCCAGCCGGGTCACGGCGATCTTCCCGCGGATCCGGGCCAGATCGGTGACGGCAGTGACGGGCAGCCACCGCTTCGGCATGGAGATCTTCTGGAACTGGTCGGGCGTGAGTGCCTTGTAGGGATCGATGCCGTTCTTGAGGCGGTACGCCGTGACCTCGGGTCCGACCTTGGAGTTCACGTCGCGGATCACCGACAGCACCCCGGCGAAGGCGCCGACGGCGGCGAGGGCCGAGAGGACCAGCAGGATGACGCCGCGGCGCTGGCGTGAGTTCATGACGCGGACAACCTCGATCGGGGCGGGAACGGCGGGTCGGGCGGTCGGACTGTCGAGCGGTCGAGCGGTCAAGCGGTCGAGCGGTCGAACGTTGTGCGAGACGTACTGCGGACCGACGCTTACGGGGCTACGTGCCGCCGCGCGGCAGCGCGGCGCGGACGGTCGTGGCCGCCGGTGGCTGTTCGGGGGGTGGCGGGAGGGGTGCGGCGCAGAACCCGCAGCGGTCGCCGATGAGTTCCAGTCCGCACCAGTGGCAGGTCTCGCGCCGTACGGACGACACGAGCTGGTAGAGCACGGACACGTCGTGCAGCCCGGCCGCGAACTCGACGAGCCGGTTCGTGCCCCACCAGCGGGCGGAGTCCTGGGGCAGCGGCACGGTCCCGACGCCCTGGACCCGCCAGGCGGGGGCGAGGGAGGCGGTGACCCAGTCGGAGGGCGGCTGCCCGGAGGCGACGAGCATCCGGGTGCCGAACTCGGGGCCGGGTAACTCCTCCTGACCGACGCGGACCAGCCGGGGGCGGGGGCCCGCGAGCACGGCGAACTGTGCGCCCGGCACCCACGACTTGGCGTGGGAGGCGAGCGGGACGGGGACGCGGTCGAGCTTGGCGACCGAGCCGAGGAGGGCGCCGGCGTAGATGTAGTGGGCCAGCAGGCGCGCGGAGGACGCCAGGACACCGGGGCTGAAGTCGCAGACCGACAGCTGGCGTAACTGCTGGGCGAGCAGCGCGAGTCCGAGCGGGGGCAGGTCGATGCCGATCAGCGCGACGCGGTCGCTCTCCAGGACGGAGCGGACGGTGCGCAGCCGCTGCACGGCCGGATCGTCGCCGGAGGCGGGGTGCAGGGCGATGACGTAGCCGTGCTGCTCGATCAGCGCGTGCATGCCGGTCAGGGACGCCTCCAGCGTGGGCTGGGGCTGGACGGCGGCGGGCGGTGTCTGCCGGTCGAGCGGTGGGAGCACCAGGTCGGGACTGGTGACGGCTATCGCGGTCGGCACGGCTGCTCACCACCCCGTTCACTGCGGCGGGGTGGTCAACCACCGCCTCAGATGGCCCCTGTGACGTTCTGTTGCGTCGTCCTGCAACAGCACCATATCCACGGCATGCCCCGCTCAACACAGAATCGGGAAGATCATCTCACCGAAGGTGGGGACGTGATCCACACAGAGTAGGGGCATATGCCCCAACTCCGGACGCCCGCCGGACCGTTGAAGATGCACGAACCCTTGACACCGGGATTGGTCTGGACCAAATTCTTGGAGCATCAGGCGGTGGCCACCGTTCCGCAATGCCCTCCTGCGCCTTCCTCCCTTTCCTTCCCCACATCGGAGGCCGAAGTGGACCGCGTACCAGCCCTGCCCCGCCGCAGACGGACCCTCGCCGGGGCCGCCGTAACCGCGCTCGCCCTCTCCCTGCTGGGCGTCGGCCACGCAGCCGCGGCGGACGTGAACAACGCTAAGAACGCCGGCTTCGAGTCGGGCCTCGCCGACTGGACCTGCTCGGCGGGCAGCGGCACGACGGTGCCCTCCCCGGTGCACGGCGGCGCGGCCGCGCTGAAGGCCACGCCCGCGGGCCAGGACTACGCGCAGTGCTCCCAGACGGTCCCGGTGAAGCCGAACTCGACGTACACGCTGAGCGCATGGGTGCAGGGCGGGTACACCTACCTGGGCGCGACAGGGACGGGCACGACGGACGTGTCGACGTGGACGCCCGACTCGACGAGTTGGAAGCAACTGTCCACGACGTTCACGACGGGCGCCTCGACGACGTCGGTGACGGTGTACCTGCACGGCTGGTACGGCCAGGCGGCGTACTACGCGGACGACGTGTCGGTGTACGGCCCGGACGGCGGCGGGGGCGGCGACCCCTCCCCCACGGTCCCCTCATCCCCCACGGGCCTGGCGGTCTCCGGGACGACGTCCTCCTCCGTGTCCCTGTCCTGGAACGCGGTGACGGGCGCCACGGGCTACAACGTGTACCGCAGCGGCACGAAGGTGGCGTCGGCGACCGGTACGTCCGCGACGGTGACGGGCCTGTCCCCCTCGACCTCGTACTCCTTCCAGGTGACGGCGACGAACGCGGCGGGCGAGTCGGCCAAGTCGGCGGTGGTGACGGCCACTACTGCGTCGTCCGGCGGCGGGGGCGGCACCGGGCTCCCGAAGCACGCGGTGACGGGCTACTGGCAGAACTTCAACAACGGCGCCACGGTGCAGCGGATCTCGGACGTGCCGTCGCAGTACGACATCATCGCGGTGGCGTTCGCGGACGCGACGAGCACGCCGGGCGCGGTGGGCTTCACCCTCGACTCGGCCGGCCTGGGCGGCTACACGGTGGACCAGTTCAAGGCGGACGTCGCCGCGAAGAAGGCCGCGGGCAAGAAGGTGGTCGTCTCGGTCGGCGGCCAGAACGGCACGGTGTCGGTCAACGACGCGACGTCGGCGACGAACTTCGCGAACTCGGTGTACGCGCTGATGCAGACGTACGGCTTCGACGGGGTGGACATCGACCTGGAGAACGGACTGAACGCGACGTACATGTCGCAGGCGCTCAGGCAACTGTCTTCGAAGGCGGGATCATCGCTTGTGATCACGATGGCCCCGCAGACGATCGACATGCAGTCGACGTCGAACGCGTACTTCCAGACTGCGCTGAACGTCAAGGACATCCTGACGGTCGTCAACACCCAGTACTACAACAGCGGTTCCATGCTGGGCTGCGACGGCAAGGTGTACTCACAGGGTTCGGTGGACTTCCTGACGGCCCTGGCCTGCATCCAGCTCCAGGGCGGCCTGTCCCCGTCGCAGGTCGGCCTCGGCGTCCCCGCCTCGACGAGCGCGGCGGGCAGCGGCTACGTGTCGCCTTCCGTGGTGAACAACGCCCTGGACTGCCTGGCGAAGGGAACGAACTGCGGCACGTTCAAGCCGTCGAAGACGTACCCGGACCTCCGGGGCGCGATGACGTGGTCGACGAACTGGGACGCGGCGTCCGGGAACGCGTGGTCGAACTCGGTGGGCCCGCACGTGCACGCGCTGCCGTAGCGGCCACGGGATCACGTACGGCCTGACGCACACCGACGGCCCGCCGCCCCGATGGGGACGGCGGGCCGTCGGTGTGCCAGGACGTCCGGGTCTCAGTCGGTACCCGACTCGATCGCCGCGTGGTCGAGCAGTTCGGCCTCGTCGGCGGTGCCCTCGCCGCGGGAGGCGATCGTCTCCGCGCCACCCTCGGGCATCGCGCCGATCAGGCCGGTCGAGGCCGCCTGGGCGGCGCCGATCAGCGCCGGGTCCGGGCTGCCGCCGACCATGCCGAGCCGGGCATACTGCTCCAGCTTGGCGCGGGAGTCGGCGATGTCGAGGTTGCGCATCGTGAGCTGGCCGATACGGTCGACCGGGCCGAAGGCGGAGTCCTCGGTCCGCTCCATGGAGAGCTTGTCAGGGTGGTAGCTGAACGCCGGTCCGGTCGTGTCGAGGATGGAGTAGTCCTCGCCGCGCCGCAGTCGCAGCGTCACCTCTCCGGTGACCGCCGTCCCCACCCAGCGCTGCAGCGACTCGCGCAGCATCAGCGCCTGCGGGTCCAGCCAGCGCCCCTCGTACAGCAGCCGGCCGAGACGGCGGCCCTCGGTGTGGTAGCCGGCGAGCGTGTCCTCGTTGTGGATCGCGTTGACCAGACGCTCGTACGCCGCGTACAGCAGCGCCATGCCCGGCGCCTCGTAGATGCCCCGGCTCTTGGCCTCGATGATCCGGTTCTCGATCTGGTCGCACATGCCCAGGCCGTGCCGGCCGCCGATCGCGTTGGCCTCCAGGACCAGGTCCACCGGGGAGGCGAACTCCTTGCCGTTGATGGTGACCGGCCGGCCCCGCTCGAAGCCGATGGTGACGTCCTCGGGGGCCACCTCGACCTCCGGGTCCCAGAACCGCACGCCCATGATCGGCTGCACGATCTCGATGCCGGTGTCGAGGTGCTCCAGGGACTTCGCCTCGTGCGTCGCGCCCCAGATGTTGGCGTCGGTCGAGTAGGCCTTCTCGGCGCTGTGCCGGTAGGGCAGGTCGCGCTCCAGCAGCCACTCGGACATCTCCTGCCGGCCGCCGAGCTCGCTGACGAAGTCGGCGTCCAGCCAGGGCTTGTAGATGCGCAGGGAGGGGTTGGCGAGCAGACCGTAGCGGTAGAACCGCTCGATGTCGTTGCCCTTGAAGGTGGAGCCGTCGCCCCAGATCTGGACGTCGTCCTCGAGCATCGCGCGCACCAGCAGGGTGCCCGTGACGGCCCGGCCGAGCGGGGTGGTGTTGAAGTAGACGCGCCCACCGGAGCGGATGTGGAAGGCGCCGCACGCCAGGGCCGCGAGCCCCTCCTCCACGAGCGCGGCCCGGCAGTCCACGCTCCGGGCGACCTCGGCACCGTAGGCCGTGGCACGCCCGGGCACGGAGGCGATGTCGGGCTCGTCGTACTGGCCGAGGTCGGCGGTGTAGGCGCAGGGCACGGCGCCCTTCTCGCGCATCCACGCGACCGCGACAGAGGTGTCGAGACCGCCGGAGAAGGCGATCCCGACTCGTTCACCGACAGGCAGGGAAGTCAGCACCTTGGACACGAGGCTAAGTGTATGCACACTCTCGCATGATTATGCAAGCCCGGGGTCGCGACGGCTCTCCTCCCGTGTCGCAGAGACGGCCACCCGGGCGCCTCGCGCCCTGGACGGAGTGATCTGTCCGGCGAGCAGCGCGGCCAGCGCGAGGACGAATCCGGTCAGCTGGAGGCCGGTGAAGGACTCGCGGAGCAGGAGTACGCCGAGGGCGGCGGCGACGAGCGGGGACAGCAGCCCCAGCAGGGCCGTCGCGGTGACCGGCAGGGTGCCTATGCCGCGGAACCACAGGGTGTAAGCGAGCAGACCGCCGACGAGCCCGAGCCACAGGTAACCGGCCACCGCCGGAGCGCCGATCCCGTCCGGGACGCCCTCGGTGAGCAGCGCGGCGGGGAGCAGCACGATCCCGCCCGCGGTGAGCTGCCAGCCCGCGAGCGTCATGGCCCCCACGCCCGCGGGGCGCCCCCAGCGTTTGGTGAGGGTGACACCGAGCGCCATGGCCCCGGCGCCGGCCAGCCCGGCGGCGATGCCGAGCGGGTCGAGGGCGGCGGTGGGCCCGATGACGACGAGTCCGACGCCGACCACGCCGATGACGCCCCAGGCCAGACGCCACACGGAAGGACGTTCCCGTAGAACGGGCACGGCGAGGAGGGCGACGACGATCGGCTGGGCCGCGCCGAGGGTGGCGGCGACACCACCGGGGAGCCGCTCGGCGGCGAGGAACAGCAGCGGGAAGAACACGCCGATGTTGAGCGCACCGAGCACGCCCGCTCTCACCCACCACGCACCGCGGGGCAGGGTGCGGGTCAGGGCCAGGACGAGCAGCCCGGCGGGCAGTGCCCGCATGAGCCCGGCGAACAGCGGATGCCCCTCGGGCAGCAACTCCGCCGTGACGCTGTACGTCGTCCCCCACACCGCGGGCGCTATCGCCGTGGCGAGCGTCGCAGCGGCCCGGCCGGCCGGGACGGCGGGGGCGGCGGGGGCGGCGGGGGCGGCGGGGGCGGCCGTCGCGGCCCCGTTCATGCTTGTCGTAGTCACTTGCTCACTGTCGGACCTCCCCGTCGATGAATCCAACACATGCTTGTCATGGCATCCATCTCTGCGGAAGATCGATGTGTGGATCTCCAGCAGATGCGGTACGTCCTCGCGGTGGCCGAGACCGGCAGCTTCACGCGGGCCGCCGAGCGGTGCTTCGTCGTCCAGTCGGCGCTCAGCCACCGGATCGCGAACCTGGAGCGCGAACTGGGCCTCAAGCTGTTCGCGCGCACCAGCCGCCGGGTGCAGCTCACCGCGGCGGGGGAGGCCTTTCTGCCCGCCGCCCGGCAGTGCCTGGAGGCGGCCGAGCGGGCGAGCGTGGACGCCGCGGCAGCGGTGGGAGAGGTACGCGGCCGTCTGGCCGTCGGAGTGATCCCGACCGTCGCCGCGGTCGATGTCCCGGCCGCGCTGCACCGGTTCCGCGACGAGCATCCGCGGGTACGGATCGCGCTGCGCGTCGGCTCGAGCGACGAACTGGCGGCCGGGGTGCGCGAGGGCGGACTCGACGTCGCCTTCCTGGGGTTGCCCGAGACCGACCGCCCGCTCGGCGTGCGGGCACGGGAGCTGGCCCGCGACCGGCTCGTGGCCGTCGTCGGCACCGCACACCCGCTCGCCGCCGCCGCCGAGGTCGACCTGGCGCGGTTGGCCGAGGAGACATTCGTCGACTTTCCAGCCGGCACGCCTGGCCGCGCTCAGAGCGACCAGGCCTTCACCGCCGCCGGCCTCGGCCGTGAAGTCGCGTTCGAGGTCACGGCCGCGGACCTGATGACGCGTATCGTCCGGCAGGGCCTCGCGGTCGCCCTCCTGCCGGCGGCGTTCACCCACCATGTGCGGGACGTGGTCACGGTTCCGGTCGCCGACGGGCCGGTGAGGGTCGAACACCTGGTCTGGAGTGACTTCAATCCGAGCCCGGCGACGCTGGCGTTCCTGGACGTACTGACCGCGCATGACCCGTGCATCGGGTGATGGAGATGGGGGTCGCGCGGGCAACGGTCAGTCGCACCGGGCTGATGCAGGTCACCGGTGCTCGTGCTCTGACCGGGACGATGCGGGCGGGATGCTCTGTTCGTACTGGAAGACGTTGTGCGGGTCGTACTTCGCCTTGATTTCGCGCAGCCGGTCGAAGTTGGAGTCCCAGTAGGCGGTTTCCCAGTCCTGCTGCCCGATGTTCGGCACGTTGACGTAGGCGCCGTTCACGTAGGGGCGTAGCGCCTGGCTGAACTCGGCGATCCAGGCCTGGCACCGCGAGGTGAGCGGGTCGCAGACGCCTGGCTGGGTTCCACGCTTTCCCCAGCCGACGCCGGGCTCGGAGTAGAAGAGCGCGTCGCGGTGCGGGAACGCGGTGCCGCCGCGGGGACTCTTCCTGACGTTCCCGCCGAAGGCCTGGACGAAGAAGTTGGTGTCATCCGTCGGGGCGTCCTTCACGAACGAGGTGACGATGTCGATCGCTTCGCTCGGGAACGGCTTTCTGGTGAACTGCGAGAAGAACTTCCAGTTCGCGGGTTCGAGCTCGGTCGGAATCTGGAACCCTGCATATACGTCACCCCAGTTACCGACCTGCGTAGTGACGTCGGGGCTGTCGATCGACAGGATCGGAGCCAGCAACTGCTTCGCCTCGTCCGGCGTTCCTTCGGGGAGAACCCCGAACAGGAAGATCTGGTTTCTGTGGATCTCGAGTTGGGTTCCGAGGCGGTCGTCGGTGGTCGGCGCCGTACGCTGGTATGCGTCGAAGATGGCATGGAGGTCCCCGATGCCCTTCCATGTCGCCGTCAGATAAGTGACGCTCTTCAGCGGCGCCACTTTGTAGGTGAGCGACGTGACGATTCCGAAGTTGCCGTTCCCCGCCCCGCGGAGCGCCCAGAGCAGGTCCGAGTCGTGATGCAGATCCGCTTTGATCACCTCGGCGCACTCGTCACCCGACGGGACGACGATCTCGGCTCCCACGAGGCTGTCGCAGGCCATGCCGAGCCAGCGGGTGAGGAAGCCGAATCCGCCGCCGAGCGTCGCACCGGACAGGCCTACGCTGCCCTCCGTTCCGGTGGTCACCGCGAGGTTCTGTTTCGCGAGCGTGGTCACCGCTTCCAACTGGTTGAGCCCGGCGCCGACTGTCGCGATGTGAGAGCCGGCGTCGATGTGGACCGACTTCAGCTCGCTGATGTCGATCACGAGGCCGTTGTCCACGTTCGACCAGCCCTCAAGGCTGTGGCGGCCGCTCCGCACCCGCAGCGCGACGTCATTCTGCCGCGCCCACGTCAGGGCGTTGACCACGTCCTGGGTGTTCTGGGCGAAGACGATGACCAGCGGGTAGTGAGAGAAGAGTTGGTCCCAGCCGAGGCGCGCATCTGTGTACCCGGAGTCGTTGGGGCGGACGATGCGGCCGGTCAGCTCCGCCGGTTTGCATTTCGCGCCTCCGGGCCTCTTGGTGGCGGCGCTCGCGCTCGGGGCCTCCGCGGCCATAACGCCCGGCACAGCGACCGCGCCTGCACCGGCGGCCGCGGTCGCCTTGAGCAGGCCGCGACGAGAAAAGTCGTGCAATGGTCCGCATCCTCTCGAGCGCACCACGCCAGTTTTAAATGAGGCAAACCTTTTTCGCCGGCCGACGTGGTCAATTTCTTTTCGGGCAATCCCTCGGGCCCGAAGATTAACCGGCGCGGCTGGGATGCCGTTCCGGACACGCCAACTGAGGACCATGACGACATGCTGAAGGAGGATATGGCGGGTGGGCCTGAATTCGGCTCAGCCGAGTTGATCGGACGGGGACTCCACGCCTTGGCACGAAGGAGCGCGACGCGGTGCTCCGGGCGTGGACAGCGGTCGGCGTGCCCACGGACACGGAGCGGACGGAGCGGGCGGACCGGCTGCCTGTGAGTCAGCCCATCGGGCGGTAGTGCCCTAGCACTGCCGCCAGTTGGGCGAACCACTGCTGCGACTCCTCGCGGCGTTTGGCGTTCACCACGCACTCGAACACGCGGCCGTCGACGTGCACGACCGCCACCATCAGCACCTTCTCGTCGGCACCGGGGCGGTAGTGGACGCTACGGATCACCGGCCACGGGAAGTCCGCCGTCAGACCGCGCATCTCGAAGGCGACGCCCGCGGCGTCCACCACGACCGAGTTGTGACGGTCGGCGGCCAGGAAGTCGGGTCCAGATGGCACCTGGGGTGCCGAGGGAGCGTACGACGGGTAAGGGGTGTAGGCCGGTGGCGGCGGTCCGAAGCCCGGCGGTCCGGCCGGTGGCGAGGGGTGGCCGTATCCAGGGGGACCGGATACGGGGGGACCGGATACAGGGGGACCGGATACAGGGGGACCGGATACAGGGGGATTGTGTCCAGCAGGCCCGTATCCAGGGGGACCGAATCCCATGGTCAGTCGTCGTCCTTCTCGACGGCGGCGGGTTCCTCCTCGCCGTCCTCGAAGTACGCGTCCAGCACCTCGTCGAGCCGGGTCTCCCACTCCTCGAAGCGTGCGCGGGAGTCGGCCTCGATCTCGATGGGGTACCAGCGGCGTTCCGGGGTGTGCACGGTCACCGTGAACCGCTTCCCGAAGCGCGCGGTCTCCGTCTCCACTGCGCCGATCTCGTCCCAGCGGAACTCGCACTCCTGGTCGTCCAGGCGGAGTCGTACACCGCTGCGGTCGGCGACGATCCGGGCGCGGCGGTCCGCGGCCTCGAACACCGGGCCGTCAGGGGCCTCTTGCTCCCCGCCGGGGGACTCCTCGCCGGGGACTTCCTCGGCGGCGGCCTCCTGCTCCGGTGCCCCGACGGCGGCCTCCTTCTCCGGAACCACATTTTCCGGCTCTACGGAGTCCTCCGGCTCCACGGAGTCGTCCGGTTCGACGGAGTCCTTCTGGTCCACGGACACGGGTGAGGTGAGCCCGGGGATGAAGGCCGGGTCGATCCCGGCGCCGTCCAGGGGCTGGCTGCTCGAACCAATGCGCTGCTCCACAGCGGGCAGTATGGTCCAAGATCCTGTGCCGGACACAGCCAGCCCCTGCATCGTTATACGAATCCAGCCCGATGTCCTACGTCCCGGGTGTCTTGCGTCCGGCCCTCATGTCGTATCACCGGACGGCTAGACGAAGAGGCTCACCACCGCCGCCACCGCGAACCCGGCCACCGACAGCACGCTCTCCAGCACGGTCCACGTCCGCAGCGTGTCCCGTTCGCTGATCCCGAAGTACTTGGCGACCATCCAGAAGCCGCCGTCGTTGACGTGCGAGGCGAAGATCGAGCCGGCCGAGATGGCCATGATGACCAAGGCCGTGAACGCCTGCGAGTGGTGGTCCTCCGTCAGCAGCGGCGCGACGATGCCCGCCGTCGTGACGATCGCGACCGTCGCCGAGCCCTGGGCCACACGCAGGACCAGGGAGATCAGGTACGCCAGCACGATCACCGGCAGACCCACGTCGTGGAAGGTGTCGGAGAGCGCCTGCGCGACCCCGCTGCCCTTGAGGACCGCGCCGAAGACCCCGCCCGCGCCGACCACCAGCAGGATGTTGCCGACCGGCTTGAGCGAGGCGGTGGACACCGTCTCCAGCGACTTGCGGGACCAGCCGCGACGGATGCCCAGCAGGTAGTACGCCAGCAGCAGCGCGATCGTCAGCGCCACGAAGGGGTGGCCGAAGAACTCGATGACCGAGCGGGGTGTCGAAGGGTCGAAGGCGATCGAGGAGAAGGTGGCCAGGAGGATCAGGACCAGGGGTGTACCGATGATCGTGAAGACGATCGAGAGCGGTACGGGCTTCTCCGGCGGTGTCACACCGGCCGCCCGCTGCTCCCGCTCGAGCGCCGCCTTCGCCTCCTCGGCCGCCTCGACCATGTCCTGCGGCACCGGGACGAAGATCCGCCGGCCGATCCACGCGGACCACGCCCACGCGGCCAGCACGGCCGGGATGCCGCAGAGGACACCCATCAGGATGACCATGCCGAGGTCGACCTTGAGCAGACCGGCGGCGGCGACCGGGCCCGGGTGCGGCGGCAGGAACGCGTGGGTCATGGACAGGCCCGCGAGCAGCGGCAGGCAGTAGAGCAGGATCGACTTGCCGCCCCGCTTCGCCGCCGCGTACACGATCGGCGCGAGGACGAAGATGCCGACGTCGAAGAAGACCGGGATGCCGAAGATCAGGCCGGTCAGGCCCATGGCGAGGGGTGCGCGCCGCTCGCCGAACAGGCCCAGCAGTCTGGACGCCAGCACTTCGGCGCCGCCGGAGACCTCGAGGACCGCACCGAGCATCGTGCCGAGTCCGATGATGATGGCGACATGGCCGAGGGTGCCGCCCATGCCGGACTCGATGAGGGAGACGGCGTCGGAGCGCTGGACCGTGCCGAAGAGTTCGGTGACCGACAGGCCCGCGCCGAGGCCGACGGCTATGGAGACCGCGAGCAGCGCCACGAAGGGCTGGAGTCTCACCTTGATGATCAGGACGAGCAGCAGCACGATACCGAGCGCGGCGACGGTGAGCAGGCCGGCGGTGCCGTGGACGAGGGCGAGCAGGCCGCCGGTGTGGGGTGGGGGTGGTGGCGTGGGGGACGCCGCGAGCGAGGAGAAGGGCATGGGCATGACAGGGGGTCCTCTTGCTTCTCGTAATTCCATGGGGTTCGGGGCAGGGGTGATCGCGGCACGGTGTCCCAGGGGTGGTGGGCACCGCGCCGTGACGGCGTACGGAGTGCGGGAGTGAGCGGGAGCCGACGGGGCGTCAGCCGAGGACGGCCAGCGCGTCGATCTCGATCAGCAGGCCGGCCGGGAGGCCCACGTAGACGGTCGTCCGGGCGGCGGGCGGCTGGGTGAGGCCCTGCTCCTCGAAGTAGGCGTTGTAGATCTCGTTCATCTCCGCGAAGTGGTCGACGTCCGTCAGATAGACGCGGATCATCATCACGTCGTCCCAGGTCGCGCCGCCCTCATCAAGGATCGCCTTGACGTTGGCGAGGGTCTGGAGGGTCTGCTCGCGCAGGGTGGGCCCCGCGGGCGTGGGCGGCTTGCCCTCCTCGGTGGGCAGGAAACCGACCTGGCCGGCGACCTGGAGGATGTTCCCCTTCTTCACGCCGTGCGAGAACTTCGCGGGCGGGGTGGTGTGGGTCTTCGGGGTGAGGGCGATCTTGTCCGTCATTCGGGGTCCCTTACTGGTGTTCTGCCGGAGTACTCGCCGCTGATCGCGTCCGCGGTACGGCGCACCTGCGGGAGCAGGGTGAGGAGTTCCTCGGCGGTGACGACGACGTTCGGTGCGGAGACCGACATGGCGGCGACCACCCGTCCGTCGGCGCCGCAGATGGGGGCGGCGACGCAGTTGATGGACTCCTCGTGGCCGCCGAGGTCGGTGGCCCAGCCCTGTTCGCGCACCTGCTCCAACTCGCGCAGGAACGCTGCAGCGTTGGGGGTGGAACGGGCCGTGTAGTGGGGGTAGTCGAGCTTCTCCGCGAGGGCGCGGCGCTCGGCGTCGGGCAGGTCGGCGAGGAGCAGCTTGGCCACGGCCGCGACGGTGATGGCGACGGGCTTGCCGATCCGGGAGTACATGCGGACCGGGTAGCGGCTGTCCACCTTGTCGATGTACAGCACCTCGTTCTCCTCGTAGACGGCGAGGTGCACGGTGTGGCCGCACTCCTCGTTGAGGCGGACGAGGTGGGGGTGGGCGATCTCGCGGATGTCGAGGTTCTCCATCGCCTCCTGGGCGAGGGCGAAGAGACGGGCGCCGAGGCGGTAGCGCTGGTCGGACTGGCGGTAGACCAGGCCGTGCTCGTCGAGGGTCCGCAGCAGGCGTAGCGCGGTGGACTTGTGCACGCCGAGCCGGTCGGCGACCTGCCCGAGATCGGCGGGTCCCTCCGCGAGCAGCGGCAGGATGCTCAGCGCCCGGTCGACGGTCTGGCTCATGGCGTGACTACCTCCTCCTCGGCCCGCGGTGCGGCTTCGGTCCAGCCGGGGCCGAGTCGAAGTGTCCCCCACGCGGTGTCGTCGAGGGCGGCCAGGCGGTCGGCGTGGTCGCGGGCGGGGGGCGTGGCGAGGTCGCCGGGGACGGTGAGCGCGGCGGCGGCCATCAGGTGGCCGTGGCGCAGCCGGTCCCGGACGGGCAGTCCGCGCAGGGTCGCGGAGAGAAAACCGGCGGCGAAGGCGTCCCCGGCTCCGACGGCGGCCACGACGTCGACGTCCAGCGCGGGCACGAAGGTGGCGGCGCCCGTGGCGTCCTCGCCCGCGCCGTCGGTGTCCTTGCCGAGCGCCGTCGCCCCGCCCCGGCCCTGCTTGACGACGACGATCTCCGGTTCGGGCAGCGCCTCCCGGACGGCCCGGGCGCCGTGCAGTCCCCACGCCTCGCGTGCCTCGTCGTCCCCCACGAACACGATGTCCGCGCCCCGCGCCAGTTCCAGCAGCACCCGGGCTCCCGCCGCGTCGCGCCAGAGTCCGGGACGGAGGTTGACGTCGAAGGAGACCAGCGGGCGGCCGAGGCTGGGCGCGGTCAGCTCGCGCAGCAGGTCCAGGCAGGGCCCGGACAGCGCGGCCGTGATCCCGGACAGGTGCAGCACGCGGCCGGCGCGCACGGCGTCCAGGTCGACGGTGTCCACCGTCATCGCGGAGGCCGCCGAGCCGGCCCGGTAGTACGCCACCTCGTGGGCGTCGGTGGCCCGGTCCCCGGCCGTGCGGAAGTAGACCCCGGTGGGCCGCGCCGCGTCCCGCCGTACGGACGACACGTCGACGCCGTACGCCCCGATCGTCGCGACGAGGTGGTCGCCGAAGCCGTCCGCGCCGACCCGGCTCACCCAGCGCGCGGAGTGCCCGGCGGCCGCGAGCACGCAGGCCACGTTGGACTCGGCGCCGCCGATGGCGCGCTCGAAGGACGGAACGTCGGCGAGCCGCCCCGGCACCGTGGGCAGGAACGTGACCATGGACTCGCCGAGCGCGACGACGTCCACGACGTCGGGGGCCTTGCGGGATCCGCCGGTGGTCACGATGGTCGTAGCTCCTCTGTGGGGTGCGGGTCCGGTCGGTGTCCGTTGACCCCGCGTCGGCCGAGATGTTAGACAGCCGTAAGCGATACATGCAATGGCCGTTGCAAGCAGTGCAACGGCCCAGATCAGGAGGCTCCATGGGCACCGAGGCGCTCGTCCACCTGGCCGATGAACGCGTCGACCACCGCTTCAAGGGCCTCCCGCCGGATGCCGAGGGCCTGACCGTCGGCGAGCTGGCCGCCCAGCGCCGCAATCTGTTCACCGGCGGATTCACGACACCCGTGCTGGCCCTCTCCGCCGAGCGCCTTGAGCACAACCTGACGCTCATGGAGACGTACGCGGCCCGCCATGGCCTCGCCTTCGCCCCGCACGGCAAGACGTCGATGGCACCGCAGCTCTTCCACCGCCAGATCGAGCACGGCGCGTGGGGCATCACGCTCGCGATGCCCCACCAGGTGCGCGTGGCACGGGAGTTCGGGATCCAGCGGGTGTTCCTCGCCAACGAACTGCTCGACCCGGCGGCCCTGCGCTGGGTCGCCGACCAGCTGGCGGCGGACGCGGACTTCCGGTTCATCTGTTACGTCGATTCCGTACGCGGCGTAGAACTCATGGACGCGGCGCTGACCGGAACCGCCCGTCCGGTGGACGTGGTCGTGGAGCTGGCCGCCGGCGAGGGGGCCCGCACCGGTGTGCGGACGGAGGCGGAGTGCGCGGCGGTCGCGGACGCGGTGGCCGCCACCACGACGCTGCGGCTGGTCGGGGTCGCCGGATACGAGGGCGAGGTGCCGCAGCCGGACCCCGACCGGGTGCGTGCGTGGCTGCGCCGGCTGGTCGCGCTGGCCGTCGACCTCGACATGGCCGGGCGCTTCGCCGGATGCGACGAGATCGTGGTGAGCGCGGGCGGCAGCGCCTGGTTCGACGCGGTCGCGGACGTCTTCACGGAGATCCCCGAACTCTCCGCGACCGTCCTGAAGTTGCTGCGCTCGGGCGCGTACGTCTCGCACGACGACGGCCACTACCGCAGGATCACCCCGTTCACCCGGATCCCGGAGGAGGGCGTGCTGGAGCCGGCGTTCCGGCTGTGGGCGCAGGTGGTGTCCCGGCCCTCCCCCGAGCAGGCCTTCGTCAACGCGGGCAAGCGGGACGCTGCCTACGACCTGGACCTGCCCTTCGCCCAGGTGGTGCGCCGGGACGGCGAGGAGCGGCCGGCCACCGGCGTCTCGGTGACCGCCCTGTCCGACCAGCACGCCTGGTTGCGCACCACGCCCGAGGCGGACGTGGAGGTCGGCGACTGGATCGGCCTCGGCCTGTCGCACCCGTGCACGTCGTTCGACAAGTGGCAGCTGATCCCGGTGGCGGAGGCGGACGGCACGGTCGTCGACTACATCCGCACGTTCTTCTAGGCCGACCACAGCGCACGTTCTTCAAGGTCGACCACAAAGCACGTTCTTCCAGGTCGACCACATCGCACGTTCTTCGAGGAGGCCCCGTGGACGGTATGGACCCCGTGGATTTCACCGACCTCGCCGATCTCGTCATACGGGACGCCGACGTCGTCGACGGCACCGGCGATCCCTCCTACCGCGCCGATGTGGCGATCAAGGACGGCAGGATCGTCTCGATCGTCAAGGAGGCCGCCCAGGCGGGCTGCCAGCGCCCCCGGGCGGTGCGGGAGCTGGACGCCGAGGGTCTCGCCCTCTCCCCCGGCTTCATCGACATGCACGCGCACAGCGACCTCGCCCTGCTGCGCGACCCCGACCACAGCGCCAAGGCCGCACAGGGCGTGACGCTCGAGGTCATCGGGCAGGACGGGTTGTCGTACGCCCCGGTCGACGACCGCACGCTCGAAGAGGTGCGCCGCGCCATCACCGGCTGGAACGGGTACGGCGACGACATCGACTTCACCTGGCGTTCGGTGGGCGAGTACCTGGACCGCCTGGACGAGGGCATCGCGGTCAACGCGGCCTATCTGATCCCGCAGGGCACGGTCCGGATGCTGGCCGTCGGCTGGGAGGACCGGGAGGCGACACCCGAGGAGCTGGACCGGATGCGGCGGCTGGTCGCGGAGGGCATGGAACAGGGCGCGGTCGGCATGTCGTCCGGGCTCACCTACACGCCCGGCATGTACGCGAAGGACGCCGAACTCACCGAACTGTGCCGGGTGGTGGCGTCCTACGGCGGCTATTACTGCCCGCACCACCGCAGTTACGGGGCGGGCGCCCTGGAGGCGTACGAGGAGGTGGTGGGCCTGGCCCGGGAGGCCGGCTGCCCGCTCCACCTCGCCCACGCCACGATGAACTTCGGCGTGAACAAGGGCCGCGCCCCCGAACTGCTGTCCCTGCTCGACGAGGCACTGGCGGCCGGCGCCGACATCACGCTGGACACCTACCCCTACACCCCCGGCTCCACGACGCTGGCGGCGCTGCTGCCGAGCTGGGCGAGCGAGGGCGGCCCGGCGGAGATCCTCAAGCGGCTCACCGACGACACGACGGCCGAGCGGATCCGCCACCACTTGGAGGTCGTCGGCGCCGACGGCTGCCACGGCGTGCCCGTCGAGTGGGACACCATCGAGATCTCGGGCGTCACCGACCCTGCGCTCGCGTCGTACGTCGGCAGAACCGTCCAGGAGTCGGCGGACCGGCGCGGCGAGAGCCCGTGGACCGTCGCCCGCCGCCTGCTGACCGGGGACCGCCTCGGCTCGACGATCCTCCAGCATGTGGGCCACGAGGAGAACGTGCGGGCGATCATGCGGCACCGCGTCCACACCGGCGGCTCGGACGGCATCCTCCAGGGCGACAAGCCGCACCCGCGGGCGTACGGGACCTTCCCCGAGTATCTGGGCCGGTACGTACGGGACTTGGGGGTGCTGTCCCTGGAGGAGTGCGTGGCGCATCTGACCGGCCGCCCGGCGGCCCGCCTCCGCCTGCCCGACCGGGGCCTTGTGCGCGAGGGCCACCGCGCCGACCTGGTGCTCTTCGACCCGGCCACGGTCGCGGCGGGCTCCACCTTCGAGCGGCCGCGCACGCTGCCGACGGGCATCCCGTACGTCCTGATCGACGGCCGCTTCGTGATCGAGGACGGCCGGCGGACGGACGTACTGGCGGGGCGGTCGGTCCGCAGGACTCCCGTGTGACCGCCCGCCCCGCGGCGGGTGGTGCTACGGCTTGGGCAGGACGCAGCCGCTCGCGTTCAGGTTCAGCTTGTTGCCGACGCCGAAGCAGGCCGGGATCTGGTAGGTCTCCTCTGCGTAGTTGATGCCCTGGCGGACGGTGACGTTGCCGCTCGCGTCGACCTCGCAGGGGTTGTTCTCCGTGCAGCGCTCACCGTCCTCGTTGCCGGTGTTGTTGACGGCGACGACCTTGCCGGTGGCGTTGTCGATGACGGGCGATCCGGAGGTGCCGCCGATGGTGTTGCAGGCGGAGGTGTAACGGACCGAGTCCTTCCAGGTCCAGTCGCCCTCCTTCAGGCGGTACACGAACCCGTCGATGTTGCAGCTGTAGATGCGCTTCCAGTAGCCGGAGACGACCTTGATGGCGGTGCCGGCGACGGGGTGGGTGTCGGCGACAGTGAGCGGGCTGATGCCGTACGAGCTCTTGATCTGCGCGTAGGTGCGGGTGAGCTGGTAGATCGTGATGTCCGTGTCGGTCATCGTCGAGTACGCGACCTTGCTCGCGCGCAGCGTCGCGATCCTGGTGCCGGACGAGTTGAGCAGGCCGAAGGAGCGGCTGGAGGCCTGGTCGACGATGACCTCGCCGGGCCCGGGGAACCCGGTCTCCAGGCAGTGGCCGTTGCTCAGGACGAGCGCGGGGTCGCTGTCCGCGGAGTTCGGGAAGCGGATGACGGAGCCGGAGCAGTTGCTGAGCGAGACGGTGCCGGCGAAGTCGACGGCCTGGATCGTGGCCGTCCTGTCCTTCGTCGCCGTCCCGGCGGCCGCGGCGGTGGCCGCTGGGGCGGCCGTGACCGTCGCCGTCCCGGCGACCGCGGGTGCCGCGACCGCCGGCGCCGCGCCGGCTCCGGCCAGGGCCAGAGCGAGGAGCGCGGCGGCGAGAGGCTTTCTCATGTGGGGGGTCCCCTCTCGATGAGGTGCGATGACGTGGACGGCCGGAGGTCTTCCGGCCGCCCATGATTTGTCATGCGCATTGTGAATGGAGGGGCGTGCGGGGACAAGGAGCGGTTTTCGGCCGCAGGCTCCGGGCGGCTGTCCTACTTCGGCCCCTTGGTGGCCCCTCGTCCGCGGCCGGGTTTGCTGCCGGAGTTGCCCGGCGCGGTGGCGCTCATGGTGCCGGTGGGGGAGGCGGAGGACGCCCCGGCGGCGGGCGCGGCGGACGTGGGCGCCTCGGAGGCCGGCACCGGGGCGGCGCCCCGTGCGGCGCCGGGCGTGGCGGACGCCGTGGCGCCCGCGGCCACGGATGCGGCGGTGCGGGTCGGCTCGGTGGCGGAGGAGGGGGCGGCGGTCCCCTCGGTGGGCGACGCGGACGGTGCCGCCTTGGGCCGGGCCGACTGCCCGGCGTCCGTGGGTGCGCCGGAGGAACCGGAGCCGAAGCCGCCGGCGAGTGCGACGGCGACGCCCACGGCACCGAGCGCGCCCACGGCGAGGGCCGCACGGCGAGGCAGCGGGGAGCGCGACGGGGTCCGGGCCCGGCGCCGCGAAGCGCGGGTCTCCCCGACGACTCCGTGATCGCTGACGCCATCGGGGATCACAGGCGTCACAGGCAGCTCGCGGGTCTCGTCGTAGGCGTTCTGCCAGCCATGGGCGGCCGCCGGATCGGCGTAGCCCCCGTAGTCCGGCTCTCCTACCGCATACGGGTGATACACGTTCGGCTGATTCCGGTCCTCGCCGCCGTCCGGATGCGAGCCACCGGCGGGGTATCCGGCTGCCGCACCGTTCGCGGCGTTCGACCCGTATGCCCCGTCATTCGGGCCGTACGCCCCGTCACCGGGGTGATGCTGCCATGACATGTGGGCGCATTGTAGAGGCGAGAGGGATTGGTGGTGCAGTCGCGGTGACAACCGGCCGATCCGTCCCGTCTCACGTGGTGGAAAACACGCCGCGCGCGCTGTTACGCGGCCGTAAGCTCGCGGACATGCAGGTGATCCAGTCCACGAAGCTCGCCAACGTCTGCTACGAGATCCGGGGTCCGGTTCTCGAGGAGGCGATGCGGCTGGAGGCGGCGGGTCACCGCATCCTCAAGCTCAACACCGGCAATCCGGCCGCCTTCGGCTTCGACTGCCCGCCCGAGATCCTCGAGGACATCCTCCGCAACGTCTCGACGGCACACGGCTACGGCGACGCCAAGGGCCTTCTGGCCGCGCGCCGGGCGGTCGTCATGCACAACCAGACCCTCGGCATCGAGACGGACGTCGAGCACGTCTTCATCGGCAACGGCGTCTCCGAGCTGATCGTGATGGCCATGCAGGGCCTGCTGGACGACGGCGACGAGGTACTCGTACCGGCACCCGACTACCCCCTGTGGACCGCGGCGGTGTCCCTGTCGGGCGGCACGGCCGTCCACTACCGCTGCGACGAGCAGTCGGACTGGATGCCGGACCTCGCGGACGTGGAGCGGAAGGTCACCGACCGCACCAAGGCGATCGTCATCATCAACCCGAACAACCCGACGGGCGCGGTGTACGACGAGGCGGTCATCCGGGGCCTGACGGACATCGCCCGCCGCCACAACCTGCTCGTCTGCTCCGACGAGATCTACGACAAGATCCTCTACGACGGCGCGCGGCACATCCCCACCGCCTCGGTGGCCCCGGACCTGCTGACCCTCACCTTCAACGGCATGTCGAAGGCGTACCGGGTGGCCGGCTACCGGGTGGGCTGGATGTCGATCTCGGGCCCCCGGGCGCACGCGGAGTCGTACATCGAGGGGCTGACGATCCTGGCGAACATGCGCCTGTGCGCGAACATGCCGGGCCAGCACGGCGTGGTGGCGGCGCTCAGCGGCCGCCAGACGATCAACGACCTGGTACTGCCGGGCGGACGGCTGAAGGAGCAGCGAGACGCGGCGTACGACCTGCTGACCCAGATCCCGGGCGTGACGTGCGTGAAGCCGAAGGGCGCACTGTACCTCTTCCCCCGCCTCGACCCGCAGGTCTTCAAGATCAAGGACGACCGGCAGATGGTCCTGGACCTCCTGCGCCGCGAGAAGATCATGGTCGTCCAGGGCACGGGCTTCAACTGGACCGAGCCGGACCACTTCCGGGTGGTGACCCTGCCGACGGTGGTGGACCTGACTTCGGCGATCACCCGCATCGGGAACTTCCTGGACGGCTACAGCCAGCCGTGACGCTCGTGATGCACGAACACCGACCGATTCTGCGATTCAGCCAACTTTAGACGACTTCTAAGCTAAGATGGCTTCCTGTCAGAGCACGGGAGGCCATCTCATGTACGAACCGATCCGCACCAAGTCGGTCCACACGATGGCCGACGCCACCGACGCCGACTTCCCGCACCGTTCACGCGAGGAGGAGCTGGACATCCAGCTCGCGGGCCATCTGGCGGCGCTGCTCACGGTGACGGACGAACTGCGCGCCCTGGCCCCCTCCGCAGACCTGGACACGGCCGCGGAACGGCTCGCCGGGCAGGTGACGCGGTTGCGCGGCGGTGTACCGCCGACCCGGGCGACGGCGACGACCCGCGGGGCGCGGGTGACAGCCCTCCACCGCCGCGCCCACGCGCTGGCGGGCCGCGCCCTGGTGGTGGCGGCCTCCCGCGCGGACACGGCGGCGGCGATCCTGTCGGCGGAACGCATGGACGCGCACAGCGCCGCACTGGTCGACCCGCGCGAACCGATCACCGCGGGCTGACCCTCCGAGCCGCCCGACGGCTCCCCCGACGGCCCCGGTCCGCGTGGACACCCAGAGACGCGCGGACCGGGTGCCACAGCACTACGGTGTGAGCACCTTCGAGCCCAGCTTGCTCTGCGCGAACTCAAGGTTCTTCATCACACGTTCGCGATGCTCAGCAGGGAGCTTCCCGCCTTTGAGGAGGCGTTCGCAGCACCTCTTCGACTCCTCGTACTGTCCGACCCAGAAGGCGGAGACCGCGAGTTCGTCGAGCACGCGCCACTCGTACCAGGCGAACTCGACGAACAGGATGTCGTTGGGGCGCGGGAGCGCCGCCGCCCGCCGCGCAGACTTGTACGCAACCTCCCATCGCGGTCCGTTGAGCCGGGCCAGGCGCGCCAGGTCGCCGAGGGCTTCCACACGTGAGGGACGGCTCTCGTGCGCGCGAAGGTACCGGTGCATCACCTCGACCAGCGGCCGCTGAAGTTCTTCCGCGAGCCGTGCGGCATAGAGGCCGGCGCAGTAGACCTCCTCACCCCAGCCTCCCATGGCGACGCGGCGGTCGTAGGCTTCGAGGGCCTTCTCCGGCTCACCGGCGTCGCGCCAGCTCTGGGCGAGGTAGAAGACGTAACGGGCGTTGTCCGGCTCCTTGAGCAGACCTTCCTGAAGGATCTCCGCGTCGCGCAGGTACTTCTTACGCAGGCCCTCACCCCTGAGGCGGCCCCCGCCACCCACGATGAGCATGTTGACGCCGTCGAGAGTCCCTTGAGAGAACCGTGCGTCGCACTCGAGGTACTCGTGCAGGACGCCGACGTACCGCCACGGCAGCCGCGTGGAGACCAGGGTGGTGCGCCAATGGACGAGGGGCCCGTGGTGGATTGCGACCCGGTAGGCGTCATGGGTCAACTTCGGCATGCGAAAGCCGGGCTGCACCTCCATCACGTCGTCGGCGTCGATGAAGAGGAGGTAGTCGGCACTGCTGCGGGCGAGTTCGATCGCCTCGGTGCGGCTTCCGTCGTACCCCTTCCATGGCCGTTCGTACAGTTCACCGGGCAGATCGCTGTAGACCTCTCGAATGACGTCCTGAGTACCGTCGGTCGAGCCCGTGTCCACGATGACCCAGGTGTCGATCAAGGGCCTGACGGATTCGAGACAGCGTCGGATCACCGGAGCTTCGTCCTTGACGATCATGTTCAGACAGATCGTTGGCTTCACGTGTCCCATCCAACTCAGCGGCAGCTAATGACCGATATGTGACGGTATCCAGCCACTCGAGGCGACGCAAAGAGGCGGGACCGAAGCAGCGTTTTTCCATAGGCGAACCAGAGGCCCGGTGGGTGCATTCGGGTGGTCTGGTGCCCCAAGTGCCTGCCGAATGGCGGCGTCTTCAGGACGGCCTCGTAACGTCGGCGGAAATGACGGTGGTTGGATTCCGGTACCGCTGGCGCCGTCACGGTCTGTTCTGCGTCGGCGACCCGAGATCAGCCACACCCATCCGCCCCTCACTATTCCAACGAGATGTGACAAGTGAAACGTACGAGATTGTGGGCAGGGCTGGCCGGAGCCGCGGCGATCGCCACCGGCGTGACCTTCTGGGCGATTCAGTCCGAGTCGGCCGAGCCTCCGGATTCCAAGGCCATGTCGGCGACCCAGAAGGCACAGGAAACGAGCCGGCTCCTGCAGACCGCCCTCAAACAGCAGCAGCAGCGGGACTCCCAGGGTGCCACCCTGACGTACAGGCGCGTACTGGACCTGGATCCTGACAACAAGTTCGCGTGGTACGGCCTGGGCGTCGTCGCGCAGACGAGCGGCAACACATTCGGCGCCCGTGCGGCCTACGACAAGGCGCTGAAGATCGATCCGTCATTCATGTCGGCGCTCTACAGCGAGGCGATGATGCTGAAGTCGAGCGACCCCGACCGGGCCGAGGGGCTTCTGAAGCGTGCCGTGGCTGCCGAACCGAAGGCGGCCATGCTCCAAATGCAACTCGGGCAGATGCTGGCAGCGAAGGGCCGCGACAAGGAAGCCAAGGAAGCGTACCGTCGCGCCGCCGCGGCCGATCCCTCGCTCCGCCCTCAAATTCCGGAACCGTACCGGGATTCCGTAGGCCACTCGTCGACGCCAAGCCCCGCAGAGAGCATCGGATGACGTCGTCCCCGGGTTCATTGGGGGGCCTCGGCCCTGTGTGATCCCGGTCAGTATGGCCACGGCCGAGGAGACGGCCGAGCCCTTCCTGCTGGGTCTTTGGCTCCCGCAGGAAGGGCTCGGCCATGTCCCATGCCCGTCCATGCCTCCCGCACTGCCGCCCGTGAGGCAACCGGCGCGTCGCTGTCCGAGGTCGTGGCACGCATCCACACCGGCCAACAGGGCCTGCAGACACCCACCGCGCAACTGGTGGCAGGCGCGGGCACAACGCGGACGATGCCCCGAAACCCAGGCATCGGAGCATCGTCGCTCATTCCCGCGTGAAGCAAGCAGTCCGTTACGGACCCGGAACCACGCCGCAGACCACCCAGGCGGTGAGACTGCCCCCACTTCCCGCTCTGGTAACCGTCCACCCGGAGGCCGGGGAACCCACGACACCGATGGGATTGCTTGCCCTGAGGGGGCCAGTTTCCGACACGCCTCCACCGCCGAGGGCGATGTCGTTCCCCACACAGTCCACGCTCGCTGTGTCGTCAGCAGCGGGATCAGTCGGGCTGTCGAAGACCGGCGCGGACACCAGGATGTAGGTGTCCTCAGGCGAGCCGGTGGCCCCTGTGCCACCGGTAGCGCCGGTGCCACCGGTGGCGCCCGTGCCACCGGTGGCGCCCGTGCCACCGGTGGCGCCCGTGCCGCCGGTAGCACCCGTGCCGCCGGTAGCACCCGTGCCGCCGGTAGCACCCGTGCCGCCGGTAGCGCCGGTAGCGCCCTCACCCGTCGCACCCGTAGCACCGGTAGCACCAGTGGCACCAGTGGCACCAGTGGCCCCCGTCGCGCCGGTAGCACCAGCACCAGTTGCACCCGTCGCACCCGTGGCACCCGTGGCACCCTTAGGACCAGTAGGGCCGGTGGCACCGGTAGCACCCTTCTTGCCCTTTTCGCCCTTCTCGCCCTTCTCGCCCTTGGGCCCGCGGTCGCCCTTCGGTCCGCGGTCGTGGTCGCGGTCGCGGTCGCCGCCGACGGCACTTACAGCGCCGTTCGGATTGCCGGACCTGTGGATCGCGTCGGCGATGGCCGTCGCGCTCGGGGCGACATTGAGCGCTACGGCAAGCGCGCCCACCGACACCAGCGTGGCGGTCTTCGCGCGTGAACTTCGGATCGTTCTACGGCTCACCAGAGAACCTTCCTGGAACGTGGATTGACCACACCTCAAGCGCGGGCACTTGATTTTCCTCCGCATGAGTGTCACAGCGCCTGCGGCTACGGACGGAGTCATCCTCAACCCTGGGCGAATGAATGATTACTGATCGGACCCGTGTCCCACGTCAAGATCACCCGTGCGGCCCCCTGAATGGCACTTAGTCATGCATGTCGAGGAGCAATGAGACGCAACTTCCTTTCCTTCGCGGCAAATTGCCAGGACGCCCCCGCATCGGCAGACACTCTTGCTCCACACCTTCCTCACGGGCGGCCTTACCACGTGGGCACCTACTCATTTCGTCGTGGTACTGAATTCACGAACGCTGGCGAAGCTCAGCGATTCGCGGCGCACCTTCAGGTGCGGGCAGGGCTTCCGGGTCCTGTCGTAACCACCTGCGCGAAGCCTGCGGGCCCACGGTGTCACCCTGACGGCACTCCCCCTTCTCCGATAAAGAGATCAGCGGGCTAATTCACCGGCTCGAGGACACCTCCACAGGCGACATCGCCGCGCATGACTTCCATTCAGGTGATCGCTCGACCCGTCCGCCGTTGCGGCTGCCCGGCCCTATATATAACGGGGCAGTTCCTGCAACAGACCATGGGAGACCCACATGGTGATCGCCGCGCCGCTTCCCCAGCCACGCGAGGAAATCCGGAGCACCGATGCGGTCCAACCCGCAAGACGCAGAACGGGGCTGTGGTGGTGGCCGTGCGCCCTCACCCTCGCCCTGAGCAGCCATGGCCTCGCCGCCTCTCTGCTGAGCCGCGACGAACTGGTCACCTGGGACGTGGTGAACCGCGACACCGGCCAGATCCTCGCCACTCTGAAGAACGTCGACGCCGTGCACGGCACCTATTACCTGCTGATGCACATGTGGGTTAGCCTCTTCGGCGATTCCGTCATTTCCCTGCGACTTCCCTCGGTATGTGCCGTGGCCGGAGCCGCCTCCGTCACGAGCCTGATCGGAAACCGGCTCTTCGGGCACCGCGCCGGAATCCTCGCCGGAATCCTCTTCGCCCTCGTCCCGGCGGTGAGCCGTTACGGTCAGGAGGCGCGCAGTTATGCGCTGGTGATTCTCATGGTCGCCCTCGCGACACTCTTCGTCCTCCGGGTTCTGGACAACCCCCGCAGTCCGTGGCGCTGGGCGGCCTACGCGCTCACGCTGACGGGGGTCGGACTTCTCCACCTCATCGCACTGTCCGTCGTAGTCGCCCACGCCTGCGTGCTCGCTGCCCACGCACGACACGACCGCTCCGTCTGGTGGAAGTCCGCCCTGGTCCTCTCGGCCGTTGCCGCCTGCGTCACCCCGCTGGCCCTGCTCGGCCGTTCCCAAGCCCACCGCCAGCTGTACTGGGTCCCGGAGCCCGATCTCTGGGCGCTCTCCTCCATCTGGCCCGAGGTCTTCGCATCCGCCGTGTGCTGCGGAGCGCTGATCGGCCTCGCATGCCTGGCCCACCCGCCCCGCAAAGCCCCCGCGCTCCTGTGCGCCGTCTGGGCCGTTCTACCGTGCGTCCTCGTCTGGCTGGCCTCCCACGGAGACGTCTCCTACTTCCGTCATGTGTACATCCTCTTCACCCTCCCGGCCTGGGCACTCCTCGCCGGCGCCGGCCTCGCCGCGACCTTTCACTCCCCGAAGGCGACCGCAGCGCTCCTCGCGGCACTGGCCGTCCTCACGCTGCCCGACCAGAAGCGCATGAGGGAGCCGTTCGAGCACAACGCCCCCGTCCCCCTTGACTACGCCGCCGCGGCGGCCGTGGTCACGAAGTACCACCAGCCCGGCGACGCCGTCGTCTACGACCGCCAGGACACCTGGAAGCTCGACAGCGGTGTGCAGTACTACCTGCCCCGCGACCTGAAGATGCGAGACGTGTTCCTGGCCAGGACCCCCACGGCCATCAACGATCTGTACGCGGTCCAGTGCCCGGTCCCGGACCTGTGCCTCAGAGGCGAGCAGCGCATCTGGCTGCTGACCCAGGGCACCGGCCCGGACCCCTTCGCCGCCATCAGCACGGAGCAGGCGAGCGCATTGCGGACCCGGTACCAAGCGACCATGAGCACATCCATGACGGGTATGACCGTCACCTTGCTCGTGCGGAAGGAGAAGAGCTGAAGCACCTGAGGTGCTCAGCCCGTCCTCCGGAACCCCACGGCAGGTCCGGAGGATCGTATGCCTGTTGTCCGCGACGGCGACGCCGCCCGGGGCCGAACGGGGGAAGCGGGCCGTAACGGGCGGGTCGTGCCTGCGGCCCGCTCCGCCGTGCCACTACGGGTGAGGCATGGCACTACTCTCTCCTACCGCCGCCCAGGACACTTGCGCTGTTCCCGCCCCGGAGACAGAGCACGACCGGTGGATGACATCCGTCGGCCTGTGGCTGTGGCCTTCGGTGGTCACCCTGGTCGTGGCCACCTACCGGATCGGCGAACCGCTGCTCGGGCGCGACGAGTTGACCAGCTGGGACATGTCCGGTCGCAGCACCGGCCAGGTACTGGCCACAGTCCAGCACGTGGACGGGGTGCTGGGTGCGTACTACCTGATCCTGCACGGATGGACCAGCCTCTTCGGGGACTCGGCCACGGCTCTGCGGATGCCCTCCGCATTGGCCATGGCCGGCGCCGCCGCCTGTGTGGCACTGATCGGACAGCGGCTGTTCGGCCGCCGCGCCGGAGTGGCCGGCGGCGTGTTGTTCGCCCTTGTTCCCGGGGTGAGCCGATTCGCTCATGAGGCCCGTCCCTACGGCCTGGTGATGCTGGCCGTGGCCCTGGCCGCGCTGCTTCTGCTGCGGGCCCTGGACCGCCCGGACAGCCCCTGGCGATGGGCGGGTTACGCCCTCGGCCTGGCGGCTGTGGGACTGTTCCATCTGCTCGCGCTGACGTGTCTGATCGGGCACCTGGTTCTCATGGCCCTGCGGGCCCGGCGCGAGCGCCGAGCGTGGTGGGGCTTCTGTCTCGCGGTCCTGGTCGGTCTCGCCTCGCTGGTCCCGGTGGTGTTGCTGGGCAGGGCACAGACCGTCCGGCAGATCTGGTGGATCGCCAAGCCGACGGCCTGGAGCCTGATCGACATCTGGCCGCAGGTGTTCTACACCGCCCCGTGCGCGGGGACGATGATCCTGCTCGCCATGGTGGCGTGCCGACAGCGCCGCGACGCCGTCGTCTTCTGCGCCGTTTCCGCCGTGGCGCCCGTCCTCCTCATCTGGGCGGTCTCCCACGGGGACATCTCTTACTTCTACTTCCGGTACATGCTGTTCACCCTGCCGGCCTTCGCCGTCCTCGCCGGGGCCGGGCTCGCCGCCGCGACACGGTCCCGGCCGGCGCTCGCGTCGGTCTTCGCGGCTCTCGCTGTGCTCACGGCACAGGAACAGGCATCAATGCGGGAACAGTTCGGGCACTACTGGCCGGGCGGCCCCGACTTCGCGGCTGCCGCGCAGACCATTCAGAAGTACTACGTGCCCGGCGACGCGGTCGCATATCCGAGGAGGGAAGAGGAGGCCATCTCGCTGGGCGTCCGCTACTACCTTCCTCGCGCTCTGAAGCTGCGCGACGTCTTCCTCGCTCAATCGCCCACCGAACGCAACGATCTGGCGGCGACCGAGTGCCCGGAGCCGGCCCGATGCCTGCGGGACGAGAAGCGGATCTGGCTGGTGGTCAGGGGGAACGAGACGGATCCGCTGAACGCACTGACGGCGTATCAGTCAGCGGCTCTGCGCGCCCACTACACGCTGTCCGGGGTCGAGCGTCCCAGCGGTCTGGCAGTGGCTCTGCTGGTGCGCACCTCGTAGTTGCGTGGGCCGCCTGATGTCCAGCCCGTGGATTGGCACCGAATCTCTCCGCCGATTCCGACAGTTGGATTCCGTGCCCGAACAGGCCCGGGCACCACAGGAGCCCACTCCGCGTCGCGGGCGCGCCAGGCGATGCCTCGGGGCCTCGAGGGCACCTCGCAGCAGGAGGCGGAAGTCTCGGGCCTGGGCCGGGACATAGCCTGCCTCACCAGGCTCGCCCGCCGCAGCGGCATCATCGCCCTGGCGCGGCCGGACCATACCGGACACGCCGCACATGCCAGCCGGCGCGGGGATCGTGGCTCCATGCCACCGCCGCGGTGTCTCGCTTGGTGCCGCTGCCGTTGTGGGTGTTCAAAGGCCCGTAATACACCGGTATGGCGTGTCTGCGCACCCCTGACCTGCACCGGTGTATAGGTTCGCGAACGATCGTCCACAACGGCGGAATGAGTCCAACCGATGAGCACGATGCCGACCGTTATCCCTGCCCAGCCCGCACAGCGCGACAGCACACCTCCAGCCGCCCCGGCGCCCCTGCAACAGCGATCGCGCAGACTGGTACGGCGCTATGGGCCGGCCGTCGGATGCTACGCGGTATTGAAACTGGTGGGCTTCGCGGTCTTCATGCGACTGGTCGACTATTCCGGCTACTACCTCACGAAGTCTCCGCGCCTCGGCGGCGGCGCCCACCCCTGGGACGTGCCCGCTTCCTTCGACGGCTGGTGGTACCAACTAATCGCACAGTTCGGGTACGACCCACAGCTGGTGCCGATCACCAATTCCCCCTGGTACACGTTCCAGGAGAACTCGGCCGCGTTCTTCCCTCTCTACCCGGGCCTGATGCGCCTGGTCTCCGAGATCACCGGCCTCGGCCTGTACGGTGCCGGGATGCTGGTCGCGGTGGTTGCTTCGCTGTTGGCCGCGGCCGGCGTCTTCGCCGTGGCGGAGCGGCTCGGCGGGGTTCGCGCCGGTGTGATCGCGGCCGGCCTCTGGGCGGTCATGCCGGGATCCGGCGCGGAGTGGGCGGTCTACTCGGACTCCACCTTCGTCGCGCTCGCCGCTTGGTCCTGTTACGCGGTGATTACCGGGCGATGGATCACTGCCGGGGTACTCGCCCTGACGGCCGGGCTCAGCCGGCCGACCGCGGTGACCCTGATCGCAGCAGTGGGCCTGGCAGCACTCGTAGCGCTTTTCCGGCACAGGGACCGAGTCGAGCGCCCTCTGATCGCTATGACGCTGGCGCCGCTCGGGCTCCTGGGATACGTGGGCTGGGTCGGCTGGCGGATGGGCGACTGGGGCGGCTACTTCAAGCTCCAGCGCGGCGCCTGGCTGCACTTCTTCGACGGTGGCCAGTTCACTTTCGCCACCATGCGGAGCATCATGCTCGGACGCAACGACTACGTGTTCGCCGCTCCCGTCCCAGACCTCCTGGCCGCACTGATCATCCTGGCACTGCCGATCCTGATCGTCCTGTTGGTGCGACTGCGCCCACCCGCCGTCCTGATGGTCCATACCCTGGCCACCGTGGCGATCCTCGTCTGCAACCAGCAGATCTTCTCCAACGTCTCTCGCTTTCTGCTGCCCGCCTTTCCGTTGCTCATCCCGCTCGCCATCGCCCTGAGCAGGCTCAGCCGACCCGCGCTGGTGACTGTGCTCGGCACTTGTGCGCTCGCCTCCGGTTGGTTCGCCGGATTTGCGATCTTCGAGCTCGGTGCCCCCTAGTGCTGTGACCGGAAAGGTTTGCCGGAAAGCTCACGGCGTCCGGTGCTGGGGGTACCCCCACGCCTTTCGGGCTGTGGGGGAGCATCGCAAGGCGGAGCATCGCCCGCGTACTGGATGTACTCCGGTGATGCGACAACGCAGCGAGGTGCCGTGCCGGGCGTCGCGAGCCGGTGAACCTTTCCGGTCGCAGCACTAGCAACTCCGGCCTGCCGACGGCGGGCCGGAGGCAAGCCCAGCGTTCGTGCATGAGGCAGGGGCCCGCCCCGTACGCCGTTGTACGGTGCGGCCCCCGGCCTCTGTTCGCCGAGTTCATACGGAGTCGTTCAACGCCTGCAGCGTCCTGCTGGTCCCCGACCCAGGTCCAGCGGCCTGGCGCCGGGCGTGGACCCCTGGGTCGTCAAGAAGGGGCCCTCACAGAACTACAAGCGGCCCTTATCTCTCCGGGATCCCACCGAAGTGTGCCGTGCCCGAATCGTCCAGGGCACGGCACACATTCGTATAGAGCTTCGACCAATCAGACCGCTCCTCTCGACCAATTTGGCGACCGTTCCGTGCGCCTTCCATATTTTGACGTCCAGTCAGCCCAAAGATGCCGATGAGGTTCGAATGCACCTCTGGAGGTCACTCCATTCGTTCCACAAGGAGCAATTCATGAGTCCTGAGAACAGGACCGCGTCAACCGGCCTCGGCCCGCTTCCGCAGCGGGGCCGAAGGCTCGCGGGCGCCACGATGGCGACACTCGCCCTCGTGATGCTGGGCTTCACCACCCCCGCACTGGCGGGTACGCCGGCGGGCAAGATCGGCGGCGACGACTGCAGGGACGGGAAGAAGGCCGACGGCACTCACCTCGCGGTAGGTGCGGTAGGTGCGGTAGGTGCGGTAGGTGAGGACGGCAGGTGCAAGGAGAAAGGCAAGACGGGCGCCACAGGCCCGACGGGCCCGATCGGGCGCACGGGAGCCACCGGGGCGACGGGGGCAACCGGGGCCAGCGGGGCCACCGGGGCGACGGGGGCCACCGGGGCCACCGGTGCCACCGGCAACACGGGGCCGTGTATCGAGTGGGACTCCGTCATCACGGAGGGCGTGGAGTACGACGCCGTCATCTTCGCTGGGAGGGTGTTCGCCTCTGCAGGGCCGCCCGGCACCCCCGCAGGGCCCGCCGGCTTCATCGTCGTGGCCGATGCGCCGCCGAACCTCTGCGCCCTCGGGGTAGCCGTTGACCCGGGAGCGACTCCCTCACCGGACGACAACACCTTCTACATCAAGGGAGTGGACACCGAGGGTTTCGCTCACATCACCACCTGCACCGGTACGAACCCGAACCTCGTTTGTGCCCCGTTCCCACCCACGCCGGCCGCCGCGCTCCGCTCCCACAAGCCGCCTCGCGGGTCGGTGTCGGGCGCGCCACGGAACGGCGCGGATCTCTCCATCAAGGACCTGAAGACGGGCAAGGGTTTCCTTAGGGACTGAATCGCCGGACAGAGCCTCATGGAGCCGCCACATGGGCCGACGCCCGCACCCGTACCCCGTTGTACGGGTGCGGGCCCGGCCCGTTGGAACACGGTGCTGCCACCGCGGCCGGTCCTGTCGACGTCGCAGGTCAGGGCAAGTCCGACCGGCCGCGGAGTTCAAACGGGGCGTCAGCCCAGGCGCTGCACCAGGGCGCGGTACTCGTCCCACAGCTCCTTGGGGGTGTGGTCGCCGAAGGTGTTGAGGTGCTCGGGGACCAGGGCGGCCTCCTCGCGCCACACCTCCTTGTCGACCGTCAGCAGGAAGTCGAGGTCGGACTCGGAGAGTACGAGGCCGTTCGTGTCCAGGGCACCCCTGGCCGGGAGGATGCCGATCGGGGTCTCGACGCCCTCGGCCTTGCCCTCCAGGCGCTCCACGATCCACTTCAGGACGCGGCTGTTCTCACCGAAGCCCGGCCAGACGAACTTGCCCTCGTCGTTCTTGCGGAACCAGTTGACGTAGTAGATCTTCGGCAGCTTGGACTGGTCCTTGTCCTTGGCCACGTCGATCCAGTGGGCCATGTAGTCGCCCATGTTGTAGCCGCAGAAGGGGAGCATGGCGAAGGGGTCGCGGCGCAGCTCGCCGACCTTGCCCTCGGCCGCTGCGGTCTTCTCGGAGGCGACGTTCGCGCCGAGGAACACGCCGTGGTTCCAGTCGAAGGACTCCGTCACCAGCGGGACCGCCGTGGCGCGGCGGCCGCCGAACAGGATCGCCGAGATCGGCACGCCCTTCGGGTCCTCCCACTCGGGCGCGATGATCGGGCACTGCGAGGCCGGGACCGTGAAGCGGGCGTTGGGGTGGGCTGCGGGGGTCTCCGACTGCGGAGTCCAGTCGTTGCCCTTCCAGTCGGTCAGGTGGGCGGGCGACTCCTCGGTCATGCCCTCCCACCAGATGTCGTTGTCGTCGGTGAGGGCGACGTTGGTGAAGACCGCGTTGCCCCACAGCGTCTTCATCGCGTTGGCGTTGGTGTGCTCACCGGTGCCGGGCGCGACGCCGAAGAAGCCTGCCTCGGGGTTGATCGCGTACAGGCGGCCGTCCTCGCCGAAGCGCATCCACGCGATGTCGTCGCCGATCGTCTCGACCGTCCAGCCGGAGATCGTCGGCTCCAGCATGGCGAGGTTCGTCTTGCCGCAGGCGCTCGGGAAGGCGGCGGCGACGTACTTGGACTCGCCCTGCGGGGGCGTGAGCTTGAGGATCAGCATGTGCTCGGCCAGCCAGCCCTCGTCACGCGCCATGACCGAGGCGATACGCAGCGCGTAGCACTTCTTGCCCAGCAGCGCGTTGCCGCCGTAGCCGGAGCCGTACGACCAGATCTCCCGGGCCTCCGGGAAGTGCGAGATGTACTTGGTCGAGTTGCAGGGCCAGGGCACGTCCTCCTGGCCGGGCTCGAGCGGGGCGCCCAGCGAGTGGACGGCCTTGACGAAGAAGCCCTCGGAACCGAGCTCGTCGAGGACCGCCTGGCCCATGCGCGTCATGGTGCGCATGGAGACCGCGACGTAGGCGGAGTCCGTGATCTCCACGCCTATCGCGGAGAGCGGCGAGCCGAGCGGGCCCATGCAGAAGGGCACGACGTACATCGTCCGGCCGCGCATGGACCCGCGGAACAGGCCCTTCTCGCCCTGGAAGATCTCCCGCATCTCCGCGGGCGCCTTCCAGTGGTTCGTCGGACCCGCGTCCTCCTCCTTCTCGGAGCAGATGAACGTCCGGTCCTCGACCCGGGCCACATCCGTCGGGTCGGAGGCGGCGTAGTACGAGTTCGGGCGCTTGATCGGGTCGAGCTTCTTGAAGGTGCCCTTGCGGACGAGCTCATCGCACAAGCGCTCGTATTCGGCCTCGGATCCGTCACACCAGACCACGCTGTCCGGCTGCGTCAGTTCGGCGATCTCGTTGACCCACGAGATCAGGTCCTTGTGCTGGGTGGGGACGGTTGAGGGAGCCGCGATGTCGCGCGCCACGATCGCTCCTAGATGAGGGATTTTGTGTTGATTGCCCCGTGGGGGCTGCGACCCGGATGCTTCGTAGCCGCTCATCCGGTGCCGACCGCACTCATTTGATCATCCGACGAGATTGCGCATCTGTCCAGAGGACGTCACACCTGAGCGGAGTGGGGATCGCCACATGTCGCCGCGTTTCTTTGCGTGCGCGTAGAGTTCGACAGAAGGTTTTTTTGCGCGGCGGCCGTATCCGCACAGTCCGGACGGGCCGGGTGATATCGGTCGCACTCTGATCCACTACTTACGGTTCCGTAGGTACCATGCCGCGCATGACTGCGTCCGTCCCCGACGCGCCCACGGACTCGCCGGCAGCAGGCCGCGGGCCCGTAGCGCTCTCCCTGCCCCACCCGGTCAAGCCCAAGCTCCGCGGCTGGCTGCACCTGGGGATGTTCCCGGCCGTACTCATCGCGGGCCTCGTCCTCACGGCCCTCGCGAACTCCACGCGCGGCAGAATCGCCTGCGGCATCTACGTCCTGACCGCCTGCCTGCTCTTCGGCGTGAGCGCGCTCTACCACCGCGGCAACTGGAGCCCGCGCATGGACGGCGTGCTGCGCCGGCTCGACCACGCGAACATCTTCCTGATCATCGCGGGCACCTACACGCCACTGACCCTGCTGCTCCTGCCGGGCACGAAGGGGCGGTGGCTGCTGTGGGGGATCTGGGCCGCCGCGGCGGCAGGCATAGCCTTCCGGGTCTTCTGGGTCGGCGCCCCACGCTGGCTCTACACGCCCTGCTACATCGCGATGGGATGGGCGGCGGTCTTCTTCCTCCCGGACTTCATGCGGGCGGGCGGGATCGCGGTGCTGGTGCTCGTCGTCGTCGGCGGCCTTCTGTACAGCGCGGGCGGCGTGATCTACGGCATCAAGCGGCCGAACCCGTCACCGCGGTGGTTCGGCTTCCACGAGGTCTTCCACTCCTTCACGCTCGCCGCGTTCGTCGTGCACTACGTGTGCATCTCCCTGGTGGCGTACCAGCACACCTAGCGGCTCTCAGCGTCTTCCCGGCCACGGCTCCTGGAGCCGTGGCCATTTTCGTGTGCTCGGAGAAGCTCTCTCTTGACTGTAGAATAGAATTTGATAGTTACTCTCACTTCATGGTGACTGTCACGCACGACGAAGCGGTGCGGCGCGATCGCCGCCGTTGGTGGGCCCTCGGGGCCCTGGTCGCGAGCATGCTGGTGCTCGGTTTCGACATGACGATCCTCAACGTGGCGCTGCCCACGATGGCTCGGGACCTCGGCGCTTCCACCGGGCAGCAGCAGTGGATGGCGGACGCGTACGTCGTGGTCTTCGCGGCGCTGATGCTCCCCGCCGGCCTCCTCGGCGACCGTTTCGGGCGGCGGCGCATGCTGATCACCGGACTCGGCCTCTTCCTGGCGGGCTCCCTGGTGGGCGCCCTGGCCGGGGGCGTGACCGGCGTGATCGTCGCCCGTGCCGTCATGGGCGTCGGCGGGGCACTGATCATGCCGCTCGCCCTGTCCGTGCTGCCCTCACTGTTCACGCCCGAGGAGCGCACCAAGGCCGTCGGCGTCATCTCGGCCGCATCGGCACTCTCTATGCCGCTCGGCCCGATCATCGGCGGCTGGCTGCTGAACCACTTCTGGTGGGGCTCGGTCTTCCTGATCAACGTGCCGATGGTCGGTATCGGCGTCGCGGCCTGCGTCCTCCTGCTGCCCGAGACCCGCGACCCGGCTGCTCCAAGGGTGGACGCCGTCTCCACCGCGCTCACCGCGAGCGGCCTCGGCGCGCTCGTCTACGCCATCATCGAGGCACCCGGGCGGGGCTGGGGCGACCTTCTCGTCCTCGCCCTGTTCGCCGTCGGCACCGTGCTGCTGACCGGCCTCGTCCTGCGGGAGCGCCGGGCGATCCGGCCCATGCTCGACATGACGCTGCTCGCACAGCGGGGCTTCCTGCTCAACACGATCGCCGCGACCCTGGTGATGTTCGTGCTGTCCGGCCTGATGTTCGTGCTACCGCCCTACCTCCAGGCCGTGCTCGGCCACGACGCCTTGGGTACCGGACTGCGTCTGCTGCCGATGATGGGCGGACTGATGATCGCCGCCCGGGGGGCGCAGCCGGTCGTCGCCCGGTTCGGCGCACGGGCCGTGGTCAGCGCCGGCCTGGTGGTGCTCGCGTTCGCGGCGTTCCTCGGCAGCCGTACGACGGTGGACTCCGGGTACGGCTTCACCGCGCTGTGGCTGTCCATCGTGGGCGTCGGCTTCGGCTTCTCGGTGGTCCCGGCCATGGACGGGGCGCTGGCCACCCTGCCCAAGGACCGGGCGGGCAGCGGCTCCGGACTGCTGATGACCTTGCGCCAGGTCGGCGGCGCCATCGGCATCGCCCTCCTCGGCAGCCTGCTGGCGGGCGCCTTCCGGGACCGCCTCGACGTGACCGGGCTGCCCGCACAGGCGGCGCACACCGCCGGGGACTCGGTCGTCGCCGCGCACATCGTGGCCCAGCAGGCGGGCTCGGCCCACCTCGCGGCCTCGGCGAACAGTGCGTACGTCCACGGCATGAGCATGGTCCTGCTGGTGTGCGGCCTCGCCGCTCTCGTCTCGGCGTTGCTGGCCGCGGCGTTCCTGCCGGGCGCGGCCGCCGCACGGAACGAGCCGCGTGAGACCTCCGAGATGGTCACCTCCCAGGCCGATGCCGGACAATGACCCGCATGACGGCCGCACGTTCCCCCTACTCCCCCGCCGACCGCCCCCGACTCGGACTGCGGGAGAGGAAGAAGATCAAGACCCGCGAAGCGATCCGTGCCGCGACGTACGCGCTGATCAGAGAGCAGGGGTACGACGCCACGACGATCGAGCAGATCGCCGACCGGGCCGAGGTGTCGCCGTCCACCGTCTTCCGTTACTTCCCGACCAAGGAGGACATCGTCCTCACGGACGAGTACGACCCGCTGATGCTGGAGGCGTTGCGCGCACGGCCCGAGGACGAGCCGTGGATGGACTCCATCCGGTACGTGATGGGCAAGGCCCTCGACCTGAGCGAGCAGGAGGATCCCGAGGTGCTCCGGCTGCGGGCGCACCTCGGGGTCCAGGTCCCCGCCATCCGCTCCCGGTACTTCGAGAGCATGTCGGAGACCGGGCGCCTGCTCCGCCAGGCCCTCGCGGAGCGCACCGGCCGCGACCCGGAGAGCCTTGAAGTGCGCGTCTGCGCCATGGCGCTCATCGGCGGCATGATGGAGGTCTCCATGTACTGGGCGGAGAACGGCTTCGACGGCGAGCTCCGTGATCTGATGGAACGGGCGCTGGACGTCATGGAACACGGACTCGAGCGGAAACCCGAAGGCTCCTGAGCGGCCCGCGTGCCATCCTGACCAGGTGAACGGACCCGAGATCCACATCGAGTTCGCCCCCGAGCTGGGGCTCTTCGTACCGCATGCGCGGCGCGGGCGCCCCACGCAGGTCGTCACCGACGGGGCGTCCACGCTCGGTCATGTCGTCGAGTCGCTCGGTGTGCCGCTGACCGAGGTGGGGGCGCTCGTCGTGGACGGCCACACCGTGGCCGCGTCCCATGTGCCGGCTGCCGGGGAGACCATCGAGGTGCGCCCCGTCGAGCGGCCCCAGCGGGTGCCGGGCGCTCCGCTCCGCTTCCTCCTCGACGTCCACCTCGGCACCCTGGCCCGCCGGCTGCGGCTGCTCGGCGTGGACGCGGCGTACGAGTCCACGGACATCGGGGACGCGGCCCTCGCGGCACGGTCCGCCGCCGAGCGCCGGGTGATGCTCAGCCGTGACCGGGGGCTGCTGCGCCGCCGCGAGCTGTGGGCGGGCGCGTTCGTCTACAGCACCCGGCCCGAGGAGCAACTCCGCGACGTGCTCGACCGGTTCGCGCCCGAGCTGCGGCCGTGGACGCGCTGTACGGCCTGCAACGGCCTGCTCCGCGACGCCACCAAGGACGAGGTCGCCGACCAGCTCGAACACGGCACGCGACGGACGTACGACGTCTTCGCCCGCTGCCTCGACTGCGGCCGCGCGTACTGGAAGGGCGCGCACCACGACCAGCTGGAGGCGATCGTGGAGCGCGCCCTCGCGCAGGGATCGAGCCCGGGCTAACGCCTCTTCATGTCACCCCGGGAGCACGCCACCCCGTCCCCGTTCGGGTCGAGGCCCAGCGGGTCGTCCTTGCCGTTGACCTTCAGGCGGCCGTAGTCGTTCGCCTTCAGCCAGGCGCAGCGGGCGGCCGTCGTCTTCTCCACCTCGGGCGGGAAGACCGTCGGCACGCACACGTTGACCGAGCCGTAGTGCCGGTCGCAGCCGGAGATGGTCGGGCTGACTTTCTGCGAGGTGCGCTTGGGACCCGCGCTCGTCGTCCTGCCCTCCAGGGAGTCGGCGAAGGAGTGGACGTGGGCGGTGGCGGTGTCCGCGCTCAGGGCCGCCGGGCCCCGCAGGTGGATCCACTGGGCCACGGACGGGACGCCGTTCGCGTCGGCCGCGAAGAGCATGTACCAGCCGGGCGGGGCCAGGTCGGGGTTGCTCGTCACGTTCAGGTCGACGTTGTTGCCGTCCGCCGACAGCGGCAGGTCCACGAACCGCTGGTTCGGGTCGGAGGAGTGGGTGACCGCCGCGGGCCGGATCAGCTCCGCCTTCGCGATGGGCCGGTCGACCGTGATGCGCTGCGTGGTGCCGTACGTCCACTCGTTCGTGATCACCGAGGTGATCGTCGGGCGGGTGCCCTTGAACAGGTACGGCGGGGAGTAGACCGACACGTTGTGGTTCCACGTGCCGTTGCCCGGGTTGTCGCCGGTCGCCATGACGCGGCCGTCCGGCAGCAGGAACGCGGAGGAGTGGTAGCCGCGGGACTCGGGGTCGGCGGCCACCGGGTCGAACGTGGAGGTGTTCGGGTCGAAGATCGACGACTCGTAGACCGGGTCGGCCCGGTTGTGCAGTGCGCCACCCGTCTCCAGCACCTTGCCGTCGGGCATCAGGACCGCGGAGACGTACATCTTGCCCTGGTTGCCGGTCTCGGCGACCTTGCCGCTTCCGAGGTCGACCGTGCCCTGCGGCAGCGGCGGCCCGGCGACGTAGGACGGGTTGGCCTGCTTGAGGTCGATGATGTCCGTCAGCCGGCCCGCGTCCGGGTTGGAGTCGATGTTGCCGCCGCCGATGGTGAGGACCTTCTGGTCCTGCGCCGGGGGCAGCAGCACGCTCGCCGACTGGTCGCGCTCGTCCTTGTTCTGCAGGCCGGGGATCTGCGTGATCGTGTTGGCGTTGTAGTCGTAGATCGCCGAGCCGGTGCCCGGGATGTTGTTGCCGAAGACATGGCTGCCCGAGTAGAACAGGCGGCCGTCCTGCATCAGGATCATCGACGGGTACAGGCCCCAGTACGACCAGGTCTGGTTGACCTTCCACAGCGGCAGCCACTGCTGGTCCTTGTCCGACCAGTACTCGGTGGTCACCGAGCCTGTGGAGTCCTCGCGCAGTCCGCCGAAGGAGATGACGTCACCGTTGCCGAGCTCGGTCGCCGACGGGTACCAGTGGCCGTCGTTGAGGTCGTTCGTCTTGGAGTACGTCTCCGTCTTCGGGTCGAAGATGTACGAGTCCTTGAACCCCTCGTAGCCGTGCCCGCCCGGCACCGGGTACGCCTTGTTGCCGCTGAGCACCAGCACGCGCCCGTCCTGGAGCTGGATGTGCCCGGCGCAGAACATGTCCTTCGGGGTGGGGATCACCTTGTACGAGCCGTTCGACGGGTCGTAGACGGCGCTGGTGAACGAGCCCGCCGCGAAGTTCTCCTCGCTGTTGCCGGAGCCGGCGATCAGCAGCACCTTGCCGTTGTTGAGGACGACGGAGTGCATGGAGCGGACCGGGTTCTGGGTGGGAAGGACCGTCCAGCTTCCGTTCGCGCACTGGTCGGCGGTACCCGTGCACTGCGCGGGCGGCAGCGGGTCGGCGACCTGCTCCATCGTGTAGTCGTCGGTGGTGACGGACCCGGTGCCGTAGACCGACACACCCCAGGTGATCAGGTCGGTGCCGTCCGGGACCGCCGGGGTGCGCACGCTCGCCTGGGCCCAGGCGGAGCTCATGTCGAGGGTCTTGAGGTCGGTCCAGTACTGCCAGCCCGCCGTCTTGTCGTGCCGGAACAGGGTGACCGAGGTGTCCGGGGTCGTCGACTTGTACCAGAGCGACAGGTCGTACTGCTTGCCCGGCGTGACCACCGGAGCGCAGTTCGCGGACTCGGTGATGAGCGCCTTGCGGTCGCCGCTCACGCGGCGGGTCAGCTCGACCTTCATGGCCTTGCCGCCGGTGTGGGCGTCGCTGGTGGTGGTGAAGGTGAAGTCGTTGTCGCCCCAGCCGGACTTCTCCCAGCAGTACGGCATCCCGTCGGTTCCGGCGGTCTCGAAACCGGGGTTCTTGATGAGGTTGGCGGCGGACGCGGGCTGCGGCGAGGTCAGGAGCAGGCCCGCGGTCAGGCCCGTCACGGCGAGCAGGGCGGTTCTGCGTCTACGGGATATGCGGAGTCTGCGGACGGTTCTCATACGGCTCTCCTTGCTGTGCGGCTCCCGCTCTCCGGGGCGCGGCCCCGGCGGGGGAGGTAGACCAGCGCCTCGGTCCCCACGAAGCGCAGGACGAAGGTCATGACCAGCGCGAGCGCGGTGGCGGGCAGTACGCCCACGCCGAACGTGCCGACCAGCAGTGCGATCAGCGGGATGCGCAGCACCAGGTCCGCGTTGGCGAGGAGCGCGAACCGGCCCACCCGGTCCCACCAGCGACGGTGCCGGCGCCGCTCGCGGAACAGCAGTTGCTCTATGAGCAGGAAGTTCCAGGCGACGCCGAGCTGGTTGGCGAGGATCTCCGCCGGCAGGTAGTGCACTCCGAGCCTGGTCAGCGCCCACAGGCCGACCAGGTTCGGTACGAAACCGGACGCGCCGATCAGCCCGAAGGCGACCATGCGCGCGAGCGGGGAGGCGGTGCGCAGCCCCACCAGGTGGCGCAGGAAGCGGAAGCCCTCCTGCGCCGTCGACTTGGACCGGCCCGCGAACCGCTCCTGGAAGACGAACGGCACCTCGGTCACCTCACGCGGCCTGCTGCGCACGGCGAGTTCCAGGAGGATCTTGTAGCCGAGCGGCCGGAGGATCTCCGCGGTGACCGCGCTGCGGCGGATCGCGAAGAAGCCGCTCATCGGGTCGCTGATACCGCGCAGCCTGCGCGGGAACAACGTCTTGGTCAGCCAGGTCGCGCCGCGGGAGACGGCGATCCGGTAGCCGCCCGCGAGGCCGGCCCGGCTGCCGCCCTTGATGTAGCGGGAGGCGACCACGAGCCCGGCGTTCGTGCGCTCTCCGGTGCCGATCAGCTCCGGGACCAGGGAAGGCGGGTGCTGGAGGTCGCCGTCCATGACGACGATCCAGTCGGAGCCGGCCGCCTTCAGTCCCTCGACGACGGCCCCGCCGAGCCCGCCGACCGGCTCGTCCCGGTGCAGGACGGTGACCGGGAACGGGCAGTCCTGCGCCTCGCGGACGATCACGTCCGGGGTGTCGTCGGTGGAGTCGTCGACAAAGAGGACCTCGCAGGGCAGGCGGGACGGCACCGACTCGGTGATCCGATGCAGCAGTTCACGGATGTTCCCCGACTCGTTGAAGGTCGGGACGACGATGGTGACGGCCCCCGGCTCGGGTGGCTCGGCGGCCCTTACGGCCGGATCGCCCAGTTCGCCGGGGACGGTGGATTCCTGGCTCATCGGCCGCCTCCCGCCGACCGGTCGACCCGGCGGATCTCGATCCGGTCCGGCCCGGTGCCGAAGGTGGCGACCGGCGTGGAGTGCTGGAGAGCGGCCCTGACATTGGGCAGGTCGACCGCGTCGCGCCGCACCGTCGGGGACGCGACCACGTAGTCGAGGTCGCGCCAGCCGCGCGGCATCGTCCTGGTCACCGCCGGGTCGAGGTCGGCCTTGTAGAACCAGACGGCGCCGAGCCCGGGCCGGTACCCGGCGTGCACCAGGTCGAGCCAGAGGGCGTCGTCGACGAGGACCCGGGTGTCCTTCGGGTCGCTCACCTGGCTGCCGAGCCAGTGCGAGGCGGCCCGGTAGGGGGCGTTGGCGTCGGCGGTGACGGCGGTGCGGTCGCCGTCGTACCAGCGCGGCACGACGTACGCCCCGGCGGCGGCCACGAGCAGGGCCGCCACGGCGTACCGCGCCCAGGTGACGTACGGCATCTCGGTCCCGCCGCGCCACCGGCGCGTCACCAGGTGGACGACGCTCGCGGCGGTGCCCGCCAGGACCAGGGCGAGGAAGGGCAGCGCCTGGATGACGTACATCGCGGGCAGGTAGCCGCTCGGCCGCATCGCGACCAGGGTGAGGACGGCGACGGCGAGCGCGGGCCCGGCGAGCGTCCGGGCGGTGACCGACCAGCGCAAGGTGAGCAGGACCAGCAGCGCCCCGGCGAGGCCGCCGAGCGGCAGGACACGGTCGTAGTAGAGCCAGGAGTGCAGGACGCCGTAGGAGCCGGAGCCGGGGTCGAGGATGAATCCGGAGCCGGCCCGGCTCATCTGGTAGCGGATGCCGTCCCACAGGGAGACATGGCCCGCGCCCGGCAGCAACTCGCCCTTGAGCAGGGCGAAGAGGGGGTACGACAGCCCGATGAGCGCGCACGCCGTGATCGCGCCGGTGAGCGCGAACTTCCGGGTGTCGCGGTGGCTGTGGCGCCACATGGTGAGGAAGACGGCGGGCAGGACGACGAGCATCGTCTCCTTGGTCAGGACGCCCGCGGCGGCGGCGAGCCCCGCGCCGAAGTGGTGCCAGAGGTGACGGCTCGGGGAGGCGGCCAGGGTGAACGCGAGCAGCGTCCACATCACCGCGATGTTGTCGAGGAAGATCTCCCGCTGGAGCACCACCGACAGCGGGGAGAGCCCGAAGAGGACCATGGCCAGTCCGGAGGCCCACATCGGCAGCTTCAGACGGCGGGCGAGGACGTGGACGAGGACCGCGCTCACCGCGCTGACCAGCAGCATTGCGACCCGCATCGAGCCGACCGTCATCAGGCCGGCGTCAAGGTGGGCGGGGATCCAGGTGAGCAGGGCGATCTGGATCCAGCCGAGCGGCGGGTGGTCGTACCAGTAGGTGTAGTGGGCGAGCCCGTGGCCGTTCTGCACGGCCCATGCCTGGGCGAGGTAGGTGCCCTCGTCGTCGCTGAGGGTCGGGTAGTCGGCGATGTTCCAGCCCTGCACCGTCAGGATCGCGGCGAGGAGCACGCCGCACAGGATCAGATCGGGACGAGAGCCGCGGAAACGGAACGCCGGACGGGGGACGGGGACGGTTTCGGGGACAGGTGTGCCCTGCGCGGGGACCTTCGTCTCGGTCGCCGCGGGAAGAGTGGAGGTCACGCAGCAACGTCCTCTCGGGACTCGCGGATCACGCCGGTCGTGGCCAGGTGGGCGCCGACGTGGCTGGTCAGCTCCCAGTCGTTGCGGCCGCGCTGCTCGCGCCAGACGGCGCGGATCGCGGCGCCGGCGAGGAGCACCTGGTAGAAGGGGCCGCCCACGACGAGCTTCCCGTAGTGGACCAGGCGCACGCGCAGCCCGTACTGCTTGCCGAAGTCGTGCAGTCCGACGACCTCGAAGACGAAGGTGACCGCGGCGGTCACGAGCGGAAGGAAGGTGAGGAAGGCGACGCCGACCGGAACGTCCAGGAAGAGGGCGACTGCGGCGTTGAGTGGGATGACGACGCCGGAGAACGCCTGCAGGAACGGCGTCATCAGGGTGTAGCGGGCGAGCAGCCGCTGTCCGAAGCCGGGCAGTTGCCTCCAGTCCTTCTTGCGGTAGACCTGGAGGAAGCCCTGGTTCCAGCGGGTGCGCTGCTTGAGCAGAGACATCAGCGAGCCGGGGGTTTCCTCCCGGGTCACCATGTCGGAGTCATAGGCGACGACGACCTTCTTGCCGACGCTGGAGAGCCTGACGCCCAGGTCGCAGTCCTCCGCGAGGCAGTCGGGGTCCCAGCCGTCGGCCTCCCGGAGGACGTCGGTCCGGACGAAGACGGTGTTGCCGCCGAGCGGGATGAACCCCTTCTGCGCGTGCAGGTGCAGCCGGGAGCGGAACCAGAAGAAGTACTCCAGGCAGTTGCGCAGGCTGTACCAGCTCGAGTGGAAGTTGATCAGCTGCACCCCGCCCTGGACCACGTCCGCGCCCGTGGTGCGGAACGCGTGGTCGACATGGGCGAGCAGCTCCGGGTGGACCTGGTCCTCGGCGTCGAAGACCCCGACGACATCGCCGCGGCAGTGCGGCAGCGCCGTGTTCATGGCCTTCGGCTTGTTCTTCTTCTCGTGGTGGTCGACGACGACGCGGACCCGTGCGTCCCGGGTCGCGGCCCTGCGGGCGACCTCGGTGGTCTCCGGGTCGTCGTGTCCCACGATGACGATGATCTCGAAGTCGGTGTGGGTGGACTCGAGCAGCCGCTGGATCGTGTGGTCCAGCACGGCCTGCTCGTGTCTCGCGGGCAGCAGCAGCGAGAACGACACGTGCTCGGCGCCGTCCGGACTGCTGAACCGGGTGGAGGCGAGCACCTCGGGCGTGCGCCACGCGTGCATCTGCCACCACAGAGTGAAAGCGGCCATCCAGAACAAGGCCAGCGAGACGACGGCAATGAAGACAGACGTCAGCAAAAAGATCCCCCCAGATCCCCAAACCCCCTGTCGCGACAGGGTGTTACTTCTGTCGCGCCACCATGGAGAGACTAGGAGGGAACTGTGAAGCCCGGGAGCTCTTCAGATAAATAGCTTGTTTCGGAACAGCCGGTTCCTTACGGGGATCTATCCGAACACCTGCTCAATCCGACCATCTGGAACCAATCGTTCCATGAGGCGTTTCAGCCGCTCAGCGCCGTGCGGAGCCGTTCCGGGTCGGTGGTTGGGGCATCACACGTGAAGTTACGGCAGACGTACGCGGTCGGTTCATCACCGACCAGGATCCGGTCAACCAAGAGCGGCAGCTCATCACTCTCCGGGGTGCCGATGGCCACGACCGCGCCGGGTGCCGTGCCCAGAAGTGCCGTGCGGTGCAGGGCCCTCGTGGCGGGGTCGTCGAGCGCCGGGCCGACGACCGCGACCTCGCGCGGCCCGTCGAGGAGCGCCTCGGCGACCGCGAGCCCCCACCCGATGAAGCGCGGCACCCGCGGCCCGAGCGCCTTGACGACACCCAACGCCCGCTCGGCGGCGGCACGGTGGGGTTCCGAACCGGTCTGGGCGGCGTACGACAACAGCGCGCCCGCGGCGGCGGTCCAGCCCGACGGGGTGGCGTTGTCGGTGGGGTCCTGGGGGCGGCGGATGAGCTTCTCGGCGTCCGCGGCGGTGTCGTAGAGCGTGCCGCTGTCGTCGGTGAACCGCGTGAGCACGTGGTCGAGCAGGAAGCCGGCGAACTCCAGCCACACGCCCTCACCGGTGACGGAGGCGAGCGCCAGGAAGCCCTCGGCGACGTCCGCGTAGTCCTCCAGCACACCCGCGTTCGCGCCCACCCGGCCGTCCTTCGACGTACGGGCCAGGCGGGCGTGCTCGTCCAGGTGCAGCCGTACCAGCAGGTCGGCGGCGCCGAGTGCGGCGTCCACGAGGTCGGGGCGGTCGAAGTACGCGCCGGTCTCGGCGAGCGCGGCGATCGCGAGGCCGTTCCAGGCGGCGACCACCTTGTCGTCACGGCCCGGGGCGGGGCGCTCGGCCCGCTTCTCCAAGAGGCGGCGCCGGATCGACTCGATCCGCTGGGCGTCGAACACGCCTTCGCGCTGGGGAAGCTGGAGCACGGAGGAGCCGTGTTCGAAGGTGCCCTCCTCGGTCACCCCGAAGTACTGCGCGGCGAGTTCGGCGTCGTCGGCGCCGAGCACCTCACTGAGCTGTTTCGGCGTCCACACGTAGTACGCACCCTCGACGTGCCGGCCCGTTCCGCCCTCCCGTCTCCCGCCACCGCCCTTCTGAGGACGCTCCCCCAGGCTCCGTCCGGGGGGACCCCCATCGCGCGGCGCCTCCTCTTCGCTGTCGGCGTCCAGCGCGGAGGCGAACCCGCCCTCGGCGGTGCGCAGTTCCCGCACCATGAAGTCGGCGGTCTCCAGGGCGACCCGGCGGGCGAGGTCGGAGCCGGTGGCACGCCACAGGTGCGCGTAGACGCGGCACAGCAGCGCGTTGTCGTAGAGCATCTTCTCGAAGTGCGGCACCACCCAGTCCCGGTCGACGGAGTAGCGGGCGAAGCCGCCGCCGAGCTGGTCGTAGATGCCGCCTCGGGCCATGCGCTCACAGGTGTCCTGCGCCATCTGCAGGGCGCCCTCGGAGCCGGTGCGGGCGTGGTGGCGCAGCAGGAACTCGATCACCATGGACGGCGGGAACTTGGGCGCCCCGCCGAAGCCGCCCCGCTGCGCGTCGTACTCACGGGTGAGTCCGAGAAGTGCCTGGGCGAGCTCCTCCTCGCCGGGCGCCCGCGTGTCGCCGTAGCTGATCTCGCGCTGGGCGAGGTCCCGCGCGATCTTCCCGGCGACCTCGGCCACCTCGTCCCGCCGGTCGGCCCAGGCCTGCTGGACGCCTTCGAGGACCTGCCGGAAGGCGGGCATGCCGTGGCGGGGGGCGGGCGGGAAGTAGGTGCCGAAGTAGAAGGGCTCGGCGTCCGGGGTGAGGAAGACGGTCATGGGCCAGCCGCCGTGGCCGGTCGCGGCCTGGACCGCCTCCATGTAGACGGCGTCGACGTCGGGGCGTTCTTCGCGGTCGACCTTGATGCTGACGAAGTGCTCGTTCAGGTACGCGGCTGTCGCGTCGTCCTCGAACGACTCGTGAGCCATGACATGACACCAGTGGCAACTGGAGTAACCGACGCTGAGCAGCACCGGCACGCCCCGTTCACGGGCCTCGGCGAAGGCCTCGTCCGACCAGGGCCACCAGTCGACGGGGTTGTCGGCGTGCTGGAGCAGATACGGGGACGTCTCATGGGCCAGTCGGTTCACCGTTCCACTCTCCCACGGCAACGGGCACCGCGGAGAACAGCGGTCTGACCGGGCGGGCCCACAAGCGCGTTTCGCGTGTGCGGGCGCCTTCCGGCCACGGCGGTGTCGCCCGGCGGTGCCGAATCGGCCGGAACCGTTCACGGCACCGCGGAGCGCAAGCTCATCCCGAGGCGAGAGCAGCCGGGGACGAGCAGGGAGCCGCCGGCTCGGCTGAGCCGTCAGCCCTGCTGAGCCTTGGGCGTGCCCTTGGCCGCCGCCGTGCCCGAGCCCTTCTTCCCGGCTTCCTCGCTCGAGGCATCGGCGTCCTCCTCGAAGGACACCTTGCCCATGTGCTTGTTCATGGACTTCATCAGTCCCCACACGGCCAGTGCCATCACCGCGAAGACGATGAAGCCGAGGACACCGGGGGTGACCTTGTTCTCGTCGACCTCGGCCAGCGGCACCAGGTGCGTCACAGCCAGGCTCACGCTTGCGCTCATGTCAGGCATTGTCCCTCAGGACCGGCGGACGCCTGCAAAGAGGTCGTCCTCCGGGAGCGAGGTGTCCACGAGCGACTTCGCAAGCTCGTACTCCTCCGTCGGCCAGATCTCCTTCTGGAGTTCCAGCGGGACCCGGAACCAGCCGCCGTCGGGGTCGATCTGCGTGCGGTGCGCGATCAGCGCCTTGTCGCGGATCTCGAAGAAGTCGGCGCAGGGGATGTGGGTGGTCAGGGTGCGCTCGGCGCGGTTGAACTCGTCCCACCGCTTCAGCCACTCCCCGTACGGGGACTCCAGCCCACGCTCGAGCAGCGCCTTGTGCAGGGCCTCGGTGCGGGGCCGGTTGAAGCCCTGGTTGTAGTACAGCTTCAGCGGCTGCCACGCGGGGCCGAACTCCGCCTCCGGGTACTTCTCGGTGTCCGCCGCGCCCTCGAACGCCACCATCGAGATCTTGTGGGTCATGATGTGGTCGGGGTGCGGGTAGCCGCCGTTCTCGTCGTAGGTGGTGATCACCTGCGGGCGGAAGTCGCGGATCTTGCGGACCAGCTCGCCGGCCGCCTTGTCGACGTCCTCCAGCGCGAAGCAGCCCTCCGGCAGCGGGGGCAGCGGATCGCCCTCGGGCAGACCCGAGTCGACGAAGCCCAGCCACTCCTGCTTGACGCCGAGGATCTCGCGGGCCTCGTCCATCTCCTTCTTGCGTACCTCGTGGATGTGCTCCTCGATGTACTTGTCGCCCTGGAGCTTCGGGTTGAGGATGGAGCCGCGCTCCCCGCCCGTGCAGGTCACCACGAGCACGTCCACCCCCTCGGACACGTACTTCGCCATGGTGGCCGCGCCCTTGCTCGACTCGTCGTCGGGGTGGGCGTGCACGGCCATCAGTCGCAGTTGGTCAGTCAAGACTCGATCCTCGGTCAGTCGGCAAGTCGGCGCCCGGTGTGATGCGGCGCGATGGGCGGCTTCTATAGTGACCGAACCGGGGGGCGAAAAAATTCCGGGCCCGGTCCCCGGACGTCCTTTTCGGGACATCCGTCCCGGCCCCCGGTCGAGAGGACGATCATGACCACGGTGAGCACGCGGCTGCCCGAGGACCGCTACGGGCGCTCCTCGGACGAGCGCGCCGACCGCACGCTCAAGATCGTCGGCAGTGCGCTGGGAGCGGTGCTCCTCGCGCTCGTCGGCTGGTTCGCGTACCACTATGTCGGCCAGAACGAGATCAGCGGCCAGGTCATCACGTTCGAGGCCTCGCAGGACACGGTCAAGGCCCACCTGGAGGTACGCAAGGACGCCGACGCCACCGGCTACTGCACCCTGCGGTCCCAGGCGGCGGACGGAACCGAGGTGGGCCGCGCGGACTTCCGTTTCGGCGGGCACGCCACAGAGATCGACAAGGTCGTCACGCTGCGCACCACCGCGCCGGGGACGACGGCGGAGCTGCTGGGCTGTCACGCCGACTGACATCACTCGTGTCGCGTAGCCGCTGACCTGCGTTGACGTAATTCTGATGGCTTATGTCCTCCCCCTTTCGCCGGTGAATTGTTAGGCTCGTGGTTTCGCCCACCCATGGAGGAACATGCTTCTGGGTAGGGCGATGCTTTGTATTCCAAGTACCGACGAGGAGCACCTGTGACCCAGACCAGCGAGAACGTCACCTGGCTGACCCAGGAGGCGTACAACCAGCTCAAGGCCGAGCTGGAGTACCTTTCTGGTCCTGCGCGCACGGAGATCGCCGCCAAGATCGCGGCCGCGCGCGAGGAGGGCGACCTGCGTGAGAACGGCGGGTACCACGCGGCCAAGGAGGAGCAGGGCAAGCAGGAGCTCCGTGTGCGCCAGCTGACCCAGCTCCTGGAGAACGCCAAGGTCGGCGAGGCTCCGGCGGCCGAGGGCGTGGTGGCACCGGGCATGGTCGTCACGATCGCCTTCGACGGTGACGAGGACGACACCGTGACCTTCCTGCTGGCCTCGCGCGAGTACGCGAGCGGCGACATCGAGACCTACTCGCCGCAGTCCCCGCTGGGCACGGGCGTGAACGGCAAGAAGGTCGGCGAGGACGCCGAGTACGAGCTGCCGAACGGCAAGAAGGCCATGGTGCGCATCCTCAAGGCCGAGCCCTACCAGGGCTGAGCCTTCTCCCGACACTTCGCGGCCCCTGGGCGCTTCGGGCGCGCCCCGGGGCCTCGTCGTGTCCGGAGGCCTTGTCACCCCGGGGCCGAGAGCCGGTGGCCTCCGGCCGAGCCGCCGGAGGCCACCGTGGTGTCATGCCGTCGCCGAGCGGTACTTGCGGACCGCGAGCGTACGGAAGACCAGGAGGATCACCACCGACCAGATCAGCGAGGCCCACACGGGGTGCTGCATGGGCCAGGCGTCGGGCGTCCGGAAGCCCGGGGGAAGGTTCCCGAACAGCTCGCGGCACGCCTGCACGGTGGCGCTGAACGGGTTCCACTCGGCGATGTGCCGCAGGAAGGACGGCATCTGGTTCGCGTCCACGAACGCGTTCGAGATGAAGGTCAGCGGGAACAGCCAGATCAGGCCGCCCGAGGTCGCCGCTTCGGGAGTGCGCACGGACAGGCCGATCAGCGCGCCGATCCACGAGAACGCGTAACCGAGCAGCAGGAGCAGGCCGAATCCGGCGAGCACCTTGCCGAAGTTCTCGTGCGCGCGCCAACCGACGATCAGGGCGACGACCGCCAGGACCACGAGGGTGAGCGCCGTCTGCACCAGGTCGGCGATGGTACGGCCGGTCAGCACCGCGCCCCGTGCCATCGGCAGGGAGCGGAAGCGGTCGATGAGGCCCTTGTGCATGTCGTCGGCGATGCCCGCGCCCGCGCCCGCCGTCGCGAACGTGACGGTCTGGGCGAAGATGCCGGCCATCAGGAACTCGCGGTAGGCCTGGGTGGTGCTGGACGAGCCGACCTGGATCGAGCCGCCGAACACGTAGGTGAACAGCACCACGAACATGATCGGCTGGATCAGCCCGAAAATGAGCATCTCGGGAATCCGGCCCATGCGAATCAGATTCCGCTGGGCGACGACCAGTGAGTCGCGGACGGACTGGACGACGGGGTTGGCGGGCGCCGCGACGGGCACGGCGTCGGTTCCGGCACTCACTTGGCGGTCTCCTTGGTGCGCTTGCGGGCCTTGGGGTCCTCGGCCGCGCCGTTCTCCTCGGGCTTCTCCTCGGCGGCGTGGCCGGTCAGGGACAGGAAGACGTCGTCGAGGGTGGGGCGGCGCAGCCCGATGTCGTCCATCTCGATGCCGCGGCTGTCCAGCTCGCGGATGATCTCGGCGAGCAGCTTGGCGCCGCCGACGACCGGCACCGTGAGCTTGCGGGTGTGCTCCTCGACCGTGGTGTCGGCCTTGCCGAAGCGGCCCAGCACCTCGGCGGCGGTGGCGATGTGCTCGCGCTCGTGCACCACGACCTCGACGCGCTCACCGCCCGTGCGTGCCTTGAGCTGGTCGGAGGTGCCGCGTGCGATGACGCGGCCGTGGTCGACGACGGCGATGTCGTGCGCCAGATGGTCGGCCTCTTCGAGGTACTGGGTGGTCAGCAGCAGCGTCGTGCCGTCGGAGACGAGCTGCTTGATGACCTCCCACAGCTGCTGGCGGTTGCGCGGGTCGAGACCGGTCGTCGGCTCGTCCATGAACATCACGGGCGGCCGGACCACCAGGGCGGCTGCGAGGTCGAGGCGGCGGCGCATACCGCCGGAGTACGTCTTGGTGGGGCGGTCGGCGGCGTCCGTGAGGTGGAACTGCTCCAGCAGCTCGGCCGCCCGCTGCTTCGCCGCCTTGCCGCGCATCTGGTAGAGCCGGCCCACCATCTGGAGGTTCTCGCGGCCGGTCAGGTACTCGTCGACCGCGGCGAACTGCCCTGACAGGCCCACCGAGCGACGCACCGCGTCCGGGTCCTTCAGCACGTCGATGCCCGCGACGAGCGCCCTGCCGCTGTCGGGGCGCAGCAGGGTGGTCAGGCAGCGGACGGTGGTGGTCTTGCCCGCGCCGTTGGGCCCGAGGAGGCCGAGCACGGTGCCCTGGGGGACGTCGAGGTCGACGCCGTCCAGAGCCCTTACGTCGCCGAAGGTCTTCACCAGGCCTTCGGCATGGATGGCGCCTGGCATATGAGTTCTCCACGTCGTCGGAAAAAACGGCGAGCCGCCGGGGACAGGGGTATGGCAAAGTACGCGCAAAACGCGATGAGGGCGAGACCCGTCACAAGGTGACGAGACACACACCATAACGCGATGTATCGCGTCTCTCAACAGATTTTCGCCACTGCTTCCGACACCGCCCCCGACCTCAGTCGATGACGGTGTAGCCCGCCTCCCGCAGCGCGTGCCCGACCTCCACGCAGTGCTCCGGGCCCTTCGTCTCGAGGTGCAGCTCCACCTCCGCCTCCGTCAGCCCGAGCCGGGGATCGGTCCGCACGTGGCTCACGTCGAGGACATTGGCGTCCACCAGCGACAGCACCCCGAGAAGCGTCGCCAAGGCACCCGGGCGGTCGGTCAGCCGCAGCCGTACGGCCAGGTAACGGCCCTGCGCGGCCATGCCGTGCCGCAGGATGCGCTGCAGCAGCACCGGGTCGACGTTGCCGCCGGACAGCACCGCGACCACCGGGCCCTCGAAGGCGTCCGGATCGCTCAGCAGCGCCGCGACCGGGCTCGCGCCGGCCGGCTCGACGACCAGCTTGGCCCGCTCCATGCAGAGCAGCACCGCGGCGGACAGCGCGTCCTCGGACACCGTGCGGACCTCGTCGACCAGATCTCGGACGATACGGAACGGCACGTCACCGGGCCGCCCCACCCTGATGCCGTCGGCCATGGTCGCCGCGCTCTCGACCGACACCGGCCGCCCGGCCGCCAGCGAGGGCGGGTACGCGGCCGCGCCCTGCGCCTGCACGCCCACCACCCGCACGTCCGGCCGCAGCGCCTTCACCACGGTCGCGATGCCCGCGACGAGCCCGCCGCCGCCGGTGCCGACGACGATCGTGCGCACATCGGGGCACTGCTCCAGGATCTCCAGGCCCACCGTCCCCTGACCCGCGATGATGTCCGGGTGGTCGAACGGGTGGATGAACACCGCGCCCGTCTCCGCCGCGTACTCCTGCGCGGCGGCCAGCGTCTCGTCCACCACCTGGCCGTACAGCCGTACGTCAGCGCCGTACTCGCGGGTCGCGCTGATCTTCGGCAGCGGGGCGCCCTTCGGCATGAACACCGTGGAGCGCACACCGAGCAGCGCGGAGGCGAGGGCCACGCCCTGCGCGTGGTTGCCCGCGCTCGCGGCGACGACTCCCGCGGCACGCTCCTCGGGCAGCAGTCCCGCGATGCGCACGTACGCGCCGCGCAGCTTGAACGACCCGGTCCGCTGGAGGTTCTCGCACTTCAGGTGCACCGGGGCGCCGACCAGCTGGGACAGGTGCCTGCTGCCCTCCATGGCGGTGACACGTGCGACGCCCGAGAGCATCTTCTGGGCGCCCCGGACGTCGTCCGGCGTCACCGTCGGCAGGGAGTCGGCCGTGCTGTAGTTCATGACCACCAGTCTCGCAGTTCACGCCCGTCCGCAGCGGGTGTGACCAAGGCGCGGAACGGGTTTGCACAGCCCTGGTACGTCTTGCGCCCCGGCCGCGTACCCTGTCCCCCAACCCAGCTCCCCACGCACGAAGTGAGCCCCCGGCGATGCCCACAACACCTGAGATGTCGATGGACATGACCGAGATGAGCGCTGTCGGTGACACCGGTCTTCTGGACACGCTGCAGCACGAGGTCGCGGTGTTCGCGCGCCGTGCCGAGCAGACGCGGCTCGGCGGGGTCGGGCAGGTGCGCAACTCCATGGACCGTGCCGCGTACCTGCTGCTCAACCGCTTGGACAAGGAAGGCCCCATGGGCGTCAAGGCGCTCGCCGCGAGCATGGGCATCGATTCCTCGACGGTCACCCGGCAGGTCGCCCCGCTGGTCGACACCGGTCTCGTCAAGCGCACCTCGCACCCGGAGGACGGTCGCGCGGTGGTGCTCCAGCTGTCGCCGCGCGGGCTGTCCCGGCTCGAGGAGGTACGTTCCTCCAGACGCCAACTCATGGCCGAACTGACGCACGACTGGGCGCCGGAGGAACGCGAGACGTTCACCGCGCTCCTCACCCGCTTCAATGGCGCGCTCTCCGCCCGGCAGGGCACGCAGGGTGTCGCAGGACCGGAGTCCCAGCCGGCGTCCTGAGCCTCGCACGCGTACGCCGTGACGCCGACACACGCGCGTGCGGGTGCTCCAAGGCTCTTGACCCGGGGGGCGCCGCCGGTCTCCTATGAGAGCGGGTCCCTGTCGTCCGTACGCCGTCCGGTGTGCCGCACGCCCTCGACGTCGTACGTACGCGACGGGTCCCGTCCCCTCACGGTCACCCTCAGGCGGGAGGCGCGGTGCGAGAACGGCATGCGTCCCACGGTGCCCGCCGGGCCCGGGAGTTCCAGGCGTTCGTCGCGGGCGCTGCCGGGCGGCTGCTGCACGCCGCGACCCTGCTCACCGCGGAGGCCCCCGACGACAACCCGCGCGCACGGCGCCTGTTGACGCTGGCCCTCGCGCAGACGTACGCCTCCTGGGACCGGCTGCGCGGCGAGGACCCCTACGCCCGGGCACGCCAGCACCTGGCCACCCGCTTCGCGCGCGAGGCGTGGCACCAGTACGGGGCGATCGGCCGGCACCGGCCGGCCCCGTGCAGCCCGCTGGTGAACCTGACGCCGCAGGAACGGCTGATCCTCGTCCTGAGGATGTACGAGGGGGTCGCCGAGGAACAGACGGCGGCGCTGCTCGGCCTGCCCGTCGAGCGGGTCCGGGCCATCTGCGCCCGGGCGATGGCGACACTGCTGCATCCCCCGGCGAGGACGGCGCCGGCGAGGACGGCACCGGAGGTGGCGCCGTCGTGACCGTGCCGTACGCGGACGTGCGCGGCCCCCGGCCCTCCGCGCACCGCCGAAGTGCCCTTCGCGGGCCGTGCGCCCGAGGAGGTGCCCGGTGAACGTGTCCGAACGGGAGGCGACCGTGCGGCGGATGCTGGAGCGGACACCGCCACCGGTGCCGCCGGACCTGTACGGGGACGTGGTGCGGCGCGGCAGCCGCCTGCTGCGCCGCCGCACGGTGGCCCTCCGTGTGCTCTGGCTGGCCCTGCTGGCCGCGGCGCTCGCCTTCACCGTATGGGCGTCGCTCGCCCGCCCCTGGGTGGAGCCGCCGTCGACGACGACTCCACCGATCAGCGACTGGTGAGGCCGAGGGTGAGGCGGTGCCTCAGCCGAGGGCCTGCTTCAGGTCCTCCAGCAGGTCGTCGACGTTCTCGATGCCCACGGAGAGGCGGACCAGGTCGGCGGGGACCTCGAGGGCCGAGCCGGCCGCGGACGCGTGCGTCATGCGCCCCGGGTGCTCGATCAGGGACTCCACACCGCCGAGCGACTCGCCGAGAGTGAACACCTCGGCCCGGTTGCAGACCTCGACGGCCGCCTCCTCGCCGCCCTCCACCCGGAAGGACACCATGCCGCCGAACGCCTTCATCTGCTTCGCCGCGACCTCGTGACCGGGGTGCTCCGGCAGGCCCGGGTACAGGACGCGCTTCACGCGCGGGTGCCCGCCGAGCATGTCGGCGACCTTGGTGGCGTTCTCGCTGTGCCGGTCCATGCGCACGGCGAGCGTCTTCGTGCCGCGCAGCACCAGCCAGGAGTCGAACGGGCCGGCGACCGCGCCCATCGCGTTCTGGTGGTACGCCAGCTGCTCGCCGAGCTCCTGGTCGTTCACGATCAGTGCCCCGCCGACGACGTCGGAGTGGCCGCCCATGTACTTGGTCAGGGAGTGCACGACGACGTCCGCGCCGAGCGCGAGCGGCTGCTGGAGGTAGGGGGTGGCGAACGTGTTGTCGACGACGAGCCGGGCGCCCGCGTCACGGGCGATCTGAGCGACGGCGGCGATGTCGGTGATGCCGAGCAGCGGGTTGGAGGGGGTCTCCACCCACACGACCTTCGTCCTCGGGGTGAGGGCGGCCCGCACGGCGGCCGGGTCGCTGGTGTCGGCGACCGACCACTCGACGCCCCACCGGGAGACGACCTTGGCGAACAGGCGGAACGTACCGCCGTAGGCGTCGTTCGGGATCACCACGTGGTCGCCGGGGGCGAGCAGCGTACGCAGCAGGCAGTCCTCGGCCGCCAGTCCGGACGCGAACGCGAGGCCTCGCCGGCCGCCCTCCAGGGCGGCGAGGTTCTCCTCCAGGGCGGTGCGGGTGGGGTTGGCGCTGCGGCTGTACTCGTAGCCGCCGCGCAGCCCGCCGACGCCGTCCTGCTTGTAGGTGGAGACCTGGTAGATCGGCGGGACGACCGCGCCCGTGAGGGGGTCGGCAGTGTTCCCCGCGTGAATCGCGAGGGTCTCGAAGTGCTGACTGATGTGCCTGTCGCTCATGGGCTCCGAGGGTAGTGCGCCGACGGCCCGGACGCGGGATCGCGAGGCCGGGCGCCCCGGAACGGGGCCGCCGCAGCTGGGAACGGTGCCCTCCGCAGCCGGAATCGGGGGCCGCCGCACCCGGGAACGGGCCCGGGCGGCGGGGTTTTCCACAGGCGCGGCGACCGGGATGGCCAAGTGTCGGACCGGTCTGGTTCGCTTGGGCCCATGGTGATTCTTTGGGTCCTGATGGCACTGGCCCTGTTCAGCATGGTCCTGCTCCCCGTCCTCATGCGCCGGCGAGCGGGCATCCAACAGGTCTCGCCGGGCGACCCGGACGCCGCGGACCCGGCGAACTACGGGTTCGTGCGCCAGGAGGAGCTGGACGTCCGCATGCCCGGCCCCGACGAGGACCTGCTGGACGTCCTGGACGTGGTGCAGCACACGCAGGACTACCGCGCGGCCGCCCAGCTCCTGGCCGGTACGGAGGCGGAGGGCGAGACGCGCTGGCAGCGCGTGCAGGCCTTCGCGGGCGCGGCGTCCCTGGAGCTGCAGCAGCGGCCCGGCGGCGTGAGCGAGACGCCGGGCGGACAGTGGCTGCGGGTGTGGCGGGCCGAGGCGTCCAAGGACGCGGGGGGCGCGGCGGTGCACGCGGAGTTCCTGGTGCAGCAGGCGTGGCGCACGTCGACGCCGGGGACGGAGGACTTCCGCATCATCATGGAGGAGGCCAGGTCGGCGTGCGGGGAGGCGGCGCTGCTGGCCCCCGGCGACCCGGTCCCCTACATCGTCGAGCTGTCCGTGGCCCGCGGCCTTGCCTACCCGCAGCCCGAGTTCGAGCAGCTGTGGCTGAAGATCCTCGACCGGGCGCCCACCCACATGGGCGCGCACCTGGCGGCGCTGCACTACTGGTGCGAGAAGTGGCACGGCTCGCGGGAGCTGGCGTACTCCTTCGCGGAGGCGGCCGCGGCACGCGCCCCGCAGGGTTCGCTTCTCGCGGCCATGCCCCTGTTCGCGGTCTTCGAGCACCTTCCCGAGGTGAACCTGGTCAGCAGCTTCTACCGGAGCGAGGTCGTGACGAAGGCCATCCACGGCGCGCTGCACGCGGTGCACTCGGCCCGCCCCGACGACCCGATGCTGGCGCACGTCCGCCATCTGCTGGTGTTCTTCCTGGTGCGCAGCGAGCGCTGGGCGGAGGCGATGGCCCAGCTCGTCCACATCGACGGCCACGTGGGCGCGTTGCCCTGGACCCTGACCGCCGATCCGGCGGCGGACTACGCGGTGTACCGGGCGCTGGCTGTGGCCGGGTACGAGGCGAACGGGGGGAGCCCGGCGACCCTGTCGCGCTGAGCCGGTCGACGGCCCGCGACGGCTTCGAGTGGGCACTGCGCAACGCGCGCCTGTCGACCTACCCACGTGGCTGCGCTCCGATCCGCAGCTGGGGGTCGGGCCGAGGCCGGCGCATCGCCGGCCTCGGTGTCACGGGCTCTGCGTGTAGGGGTCACCGAGTGAGGTGGACGGTGACCTGCGTGTCTGTGCTGCTGATGTTCACGGCGTGGACGTAACCGCCGGCGGTGCGGTAGAGCCCGGTCCCTCCGGTGATCGCGAGATCGACCTCACCCGAACCGGCCGGGGTGACGGAGAACCGCCCCTGAACGGTGATCTGCCCTTGGGCCAGGGTGAAGCTTGCGACGCACTGCAGATCGAAGTGGTCCACCGGGCCGACGCGCGTCAGCGTGCACACCTCTCCGTAGGTTCCGACCGTCGCGCCCTGATTCAGCAGCTCGCCGCTGATGACGAATTCGTCTCCCTGGCTGGGGCCGGAGGGATTCACGTCGACGGAGCTGGTCTGCGTCGACCTGGCCACCAACTGGAAGACCTCTTCGCGTGGGACTCCCGGGCCGCTGCTTCCGGCGGCCGTCGCAGGTGAAGCGCAGGCAAAGGCGATGGCCGTACCGACGGCCACCCCCAGGGAGCGTCGCTTGATCGGCTGCATTCCGGTTCTCCTCGGTAGCGGCTGATGACGGAGCCCGAAGGTATCCACCGTGGCCGCACGACGGTGGGAGCCACCGAAAGGCATCCGGGTGATCACCGCTCAGGCCTCCGGGTGACCTCGGCGGAAGCGCTGCGACACGGAGCCCGGCGAGCGGGATCTCGCTCAGTCACCCAGGGGAGGGCGCCTTCGCGGCGGCTCACCCCGGCGCCTCACGCACCGTGAAATCATATTCACCGAAATACCGTTGCACAGATTTTTGGAATTGCGACGACCGGGTACTGTCATCTGACTGGCGAAACGATTCTCCGTCGATTTATTCCCCCAAATGCCGGATACCTGGGCGCCCGGTGGCGCTCGTTAGGTGATCGTGACTTGGAACGAACCGGAAGATCAGATCCCCGTCGGAAGTGGCGCCGGCTGGCACGAGTCGGCCGGCGGTGACGTGCGCCTCAAGGGCTGTTCCGACCTTCTTGAAGACTTCCTCAAGAAGATCAGCGACATGGAGAGCGAATACCTGCGCGCTCTGGACGGAGCATCCTGATACAGAGCTCGGAGGAACTTCGAGAATGGACAGGCTTCAAGGCGAGCCAAGCCTCTACGACTTTCAGTTCGCCCTGAGATCCGATCATGATGTGCTCGGCCAGCACTCTTATCATGTCGATCCCCTTGAGACGCATCCCGTGTGGAGCGCCCCCGGCCCGGACATCGCGCCGAACGGCTGGGACCCCGACGAAGAGCTGGCCCAGATGCTCTCCACCGTGTCGGCCGTGGACCCCGCTCCGCCCTCGCTGGACGGCCAGCACCGCCACCGGATCGACCGGCGGCGGCCCCGGCCGGCCCACCACATCCTTGACGGCGGTCAGCGGCTCAGCCCCGTCACGCTCCTGGTCGCCACGATCGCCGCGTGCGCGGTGGCGATGCTGGGCTGGTCCACCGCCTACTCCTACAACCAGCTGCGCGAGATCGCCGCCACGGTCCTGCCGGCGCCGCTCGCCCAGTGGTGGCCGCTGACGGTGTACGGACCGTGGTTCGTGGCCGCGCTGTCCATCCTTCGGGCAGCCTTCCAGCACCGCACCGCCCGGCGGTCCTGGTGCGTCATCCTGATCGCCTCCGCGACGGCAGTGGCCCTGTGCATCAGCCACTCCTCGTACTCCGTGCTCTCGATGGTGATCGTCGGGATTCCGCCGATCACCGCCCTGGTGTGCTTCCGGGAGCTCGTCGGCCAGGTGTCGTGCAAGTACCGCCCCCGGCACGCCGCCCCCGGCAAGGAGCCGACCGGCGGCGGCTGACCCAGGACTCCGCGCGAACGACACACACGGATCGGCACCCGCCGCGAGCGAGCGGGTGCCGATCCGTGTGGTGCGCTGTCATCCCGCCATGGACGGGGCGTACGGCGACAGGGCCGGAGCGAGCTGCACACCGGGGGCCAGGCCGAGTGCCACCAGGGCGTCGGGCAGACCGCGTCCGACGCGGGTGGCCTCCAGCGTTCCGGGGGCGGCCAGTTGGCGGCAGCTCCCGGCGATGATCTCGAACAGGTGCTGCACCCGGCCGGGGCCACGCGGCAGCAACTGGCCGTGGAAGTCCTCGTGATGGGCGAGAACGAGGGCGGCGAGGCCGGCGACATGGGCGGAGGCGGTGCCGGTGCCGTCCAGGGCCGTGTAGCCGCCGCGCGGGGCGCACGACAGGACCGCCACTCCGGGGGCGGCCGCGTCCACGCCGGGGCCGTAGCAGCTGAACGGCGCTGCGAACAGCCCTTCGGGGGTCAACTGCGGCCCGACGTGGGTGGCTTGCGAGGTGTCCGGCGGGTACGAGCCGAAGACTCCCAGCGCGCCGACGGTGAACACGGTGGGCAGCGAACCCGGGAAGTTGACCGGGCCACCGGTGTCGCCCGCAGGTGCGACGCAGGCGATGCCCGCCGCGTAGGCGTCGGCGAGTTTGCGGGAGACCAGCGCCGAAGGGTACGGCGTGGCCACCGCGAGATGGGCGATGTCGACCTCGCGCTCGATGCAGTGGTCCAGAGCGGCGATCAGGTCGCTGAAGTGCCCGCCGGGCAGCACCTGGCAGACCTCGATCTCGGCGTCGACGGCGATGCCGATGATCCCCTTGCCGGTGTCCGCGCCGGCGATGATGCCCGCCGCGTGAGTGCCGGTGCCCAGGGTGTCGTGGGCCCAGCCGTTTTCGGTGCCGCGCACGAGATCGACACCGGAGCGCACGCGTTGCCGCAGATCGGGGTGCTCGGTGCTGACGCCCGAACCGATGACCGCGACCCGGACGCCGAAGGCGCGGAACGTGGGCGGCAGCCGGTCCAGGCGCATGGCCTGCTGGCCCCAGCCGTACTGCTGCCGCTGCTCCAGCTCCGGGTAGACCTGGGCCAGCGGGGTGAGGGTGACCAGGTTCTCCTGGGTCGCCGACAGGTCGGGCCGGTGGATCCAGCGGTCGGCGTAACCGCCCGCGGGGCGGACGTAGAGGGACTGGACGGTCTCCGCGGTCTCGGTCGCCAGGGTGAGGGTGACCGTCCCGTCGGCCGCGGTGACGCCCTGGCTCGGCCAGGTCGCCCCGATCAGGAACACCCCCGCGCCCGCCAGCGGTTCACCCTCCGGGCCGCACACGCGCAGCGAGATCTCCGCGGGCTCCTCCAGCGGCATGACCAGCCCCGGATCGCGCAGTGGCAGCACACCCGCGGTCGGCGCGGCGGCGGGTCCGGTTCCGGACAGCGGCAGATCCGGTTCGATGTGCACATGCAGCGACCGCATGGCCGGCACCTGGGCCTCGGCCGCCTCGACGACCGCGATCTCCGGGCATGAGGGGTGCAATCCGGCCGACTTCAGCTTCTCCGGCGACCGGAGTCTGCGGGTCACCGTCACCTCGGGCATACGCTCCAGCCGGTCGCACAGCGCGTCCATGCCGAGTTCGGCGACTCCCGGCGGGAGAAGACTCTGCGGCAGGGGTGTCACCATGTACCGGGCCCGGCGCGGCTGCACCGTGATCGGTGACGGGCCGCCCTTTCTGTGCGGCCCCGTCTCTTTGCCCTCGGGTCCCGTCCCACCGGAAATCGATCCCTCGGACCCGCTCTCCCGGTTGTTTCCGGGTCTTTCCTTGACCATTGCGTCCACCTTCACCACGCCTGCGTCGTTCGTCTGCTCCTGATCCGGTGACGGGCGGCCGCGCTTCCACAGTGATGCGGTGTGCCCGGGAACCGCTCCTGGGCACACCGCATCGCGCGCCGCCGGACGTCAGCCGATACCGAAGGGCATCTGGCCGAAGCCGAAGCCGGGCTGCTGGTACTGCTGCTGGTAGGGCTGACCGAACTGCTGGCCGCCCGCCCCGCCGGGGCCCCACGGCTGCATGCCCTGCTGGCCCTGCTGGCCCTGCTGGCTCTGCTGGACCAGCGTCAGGATCGCGATCGGCAGCGCCTGCTGCACGGACTGCTCCACCGCGTGCCGCACGCCCTGGCGCAGCGTCGTGTGCAGCGCGATGGCCAGGTACGGGTGCGCCTGGTGGGCCATGCCCTGCTGCTGAAGCTGCTGCTGGACCTGCTGGATCTGCTGAAGCGTCTGCTGCATGCGCTGCGCGATCTGCTGGCTCGCCTGCTGACAGGCCTGCTGGATGGTCTGCTGGACGACCTGCGCGATCGGCTGCTGGCCGAACTGCTGCTGGCCGAACTGCTGGCCGAACTGCTGCAGGGGCTGGGTACCGGTCATCACCGACATGAATGCTCCGTTCGATGGCACCAGGGGTGAAAGCCGACATAGAGAACCTATGCGGACTTTGTCGGAAGATCCCGACGCCCTGAAGCTAAGGTGGCGCACTCACGATCGCAATCCGATGACCATCTCGACCGACAGTGCGATGGGACCGGTTCGGTGACGCGCTCGGTGCGCGCCAAGCCCCGCAGCGCAAGGCCGGCGCGGCCGGGACAGGGTTTCGGCCCGGCCGCCCGCTCGCACCTCCAACCGGATGAACCTCAGTCCCCGCCGCTCCCGTACGGCCTGGTCAGAATCTCCATGTTGTGGCCGTTCGGGTCGTCGAAGTACGCGCCCCGGCCGCCGTCGTTGTGGTTGATCTCGCCGGGGCGGTGATGGTATGGGTCCGCCCAGTACCGCAGGCCCCTGTCCCGGATACGGGCGAAGATCACGTCGAAGTCGTCCTCGGAGACCAGGAACGCGTAGTGCTGCGGAGTGATCGAGCCGGTGGTCTCCATGTAGTCCAGCGTCACGCCGTTGGGGATCTCCACCGGGGTGAACGGGCCGAACGGCGGCGCCACCTCCAGGCCCAGCAGGTCGGCGAGGAAACGGGCGGACGCCTCCTTGTCGTGTGCGGCGACGATCGTGTGGTTGAGCTCCACGGACATGGTCGGGCCTCCTGTCCCCCGGTTGCCGGAACCACTTTCCAGGCTAGGCAGCGGGAGGGGGCGGCACATCGGTCTTCGGGCCCACGCCGCTGCGACCTTCGACCGACGACGCACGTGAGGCGGCCACTGGGGCCGCCTCACGTGGTGCTGTCGGGGGGATTCTCAGATGGTGGCCGTGTCGATCACGAACCGGTACCGGACGTCGCTGCTCAGCACCCGCTCGTACGCCTCGTTGATCTCGGAGGCGCTGATCAGTTCGATCTCGGCGCCGATGCCGTGCCCCGCGCAGAAGTCCAGCATCTCCTGCGTCTCACGGATGCCGCCGATCATGGAGCCCGCGAGGGTCTTGCGGCCGCCGATCACCGAGAACAGGTTGAGGGAGATCGGCTCCTCGGGGGCGCCCACATTCACCAGCGCGCCGTCGACCTTGAGCAGCGACAGCAGCGCACCGAAGTCCATCGGCGCCGAGACGGTCGAGACGATCAGGTCGAAAGTGCCCTGCAGCTCCTCGAAGGTCTTCGGGTCGCTGGTGGCGTAGTAGTGGTCGGCGCCCAGCTTCAGCCCGTCGTCCTTCTTGCGCAGGGACTGCGAGAGGACGGTCACCTCGGCGCCCATCGCGTGCGCGATCTTGACGGCCATGTGGCCGAGGCCGCCGAGGCCGACGACGGCGACCTTCTTGCCGGGGCCCGCGTTCCAGTGGGCGAGCGGCGAGTACGTGGTGATGCCCGCGCACAGCAGCGGGGCGGCCACATCGAGGGAGAGGCCGTCCGGGATGCGTACGACGTAGTTCTCGTCCACGACGATCTTCTCGGAGTAGCCGCCGTAGGTGGTCTCGCCGTCCTTGTCGAGGGCGTTGTACGTGCCGACCATGCCCTTGAGGCAGTACTGCTCCTCGCCGCGCAGGCAGTTCTCGCACTCGCGGCAGGAGTCGACCATGCAGCCGACGCCCACGCGGTCGCCGACCTTGAACTTGGTCACGCCGGGGCCGACCTCGGAGACGACGCCCGCGATCTCGTGGCCCGGAACCATCGGGAAGATCGCCTCGCCCCAGCCCTCGCGGACCTGGTGGATGTCCGAGTGGCAGATACCGGCGAACTTGATGTCGATCAGGACGTCGAACTCGCGGACCTCGCGGCGCTCGATGGTGGTGCGCTCGAGCGGGGCCTTCGCGGCGGGTGCGGCGTATGCGGCAACGGTGGTCATGCGGAGTTTCTCCTAGGGGTCGCGCGCCCGGCTGCCTTCCACCGGGCACGGCGTCCAGCCTGCCGGACGGCGGCGGAGGCACCCAGACCACAGCTCTGCCTACGACCGGCCGTCCTACTACTGGCGGGGTCAGGCTCCAGGTCGTACGACCCGGAATACTGGACGTATGGATGAACAGCTCGACTCCCTGCCGGAGCCCGCAGCGGGAGCCGGCCAGGCCCTGGACCGGCGCGCCGAGCTCAGCGAGTTCCTGCGCACCCGCCGGGCCCGGCTCAAGCCGGAGGACGTGGGGCTGCCGGACTTCGGTCGCCACCGCAGGGTGCCCGGGCTCAGGCGCGAGGAGCTGGCGCAGCTGGCAGGCGTGTCCGTGGCGTACTACACACGCCTGGAGCAGGGCAACGGACGGAACGTGTCCGCGGAGGTGCTCGACGCGATCGCCCGCGCATTGCGGCTGACCGACGCCGAGCATGCGCATCTGACGCACCTCGCCAAGCCGAAGGCCCACAAGAAGAAGCCGGCGACCAGGACGCAGCAGGTGCGGGCGGCGCTCAGGCAGCTGCTGGACTCCTTCGACGGGGTTCCGGCGTACATCGTCGGGCGGCATGCGGACATCCTGGCGTGGAACCGGATGGCCGCGGCCGTCTTCGGGGACTGGGCTCAGCTGCCGCCGCAGGAGCGGAACTGGGCGCGGATGACGTTCCTCAAGCCCGAGTACCAGGACCTGTTCGTGGACTGGGAGCAGAAGGCCATCGACATCGTGTGCCAGCTGCGCTACCAGGCAGGGTGTCACCCGGACGATCCGCGGCTGTCGGCGCTGGTCGGAGAGCTGTCGGTGAAGAGCGAGGAGTTCCGGCGGCTGTGGGCGACGCACGACGTCAAGGAGAAGAGCCACGGGCTGAAGCGGTTGCGGCATCCGCTGGTGGGCGACCTCGCGCTGCACTTCGAGTCGTTCCGGGTGCCGGACGACGGTGAGCTGGCGCTGGTGACGTACCACGCCGAGCCGGGCTCGGCTTCGGCGGAGGCACTGCGGCTGCTGGCGAGCTGGGGCACGGACGCCACCCGCGCGGGCGCGACCGCGCCGCACGCCTGACGGGCTCGACTCAACCGCGTCGCACCCTCACGGCCGGCGGGCACGACCGCATCGCACGACGGCCCACCGGAGGCATCGCTTCCGGTGGGCCGTCCGCCGTCTAGCGGCTCACTTGGCGTAGAACGCGTTGTAGACGGAGATCGTCGACTTGTTGCCCTTCTTGTCGGCGATCTTGGCGTGGAACGACAGGCCCTGGCCCTTGGCCGGGTTCTTGTAGGTGATCCGGCCGTTCTTGACCGTCAGCTTGGTCCAGGTCCTGCCGTAGTCGTACGACACCCACACCGAGAGCGACCGGAGGTTGCGGCCCGCGGCCGCGCCCTGGACGGTGACCGGGATCGTGACCTTCTTGCCGGCCTCCACACGGCTGTCCGGACCGGTGGTCGCGCCGAAGCGGACGGTCGAGGCGGGCAGCTGGGCGCTGTCCACCTTCTTGGACTTGAACGTCCAGCTCGCGTCGATGCGGGTGGACGCCGCCGCGACCTTCACGCTGCGGATGACCGAGGTCGTCAGCGTGTACGTGGCCTCGGCAGAGGGAACGGCGAAGGGCTTCACGCCGAACAGCGGATCGTCGTTCGTGCCGACCTTGGTGCCGCCCCGGTACAGCGTCGTCTTCACCGACATGAACTCGGACGATCCGGCGTGCCCCTGCCCGTCCGCGAACAGCGGCAGGTACCCGTAGATCTCGTTGCCGACCCGGAAGAGGCCGTAGTCGGAGTTGATCAACGGACCGAAGACCGCGGTGTTGAGGGTCTTGGTGTAGGTCTTGCCGCCGGTGAGGATCTGCGGGCCGCCCAGCGTGTAGTACGCCTCCGGGACCGGGAAGCCGTCCGCGTCCTTCTTGCCGCCGTACTGCGAGAAGTCGAACGTCCACTGCGCCTTGTCACCCGTGGACACGTAGAACGTGCGCGCGCCGCGCAGGTTCTGCTCGACGGAGATGTTGGAGCCGCTGTCGGTCGGTGTCTCGGCGTAGGCGCCGACCGCGCCGGTCTTGCCGCTGCTCGCGGCACCGAGGTTCAGCTTCAGCGTGGCCAGTTCGTCCGCCTTGTAGTGGCGTACGTGCGCGCCCTGAAGCTGCTTGACCGCGGAGCCGGTGAACACGTCGTACTCGGCCGTGCCGCCCTTGGCCCACTGGCCGAACCAGGACTGGGAGAGACCGGAGGGGACCGCCTGGCCGGCCTGCGCCAGGCGGATGTCCGCGAACGACGGAGCGGACAGGGCCAGTCCGGTGCCCGCCGGGTCGTAGACGTACGACACCGTCGCGGACAGCGGCTTGGCCGACGCGTCCGGGACCGTGATGTCGGCGGACCTGGCCTTGTCGAGGTCCAGGGTGATGGCGGTGTCCCTGGTGACGCTCACCTTGGGCTGGACCAGCCAGTCGACGCCGCCCTCGATCGAGGTCGGGTCCTTCATGGACAGGGAGTCCAGCAGGTACGTGCCCTTGGGCACGCGGATCTTCACGGTCGTCGCGGAGCTCTGGGAGAAGTACTCCTTGCCCGCGTCGGCGCCCGAGGCCGCGACCAGGTCGCTGAGGTGGACGGGCGTCTGTCCGTCACGGCCCACGTACTTGAGGGTGACGTCGTACGACTCCGCCTCGCGTTCCACGGCCGCGGCCGTGCGCACGCTCTGGCCGCCGCCCGTCGCCGTCACATACGCCGAGTACGCGCCGTCGACGGTGCCGCCCAGCTTGCTGTTGACGGCTACCGGGACCGACGCCGTGCCGCCCGCCGGGACGGTAACCGTCTTCGCGCCGAGCGTGAAGAAGCCCGAAGGAGCCGCCTGGCCCTTGGGGTTGGTGGTTGTCAGCGACAGCGTGAGGGTGACGGCGGCCTTGCCGGTGTTGCGGTACGTCAGCTGCTTGGTGACCGGCGTGTCGTCGGTGTGCGGCCACTGCGCGGTGCCGAAGCTCAGGGACGACGGGTCGGCGAGCACGGTCTGCCTGATCGCCTTGTCCACGGCTATGCGGCCCGAACCCTGCTGGAACGGCGTGTATTCGCCGCCCTTCGCGGAGCCCGTCAGCGCCGACTTCAGCTCGGCGAACGTCCAGCCGGGGTGCTCCTGCTTGAGGATGGCGGCGGCGCCCGCGACGTGCGGGGTCGCCATCGACGTACCGGAGATGGTCAGGTACCCGGCCGGGTTCTCGCCGACCTCCTGGTCGATGAGGCTGCCCGGGGCCGCGGCGGCGGTGATGTCCACGCCGGGCGCGGTCACATCGGGCTTGATCGCACCGTCGAGGCCGGGGCCACGGCTGGAGAAGTCCGCCAGCCTGTCCTTGTCGTCGACCGCGCCGACCGTGAGCGCGTCGGCCGCGCTGCCCGGGGAGCCGATGGTCTTCTCGCCGCTCTCTCCCTCGTTGCCCGCGGCGATGGCGAACAGGATGCCCTTCTGCTCGGAGAGCTTGTTCACCTCGGCCTCGAGCGGGTCGATGTCGGGCGTGTCGGCGCCGCCCAGGCTGAGGTTGACGATGTCGGCGCCCTGCTGGGCGGCCCACTCCATGCCCGCGAGGATGCCGGAGTCGTCGCCGTAGCCGTCGTCGTCGAGGACCTTGCCGCTGAGGATCTTGGCGCCGGGCGCGACGCCCTTGTACTTGCCGTGCGACTTCGCGCCGGTGCCGGCCACGATGGACGCCACGTGCGTGCCGTGGCCGACCTTGTCGGCGGTGGTGGCGGAGGTGGAGAAGTTCTCGGCCTCGATCACCTGGCCCTTGAGGTCCGGGTGGTCGGCGTAGACGCCCGTGTCCAGCACGGCGACCTTGACGCCCTTGCCGGTGTAGCCCGCGGCCCAGGCCGCCGGGGCGCCGATCTGCGGCACGGACTTGTCGAGGCTCGCCTTGCGGACGCCGTCGAGCCAGACGTGCGCGATGCCGGAGGCGGTGGCGTCGCCGTCGGTGACGGCCTTCCACAGCTCGGCCGCGTCCCGCTGGGGCGTGAGGACCGCGTCGGCGTTCAGGGACGTGAGGGTCCGGCGGAGCGTGCCCGCCTCGCGGACGTCGGCCTTCGCGGTACGGGCGGCGCCCTTGTAGCCGACGATGACCTTCAGGCCGTTCTTCTGGTCCGCGCGGGTCCGCGACGAGTTGAGCTCGGTGACGTCGAACAGGCGCCGGTCGATCTTCCCCTCGGCGATCAGAGCGGCCGCGTCGGTCGGCACCACGTAGGTGTGTCCGGCGGCCTTGCGGACCTGAACCGGAACGTTCTCGCGGCCCTTCGCCCGCTCCAGGCCCACGACACGGCCCTTGGCGTCGACGACGACGCGGTCACCGGTGATGAGAGTGATCCGGTGCTGAGCCGTCAGGCCGCCGGCGGGGCCGTGGGCCGCGGGGGCGGGCTTCGCCGACGCCGGGCTGGTCATGCCCGCCGCCAACGCCACGGCGGCCGCTGTTGCGACGGTCGCCGCGCATGCTCTTTTCACTTGTCTGCGCAAGACTCCCCCTGGAGATGAGGTGCCGGGCGAATCCCCGTTCACCCGGCCGGGGGTGGTCTCGTGCATGCACACGTCATCCCCCGGATCACGCAGTATGTCGGGGGATGATCAACGCCTCAATACGGGGGCCGTAACGACTTGCACCGGCCGGGCGTCCACGAGACGACCTGCCGAACGTCCTGCCGAAGGGCCTATGGAACGGCCTACCGAGCGGCCTACGGGGCGGCGTTCTCCTTGACGGTGATCCTGCCCTTGCGGATGGTCGCGAGCCGGGGGGCCTTCTTCGCGATCGACGAGTCGTGCGTGACCATGATGAACGTCAGCCCGTGCTCCTTCCACATGCGTTCGAGCACGTCCATGATCTCGTCGCGCATCGACTCGTCGAGGTTTCCGGTGGGTTCGTCGGCTAGCAGCACCTTCGGCTGCTTCACCAGCGCGCGGGCGATGGCGACGCGCTGCTGCTGACCGCCCGACATCTCGCCCGGCAGATGCCCGAGCCGCTCTCCGAGTCCCACGGAGTGCAGTGCCTCGGCGGCCCGTTCGCGCCGCTCCCCGGACTTCACCCCGAGGGGGACCAACGCCGTTTCGACGTTCTCCTGCGCGGTGAGGGTGGGGATGAGGTTGAAGGACTGGAAGACGAAGCCGATGTTCTCGCTGCGCACCTTGGTGAGCCGGGCCTCGGAGAGCCTGGCCAGGTCGACGCCGTCCAGTTCGACCTGCCCGGTGGTCGGCTTGTCGAGTGCGCCGAGCATCTGCAGCAGCGTGGACTTGCCGCCGCCGGTGGGGCCCTGGATGACGAGCCGGTCGCCGTCGCCGATGGTGAGGTCGACGCCGTCCAGGGCGTTGATCGTCTCCTTGCCCCGCGTGTAGCGCTTGGTGACGCCTCTGAGTTCGTACATGGGTCAACTCCTGGGATGCGGAAGGGGTGCGGGGCGGGTGCTACTCGACGCGGCGCAGGGCGTCCGCCGGACGCAGGCGAGGCGCGCCAGCCGCCGAAGGCGCCGGCGATCAGACCGCCGGCCACGGCGAGGGCGACCGCGAGGGCGATGGTGGTGAGGCTGACCGGCGCGGTGAGCGCGACCTGAAGGGTCCGCGCGGCCTGCCGTCCCGGACCGCCGAAGCCACCGCCGCCGGGGCCGCCGCCGAAGCCGCCGCCACCGCCACCACCGCCGAGCTGGGCCTGGAGCGTGGGGCTGATCGCGGTGACGGCGTACGCGCCCGCCAGGCCGAGCGCGATGCCGATGGCGCCGCCGACCAGGCCGTTGACGACGGCCTCGCCGACCACCTGCCGGGTCACCCGACCCGACTTCCAGCCGAGCGCCTTGAGCGTGCCGAACTCACGCACCCGGCGGGAGACGGCGGAGGAGGTGAGCAGGCCGGCGACCAGGAACGCGGCCACCAGCACCACGACGGAAAGCCACTTGCCGACGTTGTCGGCGAGGCTGGAGGCGGTGGACAGCGAACCGGATACGGTGCTCGCCAGGTCGGCGGAGGTGGTGACCGTGGTTCCCGAGACGTTGGTCTGGATGGCCTTCTTCACACCGGCGATCTGCTGCGAGTCGGTCGCCTTGACGTAGATCGTGGTGACCTTGTTCTTCGCGTCGGCGAGCGTCTGGGCCTGCTGAAGCGGGATGTACAGGTTGGCCGCCGAGTCACCGCTGTCGGCCGTGGCGATGCCGATGATCTGGAACTTGACGCTCTTGATGGTGACCGTGCCGCCGACCTCGAGCTTGTTCTCCTTGGCGTAGGCCGAGTCGACGACGGCGACCTTCGCGTTCGTCTCCGACGTCTTGAAGGTACGGCCGCTGGTGATCTTGGAGGAGGTCAAGGGGCCCAGTGCGGGCTTGGTGACGTCGGTGCCGTAGACGGAGTAGTTGTTGACGTCGAAGTTGGCGCCGCCCCCTTCCACCTGGCCCTGCGGCTGCCCGCCGCCGAAGCCGCCGCGTCCGCCCTGCTCGCCGCTGTTCTGGTTCTGCCGGAACTGACCCCGCGTGAACTGTCCGCTGATCTTGATGACCCGAAGGCTCAGCCCACCGACGGCCTCCGAAACGCCCTTCTGCGTCCCCACCTTGGTGACCGTGCCGCTCGCCAGCGTCTGGAAGCCCTGCACCATGACGCGGTCGCTGCTCTGGGTCTCCTTGGAGTCGCTGCCGCGCGCGTCGAAGTTGAAGCGCGGCCGCTGCGAGCTGCCGGAGGTGGGGTCGGCCGCCTTGGTGACGGTCATGTCGGTGCCGAGTCCGTACAGCGACTGCAGCACCTTGTCCTGTGCCTTCCCCATCCCCGAGGACACGGAGTTGACCACGATCACAAGTGCGATGCCCAACGCGAGCCCGGAGGCGACGACGAGGGCCGCCTTTCTCCGGCGGCGCAGTTCGCGCCTCAGGTAGGTGAAGAACATGGCCGCAAGCTAGGGAGGCACCCTGATGAACCCATAAACCGGACATAAGAGAACGATGAGAAGCGCGCCCGCCCGGCATCCCGTGAACACGACGATGCCGCCGGCTGCCCGCGAGGGCGGCCGGCGGCATCGAGCGGGGAGGCGTCGACCCGGGCGTCAGACGGCCGAACCCGCCTTCCACTGGGCCCAGCTCATGTTCCAGCCGTTGAGGCCGTTGTCCGGGGCGACCGTCTTGTCGCCGGTGTTCTGGACGACCACCACGTCACCGATCAGCGAGTGGTTGTAGAACCACGCGGCCGGCGTGCTCGGGTCGTTCGCGCCCTTCTTGTCCTGCAGGCCGACACAGCCGTGGCTGGTGTTGACGTTGCCGAAGACGGACGGGGCACCCCAGTAGTTGCCGTGGATGAAGGTGCCCGACGTGGTCAGGCGCATGGCGTGCGGCACGTCCTTGATGTCGTACTCGCCCTTGCCGTCGGAGTCGGTGAAGCCGACCGTCGCGCCGTTCATCCGGGTCTGGGTGAACTTCTCCGAGATCACCATCTGACCCTCGTAGGTCGTGTGATCCGGCGCGCCCGCGGAGATCGGTATGGTCTTGACGACCGTGCCGTCCTGCGTCACCTTCATCTGCTTGGTCTTCGCGTCGACGTAGGAGACCTGGTTGCGGCCGATCTTGAAGGTGACCGTCTTCTGCTGCACGCCGTATATGCCGCTCGCGCCCTCGACACCGTCGAGGTTCAGCTTCATGGTGACGGTGGAGCCCTCCTTCCAGTACTGCTCGGGACGGAAGTCGAGCCGGTTGGCGCCGAACCAGTGGCCGACGACCTCCTGTCCGCTGCTGGAGGTGACGCTGATCCCCTTCTGTACGGCGGCCTTGTTGGTGATCGCCTTGTCGAAGTTGATCGAGACGGGCATGCCCACGCCGACGGTCGTGCCGTTGTCGGGTGTGAAGTTGCCTATGAAGGAGTGCGCCGGGGCGACGGTCGTGAAGGAGGCGTTCTCGTGGGCGTCGCGGCCCGCGGAGTCCTTGGCCGTCACGGCGATCTTGTACGTCGTGGCCCGCTCGAGCTGAGTGGTCGGCGCCCAGCTCGTCTTGTCGGCGGACATCTGTCCGGCGACCGCGGTGCCGGACGCGGTGGTCATGGTGACCTCGGTGAGCGTGCCCTTGGCGACCGTGACCTTGGCGGCGTTGTTGATGGAGGCGTTGTCGGAACCGTCCGCCGGCGTGATCTTGATCTGTGCCTCGGAGGACTTCTTGGCGGCCGCCTCGTCGACCGAGGCCTGCGAGTCCTTGTCGTCCCCGCCCCCACCCGCCGCCGAGCTGCCTCCGCTACACGCGGAGAGCATCAGCACCCCGCCGAGCAGTGCGGACGCGGCCATCAGGCCCTTGCGCCGCTTACTGTTCGTCATCACACGCTTCTCCATGGTTGCCGAATCCCCAAAACCCCGTTGAGTCCCCCGCAGGAACCCTCAACGCTACGACCGGTTCGTCCGGTTCCACATCCGTGGCCGGTGTGGGACACACCACGCCGGCCCGACGGGTGCCCGATGAGTCCCGGTGCCATGCGGGACACCAGGGAACGCCTTTTGAGACGACGGTGCCCCGGGCGCCGGTTGCCACCCGGGGTCACCATTTTCCCAAGACATGTCAGCCGAGTCGGACCCCCTCGTCGTCCTCGTCTCCGCCCGGCTCATCATCCTCTCCGAGCGCCCAGTCCGGCGAATCGGGGTCGTAGTCGACGATTTCGCTGCTCCAGGAGGCCTGGGCGAGTTCGACGCCCGGTACCTCGCCCAACAGGACGGCCGGCTCGACGAGATACGCGACGGCCTCGGCCGTGTCCTCCGTCACCGCGCTCTCCGTGTAGGCGCGCTCACCCTCGGGCATGTCCGGGTCGTCCGCGATCCGGCGCAGGGCGGCCTTGGCGACCGCGTCGACATCGTCGATCTCGACGACCAGTTCCACGCGAAGGCGGACATACCGTGATGTCTCAGAAGTGCTCATGGCGCGCAGCGTACGGCCCGGAGAGCTCGCGACTTTCCCACGACCCGCGCCTTTCACTAGCATCGCTCCACACGGCCAATTCGTAAGCGCCCCAGGGGGATCGGAATTTCGTGTCCGCCGCACGTCGATCGTCGTCCACCGCCCGCCGGACGTTGCTGACCGCCACCGCCGCGGGGACCCTGCTGGGTGCCCTGTGGTTCGTGCCGTCCGCGAACGCGACCCAGAACACACCGGAGAGTCCGCGGATCGCGACCTCGACGACCACCGACCGGACGACGGCGGACACGGCGGGTGTGACGGGCGCGACAGCCCACACACAACTGGCCGACACCGGCAGCGTGGACACGACGCCGTACGTCATCGGGGGGACGCTGTTCCTGGCCCTGGGAGCGGGTTTCGTGGCCTATTCGGTACGACGGGAACGCATCGAGGGCTACTGACGCCCACCGTCCCGGAAGCCGGAAACCGGCGCACCGGCGGCTGTGGGCCGCCCGTCGCGCCGGTTCCCCGCTCGGTGGGATCAGTTGACCCGTACGATCTGCCAGAGCTGGTTGTTCCCCCCGTTGTCGCTCCACTGGATGACCGACGCGCCGTTGGCCGTCGAGGCGCCGGAGACGTCGGCCAGTAGTCCGCTGCCGGCGTCGACCAACTTGTAGAAGCCACCGCCCGCGGCCGTCAGCGTCCACTTCTGGGAGGCCGCGCCGGACGACGCGCTCTGGACCAGTGAGGTACCCGTCGAGGTGGAGCCGTTCTGCACGTCGAGATAGAGGCCGCTGTGGACGTTCCTGAGCGTCCACGAGCCACCGCTCGCCGTGAAGGTCCACAGCTGGCAGTCACAGGCCGTGTTCTGCCACTGGTCGAGCGCCGTGCCCGCGGTGGTCGAGGCGCTCGGGACCTCCAGGTACTTGCCGCTGTTCTTGTTGACCAGGACGTACTGGCCGCTCGACAGTGTGGGCAGGGCTGTCTGGTCGAGCGTCCACCGCTGGCAGGCGCAGCCGGTGTTGTCCCACTGCCCCGCCGCGGTGCCGACGGTGGTGGAGGCGCTCGGGATCTCCAGGTACTTGCCGCTGTTGCGGTTGACGGCCGTGAAGCCGCCCGCCGGGCTGGGGGCGACGGCCCACTCGTGGTCGAGGGTGCCGTTGTCGTCCCACTGCAGGACCGTGGCGCCGTTGGCGGTGGAGGCGTTCTGCACGCCCAGCACCTTGCCGCCGGCCACGTTGAAGATCTTGAAGTAGCCGGAGGCCTGCTGGACGAAGCGCCACTGCTGGTCGGTGGCGTTGTCGGCGTTCTGCTGGGTCGCGCTCACGCCGTTGGTGGTGGAGCCGCCCGCGATCGTCAGCAGCAGGCGGCTGTTGGCATTGGTGGCCGTGTAGGTCGCGCCGTCCGATATGCCGCCGCCCAGGTCGATGGTGCCGTAGGTGACGGGGTTGAGCCCCGTACTCGTCAGGTGGCCACCGCTGAAGATCTCCAGGCTGTGGCCGTCTGCCAGCGGGACCATGCCGCGGCTGTAACCGCCGGGGGTGTTCGAAGCGATGCGCGTCCAGGTGCCCGCCGCGCCGTTCTGCGTGTTCAGGAAGATGTCGGTGCTGCTGTTGGCGCTGACCGCCAGGGTGCCGTTGGGGCCTCCGGTGGGCAGCCAGACGATGTACGGGGAGCTGGTGGGGACGTAGCCGTCGGTGGTCTTCAGCGCGATGCCGGTGGCGGACCCGAACGCCTCCGGGTTGGAGGAGATCTTGTAGTACACCGCGAAGCCGCCCTCGGGCGCGCCCCAGTACTCGTACGTCATCACGTAGTTGCCGTTCGGCAGCTTCGCGATCGTCGGCATGCCCGGGCGGTCGCTGTACGTGGAGGTGGCGACGTCGTTGACGACCGGCCCCCAGTTGATGCCGTCGGTGGTGACCTGGTGCACGATCTTCTGGCCGTAGTTCGGGTCGCGCTGGTCGGAGTAGTAGACGATCAGCTTGGAGCCCGAGACCATCAGGAACGGCTCCCACACGGGGGTCTGGCCGTTGGTCGGGTCCGCCTTGCCGCCGGTGGCGATGGTGCTGACGAACGACCAGGTGCTGCCGTGGTCCGTGCTCGCGTACAGGTCCAGCTCGGTCGTCGACAGGTCGCTCGGGATGGAGTTGCCCGCGGCCAGGATCGTGCCGGCCGGGAAGCCGCCGACGGCGGTCGGCAGCTCGTACAGGAACGGCTGGTAGCGCATGCCGTAGCCGTTGTGCGTGTCGCTGATGCTGGAGATCTGCGTCCAGCTGTTGCCGTTGTCGGTGCTTCGGTAGATCGGGAAGACAGGGGTGCCGGAGGAGTACTGCTCGAACGTGGCGAGCAGGGTGCCGTTGGACGAACCGCTGTACTGCAGGCGCACGGCCCGCGGATAGAGCGAGCCCGGGGAAGGAGTGCCCGACGGCGGGGTGTACAGGGTCTGCGAGGCCCGCGAGACGGCGTGGGCCTTGGCCGGTGCGGGCAGGACGAGGGCGGCGGCCGCTGCGAGCAGCGCGAGCAGCAGCGTGATGACGTGGGGACGTGGAACGGCGCGGTGTCCGGCGCCTTCCCTGTCGGTGGACATGTGCGGCTCCCTTGGGCTTGGGGCAGGGAAGGGTGTGCATGTGGTGCAGGAGACCCCGCCGCCACCGAGCACTGGGCGGTGACGGCGGGGGCCGGCGGGGTGACCGCCGGGGGTCGGCGGGGTGACAGGCAAGCGGCAGAGATGTCGTCCCCGCCGCCACCGAGGCCGGTGAGCGGTGACGGCGGGGGGTCGGTGGGACGTCAGCCGGCGGTGGGGCGCAGCCGGACGACGTTCCAGGAGACGGGCGGCAGGCTCACGGTGAGGCGGCCGTCGGTGACCGCGCCGGTGTCCGCGCCGCGCGGCCGGATCCTCTCGGGGTCGTGCACGGTGTTGGTCGCGCGCAGGTCCGGGTCGGCGAGGACGGAGTGCTCCACCGGCGCGTAGCCGGGGAAGGCCCGCAGGTCGAGGGCGAGTTCCACGTCCTCGGTCTGGTGCCGGTTGACCGCGAAGACGGTGAGTTCGTCGGCACCCTCCGCCTCGGACACATGAGTGGCGACGGCGTCCAGGACGGGAACCTCGCCGAACCGTGCCGTCTCGTACACGGGGGCGACCGGCTCCACCCGCAGGACTGCCCCCCGCGCGTGGCGGGCCGCCTGGGCGAACGGGTGGAACGTCGTCTGCCGCCAGCTGGGGCCGCCGGGCTCGCTGCGGATGGGTGCGATGACGTTGACGAGCTGGGCGAGGCAGGCGGCCGTGACGCGGTCGCTGTGCCGGAGCAGGCTGATCAGCAGGCCGCCGACCACGACGGCGTCGGCGACGTTGTACTCGTCCTCGATGACCCTCGGCGCCACCGGCCAGTCGGTGGGCTTCTCCTGGTTCTCGAAGCGGGACAGGTACCAGACGTTCCACTCGTCGAAGGAGAGATTGATCCGCTTCTTGCGGCGCAGCTTGGCCCGGATGTGGTCGGCGGTGGCGACCACCGACTCCACGAAGCCGTCCATGTCGACGGCGGAGGCGAGGAAGCTGCCGAGGTCGCCGTCGAGTTCCTCGTAGTAGGCGTGGCAGGAGATGTAGTCGACCTGGTCGTACGCCTCCTCCAGCACGGTCGCCTCCCAGGCGCCGAACGTCGGCATCGAGGAGCTGGAGCTGCCGCACGCGACCAGTTCGAGGTCCGGGTCGATCATGCGCATGGCGCGACCCGTCTCGGCGGCCAGGCGGCCGTACTCGGCGGCGGTCTTGTGGCCGGTCTGCCAGGGGCCGTCCATCTCGTTGCCCAGGCACCACATGCGGATGCCGAAGGGGTCCTGGGCGCCGTTCTTGATCCGCTGGTCGGACCAGGTGGTGCCGCCGGGGTGGTTGGCGTACTCCAGCAGGTCGAGGGCCTCCTGGACGCCCCGGGTGCCGAGGTTGAGGGCCATCATGGGCTCGACGCCGGCCTTGCGGGCCCAGGTCGCGAATTCGTGCAGCCCGAAGGCGTTGGTTTCGGTGCTGTGCCAGGCGAGGTCCAGACGGGTGGGCCGGTCGGCGACCGGGCCGACGCTGTCCTCCCAGCGGAAGCCGGAGACGAAGTTGCCGCCGGGATAGCGGACGGTGGTCACGCCCAGCTCGCGCACCAGCTCAAGGACGTCACGGCGCAGACCGTCCTCGTCGGCCTGCGGATGGCCGGGTTCGTAGATGCCGGTGTAGACGCAGCGGCCCATGTGCTCCACGAACGAGCCGAAGGTCCGGGGATTGACGTCGGCGACGCGGAAGGCGGGGTCGACGGTCAGGGAAGCGTGCAGCATGGAAGGTGGCTCCGGGGGGTGCGCGGGGTGGCCGGGAGAGGAGGTCGGGCAGGGATCACTTGAGGCTTCCGACGGTCAGACCGCCGCGCCAGTACCGCTGCAGCAGCAGGAAGGCGATGACCAGCGGCAGGATCGCCACCAGCGAACCGACGACGACCAGGCTGAACAGCGCGTTGGCGCCGCTCTGCACCATCGCCCCCTGGTACCAGGACGTAAGGCCCACGGTGAGCGGGAACAGCTTGTCGTTGTTGAGCATCACCAGCGGCAGGAAGAAGTTGTTCCAGGTGCCGACCATGGAGAACAGCAGCACCGTGACCAGGGCGGGCCTCAGCGTCGGCAGGGCCACCGACAGCAGGACGCGCATCTCCCCGGCGCCGTCGACGCGGGCGGCTTCCAGCAGCTCGTCGGGCAGCGACTCCTGCACGTACACCCGCACCAGGTAGACGCCGAACGGGTTGAGCAGCGAGGGCAGGATGACCGCCCACATCGTGTTGGTCAGCGCCACCTTGCTCAGCAGCAGATAGGTGGGGATGGCCAGCGCGGTCGCGGGCACCATGATGGCGCCGAGGAGGCTGGAGAAGAGCAGGTTTCGGCCGGGGAAGCGGTACTTGGCGAAGGCGTACCCGGCAAGGGTCGCAACGGCGGTGGCACCGACCCCGCTGACGCCCGCGTAGACCGCGGTGTTGCCGAGCCAGCGCAGGTACTCGCCGTCGTCGTACGTGAACAGCTGCTGGAGGTTGGTGAAGAAGGAACCGGGCGAGCGGAACCACAGGGCGGCGGTGGTGAACAGCGCGTCGTTGTTCTTGGTGGAGGCCACCAGCAGCCACCAGAACGGCAGCAGGAAGTAGAGGATCATCGCCACCATCACCACGTTGACGGTGACGCGCCCCTTGGCGGCGGTGGGGCGCCGGCGGGGGGCCGGGACGGCGACGGCAGTGGTAGCGGCGGTCGTCACTTCAGTCCGCTCCTTCGGCGCGTGAGGAAGAGGAAGATGTAGGAACCGATGAAGACCACCGCTCCGAGGGCGAAGGAGATGGCGGCGGAGTAGTTGAACTCCGAGTACTGGAACGCCAGGTTGTAGGCGTACAGGTTCGGCGTGTAGTCCGGGCTGATCACCGAGGACGCCGTCGGCTCCAGGACCCGCGGCTCGGTGAAGAACTGGAGCGTCCCGATGATGGTGAACATCAAGGTGAGCACCAGCGCCGAAGAGACCATCGGGATCTTGATGCGCAGGGCCGTCTGGATCTGGCCGGCCCCGTCCAGCTTGGCCGCCTCGTAGACCTCGCGGGGCAGACCTTGCAGGGCCGCGTAGAGGACGATCATGTTGTAGCCGGTCCACTGCCAGGTCACGATGTTGCCGAGCGACGTCAGCATCAGGTTGTGCGAGAGCAGGTTGACCGATCCGAGCCCCAGGGCGTTGCTGATGGAGTTCACCGGGCCGAACGTCGGGCTGTACAGGAAACCCCACATCAGGGCGCCGATCACCGCGGGCACGGCGTACGGCATGAACAGCGTCATCCGGAAGACCTTGGCGAGCCTGCTGGTGACCTCGTCGATGATCAGCGCGCCGACCAGGGCGAGGGCGAGCATGACCGGGATCTGCACCAGGCCGAAGAGCACCACGCGGCGCACGCCGGACAGGAACTGCGGGTCGGTGAAGGCCTGCTTGTAGTTGGCGAACCAGCTGAAGTGGTCGCCTCCCACCAGCGTCGAGGTCCTCAGGCTCAGCCAGAAGGCATAGCAGAGCGGGGCGATGAGGAAGGCGAGGAACAGCAACGTGAACGGGGTGACCAGCAGCAGGCCCATGCCGCGGTGCCGGGTCCGGGCCTTCAGCCGCCCAGGCCGCGGGCGGCACCGCGGCGGCCGGGACATCACGGCCCTTGGCGGCCGCCGCTGCCGAGGGCGCGGCCGCGGCGGCCGCCGGTGACCCCTGTCGGAGCAGGCTCATCAGATCTCCTTGAGCGTTGGGGCAGGGCCCCCGCCGACGGTGAGGAGGCACGGCGGTCGGCGGGGGTGGCGGGCGGGGCGAGACCCCGGAGGGTTACTGGCTGACCTTGAATCCCTGCTTGGACGCGTAGCCCGCCACCTGCTGCTGGATGTTGTCCGCCACGGACGACCAAGGGGTCTGGCCCTGGAGGGCCTTGCCCACCTCACTGGTCTGCGTGTTGTAGGCGTAGTCCTGGAACGGGCTCCAGTCGAAGGTGCCGATGTTGTTCGCCGCGGGTCCGAAGATCTTGTTGACCTGCTGGCCGCCGAAGAATTCGTACTTCTTGTCCTGGAAGTACGAGCCGTTCAGGATCGGGGTGGCGAGCGGGAACAGGTACGCCTGGTCGATGCCGATCTTCCAGGCGGCCTCGGAGGTGCCGAACAGCTCCCGGGCGACCTCGGTGGCCTGCTTGGGGTTCTTGGTCTGGCTGGTGACCGCGAAGGTCGAACCGCCCCAGTCGCCCTGGGCGTTGCCACCCGCCGTCCACTGCGGCAGCGGGGCGGCGCGCCACAGGCCTCCCGTCTTCTTGGCCACGCTCTGCAGGTAGCCGGGGCCCCAGCCGGCGGCAAGGTAGGTGGCGTACTTGCCGCTGCTGAGCCCGTTGTAGAAGTCGGTGGTGGCGTACGACGCGGTGTCGACCAGCTTGTTCTTCACCAGGTCGCCCCAGTAGTCGTACACCTTCTTGGCGCCGTCGTCGTTCGTCTTGACGCCGATGTTCGGCAGCTTGCTCGCCGAGTAGGTGTACGGGCGGGAGCCGGCCTGCCACATCAGGCCCTGCAGCCAGCCCGCCGCGGACTCGTCGCTGCCGAAGTCGGTCATGTACGCCTTCGGGTCGGCGGCGTGCAGCTTGGCCGCCTCCTGCTTGTACTCGTCCCAGGTGGTGGGGACCTTCAGCTTGTACTTCTTGAAGATGTCCTCGCGGTACAGCATCGCCATCGGGCCGCCGTCCACGGGGATGGCGTAGACGTGGTCGCCGTCGGAGACCTGGTTCCAGGCCCAGGGAACGTAGTTCTTCTTGTCGTCGTTCGCGCCGTACTTGCCGATGTCCAGCAGACCCTTGGTGAGCTGGATCGTCGGCAGCTCCTGGAACTCCAGCATGACGACGTCCGGGGCGCCCTGACCGGCCTTCAGCGCCGTCTTCAGCTTGGTGTACTCGTCCTGACCGACGCCCGCCTGCACCCAGTCGACCTGGACGTCCTTGTGGGTCTTGTTGAACTGGTCCACGACCTGCTTGAAGTCCGGGTACCAGGCCCACACCTTGATGTGCACCGGGCCGCCGCCCGCCGCGCCGGAGCCGCTGCCGCCGCCCGAGCCGCCGGAACCGCAGGCCGCGACGAGCACGCCGGCGAGGGCGGCGGACGCCGCCACGAACGCCCCGCGGAGAAGGCGGGGCTGCCGGCGGGCCACGCGACGGGAGCCGCCTATCGGATGCTGTCTGCTGGTAGACATGCGCATTCTCCTGAGTGAGGTGCCTGGGAGCGGAGGCTGAGGCCGGGAGAGGAGGGTGCTGGGGGTGCGGAAGAGGAGGGACGATTCGGTTCGGTTCGTTCGATATCCCGAACGTCATTCGGCTGGCAGATCAGCGATGGGTGTTCGGGATGCTGTGCTGGGTTCGGTTCAGACCATCTCTGCTACGCTTCTGCAGCGCTGCAGAAGTGTTAACCCACAACTTGCCGCGCTGCAAGAGGTAACGCAGTGGAAACTTCAACCGGCTCGAACCCGGCTGCACCGGACGAAGGTGAGATATGGGAAGAGGCGTGACCCTGCGCGACGTCGCGGCCCGCGCGGGCGTCTCCAGCCGCACCGTGTCCAACGTGGTGAACGGCTACGCACCGGTCTCCGAGGCCACCCGCGCCCGCGTGCAGCAGGCCGTGGACGAACTCGGCTACCGGCCGAACGTGCTGGCCCGCAACCTCGCCGCCGGGCGCTCGGGCCAGATCGCGGTGGTCGTGCCGTACCTGGACACGCCGTACTTCGCCGAACTGCTGCAGGGCATCATCCGCGCGGCCCGGGTACAGGGTTACAACGTCCTGATCGACCAGACCGACGGCGACGCCGAACACGAGAAGATGTTCCTCAGCCGCGGCTCCCAGCAACTGCTGTTCGACGGGGTCATCTTCAGCCCGCTCGGCCTCGCCCAGTCCGACCTGGCCGCCCGCGATCCGGCCCTTCCGCTGGTGGTGCTCGGCGAGCGGGTCAGCGACGGCGGCTTCGACCACATCGGCATCGACGACGTCACCGCCTCCCGCGAAGCCACCGAGCACCTGCTCGGCCTCGGCCGGCGGCGTGTCGCGGCGATCGGCGACCAGCCCTACCGCACCGGTGAGGCGGCCCAGCTGCGCACCCGCGGCTTCCGGCTGGCACACGAGCGCGCCGGGATCCCGGTACGGGAGGAGCTGATCATCTCCACCCCGCGCTTCAACCGCTCCGACGGCGCCACGGCGATGGCACACCTGCTGGACCTCGAGGAGCCGCCGGACGCGGTGTTCTGCTACAGCGACCTGGTGGCGCTGGGCGCGATGCACACACTGGCCGCACGCGGGCTGCGCGTCCCGGAGGACGTGGCGATCGTCGGCTACGACGACATCGAGGACGGCCGCTACTCCAACCCGTCGGTCACCACGGTCTCCCCGGACAAGAGGATGATCGCGGAGACGGCGGTGGAGCGGCTGCTGAAGCGGATCGGCAACTCGACGCCCGTACCGGGGCTGGAGATCCGGGCGCCGCACCGGCTGGTGGTGCGGGAGAGCACGGTGGGCCGGCGGGCGGCGGAGGCCGAGTAGGCGAGCGGCCTCTGCCGGGCGCCGCCGCGGCAGGACGATGGTGGGCCGACGGGCAGCGCAAGCGCGTGGTGTCAGTCGGCGGTGGCGCGGCCCGGGGCGACCAGTCCCGTCTCGTAGGCGAGGACGACGGCCTGGGCGCGGTCACGGAGCGCGAGTTTGGCGAAGATCCGGGCGACGTGGGTCTTCACGGTGGCCTCGCTGAGGGTGAGGGTTTCGGCGAGTTCGGTGTTCGAAAGGCCCCGGCCCATCAGGGTCAGCACCTCCAGTTCACGGGGGGTCAGCGGAGCCAGGTCGGGGTGGACCGCGGCCGTGCGGGCGGCGGCCGCCGCGGTGGCGGGGCGGTGAGCCGGGCCGGCCTCCTGGGCGGTCGCGTAGCGCTCGACCAGCCGACGGGTGATGGAGGGGGCGAGCAGCGCGTCGCCGGTGTTCACCAGTCGCACGGCTGCGGCGAGGTGGGCGGCGGTGACGTCCTTGAGCAGGAAGCCGCTCGCCCCGGCGGCGAGCGCCGCGTAGACGTAGCGGTCGAGGTCGAAGGTGGTGAGCATGATGACCCGGCAGTGCGGGAGCAGCCGCAGGATGCGCTTGGCGGCTTCCAGGCCGTCCAGGTCGGGCATCCGGATGTCCATCAGGACCACCTCCGGACGCAGCCGTTCGGCTTCCGCGACGGCCTGCACGCCGTCCGCCGCCTCGCCGACGACCTCGATGCCGCGTGAGGTGAGGATGAGGCGGAAGCCGGTTCGGATGAGCTCCTCGTCGTCGGCGATGAGGACACGCGGGGCGCCGGAATCCCGGCCCGGGTTCGAGTCCGAGTCCGAATCCGAGTCCTGCGGGTTCGGAACCCGGCTCGGGGCGTGGTGGGCGCGGCGGTCGGCGGCGGACTCGGTCACGGGCGTTCCAGGGGGATGCGGGCGCGGACACGGTACCCACCGCCGATGCGGCGCCGGGCGTCGAAGTGGCCTCCGTAGACGGCGACGCGCTCCCGCAGGCCGATCAGGCCCCGCCCCGCTCCGTCGCCCTCGCGCTTGCGGGTGCCCGGTCCGGCACCGGTGCCCGCCTGATCGGCGGAGAGCACGCTCGGTCCGCTGTTGAGCACCTCGACCCGCAGACTGTGGTCGGCATAACGCACCGTCACCGCCGCCCTGCCGCCGTCGCCGTACTTGAGGGCGTTGGTCAGCGCCTCCTGGACGATCCGGTAGGCGGTGACGTCGATGCCGGGCGGCAGCGGGCGCGGTTCACCGGAGATGCGCACCTCGACCGGCAGGCCGGCGAAGGCGATCCGGTCGACGAGGGTGCCCAGGTGGCTCAGACTCGGTTGTGGTGCGAGCCCGGAGAGGTCTCCTTCGCCGTACCGCCCGGCCCGGTCGTCGTCAGCGTCGTCGCCGTCGGGCGACGGCGCCAGCAGTCCCAGCAGGTGGCGCAGTTCGGTCATCGCGTCGCGCCCGGCGCCCTCCACCGCCCGTAGTGCGGTCTCCGCCTCGCCCGGCAGGCTGGCCAGCACCTCGCGGGCGGCGCTCGCCTGCACGACCATCAGGCTGACCTTGTGGCTGACGATGTCGTGCAGCTCGCGGGCGATGCGGGCGCGCTCGGCCGCCACCGCCGTGCGGGCGGCGGCCTCCCGTTCGCGCTCCAGCAGCCGGCGCCGGTCCTCCAGGACCTTGGCGTGACGGCGGCGGGCGCGCACCAGCAGCACGGCGCTGCCCCCGGCCACCGCCAGGCTCACCGCCGCGAGGGCGATGAGCAGCCGACCCGTCCCCGATGTCCACACGTCGTCCATCGTCGTCCATCGTGTCAGGCAGGCGGCGAGCGGGCGTCCGTCTGCGGGCCCACCCCCGTACATCGCCAGGATGACCACCGCCGCCGGTTACCTCCGGGGGCTGACGCCCGCGCGTTCCACGCCGCCTACCGTCCCTGCCATGACCACCGAAGACATCAGCGGCGCAGCCCCCGGGGCCGATTCGGCCGGCGTGCGTGACCGGGCAGTCGTCCGGGTGGGCGGCCTGCGCAAGGAGTACGGCGACACGGTCGCCCTGGACGGGGTGTCTCTGGAGATCGGCGCCGGGGAGGCGGTGGCGGTGATGGGTCCGTCCGGCTGCGGCAAGTCCACCCTGCTCAACATGATCGCCGGGCTGGACCGGCCGAGCGCCGGCTCCGTGCACGTACACGGCGAGGACCTGGGCGGGATGAGCGAGACCGCTCTGGCGCTCTTCCGGCGCCGCCGGGTCGGCATGATCTTCCAGTTCTTCAACCTCATCGACGACCTGCCCGCGATCGACAACGTCGCCTTGGCCGCCCAGCTCACCGGAACGCCGGCCCGACAGGCCCGGCGCCGGGCGCTGGAGCTGCTGAACGAACTCGGCATCGCCGACCGCCAGAACGTCTACCCCGCCGCGCTCAGCGGCGGCGAGCGACAGCGGGTGGCGGTGGCCCGTGCGCTGATGAACCGCCCCGCGCTGCTGCTGGCGGACGAGCCGACCGGCGCCCTGGACAGCCACGCGGGCGAGCAGGTGATGGACCTTCTCATCGACCTCAACGAACTGGGCCAGACCCTGCTGCTGGTGACCCACGACCAGCGGCTGGCCACGCGCTGCGCCGGCCGCCTGGTGACGATGGCGGACGGTCGGATCACCGGCGAGCGGACCCTGGAGCGGTCGGCATGAGCGCGGTGTGGCGGGCCTCGCGTGCGGCCGTGCGCCGCCGCCGGCTGCAGACCGCCGTGATCGGGGTGGTGGTCCTCGTCTCCAGCACGGCCCTCGTGGTCGCCCTCGGCCTGCTGGACGTCGCGTCCGGGCCGTTCGACCGGCTCTTCGCCCAGGCGCACGGCGCGCACGTGGTGGCGACCTTCGACGCGGCGAAGGTCTCCCGTGCCGAGCTGGCACGGACCGCGCACCGTCCGGGCGTGCGCGCCGCGGCCGGGCCGTTCCCGGAGGCCGTGGTCGAGGTGCCGCCGAGTGCGACGTCCCAGATTCCCGGGGTGGCGCCCGGCGGCCCGCTGACCTTGGTGGGGCGGGCGGCCCCCGGTGGCCCGGTCGACCGGCTGGACCTCTTCGCCGGGCACTGGGCCACCGGCTCCGGCCAGCTCGTCCTGGCGTTGCCGGACGCACCCGGGCTGGCCAAGGGGCCGCACTCTCCGGTCGGCAAGCGGATCCGGCTGCCCGGCCTGGCACCGCTCACCGTGGTCGGCCTCGCCGCCGGCGTGAGCGGGACCGCGCAGGCATGGGTGGCCCCGCAACAGATCGAGGCCCTGCACCCCGCGACGTACCAGATGCTGTACCGGTTCGAACGGGCCGCCACGGCCGACCAGATCACCGCGGGCACCGCGGCGGTGACCGCCGGCCTGCCGTCCGGCTCGCTGGTCGCCCACCAGTCGTATCTGACGCTGAAGGCACAGGTGGCGGCCTCGCCCAACGCCTTCGTGCCCTTCCTCATGGCCTTCGGGATCCTCGGCCTGCTCGTGGCCGTGCTGATCGTGGGCAATGTGGTGAGCGGTGCCGTGGTGTCCGGCTTCCGGCACATCGGGGTGCTCAAGTCCCTGGGATTCACGCCGGGACAGGTCGTCGCGGTCTACCTGGTGATGGTCTGCGTCCCCGCGACGGCGGGCGCGCTGGCCGGCACGGCTCTGGGCGCCGTGGTGGCACAGCCGCTGCTGCACCAGGTCTTCCAGGGTGCGGACCTCGGCACGGTGATGGTCACTCCGGCGATCGCCTCCTGGGTGTACGCGACCACGGCGCTCGGCATGCCCGCGGTGGTGCTGCTGGCGGCGCTGATCCCGGCGCTTCGCGCGCACCGGCTCCCCGCGGCACGTGCGATCAGCGCGGGCAGCGCACCCAGTGGCGCACGGGGGTCGACGATCCAGCGATGGCTGGCCGGGGTGCGGCTGCCGCGCTCGGTGACGCTGGGCCTCGGCCTGCCCTTCGCCCGGCCCGGACGGGCGCTGCTCACCGTCTGCGCGGTACTGCTCGGGGTGGCGACGGTGACCTTCGCCACCGGTCTGTCGGCCACCATGGTCTCCTACGGCGACGCCGTCGAGGGTGTCGGAAAGGTGCAGGTGCTCGTCCAGCGCGGGGAAGCCAGGTTCGGGCAGACGGACCCGCGGCACGGCGACGCCGCGACCCAGACGCTGTTGCGCTCTCTGCCGCACGCGGCCGATGTGTCCGCCGTGGGCTTCGCCGACGTGCGGATGCTCGGACAGAGCCAGGACGTGTCGATCGAGGGGGCGCGCGGGGGGCGCTCCGTACTCCAGGACGACCTGGCCAGGGGCCGGTGGATGCGGGCGCGCGGAGAGGTGGTGGCCTCCGGCAGGTTCCTGTCCAAGTACGGTCTGCGTCTCGGCGACTCGTTCACGCTGGCCGCGGCGGACGGCCGACAGGAGCGTGCGACCCTGGTCGGGGAGGTCATGTCCGGGCCTGCGGACTGGATGCGCGCGGACTGGACGACGGTGACCGCCCTGATGCCGGATGCGCAGGCCGACCAGTACTGGGTGCGGCTCACCCCCGGAGCCGATGTGGGCGCCTATGTGAAGGCCGTTCGGGCCGCCGATCCCGGCCTGTACCCGAGCGAGAAGACGTCGGTGAACGCCGGGACGGTGACCGTGATCAGTTCCGCGTCCGCGCTGACCCTGATGCTGTCGGTGGTCGCCGCGATGGGGGTGTTCAACACGGTCGTGCTGAGCAGCCGGGAGCGGCGGCGCGACCTGGGGACGCTGAAGTCGATCGGCATGGCACCACGGCAGGTCACGGCGATGCTGGTGGTGTCCATGGCCGGGCTCGGCCTGCTCGGCGGGCTCCTGGGTCTGCCGCTGGGAGTCGCGGCCTACCGTCTGGTGATCCCGATGACCGAGCACAGCGCCCATCTCGCCTTCCCGGCACGGATGCTGAACGTGTGGCACCCGGGCTCGATGGCCCTGCTCGCCCTGGCCGGGGTGGCGATCGCCGCACTGGGCGCGGTGATACCGGCGCGGGCGGCGGCCCGGCAGACCATCGCCCGGGTCCTGCGCACCGAGTGACGGCGCACCGGAGTGACGGCACACCGGCGTGACAGCGCGCCGAATGACGGCGCACCGGAGTGACGGCGCACGGCGTGACAGCACACCGGCGTGACAGCGCGCCGAATGACGGCGCACCGGAGTGACGGCGCACGGCGTGACAGCACACCGGCGTGACAGCGCGCCGAATGACGGCGCACCGGAGTGACGGCGCACGGCGTGACAGCACACCGGCGTGACAGCACACCGGCGTGACAGCGCACCGGGTGACAGCGCGCCGAATGACGGCGCGCCGCGTCGGAAGAGGTGGTCAGGCCTTATCCGGCGGGCGCCCCCACGCGGGGCCACCCCTGGGGCGGCCCCGCACCGGGTGCTCAGGCCAGCGGTCCCGTGACCGACTCCACCGCCGTGAGCAGACGGCCGTCGCGCAGGAACGCGTCCGCCGCCGCGAGGTCCGGGGCCAGGAACCGGTCCGGGCCGGGGCCCTCGGCGCCCGCCTTGCGCAGGGCGGTGATCGCCGCCTGGCTGGCGGGGGCCGGGGTCAGGCCCTCGCGCAGTTCGATGGCGCGGGTCGCCGCGTACAGCTCGACCGCGAGGACACGGGTCAGGTTGTCCACCGCCGTGCGCAGCTTGCGGGCGGCCGACCAGCCCATGGAGACGTGGTCCTCCTGCATCGCGGAGGACGGGATCGAGTCGGCCGAGGCCGGTACGGCGAGCCGCTTCATCTCGCTGACCAGCGCCGCCTGCGTGTACTGGGCGATCATCAGGCCCGAGTCGACGCCCGCGTCGTCCGCGAGGAACGGCGGCAAGCCGTGCGAGCGGTTCTTGTCGAGCAGCCGGTCCGTGCGGCGCTCGGCGATGGATGCCAGGTCCGCCGCCGCGATGGCGAGGAAGTCCAGCACGTACGCCACCGGCGCGCCGTGGAAGTTGCCGTTGGACTCGACACGCCCGTCGGGAAGGACCACCGGGTTGTCGACGGCCGAGGCCAGCTCGCGCTCGGCGACCAGGCGGGCATGGGCCAGCGTGTCCCGTCCGGCGCCCGCGACCTGGGGGGCGCACCGCACCGAGTAGGCGTCCTGGACGCGCGGCGCGTCGTCCTGGTGGTGGCCCGTCAGACCCGAGTCCTTCAGCACGGCCAGCATGTTGGCGGCCGACGCGCCCTGCCCGGGGTGCGGGCGGATGGCGTGCAGCTCCGGCGCGAGGACCTTGTCCGTGCCGAGCAGCGCCTCCAGGGAGAGCGCGGCCGTGATGTCGGCCGACTTGTAGAGGGTGTCCAGGTCGGCGAGGGCCATGAGCAGCATGCCGAGCATGCCGTCGGTGCCGTTGAGGAGCGCAAGGCCCTCCTTCTCGCGCAGCTCGACGGGGGCGATGCCGTGCTCGGCGAGGAGTTCGGCGGCGGGGCGTACGACGCCGTCGGGGCCCTCGGCCTCGCCCTCGCCCATGAGGGTCAGCGCACAGTGGGACAGCGGGGCCAGGTCGCCGGAGCAGCCGAGCGAGCCGTACTCGTGCACGACCGGGGTGATGCCGGCGTTGAGGATGTCGGCCATGGTCTGCGCGACCTCGGGGCGCACGCCGGTGTGTCCGGAGCAGACCGTCTTCAGCCGCAGGAACATCAGCGCGCGCACGACCTCCCGCTCCACCCGGGGGCCCATGCCGGCCGCGTGCGAGCGGACGATGTTGCGCTGCAGCTGGGTGCGCAGCTCCTGGCTGATGTGCCGGGTCGCCAGCGCGCCGAAGCCGGTGCTGACCCCGTAGACGGGGTCCGGCTTCGCGGCCAGTGCGTCCACGATCCCGCGGGCCGCCGCCAGGGCCGTCAGGGCTTCCTCGGAAAGCTCGATCCGGGCGTCCGCGCGCGCCACGGCGAGAACGTCGGACGCGGTCACCCCGGACGTCCCCACCACCACAGTGTGCATATCCATATTCAGGAGCGTACGCAGTGAATTCGAAGATGTCACCAGTGGGGTGCGGGTTCACCCCTTACCGACCTCCGGCGGCTCAGTGAAGGCCACGGAACCCGAGGTGTCCGGCGGCTCAGTGCCGGCCGCGGAACCTGCGGCGCTCCCCGGCGGGCGGCGGCTCGTCGGCCAGGCGCACGACGGGGTCGTCCGGTCCCTCGCGGCCTGCGACCACGGGCTTCGCGGCGTGCAGGGCCTTCGCCCGGTACTGGGCCGCGTCGGCGAGCCGGAACAGCCGGCGCGCCGAGCGCACCGGGCCGATCGGGTCCTGGGTGGAGGCGACCCCACAGGCGACACCGTCGCCGATCTCCAGTTCGGCGGCCCGGCGGCACACCTCGTCGGCGGCCCGCACCACCTCGTCGGCCGACGGGCCCACCGTCAGCAGGCAGAACTCGTCACCGCCGAGCCGGGCGACCAGCGCACCCGGCAGCATGGCACCGCACAGCGACAGCACCGACCCGAAACGTTCCAGCAGCCGGTCGCCCACGGCGTGTCCCTGCGTGTCGTTGACCCGCTTGAGCCCGTTGACGTCGCAGACGACGAGCGAGACCGCGACCCCGTCGGCCCGGTGCTGTTCGATCGCCTCCTCCAGACGCACGTCGACGGCACGGCGGTTGGCGAGGCCGGTGAGGGCGTCGGTGAACGCGAGCCTGCGGGCCTCCTCCAGGCGCTCGGTCTGCGCGATGCCGGCGGCCACCACGGAGGCGAGGACGGTGGCGAAGTCGGCGTCGTCGCCGTCGAAGACGGGCTCACCGGCCGGACGCGCCACATACAGCTCGCCCCAGGCGCGGCCGTGCAGCACCACGGGCGCGACGACACAGCAGCCCCGGCCGCGCCGGCGCAGCGCCGCGACCCGCTGGTGGCAGTACCCGGCGTGGCCCGCGGCGGCCCTGGGCGGTCTCCACCCAGGCGCTCGGGCCGCCGCCGCCCGCCCAGCGCTCGTGCAGGAACTCGGTGATCTCCGGGAACTGGTGCACGGGGTAGGCCTCGTGCTCGGGGAACTCCTCCTCCTCGGGCGCGCGCTCCCCCACGTTGACGAGGACCCGCAGCCGCCCGGCCTCCCGCTCCCACACCGACAGCGCGGCGAAGTTCCCGGCGAGCGCCCGGCACGCGCCCAGCGCGGCGGCCCGCCAGGCCTCGCGCGGAGTGTGCGCCGCCGCCATGCCCTGCGCCAGCGCCACCACGTCCCTCAGCCGACTGTCTTCAGCCACGGCTCCAGGCTAGGGCGTGTCCCGAAGGTCCCGCCTGCCTCGCGACGCCATGCACCCTCCCTCAAATTCTTCGAGCAAGGGGCCCCGGAGCAGGCACCTGACGCCGCGAGGCCCGCCCTTCGGGTGAACGACGGGACCTGGGCGACACACCCCGGGCCGTGTCGCGGAGCTTCGCGGCATCGCGACGCCTTCGCTCGTCCGCTTACTCCCCCGGCCACTGCGGCGTGCGCTTGTCGTTGAAGGCGGCCACGCCTTCCGCGCGGTCGCCGGAGAACGCCACCGAGCGCCATGCCGCGTCCTCGACCTCCAGACCGGTGCGCAGGTCCAGGCCGTGGCCGAGCCGCAGGGCGCGCTTCGCGGCGCGCAGGCCGACCGGGGAGTTCGCGGCGATACGGGCGGCGAGGGCGAGCGCCTCCTCACGGTCCCGGCCCTCCGGTACGAGGTCGTCGACGAGGCCCAGCTCCCGCGCCTCGGCCGCCTCCAGGCGCCGGGCCGTGAAGATCAGTTCCGCGGCGCGCGCGGCGCCCACGCGGCGGGGCAGCAGTTGCGTACCGCCCCCACCGGGGATGACCCCCACGGACACCTCGGGCAGCCCCACCACCGCCGTGGAGTCCGCCACGATCAGGTCGCACGACAGGGCCAGCTCGAAGCCGCCGCCCAGCGCGAAGCCGTGCACGGCGGCGATCGTCGGCATCGGCAGCTCCAGGACGCCGGTGTAGGCGGCGCGGGCGAGGGGGCGCTGGCGCATCAGGTCGGCGTCCGTGAAGGAGTTGCGCTCCTTCAGGTCCGCGCCGACGCAGAACGCCCGCTCGTGCGTCGACGTCACCACCGTCACCCGGGCGTCCCGGTCGGCGGCGAGGTGCGCGCACGCGGCGGCGATCGAGCGGGCCATGTCCGTGGACACCGCGTTCATCGCCTTGGGCCGGTCCAGCGCCAGCTCCGCGACATACCCGTGCCGCCGTACGACGACGTACTCGCCGAACCGCCGCTCGTCCCCCTGCTCCGCCATGACACCCTCCCGGTTAACGCGGGTTAACTACACGACGCCCCCGATCATCGCAGCCGAGGCGGCCCCGCGAAAGCCGCCGCGCACCTTCGGCGGGTGTGGGCCATTGACCGGCCCATGTCCCCGTTCGGGTGAATTCGAGTCACCTCCGCATCGCCCGCGCTCCTTCTCCACATAATCTGCGCACCGCTACGGCACTTGGGGGAGTGCGGGCGACCGGGGAGGGACGGGCGATGACGGACACGGCCACCGACGACACCACGACGACGGTGCACAACGGCTCCGGCCCCCTCTGGCTGCGTCCGGTGGGCCGGCACCGCAAACCCCGCCACCGGCGCATGGCGCTCGCCGTCGGCGGGTTCGCGCTCGCCGCCGGGGCCCTGAGTCTCGTACGCCTGGCACCCGAGTCGGTGACGGGCGGGGGCGGCACCGCGGAGGCCGAGCCCCGGATCGGCGCCGGCCAGACCGCGGTGACAGCCGGGGGCGTGCCGTCCAAGGGGGCCGCGGGGCCCGCGACGACCGCCTTCAGGGGAAGGGCGAGCGCGGTGCCGGCCGTGTCGGGCGACGTGAGCCCGTCCGGGCGTCCGGGTACGCCGGCCCCGCGGGTCACGGATCCGGCGACCGGCATCCCGGAGGCACCCCCGACCCCCACGGCTTCGCGTTCACGAACGCCAGAGCCTCCGGTCACGACGACGGCCGCGCCGCCGTCCGCCCCGTCCCCGACCGCGACCACTCGGGCACCTGCGCCGTCGGCACCCGCCACCACGGACCCCCCGGGCCTGTGCGTGCCGCTCGTGGGGCTGTGCGTCCACGGCCTGTGAAGCGCATGACCGCGAGGACGGAGGAGGAGCGCCTACGCCGGCCCGTCACGCCGGGTCAGCAGCCACGGCTCGATCACGCCGAGACCGCGCACCGGCCGCTGCCACATCGGCTGGAGAGCGAAGCGGTAGGTGGGCGGCTCCTTGCCCTCCTTCTCGGCGGCGGCCGCCGCCTCCGCGGCCTCCGTCTCGGAGGCTGGGGCCTCTGCCGTGCGGATCAGCTCCTCCGCGAAGTCGTGATCCACCAGGACGGCGTCGCGGGGCGCTATCGAGGTGAGCCGGCTCGCCAGGTTCACCGTCGTACCGAAGACATCGCCCATCCGGGTGGTGACCGTGCCGAAGGCGATGCCGACCCGCAGCTCCGGCATGGTCTCGTCGTTCGCCATGGTCTCGATCAGGCGCAGGGCGATCTCCGCGGCGATACCGGCGTCGTCCGCCGCGTACAGCACCTCGTCGCCGAGCGTCTTGATGAGCCGGCCGCCGTGCGCGGCGACCAGGTCGGCGGCGGTGGTCTCGAACGCCTCGACGAGTTCGCCGAGCTCCTCCTCCTCCATGCGGCGCGTCAGGCGGGTGAAGCCGACCAGGTCCGCGAAGCCGACGGCGAGGCGGCGGTCGACCATCTCCTCGTCGTCCGCGGCCTGCACCACCCGGCCGGTGGCGGCGGCGAGCTGGCGCCGCCAGACGTAGACGAGGAACTCCTCCAGTTCCGGCAGGAGCAGCTCGACCAGCGGGTACGTCACCTCGGTGCGGGTCATGCCGGGCTCGGGCGGCTCGGTCAGGCCCTCCAGGAAGGAGTCGATCTGCCACTCGGCCAGGCGGGCGGTGGTCTGCCCGGTGGAGCGGGCCACCTGTACGGCCATGGCCTCACTGAGCAGTCCCGCCTCCACGAGACCGGCCAGGCGCCGCAGGGCGAGGACGTCGGCCTCGGTCAGGGCCCTGGCCTGGCCTATGTCGGCGAAGCCCATGGCCCGCCAGAAGCGGGACGCCAGTTCCATCGAGACGCCCGCGCTGCGGGCCGCCTGGAAGGGGGTGTAGCGGCGCTCGGCCCCCAGGATGAGCTGCTCGAGGCGGAGCGCGAGGGGGTTCTCCTCGGACTCGGCGTGTGCGTCGCGCCCCGGTTCACCGTCGGGGGCGGGATGTACGCCCGTGCCCGAGCCCGTGTCGTCGACGGTCACGCGTGCTGCCCTTCCGATCTGCCGCGGTCAGGTATCGACCGCGGTCAACTCTACGGCAGGTGTGCGGTAGCTCACTCCCCAGCGGCCGTTACGTCCCCGGCGCCGGGTGCGCACCCGGCGTCGGGGTGACCGTTCCGGGGGCTCCGCCACAGGCCCCCGATCGACCTGAACGGCCTCGTCCTCAGACTCCCCCGAGCTCTTCGAGCAGGGGGACTCCCAGACGGGCCGAGATCGCCCGCCCCACGCCGAGCAGCACCGTCCCTTCAGGCCGACCGCAGGTGCACCACATCTCCGGCACCCACCGGCTCCTGCATCCCTTCCTCCGTCGCCAGTACGAGGCGTCCGTCACCGTCGATCGCCACCGCCTCCCCCGTGATCGAGCGGTTGCCCGGGAGTTCCGCGCGGACCAGGCGGCCCAGGGTCGCGCTGCCCGCCGCGTACGTCTCCTGCAGACCGCTCGCGGTCGGGTCGCCGTCCGCCGCGCGCCAGCGGCCGTACCAGTCCTCCAAGGAACGCAGTACCGCACGCAGCAGCGGGTCGCGGTCGGTGGTGCGGGCGCCCGCCAGGGCCAGGGAGCCCGCCGTGGGCACCGGCAGCTCGGCCTGGCGCAGGGTGACGTTGATGCCGATGCCGATCACGACCCCCGCGTTCCCGGCCCGCTCCGCGAGGATCCCGCCGGTCTTGCGCTCCTCCCCGCCCACGGTGACCAGCACGTCGTTGGGCCACTTGAGTGCCGTGTCGACGCCGGCCGCCTGCGCGAGTCCGGTCGCGACGGCGACTCCGGCCAGCAGCGGCAGCCAGCCCCAGCGGGCCACGGGCACCTCGGCCGGGTTGAGCAGGACCGAGAAGAACAGCCCGGAGCGGGGCGGGGCCGTCCAGACCCGGTCCAGCCGCCCGCGTCCCGCGTTCTGCTCCTCGGCGACCAGCACGGCGCCCTCGGCGGCCTGACCGGCCGTGGCGCGGGCGACCAGGTCGGAGTTGGTGGACCCGGTGCGCTGCACCACGTCGACCCCGGTCCACAGCCCGCCCTCGCGCACCAACCCCCGGCGCAGCGCGGCGGTGTTCAAGGGCGGGCGGTCCAGGTCGGACCAGCGGCTGCCACCACCCGCGGCACCGTTCGACCTGTCGTCAGCGTCAGAGGAATCTCGCGGCATCATGCAAGCCACCCTAGGTGTGGTAAACGCCGCACTGCCGATCGGTAGGCACAGCACTACGCTACGGATGAGTAACCGTTCCTTCTTCTGAGCACTTACAGCACGTACAGGTAGCACCTCACCCTCACGTCCCCACTTGAGCAGGCAGGGAGCCGCATCCCGATGTCCGAGCCGGAAGAGATCGACATTCACACCACCGCGGGAAAGCTCGCGGACCTGCAGCGCCGCGTGCAGGAGGCGACGCACGCCGGCTCGGAGCGCGCGGTCGAGAAACAGCACGCGAAGGGCAAGCTGACGGCCCGTGAGCGCATCGAACTGCTGCTCGACGAGGACTCGTTCGTCGAGTTGGACGAGTTCGCCCGGCACCGCTCGACCAACTTCGGGCTCGATAAGAACCGCCCGTACGGAGACGGTGTCGTCACCGGCTACGGGACCGTGGACGGCCGCCCGGTCGCGGTCTTCTCCCAGGACTTCACGGTCTTCGGCGGGGCGCTGGGCGAGGTCTACGGACAGAAGATCGTCAAGGTGATGGACTTCGCCCTGAAGACCGGCTGCCCGGTCATCGGCATCAACGACTCCGGTGGCGCCCGGATCCAGGAAGGCGTCGCCTCGCTCGGCGCGTACGGGGAGATCTTCCGGCGCAACACGCACGCCTCCGGTGTCATCCCGCAGATCTCACTCGTCGTGGGTCCGTGCGCGGGCGGTGCCGTCTACTCGCCGGCCATCACCGACTTCACGATCATGGTCGACCAGACCTCGCACATGTTCATCACCGGCCCGGACGTCATCAAGACGGTCACCGGCGAGGACGTCGGCTTCGAGGAGCTGGGCGGCGCCCGCACCCACAACTCCACCTCCGGCGTGGCCCACCACATGGCCGGGGACGAGAAGGACGCGATCGAGTACGTCAAGCAGCTGCTGTCGTACCTGCCGTCGAACAACCTCAGCGAGCCCCCGGCCTTCCCGGAGGAGGCGGACCTCACCGTCACCGAGGAGGACCGCGAGCTGGACACGCTGGTGCCGGACAGCGCGAACCAGCCGTACGACATGCACACGGTCATCGAGCACGTCCTGGACGACGGCGAGTTCTTCGAGACCCAGCCGTTGTTCGCGCCGAACATCCTCACCGGCTTCGGCCGGGTCGAGGGCCGCCCGGTGGGCATCGTCGCCAACCAGCCGATGCAGTTCGCCGGCTGCCTGGACATCGACGCCAGCGAGAAGGCCGCCCGTTTCGTGCGGACGTGCGACGCCTTCAATGTCCCGGTCGTCACCTTCGTCGACGTGCCCGGCTTCCTGCCCGGCGTCGGCCAGGAGCACGAGGGCATCATCCGCCGCGGCGCCAAGCTGATCTTCGCCTACGCCGAGGCCACCGTCCCGCTGATCACGGTGATCACCCGGAAGGCGTTCGGCGGCGCCTACGACGTCATGGGCTCCAAGCACCTGGGCGCCGACCTCAACCTCGCCTGGCCGACCGCCCAGATCGCCGTCATGGGCGCGCAGGGCGCCGTCAACATCCTGCACCGCCGCACGATCGGCGAGGCCGACGACCCGGAGACGACCCGGGCGCGGCTGATCCAGGAGTACGAGGACACGCTCCTCAACCCGTACGTCGCGGCCGAGCGCGGTTACATCGACGCGGTGGTCATGCCGTCGGACACCCGCCGCCACATCGTCCGCGGCCTGCGTCAGCTGCGCACGAAGCGGGAATCCCTTCCCCCGAAGAAGCACGGCAACATCCCTCTGTAACCCCGGGACTCCTGGAGCCGTCATGAACATCAAGGTCATACGGGGCAATCCGACCCCGGAGGAGCTGGCCGCCGCCCTGGCGGTGGTCCGCGTCCGCGCCGCGGCGGCGGCGGCCACGCCGTCCGGCGCGGCGCAGCGGGACTCCTGGGCCGACCCGGCCCGTGTCGCCGCCCACCGCGTTCCCCAGCCGGGCCCGACGGCCTGGGCCCGGACCTACTGGCCCGGCTGACCCGCGACCCCCGGCCATGTCCGGGGGCGCCACGCGCACGTCGGGCACGTCCGCGACGGCTTCCGAGGTCCGGCGCGCCCGGCACCTTCACGACGGCTTCGGCCGTCACCACGCACCCGCGTCGTCCGGTGCAGGTGACGGCCGAAGCCGTGTGCCGTGTGCCGTGTGCCGTGTGCCGTCGACAGACGTCCCGGCGGCCGGCGGCGGAAGTTGAGTACGGGTACTCAGGCGCCGCCGCGGCCGCCCGCCGGACGATGGAAGGCATGCTGTGGTCCGACCCCGAGAACGAGCCGCCCGACGAACTCCGCGAGACGCAGGAGATGTTGAGGCGGCTGGGGGTCCTCATGGCGCTGGCCATGGTGCTGGCGATGATCATCATCGGCACCAGATGAGGGCCGCCTATACGCTGAGCGCATGACCGATCAGCCGCGCCGCCGTCTCGTTCTCGCCTCCCAGTCCCCCGCCCGGCTCGGACTGCTCCGACAGGCCGGGCTCGACCCCGAGGTGATCGTCAGCGGGGTCGACGAGGACGCCGTCACCGCCCCGACCCCCGCCGAACTCGCGCTCGCGCTCGCCGAGGCCAAGGCCTCCGTCGTGGCGGCGAAGCCCGAGGTCAAGGGGGCCCTGGTGATCGGCTGCGACTCCGTGCTCGACCTGGACGGCGAGGCCCTCGGCAAGCCCTCGGACGCCGAGGAGGCGACGGCCCGCTGGAAGTCGATGCGCGGCCGGGCGGGCACGCTCCAGACCGGCCACTGCGTCTACGACACGCTCAGCGGCCGGTACGCGTCCGCCACCGCGTCCACCGTGGTCCGCTTCGGTGAGCCCACGGACGAGGAGATCGCCGCCTACGTTGCCTCCGGCGAGCCCCTCCACGTGGCCGGAGCGTTCACGCTCGACGGCCGCTCGGCGCCCTTCATCGACGGCATCGACGGCGACCACGGCAACGTCATCGGCATCTCGCTGCCCCTGATCCGCCGACTGCTGGCCGAACTGGGCGTGGGCATCACGGAGTTGTGGGCACCGCGGGAGCGGTGAACGGGGCGGGCCCGGGCTCTGTCCGGTCGACGTGCACGTGCGACGTTCAGGGGGTGACGGGCGCGGGGCCGCCGTCCTCCAGGGGGCCGGCCCGCTCCGGGGACTCGGCGGGCTCCGGGGCCTGCCGCGCGGCCCTGTCGCCGTCCTCCGGGCCGTCGCCGGCGGGCGGCGCACCGGCCGCCGCGCCCCCCGGGCGGTCGTACGTCATCAGGGTGAGCACGATCAGCCCGAGCACCACCATCATGAACCCGAACGCGCCCCAGCCGACCAGGCCCACCACGAACGCCCCGAGCAGGCCGTGCACCACCGCGGCGCTGATCAGCAGCATGCGCCAGATGCCGGACGGCGCGCGGTCGCGCACGGCGACCAGCAGGGCGGCCAGCCCGCACACCGCGAAATAGAGCCCGAAGACGACGCCGGCCGCCTTCGACGACACGGACATGGCGTGCGGATCGACGCCCCCCATGGACATGTGCTGGTGGTCGACGACCACTCCGAGGAACCAGTTCAGCAGCGCGACACCGAACGCCTCCACGAAGAGGACGATCGCCACGACCCATGCCACCGGTCTGCGGACCACCGGCCTCCACCCACCTTCGAGTGCCCTCTGGTTTCCTTCAGCATCGCGAACGCTACTAACGGGTAAACCTTCGGACAAGAGGTCCGGCAGGAGCAAAGATTCGTTGGGCCATTAGTAGGGACTCCACAAAGAAACACGACGGGCGGCGGGACTACTTCATAGAGACCTTGGCCACGTCGGAGGGCTAGGGTTTTCCGGTGGATTCCCATGTGCGGCGGTGCGACAAGGGACTTCGCAGGTTGAGTGAGCCTCGTTTCACGCTCCGTGTGGGCAAGCTCACCACTGGGGATGGGTCGAAACGTCGTGTCGGCAGTCCCTAAACTCGGCTTGTTTCAAGGAGAGGGAGCCAACGTGCGCAAGGTGTTGATCGCCAACCGTGGCGAAATCGCTGTCCGCGTCGCCCGGGCCTGCCGGGACGCCGGGATCGCCAGCGTGGCCGTGTACGCCGATCCGGACCGGGACGCCGTGCACGTCCGCGCCGCGGACGAGGCGTTCGCCCTGGGCGGTGACACCCCGGCCACCAGCTACCTGGACATCGACAAGGTCCTGCAGGCGGCCAAGGACTCCGGCGCGGACGCCGTCCACCCCGGCTACGGCTTCCTCTCCGAGAACGCGGACTTCGCCCAGGCGGTGCTGGATGCCGGGCTGATCTGGATCGGCCCGCCGCCGCAGGCCATCCGCGACCTGGGCGACAAGGTCGCCGCCCGCCACATCGCCCAGCGCGCGGGCGCCCCCCTGGTCGCCGGCACCCCCGACCCCGTCTCCGGGGCGGAGGAGGTCGTCGCCTTCGCCGAGGAGCACGGGCTGCCGATCGCCATCAAGGCCGCCTTCGGCGGTGGCGGACGCGGCCTGAAGGTCGCCCGCACCCTGGAAGAGGTCCCCGAGCTGTACGAGTCGGCGGTGCGCGAGGCGGTGGCCGCCTTCGGCCGCGGCGAGTGCTTCGTCGAGCGCTACCTGGACCGGCCGCGGCACGTGGAGACCCAGTGCCTTGCCGACAAGCACGGCAACGTGGTCGTCGTCTCCACCCGCGACTGCTCCCTGCAGCGCCGGCACCAGAAGCTGGTCGAGGAGGCCCCGGCGCCGTTCCTGAACGAGGAGCAGGTCGCCGAGCTGTACCGCGCCTCGAAGGCCATCCTGAAGGAGGCCGGCTACGAGGGCGCGGGCACCTGCGAGTTCCTGGTCGGCCAGGACGGCACCATCTCCTTCCTGGAGGTCAACACCCGTCTGCAGGTCGAGCACCCGGTCACCGAGGAGGTCGCCGGGATCGACCTGGTCCGCGAGATGTTCCGCATCGCCGACGGCGAACCGCTCGGCTACGACGACCCCGAACTGCGCGGCCACTCCTTCGAGTTCCGCATCAACGGCGAGGACCCCGGCCGCAACTTCCTCCCCGCCCCCGGCACGGTGACGACGTTCGCCCCGCCGTCCGGCCCCGGTGTGCGCCTGGACGCGGGCGTGGAGTCGGGATCGGTGATCGGCCCGGCGTGGGACTCGCTGCTGGCCAAGCTCATCGTGACCGGCCGCACCCGCAAGGAGGCCCTTCAGCGGGCCGCCCGCGCGCTGGAGGAGTTCCAGGTCGAGGGCATGGCCACGGCGATCCCGTTCCACCGCAAGGTCGTCACCGACCCCGCGTTCGCTCCGGAGGTGCACGGACAGGACGGTCCGTTCACGGTCCACACCCGCTGGATCGAGACCGAGTTCGTCAACGACATCAAGCCCTTCACCGCCCCCGCCGAGGCGGAGGCCGAGGAGGAGCCGGGCCGCGAGACGGTCGTCGTCGAGGTCGGCGGCAAGCGCCTGGAGGTCTCCCTCCCGTCGTCCCTGGGCATGTCCCTGGCCCGCACGGGCCTGGCGGCCGGCGCGAAGCCGAAGCGGCGCGCGGCCCGCAAGTCGGGGCCGGTGGCCTCGGGTGACACCCTCGCCTCGCCGATGCAGGGCACGATCGTGAAGGTCGCGGTCGAGGAGGGCCAGGAGGTCAAGGAGGGCGACCTGGTCGTCGTCCTGGAGGCCATGAAGATGGAGCAGCCGCTGAACGCCCACAAGGCGGGCACCATCAAGGGCCTGAGCGCCGAGGTCGGCGCCTCCGTCACCTCGGGTGCCGCCATCTGCGAGATCAAGGACTGACGGCACGGCCTGACCCACACGGACGGCACAGCGCCCGGCGGACCGGAGGAACCCGACCCGCCGGGCGCCTGCTTTCCCGACGGCTCTGAGCGAGCCGAGTCGTCCGACGGAGGAGGAGTCGGGCCGGACTGACGCCGTACGGCGCCGGCCACCCGGATCGTGGCCCTCGCGGGCCGAACACCTGCGACCGCGTGTCAGCGACGGCGCAGGTCCGCCACCCGGGCGCGCTCTCCCGGGGGGTGCTCGCCGAGAGCCGTGGCACTGCGGAGCTGTGGGCCGGGGGCCTGGCTGCGGCGGGGCCCGGGGAGGGGCACGTCCCGCCGTTGCCGGCTGCCCGCCGGGACCGGGTCCGCGGCCGAGGCTCCGGCGACCGCGATCTGCACGCCCTGGTCGGCCAGCGCCTGCAGTTCCGTCGCCGCGCGGTCGTCGTGCGCCGGGGGCTCGTCCGTCACCAGTCGGGTGATGACGTCCGTCGGCACCGTCTGGAACATCGTGTCCGTGCCCAGCTTGGTGTGATCGGCGAGCACGACCACCTCGGCCGCCGCCTGGACCAGCGCCCGGTCCACGGACGCGGACAGCATGTTCGACGTGGACAGACCGCGCTCGGCGGTGAGTCCGCTCCCGGAGAGGAAGGCCTTGGAGACCCTGAGACCCTGGAGGGACTGCTCCGCGCCGCTGCCGACCAGGGCGTAGTTCGAGCCGCGCAGGGTGCCGCCGGTCATGACCACCTCGACGCGGTTGGCGTGCGCCAGCGCCTGGGCGACCAGGAGCGAGTTGGTGACGACGGTCAGCCCGGGCACCCGCGCGAGCCGGCGGGCCAGCTCCTGCGTGGTCGTACCCGCTCCGACGACGATGGCCTCGCCCTCTTCGACGAAGCTCGCGGCGAGGTCGGCGATGGCCGTCTTCTCGGCGGTCGCGAGGTGGGACTTCTGCGGGAAGCCGGACTCCCGGGTGAACCCGCCCGGCAGGACCGCACCACCGTGCCGGCGGTCCAGGAGTCCTTCGGCCTCCAGTGCGCGCACGTCCCGCCGTACGGTCACTTCGGAGGTCTGGACGACGCGGGCGAGCTCACGGAGCGACACTGCCCCATTGGCCCGCACCATTTCGAGGATCAGTTGGCGACGTTCTGCAGCGAACACGAAACTGACAGTAACCCCAACGACCGTCTGCTTTCAGCAGTTTGCGCCGAATAACAGAAGTTGTTCGCACGGCAGGGCGGAAAGTGGTATAGGCGCCCGATCCATGCCCATCCGGGCCACCCCTGCCGTGAGCATCACCGGCCGCCCGCCGCGACCAGCCGCCTGACCTGCGGATCGGCCGGAAAGCGGGCGCCCGGGCCGTCAGCCTTCGCCCGATGTCTTCCGGGTGTGCAACTGTCGCGCCACCTCGGCGATCGAGCCCGACAAGGACGGGTACACGGTGAAGGCGTTCGCGATCTGTTCGACCGTCAAATTGTTGTCGACCGCGACCGAGATGGGATGGATCAGTTCCGAGGCGCGCGGTGCGACCACGACACCGCCGACGACGATCCCCGTGCCCGGGCGGCAGAAGATCTTCACGAAGCCGTCCCTGATGCCCTGCATCTTCGCGCGCGGGTTGCGCAGCAGCGGCAGCTTGACGACCCGGGCGTCGATCTTGCCCGCGTCCACGTCGGCCTGCGTGTAGCCGACGGTGGCGATCTCGGGGTCGGTGAAGACGTTCGAGGAGACGGTCTTCAGGTTGAGCGGGGCCACCGCGTCGCCCAGGAAGTGGTACATGGCGATGCGTCCCTGCATGGCGGCCACGGACGCCAGCGCGAAGACACCGGTCACGTCACCGGCCGCGTACACGCCCGGAGCCGTCGTGCGGGAGACCTTGTCCGTCCAGATGTGTCCGGACTCGCGCAGCTTGACCCCGGCCTCCTCCAGGCCCATCCCGCTGCTGTTGGGTATGGAGCCGACGGCCATCAGGCAGTGGGAGCCGGCGATCACGCGGCCGTCGGAGAGAGTGACCTCGACCCGGTCGCCCACGCGCTTGGCGGACTGCGCCCGGGAGCGGGCCATGACGTTCATGCCGCGGCGCCGGAACACCTCCTCGAGGACGGCGGCGGCGTCGGGGTCCTCGCCCGGCAGCACACGGTCGCGCGAGGAGACGAGGGTGACCTTGGACCCGAGGGCCTGGTAGGCGCCGGCGAACTCGGCACCGGTGACACCGGACCCCACGACGATCAGCTCCTCGGGCAGCTCGTCGAGGTCGTAGACCTGGGTCCAGTTCAGGATCCGCTCGCCATCGGGCTGCGCATCGGGCAGCTCGCGCGGGTGACCGCCGGTGGCGATGAGCACGGCGTCGGCGCTGAGCGTCTCCTCGCTGCCGTCCGCGGCGCGCACGACGACCTTGCGCGAGCCGTCCAGGGCCTGCATGCCCTCCAGCCGGCCGCGGCCGCGCATGACCCGGGCGCCGGCGCGCGTGACGGAGGCGGTGATGTCGTGGGACTGGGCGAGCGCGAGCCGCTTGACCCGTCGGTTGACCTTGCCGAGGTCGACCCCGACCACGCGAGCGGCCCGCTCGAGGGGCGGGGTGTCGTCGGCGACGATGATCCCGAGCTCTTCGTACGACGAGTCGAAGGTGGTCATCACCTCGGCCGTCGCGATGAGTGTCTTGGACGGCACGCAGTCGGTGAGCACCGACGCCCCGCCCAGACCGTCGCAGTCGACGACGGTCACCTCCGCGCCGAGTTGTGCGGCCACCAGCGCCGCTTCGTATCCGCCGGGTCCGCCACCGATGATCACGATCCGAGTCACGTACTCCATTGTCCCGCACCCTTCGGGCGGCGCTCCTCCTGGGGGCGGCCGGTGATGCTTCTGTTACGGCAGAGGCGCCCGAAACGCTGCCGTACCCTCGACTCCATGTCGCTCTACGCCGCGTACGCCGGCAACCTCGACGCGCGGCTGATGACCCGCCGCGCTCCCCATTCGCCGCTGCGCGCCACGGGCTGGCTGAACGGCTGGCGGCTGACCTTCGGGGGCGAGCACATGGGGTGGGAGGGCGCCCTCGCGACGATCGTGGAGGACCCGCTGTCGCAGGTCTTCGTCGCGCTGTACGAGATCGCGCCGATGGACGAGGAGTCGATGGACCGCTGGGAGGGCGTGGGCCTCGACGTCTACCGCCGGCTGCGCAGCGTCCGCGTCCACACGCTGGACGGCGAGGAGACGGCATGGGCGTACGTCCTCAACGCCTACGAGGGCGGCCTCCCCTCGGCCCGCTACCTGGGCGAGATCGCGGACGCGGCGGAGTCCGCGGGGGCGCCGCACGACTATGTGATGGAGCTGCGCAAGCGGCCCTGCTGACCCCTTTCAGCCCGTTTTTCTCCCTTTCTCCGAAAACGGCAAGACAACGATCGCATTGCCGTGACCTCCGTCATCTACGCGCGTAGGCAAAGACCGGCTACCCTCATGCGCGTGAACGCATCTCTTCTTCCGGACGACATCCAGGGCGACCCCTACGCCGCCGCCGACGCCGCCGCCGCGCGCCTGCGCGAGCTGACGGGTGCCGAGACCCACGATGTCGCCCTCGTGATGGGCTCCGGCTGGGCTCCGGCCGTCGACGCCCTCGGCGCCCCCGCCGCCGAGCACCACGTCACCGAGCTGCCCGGCTTCCCGCCGCCGGCCGTCGAGGGCCACGGCGGCAAGATCCGCTCGTACCGGATCGGCGACAAGCGTGCCCTGGTCTTCCTCGGCCGTACGCACTACTACGAGGGCCGCGGCGTCGCCGCCGTCGCGCACGGCGTCCGCACCGCCGTCGCCGCCGGCGCCAAGACCGTCGTGCTGACCAACGGCTGCGGCGGCCTGCGCGAGACGATGCGCCCGGGCCAGCCGGTCCTGATAAGCGACCACATCAACCTGACGGCGACCTCACCGATCGTCGGCGCCAACTTCGTCGACCTCACCGACCTGTACTCCCCGCGCCTGCGCGCCCTGTGCAAGGAGATCGACCCCACCCTCGAGGAGGGCGTCTACGCGCAGTTCACCGGCCCGCACTACGAGACCCCGGCGGAGATCCGCATGGCCCGCACCATCGGCGCGGACCTGGTCGGCATGTCGACGGTCCTCGAGGCGATCGCCGCGCGCGAGGCGGGCGCCGAGGTCCTGGGCATCTCCCTGGTCACGAACCTCGCCGCCGGTATGACGGGCGAGCCGCTGAACCACGAGGAGGTCCTGCAGGCGGGCCGCGACTCCGCCACGCGGATGGGAGCACTGCTGGCGCAGGTGCTGGAACGGCTGTAGGGCACCGTCGCACGGGGTGCCCTCCTCTGGGGGCTCCGCCCCCAGACCCCCGGGTCGGCCTTCGGTCTCGTCCTCGAACTCTCCCGGCCTCTTCGAGCAGGGGGACCCCCAGACGGGCTGACCTCGCCGGCCTGGGCCGAGAGGCGCGGACCGACATGCCGCCGCACCCGGCTCCCCCACCTGTCCGGCCGCCGTGCTGCACTGGACGGGAAAGCGATGCGCGACGCACCCGCCCGCTCCCCACACGCAACGCCACCGACCACACAACGAGAGGTTGACCCGACGTGCACGACGAACTCATCGCACGGGCCAAGGCGTGGCTGGCCGAGGATCCCGACGCGGACACCCGTGACGAACTCGCCAAGCTCATCGACGCCGAGGACCACGCCGAGCTCGCCACGCGTTTCAGCGGCACCCTCCAGTTCGGCACCGCCGGCCTGCGCGGCGAACTCGGCGCCGGCCCGATGCGCATGAACCGCTCGGTGGTCATCCGCGCCGCCGCGGGACTCGCCGCGTATCTCAAGGCCCAGGGGCACGGCGGCGGCCTCGTCGTCATCGGCTACGACGCCCGCCACAAGTCCGCCGACTTCGCCCGGGACACCGCGGCCGTCATGACGGGCGCGGGCCTGCGCGCGGCCCTCCTCCCCCGCCCCCTGCCCACTCCCGTCCTCGCCTTTGCCATCCGGCACCTCGGCGCGGTCGCCGGCGTGGAGGTCACCGCCAGCCACAATCCGCCGCGCGACAACGGCTACAAGGTCTACCTCGGCGACGGTTCCCAGATCGTGCCCCCGGCGGACGCCGAGATCGCGGCCGAGATCGACGCGATCACGACCCTCACCGCCGTCCCCCGCCCGGACGCAGGCTGGGACACCCTGGACGACAGCGTCCTCGAGGCCTACCTCGCCCGCACGGACGCCGTCCTCGCCCCGGACTCCCCGCGCATCGCCCGCACCGTCTACACGGCGATGCACGGCGTCGGCAAGGACGTCCTCCTCGCGGCCTTCGCCCGGGCCGGCTTCCCCGAACCGGTCCTCGTCGCCGAGCAGGCCGAACCCGACCCGGACTTCCCGACCGTCGCCTTCCCCAACCCGGAAGAGCCCGGCGCCATGGACCTCGCCTTCGCCAAGGCCCGCGAGACGGACCCCGACCTGGTCATCGCCAACGACCCGGACGCCGACCGCTGTGCCGCCGCAGTCAAGGACGGCAGCGACTGGCGCATGCTCCGCGGCGACGAGGTCGGCGCCCTGCTCGCGGCCCACCTGGTCCGGCGCGGCGCGCACGGCACTTTCGCCGAGTCGATCGTCTCCTCCTCCCTCCTCGGCCGCATCGCCGAGAAGGCGGGCCTGCCGTACGAGGAGACCCTCACCGGCTTCAAGTGGATCGCCCGTGTCGAGGGCCTGCGCTACGGCTACGAGGAGGCGCTCGGCTACTGCGTCGACCCGGACGGCGTACGCGACAAGGACGGCATCACCGCGGCGCTCCTGATCACGGAGCTCGCCTCGCAGCTGAAGTCCGAGGGCCGCACGCTGCTGGACCTCCTCGACGACCTCGCCGTCGAGCACGGCCTGCACGCCACCGACCAGCTCTCGGTCCGCGTCCAGGACCTGTCGCTCATCGCCGCCGCGATGCGCCGCCTGCGTGAGCAGCCTCCGACCGCGCTGGCGGGGCTGCCCATCACGAAGTCGGAGGACCTCACCCAGGGCACGGACATGCTCCCGCCCACGGACGGCCTGCGCTACACGCTCGACGGCGCCCGCGTGATCGTCCGCCCCAGCGGTACGGAGCCCAAGCTCAAGTGCTATCTGGAGGTCGTGGTCCCGGTCGCGACGCACGCCGACCTCCCGGCGGCCCGGGCGAGGGCCACCGAGCTGCTGGCGTCGATCAAGCGCGACCTGTCGGCGGCGGCAGGCATCTGACCTGTCCCCGCCGGGGGTGCGCGGCCGGGGGGCTTCGGCTCGCCGGGGGTTGTGAGGTGGCCGTTGGGCCGCTCGCTTCTTGGTCAGGGTCGTGCTTCCGCGGGCCGAGTCAAGGGCGCTGCACTCCGCTGCGCTGCGTTCCGCGTCGGCTGCGCCGATGGCCCTTCGGGCCACCCTTGACTAGTCCCGCTCCAGCACGGGGGAGAAGCGAGCGAGCGGCCCGGAGGAACGGGTGCCCAGGCCGGGCGACCTGCGCGTGGGCTGCGCTGTACTCGGGGTTCGGGGTTCGGGACGCGATCGCATCTCGCCTGCACGCCGGGTGGGTTCAGCGGCATACGGCGGGTAGCGGATGCGCGATCGCAACTCGCATGCACGCCGGCCCGGCAAAGCGGCAGACGGCCGATAGGGGTTCGCGATCGCATCTCGCCCGCACGACGAGTGGGTTCAGCGGCTGACGGTGCGAAGGCGGGAACGCGACCGCGGATCGGCGGCGCATCGGCGGACTTGGTGCTCACGGTGCGTGGGCGGACGGACCCGGCCCCGTCGGCTCACACGGCATGCAGATGGGGAGGGGAGCGCAAGGGCAAGCGGCGACCGGCGGCACATGCGCAGAGCCGCCATGCCGGGGACCGCCACTCACACGGACCCGACCGCCACCCCCAAAGGAGGGCCAACCCCAAAGGAGGATGGGAGACCGTCACGCTCGCAGGGCGAGGGCAGTGTCTCTCCCGCGAAGTGCGACAGATGACGCGGATGTGTTGCACTCTCCGCACACACACCACCCACCACCCACCACCATCAACCGGCCGCACGCCGCTTCGCCGATCCGGCGTGCCCACCCACCACCATCCACCGGCAGCCGCACGCCGCTTCGCCAGCCCGGCGAGCCTCCCACCACCATCAACCGGCCGCACGCCGCCTTGCCGGCCCGGCGTGCCCACCCACCACCATCCACCGGCAGCCGCACGCCGCTTCGCCAGCCCGGCGAGCCTCCCACCACCATCAACCGGCCGCACGCCGCTTCGCCGATCCGGCGTGCCCACCCACCACCATCCACCGGCAGCCGCACGCCGCTTCGCCAGCCCGGCGAGCCTCCCACCACCATCAACCGGCCGCACGCCGCCTTGCCGGCCCGGCATAACCACCCACCATCCATCCATCCACCGGCCGTATGCCGCTTTGCCGGCCCGGCGTGCATGTGAGGCGTTGATGCGTCCGCCCAGCCACCGGGCACAAGCCGGACGACAGGCTCCTTGAACCCCGCCGGCCCCCCGTTCCATCCCCGGCCGCTCGCTCGCTTCTCCCCCGTGCTGGAGCGGGACTAGTCAAGGGTGGCCCGAAGGGCCATCGGCGCAGCCGACGCGGAACGCAGCGCAGCGGAGTGCAGCGCCCTTGACTCGGCCCGCGGAAGCACGACCCTGACAAAGAAGCGAGCGGCCCGACAGCCACCCCGGCAACGGACGTCCACCGATCCAACCCCCGGGGCAGCCCACCCCGCCCCCGCCTCAAGAGCTCACCGCGCGCAGCCCGCCCGGCTCAGCCCACCGCCAGCAGAATCGCCAGCACCACCGCTCCCGCGACCGCCGGCCCCGCGATCTCGTAGGCCCAGCGGACCGTCACCTCACCCTGAGCCGTCTCCTCCGGCTCTCGGGTCTCGTGCAGCTGACGCAGGTCATCCATGATCTGGTCGGTGGTGGCGCGGGCGGGACCGGTCGGGCCGGCGGGGCCCACCGAGCCGGCGTCCAGTGCGCCGGGGCCGAAGGGCCGAGGCCGCAACAGCCGGTCCTTCCCGCGATCCCCGGCCCCGGCGGCCCGCGCCTGCTGCCGTGCCGCCCTCTTGCGTGCCCGCATCGACACGGGCACCGCCCACAGCTGGTACTTGGTGCCGGACTTGGCGATGACCTCGTTCGAGTAGCCGGACCGCAGGGCGGCGACCTGGCCCCAGGGCAGGACGATCACGCGGAAGGGGTTGCGGATGCGCAGCCGCTCGTCGTTGGCGTACACGGCCGGCCGCAGGGTGAAGGCGACCACCAGCGGCACGACGAGGATCATCGCGGCGAGCGCCAGCCACGGGGTGCGGCCGTGGCCGGTGAACAGCGCGTCGAAGCCGAGCCACGCGACGATGGCGAGCAGCAGGACACCGCCCGCGATGCCTCCGGACGACCGGTGGACCCGGTCCCTGAACTCGGGGGCCGGCGGCTGCGGCGCTGGTGACTCGTGCTCGGGCGTCGTCATGGTCCCGATTCTGCACGACGGGGCCGGCGCGGTCGTGGGCGGTCTCGTCGGCATTGCGTCGGCGTTGCGATGCGCACACGGGGGTGTACAGCCGCTACGCGCGTAGATATGCTCGGCTGGTGACCATGCCCACCACTGCACCCACAGCACACGCCCTGTCGGACGTCACCGCGTCCGACAGTACGCTGCGCCGCTTCCTCCACGGGCTGCCCGGCGTCGACGCGGTCGGCCTCGAGGCGCGCGCCGCCTCGCTCGGCACCCGATCCATCAAGACCACCGCGAAGGCGTACGCCATCGACCTCGCCATCTCGATGGTCGACCTGACGACGCTGGAAGGCGCGGACACCCCCGGCAAGGTCCGGGCGCTCGGCGCCAAGGCGGTCCACCCCGACCCGACGGACCGTACGACCCCGACCACCGCGGCGGTCTGCGTCTACCCCGACATGGTGGCCGTCGCCAAGGAGGCCGTCGCGGGCTCCGGCGTGAAGGTGGCCTCGGTCGCCACCGCCTTCCCGGCCGGCCGTGCCGCCCTCGACGTGAAGCTGGCCGACGTGCGTGAGGCCGTCGCCGCGGGCGCCGACGAGATCGACATGGTCATCGACCGCGGGGCGTTCCTCGCCGGCCGGTACCTGAAGGTGTACGACGAGATCACCGCCGTGAAGGAGGCCTGCGGGACGTCCGCCCGCCTGAAGGTCATCTTCGAGACCGGCGAGCTGTCGACGTACGACAACATCCGGCGCGCGAGCTGGCTCGGCATGCTGGCGGGCGCCGACTTCATCAAGACCTCGACGGGCAAGGTCGCGGTCAACGCCACGCCCGCCAACACCCTCCTCATGCTGGAGGCCGTGCGCGACTTCCGCGCGCAGACCGGCGTCCAGGTCGGCGTGAAGCCGGCCGGCGGCATCCGCACCAGCAAGGACGCGATCAAGTTCCTCGTCCTGGTCAACGAGACCGTCGGTGAGGACTGGCTGGACAACCACTGGTTCCGCTTCGGCGCCTCCTCGCTGCTGAACGATCTGCTGATGCAGCGTCAGAAGCTGGCCACCGGCCGCTACTCCGGCCCCGACTACGTGACGGTGGACTGATCACCATGGCATCCGCATTCGAGTACGCACCGGCGCCCGAGTCCCGCTCGATCGTCGACATCGCACCCTCCTACGGCCTGTTCATCGACGGCGAGTTCACCGAGGCGGCCGACGGCAAGGTCTTCAAGACGATCTCGCCCAGCACGGAAGAGGTGCTGTCCGAGGTCGCCCAGGCCGGCGAGGCCGACGTCGACCGAGCGGTGAAGGCCGCCCGCAAGGCGTTCGAGAAGTGGTCGGCTCTGCCCGGCTCCGAGCGCGCCAAGTACCTGTTCCGCATCGCCCGCATCATCCAGGAGCGCAGCCGCGAGCTCGCGGTCCTGGAGACCCTGGACAACGGCAAGCCCATCAAGGAGACCCGCGACGCCGACCTGCCCCTGGTCGCCGCGCACTTCTTCTACTACGCGGGCTGGGCCGACAAGCTGGAGTACGCCGGGTTCGGCCAGAGGACGACAAACGGGCACAGCGGCTCGAACCCGCGTCCGCTGGGCGTCGCCGGCCAGGTCATCCCCTGGAACTTCCCCCTGCTCATGCTCGCGTGGAAGATCGCCCCGGCGCTGGCCACCGGCAACACGGTCGTCCTCAAGCCGGCGGAGACGACCCCGCTGTCCGCCCTGTTCTTCGCGGACATCTGCCGCCAGGCAGGCCTGCCCAAGGGCGTCGTCAACATCCTCCCCGGCTACGGCGACACCGGCGCCGCTCTCGTCGCGCACCCGGATGTGAACAAGGTCGCCTTCACCGGCTCCACGGCCGTCGGCAAGGAGATCGCCCGCACGGTGGCGGGCACGGAGAAGAAGCTCACGCTCGAACTGGGCGGCAAGGGCGCCAACATCGTCTTCGACGACGCACCCGTAGACCAGGCCGTCGAGGGCATCGTGGGCGGCATCTTCTTCAACCAGGGCCAGGTCTGCTGCGCGGGCTCCCGCCTGCTGGTCCAGGAGTCGATCCACGACGAGCTCCTCGACTCCCTCAAGCGCCGTCTGTCCACGCTCCGCCTGGGCGATCCGCTGGACAAGAACACCGACATCGGCGCGATCAACTCCGCCGAGCAGCTGGCCCGGATCACCGCGCTCGCCGAGCAGGGCGAGGCGGAGGGCGCCGAGCGCTGGTCCCCTGCCTGCGACATCCCGGAGAGCGGCTACTGGTTCGCCCCGACCCTCTTCACGAACGTCACCCAGGCCCACACCATCGCCCGCGACGAGATCTTCGGCCCGGTGCTCTCCGTCCTGACCTTCCGCACGCCGGACGAGGCGGTCGCCAAGGCGAACAACACGCAGTACGGCCTGTCCGCCGGCATCTGGACGGAGAAGGGCTCCCGCATCCTGGCCGTCGCGAACAAGCTGCGCGCCGGTGTCGTCTGGTCCAACACGTTCAACAAGTTCGACCCGACCTCGCCGTTCGGCGGCTACAAGGAGTCGGGCTTCGGCCGCGAGGGCGGCCGCCACGGCCTGGAGGCGTACCTCGATGTCTGACCGACTCAGTGTGTTCAAGACCTACAAGCTGTACGTCGGCGGGAAGTTCCCGCGTTCCGAGAGCGGCCGGGTGTACGAGGTGCAGGACTCGAAGGGCAACTGGCTGGCCAACGCTCCGCTGTCCTCCCGCAAGGACGCCCGCGACGCGGTGGTCGCCGCGCGCAAGGCGTTCGGCGGCTGGTCCGGCGCGACCGCCTACAACCGCGGCCAGGTCCTCTACCGCGTCGCTGAGATGCTGGAGGGCCGGCGCGACCAGTTCGTGCGCGAGGTGGCCGACGCGGAGGGGCTGTCGAAGTCGAAGGCGGCGGCGGTCGTGGACGCGACCATCGACCGCTGGGTCTGGTACGCGGGCTGGACCGACAAGATCGCCCAGGTGATCGGCGGTGCCAACCCGGTCGCGGGCCCGTACTTCAACCTCTCCTCCCCCGAGCCGACGGGCGTGGTCGCCGTACTGGCCCCGCAGGAGTCGTCCTTCCTCGGCCTTGTCTCGGTCGTGGCCCCGGTGATCGCCACCGGCAACACGGCGATCGTGGTCGCCTCCGAGAAGGCCCCGCTGCCCGCTCTGTCGCTGGGCGAGGTGCTGGCCACCTCCGACGTCCCGGGTGGTGTCGTGAACGTCCTCTCCGGCCGTACGGCGGAGATCGCCGCGCCGCTGGCCGCGCACCAGGACGTCAACGCGATCGACCTGGCCGGCGCCGACGACGTCCTGGCGAAGGAGCTGGAGATCGCGGCGGCGGACAACCTGAAGCGCGTTCTTCGTCCACAGCCTGTGGATTACTTCGAGACGCCCGGCATCGAGCGCATGACGGCCTTCCTGGAGACGAAGACGGTCTGGCACCCGACGGGTTCGCTGGGCGCGTCCGGTTCGTCGTACTGACGCCGGTCCGCGGGGCGGCCGGCGGACCGACCGCTCCCACAGACAGCAGAGCCGCGCTTTCCCCGTCCGGGGAAGCGCGGCTCTGCGTCGGTGGCCGCCGGCCGGGAAGCGGTCAGTGCAGCGCCCCGACCACCTGCCCGACCACCGGCACACTGCCGAGCGACTCCGCCTCGGCCACCGGCCGGGTCAGGGACCGGGACGACAGCTGCTTGAAGTCGGCGAGTTGGGTGGCGACGCCGTTGTCGAGCGGGTCGACGCCCGTGCCGGCGAGCGGGTTGGGCTTCAGGCCCGCGAGCGGCCCGGCCGCGTACCGCACGGGCCCGGTGACGTACCCCACGGTCCCCGTCAGTGCCGACACCCCTGCCTGCGGGTCGACCTTGCCGAGCGACGTGGGCCGGGTCCGCATCACGTCGGCCAGTGGGCCGCCGTCCGCCGCCGACGCCGAGGCGGCGCCCGCCCCCAGGGCGACGCCCGCGGTCGCGAGAGCGACGAGCGCGCGCTGGGCGGTGGGGGACTTGGGGGAGGCGTGTCGTGCCATGGCTGCTGCCACCTTCTTGCTGCGAAACGTGAGAATGTCGCCACGCAGCGTAGTTGAGGTGTGATCTGCGCTCCAAACGTCGACCCGCGGGGTCCGCAAGGTGTACGGAGTGCGTCACACTGGTGTCTCGTGAGCCTTCATCCCCCGGCCCCCGCCCGTGTCGTGCTGCTGTGCGGCCCCTCCGGCTCCGGCAAGTCCCTCGTCGCTGCCCGCTCCGGCCTGCCCGTGCTGCGGCTCGACGACTTCTACAAGGAGGGTGACGACCCCACACTGCCCCTGGTGGAGGGGAGTTCGGACATCGACTGGGACCATCCGCAGTCGTGGGACGCGGACGTCGCGGTCGCGGCCATCGCCGAACTGTGCGCCACGGGCCGTACGACCGTGCCGGTGTACGACATCGCCCTGAGCGCGCGTACGGGCGAGGAGACGCTGGACATCGACCGTGCTCCGGTGGTCATCGCGGAGGGCGTCTTCGCCGCCGAGATCACAGAGCGCTGCCGGGAGCTAGGGGTGCTCGCGGACGCGCTGTGCCTGACCCGTGGACCCCTCACCACGTTCCGCCGCCGCTTCCTGCGCGATCTGAGGGAGGGCCGCAAGTCGGTGCCGTTCCTGTTGCGCCGCGGCTGGCGGCTGATGCGCGCCGAGCGGTCGATCGTGGCCCGGCAGACGGCGCTCGGCGCGTACGCCTGCGACCGGGACGAGGCACTGAGCCGACTGGCCGCGGCGGCCGCGGGACGGCGGGCGTCGGTGGGTACGGCGGCGTAGCCCGTCCGTCCGAGGACGGCACGGGAAACAAGAACGGAAGCAAGAAGCGGGACTGGTTGGACCCCCGGCCCTCCAGTCCCGCTCCCCCGTGCTCCCCCGTGTTCCCCCGCGGTTCCCCCCCGGTACCGCTCCCCCGTTCCCCCGTTCCCCCGTTTCCCCCGTGCTCCCCGTGTCCCCCCGTCCCTCAGGCGACGAGCTCGCCGAAGGACTCCTCCTGGTCACGGCCGAAGCTGAGGACCTCGTCCTCACGCAGCCGGCGGAGCGACCGCCAGATGCTCGACTTCACCGTGCCCACACTGATGTCGAGGATCTCCGCGATCTCCGGGTCCGTGCGGCCCTCGTAGTAGCGCAGGACCAGCATGGTGCGCTGGAGTTCCGGCAGCCGGGCGAGCGCCTGCCACAGGACCGCGCGCAGCTCCGTACCGCGCATCGCGTCCGTGTCGCCGGGCGTCTCCGGCAGCTCCTCGGTCGGGTACTCGTTCAGCTTGCGGCGGCGCCACGCGCTGATGTGCAGGTTGGTCATCGTGCGGCGCAGGTAGCCCCCCACGGCGGCCTTGTCGCTGATCCGGTCCCACGCCCGGTAGGTCGAGAACAGGGCGCTCTGCAGCAGGTCCTCGGCCTCGAAGCGGTCACCGGTCAGGTGGTAGGCGGTGGCGTACAGGGAGGCGCGGCGCTCCTCGACGTAGGCGGTGAACTCCGCCTCGGTCGCGGAGCGGCGCTCCCCCGAGTCCTCCCCGTACGCGGCTCCCCCGTGTGTTTCCCCCGTGTGAGCGTCGACCACCGTCATGAACCCGGTGTGCTGACGCCCGGTGCCGCGAGCGCACCCCCGTCCTCCCCCACGCTCGAACACGCTCGCGCGGGAGGGACCCCCCTCTGCACCGGGCTTCTCAGACCCCCGGGTCACGTCGTGCAGACGCGTGACCACTGCGCTGGTACTTGTGCCCTGCAGCGTGTTCATCTCGCGCCCCCCGTCGTGGAGTCCCGGTCGTCGGCTCGCTTCCTTGCCTGTGCCGAAGAGCTTGCCCGGGCCAGTTCATGGCCGTGTCCGTCGACTGTCACAGAGCTGTCACAGGGGTCGTCCGCAGCCGTGCCACAGCCCGCTCACAGAGAACAGCGCTACGGCTACGCAGACGTCACGGGCAGTGGCGCCCTGCCGTGCGCGAGGGGCCGGAGCAGCACGACAGTCGAAAGACGGCCACGGCATGGGCCAGAATGACCCCCGTGCCTTCCCTGTTGCTGATCGAGGACGACGACGCCATCCGAACGGCCCTGGAGCTCTCACTGACGCGCCAGGGACACCGTGTGGCCACCGCTGCCACCGGCGAGGACGGTCTGAAGCTGCTGCGCGAGCAGCGGCCGGACCTGATCGTGCTGGACGTGATGCTGCCCGGCATCGACGGGTTCGAGGTGTGCCGGCGCATCCGGCGCACCGACCAGCTGCCGATCATCCTGCTGACCGCGCGCAGCGACGACATCGACGTCGTGGTCGGGCTGGAGTCCGGCGCCGACGACTATGTCGTCAAGCCCGTGCAGGGGCGGGTGCTGGACGCCCGGATCCGGGCCGTGCTGCGGCGCGGGGAGCGCGAGGCCAGCGATTCGGCGGCCTTCGGGAACCTGGTCATCGACCGGGCCGCGATGACCGTCACCAAGAACGGCCAGGACCTGCAGCTGACGCCGACCGAGCTGCGGCTGCTCCTGGAGCTGAGCCGGCGGCCCGGACAGGCGCTGTCCCGGCAGCAGCTGCTGCGGCTGGTGTGGGAGCACGACTACCTGGGCGACTCGCGGCTGGTCGACGCGTGTGTGCAGCGGCTGCGCGCCAAGGTGGAGGACGTACCGTCCTCGCCCACGCTCATTCGTACGGTCCGTGGGGTCGGATACCGGCTGGACGCGCCTCAGTGACCGATTCACCAGGGGGAATCCGCGGCTGGGCCGCGGCTCGCAGGACCGTACAGTCCCGTCTGCGCTTCACGAGTCTGCGGCTGCGCCTGGTCGTGGTGTTCGGGCTCGTGGCGCTGACCGCCGCCGTGTCGGCGTCCGGCATCGCGTACTGGCTGAACCGGGAGGCCGTGCTCACCCGCGCCCAGGACGCGGTGCTGCGCGACTTCCAGCAGGAGATGCAGAACCACGCGAGTTCGCTGCCGCCGCACCCGACGCAGGACGAGTTGCAGCGCACCGCCGGTCAGATGGCGAACAGCAGCCAGCGCTTCAGTGTGCTGCTGATCGCGCGGGACGAGCGCGGGAAGACGGTCGTCGGCAACTCCGACCTGGACTCCTTCACGCTGGAGGACGTGCCCCCGTCGCTGCGGAAGGCCGTCGACAAGCAGCAGAAGGTGTCCTCCACCAACAAGTACGCCCACCACCTGTACTGGCAGCGGATCGTGGAGGGCGGCAAGCCGTACCTGGTGGGCGGCGCCAAGGTGATCGGCGGCGGTACGACCGGCTACATGCTCAAGTCCCTGGAGCCGGAGGCCAAGGACCTCGACTCGCTCGCCTGGTCGCTCGGTATCGCCACCGGTCTCGCGCTGATCGGCTCGGCGCTGCTCGCGCAGGCCGCCGCCACGACCGTGCTGAAGCCGGTGCACCGCCTCGGCATCGCCGCCCGGCGCCTGGGCGAGGGCAAGCTGGACACCCGGCTGCGGGTGTCCGGCACGGACGAACTGGCCGAACTGTCACGGACGTTCAACCGCGCCGCGGAGTCCCTGGAGAAGACGGTCGCGGACATGAGCGCCCGCGAGGAGGCCTCCCGCCGCTTCGTCGCCGACATGTCCCACGAGCTGCGGACGCCGCTGACGGCGATCACGGCCGTCACGGAGGTACTGGAGGAGGAGCTTGACGCGGAGACCGGCAGCGTGGACCCGATGATCGAGCCGGCCGTGCGGCTGGTGGTCAGCGAGACCCGGCGGCTGGGCGACCTCGTCGAGAACCTGATGGAGGTCACCCGCTTCGACGCGGGCACGGCCCGGCTGGTCCTGGACGACGTGGACATCGCCGACCAGATCACCGCGTGCATCGACGCCCGCGCCTGGCTGGACGCCGTCGAGCTCGATGCCGAGCGCGGCAACATGGCCCGCCTGGACCCGCGCCGCCTCGACGTGATCCTCGCGAACCTGATCGGCAACGCCCTCAAGCACGGAGGTTCGCCGGTACGGGTCTCGGTGCGCGAGGAGGGCGAGGAGCTGGTCATCCGGGTGCGGGACCACGGCCCCGGCATCCCCGAGGACGTCCTGCCGCACGTCTTCGACCGCTTCTACAAGGCGAGCGCCTCCCGGCCGCGCTCCGAGGGCAGCGGCCTCGGTCTGTCCATCGCGCAGGAGAACGCGCACATCCACGGCGGCAGCATCAGCGCCGCCAACTCCCCGGAGGGCGGGGCGGTCTTCACACTGCGCCTGCCGCGCGACGCGTCACCGCTGATCGAGCAGGAGACGCGGAACGGGAACGGCACCGAGGAGAACGCGCGATGAGGGCACGGGGCGGACGCCTTACGGCGATACGGGGCGGTCGCCCGGCGGTGCTGCCGGGCCGACGCCGAGTGGCCGCACGCGGCACACGCCCGGTGGCGGTACGCCGCGCGCGCCGCTGGCTCGGCGTGCCGTTGCTGGCCGCGCTCCTGGCCGGCTGTGGGATCCGGGCCACCCAGGTGCCGACGGACTTCGGGCCGGCGCCGTCCCGGGTGCCGTGCGCGCTGTCCGGTGCGGACCTGGCCACGCAGGCGGGCCGCGGCATTCCCGTCCAGGTCTTCCTGCTGTGCGCCTCGCAGCTGGTGACGGTGGACCGTTCCGTGCACATCCCGGACGGCACGGCCGAGCGGCAGCGCCGGGTGCTGGTGGCGCAGGGGCTGCTCGACCAGCTCGCCATGACGCCGTCGCCCGCGGAGAAGCAGGCCGGCTACACGACGGACGTGGTCGGCGGCATGATTGTGAGCGGCCCGCGCGGCAAGGACCCGGAGGGCACGTTCCGGCTCAGCAGCCGCCTGCAGGACCTCACCTCCTCCGCCCTCGGGCAGATCGTCTGCACGTTCGCCGACTCGGAGGCGACCGCCGCCGACGACGGGACGGTCGTCCTCGGCGGCCCGGACGACCGGCCGCTGCGCCGCTACCGGTGCACGGCTCAGGTGCGGTCGCACCCGGGTGCGGTGGCGCCGCCGTCGACCGAGGTGACCGGCGAGTGAACCGTGGGCCGCGCCCCTGAGGTGAGCGGGCCCGTCACGAAGGGGAACCGATCGTGCCGGGAGCGGCGTCTTGGGGGGCGTGCAGCGTCAAGGCTCAATCGGCGGCAGCGCCGCGATCCGCGTCCGTGTGGCAGGGGGTGTCCTCCTCGTCGCACACCTGGCGCTCGTCGCCTGGATCACGCTGCGCCCCCTGGACGTGCCCTGGGTGAGGCCCGCCAACCTGCATCCGTTCTCCGGTATCAGAGCCGATCTCGCGCTGGGCTGGCCGGAGGCCGCCCGCCGCATCGGCGAGGGGCTCGCGCTGCTCGCGCCGCTCGGAGTGCTGCTGCCCATGGCGGGCGGACGGCTCGTCGTCTCCCCGCTCGCCTCGCTGGCCCGTACGGTCGCCGCGGGCACCCTGATCTCCCTGGGCATCGAGCTGCTGCAGACCGGGGTGCCCGGGCAGGTCGTGGACATCGACGCGATCCTGCTCAACACGGCCGGGGTGGCGCTGGCGCACCTCCTGGTCGTGCCCGCGGCACGGTTCCGGCTGCGCCGGCGGATGGAGTCCCGCAGCCTGGGCGCCCACCCCCGGGAGGAGCCCGCTCAGGGCCGGACCCCGACGATTCCCAGGGTCGGGATAGCTCCGTAGAGTGACGCTTCGTCCGCTTCGCCCCCGTAGCGTGGAACACGTCGAAAGCGCCGATGAGTTCGGCGCCGGCCCCCGGACTTCCGGCAGCCGCCGGAGCGGGGTTCCACCACGGTTCGCGAAGGAGCCACCATGACCGCCCTGTCCCGCCCCACCCACGGACGGATGATCGGCGGAGTGTGCGCAGCGCTGGCACGGCGCTTCGGCACCTCCGCGACCACGATGCGCGTGATCTTCCTGCTGTCCTGTCTGCTTCCGGGCCCGCAGTTCCTGCTCTACATAGCCCTGTGGATCCTGTTCCCCTCGGAGGACAAGGCGGCGGCCGGCACGGCCTGGTGACCTGCCGACCGCACGCACGCCGATGGGCGCCCCGAGCGGGGCGCCCATCGTGGTCGTGGGGGTTCGCTCAGCCCAGCGGGAGGCCGTTCACCGGCAGGCCGTGCGTGGGCAGCCCCTGCACCGGCAGCCCGCCGAGCAGCCCGGCGGCCGGCGCGACGGGGCCGTTGCGAAGGGCCTTCTCGGCGGCGGGCTGCGCGGCGGCCACCACGGTGCCGAGCGCGTTCTGCCCCTGGCCGAGCGCCTGGTCCGCGCCGGGCAGCGTCTTGGCGACGTTGCCCACGGGCAGCGCCTGGGTGACGGAGTCCAGTGCGGCGGTGTCCGGCACGGCGGGGGCCGCGCTCGCGACACCCGCGCCCGCGGCGGCGAAGGCGGCGCCGAGGGCGGCGACACCGAGGGTCCTGGCAGCAGACTGCTTCATGTTGAACGCGTCCTTGGGTCCGTTGACGGAGATCTGAGCGGTCCAAAACCGTAAACACGCGCCGACGGCCTCCGCAAACATACGAATACGGCCGGACGATGATCGACCGGCCGCATCGAAAAAGCCCTCCGTCAGCCCTCGGACGTCACGGAACCCCTGGTGGAGGCGCTCTGCTGGAACAGCCATTCGGACTTCAACTCGGCGTATCCCGGCTTGATGACGTCATTGATCATCGCCAGTCGTTCATCGAAAGGAATGAATGCTGACTTCATAGCATTGACGGAGAACCACTGGAGGTCGTCGAGCGTGTAGCCGAATGCCTCGACCAGGTGGTCGAATTCCCGGCTCATGCTCGTCCCGGACATCAGGCGGTTGTCCGTGTTCACCGTGGCGCGGAAATGCAGCCGCCGCAGCAGCCCGATGGGGTGGTCGGCGTACGAGTCGGCGGCGCCCGTCTGGAGGTTGGAGCTAGGGCACAGCTCCAGCGGGATGCGCTTGTCCCGCACGTAGGAGGCGAGGCGCCCGAGCTTGACCGTGCCGTCCTCGAGCACCTGGATGTCGTCGATGATGCGCACGCCGTGCCCGAGCCGGTCGGCGCCGCACCACTGCAGCGCCTGCCAGATGGACGGCAGCCCGAAGGCCTCCCCCGCGTGGATGGTGAAGTGGTTGTTCTCCCGCTTGAGGTACTCGAAGGCGTCGAGGTGCCGGGTGGGCGGGTATCCGGCCTCCGCTCCGGCGATGTCGAATCCCACGACCCCCAGGTCCCTGTACCGGTTGGCGAGTTCGGCGATCTCCAGGGCGCGGGCGGCGTGCCGCATGGCGGTGAGCAGGGCGCCGACGCGGATGCGGTGGCCGGCCGCCTTGGCCCGCCGCTCGCCCAGCCGGAAGCCCTCGTTGACCGCCTCGACGACCTCCTCCAGGGTGAGCCCGCCCTCCAGGTGCTGCTCGGGCGCGTACCGCACCTCGGCGTAGACGACGCCGTCCTCGGCGAGGTCCTCGGCGCACTCGGCGGCCACGCGCACCAGCGCCTCGCGGGTCTGCATCACGCCGACGGTGTGGGAGAAGGTCTCCAGGTACCGCTCCAGGGAACCGGAGTCGGCGGCCTCGCGGAACCAGACGCCGAGCTTGTCCGGGTCGGTCTCGGGGAGCCGGGTGTACCCGGTCTCGCGGGCGAGGTCGATGATCGTGCCGGGGCGCAGACCCCCGTCGAGGTGGTCGTGGAGCAGGACCTTGGGAGCCCGGCGGATCTGGTCCCAGCTCGGGGTGTTCTGGTGCTGGCTCGTCATTGCCGCACCATACGCCCTACGCGCGTAGAGCACGGGGTGCGGCAAGGCGTCGATACCCAAAGGTGACCCATCGGCCAGGTTTCGTACACCGTCGCTTCTGACACTGTTCTGTCATGGCACTTCAAGCGACGCCGGTTCGCAGGGCCCGGCTGGGGAGGGCGCTCGGCCCGGAACCGACGGCGGTGAGCGGTGCGGTGCTGCTGCTCCCCGGTGGTGACGAGATGTCCTCCCGAAGACCGCTCCCTGTGATGGCCACCGCCTCGGTCCGCGCGCTCGGCCGCCGGCTGACCCGGGCCGGGCACGGCGAAGGCCTGGTCACGCATGTCGTGCACTACCGCTACCGGGGCTGGAACGGCAGCGAGGCGCATCTGGCGCGGGACGCCGACTGGGCCGCCGAGGAGGTCGTCCGCCGCTACGGGGACGTGCCCGTCTGTCTGGTCGGCCTGGGCATGGGCGGCCGGGCGGCGCTGCGCGCGGCCGGGCACACGGCCGTCGACTCCGTTGTCGCGCTGTCCCCTTGGCTGCCCGAGGAGGACGTGGCGGCGCCCCCCGAACCGGTGAAACAGCTCGCCGGACGCCGGGTGCTGATCGTGCACGGCACGAACGACGAACGCACGGACCCGGAGCTGTCGTTCCGCCTGGCGGCGCGCGCGAAGAAGGCGAACCGCGACATCTGCCGCTTCGAAGTCCACTCCGACGGCCATGGGTTGCACCAGTACCGCTCCGAAGTCCACGCCCTGGCCGAGGACTTCGTGATGGGCTCCCTGTTCGGACGGGCGTTCTCCCGCCCGGTCCAGGACGCACTGGCGGCTCCGCCGCCGCTGGGGTTGAGGATGCCGCTGGCGGCGGGGTTCGGGAGGTCGCTGAGGAGGTGAGCCGGGGGCACCCCTTGAGGGCGCGGGACCGCGTCGACATGCGGCGCCTTCACGCGGGCGCGAGCGACCACGACGAACCTGTGCCCTCAGTCCGGCAGCAGCCGCCCCCTCCTCGACAGCAGAAACTTCTTGAAGGCCGCCACCGGCGGCGTGTCCACGTGCCCCGCGAGCCACGCCACGCCGATCTCCCGCGCCGCACGCGGCGCGGTGACCGTGAGCTCCACGACCCCGGGCCGAGGCACGGCCGGCGGTGGCAGCAGAGCCACCCCCAGACCCGCCGCGACCAAACCGCGCAGCGTCTCGGCCTCCTCGCCCTCGAAGGCGATCCGCGGCTTGAACCCCGCCTCGCGGCACAGGTCGTCGGTGATGCGCCGCATCCCGTACCCGGGCTCCAGGGTCACGAACGTCTCGTCGGCGGCTTCCGCGAGCCGTACGCGCCTGCGGCTCGCGAGCCGGTGGTCGGCGGGCACCACGAGCCGCAGCTTCTGCTCGTCCAGGCGCCGGGCGACCAGATCGGGCGCGTCCGGCACCGGAGAGGTCAGGCACAGGTCCAGCTCCCCCGCCCGCAGCCGCTCCAGCATCGCCTCGCCGTAGTTCTGGACCAGGCTGAAGCGGACGCGCGGATGGTCGGCGCGGAAGGCGTGGATCAGCCCGGGCACGGTCTCGGCGCCCATCGTGTGCAGAAAGCCGAAGGCGACCTTGCCGGCGGCCGGGTCGGCGTCCGCGCGCACCTCCTCCGCGGCCCGCTCGATCTCCGCGAGCGCACGCTCGACGGAGGCGAGGAACGTGCGCCCCGCCGGGGTGAGCGCGACCGTGCGGCCACGCCGGGCGAACAGCTCCACGCCCAGGTCCTCCTCGAGCCGGACCACGGCCCGGGACAGGGTGGACTGCGGGACCTGCATCTCCTGCGCGGCGCGCGTGACGTGCTCGGTGCGGGCGACGCCCGCGAAGTACGCGAGGCGCGGCGCGAGCAGGGTGACGATGTCTTCTGCGTCACTTGTGTCACTGAACGATGACAGCCGAGCGGCTGACCTCTGCTGATGCATCACGGGAACGATTATGGCGGTTCTGTGCATTGGACGGATCAACGGTCGTGTCCGTACGTTCGAGACATGCCTGCTGCCGATACCGGGGCGTCCACCACCATGGACGCCGATGCCGTCACCGTTCCTGCCCCCGACTCGCGGATGACCCCGGGCGGCCCCGGCTACCGCCGGATGAGCCTCGCGCTCTTCCTCGCCGGCGTCGCCACCTTCGCGCTCCTCTACTCCACGCAGGCCCTGCTGCCGCTCGTCTCCCGCGACTTCGGGGTGACGGCGAGCGCGGCGAGCTGGACGGTGTCCGGCGCGACCGGCGCACTGGCGCTGTTCGTCCTTCCCATGAGCGCCCTGTCCGAACGCTTCGGGCGGCGCACGCTGATGACGGCGTCGCTGGCCGTGGCCGTGACCGTCGGACTGCTCGTCCCCTTCGCCCCGTCGCTCGGCTCCCTGATCGTGCTGCGGGCGGTGCAGGGCGCGGCGCTGGCCGGTCTGCCCGCGTCGGCGACCGCGTACCTGGCCGAGGAGGTACGGCCCAAGGCCCTGGTCACGGCGATCGGTCTGTTCGTGGCCGGGAACAGTGTCGGCGGGATGAGCGGCCGGATCATCACCGGCTGGGTCGCGCAGGAGTGGGGCTGGCGGGTGGCCGTCGGCACGGTCGGTGTGATCGCGGTCGCGTGCGCGGTGGCGTTCCGTCTGCTCCTGCCGGCGCCGAAGCACTTCACGGCGGGTTCGCTGCGCCCGCGCGTGCTGGCCCGCACGGTCCGCGACCACCTCGCCAACCCGCTGCTGCGCCGGCTGTACGCGATCGGCGCGCTGTTCATGACGGTGTTCGGCGGTGTCTACACGGTGATCGGCTACCGCCTGACGGAGGCGCCGTTCGGGCTGCCGCAGGGCATCATCGGCTCGATCTTCCTGGTCTACCTGGTGGGCACGGTGTCGGCGTCGACGGCGGGGCGGCTGGTGGGCCGTCTGGGCCGCCGCGGGGCGCTGTACCTGGCGGGCGGCACGACCACGGCGGGCCTGCTGCTCTCCGTGGCGCCGTCGCTCCCCGTGGTCCTGCTGGGCCTCGTCCTGATCACCGCCGGGTTCTTCGCGGGCCACGCGGTGGCGTCGTCGGCGGTCAGCCACACGGCGAAGGAAGGCCGGGCTCAGGCGTCCGCGCTGTACCAGTCGGCGTACTACATCGGCTCCAGCACGGGCAGCACGCTCGGCGCGGTCGCGTTCCACGCGGCGGGCTGGGCCGGCACGGTGGGCATGGGCGTGCTGGCCGTCGTGGGCGTCGTGGTGATCACCCTGTTCGGGTCGCGGGCGGCGCGCATCGCAGCGCGCCGGGAGCCGGTGCCCGCGCACTGAGCCCGGCCCGGCCCCAAGATCGTCCTCGAAGCCGCTCCGACCTGGGTGTTCATGTGCTCCGGGAGCCGTTGTCAGTGGGCTGCTGTAGCTTCCGAAGTGCTGGGGCGCAATGGCGCGCGACAGGAACGGCCACAGGGGTGGGTGGACCATGGGTGAGGGCACGGCGACGGTGGAGGACCTCGACGTCCGGCTGGAGAAGCACAGGGTCGAGCTGACGGGGTACTGCTACCGGATGCTCGGCTCGTCCTTCGAGGCCGAGGACGCGGTGCAGGACACGATGGTCCGGGCCTGGCGGAGCTACGAGAAGTTCGAGGGCCGCTCCAGCCTGCGCTCGTGGCTGTACCGGATCGCGACGAACGTCTGCCTGGACATGCTGAACGCGGGCAACAAGCGGGCCCGCCCGATGGACCTGACCGAGGCCACACCGCTGGAGCGGGCCGCCCTCTCGCCGCGCCCGGACCACACATGGCTGGAGCCGATGCCGGACGCCCGCGTGCTGCCGACGACCGGGGACCCGGCGGAGGCGGCCGTCGCCAAGGAGTCCGTCCGCCTGGCCTTCATGGCGGCCCTGCAGCAGCTGCCGCCCAAGCAGCGCGCGGTGCTCATCCTGCGGGAGGTGCTGGCCTGGAAGGCGAGCGAGGTCGCCGAGCTGCTCGACACCTCGGTCGCCTCGGTCAACAGCGCGTTGCAGCGGGCGCGGGCGACGCTCTCGGAGAAGAGTGGCGAGGGGGCCGACGCGGCCGTCTCCGACCCCCTCGACGAGGAGCAGAAGAGACTCCTCGAGCGCTATGTGGCCGCCTTCGAGGGGTACGACATGGCGGCGCTGACGGCCCTGCTGCACGAGGACGCGGTGATGACGATGCCGCCGTTCGACCTGTGGCTGCGCGGCACCTCGGACATCACCGGTTTCATGACCACGCTCGGCGCCGCCTGCGCGGGTTCGCGGCTGGTCCCGGTCGCGGTGAACGGCCTGCCGGGCTTCGCCCAGTACAAGCCGGACCCGGAGAAGGGCGGCTTCACGGCCTGGGCGGTGCAGGTGCTGGAGACGTCAGGCGGCCGGATCACCGGGTTCCACTGCTTCCTCGACACCCAGCGCTGGTTCCCGCTGTTCGGGCTGCCCCTCGAGCTCGACCGGGAGGCCGACGAGGTCGAGTAGCGCGCGCAGGGCGGGCGCCGGGTCGCGCAGCTGGATACGGCCCCCGGCCCGCCGGGCGGCGAGCTGCAGCCGGGCCAATACGTCGACGGTGGCGAGGCGCACGGGCCTGAGGGCGCCGACGTCGCATACGACGACCCCGGCGCCGGTGGCCTTCAGCAGCGCTCGCACGTCGTCGCCGAGCTGCGCCACGTCGCCGGGGGCGACGGGTCCGGCCAGCACGAGTACGGGGGGTGTCTTGGCGTCCACGGAGGGTGGACCGGGCGGGGCCGTTCAACTCATCGGTGCGAAGCGCGCACCTACTGGGTCGGGAAATCGCTCGTGTCCAAGGTGAAACCGAACGGCTCAGGCAGGTCGATTACGTCGCCGAACTTGCCTGCGCGCAGAACGCGGTAGACATCGCCCTTCGGTTCCCCATACAACGTGACGGTGGGGCCGCCCGGGGCCCAGCCATCGATAAGGAGGTACAGGGGTACTCCGGCCTTGGCATAGCCGGCGGCCTTGGTGATCCGGTCGGTGTTCGCGTTGGACTTCGAGGTGATCTCCACAATCAGTTCGGCGGCACCTGCGGGGATGTACTCGTCGTCTTCACCATCCAATGCATCCTCTGGCGCCACCGCGAGGTCCGGGATGTAGAGGCTGTCTCGGGACGGGACGGCGGTGCCCAGAGTCGGGTAGAGGCCCCAGTCGTCCGGAAGCACATCGGACAGGCGGCGAATCACCTTGCTGACGATCTTGTTGTGGGCCTTGGACGGCGGTGGTGCCACGGTGACGATCCCCTCGATGATCTCCACCCTGCAGCCCTCCGGGGCGTCCGTCTCCTGCCAGATCCGGACGAGGCCGTCCCACTCGTGGCCGCTGGCCGTCGCGTGGTCGACGGTGAGTGCGCTCATGGCGGTCTCCTATCGGTACGTCACCGATCCCAGCATGCCGAACGGGACCGGCACAGGTCCACCGATCCCGTTCACCCGAAAGAAGAAACCCCAGGTCAGGCGATACGTTCCAGCACCACCGGCGACGCCGTGAAGTCCGCCCCGTCCGCCGCGATGTCGTACGACCCTTCCACGGCCTGCAGCGCGTACTCGAAGCGCTCCGGCGTGTCCGTGTGCAGGGTCAGCAGGGGCTGGCCCTCCGTCACCGTGTCGCCCGGCTTGGCGTGCATCTCCACGCCCGCCGCCGCCTGCACCGGGTCCTCCTTGCGGGCCCGACCCGCGCCCAGGCGCCAGGCGGCGACACCGATGTCGTAGGCGTCGAGGCGGGTCAGGACACCCGACGAGGGGGCCTTGATCACGTGCTGCTCCTTCGACGTCGGCAGCGGCGCGTCCGGGTCGCCGCCCTGGGCCGCGATCATGCGACGCCAGACGTCCATCGCGGTGCCGTCCGCCAGGGCCTTCGCCGGGTCCGCGTCCTTCACACCGGCCGCGTCGAGCATCTCGCGGGCCAGGGCGATCGTCAGCTCGACCACGTCGGCCGGGCCGCCACCCGCCAGGACCTCCACCGACTCGCGGACCTCCAGCGCGTTGCCCGCGGTCAGGCCCAGCGGGGTCGACATGTCGGTCAGCAGCGCGATCGTCTTCACGCCGTGGTCCGTGCCGAGGCCCACCATCGTCCGCGCCAGTTCACGGGCGTCGTCGAGGGTCTTCATGAAGGCGCCCGAACCGACCTTCACGTCCAGGACCAGCGAGCCCGTGCCCTCAGCGATCTTCTTCGACATGATGGAGGAGGCGATCAGGGGGATGGCCTCCACCGTGCCCGTCACGTCGCGGAGCGCGTACAGCTTCTTGTCGGCGGGTGCCAGGCCGTCGCCCGCCGCGCAGATCACGGCGCCGACACCGTCCAGGACGGAGAGCATCTCCTCGTTCGACAGCAGTGCGCGCCAGCCCGGGATCGACTCCAGCTTGTCCAGCGTGCCGCCGGTGTGGCCGAGGCCCCGGCCCGACAGCTGCGGGACCGCCGCGCCGCAGGCGGCGACCAGCGGGGCCAGCGGCAGCGTGATCTTGTCGCCGACGCCGCCCGTCGAGTGCTTGTCGGCCGTCGGGCGGGAGAGGGACGAGAAGTCCATGCGCTCGCCCGACGCGATCATCGCCGCCGTCCAGCGGGCGATCTCGCGGCGGTTCATGCCGTTGAGCAGGATGGCCATCGCGAGCGCGGACATCTGCTCGTCGGCGACCTCGCCCCGCGTGTACGCGTCGATGACCCAGTCGATCTGCTCGTCGCTCAGCTCACCGCGGTCCCGCTTGGTGCGGATGACGGAGATGGCGTCCATGGCCATGGGTTCCTTCCGGAGGTTCGAAGGACCTTCAGGTCCGAAGGTGTGCGGCCCCCCTGAGCCGTAGAGATCAACTCAGAGGGGCCGCACAGGAGTTACTTGGTGAGGTGGTCCGGGCCGAAAGCCTGCGGCAGCATCTCCGACAGCGGCAGGACCCCCGCCGGAGAGTCCACCAGCAGATCGGGGCCGCCGAACTCGTACAGCAGCTGGCGGCAGCGACCGCACGGGACGAGCAGCTCGCCCTCGCCGTTCACGCAGGTGAAGTGCGTGAGCCGGCCGCCCCCGGTGTTCTGCAGCTGCGAGACGAGCCCGCACTCGGCGCACAGGCTCAGGCCGTAGGAGGCGTTCTCGACGTTGCAGCCGGTGACGGTCCGCCCGTCCTCGACGAGGGCCGCCACGCCGACCCGGTAGCCGGAGTAGGGGGCGTAGGCGCGGGACATCGCCGCGCGCGCCTCCTCCCTGAGGGCCGCCCAGTCGAACGTCGCGGGGTCGGTCACTTGCCCTGTCCCTTCCGGTACCGCATGCCGTCGGCCTTGGGCATCCGCAGGCGCTGCGCGGACAACGACAGTACAAGCAGGGTGACGACGTACGGGGTCGCGCCGACGAAGTCGCTCGGGACCGTGTCGGTGAGCAGGTACCAGACCAGCACCAGGGCGGCCATGACCAGGCTGACCACGCCCTGCACCATCGCCTTGCGGTACAGCTTCCAGCCGGCCAGGGCGACGAGCAGGACGACCAGCAGGAGCAGCAGCGCGTGCACGGTCGTACCGCCGTTGCGCAGCTGGAGCGCGTCGGAGTAGCCGAACAGGCCTGCGCCCATCGCCAGGCCGCCCGGGCGCCAGTTGCCGAAGATCATCGCCGCGAGGCCGATGTAGCCGCGGCCGCCGGTCTGGCCCTCCAGGTACGTGTGCGAGGTGACCAGCGCCAGGAAGGCGCCGCCGAGGCCGGCGAGGCCGCCGGAGACGGCCACGGCCGCGTACTTGTAGGTGTAGACGTTGACGCCGAGTGACTCGGCGGCGGCCGGGTTCTCGCCGCAGGAGCGCAGCCGCAGACCGAACGGGGTGCGCCACAGCAGCCACCAGCTGGCGAGGAACAGTACCGCTGCCAGGACCGTGATCACAGACAGGTTGGTGACCAGGCCGCCGAGGATGCCGGCGATGTCGGAGATCAGGAACCAGTGGTGGTTCTCGATCGAGTGCAGGCCGTCGGAGAGGCCGGGCACGGTGACGTCGGGCAGGTTGCCGACCGGCGGGGACTGCTTGGGGTTGCCGCCCGCGTTCGCCGCCGCGCCATTGGTGAAGAACAGCTTGGCGAGGTACTGGGTGGCGCCGAGCGCGAGCAGGTTGATCGCGACACCGGAGACGATGTGGTCGACACCGAAGGTGATGGTGGCGACGCCGTGCACCAGGCCTCCGACGACACCGAAGCCGATGCCCATGAGCAGGCCGAGCCAGGGGCTGGTCTGCCAGCCGATCCACCCGGCGCCGAAGGTGCCGAGGATCATCATGCCCTCGAGGCCGATGTTGACCACACCGGCGCGCTCGGACCACAGGCCGGCGAGACCGGCGAGGCCGATGGGCACGGCGAGGCCGAGGGCGGCGCTGACCTGGCCGGCGGAGTCGAGGTCCTGCGAGCCGGTGATCATGCGGACCGCGGCCAGGAGCAGTAGCGCACCCGCGACGATGATGAGGATCTGGCCGAGCGAGCGGCCGGAGCGCTGGGGGGCGTCGCCCGCCTTGGGCGCCGCGGGCGGCGGCGCGTCGGTCATCGTGGCAGTCATCACGCCACCTCCTGCTTCTTCGTCTGGGCGGCGGCCTGGGCGGCGAGTTCGGCGCCGACCTTCTGCTGCTGGCGCTTCAGGCCGTAGCGGCGTACGACCTCGTAGGCGATGACGACGCAGAGCACGATGACGCCCTGGATGACGCCGAGGATTTCCTTGTCGTAGCCCTGGAATTCCAGGTGGTTGGTGGTGCGCTCCAGGAAGCCCCAGAGCAGGGCGCCGAGCGCGATGCCGACCGGGTTGTTGCGGCCGAGCAGCGCGATGGCGATGCCGGTGAAGCCGATGCCCGCCGGGAAGTCGCTGCTGAACTGGTAGCTGTCGTTGAGCAGGGTCGGCATGCCGATCAGACCGGCCACCGCACCCGAGATGATCATGCTGGTGACGACCATCTTCTTCACCGAGACACCGCTGGCGGTCGCCGCGCTCTCGGACTGGCCGACGGTGCGCAGGTCGTAACCGAACCGGGTGCGGCCGAGCACGAACCAGTACGCGATGCCGACGATCACGGCGATGAAGATGAAGCCCCACAGGTCACCGGCCGGGCCGGTGTTGATGCTGAAGAAGTGCGAGGCCGAGGGCAGCGGCTTGGTGGCGACGACGGTGCCGCCCTGCTGGAGCTGGGCCAGCTTTCCGGGCTGGAGCAGGTAGGCGATGATCGCGGTGGCGATCGAGTTCAGCATGATCGTCGAGATGACCTCGCTGACGCCGCGGGTCACCTTCAGGATGCCGGCGATGGCCGCCCACACGGCGCCGGTCGCCATGGCGCAGACCAGGATCAGGATGATGGAGAGCCATCCCGGCGTGGTCAGCGCACCGCCGAGGACGGCGGCGAAGAACGCGGCGAGCCGGTACTGGCCGTCGACGCCGATGTTGAACAGGTTCATCCGGAAGCCGATGGCCACCGAGACGCCCGCCAGGTAGTAGGTGGTCGCCTTGTTGAGGATGTAGACCTGGCTGTCGCTGGCGAAGCCGTAGGTCACCATGTCGTTGAAGGCGGGGCCGGGGTTCTTGCCGGTCGCGAGGATCACCAGGGCGGTGACGACCAGCGCGGCGACGACCGCCAGCACCGGCGCGGCGATGCCGAGGAACAGCCGCTCCTTGTCGATCCGTGAGGTCAGCTTGTTCATCGCGCGTCGTCCTCTGTGTGCTCCAGGTGGCCGGTGGCCGCACCGGTCATGGCGGAGCCCAGCTCTTCGGGGGTGATGGTGGCGGGGTCGGCGTCGGCGACCAGACGGCCGCGGTACATCACCCGCAGGGTGTCGGAGAGCCCGATCAGCTCGTCCAGGTCGGCCGAGATCAGCAGCACGGCCAGGCCCTCGCGGCGGGCCTCGCGGATGTAGTCCCAGATGGCCGCCTGGGCGCCGACGTCCACACCGCGGGTGGGGTGGGCGGCGATGAGCAGCTTGGGGTTGTGGCTCATCTCGCGGCCGACGATCAGCTTCTGCTGGTTGCCGCCGGACAGCGAGGCCGCGGTGACGTCGATGCCGGGCGTGCGGACGTCGTAGGCCTGCACGATCCGCTCGGTGTCGGCGCGGGCCGCCTTGATGTCGATGAGGCCGCCGCGCGAGTTGGGCCTCTCGGTGACGTGGCCGAGGATGCGGTTCTCCCACAGCGGGGCTTCCAGCAGCAGGCCGTGGCGGTGGCGGTCCTCGGGGATGTAGCCGATGCCGGCCTCGCGGCGGCTGCGGGTGGCGGCCTGGGAGATGTCGGTGCCGTCGAGGGTGATCACGCCGGCGTCCGGGTGGCGCATGCCCATGATCGCCTCGACCAGCTCGGACTGGCCGTTGCCCTCCACACCGGCGATGCCGAGGACCTCGCCCTTGTGGATCGTGAAGGAGATCTCGTCGAGGATGATCCGCTCGATGCCGTCGAGGTCGGTCTGCGCCAGGTGCAGGCCGTCGACCGTGAGCATCGGGACGTCCGTGACCGTGGACTCCGCGGTTTCCGGGGTGGGCAGCTCGCTGCCGACCATCATCTCGGCGAGCTGCTTGGGGGTGGTGCGCGACGGCTCGGCGGTGCCGACCGTCGTACCGCGCCGGATGACGGTGATCTCGTCGGCGACCGACAGCACCTCGCCCAGCTTGTGGGAGATGAAGATGACGGTGAGGCCCTCGGACTTCAGCTCACGCAGGTTGTCGAAAAGCGCGTCGACCTCCTGCGGCACGAGCACGGCGGTCGGCTCGTCCAGGATGAGGGTCTTGGCGCCGCGGTAGAGGACCTTGAGGATCTCCACGCGCTGGCGGTCGGCGACGCCCAGCTCCTCCACGAGCACGTCCGGGCGGACGTTGAGACCGTACGCGTCGGAGATCTCCTTGATCTTCGCACGGGCCTTGTTCCCGATGCCGTACAGCTTCTCCGCGCCGAGGACGACGTTCTCCAGCACGGTGAGGTTGTCGGCGAGCATGAAGTGCTGGTGCACCATGCCGATGCCGCGGGCGATGGCGTCACCCGGGTTGTGGAAGACGACCTGTTCGCCATTGACCGTGATGGTGCCCTCGTCCGGCTGCTGCATGCCGTAAAGGATCTTCATCAGGGTGGACTTGCCGGCGCCGTTCTCACCGCACAGGGCGTGGACGGTGCCCGTGCGGACCGTGATGTCGATATCGCGGTTGGCGACGACGCCGGGAAAACGCTTGGTGATGCCGCGCAGTTCGACGGCAGCGGGAGGGCTGGACGCGTTGATGGCGCACTCTCCTCGGGGAAAGGGGCTGCGTGGGGGAGGTGGCGGGCGTCGGCGACGCTAGCGCGGCAACTCCACGCTACACGCGTAGAGTTGACACATTGTTATGGCTCGGCGGGGAGCTTGCGCAAGCTGCCCCCGCGCCGAGCCTGAAATCCGGCGGTCCGGCCGGATCGCCTGGTCGACGGGCCGGCCGGACCTGTCAGGTCACGGGGTCGTCTTGACCTTGATCTGACCGTCGACGATCTTCTTCTTCGCGGCGTCCAGCTTGGGCTGGATGTCGTTGATGAAGCCGCCGCTGGTGGCCAGCGAGACGCCGCCCTTGGCCAGCGAGTAGACGTTGTTGCCGGTCAGCGGCTTGCCGTCCTTGACGGACTTGATGAAGTCGAACACGCCGACGTCGACGTTCTTGACCATGGAGGTCAGGATCGAGCTCTTGTACTGGGCCAGACCCGGGATGTTGTACTGGTCGGAGTCCACGCCGATGGCCCAAGCGCCCTTGGCACCGTGCACGGCCTCGATCGCGCCGTTGCCGGAGGAGCCGGCGGCCGTGTAGATGACGTCGGCGCCGTTGTCCAGCATGCCCTGCGCGGCCTGCTGCCCCTTGTCGGGGCTGGAGAAGCCGGAGAAGTCCTGACCGTGGGACAGGTACTGGACGTCGACCTTGACCTTCGGGTTGGTGTCGTGCACGCCCTGGACGTAACCCGCCTCGAACTTCTTGATCAGCGGGTTGTCGACGCCGCCGATGAAGCCGACGTGGTCCTTCTTGGTCTTCAGCGCCGCGGCGACACCGGCGAGGTAGGAGCCCTGCTCCTCGGTGAACGTGATGCTGTTGACGTTCGCGCCCTGAACGACCGAGTCGACGAGGCCGAAGCTGGTCTTCGGGTACTTCGCGGCGATCTTGGTCACGGCGGGGGCGTAGGAGAAACCGACGGCGACGATCGGGTTGTAACCCGCGTCCGCCAGGTCCTGCAGGCGCTGCTCGCGGTCGGCCTCGGTGTCCGACGTCTTCGCGGTCAGCTCCTTTATGGAGCCGCCCAATTCCTTCTCGGCCTTGTCGGCACCACGCGCGGCGGAGTCGTTGAAGGAGCGGTCACCACGGCCGCCGACGTCGTAGGCAAGGCCGATCTTGATGCCCTTGCCGCCACTGGAGGGCGACGAGCTGCTGTTGTCGGAGGAGGTGCTGCCACAGGCAGTGGCAGTCACGGCGAGGGCTGCGGTGGCGATACACGCAGCGGAAAGCTTGGCCACCCGGCGCATGGAATGAGACTCCTTTGTGCGAGCGCCCAATCCAGGCGCTGGTTCCGCGGCAGCGTAACGCGCGTAGACAATCCGGAAAACCCCTCATTGCCAGAGCGTTATCCGACCGTTTTGAACCGTGTGAACCCTGGGCAGCGATTCCCACGGTAGACCCGGCGCCCTCGGCGCTCGGACGTGATGTACGCGATAGTTGCGCCACCGAGATCCTTCTCGGGCCGACTCGGGCTGGATCTTCTCGCGGCCGCCCACCGCCAGTATCCCTCAGCGAGACGCATCCCCGCAGGTCGGACCGGCCTGCGGTGCCCTCGGACGTACGGGCGCTGCGCGTCGGGCCCCGGCACGACGGCCACCGTCCACGACCCGTGGGTCAACGCCCGTGGGAGCGGGATCCGCGTTCCCTCGCGTGCGCGGGTGCCGTGCTCAGGGGGCGGCCCGATGCCCCGCACGATCCCTGCGGTCGTGCGGGGGCGGTTCTGTCCTTGCCCGATACGGTGATCAACGACTTCCTGCGGGAGCCCTACCGCTCCTGCGCGTCCAGCAGTGCCGCCGCCGTGAACAGTTCCACGCCCACCGTGATGGCGTGCTCGTCCGCGTCGAAGTCCCCCTGGTGCAGGTCCCGCACCACTCGGTCCCCGGGGCGGCGGACGCCGAGGCGGGCCATGGCGCCGGGCACCTTCTCCAGGTACCAGGAGAAGTCCTCGCCGCCGAGGCTCTGCTCGGTGTCCTCCACGGAGTGGGCACCGCGCCGTGCGGTCATCGCGTCGCGCAGGAGTTCGGTGGCACCGGCCTCGTTGACGACCGGCGGCACCCCGCGGACGTAGTTGATCTCGGGCTTGGCCTTGTACTGGTTGGCGATCTCGTCGACCGCCGCGTGCACCAGGTCCGGCGCCTGCCGCCAGGCGTCGAGGTCCAGGCAGCGTACGGTCCCGGAGATCTCGGCGTGCTGGGGGATCACGTTGCAGGCGTGCCCGGACTCGATGCGCCCCCAGGTGACCGAGAGCCCGCTGCGGGCGTCGACGCGGCGCGCGACCATCCCCGGCACCTCGGCGGCGACACGCGCGGCGGCCAGCACCAGGTCCGTGGTGAGGTGCGGGCGGGCGGTGTGGCCGCCCGGGCCGTCGAGCGCGACCTCGAGCCGGTCGCAGGCGGAGGTGATGGGGCCGTGCCGCAGCCCGATGCGCCCTGCGTCGACCTTGGGGTCGCAGTGCACGGCGATGATCCGCCCGACCCCCTCCAGGACACCGGACTCGATGGCGTCGGCGGCCCCGCCCGGCAGGACCTCCTCGGCGGCCTGGAAGACCAGCCGCACCGGCCGCGGCAGCCGCCCCTCGCGGTGCAGCTCGGCGAGGACGAGTCCGGCGCCGAGGACGACCGTGGTGTGCACGTCGTGGCCGCAGGCGTGGGCGCGGTCCGGCACGGTGGACCGGTAGGCGCAGTCGGTCTTGGTGTCCGGGATGGGGAGCGCGTCGATGTCCGCGCGGAGCGCGAGCATCGGGCGTACGCCGTCCGGGTCGCCGATGTCACACACGAGTCCGGTCCCGGTGTCGAGGACGCGCGGCGTGAGACCCGCCTGCTCCAGGCGGGCCTTGATCGCGGCGGTCGTGCGGAACTCCTGGTGGCCGAGTTCAGGGTGCATGTGCAGGTCGCGACGGAAGGCGACGAGTTCGGCGTGCAGCGCCTCGGACAGCGCGCCGGGAAGCACCGCTTCACCGGGGTGATCGGCCTCGGACTCTAGGGACATCAATTGGTTCACCCTTTGAAGGGTAAGGCGATCGGGCGGCCGACCTCCCTGCGATCAACAAAACTTCAGCCCGTCAGGGGAGGAAAATCTGGCCGCACGCCGCATGGTCGGCTGTGGGGATGGGTAAACTCGCCGGGCTTTCCGGGCGACGGAATCGGGCCGGGGGTCGAGAGCGGGGCCGCGGGGGTGACCGCGGCGGCCTCCCGGCGCCGTGGGGGGCGCCCGGTGATCCCAGTACGGGACCGCTTCCGTGTACGGGCGTCCCGTTACGTGAACGCTCGAAGGGTTCCGAGCGATTCCCGTACATCACGGATACCACGTCACGCCGCCTTCCCGTCGCGGAAGCGTCATCTCTCCTACGACTCCCCAACCTGTGCGCGGCCTCACATGGCGAAGTGGTGAACGCGTGAAAGCAGCCTTCTGCCGGTACGCCCGCACGGGTGGGTCGCCCGCGTGAAAGCCGAGGAAGGGACTTCCTAGGGACCACCCGGGTGTCGTACGACGCCATGTCGCACGACGCCATGGCCCCGGACTGCGCCGGCCGCATGCCCGACGATCTGGCGGGACTCCGGCCCGGTCGGCGGTCTATCCCGCCGCCACGTCCTGCTCGGCGGCCGCCACGTCCGGTCCCCCCGTCACCGACGACACCCGGTCCACGTCCCGCGCAGTGTCCGTCACCCCCGACAGGAAGCCCTGCGCCCGGGGCGAGGCGTGGTCCGTGAGCCAGGCGGGGTCGATGTCGCACACCGCGACGCGGACCTCCGTGCCGACGAGGGCCAGCGGCAGGGTGTGGACGACCGTGGAGGGGAAGCTGAGGATCGTACGGCCGACGGGGCCGCGGCGGGCGATCAGCTCCAGGGGCAGGTCCGGCCGGACCACCTCCAGGCCCGTCTCCACCGCCAGCTTGTGGAGTTTCACGGGGCTCTCCCGGCGGTGGGCGAAGTAGCGGGTCGCCCCGTGCGCCGTGGCGAGCGACCGCACCGCCTCCAGATAGCGCTCGCCGTCCACCACGCCCGTCTCGACGAGGGAGGTGCCGACCAGGTCCGCGCCCTTGGTCAGGCGTGGCGGGCCGAAGCGGGCCCGGGTCCAGGTGAAGTCGTTCGACGTGATCGTGACCCCGGCCGGGGCCTCCTCGATCGGCATGGAGGAGAAGATCTCCACGGTGCGCCGGGTGCCCGGGGTCAGCCTGCGGCGCGCCGAGGTCGACACCGGGGCGAACAACAGGTCCCGGGGGCTCCGGCGGCCGCCCTTGCGGTGCCAGCGCACCAGGCGTTCACCGCGGGCGAGCTGGGCGACGAACTCCATGGTCGCGGTGCCGTCGTCCACCACCACCAGCTCCCGCGCCCCGGTGATGGTCAGCAGCAGCTGGACGTAGCGGGAGAACGGGTCCCCCATCACCACCCGGCGCGCCCGGCGCAGCAGCGGGGTGAGGCCGCCGATGGTGTGGAAGGGCGCCAGGGCACCGCCCCGGGCCTCCTCCCAGCGGACCTCGTACCCCTCGTCACGGGCCAGTTCCGCCATGCGGCGCAGCTGGCCCCGGGTCATCGGGTCGGTGGGCGCCAGCACCACGAGGGTGAGCCCCTCCTGCGCCGTATCCTCCGCCGCGCCCCCGTCCCGCGGCGCCGTACCGCCCGCCGCGCCCCCGTCCCGCGGCCCCGCACCGCCCGCCGCCGCGTCCGCCGCGCCCCCGTCCCGCGGCCCCGCACCGCCCGCCGCCGCGTCCGCCGCGCCCCCGTCCCGCGGCCCCGCACCGCCCGCCGCCGCGTCCGCCGCGACCCCGTCCCGCGGCCCCGCACCGCCCGCCGCCGCGTCCGCCGCGACCCCGTCCCGCGGCCCCGTACCGCCCGCCGCCGCGTCCGCTCCGTCCCCCGCCGTACGCCCCGCTCCGGACCCCCGGTCCCCCTGCGCGGGCATCCCCCCCGGCCGCCGGCGCCCCTGCGCCGGGATCGCCGCCGCGCGCCCGGGTACGGCGCCCCCCGCGGTGCCCAGGGCGTGCGCGTGGGCCCACTCCAGCACGTTCAGGAGCTGTACCGGGCTCTCGACGAAGGCCAGCGTGGAACGGGGGTGGCCGGCGGATCCGGCGCGGGGGCTCATCGGTGTACGACCGTCCCGTAAGGCGCTCAGACCGCCACCGGCTCGCCGGCGGCCACGGCGATCTCCGCCTCGGCGACGACGCCGGTGACGCGGCGCAGCTTCTTCATCGGGCCGAGCTCGGAGTCGTAGACCTTCTTCACGCCGTCGCCCAGTGCCGCCTCGATGGTGCGGATGTCGCGCACCAGGCGCGTGAGGCCCTGCGGCTCGACGGAGGCCGCCTGGTCCGAGCCCCACATGGCGCGGTCCAGGGTGATGTGGCGCTCGACGAACACCGCGCCGAGGGCGACCGCGGCCAGCGTGGTCTGCAGGCCGGTCTCGTGGCCGGAGTAGCCGATCGGGACGTTCGGGTACTCCTTCTCCAGCGTGTTGATCACGCGGAGGTTGAGCTCCTCGGCCTTCGCCGGGTAGGTCGAGGTGGCGTGGCACATGAGGATGTTGTCGCTGCCGAGCACCTCCACCGCGTGGCGGATCTGCCGCGGGGTCGACATGCCCGTGGACAGGATGATCGTGCGGCCGGTCGCGCGCAGGGCGCGCAGCAGCTCGTCGTCGGTGAGGGACGCGGAGGCGACCTTGTGGGCGGGGAGGTCGAACTTCTCCAGGAAGGCGACCGCCTCGGTGTCCCACGGGGACGCGAACCAGTCGATGCCCTTCTGCGTGCAGTACTCGTCGATCCGGCGGTACTCGTCCTCGCCGAACTCCACGCGGTGGCGGTAGTCGATGTAGGTCATCCGGCCCCAGGGGGTGTCGCGCTCGATGTCCCACTGGTCGCGCGGGGTGCAGATCTCAGGAGTGCGCTTCTGGAACTTCACGGCGTCGCAGCCGGCCTCGGCGGCCACGTCGATCAGCTTGAAGGCGTTCTCCAGCTCACCGTTGTGGTTGATGCCGATCTCACCGCAGATGTAGACGGGCTTGCCCGGGCCGACCTCGCGGGAACCGAACGTGCGCAGACGGGAGTTGGTGCTCATGGCAGGAACTGTCCTTACGTGTGGAGGGAATCGAGAGAGGGGCCGAGGATCCAGCGGGCGATCTCTCGGATCGCGCCGTCGCCACCGGGGACGGTGGTGACCGCACGGGCGGCGCCGCGTACCACGTCGTGGGCGCTCGCGACCGCCACGGGCCAGCCGACGAGGGCGAGGCACGGGAGGTCGTTGACGTCGTTGCCGACGTAGAGCACGCGCTCGGGCGCGATGCCCTGCTCCTCGCACCACTGCTTCAGCGCGAGGTCCTTCCGGTCGATGCCGTGCAGGACCGGAACCTTGAGCTTCCGGGCCCGTGCGGCGACGACCGGGTTCACTTCCGTGGAGAGGATCAGCATCTTCAGCCCGCTCTTGCGCAGGGCCGCGATGCCGAGTCCGTCCCCGCGGTACACGGAGACGAACTCCCTTCCATCGGAGTCGATCAGCACCCGGTCGTCGGTCTGGGTGCCGTCGAAGTCCAGTACGACCGCGTCGACGTCATCAGCAGTGGGCAGTGAACCGGGGAGGTCCGCGTCGAAGAGGGGCGCCAGAGCCCGTGCCCGCGCCAGGTCGTGCGGGTCGTCGATCTCCAGGACCCGCGCCGGGTCCGTCCGTACCAGTTCCGTACGGCCGAAGAAGCGGTGCCGGTGCTCGCGGAAGCCGGCCGCGTCCATCGCGTAGGCGGCGCCGGTCTCCAGCAGGTCCTGGGGGCGGTCCTGGCGGCGCGGGCGGAAGGACTTGTCGTGGTTGACGCCGTAGCCGCCGCCGACGGCCGCGTCGGCCTCCGCGACGGTGCCGGCGGCGACCTCGTCCGCCGTGCCCTCGTGGTCTCGCCAGATGAAGCCGTGGAAGGGGGCCACGGTCACCGCGGTGTCCGCGCCGTTCTCGACGATCGCGGCCGCCACCCCGTCGATGTCCTCGCGGACGATGAACGGGCTGGTGCACTGCACGAGCAGGACGACGTCGACGGACGCGCCGTGCAGGGCCTCGTGGGCGTCCATGGCGTGCAGGACGGCGGCCTCCGAGGTCGCCGTGTCACCGGCGATGGCGGCCGGCCGCAGCACGACCTCGGCGCCGGCCTGGCGCGCGGTCGCGGCGATGGCCTGGTCGTCGGTGGACACCACGACGTCCGTCACCAGGCGGGTCGCGAGGCACTCGCGCACCGCGCGCGCCACCAGCGGCACACCGCCGACGGAGGCGAGGTTCTTCGCGGGCACGCCCTTGGAGCCGCCGCGCGCGGGGATCACTGCGAGCACCCGGCGCACCGAAGCGCCTCGGCCCGCTTCCGGGTTGGGCATGGGGTCCACTCCTTGAAGAGAGGTCACAGCTCACCCATCCGCCTGATGACGGGCGCCACCCGCTGCACCCCGTGCCGGTACGCGCCCCGCGCCGCGCGGCGGACGATCTGGCGTACGGGTCCGGGCGCCTTGTCGGAGGCGGGCGCGCCCGGCAACGGGCTGCCGTCCGGGGCGAGGTGGTGGCGGGCGAGGACGCCGGGCAGATAGCCGGGCGCGGTGACGGGGGTGTAGTAGGGCTTCAGCGGCGGGAGTTCACCGGTGGTCAGCAGCTCGGCGATGCGCCCCCGGGCCTCGTCGAAGGCGGTGGCGTACGAACCTTCCCCAAAGAGGGTGCCTCCGGCAGCGACGCCCTGCCGGGCCACCCACTCCGCATCGGGTGTCGGCTCGTGCCCGGCGTCGAGCTGGTCCCAGGAGGCGAGGCAGCCCGAACCCACGAAGTGGTGGTTGCCGAGCGCCTCCCGCACCCCGAGGTCGGTGAGGACGACGGTGGGGATACGGCGGTGCAGGGACTCCAGGGCGGCTGTCGAGCTGATCGTGACCAGCAGGTCGGTGTCGTCGAGGACCTCGCCCATGTTCCCGTAGACCAGACGGAAGTTGGCCGGCAGGTCGTGCCGCCGGGCCAGCTTCTGGTAGGGCAGTTCCTCGATGTGGGTGGTGTGCTCGCCCGGCTTGGAGCGCAGCTTGAGCAGCACCTCGCGCTCGGGGTGGCGACGCGCGTGCCGGACGAGCCGGTCCAGCAGGTACGCACGGTCCTCGCGGGTCTCCGGGACGGAGGGCTGTGCGGCGAAGACGACCGTGTAGGGGTCCTTCTTCTCGTAGGGAGCGCCGTCGAGGAAGGGCAGCGCGACCTCGGTGACCGACGAGGCGTCGGCGCCCACCCCCTCGAAGACGGCCCTGAAACGCTCGGCGTCCTGGCGGGAGTTGGCGAGGACCAGGTCCGCGCCGTGCCGCAGCAGAAGGCCGTCGGCGAGCTTCTCGTAGACGACACCGACGTAGCCGGTGACCACCACGGGCCGCTCCGGGCGTCCCCGCCAGGCGTGGGCGAGCCCGTGCAGCATCGCCTGGACGCCACCGCCGACTAGGGCGAGCACGAGGACGTCGTACGTCTCCTGCGTCATCTCGCGCAGGAATTCGACGGCGGTGACCTCGCGGAGGGAGTCCGCGCGGACGCCGACCTCCCTGAGCTGGCGGGCGGTGGGGGTGGCACGGCCCCGCAGGAGGAAACCGTCGAGCCGGATGTCCGAATCGGCTGTTTTATCGGAGGTTTCCGTCGATTCGGTGGTCTCCGCGAATTCCGTCGGTGAAATGCGGGCGGCGGTGAGCGCACCCCATTTCCACCGGGTGTCGGAATCGGCTAGGACGGCGACCCGCAGGCGCCTTGCAGTACTTGCTGGCACGACGAAGACGCTAGGAAGGAATTTCGAGGCGCGGCCGAAGCGGAATACAACAACGGGTTAACAGCGTGGCGACGAACGGCGAATCAGCCCGTGATGCCGCCGGGAAACAGCTGGGTTCACTATTCCGCCACGCGTCGTTCACTCCCCATCAAACCGCCGGTCAAGACGAATGCCGGGCCGCCGCCTACCGTCACAGGCGTGGTCAAGCTCTCCGTCATCGTGCCGTTCTACAACGTGCAGCAATACGCGCCCGACACCCTGAAGAGCCTGCGTGCGAACGCGCGCGAGGACTTCGAATTCATTCTCGTCGACGATTGCTCGCGCGACGAGACACCGGACATCCTCGCGCGTGCGGAGCGAGAGTTGCCAGGCGCGGTGTACGTCCGGCACGAGAAGAACGGGGGGCTGGCGACCGCGCGCAACACCGGGATCGACACGGCACGCGGCGAGTACCTCACGTTCCTCGACGGGGACGACTGGCTCGCCCCCGGCTACTATCCCAAACTGGTCGCCGCCATCGAGGAGTTGGGCTGCGACTTCGTGCGCACCGACCACGTCCAGTGCACCGGGCGGGCGCGTGCCGTCCACCGGGTGCCGCACGGCCGGCGCGGTGTGGTGATGAACCCGCGCGACGCGATCCTGCCCGCCGACCGCTCCACCTCCGTCGACTACGCGTACGCGTGGGCGGGTGCGTACCACCGCCGCCTCGTCGACCGCGGTCTGCTGCACTTCACCGACGGCCTGCGCACGGCCGAGGACCGGCCCTGGATCTGGAAGCTGCACCGGGAGGCGGAGTCCTTCGCCGCGGTGAGCCTCATGGGCGTCTACTACCGGCGCGGTGTCGCCTCCTCGCTCACGCAGATCGGGGATGTGCGGCAACTGGACTTCATCCGCGCGTTCGACCAGGTCGTGGCGGAGACCGCCGGGGACCGGGATGCCGACGACCTGCTCCCCAAGGCCGTGCGCACCTACTGCGCGATCATCTCCCACCATCTGGGATCCATCGAAAGGTTCGAGCCGCCGGTGGCACGGAAACTGAAGTCGATGAGTGCTGTCGCGCTGCGGCGCATGCCGCAGGACGTGCTCGACGACGCCCTGGACTCCATGGACATCGAGCGGGCATCGCGTCTGCGCCGGCTGCGCCGCCGTCCCGCACCCGCGGGGGTGGCCGCGTGACGACGCAGATCTTCCTGGCGTCGACGCTGTACGGCACCGCGACCCTGGCCGCGGCGCTGGACAGCGAGTGCTTCGCGCCCGCCGACCGGCGCATCCTGCTCGTGTCCAACAACGCGGCGACGCCCGAGACCACGCCCGGGCTGGACGAGGTACCCGGCTTCGAGCGGCTGCGCGGCCGCTTCGACGAGGTCATCTCCTGGAACGAGACCATCCACCCCTTCCACCCGGGCGGCTGGGCGCCGCGCCTTGACGACGTCCCGCTGTGGGAGCGGCACCTGCGGCTCCTGTGGAACCTCGGCGACGACGACGTCGAACTGGCCGTCGAGTCCATCCAGGTCAACCCGGCGCTCGGCGTCTGCCAGATCTTCACCGGCGCGCCCGTCACCGTCTACGCGGACGGCCTGATGAGCTACGGCCCCACCCGCAACAAGATCGACCCGCTGGTCGGCACCCGCGTGGACCGGCTACTGCACCTGGACCTGGTCCCGGGCCTGAAGCCGCTGCTGCTGACCGAGTTCGGCGTCGAGCCGGAGATCGTGCCGACGGACGCGTTCTCCAAGGTGCTCGCGGAACTCGAGGACACCGGCGACGCGCTGCCCGCCGTCCAGGCCCCCGCGCTGCTGCTCGGCCAGTACCTCTCGGCGCTCGACATACTCACCGCCGTGGAGGAGGAGAACCTCCACGTGCGGATGCTGAAGGGCGCCGTCGCGCTCGGGCACACCCGGGTGGTGTTCAAGCCGCACCCCTCGGCGCCGGCCCGCTTCTCGCGCACGCTGGAGAAGGAGGCCGAGAAGCTGGGCGCCGACCTGACGGTGCTCGACACCCCGGTCCTCGCCGAGGTGCTGTACCAGCGCATGCGTCCGGCGCTGGTCGTCGGCTGCTTCTCCACCGCGCTGCTCACCGCGTCCGAGTTCCACGGCCTCCCGGTCGCGCGTATCGGCACCGAGACCCTGCTGGAGCGTCTGACCCCGTACGAGAACAGCAACCGCGTCCCGGTCACGATCGTCGACGCGCTGCTGCCCGAGCTGACGGCCCGCAAGGCGGTCGAGGACCAGCGCCGGGGCATGGAGGTCGAGGACCTCGAAGCGCTCGTACGGACCGTGGGCTTCGCGATGCAGCCGAAGATCTACCCGGGTCTGCGGGCGCACGCCGAGCGCTATCTCACCGAGCACCTGAGCCCGCACACCTGGCGGTACTTCAAGCGCCGGCGCCTCACCTCGCTGGCGCTGCCCGGCGGGATCCCCGTCCAGCTGGCGTTCATCCCGCGCAACGCCACCGTCCGCAGGGTCGCCCGCCGGGCCCGGTCCCTCAGGCGCGGGCGCGCCGCCCGGGGCTGAGCCCACCAGCCCCGACTCTCGGTCGCCTCACAGGAATTGGCCCGCTGTTCACCTCGCCGCCCGTTCGGATGACCCCTGCCGGGCAGATGCTGGGCAGTTCTCGCACCGTTTCCGTCCGCACAAGGGAGTGCCCCGTCCTCATGGTCGCCACAGCAGAAACGGCTCCACCGCCCCGCCGGCTCGATGACGTCCCCGGCTGGTTCCCGGTACTCGACCAGACGCTCTTCAACTGGTTCCTCGACCGGCAGGAATCCGCCGGGATGCGCGGAGACCTGCTGGAGGTCGGGGTGTACATGGGCAAGAGTGCGATCTTCCTCGGCCGGCATCTGAGGGACGGCGAGGGGTTCACGGTGTGCGACCTCTTCGGGGGCGACGCACCGGACGACGCCAACCGGGCGGAGTCGACGAAGTCGTACAGCGCCCTGACCCGGCAGGCCTTCGAGGAGAACTACCTCTCCTTCCACGACGCGCTGCCCCGCGTCCTTCAGGGACCGAGCTCGATGGTGCCCGACGAGGTCCCGCCGCGCTCCTGCCGGTTCGTCCACATCGACGGCTCGCACCTGTACGAGCACGTCCACGGCGACATAGGAGCGGCCCACGACCTGCTGCTGCCCGGCGGAATCGTCGTCCTGGACGACTTCCGCTCGGAGCACACCCCCGGTGTCTCGGTCGCCGCCTGGGAAGCGGTGCTGAACAGGGGCCTGCGCCCGATCTGTCTGAGCACGCAGAAGCTCTACGGGACCTGGGGCGATCCCGAGCCCGTCCAGGAGGAACTGCTGGCGATGGCACAGGGGCGCGAGGACTGCCACCTGAGCGTCCAGCAGGCCGCCGGCCACCGCATCGTCCGCCTCAAGTCCAAGGGCATGCAGGCACCGCCGTTCCCGCCGTCGCGGCACGCGAACACCCCCGAGCCCCCTGCGGCCACGATCCCCACGCAGCCCACCCGGCGGCCCGTGGACCCGCCGAAGCGTCCCGCGGTCCCGCGCAGCCGCACCCGTAAGATCGCCGCGGACCTGCTCCCGCCGGTGGTCACCCGCGCGATCCGCAAGGCCCGCAACCGCTGAGCGGCGCGTTCACGCCCGGGGCCGTCCCGCGCTCACGCCCGGGCCCGTCCCGCGCTCACCCGGGCCGGGGCCGCCGCCCCGGCCCGGTTCAGCCGGCCTGCGCCCTGTCGTGGGGCGACCTGCCCGAGGACCGGCCGGACCGCACGAACTGACGGGGACCGGCTAGGCGCTCGCCAGCGACAGCTTCACCGCGAACCCGAGGAACAGCAGGCCCACGGCCGAGGTGGCCCCCGCCGACAGCCGCTTGCGCCGCCGGAAGGCCGCCGCGAGGCGGGTGCCGCTGAATATCAGGGCGCTGAGGTAGAGGAAGCTGGCGAGCTGGGCGAAGGCGCCGAGGACGACGAAGGACAGCGCGGGGTAGGCGTATCCCGGGTCGACGAACTGCACGAAGAACGTTCCAGAATCCAACTGCCTGTAAGCTCCGGCCTCATGGCAACCACACAGACGGCCCCCGAGTGGACCCCCGAAGAGCTGGCAGAGTTGGCCGACCTCCAGGCTGGGAACGACGCGCTACCGGAGGGGGCTCCCCGTGGGCTCCTGTCGGTGCGACTGTCGATCCTCACGGAGGACACCACAAGTCCGGCACGGCAGGAACTTGACCTACGCCGCTACGCGCTCCGGGAGGGCATCAGGGTCGTTGGAGTGGCTAGAGACCTCGGCGTGTCTGCCACCAAGAGGGCACCTTGGGAGCGGAAGGAACTCGGGGACTGGCTGAACAACCGAACCCCTGAGTTTGATCTCATCCTGTTTTGGAAGCTTGACCGCTTCATCAGGCGTATTTCTGACCTCCACGAGGTCATCAAATGGTGCGAAAAGTTCGGGAAGAACCTGGTTTCCCTTAATGACACGCTGGACCTGTCATCTCCGATGGCACAGGCAATGGTGACCTTCATTGCTGCTGTGGCAGAGATTGAAGCAGCCAACACCAAGACGCGTGTTGCGTCGCACTGGGAGTACACGAAACAACAGGACCAATGGCGTATCGGTAAGCCGTCGTACGGCTACAGAACCGCCAGGGTGGACGGGAAACTTAGGCTCGTTCAGAACCCCAGGCAGGCACAGGCAGTGCGCTACATGTACCAAGCTGCAATGCGGGGGGTTCCGGCAAACCGAATTGCCAAGGTTCTAGACAGGGCTAAGGTCCCGACTTACAGCAACAGGAAATGGAACAATCAGCAAGTTCTCAGAATTCTCAGGAACCCTGCCGTAAAGGGCATCCGCACTGAGGGCGGCACGAGGGCTACGACCTACAAGTCTAAGCCGGTGCTGGACAAGAATGGCCAGGAAATCAGGGTAACGGATGAACCGATCCTCACCAGTGAAGAATTCGAGGACGTACAAGCGGCGCTTGCTACGCGTGCCAAGAATAAGCGCCATCACGAGAAGAACCGTCGTCCTACCCGGTTCCTGGGCATCATGAAGCACCAGGGTTGCGGCAGGAACGTCAATGAAACGAATAACTACAAGACACTCTCGACTGGAGAGGTGAAGGAGTACCGATACCTGAGGTGCCCTGAGTGCAGGAAGCCCGGATTCGTGACCCCGGACCCTGAGCATGTGTACTCCGCCCTAGCGCAAGCGGTATTTGAGGCCCTGGGAGACTATGAGGTGATCCGTCGCGAGTACGCCCGTGGCGACGAGAACAGGCGTGAGCGGAAACGGTTGGAAGAGTCCATCGCCTACTACATGTCTGGACTGGAGCCGGGCGGAAGATTCGATAAAGCCGGGTTCATTCGCGAGAAAGCCGAAGCAACCCTAGACGCTCTCATGGAAGACCTGGGCAAGATCGACCCGGATTCCACAAAGGATAGGTGGATCTACGAAAGCACCGGCATGACGTACAGGCAACATTGGGAGGCTGGTGGCGTAGAGGCCATGGAAAAGGACCTGCTAAGTGCCGGAATAACTTTCGAACTCGGAAAGCAGGACGATGGGGAACTGTTGGGGCAGCTGATCATTCCGCACGATGTTAAGAAGCGACTGATCAGGATGGACAACAACTGGAGTTAGCCATACCGGCGCACTCCCCGAAACCAAGATGCCCCCTCGGGAAAGAGGGGGCATTTCTTATGTCAACTCTCGGCGGGATAGACGACATCAGCAACGACTTTCCGGTTACCGTCCTGATCCTGGATCACGGTTACAACACGCATACTCCCCCTGTCTCGGCCCCGAGGTTGTGCGCCGGGTGCTAGCGGTGAAGAAACTTTGCATCGCTCCCCCCTGGCGAAGTCAAAGGTGCACCGGTAGGGGTGACGGTTTCAAGGTTGGTCAGCGTGGTGTGTTTAAACGACCCCCTGCACGCCGCGTTTAAACGCGTGGGCGATCCCACACCCTCGCAGGCTTACTCAGCATGGATTCCGTCAGGGGTTCGGCTGTAGACATAGCCGAGCACTGCGAGAACGAGGGAGAGACATGAGCGGGCAGGAACAGAAGAGCGTCAAGGCGGAAGACTTCCCCGACTTCGAGCCGAAGACCGCCAAGCCCGGAACCTTTTACAAGTGGTCGCAGTTGAGCGACGAAAAGATCGTGATGATTCTCCGTCCGATCCATGCCAATCACCTTGGCGTTCTGGCCGAGGTTTTCGCGCTGGAAGGTGACCGACTCCGCGAAGTCAACGGACAGGAAATGTTCCTCGCCGACGACTCGGGTGAATACTTCATGGCGGAACACATCCCCATGGACTACTACACGCCCGACACTCTTCAAGTCATCGCCGACGAATACGCCCGCGCTGCGGCCTTCCTTCGCTCCGTGATGGAAGACTGACGCACCACCGCCCACCTTGAGCCCCGGCGAAAGTCGGGGCTTTCTCATGCCCACACCCACCGGACACCCGAGGAAAGAGTGACCATTGGATTCGGACCCGGCGCCCCGTGGGGTGCCATTTCTCAGCACGACTGCCGAGCGAAAGCACGTAACCCTCTAATCAAGCCGCTCGCTCTCCGGGTGTACTTCGCTGCCCTCGGATGGGGCAACCAGGTGGGTCACGCGGAGTTTGCCGAGGGCGCCCTAGCGTCCATCCTGGCCGGGGAGAGCGGCCAGGTGCTCACCAAACAGGCCGTACAGAAGGGCATTGCTGCGGCCAAAGCCATGCAACTGATAGCGCCTGAGTCGGGCGCACGCTGCCTCGTAGTGCCTCGCCACCACTTCCAGAAGAACGGTCTAGGGTCGGCTTCCTGTCGGGTGCACTCCGTTCGCACTGCTGCGTAACCCTGTGAGGGTTACCGCGTATCCCTGTCAGGGTTACCTATTTCTGTTTGACCTGCGGAAACCTTCACTGCCTCTCTATCTCTATTAGTCATCCCCTGGCCGAGGAACGTAGGCCAGGCATAGAGCACCACTACGGGCACCCTGTCGAGGGTGCCCTACCTATTTCTAGCTAAGGGCGCCCCCTCGAAGGGGCGCCCCTTCCTCTGGAGTAGCTATTGCCTTACCTGATGTGTAGCCGCTGTAAGCGGCTCTTTCCTCTCGGCTCACGGTGCGAGCCGTGCGCCTCGGCCGGAGCGAAGCGACGGGAACAGAAGAGACAGCACACGCGCGCATCGCCCTGGGCGCGCGGTTACAACACTCAATACCTGAAAGCTAGAGCCTCGATCCTCGCGGCTCAGCCTCTCTGCTCTATCTGCTATTCGAGGCCGGCAACGACGGCCGATCACATCGTTCCACTCAGCCGAGGCGGAACGAACGACATAGAGAATCTTCGCCCGGCCTGCGGGCCGTGCAACTTCAGCCGAGGCAACAGAATGACTTAGGCGGTAGCTGTCCCTTCGGAGTCCGGGGAGTCTCCGCCACCAGCCGCAGCAGCATTCCGCTCGCTTTCGCGGCGTCGCCGAAACTCACCTCGTATATCACGTCCAGTTTCCTTGAGGGTTGCCGAGATCTCCCGCAATGCCTTTGCGGCATCATGAGTGCGGTACTCGGTCATGCGCAGAAGATCGTAGCGAATTGAAAGATCAAGAATATAGGTGAGGGGCTCTTGGCGCTTACCGTGTGCGTCTTCAAACTCGATCGTCGCCGTGTACTTAGTGGGCAGCCCTGCGTCGTATCGCTCATGCGCTATATCGAAGAGTGCGGTGATGCGCTTACCTGGCGGCATTGACGGGATAGCTTGCGTGAGGAGAGGCGAAGAAGCCAAAGGGTGGCCGCTGTTATCCATCGTTGTTTGAAACGGAGGATCTATCTTGATCTTGACGTTTCTCGCCAGAGTCTGGCCCATGTTCTCGACGACAAAGTCGATTGCCTTGCCCCAGACAGGGTTGTCAGCGAAGTCAACCACGACGAATGGCTGAGCTTGATCCTCACGCAACTGTCGAGCCAAATCGACTTGCTGCTTCGCGTAGAGCGCGGCAGCGAGGGCGATGCCAACAGTGGCGATGGTGAAGATGGCCGTGGCTACTGTCGCGGCGGCCGACCAGTCCTCGGGCGTCCAAGCCTTCAGGTCGACCGCGAGTAGCTGATGTGCGGTTGTCATGCGCGCAGGCTAGTGCAGGGCCCTGGCGCCCCGCAGGGCTTCTCCTGCCCTTCCTTGGACAGCACATCGGGTCGCTAGCCGATGGTAGGCAGGTCTGAAACTTTTTTGCTCCCTTCCCCGCACCCGCCGCCTTCCCTGTTTCGGAATGCGCGTCGTGAACGCGGAAAAAGGCACACGGCTACGGATCGCGCCGCATAGGCGCGGACAGTAACGAATCACAACGGATTGGAGATCAACCCATGCCGAGGGGAAACATCCCTGCGACTCCCGCCCTGCGCGTTCTGCGCGGGCAAGCGAGCAAGCGGGAGGCCGAGGCCGTGGCCAGGCCGAGGGAGGACGCTCCTGCGCCCCCTGACGGCCTTCCGGCCGGGGCTCGGGCCGAGTGGGGCCGTGTGGTGCCTGAGCTGTACGCACGCGGCGTCTATGACCCCGCCCTAGACCGGGCCTTCATGGTCGTCTACTGCTCGGCATGGGCCGTTTACACGGCCGCCCTGGCGGAGCTTGCTACGGGCGGCCTGATGACCGAGGGATACCGGGGCCAGGTGAAGAAGTCCCCGGCTCATCAGATAGCGCGGGATGCCGCCGCGCTGATGCTCACGTTTGGTGCTCGGTTCGGTTTGAATCCGCTCGACAGGCAGCGGCTTTCTATGCCGCAGCCTGACAGCAGTGATGACACGTTCGGGGGTCTGCTCAGCTAATGGCCCAGGATATCTATTGCAGCCACTGTGAGCGGCCTACGGCCGCTTGCCCTGTGGCTCAGGCTGCCGAGGCTAAGCGACGGCTGGAGAACCGCTCTAGGGCGCGTGCGCGGCTCTTCAGCTTTGGGGAAGTGGGTAAGCCGCTCGGCGGTGGCAGAGAGACGTACCTTCCCAGGTGACCGAGGTCACATAATTTCGGGTCGAGTATTCGACCAATTAACAGGTCTACCTCTAGTGAAAGCTTCGGTTCCCTTCGGGATCGAGGGCGAGTAAGGCACTGGGCGGGTGCAGCAGCGATAGCGGTCCGGCTTCCACGTTTCCTCCAATGCGCGTGGGCCGGGCCGCTTCGCATATCCCCTGCCGATAGCTGCGCCCCGTCCTTCCTCGAAGGAGATACACAATGAGTGGCACTGTCACTTTGCGATGTTGGACATGCGAGCACGAGTTCGCCACGGCCTATGGCCCTGGTCGACCCCCTCGGCACTGTTCAGATGACTGCCGCGCCCTAGCGCGAAAGGTTCGACGCCGAGTGAGGTACGTCGAACAGGCCGAGCTTCGACGCTCGGCCTGTTATCCGCCGTTCTAGGAACGGTTACTTAGACCGCCCTGAATTCCAGGCGCCCCACCCATATCCGGGTGATGGGCGCCTTTTTCATGCCCGCTTACCTGGGCCCTACCGAAGAGGAACAGACATTGAAGCCTGAGCTTCGAAAGATTTTTGATGCTGCCGAGGCCGAGGACCGCGGGCTTACTGCGCGGGAGGTCGCGGCGGTGATTAACTCGATTCCGGCCGAAGAGCGCATGGCGCGTACTGAGATTCTGGCCGCCGTTAACAGTGAGGGCGGGGCGGACTCTCCGGAGACTCGCGACGCAATCGCCGAGACGCTGAAGTACATGGAGATGCGGGCCGTCGACGCTGCCGAGGAACGGGCTAAGGCCGAACGTGATGCTGAAGTTCGCGCCCTGGTTGCCCGAATGGGGCCTGCGGCTTCTGTGGTCACCCCTGGTAGCACCCCCGAGGGCCGCTCTGGCGAGTCTGGCGAGTGGCGCTCTCTCCTGCCGTCCGCCAGTGAATACCGCGCCCTGGTGGCCGAGGGCACCCCCGGTGCCGGTGGCTACGCGGTTCCGACCGTAGTTGCGGATAGGGCCGTTGAATTCCTTCGCGCACAGTCCGTCTTTATGCGTGTTCCGGGTATCAACATTCACCGCTTCGAGGGCGGCTCGTTTGTTCTGCCGAGCCTCAACAGCACCACGACCCCGGGTGTGGTCGCGGAAGGTGCCGCGATTACGGAGGCTACTCCCGTTTTCGGGGGCACGACCTTTACCCCTATCAAGTACGCGGATCTTTACAGGGCGTCGAATGAGATTCTGGAAGACGCCGCTTTCTCGCTGCGTGACCTGATCGCTGGTGTGATGCTTCGGAACATCGCTACGCAGGTTGATAAGGACGCCTTCCAAGGAACTGGAACGGCTTCCCTTTCCGGCCTGACGAAGGCCGGCATGGGCACTGCCGTAAACCTGACTACGGGCAACACCGTGATTAAGTGGGACCACATCATCGACGCCTTCTCGGACATTGAGGCGGCTGGTGCGACCCCGGCTGTCATCTGGGCTTCGCCTGACATGGGTAAGGCTCTCCGTAAGGAACGCGAGAACGGCACGAATGGCGGATACCTGGCTGGCCAGGTTACCGATCCGGTGATTCAGAAGGGCCTCGGCCTTCCGATCTACGTTTCGGCGAACCTTCCCGCTAAGACGGTGATTGTCGCTGACCCAACGCGCATTCACCTTGGCCTGCGCTCGGATGTCCGGTTTGCCATGTCCGAGGACTACGCGTTTAACCAGGACGTTACGGGTTTCCGTACGACTTACCGAATCGCTGGTCTTGCGGTTGACGCTTCTGCGGCCGTGCAGGTTATCAAGGCTTCCGCTAACTAGTAGCTGAGCGCCGGGCTTCTTTCTTGTCTGGCGTCTTTCACTTCCTCCGGCCTGAGCCACCGAGGGTTGGCAGTCTCTACGGAGGCTGTGTCGAACAGGTTCGGGGACAGGGTTTTGACGGGCCCTGTCCCCGGCCCTTTTTCGCCTTCTTCAATGTCGCGGAAAGTGACCAAAACTCTTCCGCGTTACCGCCTTAAGCCTCAAGCCCTGCACTTAACCGAAGGAAAGCCGATGAAACCCATTCTCGATATGGTCGACAAGGCCGCCGTTCTCGCGTATCTCCGTTCCCGTTCCCTGATCTGGCCCGATTCTGAAGGTGGTTGCTGGACCTGGGAACAGTACCGAACCCCGGACGGTTACGGCCGTTTCACTGCCCAAGGGAAGCAGTATTACGCTCACCGTGAAGGCTTCATCGCTTCCGGTGGCTATATACCGTTCGGTTGGACAGTTGATCACGTAGTCTGCGGCAATCGGGCGTGCTGGAATCCCGACCACCTGGAAGCAGTCTCCAATGAGGAGAACGTTCGAAGGGCGCGAAACAAACGTTGGGCTCGCTTCCTGAAAGAGCACCGCGCTGCTTTGAACGTTTCCAAGAAGTTGAACGGTTCCGTTATCGAGCCTGCCGGGGCGAACCAGTGAAGGTGAACGCGCCTGTTTCCTGGTTCGCCAGGAAACGTTTCGAAACGGAACGGAAGAACGCCGAAAGGGCCTGGCTTAAGGCCGAGGGCTTGAAGGCGCGGGCCGAACGTCTAGCGGCCGAGAAGAGCGATGCTCCGATAGTGGTGAAGCTGTGACCGACGAAGAATTTCGACGTTTCCTGATCGAGGACATGTGCCGTCTTGACGAGGGAACGGGCTGTTGGGTTTGGGACGGAAGCTTGGGACGCAGCGGCTATCCGACATGGATCGCGCGCGGCCGGGGGGCGCTCAACGTACGACAGTGTCTTTGGGCACCGTTCGAAACCGATCGGCCTGAGCCGATACCTGCGGCCGAGGGCGGAACACTGGAGCCGTACCCGGTCTACTTCAATACCCGCGATTGCGGGGATTGGAAGCGTTGCGTGAACCGTGATCACTTGCGTGTTCACCGCTGGGGCCGAAAGCACGTCGCGCAGTAGCCAGAAGAAAGGGGGCCCCGGTTCGGGGCCCTCGGGGCTTACTCGTCTTGCTCGGCCTCTTTCCGCCAGGGCGCGCACTCTCCGGTGCGTTGCTCCCAACGGCAATCCTGACAGTTCCCTGCGTGTCCGCCTTTGCGGCGCGGGTCTTTCCGGAACATCGATACGGGCAATGTCCGCTTGCAGCGCGGGCATACGCGCGTCTCGACTTCCTCGGGCACTGTCTGTCTCTCCAAAAGCGAAAGGGGCCGACCGGAGTACCCGACCGACCCCCGCGCCCCCGCAGGGGGCGTCTGGGAACGCTCTTTCGCCTACTCCTCCGGGTAGGGCCAGAGAAGGCACAGAACGTCACACAGGGTGAAAGCGTTCAGGACGTGTAGTTCCGTCCATCCCGCATCATCGGCGGCTTTCCTGAGCGTTCCAGGGGCGTAGCCCAATCCTTCTTCCGCCTCGGCGAAAGTCAGGGTCGGGCCGGTGTTCTGTTCGGGGGCATCCGCCGGTACTCGCGCAGTCATGCCACCCTCCCTTCGCATCGGTCGGGTACTACGGGCCAGGGTAGCGAGCGGGGCGGGGCCCCGGCAGGCCGTCAGGACAGCTCAGGGGGAGCGCAACGCCCCCGCCAACCGAGGGGCCGACGGGGGCGCGAGAGCGGCAGGGGCAAGCGGTCAGGCCAGGCCGGGGCCTAGGGGGTTGGCAAAGTCCCTGAGGACCTCAGGACGTCTCAGGGCTACTCACAGCCTTCACAGTGAGTGGCTGCCGCTTCCGCCTGCTGGGTGTGCTGACAAGGGCAGAGAACGGGGTGACCTTGGAGGGCTCCTGGGACTCTTTCGGGAGCCTCTTGGGCAAGCCGAGGGCTCCTAGTGCCACCTGCTGCTCCTGGAGGCTCATGCGGGCGAACAGGGCCGCAGCATCGTCAAGGTGAGACATGCCAGCCCCCTACACGCTTGCCAGAGACAGCTTGACGGCGAACCCCAGGAAGAGCACCCCGGCGGCCGAGGTGGCCCCTGCGCTGAGCGTCCTCCGACGACGGAACGCAGCAGCTAGACGAGCCCCGCCGAAGATGAGCGCAGACAGGTACAACACGCTTGCCAACTGGGCGAGTACGCCTAGGGTCACGAACCCCATGACCGGGTTGGACTCTGACACGAACTGCACGAAGAAGGCGACGAAGAACAGGATCGCCTTCGGGTTGAACAGGCTGATGACGAGGGCGCGGCGGTAGGGCCGCTCCTCGGCGGGGGCGGCGGGGACGGCGGCCGGCGTGGCCTCGACGGCCTTCTCCCGCCGCGCACGCCACATCCCGACGGCGGCGCGCAGCATGCCGACCGCCAGCCAGCTGAGATATCCGGCGCCGGCGTACTTCACGATTCCGAACAGCACGGCGTTCGCCTGGAGCAGCGAGGCGACCCCCGCGGCCGACAGCGTCATCAGCACGGTGTCCCCGCACCACACGCCCGCCGCGGCGGTGTACCCGGCGCGCACCCCGCGCCGGGCGGCGACGGACAGCACGTACAGGGAGTTGGGCCCGGGCAGCAGGACGATGAGGACGAGCCCTGCCAGGTAGGTGGGGAGATCGATGACGCCGAACATGGCAAGGAGTGTCGCACGGGGGTACGACACTCCACCCTGCCGGTACGACGCTCAGAAGACGTCCGACGGCACGTACGTCCCCCACACCTCCCGCAGCGCGTTGCACACCTCGCCCACCGTCGCTCGGGCCTTCAGGGCGTCCTTCATCGGGTACAGGACGTTGTCCGTGCCCTCGGCCGCCTTCTTCAGCTCCTTCAGGGCCGCGTCCACCGCCGGCTGGTCGCGTTCCGCGCGGAGCTTGGCGAGGCGTTCGGCCTGCTGGGCCTCGATCGCGGGGTCGACGCGCAGCGGCTCGTACGGCTCCTCCTCGTCGAGCTGGAAGCGGTTGACGCCGACCACGACCCGCTCGGCGGAGTCGGTCTCCTGGGCGATGCGGTAGGCGTTGCGCTCGATCTCGTTCTTCTGGAAGCCCCGTTCGATCGCCGCGACGGCGCCGCCGAGGTCCTCGACCTTCTCCATCAGCTCCAGTGCCGCCGTCTCGACCTCGTCGGTCATCTTCTCGATGACGTACGAGCCCGCGAAGGGGTCGACCGTCGCCGTCACGTCCGTCTCGTAGGCCAGCACCTGCTGGGTGCGCAGTGCCAGACGCGCGCTCTTGTCCGTCGGCAGGGCGATCGCCTCGTCGAAGGAGTTGGTGTGCAGCGACTGGGTGCCGCCGAGCACGGCCGCGAGGCCCTGGACGGCGACCCGGACGAGGTTCACCTCGGGCTGCTGGGCCGTCAGCTGCACGCCCGCCGTCTGGGTGTGGAAGCGCAGCATCATCGACTTCGGGTTCTTCGCGCCGAACTCGTCCTTCATCACCCGCGCCCAGATCCGGCGGGCCGCGCGGAACTTGGCTACCTCCTCCAGGATCGTCGTCCGCGCCACGAAGAAGAACGACAGGCGCGGCGCGAAGTCGTCCACGTCCATCCCGGCCGCGACGGCCGTGCGCACGTACTCGATGCCGTCGGCGAGCGTGAACGCGATCTCCTGGGCGGGAGACGCGCCCGCCTCCGCCATGTGGTAGCCGGAGATCGAGATCGTGTTCCACTTGGGGATCTCGGCCTTGCAGTACTTGAAGATGTCCGCGATCAGCCGCAGGGACGGCTTCGGCGGGAAGATGTACGTCCCGCGGGCGATGTACTCCTTCAGGACGTCGTTCTGGATCGTGCCCGTCAGCTGGTCGGCGGACACGCCCTGCTCCTCCGCCACCAGCTGGTACAGGAGCAGCAGCAGCGCGGCCGGGGCGTTGATCGTCATCGACGTGGACACCTTGTCCAGCGGGATCCCGCCGAACAGCACCCGCATGTCGTCGACCGAGTCGATCGCCACGCCCACCTTGCCGACCTCGCCGTGCGCGATCGGGGCGTCGGAGTCGTGGCCCATCTGGGTGGGCAGGTCGAACGCGACCGACAGGCCCATGGTGCCGTTCGCGATCAGCTGCTTGTACCGGGCGTTCGACTCGGTCGCCGTGCCGAAGCCCGCGTACTGGCGCATCGTCCACGGACGGCCGGTGTACATCGTCGGGTACACGCCGCGCGTGAAGGGGTACGCCCCCGGCTCGCCCAGCTTCTCCGCCGGATCCCAGCCCTCGAGGGCGCCCGGCCCGTACACCGGCTCGATGGGCAGTCCGGACTCCGACTCGCGCGCCATGGTGTGTGCCTCCGCGTTGCTTCGTTGCTTCGTACTCGGCTTGGTGGCCTGGCTTCGTTACTCGCCAGTACAGACGACCCTCGCGACGGACTGTAGCGGCGGCCCTGCGCGCGGTGGAATCGCCGCACGCTGGGACCTTGCTCACAACCATGCCCCCTGGTTCGCCGTCGGTCACGCGCGGGGAACATCTGAGGAGATGCGATCGGACAGAGGCGTCCGGTGAGACGGCGGGGGGTCGGTATGCGTACCAGGGGCATGGGGAAGTCGCTCGTCGCCGGGGCCGCCGTGCTCCTCGCGGCCGCCGGCTGCACGGCGCAGCCGAGGGACGCGGGCGGCGGGGACGGCGGGAACCGCCCACCGGTGCACATCGAGGTCCCGCGCACCCCGTCCGGCGCCGGGGGCACAGCGTCCGGGGACGGCGCGCCGAGCACCGCCGCCCCCGCCCCGAAGCCCTCGCCCGCCGCCCTGTGGCGGCGCGGCGACTCGGGTCGAGGGGTGCGCGAGCTCCAGGCCCGGCTGCGCCAGGTCGACTGGCTGTTCGACGGCCCGACGGGGACGTACGACGACCTGACCGAGAACGCCGTCAGGGGTTTTCAGGGCAAGCGCGGTTTGCCCCGAACGGGTGAGGTCGACTCGGCCACCTGGCAGCGGTTGCTGGCCATGACGCACGAGCCCGGCACATGGGAGCTGTACCTGATGGGCGGGCAGCCGGCCGGGGCCCCGGACCGGCGCTGTATGACGGGCCGGGTGCTGTGCGTCGACAAGACGAGCCGCACGTTGCGCTGGATGGTGGACGGACGGACGCTCTCGACGATGGCGGTGCGCTTCGGCACGGAGTACACCCCCACCCGCGAGGGTGTGTTCCGCGTCTACTGGAAGTCACGCGACCACGTGTCCACGCTGTACCACTCGCCGATGCCGTACGCGATGTTCTTCAGCGGCGGTCAGGCGGTGCACTACTCGTACGACTTCGCGGCGCGCGGCTATGCCGGGGGCTCGCACGGATGCGTGAACGTACGGGACGAGTCGGCGATCGCGGCGCTGTTCGCCCAGGTGCGGGTCGGCGACAAGCTCGTCGTCCACTGGTAGGCGCCGGAAGGAGGATGTGGGGCGCGGGCGGGACCGGGGAACGTGTCCCGCCCGCGCCGGTGCACGAGCCGTGGGTACGGGGGGAACCCCGGCTCCGTGCGACGGCCGATGACCAGTCGGCTCACTCAGTACTGCGCCACGGCGGCCGAAAGTGTCACACCTCCGGCGAAGAATTTTTCAGGAGAAGCGAAAGCGCAGGTCGGCGCGGCACGGCGACGGCTCAGTAGTTCTCGGCGGAGCCCAGCGCGCTGTACGTCGGGCTCGGGGCCGCCGTGTGCGTCGGGACGGGCCCGACCAGGCCGCGGGGTGCGGTCGGCGCAGGGGCGACCGGCGCTATGTGGCCTTCGCCGTCACCGCTGTTGCCGCCCTGGTCGCCGTCGCCGCCGGTGTTCCCGTTCCCTTTCCCGTCACCGCTGCCGTTCCCGCCGCCGCTGCCGTTTCCGTCGCGGCCCTTGCCGCTCCCGTCGCGGCCGGAACCCTCGTCGCCGCCGCCGAGGACGCCCTTGCAGTACGCCTTCACCCGGCCGCTGCCGCCCGCCGCGTCCGCCAGGTCGCGCAGCCGCTCGGGGCCGAGGAGCTTGCCGCCGGCCATGTCACGGCAGGACGAGCGCACCTCGGTCCACCGGTCACCGGTCCGGCCCGCGGCGCGGTTGCCGGCGTCGCCGAGCCGCCCGGTAGCGGTGGAGCCGTCGAGTGCCTCGTCGCTCGGGGAGCCGTCCCGTCCGGGCGCACCGGTCGTGCCGCCCGGCGTCGCGGACGAGAGGCCTCCGGTTCCTGTCGCGCCAGGCGTCCCAGTCGCCGAGGGATGAGGGGACGTCAGGGCGGGCGACACGGACGCGGCGGGTCCCGGATCGTCGCGGAACGGTGTCGGCAGCACTCCCGTTCCCGCCGCCACCGCGACCCCGCCGATCATCCCGGCGGCCACCGTGGCGGCAAGTCCGAAGCGGACCGTGCGCCACCGGCGGGCCCGCCGCCCGCCCGCCTCGGGACGGCCGAGACGGACGAGTCCGGCGTCGGCGGTGGGGGTCCCCCCGACCCGAGCGAAGTCGAGAGCCTGGGGCAGGGCCGCCGGCTGCGGCTGGAGCACCGTCCCGTTGTCGTTCCGGGCCGCGCGGACGGCCCGGAACGCGGCCACCGCGGCCTCCTCGCCCGGCAGTTCCTCGCTGGTCGAAGAGGGTGTGGCGGTCAGAGCGGCGAGTGCTTCGGCGAGCCGTTCGGCGCGGGCACGCGCATCGGCGTCGACGGGGGCCGGGGGCTCTCCGCGCAGCAGACGCTCCGCCGCGTCCCTGTCCAGCCACCTGTCCTGCTCGTCGGCCATCACATGTCCTTCTGCGTCCGCGAACGCGTATGCGTCACACCGGCGGACGACACCGCACGTCTGTGCGCGTCTCGCTGGGGAGGCATGGCGCCGAGCGCGCCAGCCGATTCCGGATCCGTGTCAGGGTTCACATCGAGCAGCTCCGCGAGCCGCTTCAGACCGCGGTGTGCCGCCGTGCGGACGGCTCCCGGGCGCTTGCCGAGGGTCTCGGCGGCGGTCTTGGCGTCGAGACCCACGACCACCCGCAGCACCACGGCCTCCGCCTGGTCCTGCGGAAGCTGGGCGATGAGGGACAGTGTGCGGTCGGTCGCCAGGGCCTCGATGGCCTCCCCGGCCGTGTCCGACTCGGCGGGCTTGCCGGTCAGTTCCGTCTCGTCGCCGCCGATCGCGGGGCGGCGGCCGCGCATCCGTATGTGGTCGAGGGCGCGGTTGCGGGCGATACGGGCCGCCCAGCCGCGGAACCGGTCGGCGTCGCCGCTGAACCGGTCCAGGTCACGGGCGATCTGCAGCCACGCCTCGGACGTGACGTCCTCCGCGTCCGGGTCTCCGACCAGCGTGCGCACATAGCCGAGCAGCCGCGGATGCACCGCGCGGTACACGGTACGGAAAGCGGTCTCGTCCCCCTCCTGTGCCGCAAGTACCGCGGCCGTCAGCTCCGCGTCGTCCCCCAGCACCCGAACTGCCCCTCTGTGCGCCTGATCCGGCACCGCTCGCGCGCGCCGGGCTCTCGCCGTCGTGATTCCTCGTCCTGCCTGTGGTCTTCAGGCCGCTCGTGGTCTGCGGCGGTTGCATCACCCGTTATTGCTGATCGTCGCGGTCGGCGCGAAAGGCACGTTACGGCGTGAAACCGCTCTTCGTCCACGTCCGCACAACGCGCAACCAACCCGTGACGCGGTGAGGTGTGACAGAAAACGCATCCACGGCGCTGTAGAGAGTGACGGGCCGCCGCGCGGCCCGTACCGCGCGACGGCCGGGGCCTCTCCTGTGGGGGGTGGCGGCCCCGGCCGTTGCTTCGCGGCTCCGCCCGCCGCCCGGGCAACGCGCGCAGGGGCCACCGGAGCGCCGGGGAGCCGAGGTGGGGACGCCTGACTACTTGGTCTTCCCGCGGCCCTTGTCGGCCTTTTCGGTCTGTTCCCCAGGCTCGGGAGTGCGGGAAGCCGCAGGAGCCCTGCCCGCCTTCTCCGCCTTGCCGGATTGATCTGACTTGCCCGAATTTCCGTCGTCCTGTGCCAACTGCTCGGCGCAGTAGACGGCGACGTTCTGCTCACCGCCGGCGGCCTCGACGAGCCGCTGCCATGCCGTCGAGCCGATGGCGTTGCCACGGTTCTTCACCTGCTCGTAGGCGCGGCAATGGGCCTCGGTGTCCTGGGCGGTGTCCGGGCGGTCCGGGGAGACGGAGGCGTTCGGCACATGGGACGTCGCCGAATCCGGCGCCCCGCTCCACCGGTCCGAAGCGCCCGGCGACGGCTGTCGCCGCCCGTGACCGCCACTGTCCCCGCCGCCGAAGGAGCCGCCCGGGCCGATCGCCGCGAACGCGACTCCGCTCAGGGTCAGTCCGGCGAGAAACAGGCAGACCGTGGCCTTCACCGACGACCGCACACGCCGGTGCCCGAGCGGCCGCCAGTCGTCACGGCGCCGGGTCCGCGCCTGGGGCGCGCCGGCGTCCCGGACGGCTCGGAACGCGGCCACCGCCCGTTGTTCGGCCTCGGCGTCAAGGGCGCCCTCGCGCAGCGCGGCGGCGAGCAGAGCCTCCAGCGCTGCGCTCCCGGCGGCGTCCGCGGGGACGGACGCGGTACCGCGGGGGTGCACGCGCCGACGGCCGAAGACCTGGCCGTCGTTGTGCCGTTCACCCATGTCCGCACCCATCTCTGCCCGGCGGCCGGCCCGGTCGTCGTGTCCGCCGCCGCTACCGCTCACTTCGACTCACCCAGCGTCCCGGGGCCGTCATCCGTCACACCCCGGTCTCCCGCGCCTTCGACGCGAAGCCTGCGGGCCAGACGCTTCAACCCCCGATGGGCCGCGGTACGCACCGCACCGGGCCGCTTGCCGAGGACGCGGGCGGCGGCGGGGCCGTCCAGGCCGACGACCACACGCAACAGCACGGCCTCGGCCTGGTCGCGCGGCAGCCCGCGGACGAGTTCCAGGGCGTGCTCGGTGGAGATGGACTCCAACGCCTGGTCATGGGTGCTGTGGGCGCCCGGCAGTTCGAGTGCCTCCTCTTCCAGCCCCGACGATCGGGGCCGTACCCGCCGGCGGCGCAGGTGGTCGAGCGCGCGGTGCCGGGCGATGGTCGCCGTCCAGCCGCGGAAGCCCGCCCCGTCGCCCTTGAACCGGCCCAGGTCCCGGGCGATCTCCAGCCAGGCGTCGGACGCCACGTCCTCCGCCTCGTCCGCGACGAGACCACGCAGATACCCGACCAGCCCCGGCTGCACGATCCGGTACGCCACCGCGAAGGCGGCTTCGTCCCCCTGCTGAGCCCGCACGACCGCAGCGCCCAGCTCCGCGTCGTACGGGTGTACGCGGCGCGGTTCCCCTCCCTGACCCAAGACTGTCCTCGCCCCATGCCGAGTTCGCGGCGGGTTTGTGTGTAACACCCACGATCATCAGCGTCAGGGCTCACAGAAGTGTCACAGCCCGTCAGACGGCAGCCGACCGCCGGATCCGCCCGTGCGGCGTCAGCCGGCGCGTACAACATCTTCCCGTTCCACGCAGCCATGCCGTGCCGAACGCCGAACTCCCGCACGCGCCCGGCGCGACCTTTGTCCCGCTTGTCCGTGCGGTGGCGTCGACGGTCCCACCTCCTGTACAACCGGGCGCCTTCCGATCCTGAAGGAGTGCGCGCGTGAGACCCCGTTCCGCCGTTGCCGCGCTGACGGTTCCCGCTGTGTCCCTGCTCTCGTTGTCCCTGGCCGGGTGCGCCGAGAGCGGCGGAACCGGAGCCCCGGCGGAGTCGCCCGCCGCAAACGTCGGCGCCAGGCCGAAGGCGGCACCCGCCGCACCACGGACACCCGAGGAGTTCCTCGCCCGGGCGAGGGAAGCGATGTCCGGGCAGAAGGGCTGGACGTTCGCCGTGAAGGGGAACGAGGGCCTGGCGTCGCAGGGACAGCAGAGCACGGCCACGTACACGGCCACGCTGCGGCGCACACAGAGCCCCGTGGCGCTGCACTCCACGGGAACGACGTACGCCAAGGGCCTCGCCAAGCCGGAAGAGGTCTACGTCGTCGACGGGACGGGGTACGTCAGGAAGGGCGCGGCCGGGGCACCGTGGAAGAGCGGCCCCCTGTCGGATCCGAAGATCGCGAACGTGGTGGAGGACCCGGTCGCCGCGCTCACGGCGTTCGGGAGCTACGCCCGGGAGGAGTCGGGCGGCGGCGTCTCGGTCGTGAAGTCGGGCGGTGCGGTCGAACTGCGGGCCGAGGTGTCGTCGGTGAAACTCCCCGCCGTACGGGACCGGGGCGTCGTGAAGCAGGCGGTACGCGAACTCACGCCGACCCTTGAACAGGTGCGCGCGGCCGGCGTCAGCGCGCCCGAGAGTCAGATCCTGGTGGAGCGTGTCGAGGAGGTGCTCTCCCTCGACTCCGCCACGTACCGCATCAGGTCCCACCGTTTCCGGTGCACCTTCCTCATCCCCTACGGCGGACGGACGATGCGTTACAGCCAGGACGTGACCGAGCGCACGGAAGGCGTGTTCACGCGGACCATCACCCTCCCGACGGGCCTCGGGTGAAACCTCGGCCGGCCGTGGCGGCCGCGGCGAACCCTCAAGCCGTCCCGCTCGTCGCGTCCCGGCACAGCAGTCGTAGCGAGCCGTCGCCGTGGTAGCAGCGGCGGGCCTCGTCGATGGGGTCCCAAAGGCTGCCGTCGGGTGTGCGCACCCAGTGGTCGCCGCCGGACGACCACCACTCCCCGCCGGTCAGCCGGACCACCACCTCGCCCGCGTACGCCCCGAACCCGCGCAGCGCGGTCTCCACGGCGGCGTACGGCGCACCCTGACGGCTTATCTCCTCGATCGTCCGGTCAACCCGCCACAGGCTCTGCGCCGAGTAGTCGAGTCGCATCCGGGCGCCCTCGCGCATGGCCGAGACGGCGTCGGCGGCCCAGCGGACGGGCTTCGTGGCGGCGTGGGGCCTGGTCACCTCAGTTGCGTTCACACCCGGAAGAGCGCCCTTGACCGCCGTGGCGTCACGCCGTCCGGAGGGGGTCCCCGACACCGGCGCAGGACCGCCCCACCGCACCACAGGACGGTCACAGGATCCTTGCAGCGGAAGGGGTTTACGGGGGTGTGCTCCTCTGGGGCTACGAGCGGCCCCGTGCACGCCGGGACACCACGGCACGCAGCACCCGGCGCCCCTCGGTCGACACGTCGAGGGCCCGGCGCAGTCCGCCCGCCCCGTGGTCCGTGACCAGCTCCAGCACGGTGACCTGGCGCCGAAGTTCGGCGGCGACGAGCGGCGGCATGCGGTCCGTACGGCCCTCGCGGCAGGCCGCGACCGGGGCGTCGCCGTCGGCGGGGTCCAGCAAGCGGTGGATCTGCAGCGCGGCCACCGAGCAGGCGTCGGCCCACCGGCGCAGGGCGTCGGCGGACGGCTCGGCGGGGACCGCCTCGAGCATGCGGCGGGCGAGCCGTGCGGCCTCGGTCTCGGAGGCGCAGTCGGCGTCCGCCGCGGAGTCCTGCCCGGCCGCCAGCTCTGAGCGCGCCTTGGTCAGTCGCTGCTCCCAGTCGTGCCCCTCGACGAGGCTCGCCCACAGCGGCCGCAGGACCTCGTCGTCGCCTCCGAGGAGCGGCACACACCGGTCCAAACAAGCCAGTCCGCTCGCCGCGAGTGCCCGCTCGTCGGCCTGCGCGATCAGGTCCACCAGGCTCATCAAGCCTCCTCGAAACGCCTCGTGGGGGCGCCTCTTCCGTACGGAGCCCGCATCTTCCCTTACTGCGTGCGACGGACCGGGAGTGTCACAGTCACACCTGGGGAGCTGTCGAGGCGTTCGAGGAGGGTATTTTCGGCCATCGAACCTGCCCGAGGGGGCGTTTCAGCCCAGCCGGCCCGCCAGCGCCTTGAACTGCGTCCAGGACAGCGACGGGGTCCGCGAGTCCCACAGCTTCTGCGCCGTCGCCCGCAGCGGCATCCGGATCCCGGCCGCCACCTGGTCCTGCGTCTGGGCGGTCGGGCGGTCGCTCCAGACGGCGAAGACGCCGCCGAGGATCTGCCCGTCGTAGCGCGCGGGCACCGCCGTCGTGCCCCGCAGCACGCGCGGGGTCCACTGTTCGTAGATCCGCTGCCCGGTGGGGTAGACGAAGGTCTGCGGCTGACCGAGCACGTAGTAGAGGTACTCGTCGTTGTAGTTGATCACCTTGCGGCCCGCGCCCAGGTAGTCGGTCGGCGGCCGGGCGCCCAGCTCCTTGCCGGTCCAGTACGCGGCCTCGAGATCCCCGGCCGGCTGCACGGAACTCGCCCGGTAGAAGCCGTCGTTCCAGGCCCGCATGGTCCTGCCGTGCCCGCGCATCACGTTCGCGCGGTCGTTCAGCCAGCCCGTCGCGAGGTCGGCGACGCCCGCCTTCGGCCCGAACCGGGCCCGCGCGGCGGCGGCGAGCTGCGGGTAGGAGGCGGCCGGGTTGCGCGCCATCAGCGCCAGGTACTCGTCGCCGCCGAGATGCCAGTACGCGCCGGGAAACACGCCCGAGAACTCGTTGAGCAGATCGTCGACGATCTTCGCCGCCGCGGGCTTGGAGATGTCGACCGCCCCGCGCGTGGCGACGCCGGAGGCGTTGCGCAGCTGGATGTCGGGGTGGGCGGCGATGACGGCGCCCAGGTGGCCGGGCGAGTCGATCTCGGGCACCACGGTGATGTGCCGACTCGCCGCGAGATCGACGATCCTCTTCACATCGGCCTTGCTGAGGTGCTGCTTGGAGACGATCTCCGGGTGCGAGGAGGACTCGATGCGGAAGCCCTGGTCGTCGGAGAAGTGCAGACCCAGTTCGTTGTACTTCAGGTCGCCCAGCTCACGTATGCGGTCCTCGATCCAGCCGGCCGTGTAGTACTTGCGGGCGATGTCGAGCATGAACCCGCGCCGCGGCTTGGCGGGCGCGTCGTTCACGACGCCCTCGGGCGCGGTGCCGCCGCCGTGCACTTCCTGCTTCAGGGTGCGGGTGCCGTAGAAGACGCCGGCCTCGCCGGGCCCAGTGATCTTCACCCGCCCGTTCGTGACGGTCAGCGTGTACGACTCCTGGTTGCCGCTGCCCGTCAGGCCCAGCTCCACGTCGCCGGCGCCGGCACGGGTCCGCCCGCCGTACGCCATGCCCAGCTCCCCGGCCAGCAGCCGCCCCTCGTCGGCGAGCTGAGCGTTGTCGACCACCACCCGGTGCCCGGAGGCGGGCCGCCAGCCCGGTCCCCGCGCCGCGGTGAACCGGCTGACGGCGGGGATGGTGCGGGGCGGTTGCGACACGGGGTAGGAGCGGGACGGGACGGAGCGGGCGGAGCCCGTGGACGCCGCCGACGTGCCCACGGAGGCCCCGGCCCCGTTCGGCGAGCCGCCACCGGAGGGCCACAGCGTCACGGCCGCCGCCACACCGCCCGCCACCACGATCCCGGTGGTCGCCAAGAGCAACCTGGTGCGCCGTACGTGCGTCTTCCCCTCGGGGACCTGCCTGCGGCCGGTCACCAGGTCACATCCGTTTCGACTCCGGGGCACGGCCGCACCGTGTTCCTCTGCATGCATATGCGTTTTGGTATTCGCCCGACCTTGGACCGCACGCGACTCACCTCCACACTCTGCCCCCCTGTCGTTCCTCTCCGAAGCTACGACCCCCGTCCGGCCGACGTGTCCACGAGAGGCCCCGAAACTCTCCCATCCGGGTGAAATCCGGGCAGCGACTGGACGCCGACCCGACCGCCGTCGCTAACGTGGCGGCGCATTTCTCACACGATCCCCTGCCGACCCGCACGTGACGCGCACGAGCCGTCACGCCAGCCGCCGAGGACCCACGCTGCCCGCGCACCGTCTCCCGCACCTCCCCGGCCACACCGCCCTCCCGGCGCAACACCGCACCGAGGCCGCGACGGGCCTGGAGCGGTTCAACCGCGCACCCGCCGACGACGTCCGGCGCGCCCTGCTCACCTGCTGCCGCAGCCTGCGCTGGGCCCACCGGGTCGCCGAGCACCGCCCCTACCCGGACCTCGACTCCCTGCTCGCCGCGGCCGACGAGGCGACGTACGACCTCACCCCCGCGGACCTCGCCGAGGCCCTGGCCGGGGAATCCCTCGCCCCGCTCCCCGACGGCACGTACTCCGCCGCCCACACCGCGCTGAGCGCGGCACACGCGGCATACGAGAGCAAATTCGGACACGTGTTCATCATCTGCCTGGACGAGGTGGCGCCGGACGAGCTGCTGGACCAGCTCCTCGCGGCCATCCGATCACGATTGGCCAACGATCCCGAGGAGGAGCGGGTCCTGGCGACAGAGGAACTGCGCCGCTTGGCGAGGGGGAGGCTGACGCGCCTGGCACGGGACTTCTCCGAGCGAACTGCGGTGGAACGCGCCGTTTAGGGGCGCGGGGCTGTGACACGGGCGGCTCCGCCGCGTGGTCGCAAGCACCCGCAAACCACCCGCACCCGGCAGAAAAACAACAGCCCTCACCCCGGTAGCCGCCCGGTCGATGAGCCATCCGTGCTCGTTTGAGTGCCTGATTGATCACACCGGCAGGCCCCCCGTAAGCGCCGCAGGCAAGCGTCGCTACCATGCTGGGGGCCGGTGGACCGTACCCGGCCGGGCCCGACCGACACAGAAAGCCGGCGCGGCCCTAGTCCCCGCTCCCGGAGGGTTCTTCCGTGCCGGCTGGAACGCTGTACCGCGGCCGGGAAGGAATGTGGTCCTGGGTGGCTCACCGAGTCACCGGCGTCCTCATCTTCTTCTTCCTGTTCGTACACGTGCTGGACACCGCTCTCGTCCGTGTCTCCCCCGAGGCCTACGACAAGGTCGTGGCCACGTACAAGACACCGATCGTCGCGATTCTCGAGTACGGCCTCGTCGCCGCCATCCTCTTCCACGCGCTCAACGGCCTCCGCGTCATCGCGGTCGACTTCTGGTCGAAGGGCCCGCGCTACCAGAAGCAGATGCTCTGGACCGTCGTCGGAGTCTGGGTCGTGCTGATGCTCGGGGCGATCTACCCCGTCCTCGGCCACGCCGCTCGTGAACTCTTCGGGAGCTGAGGCGCACGATGTCGAACAACACAGTCACCACTGAAACCACCACCTCCGGCATCGGCCCCGTCGAGGGTGCCTCGCTGTACGACGTCGACAACCCGGCGCCGGTCATCGAGCCGCCCCGCAAGCGGACGAGGAAGACCCCGAAGTCGACCCGCGGCAACTTCGAGATGTACGGCTGGCTGTTCATGCGCCTGTCCGGCATCGTGCTGGTCGTCCTGGTCATCGGCCACCTGCTGATCCAGCTCGTGCTGGACGGCGGTGTCTCCAAGATCGGCTTCGCCTTCGTGGCCGGCCGCTGGGCCTCCCCGTGGTGGCAGGTCTGGGACCTGACCATGCTGTGGCTCGCGATGCTGCACGGCGCCAACGGCCTGCGCACGGTCATCAACGACTACGCCGAGCGGACGAACACGCGGCTGTGGCTGAAGGGCCTGCTGTACACCGCCACGGTGTTCACCATCCTGCTGGGCACGCTGGTGATCTTCACCTTCGACCCGAACATCCGCTAGGCACGGGGCTGCGAGAATCATGAAGATCCACAAGTACGACACCGTCATCGTCGGCGCCGGTGGCGCCGGTATGCGCGCCGCCATCGAGTCGACGAAGCGCAGCCGCACCGCCGTGCTGACCAAGCTCTACCCCACCCGCTCCCACACGGGCGCCGCGCAGGGCGGTATGGCCGCCGCGCTCGCGAACGTGGAGGAGGACAACTGGGAGTGGCACACCTTCGACACGGTCAAGGGCGGTGACTACCTGGTCGACCAGGACGCCGCCGAGATCCTGGCGAAGGAGGCCATCGACTCCGTCCTCGACCTGGAGAAGATGGGCCTGCCGTTCAACCGGACGCCCAACGGGACGATCGACCAGCGCCGTTTCGGCGGTCACTCCCGCAACCACGGTGAGGCCCCGGTCCGGCGCTCCTGCTACGCGGCCGACCGCACCGGCCACATGATCCTCCAGACGCTGTACCAGAACTGCGTGAAGGAGGGCGTGGAGTTCTTCAACGAGTTCTACGTCCTCGACCAGCTGATCACCGAGGTCGACGGCGTCAAGCGCTCGGCCGGTGTCGTGGCGTACGAGCTGGCGACCGGTGAGATCCACATCTTCCAGGCGAAGGCCGTGATCTACGCCTCCGGCGGCTGCGGCAAGTTCTTCAAGGTGACGTCGAACGCGCACACGCTGACCGGTGACGGCCAGGCGGCGGTGTACCGGCGGGGCATCCCGCTGGAGGACATGGAGTTCTTCCAGTTCCACCCGACCGGCATCTGGCGCATGGGCATCCTCCTGACCGAGGGTGCGCGCGGTGAGGGCGGCATCCTCCGCAACAAGGACGGCGAGCGCTTCATGGAGAAGTACGCGCCGGTCATGAAGGACCTCGCCTCCCGTGACGTCGTCTCCCGCTCGATCTACACGGAGATCCGCGAGGGCCGCGGCTGCGGTCCCGAGGGCGACCACGTCTACCTGGACCTCACCCACCTACCGCCGGAGCAGCTGGACGCCAAGCTGCCCGACATCACCGAGTTCGCCCGTACGTACCTCGGCATCGAGCCCTACACGGACCCGATCCCGATCCAGCCGACCGCGCACTACGCGATGGGCGGCATCCCGACGAACGTCCAGGGCGAGGTCCTCGCGGACAACACCACGGTCGTCCCCGGCCTGTACGCGGCCGGCGAGGTCGCCTGCGTGTCCGTGCACGGCGCCAACCGCCTCGGCACCAACTCGCTGCTGGACATCAACGTGTTCGGCCGCCGTGCGGGCATCGCCGCCGCCGAGTACTCCCAGACGGCGGACTTCGTCGAGCTGCCGGAGAACCCGGAGGAGCTCGTCGTCGGGCAGATCGAGCAGCTGCGCAACTCCACGGGCAACGAGCGCGTGGCGGAGCTGCGTCGTGAGCTGCAGGAGACCATGGACGCGAACGTCATGGTGTTCCGCACCGAGCAGACGATCAAGACGGCGGTCGAGAAGATCGCCGAGCTCAGGGAGCGCTACAAGAACGTGGCGATCCAGGACAAGGGCAAGCGGTTCAACACGGACCTGCTGGAGGCCGTCGAGCTGGGCAACCTGCTCGACCTCGCCGAGGTGATGGCGGTCTCCGCGCTGGCCCGCAAGGAGTCCCGCGGCGGTCACTACCGCGAGGACTACCCGAACCGCGACGACGTCAACTTCATGCGCCACACCATGGCGTACCGCGAGGTGGGCGACGACGGCACCGAGTCCATCCGTCTCGACTACAAGCCGGTCGTCCAGACCCGCTACCAGCCGATGGAGCGTAAGTACTGATGGCTACCCCTGTTCTGGACAAGGCCGAGGCGAGCGCTTCGGGCTCGGCAGCGTCCCCCTACATCACGGTCACCTTCCGCGTCCGCCGCTTCAACCCCGAGGTCTCGGCCGAGGCGGCCTGGGAAGACTTCCAGCTGGAGATCGACCCCAAGGAGCGCGTCCTCGACGGTCTGCACAAGATCAAGTGGGACCTGGACGGGTCGCTGACCTTCCGCCGCTCCTGCGCGCACGGCATCTGCGGCTCGGACGCCATGCGGATCAACGGCAAGAACCGCCTCGCGTGCAAGACGCTGATCAAGGACATCAACCCCGAGAAGCCGATCACGATCGAACCCATAAAGGGCCTGACGGTCCTGAAGGACCTGGTCGTGGACATGGATCCGTTCTTCCAGGCGTACCGGGACGTGATGCCGTTCCTGATCACCAAGGAGACGAACGAGCCGACGCGCGAGCGTCTGCAGTCGGCCGAGGACCGGGAGCGCTTCGACGACACGACGAAGTGCATCCTGTGCGCGGCCTGCACGACCTCCTGCCCGGTGTTCTGGAACGACGGCCAGTACTTCGGCCCGGCGGCCATCGTCAACGCGCACCGCTTCATCTTCGACTCGCGTGACGAGGCCGGCGAGCAGCGGCTGGAGATCCTGAACGACAAGGACGGCGTGTGGCGCTGCCGTACGACGTTCAACTGCACGGACGCGTGCCCGCGCGGCATCGAGGTCACGAAGGCGATCCAGGAGGTGAAGCGGGCACTGATCACCCGCCGCCTCTGAGGTTCGTCCCGCACGACGCCTGAGGGCCCCGTCCGCTGGGAACGGGGCCCTCAGGCGTGTGGGGACACGATCGAGTGAACGTGATCATCAGGGACGTGCGGGCACGTTCCGGCCTACGATGATGCTCTCGACACAGCCCACGGGAGGCACCTGATGTCCGCAGCAGCCGTCGAGCGGCCACACGAGGAACGGCCGCTGATCGCCGAAGCGAATCTCATCATGGAGAGTCTTCCGGGTCGCCGCGTCGAGATCATCGGAGGACAGCTTCTCTTGAGTCCGGCACCAGACGGCCCGCACTCCGAGGCCCTCATGCTCTTCGCGGCACCGTTCCTGCAGTTGGGCTTGGTGCGAGCGCTACCGAACATCGGCCTCTGGCTGCCGACCGGGGCGGAGGACTACGTGATCCCCGACCTGTCGGTGGTCGACGACGACTATCGCGATCACCTGGTCGAGAACAGCTGCTACGACCCGACTTGCTTCCGCCTCGTCATGGAAGTCACGTCCAGCAACTGGAAGACCGATCTGCGTACCAAGGTCGCCTACTACGCCGAGGCGAAGATCCCGGTCTACGTCATCATCGACCGCCAGCACCAACGCCTCCACGTCCTCACCGATCCGGTCCGCGGTAACTACGCCACGCACCACATTCACATCGCCGGCGAGCTGGTCACACTCCCCGACTCTATCGGCGGAAAGGTCACCCTGGACGTCACCAAGCTCCTCATGGCCGGGCAGCGGTAACCCCGGTAAGGCCCCGCCGCCTCAGCCCCGCAGTACGCGCCCCTGCTTGTCCGTGCGGTCGTTGCTCGTCAGGAACAGGATGCCGTCGATCAGCGCCCAGATGCCGAGGCCGCCGCAGGTGAACAGCTGGGCGATGCCCACGCCGACCGAGCCGACGTAGAAGCGGCCGATGCCGAGGCTGCCCAGGAAGATCTGGAGGATGCCCGCGACGATCTTGGACTTGTCGGAGTACGGACGGCCCTGCGGGTCGACGCCGTAGGGAGCCTCGGGGGTGGGGACGGTCATGGAACTACTCCTGGAAGTGCCGTAGCGGATCACGGAGAACCGGAATGGTTGACTCCGGAATGAGGCGAGGAGGGATCCCGCCACGAAGATGGAATGAGAGTTCCGACCGGGATCCGGCCGGAGATCTTCTGTCGTCGTCCCCCTGCGAGCTGGGAGCTTAGGTAAAGGAAGCGCAAGGGCGGGAGAGGGTGTGAATGATTGTTCCTGTTCCGTGATCAAGTCCGGACAGGCGGCGTTCACATCAAGGCGACATCGCTCAACTCTCGCCCGCTAGAAGGCGTTACGGACCACCGTCCACGCCACCGCCAGCGCCAGGACCAGCACCTGTGCCCGCGTGCTCAGTTGTGGCTGCCAGCGACGGCCACGCAGCCCTTCGACCGCCCAACGGCCCAGAAGGGCGAGGGCGTACGGCGAGGCGAGCAGCAGCGCCCTGTTGTCCAGCCACGCCTCGGTGAAGTGACCGTGCATCAGGTCGTACACCATGCGGGTGCCGCCGCAGGCGGGGCAGAGCAGGCCCGTCAGGAGCCGGAACGGGCACTGGGGCAGCACGTGCCCGGGTTCGTGCGGATCGGTGACGTACAGATAGCCGGCCCCGGCCGCCCCGGCGGCGAGTACCGCCAGGGGAGCCGCCGCCGGATGCCGCAGTACGGACTGGGGGGACACCGGTTCCTCAGCCGCGCAGGACGCGGCCCTGGGAGTCGGTCTGGTTGCTGCCCGTCAGCAGGATGATGCCGTCGATCAGCGCCCAGATGCCGAGGCCACCGCAGGTGAACAGCTGGGCCAGGCCCAGCCCGACGTTGCCGATGTAGAAGCGTCCGACGCCGAAGGTGCCGAGGACGAACTGCAGCACACCGGCGACGATCTTCGACTTGTCGGAGTAGGGGCGGCCGTAGGGGTCGTAGCCGTACGGCGCGTTGGGGTCGCCGGTGTACATCCCTGGCGGCACGGCGCCGGGCGCGTACCCGTACTGCGGATACCCGTACCCCGGCGGCGGGCCCGGGGGCTGGTTCGGGTACCCGTAACCGTAGGGACCGGGCTGCTGCGGCTGTTCGCTCAAGGACTGCTCCTGGGACCGGTTGCGGGGAGCCCCGCGAAGATACGACAAGACGAAAAATGAGCCCGGTCATCATGCCCGAGACGCCCCCGAGCGCAGAAGCCGGGGGCGTCTCGGGCGATCACATGTGATGGCAGGAAGTTCACATGTGGCGGTGGCTCAGATCCAGTTCAGCCGCCAGAGGCGGAAGACGCCCGTGCCGTCCGACAGGTACTGGCCGCCGCCGACGTCCTCGCTGCTCACCACGTACTCCTTGCGCTGCCACAGCGGGATCAGCGGGACGTCCTGCGCCACGATCTGCTGGATGCGCTGGAAGTCGTCGGCGGTCCGGCTGCGGTCGGAGTAGCGCTGGCTGTCCAGGATCAGACCGTCGACCTGCTTGTTGCTGTAGCCGTTCTTCATGCTGTTGCCGGTGCCGACGAGCGGCGCGGTGAAGTTGTCAGGGTCGGGGAAGTCGGCGACCCAGCCGACGGCCCACGCGTCGAGCTTGCCGCTCGCGTACCGCTTCTGGAAGTCGGTCCACTCGTAGCCCTTGACGTCCACCGTGAACAGTCCGGTCGCCTCCAGTTGCCGCTTGAGGTCGGCGGCCTCCTCGGCGGCGGCGCCGCTGCCCTGCGCGTAGCCGTAGGTGAAGTGGACGGGCGCGCTCACACCGGCGGCGGTGAGCAGGGCGCGGGCCTTCTTGGCGTCGGGCTTGGGGTAGGCGTCGAAGAACGACGTGGTGTGCCCCGTGATACCCGCCGGAATCAGCGAGTACAGCGGGTCCGTCGTGCCCTCGTAGACGGTGCTGACCAGTTCCTCGCGGTTGATGACCGAGGCGATGGCCTGGCGGACACGGCGGTCGTGCAACGGTGAGCCGGCGGAGGTGTTCAGGACGATGTTGCGGATCTCCGCGCTGTCGGCCTCGGCGACGCGCTGGCCGGGGTCGCTCGGCGAGAGGTTGGCCAGCACGGAGGGCGGCAGCTGGCGGGTGGCGACATCGACGTCCTTCGCCTTCCACGCCTTCTCCAGGGCGGCGGGGTCGGCGTAGTACCACAGCTCGATGGGCCGGCCGGTTTCCTTGATGTCGCCCTTGTAGTGCTTGTTCGGGGCGAGGTGGGCCGTCTTGTCCTTCGTGTACGACGTCAGGGTGTACGGCCCGGTCCCGTCGACACCGTTGTCGGTGCGCAGCTTGTCCTGCGGGTACTCGGTGCGGTCGACGATGGAGCCGGCGCCGGTGGCCACCTTGAACGGGAAGGTCGCGTCCGGCGTGGACAGATGGAAGGTCACGGTCAGCCCGCTCGCGTCCACCGAGTGCAAGGTGTCGAGCAGGGTCGCGGGACCGACGTCGGAGTTGATGCGCTTGACCCGGTCGAAGGAGTACTTGACGTCTTCGGCTGTCATGGCGCGCCCGCTGGGGAACGTGACGTCCTTGCGCAGCGTGCAGCGGTAGGTCTTCAGGTCCGTGCCCACGAATGCGCAGCTCTGGGCGGCGTCCGGCACCGGTTCCACGCCGTCGGGTTCGAAGGTCAGCAGTGACTGGAAAACGCTGCTGAACAAGGCCCACGATCCGGCGTCATAGGCCCCCGCCGGATCGAGCGAGGTGACGGCGTCCGTCGTCCCGACCGTGATGGTCCTGTTGGTGTTCTCCTTGGCCGGCAGCAACTGCCACCCACCCACTCCCGCGCCTGCCAACACCAGCACAGCCGCGAGAATCCGTATGCGAACCGATCGCATCGGCGCCCCTCCCCAGGCCCTCAGCGCATACCACTCCCCTGTGGCGATGATCACCCAATCACAGTGTTTCAAGTGGAGGAAGAGGCATTAGTTGAAGATGAGAGAGAACTTACCCAGAGGATGTTTCCGTCAGGTTTCGGCCAAGGCATCAGGCCTGGCGGGAGGCCAGTTCGATGACCGTGATGTCCGACGGGGCACCCACCCGCGTCGGCGGTCCCCACGCTCCCGCTCCGCGGGACACGTACAGCTGGGTGTCGCCGTAGCGGTCCAGGCCGGCGACCGTGGGGTTGGCGGCGGCCGCGACGAAGTTGCCCGGCCAGAGCTGGCCGCCGTGGGTGTGGCCGGAGAGCTGGAGGTCCACGTGGTGCCTGACCGCTTCGTGGATCTGCAGCGGCTGGTGGGCCAGGAGGACCACCGTGCGTGAGGTGTCGCGGTCGCCGAGCGCCTTGGTGAAGTCGGGGCCCTCGCCCTCGCTCTCGCCCGCCAGGTCGTTGACGCCGGCCAGGTCGAACGCGGGCAGTTCCGTGCGGGCGTTCTCCAGGGGGTGCAGGCCCAGTCGGCGTACCTCCTCCACCCACTGGTCCGCGCCCGAGAAGTACTCGTGGTTGCCCGTGACGAAGTAGCTGCCGTGACGGGCTTTCAGCCGGGACAGCGGGGCCGCCGCCGGGCCCAGGTCCTTGACGCTGCCGTCGACCAGGTCGCCGACGACCGCGATCAGGTCGGGCTGGGTCGAGTTGATCGTGTCCACGACCTTCTGCGCGAAGCCCCTGCCCAGCACGGGACCCAGGTGGATGTCGCTCACCACCGCGATCCGGAAGCCGTGCGCCGCGCGCGGGAGTTTGGCCAGCGGCACCGTGACCCGCTTCACGGCGGGGCCGCGCAGGACTCCGTAGGTGCCGTAGCCCACCGTGCCGACCGCGGCCGCGGCCACCGCGCCGCCGACGACCCGGGAGACGAACAGCCGCCGGGACGGGGCGGACTGCACCTGTGACGGCGCGGGCTCCGGGTCCGCGGGTGCCGGTCCCACCGGCACCGTTGCCGGCAGCGGTGCCCTCTCCTCCGCTCGCGCCCCGCGCTCCACCAGGCGCCGCACCAGCGGTCGTACCAACTCCCCCGCCACCAGCGCCAGCAGCAGGTACAGCGTCAGCGCCATCCACAGGAAACCGGGCCAGCCGAGGACGCGTTGCAGCCAGAACGGGGCGCCGGCGCGCTCGGCGACCAGGGCCGCGACCATCAGCACCGGCCCGGCGACGAGCACCGCCGTGCCGGTGCGGCGGGCGAGGCCCGGACCGCGGGTCGTGTCGCGGACCAGCCGGCGCCACGCGTACCAGTGCAGGGCGACGAGCGCCGCGAGGACGGCGAGGGCGACCAGCACGAAGACGACGACCACGGTGTTGTCCCCGTCCCGCTATGACGTTCGCCGCAGTGCGCGCAGTCCGCGCAACCCGATGACCCCGATGACAGTCCCAAGGACAAAGGAGACGACGGCGAGCGTCAGGTGCACCCAGAAGTACGCCGTCGGATTCCCCGCGTGGTCGAACGCGAGTCCGCTGCCGTCCTTCCAGAGGTTCTTGACGAAAGTGATCCAGATGACCCAGCTCCACACCCCGAAGGCGAGCAGGAACCAGGAGACGGGGCGGCTGAGCTTCATACCTTCAGTATCGCGGGTCGCGGGCGGCCACTCGCCCGGGGGTGCGCGGCAACGGCCGGGACGGGTCGGGACTTCACCGTCGGCGCCCGGTACCTTCGCGGTCGTGTCCGCCTTGAAGAAGATCGTCGGGCGCCGCCTGCCGGTCGCCTCCGCCGTCGTGCTGTCCCTCTCGCTCGCCGCACCCGCGACCGCGTTCGCGGCCCCGAAGACCCCGGCAGCGTCGCCCTCGGCCACCCCTCCGGCCGTGATGTCGACCGTCGGCGGCGAGCAGCTCGGCAGGCCCGGTACCCAGGCGAACCTGGGCAGCGGTGCCCCGGTGCTGCCGAAGGACGTCACCGCGCGCTCCTGGATCGTCGCCGACGCCGAGTCCGGTGACGTCCTCGCCGCCCACAACGCGCACTGGCGGCTGCCCCCGGCGAGCACCCTGAAGATGCTGTTCGCGGACACCGTGCTGCCGAAGTTCCCGGCGAGCGAGACGCACAAGGTGCTCCCCTCCGATCTGGCCGGCATGGGCGCCGGATCCAGCCTGGTCGGCATAAAGGAGGGCGAGACCTACACCGTCCACGACCTGTGGCTCGGCGTGTTCCTGCGCTCCGGCAACGACGCCGTGCACGCGCTGTCCGCGATGAACGGCGGCGTCCCGCAGACCGTGAAGGACATGCAGGCGCACGCCGAGGAGCTGCAGGCGCTCGACACGCACGTGGTCAGCCCGGACGGCTACGACGCCCAGGGGCAGGTGTCCTCGGCGTACGACCTCACCCTGATCGCCCGCTCCGGACTTCAGAAGAAGGACTTCCGCGACTACTGCTCGACGGTGCGGGCCAAGTTCCCGGGCGAGACCACGGAGAAGGGCGGCAAGAAAACCCGCGGGTCGTTCGAGATCCAGAACACCAACCGGTTGCTGGCCGGCGACTACGACATGACCCCGTACCGGGGCATCGCGGGCGTGAAGAACGGCAACACCACCAACGCGGGAGCGACCTTCACGGGGGTCGCCGAGCGCAACGGCAAGGTGCTGCTGGTGACGGTCATGAACCCGGAGAAGCACGACCACAACGAGGTCTACAAGGAGGCCGCCCGGCTGCTCGACTGGGGCTTCGGCGCCGCCGGCAAGGTGACGCCGGTGGGCGAGCTGGTCGCGCCGAAGAGCGCGGCCACGGGCACGGCCTCCAGCGGGACGCCGTCCCCGCCGCCGCGGCCGGGGGCCCGGCAAGCCGGTGGCGGCCTCGGTGCGGGAGGGCGGCTCCAGCGGGATGGGCGTGGCGCTCGCCATCACGGCCGGCCTTCTGGTGCTGCTGGGCGCGGGGGCGTTCCTGGTGAACCGCCGCTGGCCGCTGCCCGATCTGGTACGTCGCCGGACGCGTCCCTGACCTGTTCCGCCTCCTCCTCCTTGCTCTGCGTCGCCGTCCAGGCGGCGCAGAACAGCACGAGCTTGGAGGTGAAGTTGATCCACAGCAGCAGCGCGACGGGCACGCCGAAGGCGCCGTACATGCTTTTCCCGGCGACGCCCTGGATGTAGCCGCTGAGCAGCAGTTTGAGCAGTTCGAAGCCGACCGCGCCGATCAGGGCGGCGACGAGGAGGCGGCGCCGCCGCGGCTCCACGCCGGGCAGCAGGGTGAGGACGTAGAGCAGGACGAGGAAGTCGGCGAGGACGGAGACGGCGAAGGCGGCGATCCGCAGCAGGACGCTGCCCCAGCCGCCCCGGTCGAGGCCGAGCTGCCCGGCCATCCAGTCGACCAGCGCGGTGGCGACGGTGGACGTGGCGAGGGTGACGACCACCGCGCCGCCGAGGCCGACCAGCACCAGGCCGTCCTTGAGCGTGCGCACCAGGGGGTTCCCGTTGTCGTCCGGCAGCTCCCACACCGCGCGCAGACAGTCCCGCATCTGGCCCACCCAGCCGATGCCGGTGAACAGCAGCACGGCCCCGGCGATCACACCGACGGTACCGGCGTTCTGCACCAGGCCGTGGATGTCGAGCTGGCTGGAGATGCCCGGGAACTGCTCGGCGACCTTCTTCTGCACGGTGTTCTGCTGGGCCTGGCTGAGCGTCGCGGCGCCGATCGCGGCGGCGACGGTGAGCAGCGGGAAGAGCGCCACGAAGCTGACGAACGTCATCGCGGCGGCGAGCCGGGTCCACTTCACGCGGTCCAGGCGTTCGTAGGAGCGCCAGGCGTGCGTGGTCATCAGGCGCGTGACCAGTGGCCCGATGCCGGGGAGTCTCTTCAGCCAGTCCATGATCCGTCCCTCCCCTCGGGAACCCGGTCTTCACCCCGGTATTCCGGTCTGTATCCGGCTTCCCCGCATCGCCCGTTTCAGTGAGAGGCCGCACAGAGGAGAGATATAGAGATATGGAGAGGTTATGCCCGTTTCGTCGCGATACGGAGGCCTAGAGGCTCGGCAGGGTGGCGTTCTCGGCCGGGGCGGCGGCCTGCGGCGGTACGACCGCGCTGCCGAAGGGGAACTCCCGCAGCTTGCGCCAGACGCCGTCCGCGCCCTGCTCGTACAGTGCGAAGCCCGTGCAGGGCCACTCGGCCGCGTAGTCCGCAAGCTCCTCGTACGCGTGGTCCATCGACGCGTCGTCGATGCCGTGCGCCACCGTCACATGCGGGTGGTACGGGAACAGCAGCTCGCGCGCCACCGGCCCGGAGGGGTCCCGGACCTGCCGCTGCAACCGGGAGCACGCCTCGGCGCCCTCGGCGACCTTCACGTACACCACCGGCGACAGAGGCCGGAACGTGCCCGTGCCGGCCAGCCGCATCGGGAAGGGCCGCCCGGCCGCCGCGACGGAGACGAGGTGCGCCTCGATCGCGGGCAGATCCGCGGAGTCCACCTCCGTCGGCGGCAGCAGGGTGACATGGGTGGGAATGCAACGCGCCGCGGCGTCGCCGAAGCCCGCGCGCAGCTCTTGGAGCTCGCTGCCGTGTGGCTCCGGGACCGCGATCGACACACCGATCGTTACGGTCCCCACGTCGTCTCCCTGTCGTCGTGTCGGTCGTCGTGTCGGATTCGTGCACAGCCGTCCGGCTATCGACTGTACGGCCACGACCGCCCGTCGGGCAGGCGCAACCGCAGTGATGTACAGCGCTCTTGGCCGTGGCGCGTCCCTGCGCCGGTACGCGCCGCTCCCGGACGTCAGTGCTTGGCGGGCAGGAAGCCCACCTTGTCGTAGGCCTGCGCCAGCGTCTCCGCGGCGACGACGCGGGCCTTCTCCGCGCCCTTGGCGAGAATCGAGTCGAGGGACTCGGGGTCGTCCAGGTACTGCTGGGTGCGCTCCCTGAACGGCGTCACGAACTCGACCATGACCTCGGCGAGGTCCGTCTTGAGCGCGCCGTAGCCCTTGCCCTCGTACTGCCGCTCCAGGTCCGCGATCGGGGTCCCGGTGAGGGTCGAGTAGATCGTCAGCAGGTTGCTGACGCCCGGCTTCTGCTCCACGTCGTAGCGGATCACGGTGTCCGTGTCCGTGACCGCGCTCTTGACCTTCTTCGCGGTGGTCTTCGGCTCGTCCAGCAGGTTGATCAGGCCCTTCGGCGTGGACGCCGACTTGCTCATCTTGATGGACGGGTCCTGGAGGTCGTAGATCTTCGCCGTCTCCTTGAGGATGTACGGCCGCGGGATCGTGAACGTCTCGCCGAAGCGACCGTTGAACCGCTCGGCGAGGTCGCGGGTCAGCTCGATGTGCTGCCGCTGGTCCTCACCGACCGGGACCTCGTTCGCCTGGTACAGCAAGATGTCGGCGACCTGGAGGATCGGGTAGGTGAACAGGCCGACGCTCGCGCGGTCGGCGCCCTGCTTTGCGGACTTGTCCTTGAACTGGGTCATGCGGCTTGCCTCGCCGAAGCCGGTGAGGCAGTTCATGATCCAGGCGAGCTGGGCGTGCTCGGGGACGTGGCTCTGGACGAAGAGCGTGCACCGCTCCGGGTCGAGCCCGGCCGCCAGCAGCTGGGCGGCGGCCAGGCGGGTGTTGGCGCGCAGGTCCTTCGGGTCCTGCGGAACGGTGATCGCGTGCAGGTCGACGACCATGTAGAACGCGTCGTGGGTCTCCTGCAGGGCAACCCACTGGCGGACGGCGCCGAGGTAGTTGCCGAGGTGGAACGAGCCCGCGGTGGGCTGGATACCGGAGAGCACGCGAGGACTGTCAGAGGCCATGTTCACCATTCTCTCAGGTCCGGGGGGCCGGGCTGGAACTGGCCGGGAACAGCTGTGATCCGATCTTTCTGCGACGGTGTAACAAGGAGCATGACAACTGAGGGGGTCGCATGCGCGGGCTCGGCGGGCTGGTGGGGGCGCTGGTCACGACGGCGGTGGCCACGGTGGTGGCGCTGGGCGGGGCTGCCGTGCCGGCGCGGGCCATGAGCAGGGACATACCCGATCTGGCACTGGTCGTGACGGGCGATTCGGGCCGCACGACGACCTTACGCTCGGGTGACCGGCGGTTCGCGCTGCTGTGGCAGTTGCTGGCGCCGACGGAGACACGGACGGAGCGGGTGCCCGAGACGTGGCAGCGGGGTCGGTATCCGCGGGCGCGGGCCACGGTGGTGTGGGCGCTGACCGGGATCGGGGGGTGGCCGTACACGCGCCGGGCACCCGGGGGCGACGTGGCCATCGAGCGGCAGGACCAGGTGTTCCTGGCGGCGGACGGGACGCCCTGGGTGCGGTCGGACCCGGCGCCGGACGTGGCCGACGACGACATCCGGTGGCGGCGGGTGCCGAAGGACGTCTTCGAGCGGTTGGAGCGGGACGGCCTCTTCGGGGCCGCGCCCGCCGCGCCCGGGGTGGTCTTCCGGACGACCTGCGCTGGGCGGCCGTGGGGCTCGGGGCGGGGCTGGCGCTGGGTGCCGGTGGCACGTTGGTCGTACGACGGCGCGCGCGCGGCTCAGCGGGTGGCCGAGCCGCCGCGTCAGGAGCTCATCGATCTCGGAGAGCTCGGGTGACCGGCAGTGGTCAGCCCAGGTCGACCTCCGGGTACAGAGGGAAGCCCGCCACCAGGTCGGTCGCCCGCTCGGCGATCTCCTGGGCGACCTTCTCGTCCAGGACGTGGGCCGCCTTGGACGGGGCGCCGGACTTGGTGGTGCCCGGCTCGGTGGTGGTGAGGACCCGGTCGATCAGGCCCGCCACCTCGTCCATCTCCGCCGTGCCCAGGCCACGGGTGGTGAGCGCGGGCGTGCCGATGCGGATGCCCGAGGTGTACCAGGCGCCGTTCGGGTCGGCCGGGATGGCGTTGCGGTTGGTGACGATGCCGGACTCCAGCAGGGCGGACTCGGCCTGGCGGCCGGTGAGGCCGTAGGAGGTGGCCACGTCGATCAGGTTCAGGTGGTTGTCGGTGCCGCCGGTCACCAGCGTGGCGCCGCGGCGCATCAGGCCCTCCGCCAGCGCACGGGAGTTGTCCACGATCCGCTGGGCGTAGTCCTGGAAGGCGGGCTGCCGGGCCTCCGCGAGCGCCACCGCCTTCGCGGCCATCACGTGCGGGAGCGGACCGCCGAGGACCATCGGGCAGCCGCGGTCGACCTGGTCCTTGAGGGAGTCGTCGCACAGGACCATGCCGCCGCGCGGGCCGCGCAGCGACTTGTGGGTGGTGGTGGTCACGATCTGGGCGTGCGGGACCGGGTCGAAGTCGCCGGTGAGCACCTTGCCCGCCACCAGGCCCGCGAAGTGCGCCATGTCGACCATGAGCGTGGCGCCGACCTCGTCGGCGATCTCGCGCATGATCCGGAAGTTGACCAGGCGCGGGTAGGCGGAGTAGCCGGCGACGATGATCAGCGGCTTGAACTCGCGGGCCTGGGTGCGCAGGGCGTCGTAGTCGATGAGGCCCGTGGCCGGGTCGGTGCCGTAGGAGCGCTGGTCGAACATCTTGCCGGAGATGTTCGGGCGGAAGCCGTGGGTGAGGTGGCCGCCCGCGTCCAGGGACATGCCGAGCATGCGCTGGTTGCCGAAGGCGCGGCGCAGCTCGGCCCAGTCCTCCTCGGAGAGCTCGTTGACCTGGCGGACGCCCGCCTTCTCCAGGGCCGGGGTCTCGACGCGCTGGGCGAGAACGGCCCAGAAGGCGACGAGGTTGGCGTCGATGCCGGAGTGCGGCTGCACGTAGGCGTGGCGGGCGCCGAACAGCTCGCGCGCGTGCTCGGCGGCCAGCGACTCGACGGTGTCCACATTGCGGCAGCCCGCGTAGAAGCGGCGGCCGACGGTGCCCTCGGCGTACTTGTCGCTGAACCAGTTGCCCATCGCCAGCAGGGTGGCCGGGGAGGCGTAGTTCTCGGAGGCGATCAGCTTGAGCATCTCGCGCTGGTCGGCGACCTCCTGGCCGATGGCGTCGGCGACCCGGGGCTCGACCGCGCGGATCACGTCGAGGGCGGCGCGGAAGGCGGTGGACTCGGTGGAGAGGGGCTGCTGCTCTGTCATGTCGGCCTCCGGGCGGCGTGGCTTGAAGCGTTCACGGTTCACGGTTGGCCCAGGCGCACGGCACTCGCTCGCATCCGGGCCGCTCCCCGATGGTCGGTCCCATCCCAGCGCGCCAGTCACGGCCCGTCGATCAGCCTACCGGGCGTCGCGGCGCGGTCCGTTCCCGTGTCCATCATGCGAGCGACGGGGAAAGGGCACACGTTCGTCTGCGGCCGGAAGCGGGGCCGGACCGGCTGCGGGCGGTACTTCGGCGTCGCGCGGACCGTGTCTAGAGGATCACGTGCGGCAGGAAACGCGCGTACTCGTCCGTGACCAGGCCCGACGACTCGCGGATGCCGAGGCCCGCCGACTCGTCCTCGACGACCCAGGCGCCGAGGACGACGTGGTTGCCGTCGAAGGAGGGCAGGGGCGCCAGCTCCTGGTAGCAGCAGGGCTCCTCCCGCACGACGGGCGCGGCGCCCGGCGCGTGGACCGTGACGCCCTCGCCCTCGCGGCCGAGGAGCGGCTTGGCGACGTAGCCCGTGGTGCGGGCCGGCTCCCGGGGGCCGTCCAGGTGGGCCGGGAGCAGGTTCGGGTGGCCGGGGTACAGCTCCCAGAGGATCGCGAGCAGGGCCTTGTTGCTGAGCAGCATCTTCCAGGCGGGCTCGATCCACAGGGTGCTGCCGGTGCCGCCGCCGTTGTCGAGGGTGTCGAGGACGTGGCCGCCGAAGCGGTCGGTGGTGAGCCATTCCCAGGGGTACAGCTTGAAGCAGCTGCGGATGAAGCGGAGCCGGTTGTCGACGAAGCGCTCCGAGAGCGGGTCCCAGCCGATCTCCTCCATGGAGATCCAGTCGGTGTCGAGGCCGGCCTGCTCGGCGGTCTCCTTCAGGTAGGCGACCGTCATCAGGTCCTCGCCGAGTTCGTCGTCGGCGGAGTGCGCGAAGTACAGCGGGCCCCCGGGCGGGAGCAGCGTGGCCTGCCTCTTCCAGGCGGCGACGAGGCGTTCGTGGAGGGAGTTCCACTGGTCGGCGCCGGGGAAGCGGTCCTCCATCCAGAACCACTGGGCGCTCGCCGCCTCCACGAGCGAGGTGGGCGTGTCGGCGTTGTACTCCAGGAGCTTCGCCGGGCCCGTGCCGTCGTAGCGCAGGTCGAACCGGCCGTACACGGAGGGGAGTTCGGCGCGGCGGTGCCAGGCCTCGGCGACCGCGGCGGCCACGCGCGGGTCGGTGATGCCGAGGTCGGCGAAGCGGTCCGTGGCGACGATGTGCCCGGCGGCGGCCAGACACATGGCGTGCAGCTCCTCGACGACCTCTTCGAGGGCCTCCACCTCGTCGAGCGTGAAGACGTAGTAGGCGCTCTCGTCCCAGTAGGGGCGCAGGGAGTCGTCCGGGTAGCGGGTGAGGGGATAGATCAGGCCCTGTGCCTCGACGGTCTGCTGCCAGCCGGGGCGGGGCTCGGTCGTACGGCGTTCCACCGCGGCTCAGCCGCCGGACTTGCCGTGACCGCTGCCGAAGCCGCCGCGGTCGACGCCGCCGTGGCTCCCGGAGCCTCCGGATCCCTTGCGGGGCTTGGTGAAGGAACCGCCGTTGACGAAGCCGCCCTTCTTCTTGCCGCCGTAGTACCAGCCGCCGTTCACGGACGTCTTGGTGGACGTGCAGTTCTTGTCGGAGACGACCTTGTAGCCCTTGCCGAGGGTGTAGCTGTCGCGGTCGACGCAGCGCTTGTCCGGGTCCGAGGAGCAGGCGGTGAGGGCGGCGGCGAGGAGTCCCACGCCGCCGAGGACGACGGTGCCCGAGCGCAGTTGCCGACGTGTGTCCGCCATGTTCGTTGATCCCCCGTCGAGTGAGAATTCGTTGAGTCTTCGGTGAGACTGTGCGGCAATCAGACTAGAGACCGCCGCCGTCGCGTTCACCCCTGCCCCTGTCCTCGGGATGTCTCCTACAGTCGCTCTGTGCTTGTGGGAATGGTGTGTGCGCTGGGCGCGGCGGTCTGTTTCGGTACGGCGACGGTGTTGCAGGCGGTCGCGGCGCGGGCGGCGGGCGGGGGCGGTGGCGGGGACGCGGCGCTGCTGCTGCGGGCCGTGCGGCAATGGCGGTATCTCGCGGGGCTCGCGCTGGACGGGCTCGGGTTCCTGTTCCAGATCGCGGCGCTGCGGTCGATCCCGATCTACGCGGTGGGCGCGGCGCTCGCGTCCAGCCTGGCGGTGACGGCGGTGGTCGCGGCGCGGCTGCTGCGGGTGCGGCTGACCGGGAGCGAGTGGGGCGCGGTGGCGGTGGTGTGCGCGGGTCTCGCCATGCTGGGGCTGGCGTCCGGGGCCGAGGGCGACCGGGGCGGTTCGGCGGGGCTCCGGTACGCGATGCTGGCGGCGGCGGTGTGCGTGCTGGTGCTCGGGCTGGCCGGGGGGCGGTTGCCGGGGCGGGGGCGTTCGCTGGTGCTGGGGCTGGGTGCCGGGTTCGGGTTCGGGGTGGTCGAGGTGGCGGTGCGGCTGATCGACTCGCTGGCGCCGTGGGGGCTGCTCGCCAATCCGGCGACGTATGCGCTGGTGGTGGGCGGCGGGGCGGCGTTCGTACTGCTGACGACGGCGCTGGAGCGGGGGTCGGTGACGGTCGCGACGGCCGGCATGGTGGTCGGCGAGACGGTGGGCCCGGCGGCGGTGGGCGTCGTGTGGCTGGGCGACCGTACGCGGGAGGGGCTGAGCTGGCTGGCGGTCCTGGGGTTCGCGGTGGCGGTGGCGGGTGCGCTGGCGCTCGCCCGGTTCGGGGAGGCACCTGCCCAGGCCGCGGAGGCTGCCTGATCCGGTCAGCACACCTAGGGCAACACACGGCACAGCGCTTCCAGCGCCCCCGACCACGCGTGGTCCGGTGGTGTTCCGTAACCCACGACCAGGGCGTCCAGTGGGCGTGTGGTCGCCGACGGGTGGCGGTAGGCCGACAGACCCTGCAGTGACAGGCCCTGCCAGGTGGCCGCCCTGATCACCGACGCCTCCGTGTCCGGGGGCAGTTGCAGCACCGCGTGCAGGCCTGCCGCGATGCCCCGGACCCGTACCTTCGGGGCGCGGGACGCGAGCGCGGCGACCAGGGCGTCACGGCGGCGGCGGTAGCGCAGGCGGGCGGCGCGGACGTGGCGGTCGTAGGCGCCCGAGGTGAGGAACTCCGCGAGGGTGAGCTGTTCCAGGACACCGGTGGCCCAGCCGCCGGCCCGCTGGGCGGCCAGCACCTCCGGGAGCAGGGACGCGGGCAGGACCATCCAGCCCAGGCGCAGCCCGGGGGCGAGGGACTTGCTGGCGGTGCCCAGGTACACCACGTGGTCCGGGTCGAGGTCCTGCAGCGCGCCCACGGGCTGGCGGTCGTATCGGAACTCGCCGTCGTAGTCGTCCTCCAGGACGAGGCCGCCCGTGCGACGGGCCCAGTCGACCACCGCGGACCGGCGCTCCGGGCGCAGGGCGCCGCCGAGGGGGAACTGGTGTGCGGGGTTCAGCAGCACCGCGGGTATGCCGGTCAGGTCCTCCGTCCGCGTGCCGAGGTCGTCGAAGGGCAGCGGTACCGTGCGCAGCCCGGCCCGCTGAAGGATGTTCCAGTGCACGAACAGGCCGTACGACTCCACGGCCACCGAGCCCGCCCCGCGGTCCCGCAGCACCTCGCCGAGGACCTTCAGGCCCTGCGCGAAGCCGGAGCACACCACGATCCGCTCCGGGTCGGCCCGCACACCCCGGACCCGGGAGAGGTAGCCGGCGAGCGCGGTGCGCAGTTCGACACGGCCGCGGGGGTCGCCGTAGCCGAGGGCGTCGTGCGGGGCGGCGGCGAGGGCATGGCGGGCGGCCTTGAGCCATGCGGTGCGCGGGAACGAGGCGAGATCCGGGGTGCCCGGCGTCAGGTCGTAGGGGAGGCGGCCGCGCTCGGGCGGATGCGGGGCGGGCCGTTCGGGCGGCCCGGCCACCGGATGCTCGGCCACCCGGGTGCCCGAGCCCTGGCGCGCGGTGAGCCAGCCCTCGGCGACGAGATCGGCGTAGGCGTCGGCGACCGTGTTGCGGGCGATGCCCAGGTCGGCGGCGAGCGAGCGGGAGGACGGCAGCCGAGTGCCGGGCGCCAGGCGGCCGGTGCGGACCGCTTCGCGCAGGGCGTCGGTCAGGCCCCGGCGCAGGCCCGGGCCGGTCGGCTCCAGATGCAGGTCGATGCCCAGAGTGGCCCACGTTTTCCCCATGGAACTGGACCATACCCCTGGGCTGCTTCGCTCATAGGGTCGAAGACATGACGACGAACGAGAACACCACCACCGTTGAGTACGCCCCCGAGCACACCCCCCGCATGGACTGGGGCAAGCACGCCCCCGAGGTCTTCAGGACGATGGTCCGGCTCGACGCGGCCGCCGGGCAGGGTCTGGACCCGAAGCTGCGCGAGCTGGTGAAGATCCGCGCCTCGCAGCTCAACCACTGCGCGTTCTGCCTGGACATGCACACCAAGGACGCGCTCGCGGCGGGCGAGAGCGTCGAGCGGATCATCCAGCTCAGCGCCTGGGAGGAGTCGCGGCACTTCTACACCGAGAAGGAGGTGGCCGCGCTGGAGCTGACCGATGCGGTGACCGTGCTGACGGACGGGTTCGTGCCGGACGAGGTGTACGAGAAAGCCGCCAAGCACTTCGAGGAGGCCGAGCTGGCGCAGCTGATCGCCGCGATCACGGTGATCAACGCGTGGAACCGGTTCGGCGTGACGACGCGTGCGGTGCCGGGGCACTACCAGCCCGGCCAGTACAAGTGACGGCTCGGACCACCCACCTGGACCCCGCGGTCCGGGCCTCGATGCAGGCCCTGAGCGCGGCCGCGAAGAAGGGGCTCGGCGACCCCGCCCTCGCCGAGCTGGTCCAGATCCGTGCCTCGCAGCTCAACCACTGCGCGTTCTGCCTGGACATGCACCTGGCGATCGCCCGGAAGCAGGGGGTCGACGAGTCGCGGCTGGACCTGCTGAACGCCTGGGAGGAGGCCGGGGAGGTCTTCGACGAGCGGGAGCGGGCCGCGCTGGCGCTGACGGAGGCGGTGACCGTACTGACAGAGGGCTTCGTGCCGGACGAGGTGTGGGAGCGGGCCGCCCGGCACTTCGACGAAGCCCGGCTCGCCCACCTGCTCGCCCTCATCACCGTCATCAACAGCTGGAACCGGCTGATGGTGTCCCGACGCATTCCGGCGGGGAGCATGGAGTGGTGAGCAAAGTCGACACGTTCCGCGCCCTGCACCACGGACGCCTCCCCGGCGATCCGCTCGTCCTGCCCGGGCCCTGGGACGCGGCGAGCGCGCGGGCCCTGGTGGACGCCGGGTTCCCGGCGCTCGCAACGCCCAGCGCCGGAATCGCCGCCTCCCTGGGGTACGCGGACGGGTCCACCCCCGCCGACGAGATGTTCTCGGTGGTCGCACGGATCACCCGTGCGGTCGATGTGCCGGTCTCGGCCGACGTGGAGGACGGGTACGGACTCGCCCCGAAGGAGCTGGTGGAACGGCTTCTGGAGGCGGGCGCCGTCGGGTGCAACCTCGAGGACTCCGGCGGAGGTGCCCTCAAGGACCCGCGGCAGCACGCCGAGCGGCTCGCCGAGGTGCGGGCCGCGGCAGGCGACCGGCTGTTCCTCAACGCCCGCGTCGACACGTTCACATGCGGGGACGGGGACCCGGAACGCGCCATCGAGCGGGCGGCCTTGTACGTCGCCGCGGGCGCCGACTGCGTCTATCCGATCGGCGCCCCGGCGAACGTACTGCCGCTGCTGCGGGCCGGCATCCAGGGGCCGCTCAACGCCTACGCCAAGCTCGACGGCGAGAGCCCCTCGCCCGCCGAGCTGGGCGAACTCGGCGCCACCCGGGTCACGTTCGGACCCTGGCTGCAGCGGCGGGCGACAGCGGCGCTGGGCGAGATCGCCCAAGGGCTGTAGGCGGGTTCGGCGGGATCAGGACAGCCACGACCTCCAGGTGGACTCGTGGCTGTCCACCCACTTCTTCGCCGCCTCGTCGGGGGTCGTCTTCTGGTCGGCGATCATCAGGGCGACCTCGTTCTGGTCCTCCGTCGTCCACCTGAACTTCTGCAGGAACCGGGCCGCCTTGCCGCCCTTCTTCGCGAAGTCGGCGTTGAGGTACTTCTGCAGCGGCGTGTGCGGGTAGGCGCAGGCGACCTTCGCCGGGTCCGCGTCGCAGCCCTCCTTGTACGGCGGCAGCTTCACCTCCGTCATGGGGACCTTCTTGAACAGCCACTGCGGCGCGTACCAGTACGTCAGGAAGGGCTTCTTCTCCTTCGCGAACTGCCTCATCTGCGTGATCTGCGCCGCCTCGGAACCCGCGAAGACCACCTGGTAGTTCAGCTTCAGGTTCTGCACCAGCGCCTTGTCGTTGGTGACGTACGACGGCGAGCCGTCCATCAGCTGGCCCTTGCCGCCGCTCTCCGCCGTGCGGAACAGGGAGGCGTACTTGTTCAGGTTCTTCCAGTCGGTGATGTCCGGGTGCTGCTTGGCCAGGTACGTCGGCACGAACCAGCCGATGTGACCGGTGACCCCCAGGCCGCCGCCACGGGTGATCGTCTTCTTGTCCTCGACGTACCGCTTCTCCTGGTCCGGGTGGCCCCAGTCCTCCAGGATCGCGTCGACCCGGCCCTGGCTCAGCGCGTCCCAGGCGGGCACCTCGTCGACCTGGACGGTGTCGACGCGGTAGCCGAGCTTGTGCTCCAGGATGTACTGCGCCACGGCCACGTTGGCCTGGGCGCCCACCCAGGACTGCACGGACAGGGTCACGGACTTCGAGCCCCCGGCGTTCGCGAAGGGAGAGGCCTGCTTGGTCATGTCGGCGGCGCCGCACCCGGCGAGCAGCGAGCATGCGGCCGCCGTCGCGGCGATCAGCGCCGTCCTGCGGTGCAGTGTCATGTCACGCTCCCTTCGTCGAGCGTCGCTCGGTCGGCTGGGTCACCCGGTCGAGCATCAGACCGAGGCAGACGATCGCGATCCCGGCCACCAGACCGGTCGCCAGGTCGCCCTGGGCGAGGCCGAAGACGACGTTGTAACCGAGCGCGCCGCCGCCGACCAGGCCGCCGATGATGACGACGGCGAGCACCAGGACCACGCCCTGGTTGACCGCGAGCAGCAGGGCCGGGCGGGCCAGCGGAAGCTGCACCTGGCGCAGCTGCTGTCCACTGGTCGCGCCGAGCGAGCGGGCGGACTCCAGCGCCGCCGGGTCCACCTTTCGCACGCCCTGCGCGGTGATCCGGACGACCGCCGGAAGGGCGTACACGATGGCGGCGGCGACGGCCGGGGCGCGGCCGACGCCGAACAGCGCGACGACCGGGATCAGGTACACGAACTGCGGCATCGTCTGGAAGACGTCGAGGACGGGGCGCAGCAGCCGCTCGAAGCGGTCGCTGCGGGCGGCCGCGATGCCGGTCGCGAAGCCGACGACGAGGGTGACGGCGACGGCGGCGAGCACCTGCGACAGCGTGTCGAGGGACGGCTTCCACACACCGAGCACGCCGATCGCGGCCATCGCGAGGACGGCGGTCAGCGCGGTGCGCCAGGTGCCGATCAGCCAGGCCAGGGCGGCGACGATCAGCAGCACCGACCACCAGGGCAGCCACTGCAGACCGGAGCGGACCGGGTCCAGGACCCAGGTGGTGAAGTGGCCCGCCCAGTCGGCGGTGCCGCCGACGACCGGGACGCCGGAGTACAGGTGGGCGGTCATCCAGTCGACGGCGCGGTTGACGGGCTCGGCGATGTTGACCGTCCAGCCCGTGGGCCAGTCGAGGCGGCCCGCCAGGCGCGCGGCCAGGGCCACGGCGACGGCGGCGAGGGCCGCGTAGGCCCAGGGCGCGCGCTGCGCTGCTCCTGCCCGATCCGGTTGCCCGCCGCTGAGGTCACCCGGTCCAGGACGACGGCCAGCAGCACGATGGGGATGCCCGCGGCCAGCGCGGCGCCCACGTCGACCGACGCCAGCGCCTGGTAGACGCGGTCGCCGAGGCCGCCGGCGCCGATCACCGAGGCGATGACCGCCATGGACAGCGCCATCATGATCGTCTGGTTGAGGCCGAGGAGGAGCTCCTTGCGGGCGAGCGGGATACGGGCGGTCAGCAGGCGCTGCCGTGCGGTGGCGCCGAGGGAGTCGACCGCCTCCAGCACCTCCTTGTCGGCGCCGCGCAGCCCGAGGGCGGTCAGACGGGCCATCGGCGGGGCGGCGTAGACGACCGTGGCGAGGACGGCGGCGGGCACACCGATGCCGAAGACCAGGACCACGGGCAGGAGGTAGGCGAACGCCGGGAGCACCTGCATGGTGTCCAGGACCGGGCGCAGGGCGCGGTCCACCCGGTCGGACAGACCGGCGCCCAGGCCGAGCAGTGCGCCGACGAGAACCGAGGCGAGGACCGCGACCACCATGAGGGCGAGGGTCTGCATGGTCGCCACCCACATGCCGAGCAGACCGCAGGCGAGGAACGCCGCTGCGGTGCCGAGGGCGAGGCGCACACCGGAAGCACGCCAGGCGACCACGGCGGCCGCGACCGTCACGCCCGGCCAGCCCGCGGCGAGCAGGACCAGGTAGACGGCGCGCACGGAGACGACGACGGCGTTGCTGACGTAGCCGAAGAAGTACAGGAACAGGGGGTGGCTGTCCCGATTGTCGATGATCCAGTTGCTGGCCGTGGTGAGGGGCTTGGAGAGGTCGACGGTGAGCGCGCCGGGCCAGCCGGCGCCCGGCCAGCGGGAGTTCACCAGCGGTGCGAGGACCGCGGCGATGACCGCGAGCACCAGGAGTTTGCGGGCGGCGCGGGTTTTGACGAAGCCGGGCAGCAGTGTGCGTGGGGCGCTTGCGGTGACCGTGGCCATCAAGCGTCCTCCTTGCTCGTGCCGACCGGCGGGCGGTGCGCCGGGCCTTGCTTGCCGGGTGCTTCCGTCACACCCGGCTTGGCTCGCGCGGGAGTGACCCCGTCGCCCAGCTGCGCCGCCACGGCGGCACGCTTGCCGGCGGCCACGGCGGCCATCCCGGCCGCGGACTTCCTGGCCCGAGCCGTTGCGGCCGACGTCTCCTCGTCCGTGGTGTCCCCGGTCGGCGCCTCGTTGCTCGCCGCGACCCCGGCGACCACCCCGAGCAGGGCCTCCGGGTCCACCAGGCCCAGGCAGCGGCCGTCGTCCACCACCCGCGCCGGGGCACCCGCCCGGGCCACCGCCTCGATCGCCTCGGAGACCGTGGCGTCCGGCGGTACCGCCGGGCCGCTGCCCGCCTCCTCCAGGGACGCGGCGCGCATGGCGCTGCGGACCGTGATGACCTGTTCGCGCGGGACATCGCGGACGAACTCGCGGACGTAGTCGTCGGCCGGGGAGCCCACGATCTCCTCGGGAGTGCCCAGCTGGACCACGCGGCCGTCGCGCATCAGGGCGATGCGGTCGCCGAGTTTGAGGGCCTCGTTGAGGTCGTGCGTGATGAAGACCATCGTGCGGCCCTCCTCGCGGTGCAGCCGGACGACCTCCTCCTGCATGTCACGCCGGATCAGCGGGTCGAGCGCGCTGAACGGCTCGTCGAACAGCAGCACTTCGGGATCGACGGCGAGCGCGCGGGCGAGCCCGACGCGCTGCCGCTGACCGCCCGAGAGCTGGGCGGGCCGCCGGTGCTCCATGCCCTCCAGGCCGACCTTCGCGACGACCTCGGCGGCCTTCTCGCGGCGTTCGGACCTGCCCAGGCCCTGGATCTCCAGACCGTAGGCCACGTTGTCGAGGACCGTGCGGTGCGGCAGCAGGCCGAAGTGCTGGAAGACCATCGCGGCCCGGTGGCGGCGCAGTTCGCGCAGCCGGGACCTGTCCATGGCGCGGACGTCCTCGCCGTCGATGACGATCGTGCCCGCGGTCGGTTCGATGAGGCGGGTCAGACAACGCACCAGCGTGGACTTGCCGGAGCCGGACAGACCCATGACGACGAAGACCTCGCCCTTGCGGACGTCGAAGCTCACATCGCGCACGGCAGCCGTGCAGCCGGTGCGTTCGCGCAGCTCTGCGGGGCTCAGCGCACCGAGCTCCGGGTCGCAGGGGACGCGGTCCGCCTTGGGTCCGAAGACCTTCCACAGGCCGTCCACGGAGAAGACCGGTGTGCTCGAGACGGGAGTGCTCATCACAGACCACCTCCGATCAGGTCGACGGCCTTCTCCCCGACCATCAGCACCCCGATCATCGGGTTGACGGCGGTCATGGTCGGGAAGACGGAGGCGTCGGCGATGCGGATGCCGTCCAGGCCGCGGATGCGCAGCTCGGGGTCGACGACGGCGAGGTCGTCGGTCTCGGCGCCCATGCGGCAGGTGCCCGCCGGGTGGTACACGGTGTGGGCGACCTTGCGGGCGTACTCGCTCAGCTCCTCGTCACCGGTGATGTCCGGGCCGGGGCACACCTCCCGCTTCAGCCAGCCCGCCAGCGGCTCGGTCTTCGCGATCTCGCGGGCGATGCGGATGCCGTCGACGAGGGTGCGGCCGTCGTAGTCGTCCTCGTCGGTGAAGTAGCGGAAGTCGAGAGCGGGCTTGACGGACGGGTCCGGGCTGGTGAGGTACAGCCGGCCGCGGCTCTTCGGCTTGGGGATGTTCGGGGTCATCGAGACGCCGAACTCCGGCCGCTCGTAGCCGAGGCGCTCCGGGTTGTCGGTGAACGGGACCTGGTAGAAGTGGAACATCAGGTCGGGGCCCGCGTGTTCAGGGTCGCGGCGCACGAACAGTCCGGCGTCGGAGTCCATCGCGGAGTTCTCGGGGATCGGGCCGTGCGTCTCCCAGACGATGACCGACTCCGGGTGGTCGAGCAGGTTCTCACCGACGCCCGGCAGGTCGTGCACCACGGGTATGCCGAGCTGCTCCAGGTCCGCCTTGGGGCCGATCCCGGAGTGCAGCAGCAGCCGCGGGGAGTCGACGGCGCCGGCGCACAGCACGACCTCTCGCCGGGCCCGTACGAGGATCTCCTCGCCCTCCTTGGTCCGCACGTGCACACCGCGGGCGCGCGTGCCGTCCAGCTCCAGCCTGTAGGCCCACGTCTCAAGCAGCAGCGCGAGGTTGGCGCGTTCGTCCATCACGGGGTGCAGATACGCCACCGACGCGCTGGAGCGCTTGTTGTTCTCCGGGTGGTAGGCGAGGTCGAAGAAGCCGACGCCCTCGGTGAACGGCTTCTTGTTGAAGCCTTCGACGCGCGGCACGCCGAGCGCCGCCTGGGCCGCGTCCACGAAGTCGCGGGCGATGGCGTTCCGGTCGTTCTCGTCGACGGGGACGATGTTGTTCTTCAGACGGGCGTAGTACGCCTCCATCGGTACGGCGCCCCAGCCCTCGGCGCCGGCCGCCTCCCACTCGTCCCAGTCGGACGGCAGCGGCTTGAAGGCGATGAGGGTGTTGTGCGAGGAGCAGCCGCCGAGGACGCGGGCGCGGCTGTGCCGGATGTGGGAGTTGCCGCGCGGCTGTTCGGTGGTCGGGTAGTCGTAGTCGAGTTCGCCGCCGAGCAGGCCCATCCAGCGGCGCAGCGTGAGGACGTCGTCGCGGCCGACGTCGCTCGGGCCGCCCTCGATGACGGCGACGGTGACGTCCGGGTTCTCGGTCAGGCGGGAGGCGATGACGGAGCCTGCGGTTCCGCCACCGATGACGACATAGTCGTACTCGTGGGTGGTCTCGGGCATGGGCGTCGTGCTCCAGGGATACAGAGAGGTCGGGGAAGTGCGGGATCGGGGGAAGGTGGGGACGAAGACGGAGGTCGGGGGAGATCGGTCGCGGGGCGGGGCTCAGCCCGCGAACCACCGCACCGGCTTGGGGGCGAGGTTCTGGTAGACGTGCTTGGTCTCGCGGTACTCGGCGAGGCCGGCGGGGCCGAGTTCGCGGCCGATGCCGCTCTTGCCGAAGCCTCCCCACTCCGCCTGCGGGAGGTAGGGGTGGAAGTCGTTGATCCAGACGGTGCCGTGGCGCAGCCGGCCGGCGACGCGGCGGGCACGGCCTGCGTCGGCGGTCCACACGGCGCCGGCGAGGCCGTACTCGGTGTCGTTGGCGAGGGCGACCGCCTCGTCCTCGGTGCGGAAGGTCTCGACGGTGAGGACGGGGCCGAAGACCTCCTCCCGGACGACCTTCATCTCCCGGTGGCAGTGGTCGAGGACGGTCGGCTCGTAGAACCAGCCGGTGGCGGGCCGGGTCTCGTCGGGCTCGGGACGCTTGCCGCCGCAGCGCAGCACCGCGCCCTCGGCGAGCGCTGAGGCGACGTACGCCTCGGTCTTCGCGCGCTGTTGTTCCGAGACGAGCGGGCCGCACTCGACGCCCTTCTCGGTGCCGCGGCCGAGCTTGATCCTTTCGGCGCGCCGGGCGAGTTCGGCGACGAAGCGGTCGCGGACGGACTCCTCGATGATGAGGCGGGCTCCCGCCGAGCAGACCTGGCCGCTGTGGATGAACGCGGCGTTGAGGGCCTGGTCGACGGCGGTGTCGAAGCCCTCCTCGGTGGCGCAGGCGTCGGCGAAGACGACGTTGGGGTTCTTGCCGCCGAGCTCCAGGGCGATCTTCTTGACGCCCGCGGCGGCGGCCTGCGCGACCTTGGTGCCGCTGACCAGGCCGCCGGTGAAGGAGACGAGGTCGACGCCGGGGTGCTCGGCGAGCCGGGCGCCGGCGGAGTGCCCGGGCCCGGTGACGATGTTCGCGACCCCGTCGGGCAGCCCCGCCTCGACCAGCAGGTCGATCAGCGCGATCGTGGTCATCGGGGTGATCTCGCTCGGCTTGACCACGAAGGTGTTGCCGGCCGCGAGAGCCGGCGCGATCTTCCAGCTGGCCTGGAGGAGCGGGTAGTTCCAGGGGGTGATCAACGTGCACACGCCGACGGGTTCGTGTACGACGACGCTGTGGACGTCCGGTGAGCCGGCGTCCACGACCCGGCCGGCGCCCTCCCCGGCGACCAGGTTCGCGAAGTAGCGGAAGGCGTCGGCGACGCAGTCGATGTCGACCCGGCCCTCCTCGACGGTCTTGCCTGCGTCCCGGCTCTCCAGGAGGCCCAGCTCTTCGCGATCGCGTACGAGAAGATCGGCGACGCGGTGCAGCAGCGCGGCGCGTTCCGCGACGGGCGTGTGCGGCCACGACCCCTCGTCGAAGGCGCGGCGCGCGGCCTCCACCGCGGCGTCGGCGTCCCGCTCGTCACCCTCCGCGACCACCGCGAACGGCGTGGCATCCGCCGGGTCGAGGACCTCGCGCGTGGCACCGGAGAGGGCCGCGCGCCACTCCCCTGCCACGTGGATCGTCTGCTCTGCCTGCCGTGCCTGCTGTCCGGCCATGATCGGTACTGCCTTCCGTTCCTGTGCGGTACCCCTGTGTCACACCGGTGCCACTTCGGGGCCGGATGCGCGCATGCCCCCGGCTCGTCGATGCATGCGGGCCCTGCGGCCGAAAGTGCGGAGCGTCACTAAAAATGCGGTCGAAAAGGGTGAAAAGTACGCTGAGCCACTGGAGGTGACGTGATGTCCCGAACCCAAGGCTTCGCGATCGCTACGAGCGCCGTGTCGATGGCGCTGCTGTTGCCCCCGATGTTGTTCTCTCCGCCGACGAGCGCTGCCGTCCCCGCCCGGACCGCAGGCAACCAGAGCCCACAGGACCTGGCCGCGCAGGCGGAGCGGGGACTGCGGAACGCCAGCTCCGTCCGGCTCGTCTATGCGGACCGCAGCGCCACGGCGAGGTCGAGCAAGCGTCTGCCGACGGCGATGGACCTCGCCCTCGACCGGGCCGGCAACTGCGCCGGCACCATGACGCTCGGCGGGCACGGCGGCACCGTCCAGATCGTCAAACGGGGCAACGACGTGTGGATGAAGCCGGACGCGGCGTTCTGGAAGGCGGAATACCCCGGAAAGCGGGGGGCCGGCCTGGCCACGACGTTCAGCAAGCGCTACATCCACGGCTCCACGTCCAGCAACCTGCTGGCCGGCATCGCGAGCACCTGTGACCTCCGTGAAATCCAGGACGTCGCGAAGGTCTCCGCACCCTCCTCCCTGAAGGAGGGCCTCGCGACGACCCTGGACGGCACCCGGGTGGTCCCGCTGTCCTTCCAGGTGAACGGCTTCACCTCGACGCTGTACGTCACCACGGGCAAGGACCACCGTCTGTACCGGGCGGTCCAGAAGGGCCCGGACACGGATCTGAGCCTGACCTTCACGGCCTACAACGTGCCGGTGCCGAAGACGACGCCGCCCGCCGGCCAGACGGTGGACATCTCACGGGTTCCGCAGCCGCCGCGGAGCTGACGGAGAGGAAAGGCGCCCCGGGCACGAAGAACGGGCCCCGCTCCGGACGCAACCGGAACGGGGCCCGTGGCGCAGGGGCGCCGACGTGTCAGATGAGGCCGAGGCCGCGGACCGCCTCGCGCTCCTCCTCGAGCTCCTTGACGGAGGCGTCGATGCGGGCGCGGGAGAACTCGTTGATGTCCAGGCCCTGCACGATCTCGTACTTGCCGTCCTTGGTGGTGACCGGGAAGGAGGAGATCAGACCCTCGGGAACGCCGTAGGAGCCGTCCGACGGGATGGCCATGGAGGTCCAGTCGCCCTCGGCGGTGCCGTTGACCCAGGTGTACACGTGGTCGATGGCGGCGTTGGCGGCGGAGGCGGCCGACGAGGCGCCGCGGGCCTCGATGATGGCGGCGCCGCGCTTGGCGACGGTCGGGATGAAGTCCTCGGCCAGCCACTTCTCGTCGTTCACGACCTCGGCGGCGTTCTTGCCGGCGACCGTGGCGTGGAAGATGTCCGGGTACTGGGTCGCGGAGTGGTTGCCCCAGATCGTCAGGCGCTTGATGTCGGCGACCGTGCTGCCCGTCTTCTTCGCGAGCTGGGTCAGCGCGCGGTTGTGGTCCAGACGGGTCATCGCGGTGAAGCGCTCCGCCGGTACGTCCGGCGCGGCGGCCTGGGCGATCAGCGCGTTGGTGTTGGCCGGGTTGCCGACGACCAGGACCTTCACGTCGTCCGCGGCGTGGTCGTTGATGGCCTGGCCCTGCGGCTTGAAGATGCCGCCGTTGGCCTCGAGGAGGTCACCGCGCTCCATGCCCTTCGTCCGCGGGCGGGCACCCACGAGGAGGGCCACGTTGGTCCCGTCGAAGGCCACGTTCGGGTCGTCCGTGATGTCGATGCCCTGCAGGAGCGGGAACGCGCAGTCGTCGAGCTCCATGGCCGTGCCCTCGGCGGCCTTGAGGGCCGGGGTGATCTCCAGGAGGCGCAGCTTGACCGGCACGTCCGCGCCGAGCAGCTGGCCGGAGGCGATGCGGAAGAGCAGTGCGTAGCCGATCTGGCCGGCCGCGCCGGTGACGGTGACGTTCACGGGAGTGCGGGTCATGGCGTTCTCCGTATGACAGCTGGCGGTGGGGCGTCGTCGCCCCGGGGTGAGGGATCCCCGTCACCGGCTCGTGGCCGGCGCCCGCCGCGATGATCGATCACGGGTACGAATGATCGATCTCTTGGCGTCAAGAGAGATCCAGCCGTCAGGCTATCGCGCATCCGGGATCCCGGACGGCCGGGTCCCTGTGGCCCGGCCCACAACCCTCATGGGGCGGCGGCCGCCTGCTCGATGAGGGGGGACTGAGCGGCGGCCGCCGTGGGGGGATGTCCTACCGGAAGGGGGCTTCGGCCCTCCGGCGCTGCCGGACTCCCGTGGGGGTGTACGGTCCGCTTGCCCCGCGACGCGAGGCTCATGCGTGTCGTGGCGTGATTCTTTTGCGCGAGAGACGCACGGCACCCGTCCGCGCGCCCCTCGCTGTCGCCGCCGTGCTACTTCGTGCACCCCGTCTGCCCCGACGCCAGCGTCACGCAGGCCTTCGCCCCGGCCCCGCCCTTCACCGCCACCATCGGCGTGTACGCGTCGGTGTCCCCTGCCGCCGTGACCGAGCCGGTCTGCTTCGTCGCCCCGGCCGCGGACACCTCGACCGTGTCGCCCAGCGCCGCCCGGGTGATACGGGCCCACGCGGCGCCGCACGTCCTGCTGTAGCGGACCTCGACGAGGGTGGTGCCGACGGTGACGCTGGTGCTGGTCGTGGCCTGTGTGCCGCCACAGCCCATGGTCTCCGGGTCCTTGCCGGTGCAGCCGGCGCCGGCGCACTTGACGCCGGGCGGCAGGTCGGCGTCCGGGCTCGGCGAGGCCGCGGACGGCTTGGGCGCGGCGGCCTTCTCGTCGTTGCCGCCGGTGAGGTGGAAGGCCGTCGCGATCACCAGCAGCGCTCCGACGAGGCCCGCCACGAACATGGTCAGCCGGCGCTTGCGGCGCGCGGTGCCGGATCCGCCGCCGCCGTCCGGCCGGGCGTCGGAGGCCGCCGGTCCGTGCGGGCCGGGCACGTCCGGTGCGGGGGCCGGAGCGGGGGCGGGTACGGGGGCCGGTGCACCGGACTTGGGCGCCGTGGCCGGGCTGCGGCCGCCCCCGACGGCCCCGTGAGCCCGGCGAGCCCCCAGGAGTTGCCACCCGTCGAACCGGCTCGCGTCGAGCCCGTGCCCGCCGGACCGCCGCGCACGGCACCGGAGTCGCCCGCCGCGTCCGGGGTCTGCTCGGGCGTCGGCTGCGGCGGCACCGTCGGGGACACGCCCGCAGGACCCGCGATTCCCGGTGCCACCGTGGCGCTGCGGGCCGCCCTGCCGCCGCGGCCCTGGTTCTCGGTGGCCGCCCCGAACTCACCGAGCGCGGCGCGCGCCTGGGAGATCCGGATGGCCTCCATGGTTCTGTCGTGGCGCATCTCCGCCCGGCTCCAGGACCGTTCGGCCAGCTCCCACATGGTGGTCAGATGGACGGGATGGGTGCCGGTCACCTCGGCCAGGGCGACGATCGCGCCCTTCGGCGCGAGCAGCCGGCCGTTGAGGTACCGCTCCCAGGACGTCTTGCTGTAGCCGGTGCGGTCGGCCACGGCGGAGACGCTGAGGCCGCTGCGGTCCACGAGCCGCCGCAACTGTGCCGCGAACTCCTTGACCTGCGGATCGAGTTCATCGGGCAAGGCCTTCCAGCGAGGCATTGCTTCCCCCCTCTTCCCCCGGTACATCCTGTTGTTCCCCCGTGCGTGGCGCCCGCTCCCGGCCCCCGTTGTGGCTACCCACGCCGGACGCGCCCGGCGGGGCTTCCGTGCCCGGAGCAGGGGCGCACGGGGGCAGTCGGACGGGAGCGAGCGCCGTCGCACGCCCCCGTGGGTCTCCGGACCAGTGCCCACCGCCTGTTCGTACGACCGAACAGAACGCCCGGTTCGTCGCGCGGGACGCCCCGGACCGTCCCGATTGGACACGTTAGCGGCCATGTGCGAACGGTTCGCGGTCCATGCGCGAACTTGTCAACACATCGACACAACGGGGACACGGCGGCGACCTCAACGGACCCACTTGACTCACGATTAACGAGGACCCCGGTCACCTCACCGGAAGGTCACGACCCGAAGGTCACGGCGCCGACGACGGCGACGACGAGCAACGCCATCAGCCCGAGAACCGCGGCGAGCAGAAGACGGCGGCCGGCGGGCCGCGGCCCGGGCTCCTCCTCGAGCCGGTCCCACCACGGAAGCGTCGGATCCTCCTCGTACTCCCCCGGGAGGGGAGCGGGCGCCGGAGCTCCTGCGGGGGCGGGAGCGGTGGCCGGACTTCCTGCGGGGGCGGGAACAGCGGCCGAGCCTCCCGCCGAGGCAGGAGCGGTGGCCGGACGTCCTACCGAGGCGGGCGCTGTGGCCGAGCCTCCCGCCGGGACGGAAGCAGTGGCCGGACCTCCCCCGGCGCGGGCGCCGGGGCCGGCTGCCGGGGCCAGGCGCGCACCGCCAGTTCCCAGCGCACACCGAAACGTTCGGTCTCCTCCGCTTCGAGACCGGCGACCCGGCACAGCGCCGTGACCGCCTGGCGGGGCGGCGGCTGGGTGGCGTTGAGGTAGCGCTGCCAGGAGGACTTGCTGTACGCGGTGCGGGCGCCGAGCGCGACGAGGCTGAGCCCGGTGCGGTCCTTCAGGAGCCGCAGCTGTTCCACGAAGTGCCGTACCTCCGGCGGCAGATCGTCCGGCAGCGGCTGCCAGGCGCCCATCCCTCACCCCTCCGCGTCACCCGGTCAAAAAGCGTGTTTCCGTTCGATTGACGACGTCAGGGAGAAGGCCGGTTCCGTTGCGGGGCGCGGACACCGTAGCGGAATGGTCACTTCCGTGCCACAGCGAACCGTCAGGTGTTGAACAGCTCCGGCATGTACATGAAGGTGTTTCCGGCGCCCGGTTCCGGACGGGGGTGGGGACCGGGCGCCGCCCGAGGCGGGACACGGACTGCTCGTTACGGACCGTTCGCCACGGCCCGCTTGTCACGACCCGTTCGATACGGCCCATTCGTTACGGCCAGTTCGTTACGGCCCATTCGTTACGGCCCATTCGTTACGGCCCACTCGTTACGGCCCATTCGTTACGGCCCGTTCGTTACGGCCAGTTCGATACGGCCAGTTCGATACGGCCAGTTCGATACGGACCGTTCCTGTACGACCTGTTCCTGTACGACCTGTTCCTGTACGACCCGTTCAGGCACGGACCGTGAAGTGCAGCGTGTCGTCCAGGAACGGTATCTCCAGCCACGGGTGGGGCTGCGCCATCATCGCGAGCAGCACGATGGCGAGGCCCAGGACGCCGTACGTGATCATGTCCGTGAAGCGGGACCGCACCGCGAGCATGCCCACGTCGGGCAGTGCCCAGCGCATCACGGCGCCGCCCAGCAGCGCGACGCCGATCAGGATCGTGCCGAAGCGGAACGCGTCCAGCGCGGTCAGCAGCAGCCCGAGGCCGACGACGGCCAGCACGGCGAGGATCGGCCACTGCCGGGCCGGCGCGGGAGCGTCACGGGGCGCGGCCCTGCCGCCACCCTCGGGTCGCGCCGTGTCCCGCGTGACCCGCGGAAACCGCCGGGTCACGCGCCGCGGCACACCGTCCGTGTCGGGGGCGCTGACCGCGTCCGTCACCACCGGCTCGGTTTCGGCTTCCCGCCCCTGTGCGGCCCCCTTCTCGGGGTCGCCCGCGGGCCTGGCCTCAGCCGACACTGCGCTCCGCCGCCTCGACCACGTTGACGAGGAGCTGGGCGCGGGTCATCGGGCCGACACCGCCCGGGTTCGGGGAGATCCAGCCGGCCACCTCGGCCACGTCCGGGTGGACATCGCCGACGATCTTCCCCTCGGCGCTGCGCGAGACACCGACGTCGAGGACGGCGGCGCCCGGCTTCACGTCCTCGGCCCGGACCAGGTGGGCGGAGCCCGCCGCGGCGACGATGATGTCGGCGCGCTTGAGGTGGGCGGAGAGGTCGCGGGTGCCGGTGTGGCACTGGGTGACCGTGGCGTTCTCGCTGCGCCGCGTCAGCAGCAGCGGCATCGGGCGTCCGATGGTCACGCCCCGGCCGACGACCACGACCTCGGCGCCCTTGATCTCGACGCCGTAGCGGCGCAGCAGGGTGAGGATGCCGTTGGGGGTGCAGGGCAGCGGGGCCGGCTCGTTCAGCACGAGTCGGCCGAGGTTCATCGGGTGCAGGCCGTCCGCGTCCTTGGCCGGGTCCATCAGCTCCAGGATCCGGTTCTCGTCGATGCCCCTGGGCAGCGGCAGCTGCACGATGTAGCCGGTGCAGGCCGGGTCCTCGTTCAGCTCGCGGACGACCGCCTCGATCTCCTCCTGGGTGGCCGTCGCGGGCAGCTCGCGCTGGATCGACGCGATGCCGACCTCGGCGCAGTCGCGGTGCTTGCCCGCGACGTACTTGCGGCTGCCGGGGTCGTCCCCGACGAGGATCGTGCCGAGGCCGGGCGTGACGCCCTTCTCCTTCAGCGCCGCCACGCGGGCGGTCAGATCGGACTTGATCGCGGCTGCGGTGGCCTTGCCATCGAGAATCTGGGCGGTCATGGTCCCATCCTCGCGGATGACCCGGCCCCGGTTCCAATCCGGGTGGGAACCGATTCCTACGGTCGTCGGCGGGCGCGCCCGGACCGGGAGGATCGCGCACATTGCGACTGCACAACACATGTTTCCGCCGACTGGACAAATTGTCACCGCTGCTAGAACGATGAACGGCGCAGTTCTGCGGTTCGTGTTCGGGGGGCAACCGCTCGGTTCGTGACGTTCCTCCGCGCAATCCGCACCGTCCCCGCTTGCGTCAACGGAGGAAACCGGCCATGAGTTTCGGCTCGCCCAACAATCCCTACGGACAGCCGCAGAACCCCCAGGAGGGGTACGGCTACCCCCAGGGCCAGCAGTACCCCCAGCAGGGCCAGCAGCCCGGCTACGGCTACCCGCAGGCGCCGGGCGTTCCGCCGCAGGGGGGCTACGGCTACCCGCAGCAGCCGGGATACGCGGGCGGCGGCGCCCCCGCTCCCCGGGTCGCGTCGATGGGCCGCCGGTTCGGCGCCCGCCTGATCGACGGCGTCGTCTTCGGCGTCATCTACATCATCCTCGCCGTCGCGGGCGCCGCCGGGGCCGTCGGCGCGGCCAAGGACTGCGACCCGAACGCCGCCGACTACAGCACCTGCATCAACAACGCGAGCTCGGACTTCGTGGCCAAGTTCGGCGCCGTGATCGGCATCCTCGCGATCATCGGACTGCTCTACGAGTGGCTGATGGTCGGCCTGGTGGGCCGCACCCTGGGCAAGATGGCCCTCGGCCTGCACGTGGTGAACGCCGAGACGGGCCAGAAGCCGGGGCTGGGCAAGTCCTTCATCCGCTGGATCATCCCGATGGTCGGCTCCATCGCCTGCGGCATCGGCCAGCTCCTGGTCTACCTGTCCCCGTTCTGGGACAAGTCCGGCCGCCAGCAGGGCTGGCACGACAAGGCCGCGGGCACGATGGTCGTCCAGAACTGACCTGACCGCAGGCATCACACCAAGGGCCGTACCTCGCCCCGGACAGGGGGAGGCACGGCCCTTGCGCGTCGTGTGCAGCCCGCGTCAGCGGGTGAAGTGCCGCGGCGGGGCCAGGCGTTCGCCCGATGGCTCACGCCGCCCCCGCACCGCCGGTGTCAGTGGAAGAAGTGGCGCGTGCCCGTGAAGTACATCGTCACGCCCGCCTTCTGCGCGGCCTCCACGACCTGCTCGTCGCGGATCGAACCGCCGGGCTGCACGATCGCCTTGACGCCCGCGGCGATCAGGATCTCCGGGCCGTCGGGGAAGGGGAAGAAGGCGTCCGAGGCGGCGTACGAGCCGCGCGCCCGCTCCTCGCCCGCCCGCTCGACGGCGAGCTTGCAGGAGTCCACCCGGTTGACCTGGCCCATGCCCACGCCGACGGAGGCACCGTCCTTGGCGAGCAGGATGGCGTTGGACTTGACGGCGCGACAGGCCTTCCAGGCGAAGGCGAGTTCCTTCAGCTCCTCGGCGCTCAGCGCCTCACCCGACGCCAGGGTCCAGTTGGCGGGGTCGTCGCCGTCGGCCTGGAGGCGGTCGGTGACCTGGAGCAGCGCACCGCCGTCGATCTGCTTGATCTCGGCGGGGTTCTCGGGAGCGTTCGGGGCCTTCAGCACCCGGATGTTCTTCTTCTTGGCGAGCGCCTCGAGCGCGCCCTCCTCGTAGTCGGGCGCGACGATGACCTCGGTGAAGATGTCGGCGACCTGCTCGGCCATCTCCCGGCTCACCGGGCGGTTCACGGCGATGACGCCGCCGTAGGCGGAGACCGGGTCGCAGGCGTGCGCCTTGCGGTGCGCCTCGGCGACGTCCGCGCCGATCGCGATGCCGCACGGGTTGGCGTGCTTGATGATGGCGACGCACGGCTCGGCGTGGTCGTACGCGGCACGGCGCGCGGCGTCCGTGTCCGTGTAGTTGTTGTACGACATCTCCTTGCCGTGCAGTTGCTCGGCCTCGGCCAGGCCACCGGTGCCGTCCACGTACAGGGCGGCGGGCTGGTGGGGGTTCTCGCCGTAGCGCAGGGTGTTGCGGCGCTCGTAGGTGGCACCGACGAAGTCGGGGAAGACCGAGTCGTCGACGGGCGCGTACGAGGACGCGAACCAGGACGCGACGGCGACGTCGTAGGCGGCGGTGTGCTGGAAGGCCTCGGCGGCCAGCCGCTTGCGGGCGGTGAGGTCGAAGCCGCCGTCGCGGACGGCGGCGAGGACGTCGGCGTACCGGTCGGGGCTGGTCACCACGGCCACCGACGGGTGGTTCTTGGCGGCGGCGCGGACCATGGAGGGGCCGCCGATGTCGATCTGCTCGACGCACTCGTCGGGGGAGGCGCCCGAGGCGACGGTCTCGCGGAACGGGTAGAGGTTGACGACGACGAGGTCGAACGGCTCGACGCCCAGCTCGGCGAGCTGCTGCCGGTGGGTCTCGAGGCGCAGGTCGGCGAGGATGCCCGCGTGGACCTTGGGGTGCAGGGTCTTGACCCGGCCGTCCAGGCACTCGGGGAAGCCGGTCAGCTCCTCGACCTTGGTCACGGGGACGCCGGCGGCGGCGATTCGGCCGGCGGTGGAGCCGGTCGAGACGAGCTCCACGCCCGCCTCGTGCAGGCCACGGGCGAGCTCTTCGAGCCCGGTCTTGTCGTAGACGCTGACGAGCGCGCGCCGGATGGGCCGCTTGGTGCTCTCGGCGGTCACTGGATAACTACCTTTCGTCCCTCAATGCGATAGCCGTTGCGGGCGATCCGCCCCACGACCTCGACGAGCAGTCTTCGCTCGACTTCCTTGATGCGCTCGTGCAGAGCGCTCTCGTCGTCCTCGTCCCGGACCTCCACCACGCCCTGCGCGATGATCGGCCCGGTGTCGACGCCGTCGTCGACGAAGTGGACGGTGCAACCGGTGACCTTGGCGCCGTACGCGAGCGCGTCACGCACACCGTGGGCTCCGGGAAAGCTGGGCAGGAGAGCGGGGTGGGTGTTGACGAACCGCCCGCCGAACCGGGCGAGGAACTCCTTGCCCACGATCTTCATGAACCCGGCGGAGACGACGAGGTCGGGTTCATGGGAGGCGACGGCCTCGGTGAGGGCCGCGTCCCACGCGTCCCGGCTCTCGAAGTCCTTCACCCGGCACACGAAGGTGGGCAGCCCGGCGCGCTCGGCGCGGGCGAGGCCCTCGATCCCGTCGCGGTCGGCGCCGACGGCCACGACCTGGGCCCCGTAGGCGGCGGGGCCGGCCTCGGCGATGGCGTCGAGAAGCGCCTGCAGGTTGGTGCCGGAACCGGAGACCAGGACGACCAGGCGCTTGGCCGCGGACTCGGTGACGGTCTCGGCCACGGACTCGGGCACGGCGGGGCCCTTTCTCGGCGAAGTGTGCGTGTGGTCGCTCGGAAGAGCGTTTGTACGGTCGTACGAATGCTTCGCGCCCCGGGATACGGGGAAGTCTACGAAGCGGCCGACCGTCAGCAACGATACCGGCACACCGGCAGGCCCCCGGGCGACGGGGGCGTGGCCGGAAGGTAGCGTCTGGGGAGGAGCCACCCGAAGAAGCAGCCCGGAAAGCGGTCGGAGGCGGGGGAACGCCGCACCTGCGCGGGACGTTGACCGGGTGAGGGGGACGCCCGCGGCACCGCCTGTGCGGGGCGCGCCCACCGCACGGCGAGCTCCGTGGACGAACCGCCCGCCCGTACCACCAAGGGGAAGACGCACACCTGATGCCGGACCGCAGTCTCCGACTCCTTCCGCTGCTGCTGCGCGAGCGGCACCCTTCGCCTGTGCCGCCGCAGGAGAGCGACGGGGCACCGTCCGCGGGCGGCGGATCCGTCGGGGACGGCCGGGGGCCCGAGGAGGCACCGGCGGACGACAATCCGTTCGCGCCACCGCCGGAGGGGGCACCGACCGGCCCTGGCAGCCGCGCCGCCCCGGCCGGGGGCAGGACGGCTCCGGCGAAGGCGGACGTTCGCCCTGGGGCAGCCAGTGGAGCGACCGGCAGCCGGGCCCCGCGACGGGCGGCCGCTTCGGCGAACGTCCGGGCGGCCCCGGCGGACAGGGCGGTCCTGAGGGCCCGGGCTCCCCCGGCCCCGGTGCGGGACCGCGCTGGGACCCCAGGGACCCGGTCCAGCGCCGTGCGCGGTACGCACTGCTGGGCGGTATGTGGGCGTTCTTCTTCGCGCTGTTCAGCTGGCAGTACGTGGCGCTGCTGCTCGGCGCGCTGTCGCTGTACTGGGGGGTGAGCGCCCTGCGCGCGAAGACCGGCACCACCGCCCCGGACAGCCCCACGCCTCCGGCCCGCCCCCAGACCACGGCAGCGATCAGCGGCCTGGTCACGGCGTCGCTGGCGCTGGCGCTGGTGGCGACCACCTTCGCGGCCCAGTTGGTCTACCGGGACTACTACACGTGCGTCAACGACGCCTTGACGGCGGCGTCCAAGCAGTCCTGCAACGACCTTCTGCCGAAGGACCTGCGGGGGATTCTGGGGACGAACGGCTGACATTCCCACCCGGCCGTATCGCATCCGCGCCCTTGGGCGGAAGCTTCTCCGGTGCTGTGAATCTTGTGGACGCGATCCCCTCCGGTGGGGTGAGCAGACCCTCCTCCGGTCCCGTGGGCGGACCGCGCCGTCACGGCTTTTTCTGTGGGATGGGCGTCAGGTCCGGCCCGTCCGACCCGTCCGGCGCGTCCGGCCCGTCCGGCGCGTCCGGTCCGTCCGGTCCGTCCGGTCCGTCCGGCAGAAACGGATCCACGTCCGCTGCCAGCACCTCGTACGCGAACAGGTCCTGATCCTCCCAGACCCCGTCCGCCCGCGCCCCCACCGGTTCGGACGCCACCTTTGCCGGCACGGACGTCACCGCGGAGGCGACCGGAACCTCGACCCGCCGCTCCCCCACCTCCCGGGCCTCCATCCCCCGGACCTCGACCCGCCGCTCCTCCACCTGCCGCAGAGACCACCACCGCACGACCACCGCGACCGGCACCCCCACCCCCGCGACCCATCCCGCAGCAGCGCCCCCGACCTGCCACCCCACCGGCCCGAACCGCGCCAACGCCGCGACCCCGAGCGGCCCCCCGGACACTTCCGCGAGCCCTCCGAGCAGCAGGCCGCACATCACCGCCGCGCCCAGGACACCCGCCACCGTCCGCCCGACGGACCACCCCGCACCGCGCCCTCGCTCGGCGCGAGCGCCCCGTGCCATGAACCACCCCACCACCAGTCCCGCCGCGACCGGCACCACGCCCACCGCCCAGCCCAGCAGCCCGCCCCCGCTCCCGGGCACAGCCGCCAGCAGCGGAAACGCCGGCATCAGCGACGGCGCCGTCGCCGGCGACCACGGCCCCATGCCATGCCCCGCCCCCAGCAGGAACCCGGGCCCCAGCGCGTACGCCGCCGCCCACACCGCCGCGTTCGGCACCAGGGCGACCGCCAGCAGCAGCACCGCTCCCCGCCCTGCCCAACCCTGCGTGACCTGGAGGAACGACTCCCGCACCACGTCGCCGTGCCACACCAGCGACAGCCCCACGAGCAGCGCGCCCCCGCCGACCAGCACGGCCGTCCCGGCCAGGGCACCCCGTCCGGCGTTCGAGAGCAACTCCTGTTCGTCACGGTTGAGCACGCGCAACGCCCCGGTCGGCGGCTCGTACGCCCTCCACACCCCCACCCCCGCCGACACCACGGTCACCAGCGGCAGGCAGACGAGGGTCCACGCCCACGAGGGCCGCAGCGCCCCCGCCGAGGCGTACAGAGCCGCCGCCAGCCCCACCCCGACGTAGCCCGCCACCACGCCGCACCACGCCGGCCCGACGGCAACGGGTTCCGCTCCTCCTGCGCCCTCCAGGCCCTTCACGGTCTCCAGGCCCTCCGCGGCCTCCCCGTCCGTCACCTCCCGCGCCGCCCGGTAGAGCAGCCACACCGGCACCACGGACGCCAGCAGCGGCGCGATGCCGACGGGCGCCGGCCCCCCGGACAGCGTCTCGGTGCGGAAGAGCACCACACCGTGCGCCAGCAGCCACGACGCGGCCGCCACCCTCAGCGCCCCGCCGGGCCCGTCGTCCGGGTACGGCGCACTGATCCACAGGACGATCGCGAGCAGGGCGAACGCACCGAGCCCCGCCACCGCGGCAAGGGCTCCACCGAGCAGGCTCGCACCCAGCCCGGGCCACCGGTCGCGCGACCGGGCGAGCAGGGACGGCAACGGAATGCGACGGTCGGTCCATTGAGTCACGCCGCCATGCTCCCAACGACACGCGCTTTCCCGGCGTAACGCATGAAACACGGATGTGTCGCTAAAAATACTTTTATGTACTTTTCGGCACGGCGGGCCGCCCGATGAGGCAGACCCTGACGCCTCAGCAGGCCTTCGACGCGCTGTACGAGTACTGCGCCCCCGCCCTCGTACGGCAGGCGTACCTGCTCACCGGCCGGCGCGCCCTGGCCCGGGAGGCCGTCGAGTGTGCCTTCCAGCTGGCGTGGCAGCGCTGGCCCGAGGTGGCCGTGGACCGCGATCCCGCGGGCTGGGTACGAGCAGCGGTGCACGACCGGGCCCTCTCCCCCTGGCACCGTTTCCGCCTGCGCCACCGGCTCCCCGAGCCGCCGCCCCCGGGCCCCTCGAACCGCGCCCTGCTGCACGCGCTCCTGAAACTGCCGCCGACCCAACGACGCACCCTGCTGCTCTACGACGGCCTCGGCCTCGACCTGCCGGACGTCGCGGCCGAGACGGAGGCGAGCACCCCGGCCGCCGCCGGCCGTCTGCTGCGTGCCCGCGCCACGCTGGCCAGGCTCGTACCGGACCAGGCGCAACCGGAGGCCCTGCCCCGCCGGCTCGCCGAACTGGCCTCCTCGGAGCGCCTCCGCGCCCCCGAGGCGCCCTCGGTCCGCTCCCGCGGCGAACGCCGCACCCGCCACTGCGCCCGCGCGGCGATCGCCCTGACGACGGCGGTCATCGGCGCGACGACCCTGACCCTGCGCACCGCCGCGGACCACTACGAGGCCCCGGTGGGCCGGGGCACTCCCGTCCGGAACATTCCCCCACTCCTGGCCCAGGGGCCCCTGTCCCAGCCGCAGACGGCGCTGCGCAGCAAACTGATGTCGGCCCCGCACCATGGCCCGGCCCGACTGACACCTCAGCCCCGCTGAGCCGGTCAGCCGGTCAGCCGGTCAGCCGGTCAAGGGCTGCGGCGGCTCGCGGAAAGCCCGGTGGGCCCGCACCCCAAGGGGTACGGGCCCACCACGCGTTCAGCCGGGCGGAGTTCAGCCGGCCAGGATCTCCCGCGCGAGCTTCGCGGTCTCCGTCGGCGTCTTGCCGACCTTGACGCCCGCGGCCTCCAGCGCCTCCTTCTTCGCCTGGGCGGTGCCCGACGAACCGGAGACGATGGCGCCCGCGTGACCCATGGTCTTGCCCTCGGGCGCGGTGAAGCCCGCGACGTAGCCGACGACCGGCTTGGTCACGTTCTCCTTGATGAAGGCCGCGGCCCGCTCCTCGGCGTCGCCGCCGATCTCACCGATCATGACGATCAGGTCGGTGTCGGGGTCGTCCTGGAACGCCTTCAGCGCGTCGATGTGCGTGGTGCCGATGATCGGGTCACCGCCGATGCCGACGCAGGTCGAGAAGCCGATGTCCCGCAGCTCGTACATCATCTGGTACGTCAGCGTGCCGGACTTCGAGACCAGGCCGATGCGGCCCGGCTTGGTGATGTCGGCCGGGATGATGCCGGCGTTCGACTGACCCGGGGTGATCAGACCGGGGCAGTTCGGGCCGATGATGCGGGTCTTGTTGCCCTTCTTGCCGGCGTACGCCCAGAAGGACGCCGTGTCGTGCACCGCGATGCCCTCGGTGATGACGACGGCGAGCGGGATCTCGGCGTCGATGGCCTCGACGACCGCGTCCTTGGTGAACTTCTCCGGGACGAAGATGACCGTGACGTCGGCGCCGGTCTTCTCGATGGCCTCCTTGACGGAGCCGAAGACCGGGATCTCGGTGCCGTCGAAGTCGACGGTCTGGCCCGCCTTGCGCGGGTTCACGCCACCGACGATGTTCGTGCCGGACGCCAGCATGCGGCGGGTGTGCTTCTGGCCCTCGGAGCCGGTCATGCCCTGGACGATGACCTTGGATTCCTTGGTGAGGAAGATAGCCATGGTGTTCTGTGACCTCGTCCCTTACTTCGCGGCAGCAGCCAGCTCGGCGGCCTTGTCGGCCGCACCGTCCATGGTGTCCACACGCTGGACCAGCGGGTGGTTGCGGTCGTCCAGGATCTGGCGACCCAGTTCGGCATTGTTGCCGTCGAGACGCACGACCAGCGGCTTGGTGACCTCCTCGCCCTTGGACTCGAGGAGCTCCAGGGCCTGCACGATGCCGTTGGCGACCGCGTCACAGGCGGTGATGCCACCGAAGACGTTCACGAACACGGACTTGACGTCCGGGTCGCCGAGGATGATCTCCAGGCCGTTCGCCATGACCTCGGCGGAGGCGCCACCGCCGATGTCGAGGAAGTTGGCGGGCTTGACACCCTTGTGCTTCTCACCGGCGTAGGCGACGACATCGAGGGTGGACATGACCAGACCCGCGCCGTTGCCGATGATGCCGACCTCGCCGTCGAGCTTGACGTAGTTGAGGTTCTTCTCCTTGGCCGCGGCCTCGAGCGGGTTGGCCGCCGCCTTGTCGTGGAGCTCCTCGAACTCGGGGTGACGGAACTCGGCGTTGTCGTCCAGGGACACCTTGCCGTCGAGGGCGATGACGTCACCGGAGGCGACCTTGGCCAGCGGGTTCACCTCGACCAGGAGGGCGTCCTCCTTGATGAAGACCTCCCAGAGGCTGACCAGGACGTCGGCGACCTTGTCGGCGACCTCGGCCGGGAACTTGGCCGCGGCGACGATCTCCTGCGCCTTCGCCTTGTCCACACCGTCGATGGCGTCGATGTCGATCTTGGCGACGGCCTCGGGGCGGGTGGCCGCGACCTCCTCGATCTCCATGCCGCCCTCGACGGAGGCGATGGAGAGGAAGGTGCGGTTGGCGCGGTCGAGGAGGAAGGAGACGTAGTACTCCTCGACGATCTCCGGGGCGGTCTCGGCGATCATCACCTTGTGGACCGTGTGGCCCTTGATGTCCATGCCGAGGATGTCCGTCGCGCGGGCGACCGCCTCGTCCGGGGTGGCGGCCAGCTTGACACCGCCGGCCTTGCCGCGGCCACCGACCTTCACCTGCGCCTTGACGACCGACTTGCCGCCCAGCCGCTCGGTGATCTCGCGCGCCGCCTCAGGCGTGTCGATGACTTCACCGGCCAGCACCGGTACACCGTGCTTGGCGAAGAGGTCCCTCGCCTGGTACTCGAACAGGTCCACGCGCTTCCGTCCCTATCAGTGATCTCGCGGTTCGTTGGATGCGTGGGCGTGCCGCGAAGGGCAACGTGACGTCCGCTCTGTGTCACAAGGGAGGCGCACACGGTGTCCGAGCGCGCGGCATGTCCGTCTCGCAGGTTATCGCCGCTCGCGGGGCCTCCATAAATCGGGGGTCACACCTGAGCGGTGATACCTGTCACATGATGCCGCGCTCTCTGGCACGGGGTGCCACCGGTGAAGGGCCTCACCCGGATGGGGTCGACCCGGTGAGGCGCCTCGAACAACCGCGTAGGGCTCTGGGCGGCTGATCCCCACCCCAATGGGGACCGGCCGGCCCTTTCCGCGAGGTACCGGACGGACGAACCGACGGCTTTCGGCCGTCCCCCGAGGTCTCGCGGGGAGGAGCGCTGCCCTGATCGGGGAACTCGGGAATGTCACGTGCCGGTCCAGCGCGGTGATGTGTCCGGCTTTGGGATCCCTCGCTCGTCGCCGTCAGGCCGTCTCCGGTATCGGCAGGGGCCGCTTCTCGATCGCCGCCGCCATCACCTCCGGGAAGAGGTCGGGCGTGCACGCGAACGCCGGTGCTCCGAGCGCCGCGAGCGCTGCCGCGTGCTCCCGGTCGTACGCGGGTGCCCCCTCGTCGGAGAGCGCGAGCAGCGCCACGAACTGCACCCCCGACGCCTTCATGGCCGCCACCCGCTTGAGCATCTCGTCGCGGATGCCTCCCTCGTACAGGTCGCTGATGAGGACCACGACCGTCTCCGTGGGCCGCGTGATCTGCGACTGGCAGTACGCCAGCGCCCTGTTGATGTCCGTGCCGCCGCCGAGCTGGGTGCCGAAGAGGACGTCGACCGGGTCGTCGAGCTGGTCGGTGAGGTCCACGACGGCCGTGTCGAAGACGACGAGCCGGGTGGCGATGGACCGCATGGACGCCAGCACCGCCCCGAACACGGACGCGTACACCACCGAGGCCGCCATCGACCCCGACTGGTCGATGCAGAGGACGACCTCCTTCTTCACCGACTGGGACGCCCGCCCGTACCCGATCAGCCGCTCCGGCACCACCGTGCGGTACTCCGGCAGATAGTGCTTGAGGTTGGCGGCGATCGTGCGGTTCCAGTCGATGTCCCGGTGGCGGGGGCGGGTGATGCGGGCGCTGCGGTCGAGGGCGCCGGTGAGCGTGGCCCGGGTGCGGGTGGCGAGCCGCTTCTCCAGGTCCTCGACGACCTTGCGCACCACCGCCCGCGCCGTCTCCTTGGTGGTCTCCGGCATCGCCTTGTTGAGCGAGAGCAGCGTGCCGACCAGGTGCACGTCGGCCTCGACCGCTTCGAGCATCTCCGGTTCGAGCAGGAGTGTGGACAGCCCGAGCCGGTCTATGGCGTCACGCTGCATGACCTGGACGACGGACGAGGGGAAGTAGGTGCGGATGTCGCCGAGCCAGCGCGCCACGGACGGCGCGGACGCCCCGAGCCCCGCCGAACGGTCCCGCCCCTGCTGCGGCCTGTCCCCCTTCCCGTACAACGCGGTCAGCGCCCCGTCCATCGCCGCGTCCTGCCCGCTCAGCGCGTACCCCGTGCCGTCCGCCGCGTCTCCGCCGAGGACGAGCCGCCAGCGCCGCAGCCGCTCGTCGGCTCCGGCGGTGTCCGTCCCGTCGGTCGTGTGCGTGCTCATCCGGCCACCCCCACCAGGTCGTTGACGTCGCTGCCGTCGGGTTCGTCCAGGCCGAGCAGCAGGCGCAGCACCGGGACCACGGCGTCCGCCCGTCCCGTGTCGAGGCCGGTGCCGAACCCGGGGACACCCGCGCCGGTGGCCGCCGCGCTTCCCCGTGCGTCCGGCCCGCGGCGCACCAGCTCGCCGAGGGTTCGCCGCACTCCGGGCTCGTACGCCGAGAACGTCCGTCGCAGCAGCGGCAGTACGTCGGTGAACGCCTCCGCCGGCACCCCGGTGAGCCAGGCGTCCACCAGCGCGAGCAGCCGCTCGTCGTGCACGAGCAGCATCCCGCCGCCGGAGCCGCCTCCGACGAACCCCTCGATCCACGCGGCCGCGTCCGCCGGCGGCGTCCCCGGGGACAGCACGAGACCCATCAGCCGCGCGGCCTCGTCCTGCGCCAGCGCCCCTTCGTCCAGGAGCAGCCGCACGGCCCTCCCGCGGATCACCCCGGGCACGGTGTCCCGTCCACCGAGCACCCGCAGGACGGCACGCCAGCGCCCCCGTATGTCGCCGTGGTCCGCCGCGATGCCGTCCCCGAGCAGCCCCACCGCGCCGTGAACGGCGTCCACATGGCGCCGCATCTCCTCGGCCGCCTCCGCGTCCAGCGCCGCGCACGCCGGTGGCAGCCCGACGAACACGCGCTCGGCGAGACCCGCCGCGACGTCCGCGAGCGCCCGGGTGTCCGTACCGCGCACGTCCCCGTAGCGCAGGGAACGGACCAGGGCGGGCAGGGCCTGGGCGAGGTGGCCGACGTCGGCGTCGAGGGCGGCTCGGTCGGCGAGGACCCGCATCACCACGGGCAGCGCCGCCGGCAGCTCAGCCAGCAGGCACCGCTCGGCGAGCGCGGTGACGTCGGCGAGGGCCTGCGCGGCGGTGGCGTCCGCCTCGGCCCTGGCGGTCGCGGCGGCGAGCACGGTCGTCCCCCACACCCCGGCCTCGGCGACCCGCACCGCGAGCTCCGGTTCCCAGCGCAGCCGCCAGGTCTCCCGGAACGTCCCCGTGCTGCCCCGCGAGGCCGCGGGCTCCCCCCAGCCGATCCCGAGGAGCCGCAGCCGGTGCAGCAGCCGGCTGCGCTCGGCGTCGGTGTCCTTGCGCAGGTCCAGCTCCACGTCCCGCTCCAGCGGCTCGGGTTTGAGCCTGAGCCGCTTCTGCAGCCGGGCGAGGTCCCGCTGCAACGGCACGGCGGGAGCCGATTCCGGCACCTCCCCCATGTCGTCGCCGACCACCAGACGGTCGCGCACCAGCGCCAGCGGCACGTCCGAGCCCTCGCACATCACCGCCCGCACCGCGTCGATCGTCTCCGACAGGCCCGGAAGCGGGCGCCCGCGCAGGACGGCGAGCGTTCCGGCCAGTCGGACCGCCTCGATGACGTGCGCGGACGACACGATCCGGTCCTCCTCGCGGAGCAGCCCGGCGACCTTGGTCAGCCACCGCTCGACGGGCCGGTCGGGAGCGCGGAACAGGTGTCCGTACCAGCCCGGCGAGTCGATGCCCGCCCCGTACCCACTGGCCCGGGCGAGCCTGCGGTGGGTCCAGGGCACCCAGGTCGTGTCCGTCTTCACCTTGGGCAGGCCCTTCAGCAGCGCGCGGTCGGCGGTGACGGAGGTCCGCTCGCGCAGCGCGGGCACGTGCCAGGCCCCGCACACCACCGCCACGTCGGCCCCGAACTCCCGCTCGGCCGCGCGGACCTGGAGCCGCATGCAGGCCTCCCGCACGAGGTCCCGCTCGTGTCCCCCGGCGCCGTACTCCTCCCGCAGGGCGGCCATGGCGTCCCCGAGCACGGTGAACGGCGCAAGCGGGTCCCCCGTCCCCACGCCCCTGTGCTCGACGACATCCTCCCACCATCGCTCCGGGTCGTCGTACCCGGCGGCCTCGGCCAGCACGGCGAGGGGGTCGACACGGACGGTGGCGTCGGAGCCGTCGGCCGCGTCGGGCGCCTCGGCCTCGATCCCCGTGGCTTCTTCCTTGTCCCACACCAGTGTGTGCGCCGCCGGCAGGTCGATGAACCGGGCCGGAACCCCCTGGCGCAGGGCCCAGCGGATCGCCACCCACTCCGGGGAGAACTCGGCCAGCGGCCAGAAGGCCGATCGTCCGGGCTCGTCCACGGCGTGAGCGAGCAAGGCGACGGGGGGCCTCATGTCCGGGTGCTCCGCGAGCGGGATCAGGGCGTCCGCCTCCGGTGGCCCCTCGATCAGCACCGTCCGCGGTCGCGCCGCCTCCAGCGCGGCCCGCACGGCCCGCGCGGATCCCGGCCCGTGATGCCGCACCCCGAGCAGCAGTGGTCCCCTCCGCGGGGAGTCGGAGTCTTTCACGCGGTCACCTCCCGGCACGCGCGGTAGAAGTCGGTCCAGCCGTCGCGCTCGCGGACCACCGCTTCCAGGTACTCCTGCCAGACGACACGGTCGGCCGCCGGGTCGCGGACGACGGCGCCGAGAATGCCCGCGGCGACATCGCTCGGACGCAGCACGCCGTCGCCGAAGTGGGCGGCCAGCGCCAGTCCGTTGGTGACGACGGAGATCGCCTCGGCGGTGGACAGGGTGCCGCTGGGCGACTTCAGCTTGGTCCGGCCGTCCGTCGTGACGCCGCCCCGCAGTTCGCGGAAGACCGTCACCACGCGGCGGATCTCGTCGATGCCGTCGGGCACGGCCGGCAGGTCGAGCGAGCGGCCGATCTGGTCGACCCGGCGGGAGACGATGTCGACCTCGGCCTCCACGCTGTCCGGGAGCGGCAGCACCACCGTGTTGAAGCGGCGGCGCAGCGCGCTCGACAGGTCGTTGACCCCGCGGTCGCGGTCGTTGGCCGTGGCGATCAGGTTGAAGCCGCGGACGGCCTGCGCCTCTTCGCCCAGCTCCGGTATCGGCAGCGTCTTCTCCGACAGGATCGTGATCAGGGTGTCCTGGACGTCGGCCGGGATGCGGGTCAGCTCCTCGACGCGGGCGGTCATCCCCTCGGCCATGGCCCGCATGACGGGGCTCGGCACCAGGGCGTCGCGGCTGGGGCCGTGCGCGAGCAGCCGCGCGTAGTTCCACCCGTAGCGGATCGCCTCCTCCGGGGTCCCGGCGGTGCCCTGCACGAGCAGGGTCGAGTCGCCGCTGATGGCCGCCGCCAGGTGCTCGGACACCCAGGTCTTGGCCGTGCCCGGCACGCCGAGCAGGAGCAGGGCGCGGTCGGTGGCGAGCGTGGTGACGGCGACCTCGACGATGCGGCGCGGGCCCACGTACTTCGGTGTGATGACGGTGCCGTCCGGCAGCGTGCCGCCGAGCAGGTAGGTGGCGACGGCCCACGGCGACAGCTTCCAACGGGCCGGTCGCGGCCGGTCGTCCTGGGCGGCCAGCGCGGCGAGTTCGTGGGCGAAGGCGTCCTCGGCGTGCGGCCGCAGCGCTTCCGCGGGCGCGGTCCCCTTCTCCTGCCCGGGTGTGGGCACGGGTGCGGACTCGGGCCCGCCGGGGTCCGCGCTCCCGCTTCCGTTCGCGGGCGCGGACGGGATCGGGCTCGCTTCGACGGACTTCTGGTCAACGGACGCACGCATGGCCGTATCCCCCTCCAGCTCGGCCGGTTCGGATCTGTCACCAACCGTGCACCACACCACTGACAATGCATGGTGACCTGCGCAAACGCCGTCGCGAGGGTCGATTGTCAGTGCCGGGACCTACCGTCGACGACATGACTTGGCTGGGGGAGCGCTGGACCGCGGAGCAGGTGCTGGCACTGGCACCTGATGCGGCGTCACGCAAAGCGGGAAGCAAACTCGGGACGGCCGGGCCGTGGTCGGAGGCGGGCAGTTCCGACGAGGGGACGGTGTGGGGGCTGTGCAAGGGCAGTGGCAGCAAGCCGTATCAGACGGTCGTCGACATCGCGGACGCGGCCGGGCCCGCCTACAAGTGCAGTTGTCCGAGCAGGAAGTTCCCGTGCAAGCACGCGCTGGGGCTGCTGCTGCTCTGGGCGGGCGGGGACGGCGCGGTGCCGCGGGGACGGGAGCCCGACTGGGCGGAGCAGTGGATCAAGGGGCGCCGTCAGCGTGCGCAGGAGAAGCGGGCGGCCGGTGGTTCCCCGTCGGCCGCGTCCGCCGATCCGGAGGCGGCCCGGCGCAGGGCGGAGCGGCGGGCCGAGCGGATCACGGCGGGGGCGACGGAGCTGGAGCAGCGACTGGCCGACCTGCTGCGCGGCGGCATGGCCGCGGCCGAGCAGGCGGGGTACGGGCTGTGGGAGGAGACGGCGGCCCGCATGGTGGACGCGCAGGCTCCGGGACTCGCCGGGCGGGTGCGGGAGTTGGGGGCGCTCCCGGCCTCGGGGCCGGGCTGGCCGGTGCGGTTGCTGGAGGAGTGTGCGCTGCTGCACCTGCTGGACCAGGGCTGGCTGAGGCGTGAGCGGCTGCCGGAGGGGCTGGCCGCGACGGTCCGTTCGCGCGTCGGCCTGGCGGGTTCGCCCGACGGCTCGCCCGTCCGCGACCGCTGGCTGGTGCTGGCGCAGTACGACACCTCGGACGGCCGGCTGACCACACGCCGGATCTGGCTGTACGGGGAGAAGTCCGACCGCACGGTGCTCCTGCTCTCCTATGGAGCGGCAGGGCGCGCACCGGAGCTGTCCCTGCCGGTGGGGCTGGCCTTCGAGGCCGATGTATCGCCCTACCCGGGCGCGGGGCAGCTGCGGGCGGCGCTGGGTGAGCAGTTCACACCTCCGGCCCCGGCAGCGACGAGACCGCCGGGCGTGACCACTGCGGACGCGGCGGCGCGGTACGGGGAAGCCCTCCGGGCCGACCCGTGGCTGGACGCGTACCCCGTGACGCTGGGCCGGGTCATACCGACCCCGCAGGACGGCTCCTGGCAACTGGCGGACGCGCACGGCGGCACGGCGCTGCCGCTGACTCCGTCGGCGGGCAGCCGACCGGGCCTGTGGCGGCTGGTCGCGCTGTCGGGCGGTGCTCCGGTCACGGTCTTCGGCGAGTGCGGCCACCGCGGCTTCACTCCGCTCACCGCCTGGCCGGAGGGTGCCGGAGAGGCGGTCCCGCTGTGCTGACGACACCCGAGCGACTCGGTACCGACCCGGAAGGGGCCGACATGAATGCGACTCCCGCTCCCCCGGGCACGTCCTCCGCCGTGCCCTGGGAGGAGCTTGTCACGGTGGCCCTGCTGGGCACCGACCGGCGCACCCCGCCCTGGCTGCCGTCCGGCCCGCAGGCTCCGGCGGCGCTGCTGGACCTGGCCGCCGTGGAGACCGTCCGCCGCAGGGCCGGGCTGCGCCCCGCACCGGCCGGACCGCGCCCGGAGCCCGCGGTGGCGGACCCCCGCCCACCGCTGCCGCCCGCGGCGGCCCGCAGACTGGCCCTGCTGCTGTCGGACCGCCCCGGCACGGGCGGTGGCGGCCGCCGGGGGCCGCACCCGACCTCATGGAGTTGCTGCCGCAGTGGCTGGCGCTGGCCAACGAACGCGGCTACGCACCACCCCCGCAGGCGCTGCCGGCGCTGCTGGACGCGGCCCGCGCCCGCACGGATCTGCGACCGGCGGCGCTGGCCTTCGCCGCCCGCGCGCCCTGTGGCTGGCCCGGATGAACCCGGAGTGGCGCTTCGCGCTGCGCTCCGTGCCCGGCGGCGGTTCCGACCTGCCGCCGCCTCAGGAGCCGGACCGCGTCCGCCTGCTGTGGCAGGAGGGCCTGTTCGCCGAGCGGGTGGCCCTGCTCACCTCGCTCCGCGCTCAGCACCCCGCTCTCGCCCGGGACCTGCTGGCCGGCACCTGGGCGACGGAGCGGGCCGAGGACCGCCTGATGTTCCTCGACTCGCTGCGCACGCGACTTCAGCCGGCGGACGAGCCCTTCCTGGAGCAGGCGCTCTCCGACCGCAGCCGCAATGTGCGGGCGACGGCGGCGGAGTTGCTGTCCGCACTGCCGGATTCGGCCCTGGCCGGGCGGATGGCGGCGCGGGCTGCGGCCTGCGTGGCGGTCGACCCCACACAGGGGGAGCCGGTGATCGTGGTCGAGGCGCCGCACGAGTGCGATCCGGGCATGGAGCGCGACGGAGTGGTGCCGAAACCACCGGCAGGACGAGGCGAACGGTCGTGGTGGCTCGGCCAGTTGGTGGAGGCGGCACCGCTCGGCACATGGCAGGCGCGGCTCGGGGGGCGTACGCCGGAGGAGATCGTCGCTCTGCCGGTGGCCGACGACTGGCGGGGCGAACTGCACGCGGCCTGGTGCCGGGCGGCGGTACGGCAGCGGGACGCCGCATGGTCGCGGGCCCTGCTCGGCCCGCCGTCCGCACCGGAGGCCGCGGGCCCGGGGGCGGTGTCCCTGGCCGAGCGGGCGAAGCTGCTTTCGACGCTGGCTCCCGGGGACCGGGCCGACTGGGTCGCCGGGTTCATCGCCACGCACGGCCTGTCGGAGGCGTTCCAACTCCTCGGGGTGTGCGCGGTGCCCTGGGCCGCTCCCCTGGGCCGGGCCGTCGTCGACGCCCTCAACATCGCGCGGGACGCCGGAAGTTACCCGTGGAGCTTCAGCGGGGTGATGGGGTTGGCGGAGCGGTGCCTGGACCCGGCGGAGGCGAGCCGCCTCGACGCGCTGACGGCGATACCCGACGAGCCGGAGGACGCGTCGCCCGGTGCGGGCGGCTACTGGGCGGAGGCCTTCCAGCGTCTGACGACGACGCTGCGGCTGCGGGCGGCGATGGCGGAGGAACTGCGGGGCGCGTGAGCCGTGGGTCCACCCCAGCCCCTCGGTCCTCCGCGCCGGACGCCGATCAGCCCGCCGCGGCCGGCGGGCTGTGCCCGGCCTCCGCCAGTTGGCACCTGCGGAGGCGCGACGACGACGGCTACGGAGCTTTACGCCCCGGCCGGCTGACGTACGTTCGCCCGTACCCAGTCCACGATCGACGCGGTCGTCGCCCCGGGCGTGAAGATCTCCGCGACGCCCTTCTCCTTCAGCAGGGGGATGTCGGCCTCGGGGATGATGCCGCCGCCGAAGACCAGGATGTCCTCCGCGTCGCGCTCCTTCAGCAGTTCGATCACCGCGGCGAACAGCGTGTTGTGCGCGCCGGACAGGATCGACAGCCCGATCGCGTCGGCGTCCTCCTGGATCGCCGTGTCGACGATCTGCTCGGGCGTCTGGTGGAGACCCGTGTAGATGACCTCCATTCCCGCATCGCGCAGCGCCCGCGCGATCACCTTGGCCCCGCGATCGTGGCCGTCGAGCCCCGGCTTGGCCACCACCACGCGGATCGGACCGGCTGCCACACCCATCACTGCCTCCATGAAGCGACTACACACACCCTGTACCGATGGACCGCCTGCCGCCACATCACCGCACCGGCGGACACACGGACCGCACGGTCGGCACGCCTCGAACCGGCGGATCGGCCCCGCCGGCACCGGCGTCCCGCGCCGTACCGACCCGGGAAGTGAACGAACGTTATCGCCAGCATCCCGCAACCGGCAGTTTCGCGGTGGTGACCGAGGGGGAAATCACACAATGGGACACGTTCGCCGCGCAGGGTCCCCCCTCCCCGCGGCACACGCGCCGCGGCAGCGGCTCGAGCGCCGTGGACCGAGGGGATCGTGCGCAAGGAGAGCCGCACCAAGGCGGCCGCACCACCGCCCCACCAGCGGGGCGCCGTGGTGGTGCGGTACGCCGGCGAAAGGAATGCAAGGGCACGAAAGCGGGGAGCACCACCCGTACGAGGAGGACGGGACACCGCGCCACGAGGACGGGCGGGTCATGTCACCACGACGAGAACGGCGCCCGTCGCGTCAACCGGCGCCGTACGCGCCGCACCCGCGGCACGGCCGTACCCGCGGAACCTGCCCCACAGGCCACCGCCACGGCTTTCCATGAGGGCACACGGGGGCACGGAGACGTCCTCGCGCGTGCCGACGGGAGGTCGGCCAATGAAGGTCACCGGGGTAGTAGAGCCTCTGGTTCCGCTGTGCCAGCGCCTGTTCCCCAGCAGACTGGCCGGGCTCTCCATCGCGCTGCTGAAGGCGACCGCCCTGGAGCTGGCGATTCTCGCCGGGCACGTGCTCCTCTACCCGTCGGGAATCATCCAGGAGCGCCGCTGCGCCCCGCTCCCGCCCCCTCCGGACACCACCGCACTCCCCACCGAGGCCAAGCCTCCGGTGATCCTGCTGCACGGGTTCATCGACAACCGCTCGGTCTTCGTCCTCCTGCGCCGGAACCTCGCACAGCACGGCCGTCAGCACATCGAGTCGCTCAATTACTCGCCGTTGACGTGTGACATCCGCATCGCGGCCGAGCTGCTCGGCCGGCATGTGGAGGAGATCTGCGACCGCACCGGCCAGCGACAGGTGGACATCGTCGGACACAGCCTGGGCGGTCTGATCGCCCGGTATTACGTGCAGCGGCTCGGTGGCGACCTCCGCGTCCGCAGGCTCGTCACGCTCGGTACACCCCACTCCGGCACCCGCGTCGCCCCGCTCGCGAACGCGCACCCCATCGTCCGCCAGATGCGTCCGGGCTCGGAGCTGATCGAGGAGCTGCGTGAGCCGGCGCCCGGCTGCCGTACGCACTTCGTGAGCTTCTGGAGCGATCTGGACCCGCTGATGGATCCACTCGAGGCGGCGTGCGTCGACCATCCGGACCTGGTGGCGCAGAACATTCGGGTGAGCGGCATCGGCCATCTGGCCCTGCCGGTGCACCCCGCGGTCGCGGCCGGGATACGGCAGGCCCTGGACCTCGAGGAGCCGACGGCGGCCGCGGCCCACACCGGCGGCCTCACGGTGGCGTGAGCCCCGCCGCGCGCCATGCCTGACACAGCACCCGGCGTCCGTGCCCGACCCGGCATCCGGCCGCCCGGTGCTCACGCTCGTCACAGCACCAGGACGGCCGCCCACACCTCCCCGACACCCACCCGCACTCGAACATTCATCGAACGCAGCACCAAGGCCTTGTGCGGTGACCCCCGAAACACGGCCGAATGCCCGTTTCCTGCCCACCGGAAACCTGCGGAAGATTGTCGCGCCCGCGTACTGCCGGGTACAGTCGCCGCACTGCTCTGGCAGCCCCTGTTGTCGAGGCGAAAGAGAAGTCGGTGCACGACCGTCACCCGTCGGGGACCGCAACTCCCCCGGCTCCGGCCCCCGATGCCGCCTCGGCGCAGTACGCGTCGTACGGCCCCCAGGGTGGCCAGTACGGTGAGTTCACGACCTACGCCGACTCCACCGCGACCTTCGCGACCGATCCCCTCTTCGGCGACCTTCCGGGTGACGGCGGGACCGGTTCGTACGACACCGGCCAGTGGTCCACCGGCAGCCACGACACCGGCAGCCACGAGACCTTCGGCACCGGCACGCACCAGGCGCCGCACTACGACCCGTACGCGGCCCAGCACCACGCCGCGTTCGACACCGGCGCCCATGACACGGCGGCGTGGGCGACCGGGTACCAGCAGCTGGCCGCCATTCCCGCGCAGGCCCAGGCCCCCGACGCCACCGGCCAGTGGGACGCGCAGGCCTGGCTCGAGGCGGAGCAGTCGGCGGTCTTCACCCAGCAGTGGGAATGGGGCACGCAGACCTTCGACACGGGCACGTACGACGCCACGCAGTGGAACTCGGCGGGAAGCCCGGAACACGAGTCGGAACATGCGGCCACCGGCGGCTTCGAGCACGCCGTCCCCGACCCCTTCGCCGACGCCGAGCCCTTCGAACACCAGGCAGCCACCGCCGCCTTCGATGCGCTCCCGTCCGAGCGGCGCACCGACGACGACGCCCCGTCAGGAGCGGCCGACGACGTCTCGCTGCTCGACGACCAGGAAGAGCGCACACCCCTCCCGCCCACGCGTGCCGCATCCCGCGCCGCGAGCCGTTCCCGGCGTCGCACCCCGGCGAGGCGGTCCGCGCTGCTCACGGTCGCGGTGCCGTCGGTGTGTGTGATGGGGGTCGCCGGGATCGCCGCGGCGACCGTCGGCGTGGGCGGGAACGACGGCAAGGACACCACGGCGAGCGCCGCCGACACACCGGTGAAGCCGTCCGCCGCCAACAAGAAGCTGGACTCCCAGCTCGCGAACCTCTCGGCCGGCGCGAACGACTTCGCGGACCGGGCGAGTCGCACCCAGGAACGTATCGACCTCAAGGCCCAGCAAGTGGCCGAGCAGAAGAAGGCGGCGGCCGAGGCGGCGCTCAAGGAGCGGCTTCGCCCCAAGTTCGCGCTGCCGGTCCTGCAGAGGGGCCTCAGCGCCTACTTCGGCCAGGCGGGTGTCAACTGGATGTCCGTGCACACCGGCATCGACTTCCCGGTGGCGTACGGGACGACGGTGATGGCCGCGACCGACGGCACCGTGCAGACCAAGTGGAACAGCGCGTACGGCAACATGCTGATCCTGACCGCCAAGGACGGTACGCAGACCTGGTACTGCCACCTGTCCAGCTACCGGGTCCCCGCCGGTACGACCGTGAAGGCCGGTCAGCCGATCGCGTACTCCGGCAACTCGGGCAACTCCACCGGCCCCCACCTCCACTTCGAGGTGCGCCCCAGCGGAGGCGCCGCGATAGACCCGCTGCCGTGGCTGCGCAGCCACGGGCTCGACCCGACCTGACCGACTCGGCTCGACCGACCGGCTCCCCGAACGACTGGTTGTCGACCGGCTCACCAGACCGACCGGCTCCGCGGCGAGCCCCCGCCGTTCAGCGAGGGCCCGGAAGCGGGGCTACAGCTTCTCCACCGGCGCGTACCGCAGCAGCAGCCGCTTCGGCTTCTCATCCCCGAAGTCGATCGTCGCCTCCGCGTTCGACCCCGTGCCCTTCACAGCGACGACCGTCCCGAGGCCGAACTGGTCATGGGTGACACGGTCGCCCACCGCCAGCGAGACCACCGGCCGCTCCGTCGCCCCGCCCCGGCGCGTGGCGAACCCGGACGCGCCCGCTGCCGACGAGCGCGAACGGGACGACGACAGCGAGGCCGCCACCCCCGAGAGCGGCCCGGACGACGGCGCCGCGAAGGAACCACCCTTCCGCTTCCACTCCACGTGCTGCTCCGGGATCTCCTCCAGGAACCGCGAGGGCGGGTTGTACGACGGCTGGCCCCAGGCGCTGCGCATGGCCGACCGCGTCAGGTAGAGCCGCTCCCGCGCACGCGTGATGCCGACGTACGCCAAGCGCCGCTCCTCCTCCAGTTCCTTGGTCTGCCCGAGCGCGCGCATGTGCGGGAAGACGCCGTCCTCCATGCCGGTCAGGAAGACCACCGGGAACTCGAGGCCCTTCGCGGTGTGCAGGGTCATCAGCGTGATGACGCCGTCACCCTCTTCCCCGTCGGGAATCTGGTCGGAGTCGGCGACGAGTGCGACCTGCTCCAGGAAGTCGGCCAGAGTGCCGCCCGGGACGGCAGCCCCTGCGGTCTCCGCTCCCTCGCCGCGCTCCTGTTCGAACTCCAGGGCGACGGCGGCGAGTTCCTGAAGGTTCTCGATCCGGGTCTCGTCCTGGGGGTCGGTCGAGGACTGCAACTCGGCGAGGTAGCCGGTGCGTTCGAGGACGGCCTCGAGGACCGTGGCCGGTCCGGCGCCCGACTCCACGATCGTGCGCAGCTCCTCCATCAGCGTGTTGAACCGCTTGACCGCGTTGGTGGAGCGGGCCGCCATGCCGTACGCCTCGTCGACGCGGCGAAGGGCCTGCGAGAAGCTGATCTTCTCGCGCTGGGCGAGGGCGTCGATCATCGCCTCGGCGCGCTCGCCGATGCCCCGCTTGGGCACGTTCAGGATGCGCCGCAGCGGCACGGAGTCCTCCGGGTTCGCCAGCACCCGCAGGTAGGCCAGGACGTCCCGGACCTCCTTGCGCTCGTAGAAGCGGACGCCGCCGACGACCTTGTAGGGCAGGCCGACGCGGATGAAGACCTCTTCGAAGACACGGGACTGTGCGTTGGTGCGGTAGAAGACGGCGACGTCCCCGGCCTTGGCCTCGCCCGCGTCCGTGAGGCGGTCTATCTCGTCGGCGACGAACTGCGCCTCGTCGTGCTCGGTGTCGGCGACGTAGCCGGTGATCCGGGCGCCGGCGCCCGCGTTGGTCCACAGGTTCTTCGGACGGCGGGACTCGTTGCGCTCGATGACCGCGTTGGCGGCGGAGAGGATCGTCTGCGTGGAGCGGTAGTTCTGCTCCAGCAGGATCGTCGTGGCGTCCGGGTAGTCCTCCTCGAACTGGAGGATGTTGCGGATGGTCGCGCCGCGGAAGGCGTAGATCGACTGGTCGGCGTCGCCGACGACGCACAGCTCGGCGGGCGGGACGTCGTGCTCGTTGGGCGGGACGTCCTCGTCGTGCGCGCGGGTGCCCACGAGTTCGCGCACCAGGGCGTACTGGGCGTGGTTGGTGTCCTGGTACTCGTCGACGAGGACGTGGCGGAAACGGCGGCGGTAGTGCTCGGCGACGTCCGGGAAGGCGCGCAGCAGATTGACCGTCGTCATGATCAGATCGTCGAAGTCGAGCGCGTTCGCCTCGCGCAGCCGGGACTGGTAGAGCGCGTACGCCTGGGCGAGGGTCTTCTCGAAACCGTCGGCCGCCTGGGCGGCGAAGTCCTCCTCGTCGATCAGCTCGTTCTTCAGGTTGGAGATCTTGGCGCTGAAGGACTTGGGCGGGAAGCGCTTGGGGTCGAGGTCCAGGTCACGGCAGACGAGGGCCATCAGGCGCTTGCTGTCGGCGGCGTCGTAGATGGAGAAGGAGGACGTGAAGCCGAGCCTCTTGCTCTCCCGGCGCAGGATGCGGACGCAGGCGCTATGGAAGGTCATCACCCACATCGCGTTCGCGCGCGGGCCGACGAGCTGCTCGACCCGCTCCTTCATCTCGCCCGCGGCCTTGTTGGTGAAGGTGATCGCGAGGATCTGCCCGGGGTGGACGCCCCGCTCGGCCAGCAGGTACGCGATGCGGTGGGTGAGCACACGCGTCTTGCCGGAGCCGGCGCCGGCCACGATGAGCAGCGGGGAACCGGCGTGCACGACGGCCGCGCGCTGGTTCTCGTTCAGCCCCTCCAGCAGCGCCGCCATGTCGACGGCAGGGCGGTGCGTGCCGTTGCGGTAGTACGCGTCCCTGTCCGGTGGCAGGTCGAACTTCCCGCCGAACAGATCGTCCGGAACAGGCTCCGGAGCGTGCTGGTCCTCGGGCGGCGGGGGCTCCTCCTCGTGGGCCGGAGTGGCCTTGAGGTCCGCCAGGAAGCTGTCGTCAAAGAGGCTGCTCATCGCTCTCCGAGTCTAGGCCGCCCCACCGACAGCCCGCCGCCACCCCGGAAACTCCGCCTCGGAAGCGACCGCCCGGGCCATTGCCACCGGCAGGAATCACCCGCTCACCCTGCGCGCCCGGAAAGCGCTGCCGGCGTGAAGGTCACAAAAACGTATCGGGCATATCACGCATCAACCTTCACAGCAGCCACACCAGTTGGCTACCGTGCCGGGCGGGTCGTACGACCACCACCGGCGAACGTCGCCGGGCCGTGCGGCCTCCGCCGAGTCCGGTGCCCGATGGACAGCCGGAGCCGGGGACCCAACCGACCTTGGGGTGAATCGGCCGGCCGCCCTGCGCGGCACGGCCGTAGGGCACACCTTCCGGAACCACCCGCCCGAACCCGACAGCTAACTCGGTAGGCGGACTACGGAAGGAGACGCCTTTCATGGCGCCGCACCGCAAGGCGCGCCCCGCGGGCACGCGTATCGCCGGCATACGGACCCCCGCCCTGGCGACGGCAGCCCTCACCTCCGTGGCCCTGCTCTCGCAGACCGCCAACGCCGCGCCCTCCGCCGACGGCGGGCCCAGCGTCGAGGAGGTCGAGAAGAAGGTCGACGACCTCTACCGCCGCGCCGAGTCCGCCACCGAGCAGTACGACGCGGCGAAGGAGAAGAGCGACCAGCAGCGGGGACGCGTCTCCGCGCTCCTCGACGACGTCGCAAGACGCACCCAGAAGCTCAACGAGGCGCGGGACCGGCTGGGTTCGTTCGCCGCGGCGCAGTACCGCACCGGGGAGGCGGCCCCCGACACGGCCACCTTCCTGCTGGCCGACACGCCGCAGGACTACTTCGACCAGGCCCAGCTGATGAGCCGGCTCACCAGCCGTCAGAAGGAAGCGGTCGACGAGTACGTCACCGAGCAGGCCGCGACGATGAGGAAGCGGCAGGAGGCCACCGAGAGCCTGCGGTCGCTCACCGAGTCGCGGCTGAGGCTCCGGGCGGCCAAGGCGGAGGTGCAGAAGAAGCTCGCCGACGCGCGGGACCTGCTGTCCGAGCTGACCGCGCAGGAGAGGGCACGGCTCGCCGCGCTGGAGAAGAAGAAGCAGGAGGAGGCGCAGCGGCAGGCGCAGGAGTTGGCGCGGCAGCAGGCGGCACAGCAACAGTCGCCCCCCACGGCCCCCACCACCACGACGACCGGCTCGCCGGGCTCCCCCACGGGGGCCACGGACTCCATAGACCCCTCGTACGCGACGAAAGCCGCCAAAGCGCTGGCGTTCGCCCGTGCCCAGATCGGCAAGCCGTATGTGTGGGGCGCCACCGGGCCCGGCTCGTACGACTGCTCGGGCCTGACCCAGGCCGCCTGGAAGGCTGCCGGGGTGTCACTGCCGCGCACCACCTACGACCAGGTGAACGTGGGCACGACGGTCCCGCTCGCCGACGCGCAGCCCGGTGATCTGATCTTCTTCTACGACGACATCAGCCATGTCGGCCTCTACATCGGCAACGGCATGATGATCCACGCGCCGAAGCCGGGGGCGTACGTCCGCGAGGAGTCGATCTACTACGGGGGCGCGCCGATCATCCACAGCGTGGTGCGCCCGGCCTGACCCACGCTCGCCGAGCAGGTGCGCGTGGGGACGCCCGCCGTCCGGCACGCGCGCGTGGGGTTGTTTTCCGTCCTCGCGCGCGTGCCCCCGTACGCAACCCGTGTGCGCGTCCCTAGCATCGGGCGCATGTCAGGCACCTCCGCGCTGCGCACCTGGTGGGCGCCGCGTCCGCCCGCCACCGGGTCCGCCGTCATGGCGACCGGCATCCTGTCGGTCGGGCTCCACCTGACCGGCCAGCAGATCCTCTCCCGCCTCGCCCTGGTCCTGGCGGGTGCCGCCTGGCTGGGGCTCGCCGCCGACATCGCCCTGCAACTGCTGTGGGACCGGGAGCAGTGGCGGGCCCGGGCCGGCTCGCCGGCCGCGCTCACCATGGTGCCGGCGACCACCGTGCTGGGCTCAGGGGTGTCCGCTCTGAACGGGCAGCCGCTCGCCGAGGCACTGCTCGCACTGGCCGTGGTGCTCTGGGCCTGCCTGGTCCCGTTGACCGTGCCGGACTGGGAGCGCCGGATGCCCGGCGCGGTGTTCCTCGGGTGCGTGGCGACGGAGGGGATCGCGATGCTCGGGGCGGTGCTCGCGGCGGCCGAGGGGGTGGCCTGGCTCGCCCACACGGCGCTGGTGTTCTTCTGGTTCGGGCTGGTGTTCTACCTGATCGGGCTGGGCTGCTTCGACCCTCGGCAGGTGGTGACCGGGCCGGGCGACCAGTGGATCTCAGGTGGCGCACTCGCCCTCTCGGCGCTGGCCGGTTCGCAGCTCATGAGCGCCGCGCACAAAGGGCCCTACTTGTGGAACAACGACGACAGCGGCGTCCTGCGCGGTGTGACCGTCGCCCTCCTCGTCCTCGCCCTGGCCTGCTACGTCGTCCTGGCGGTGGCGGAGGTGCTGCGGCCCCGGTTCCGCTACGACGTCCGGCGCTGGTCGACCGTGTTCCCGATGGGGATGACGGCGGTGGCGGCGCTGTCCGTCGCCTCCTCCGTCGGCGTGCCGTGGCTGCGCGGCCTCGGCCGGGTGTTGCTGTGGATCGCGGTGGCCGCCTGGCTCCTGGTCCTCGCCGGAGCGGTCGCGTCCGCCGTGGACGGCGTCAGGTCCAGAGCACGGCGATGAAGATGTTCGCCAGGGTCGCGGCGCCGACGAGGCCGAAGAGGGGCTTCTCGACGGTCTCCTCGTCCCGCTTCACATAGACCAGGCCCAGGATGACGATCAGCAGGGCCAGCTTGATCCCGATCTTGATCGTGTTGACCGAGTGGTGGTCCGCCTGGTTGAGGCCGACCAGCGCCACCCCCGTGACCAGCATGGTCAGCGCGCCGTGCAGCATGGCGGGCACGAAGCGGGCCGTGCCCTTGCCCAGCGCCTTCATCTGGGTGAGGAAGCCGCCGAGGAGCGCGGCGATGCCGACGATGTGCAGCCCGACGAAGAGGTGGATGAGTACGTCCATGGGGCCGGAGCCTAATCAGCGCGTCTGTGCCCGCTGACACCGCCCCGGCGGATGTGACGCCGCTCGCTCGGCCCTCCGGATCGGCCGCATATATGCGCCCTATAGCACTCGACGGCCGCCCGGTGCGCCGGATGCGCCGCATTGGTCATCGCAGAGCGTGAAGACGGCGACCCGGCATCGGGATCGCGGTCACATACGGTCACCGTCAGTCCGGTCGGGCCACTTCCGTACATCCGGTCACCATCGCATCACGGACGGGTTTAGCGTCCTCCCCCAGGTGCCCGGCTCCCCATCGCCGCCCGGGCCAGGGGCGGCCGTCGGGCACCACCGCCGAGAAGGTCCGGCGGCGGCCTGTTCCCCCTGTGCGGACCGCCGCCGGACGCGTGACACCGCCCGCGGCCCCGGCGGTCGTACGAAAGGACGTGACGTCCAGGTGGCAGCGCACCGCAAGCCCAGACAGCGTTCGCTCGGGGGCGGCACGGCCCGCACCGCCGCCACGATCGCCCTCGCGGGAGCGGCTACCGCGACCGGTTTCGACGGCACGGGGCACGCCGAGCCGCCCCTCTCGCCGGCCCAGGTCAAGGCCAAGGTCGACAAGCTGTACCAGGAGGCGGAGGCCGCCACCCAGAAGTACGACGGCGCCGAGGAACAGGCGGAGGCGGCGCAGAAACGGCTGAACGCCCTGCGGGACGAGGCGGCCCGCCGCACGGACCGGCTGAACTCCGCCCGGGACGCCCTGGGTTCCTCGGCGGCGGCGCAGTACCGCGACGGGGGCCTCGACCCCGCGGTGCGGCTGCTGCTCTCCTCGGATCCCGGGCAATACCTCGACAACGCCGCGTTCGCCGAGCGCGTGGACAACCGCCAGGCGGCGGCTGTGACGCGCGTACGCGACCAACTGCGGGAGATCGAACGGCTGCGCGGTGCGGCACGGGTCGAACTGGCCTCACTGGCGTCCCGGCAGGCGGAGCTGCGGCGGCAGAAGCGGACGATCACCGAAAAGCTGGGCGAAGCACGACAGCTGCTGTCCCAGCTCACGCAGGGACAGCGGGCAGGGGCCTCGGCGGACGGGGGCGCGGGACGGACGTCGCGGTCCGTGGGGCGCGATCTGCTGGGCGCCGTGCCGCCGCGACAGCGACGGCCGAGGCGCCGGACGCCCGGGCGGCGGCCGCGGTGGCGTACGCGTACGGCAAGCTCGGCAGCCCCTACGTCTGGGGCGCGACCGGACCGAACGCCTTCGACTGCTCGGGACTGGTCCAGGCCGCGTACCGCTCGGCGGGCATCTCGCTGCCCCGGACGACCTACTCCCAGATCGGCGCGGGCCGGCGCGTCCCGCGCTCCGAACTCCTCCCCGGTGACCTGGTGTTCTTCTACTCCGGGATCAGCCATGTGGGGATCTACGTCGGCCACGGGCAGATGATCCACGCCCCGAACCCCTCGGCACCGGTCCGCCTGGCGCCGATCGACGAGATGCCGTTCGCGGGAGCCACGCGGGTGGTGTGATCCGGAGGTCCGTGCTCACACCAGCCGGCGTGCCGTCGCCCAGCGTGTCAGCTCATGCCGGTTCGACAGCTGGAGCTTGCGCAGGACCGCCGAGACATGGGACTCGACCGTCTTCACCGAGATGAACAGCTGCTTGGCGATCTCCTTGTACGCGTAGCCGCGGGCGATGAGGCGCAGGACCTCGCGTTCGCGCTGGGTGAGGCGGTCCAGGTCCTCGTCGACGGGCGGCGCGTCGGTCGAGGCGAAGGCGTCCAGGACGAAGCCGGCCAGGCGCGGGGAGAAGACGGCGTCGCCCTCCTGGACGCGGAAGATGGAGTCGATGAGGTCCGAGCCGGTGATCGTCTTCGTCACATAGCCGCGGGCGCCACCGCGGATCACGCCGATCACGTCCTCGGCCGCATCCGACACCGACAGCGCCAGGAACCGCACCGGCTGCTCGGGGTCGGCCGTCAGCGAAGCGCAGCGGCGCAGCACTTCCACCCCGCCGCCACCCGGCAGGTGGACGTCGAGAAGGACGACCTCGGGGCGGGTGGCGATGATGACGGCTACCGCCTGGTCGACGTCGGCCGCCTCACCGACGACCTCGACGCCGGTCAGCTCCGTCTGCCCGATCTCGGCCTGGACTCCCGTACGGAACATACGGTGGTCGTCGACGAGTACGACCCGCACCCGCCGGTCCGCGTTTCCACCGGACACCGCGGCCTCCCCGTTCGCGTCGCTCATGACGTCGTCTCCGCCCTCTCCATCTCCAACTCGACCTCCGTGCCGCCGTCGGGCACCGCGCGCAGTCGTGCCGTGCCGCCGTTGCGCTCCATACGGCCGATGATCGATTCTCTGACACCCATGCGGTCGGCGGGTATCGCGTCGAGGTCGAAGCCGGGCCCGCGGTCGCGGACGGACACGAACACCGTCCTGCCCTCGACCTCGGCGTAGACCTGGACGGCGCCGCCCTCGCCACCGTACTTGGCGGCGTTCACCATCGCTTCGCGCGCGGCCTGCATCTGTGCGCCGATCCGTTCGTCGAGGGGGCAGTCGCCGACGATGACGACCTCTATGGGGACGCCGTGCTTGTCCTCCACCTCCGCCGCGTTGCGCCGGACCGCCTCCGCCAGGGTGTCCGGCTCCTCGGCCTCGTCCTTGCCGGTGCCCTCCGGTTTGTACAGCCAGGCGCGCAGGTCGCGCTCCTGGGCGCGGGCGAGGCGGCGCACCTCGTTCGCGTTCTCCGCGTTGCGCTGGATCAGGGTCAGGGTGTGCAGCACCGAGTCGTGGACGTGGGCGGCGACCTCGGCGCGCTCCTGGGCGCGGATGCGCATCAGGCGCTCCTCGGACAGGTCCTGGGTGATCCGCACCAGGTACGGTCCGGCGAGCAGCGTGATGCCGACGAGAACCGCCAGCGCTGCCTGGAGGACCGAGCCGAGGTGGGCGGCGGAGCCCTGCAGTACGAACATGCCGGAGACACCCGCGGTGACCAGCAGGACACCGGCCGCGGCACGCAGCAGGGTGAGCGTGCGGCGGCGGCTGCCGACCTCCATCCAGCGGGCCCGTCGCGCGTTGTCCGCCTGGCGCCAGACCAGGGCGACGCCCGCGGCGACGAGCACGGCCGGTATGAGGTAGACCTTGGCGACGCCGTCGAGCTTCATGCTGCCCACGAAGGTCAGCGCGACGACGACCATCAGGAGCAGAGCGACGATCTGCCCCCGGTCGGGCTTGCGGGCGACCAGTCTGCGGCGGCCGTGGGGTGAGGTCTCGGTGCCGACCAGGGACGGGGCACGCCGTTCGTCGACACCGCCGACCCCGAGCGGGACGAAGAACCAGAACGCCGCGTACAGCAGCGCGCCGAAGCCGTGTGCCAGGAACAGGCCGACGAAGACGAGGCGCACCCAGATCACGGGCAGCCCGAGATGCCCTGCGAGCCCCCGCGCCACGCCCCCGAGCCAGCGTCCGTCGCTGCTGCGGTAGAGCTTGCGCGGCGGCCGCGGATCGACGAGGGGCAGGGTTGCGGCGTCCGGCATGCCAACGATGGTCACACGACCGGACCGGCCGGGCATCAGGGTCGGCCCCTTAGACACCCCTGATCTTCGAATGACGGGTGATCGAACACTTCCCCCGGCAGCCCGTCAGGGCAGATTTCAGGGTTGGGCCAGGGTCGTCCCGACTGCCGCCCGGCGCCCGCGGCGGCGACCATGGACGCATGACAGATCAGCAGCACGCGGCAGCGGGGCACGGCCCTGGTGCGGGGCACGCCTCCACCGCGGGGCGCGGCCCCGGCGGGGAGCGGGGTGGCCGGCCGCCGGGGGACGGCGCGCCGGGCGCCGCCCCGCAGCACGCCGTGCCCGCGTCCGGCCCTGCCGGGTCCGCTGCGAACGAGGAGCCGCGCGCGCGGGCGGGCGCGGACGTGCGGCAGGATGCGGCCGTGCGCGAGAACGGAGGCGAGGACGCCGGCATGGGCCAGGACGCGGGCGGACACCGGGAGCCGGGCGCCCGCACGGGTGCGGCCGCGCGTGAGCGGGCCGGGGCCGGGAAGGACATGCCCGGACGCGGCGGAACCGCCACGTCCGACCACGCGGCGGTGGCCGAGGAGCCGGGCCGGTTCCGGCGTGACCGGCGGCACAAGATGCTGGCGGGGGTCTGTTCGGGCCTGGCCCGGCAGTGCGACATGGATCCGGCGATCTTCCGGATCGTGCTGGCGGTGCTCTCGGCGGCGGGCGGCCTCGGCCTCATCTTCTACGGCTTCGTCTGGCTCCTCGTGCCCTACGGGGACGAGGAGGAGAACGAGATCCGCAAGCTGCTGACGGGCCGCGTCGACGGTCAGGCCCTGGCCGCGGTGCTCTTCGCCCTGGTGGGCTGCGGCATCTTCCTTTCGATGCTCAGGAACGGCAGCGTGCTGACCTTCGCCGCCGTCCTGTCCCTGCTCCTCGCGGGCGCGGCGTACTGGTCGCGGCAGCGCGGCGCTCCCGACGCCGACCCGCTCACCACGCAGGCGGTGGCCGACGCCCCGCCGGAGGCCACGGCACCGCCGGTCCCCGCCTCCTACCCCTCCTGGTGGCGCGAGCCCATCGTCAAGGACGGCACCCACGTGGGCGGCACGGGCTATCTGTGGGGCCCGACCGACACCGCCGGCCGAGACGTCGCGGCGGCGGTCGCCATCGCCCGCGGTTCCTCTTACGCCGAGCGCATACGGACCGAGCAGCGGCACAGACCTCGGGGGCCGCGCTGGATCGGCGGCTGGGTGTTTCTCCTCGCCCTGCTCGCGGGCGGCCTCGGCACCCTGCTGACCTGGGACGACCGGGCGCTTGGCACGAGTCTGCAGACGGGCCTGGCGTGCGCGCTGGTGGTGTTCGGCGTGGGCATCGCGGTCAGCTCGTTGCTGGGGCGTACGGGGGCGGGGTCGGTCTTCCTCGCGGTACTCACGGCGGCCCTGCTCGCCGCCTCGGCGGCCCTGCCGAAGGACATCGGCACCCAGTGGAGGCGTGCCACCTGGGCGCCGGCCTCGGTGGCCGCCGTGCGGGAGAAGTACGACCTGGGCACCGGTGTCGGCACTCTGGATCTCAGCCGTCTCAGGCTCGCCGGGAACCAGACGGTGACGACGCGGGCCCAGGTGGGGGTGGGTCAGCTGAAGGTGGTGGTTCCCAGGGAGGCGACGGTGGAGCTGAACATCGACACGGGTGTGGGCGACATCCGGTTGCCGGGGGAGACCCACAAGGACGTGGATGTGAAGCCGGGCAAGCACCGGACGGTGACGCTCACCCCCGCGGCGGGGACGAAGAAGGCGGCCACGCTCCGCCTCGACCTCGAGGTCGGCGTGGGCCAGGTGGAGGTGGACCGTGCTGCGTCATGAGTTCCAGCCGGGTCGGCTCGTGGCCGGGGCCTTCCTGGCCGGCGCGGGCGTCGCTTACGTCGGTGATGCCGACGGGGCGTGGGAGACACCCTGGTTCGCGATCATCCCCATCGTGATGGGCGGCCTCTGCCTCGCGGCCGTGACCGGCCTGCTGGCCCGCGCGATACGCAGGCACCGGGCGCCCCGCGCCGGCCGGCAGGCCGAATCGGAGGGGCGGGGGCGGCCGCGGTGCCGCCGACTCAGCGGTAGCCGCCCGTGCGTTGCCGTCGTCGGGCCCGCAGGGCGGCGTCGAGGGACAGGACCGGGGTGCCGGCGAGGACCAGGGGGATCCAGGCCATCAGATAGGCGAGGTCGTTGCCGTAGTAGTAGGGGGTCGAGGCCCAGCTGACGGTCAGCCACAGGCTCAGCGAGATCAGCGCGCCGCCGAGCGCGGCGAGGCGTCCCAACAGGCCGACGAGCGTGCCGATTCCGACGGCGAGTTCACCGAAGGCGATGGCGTAGCCGAAGCCGACGGGATGCTTCAACGCCAGGTCGACCAGGGCCGGGATCGCCGACGAGCCGCGCACGGAGTGCATCAGCTCACCGATGGACCCGGAGCCGGAGGCATGCATGAAAGCGCTGTTGGTGAGCTTGTCCAGGCCCGCGTAGATGAAGGTGATGCCGAGGAAGACGCGCAGTGGAAGCAGTGCGTACCGCACGGCGGTGTCCCGCCAGGTGCTGCCCTCGTCGACGTAGGAGGTGTGGGAGTCCGTGCGAATGCCATGAACCATCGTGCCGCCGCCTCTCGCCCGCCGTGCCCAACCCTTGCCCTCAACAGACCATACGTACGAAAGGGGGCAACCGCTCAACCACTGCGCACACACTTTTCCGGCTCCTTGGCCCGGGAGTTCCGCATCGGCCCCGGACCGACGGGACGACGCCCCCGATCGGCAGGGCGGACCGGAGGCATCCCGGCTGGACCGAACGGGGCACCGCACCCGGCGGTCACGAGACTCCGGAGCCTGCTCGCCCAGCCCGTGCCCGGTCACTCCGTCACGTCGATGGCCACCCGGTTGGTCTCCACCCCGGCAGCCGTCACCACCTGCACCTCGACCCTGCCCGGTTCCACATCCGCCGGCACCGGCACCGTCAGCAGGGTGTCCGTCGGGTTGCTGAAGCCGCCGGTGACCGGGACCAACGGGACATGGACGTGCACGGAGCCGATCCGGACCACCATCCGGGACAGCCGGTCCGCGTTCTGGGCGCCGGGCGGTACGAAACCGGCGCCGCGGATCTCGATGTCGTCGCCCGTGCGGATCGGCGCGTCCAGGTCCCCCGCCTCCCGCGCCCGGACCACCGAGAGGATCACCGGACGTCCGCCCTCCGCGTACTTCCCGGCGAGGTAGGTGGCCGCCGAGACCAGGACCAGCAGCGCGAGTCCCCACGGCAGATCGGGCAGTTGCTCGGGGCGGCGGGCCAGCCGTACCACCGCGAAGACCAGGGCGACCGCGCTGACGATCACGTACTGGGTGTCAGGGAAGCTGCCCCGCCCCGAGTCGTCCGTGAGCAGGTCCGCCGCACGCGGCCGGTCGGCGCGCACCTTCTGCAGCCGCTGACCGAGCACCCGCAGCCCCACCACCCGCCGCACCAGCACCGCGATCCCGCACATCACTGCGACCACGGTCACCACACCCACGCCGCGCGCGAGGCCGAGCCCGGCGATCAGTTCGTCGCGCCGGCCCTCGGCCGAGGCCGCCGTCAGCTCAACGACCAGCACCAGCACCGCGTACAGGATGAACAGCACCCAGCCCGTCGCCACCGCACGGGAGGTCGACAGCCGGTTGTCCTCCCCGATGACGGGCGCGAACACCCCGCCGCGCGCGGTGCAGATACCCCGCGGCGGTCAGCGCCGCTCCCACCAGCACCGCCGCGACCAACCCGGCCGTGCGCGCCACGGTCCACCCCCGCCGATCGCGGTGAGCGCCTGTGCCAGCAGCAGGACGCCTACGGCACCCCACACCGCGATCGCCGTGCGTCGCCACAGCCGGCCCAGCCAGGCCTCGGCGTCCGCGCGACCGCGCTCGGCGACGACCGCGGCGGACTGGGTCAGCTCGTCGGACACCCACTGACGGGAGGCGGACGCGGAGTGCGCGACCGCCGCGGGCAGTCCCCGCCCGGACGCGAACTCCTCCCGCTTCGCCAGGAACTCGGCGACCGCGCGCCGGTGTCCCTCGCGTGCGCCGTGCGGGCAGTCCTCACAGGTGCAGCCACCCTCGTGCGCACGCGGGCCGCTCCCGCGCCGTTCGTCCTGCCTCGCCTCCTGCACCGCCACGCCGCTGCCGCCTTCCCCGCGCCCGAACACCACCCCGCGCCCGGCCGCCGATCGGGCCGGACGTACGCTCACCGGAGCCACCCGGCCCCGCCGTACAACTTCCGTGTGACGACAGCGACTTGTGCCGTACGGAACGCCTTCCGCGTCCCTGAGGTGCGGTCAGGACGGGTGAAAGCGCGAACCCCCGGTTGACCTCGTCGGTCGCCGTCGATGATCCCTGACCGACCGCCGCCGGAATACCCCTGGTGATCCGGCTGCGAGAACGGACACCGCTGCGGAACGGACGAGGATTTCGCTGCCACGCAGCCGGTCGTGCTGCGCGGCTTCCGGGCGTTGCGGCGTCGGCGGGTCAGCCGAGCAGATCCGGTTCGCTGCGGGTGATGTCCTGCCACAGCGGCTGGTAGTTGATCCAGGCCACCAGGTCGCCGCCGAGCTGCTCCCGGGTGGCCACCGCCTGTCGGTGGTCGATCAGGACGGGGCGTCCCGCGGCCTTCGCGGTCAGCTGCACCTGGCAGGAGCGTTCCATCGACAGGAACCACCAGGCCGCCGCGTCCACCGAGTCGCCCACCGTCAACAGTCCGTGGTTGCGCAGGACGAGGGCCTTGCGGCTGTCGAGCGCGGTCGCGATCCGGCGTCCCTCCTCGGCGTCGACGGCGACCCCGGTGTAGGCGTCGTACACGGCGTGGTCCTCGTAGAAGGCGCAGGACTCCTGGGTGATGGGGTCCAGCAGGTCGCCGAGTGCGGCGAGGGCCCGTCCGTGCACCGAGTGGCAGTGGGCGACGGCGACGACATCGGGGCGGGCGGCGTGGACCTGGGCGTGCACGGTGAACGCGGCCTGGTTCACGTGGTAGCGGCCGTCGATCACCTGCCCGTCCTGGTTGGCGAGCACCAGGTCGCTCACGGTGACGTGCCGGAACGACATACCGAAGGGGTTGACCCAGAAGCAGTCCGTGAACTCCGGGTCGCGTGCGGTGATGTGTCCGGACACCCCGTCCTCGAAACCGAGCCGCCCGAAGATCCGCAGGGCGCCCGCGAGCCGTTCCTTGCGGTGCCGTCGCTCGTCCTCGACCGACTCGTGCATCGGCGGCATGGCGAACCGCAGCTGGTCGGTGGGCAGGGGCGGGGGCGGAGTGGGGCCGTGCATGGGTCCTCCGGCACTTGACTTCGTCAACGGGCCGGAAGGTACCGCCGGTCGGGCGAGGATGACAGCGCTGGTTGGTAAAGATGCGGCGCAGGCGGTGCCGGGAGGCAGCTTGAACCCGAGCCGGATGCGCCCGACACCCGAGCCCGCAGACCCGCCCCGCAGACCCAAGCCCCGCAGACCCAAGCCCCGCGGACCCGACACCCGAGCCCCGCGGGCCCGACACCCGAGCCCCGCGGGCCCGACACCCGAGCCCCGCAGGCCCAACCCCCGCCGACCCGACACCCGAGCCCCGCAGACCCAAGCCCCGCAGGCCCGACACCCGAGCCCCGCGGGCCCGACACCCGAGCCCCGCGGGCCCGACACCCGAGCCCCGCAGGCCCAACCCCCGCAGGCCCGAGCCCCGCGGGCCCGACACCCGAGCCCCGCGGACCCGACACCCGAGACCGGCGGATACGACACCCCGCCCCGCGGATCCGATACCCGACAAAAGATGTCGGGTATCGGCGTCAGACTCGCCGTATGGCAGCAACGAGCATGTCGACGAGCTGGGCGGCCTTCGCCGAAGCGGAACCGGACCTGGCCCGGACCGTCGAGGAACGCTTCGGTTCCTTCACTCACCACGTCCTGGCGACGCTGCGCAGGGACGGCTCGCCCCGCACCACCGGTCTGGAGGTCCGCTTCCTGAACGGCGAGCTCTGGCTCGGCATGATGCCCGGCTCGCTCAAGGCACTCGACCTGCGCCGCGACCCCCGCTTCGCGCTCCAGGCGAACCCGGGGCCGGGCACCGGGATGGGCGGCGGTGATGTGCGGATCAGCGGGCGGGCCGTGGAGGTCGAGGACGGCAGGACCAAGGGCGCGTACGTGAAAGAGGTGGAACCGCCGGAGCCGTTCCACCTCTTCCGCACCGAGCTGACGGAGGTCGTCAGGACCTGCGTCGAGGACGACACGTACCTCGTCGTCCAGGTCTGGAGGCCCGGAGAGCCGGTGCGCACTCTCAGACGGACGTGACCTGCGGGCTCACTCCCACTCGATGGTGCCCGGCGGCTTGGACGTGACGTCCAGGACCACGCGGTTGACGTCGCGGACCTCGTTGGTGATCCGGGTGGAGATCTTCGCCAGGACGTCGTACGGGAGCCGGGACCAGTCGGCGGTCATGGCGTCCTCGGAGGAGACCGGGCGCAGCACGATCGGGTGGCCGTACGTGCGGCCGTCGCCCTGGACGCCGACGCTGCGGACGTCCGCGAGCAGGACCACCGGGCACTGCCAGATCTCCCGGTCGAGGCCGGCCGCCGTCAGCTCCTCGCGAGCGATGGCGTCGGCCTCGCGCAGCAGGTCCAGGCGGTCCTTGGTGACCTCGCCGACGATACGGATGCCGAGGCCGGGGCCCGGGAACGGCTGGCGCTGGACGATCTCGTCCGGCAGGCCGAGCTCCTGGCCGACCATGCGGACCTCGTCCTTGAACAGCTTGCGCAGCGGCTCGATCAGCTTGAACTCGAGGTCCTCTGGCAGGCCGCCGACGTTGTGGTGCGACTTGATGTTGGCGGTGCCGGTGCCGCCACCGGACTCGACCACGTCCGGGTACAGGGTGCCCTGGACCAGGAACTCCACGGCCGGGCCCTCGTCGGCGATGATCTCGGCCTGCGCCTGCTCGAAGACGCGGATGAACTCGCGGCCGATGATCTTCCGCTTCTCCTCGGGGTCGCTGACCCCGGCGAGCGCCTCGAGGAAGCGCTCCTCGGCGTCGACGACCTTCAGCTGCACGCCGGTGGCCGCGACGAAGTCCTTCTCGACCTGCTCGGTCTCGCCCTTGCGCATCAGGCCGTGGTCGACGTAGACGCAGGTCAGCTGGGAGCCGATGGCCTTCTGGACGAGGGCGGCGGCGACGGCGGAGTCCACGCCGCCGGACAGCCCGCAGATCGCGCGCTTGTCGCCGACCAGCGCGCGGATCGCCTCGACCTGCTCCTCGATCACGTTGCCGGTGGTCCAGGTGGGCTTCAGGCCCGCGCCGCGGTAGAGGAAGTGCTCCAGTACCTGCTGGCCGTGCGTGGAGTGCATGACCTCCGGGTGGTACTGGACGCCGTAGAGCTTCTTCTCGTCGTTCTCGAAGGCGGCGACCGGGACGACGTCCGTGGAGGCCGTGACGGTGAAGCCCTCGGGGGCGGCGGAGCAGGCGTCGCCGTGGGACATCCAGACGGACTGCTCGGCCGGGGTGCCCTCGAAGAGGGTGGACGACGGCTTGGAGACGGCGAGGGCCGTACGGCCGTACTCCCGCGCTCCGGTGTTGTCGACGGTGCCGCCGAGGGTCTGCGCCATCAGCTGGAAGCCGTAGCACATGCCGAAGACGGGGACGCCGGACTCGAAGATCTCGCGGTCGAGACGGGGGGCGCCCTCCTCGTACACCGACGAGGGGCCGCCGGAGAGGATGATCGCCGCCGGGTTCTTGGCGAGCATCTCCTTCACCGGCATGGTGCTCGGCACGATCTCGCTGTAGACCCGGGCCTCGCGGACGCGACGGGCGATGAGCTGGGCGTACTGCGCACCGAAGTCGACGACCAGGACGGTGTCGGGAGCGGCGGCAGCGGGGGTCGCTGATGACACGGGGTGCCTTCCGGCGGTTGGGCGGGTCCTTGTGCCACCCGATTCTACCGAGGTGGCCGTGGGTGCCGTCCCGCGCTGCCGGGGCCGCCGCCTGTGGAGCACGTCTCACCATGCGGGCCGCTTTGGACGCCGCCTTCCCCCACGGCATACTGGCCCCATGTTCAAGCGTGCGACGATCTTCGTCTTTACCTATGGCAACCGGCCCACCGGCTGCCATGGTCGTGCTGCTTGAGCTACTGACAAGCGACTTCCCAGGCGCCCCGGGCCGACAAGGTCCGGGGCGCCTGGCGTTTCCCGGGTCCTGTCGCTCCAGGGCACCGCGCACCCGTCCACGAGGAGCCCCGCATGACCGCCACCGCAGCCACCGAGAAGACCGGCGCCCGCACCGACGACGCCGCGAACCTGATCAGCGACGCCCGTGAACGCATCGACTCGCTCGACGACCGCATCATCGGCCTCATCCAGGAACGGATGGCCGTCTCCGCCGTCATCCAGGAGGCCCGTATCGCCTCCGGCGGTCGGCGCGTGAACCTCTCCCGCGAGATGGAGGTCCTCGGCCACTACCGGGACGCGCTGGGCAAGCCCGGCACGGCCCTCGCGATGACCCTGCTCGAGCTGTGCCGGGGCCGGATCTGAGGCCGGGCCCGACCGGATCCGCGTTCCGCGGACGTGCGTACGCATATCCCCTCACCCGTACGGCGCGTGACCGGGCTCATGACGACTTCGTTGAGCCGGGCGTCCGTGCCAGCCAGGGGCGGGCCCGAAAGAACCACGCGTGGCTCCGCTGGAGCGATGAGACGTACGCATCGTGCTGTGCGTCGTGGGACCTCGCTCCAGGGATGTGACCGGACGGCAGGGGACAGCAGCCCGGTCACCAGTAAACGGTCGGCTCCGGGGACGCCCGGAGCCGACCGGCGGAATCTGTTCAGAGGTGGTCGAAACGGTTGCGGAGGCCGTGACCCATCCAGCACGATGCGAGGAACAGAGAGTCGACGTCACCCCGCACGGTCCCTGGCAGACAACAGCATCGCTCCTCCCACCGACTGCCAATGGTCGACACCACGCGCGCTCCTCGCGCGCGCCGGAGCGCACCACCGGCGGTCACACAGACAAGCGGCGCACCCCCCGGCGCCGCCCCGGGCACCGGCGCTGCCCTGACGTCGGTGCTGACGGAGAAGGGCCCCGCGGATTCCCCGAGCCCTCGGCCACGCCGAGCCGGGGTCCCCCCGCCGCGGGGCCTTTCGCCGTCCCAGGGCTCTGCCGACGGTCCCGTGTCGTGTGACGCAGCACACATAAGAATTCTGTGAATGTGAGCGCAACCATTCACATCGCACACAGGTCACACCTGGCGAATCACGGGCCACACCCGCGCCGCCACGCGGCGGTTCCCCAAGATGCGTCGCGTCGTAGCGGCGCACCGGACTCTCTTCGAGGTCTTCATGAAGCTTCGCCGTGCCCTGGCCGCCGCGGCGGCGACGGCTGCCATAGCCCCGCTCGCGCTGCTGTCGGCACCGGCCGCGTTCGCGTCGGACGACACGTCGTCTCCGTCGGCCACCGTTTCGCCCTCCGACACGTCGTCCGCCAGCGCGTCCACGTCCGCGTCCGCGAGCCAGTCGGCGTCCTCCAGCGCTTCCGCTTCCGCGTCCGCGAGCCAGTCGGCGTCCTCCTCCGCCTCGTCCTCCGCCTCGCAGTCCACCCCGGCCGGCACACCGAGCAACACCTCCACGCCGAGCGACGAGCCCACCGAGCCCGTCGGCGAGTGCACGGACTCCAAGGCCGACGTCAGCATCAGCGGACTGCCGGGCAAGATCGCCGCGGGCAGCGGTTGGCACAAGTTCTCACTGAACGTGGCCAACAACTCGGACTCGACGCTTGAGAATCTCAGCTTCTTCGCCGGGGCCTCTGCCGACAAGAACGGCGACGACCTGTTCAAGAGGAAGCAGGTTCAGCTCCAGGCCTGGAACCCGGACAGCAAGAAGTGGGAGACCCTCAACGAGGACGGCTACGCGGTCGGTTACGTCGGCACCGCCGATGAACTCAAGCCCGACTACGAGATCGACATCCCGATGCGCATCAACGTCACGTCGTCCGCCCCGGTCGGCGCCGGCTTCTCACTCGGCGCGACGATCTACGACGACAACGCCGAGAAGTGCATCGGTCTCGGCGAGATCGCGTACAAGTTCCAGATCGTCGCAGCCGGCACCGACACCGACGGTACGAAGCCGCAGGAGGGCGGCAAGGCCCCGGTCACGACCACGAAGCCGAGCAGCAGCACGCCTGAGGTGACCGGCACCCTCGCCTCCACCGGTTCCTCCTCCGCGCTGCCGACCATCGCGCTCGTCGGCGGTGTCGCCGTCGTCGCCGGTGGTGGCGTGATCTTCGCGGTGCGGCGCCGCAAGGCCGGGGGCCACGCCGCCGCGTAACGGTCGCGGGCGTGGGCGGACCGTGTGAGCGGTTCGCCTCGCACCAAGGAGAAGGACCTGGGCTCGGAGGGGGGCTCAGGTCCTTCGTCACCTCTCCGGCGCTACTGCTTCGGCGGCACCGCGGGCATCCCGAGGAACGGCAGCCGCAGCGCCCCGAACGCCTCGGCCGGCACCGCCGGGTGACGGGGTTCCACCGGCTTGAGCCGCTCGTACCGCGCCCCCTGCGCCGGGCGCGGATCCGCCTCGCCCTTGTTCGGCCAGTACGACATGGCCCGCTCGGCCTGCGCGGTGATCGTCAGCGAGGGGTTGACGCCCAGGTTCGCCGACACCGCCGCGCCGTCGACCACCGAGATGCCGGGGTGGCCGTAGAGCCGGTGGTAGGGGTCGATGACGCCGGTCTCGCGGGAGTCGCCGATCGGGCAGCCGCCGAGGAAGTGGGCGGTCAGCGGGGTGCCCATCAGTTCGCCGACGTTGCTGCCCGCGAAACCGTTGATCTCGGCGGCGAGCACGGACGCCGCCTCGGAGGCCGCCCTGATCTGCTTCGGGTTGGGTCGGCCATGACCTTGACGCGCCGTCAGCAGGCCCTTGCCGACGCCGTTCGGCTTCAGATACGTCGTCAGGGAGTTGTCCAGCGACTGCATCACCAGGCCGATGATGGTCCGCTCCGACCAGCGCCGGTTGGACAGGGAGCGAACCATCAGCCACGGGTGACGTGCCGCGTTCGTGAGCCAGGCCAGGGCGCGGGAACGGCCCTCCGCGTAGGGGACCTGGAGGATCGACAGGCCGCCCATCGCGTTCGAGCCCTTGCCGTAGCGGACCGGCTCGATGTGCGTGTTCTCGTCCGGGTGGATCGAGGACGTGATCGCCACGCCCCGCGTGAAGTCGACCTTCGGCGCACCGTGCGTCGTGCGGTAGCGCCGGTTGTCGGTCTGCGCGCCCACCAGTGCCTCGGAGTTGGTGCGGGTCAGCTCGCCCAGCCGGTCGGAGATGTACGGCAGTTGGCCGTTCGTCTTCATGCGGTGCAGCAGGGTCTGGGTTCCGTACGTGCCCGCCGCGAGCACCACCTTCCGCGCCTTGAAGACGCGCCCCCTGCCCTTGCGCCGGTCGTCCGTCGGCAGGGTCGCCACGGCGTACCCGCCCTGGGAGTCGTCCGTGACCGACACGACCGTCGTCATGGGGTGCACGACCGCGCCCGCCTTCTCGGCGAGGTGGAGGTAGTTCTCGTTGAGGGTGTTCTTCGCGCCGTGCCGGCAGCCCGTCATGCACTCGCCGCACTCGGTGCACGCCCGGCGGGCCGGGCCGGCGCCGCCGAAGTACGGGTCCGGGGCCTCCTCGCCCGGCCGCGCCTTCACCGTTCCGTCGGCGTCCTCGCCGTCACCGAAGAACACGCCCACCGGTGCCAGGTGGAAGGTGTCCCCGACCCCCATCCGCTCGGCGGCCGCCTTGAGGTGCACGTCGGAGGGGGTCATGGTCGGGTTGAGCCGTACGCCGAGCATGCGCCGGGCCTGGTCGTAGTACGGGTTCAGCTCCTCCTGCCAGTCGGTGATCCCCCGCCACTGCGGGTCGTCGAAGAAGGCCTTCGGCGGTACGTAGAGGGTGTTGGCGTAGTTGAGGGAGCCACCGCCGACGCCGGCGCCCGCGAGGACCATGACGTTGCCCAGCAGGTGGATGCGCTGGATGCCGTACATGCCCAGGGTGGGCGCCCAGAGGTAGTTCTTCAGGTCCCAGGAGTTCTTCGGCAGCGTCTCGCGGGTGAAGCGGCGGCCCGCCTCGAGAACCCCGACGCGGTAGCCCTTCTCGGTCAGCCGGAGCGCGGAGACGGATCCGCCGAACCCCGAGCCCACCACGATGACGTCGTAGTCGTACCCGTCCTCGTCCCGGGTCTGGACAGACTTCTCCTGCGACACGTGCTCTCCTCGTTGAGAACGGGTTGCCTGTTGGGGAACTAGCGGAGGCGGAGCGCCTTCATCACCTTCAGGCTCCGGCTCATGAACGCCGCGTACTTCTCGTCGTCCATCCCCAGCGACGGGGCCATCGGCAGCAGTCGCTGCTGGGCGACCGTCTGGGCCTCGGTGTACTTGAGGATGCCCTCCGAGCCGTGGCGGCGGCCGAGGCCGGAGTCCTTCATGCCGCCCATCGGGGACTGGACGCTGCCGTACGCCGGTGCGTAGCCCTCGTTGACGTTGACGGTGCCCGTGCGCAGCCGGGCCGCGACCTCGCGCCCCCGTCGGCCGTTCTTCGTCCAGACCGACGAATTCAGGCCGTACGGCGTGGCGTTGGCGCGCTCGATCGCCTCGTCCTCGCTCTTGAAGCGGTAGATCGACACGACCGGGCCGAAGGTCTCCTCCGCGCACACCGCCATCGGGGCCTCGACGCCGTCGAGGATGGTCGGCTCGTAGAAGTACGGGCCGACGTCCGGGCGGGCCACCCCGCCGGCCAGCACCTTCGCCCCCTTGGCCACGGCCTCCTCGACATGCCGGGTCACGGTCTCGAGCTGCCGCTCTCCGACCAGCGACCCCATGTCGGCGCCGTAGGCGAGGGACGTGCCGAGTCGCAGGGCCTTGGTGCGGGCGACGAACCGCTCCAGGAAGGCGTCCGCGATCGACTCGTGGACGTACAACCGCTCGATGGAGATGCACAGTTGCCCGGCAGAGGAGAAGCAGGCCCGCACCGCGCCCTCGGCGGCCTTCTCGATGTCCGCGTCCTCGAGGACCAGCATGGCGTTCTTGCCGCCGAGTTCGAGGGAGACGCCGACGAGCCGGGCGGCGGCGCCCTGGGCGACCTCCCGGCCGGTGCGGGTGGAGCCGGTGAAGGAGACGTAGTCGGCGTGCTTGACGACCTCCGGGCCGACGACCGGGCCGTCGCCGATGACGACCTGGAAGACCTCGGCGGGCAGTCCGGCCTCGATCAGCAGGTCGCGCGCCCACAGCGCGGTCAGGCAGGTCTCCGTGTCGGGCTTCATCACGACGGCGTTGCCCGCGGCGAAGGCGGGGAGCGCGTCGCCGACCGACAGCTCCAGCGGGTAGTTCCAGGGGGCGATCTGGCCGACCACGCCGCGCGGGTGGCGCAGTTCGGTGACCTTGGTCAGCGTCGGCACGGCGCCGGTGTGCCGCTTCGGCCTCAGGTACGAGGGCGCCTTGCGGCCGTAGTGCCGGGCCGCGACGGCGACGGCCTGCACCTCCTCGTGGGCGTGCAGACGGGCCTTTCCGGTCTCCAGCTGGATCAGGTCGAGGACCTCGGCCTGCCGCTCCAGCACCAGGTCGTGGAAACGGAGGAGCACCGCGGCGCGCTGCCGTACGGGGGTCCCCGCCCAGGCGACCTGGGCGACGCGGGCCCGCTCGAAGGCGAGAGCGACGTCCTCGGGGGTGGACTCGGGCAGGTCGGCCAGCTTCTGGCCGGTGAACGGCGCGTGGTTGGCGGTGCGGCCCGAGCCGGCCACGCCCTTGGTGAGCTGGGCGACCAACTCGGGCGTCACCACGTCGACGGCGGTGCGGGCGCCCGTGGGGGCGGGAGCGAGGGGGTTGGTGCCGGCCGTGCCCGTACCGGTCTGTGCGGTGGCCTTCTCCGGGGCCTGCGAGTCCGTCATGAGGCGCAGGGTATGCCGGGGCGGAGCGTTTGGGTACCCGTCGGTAACGCGCTTTCACGGGGCGTCCACACCGCGCCAGTGACCGCTGGCAGCGAACGCGCTGATCAGGGCGTCGTCAGGACCCCAGCATGTCCTTGCCCACTTTCAGGCGGTCCCGGGCGCCCTTGAACAGCGAGGTGCCGCGCTTTTCGTCCGGGGTGCCCTTCGGCATGTCCACGCGCAGCACGTAGTACTCGCGGGCGGTTGTGACGATCAGCAGTTGCAGGACGCGGTACCGCTTCTTCCCCACCGTGTAGGTGGTGTCGGTGAGCATGGCGTCGTCGCCGTGGAAGCTCGTAGGGGTGTAGAGGGTGCCGGGGTCGTCGGCGCGCAAGGAGGCGGTGGCCTGCCGCGCCCAGGCCTTCAGCGGGGTGGGGACCGATGTCTCCCGGGTCAGGCGGAGCCGAACGGTGTCGTCGCCGTAGGTGACCGTGCGTTCCGTGGCGGTGCCCCGGGCGATGTCCGACGGTACGGAGACGACCGCGCCGAGTTTCGCCTCGCGGTGGGCGGTCCAGGAGCTGGGGGAGGCCATGGCCGGGGCCGAGCCGTAGGTGGCGGTGTGTTCGGTGCTCCCCTCGCTCTCGGGGGTGTCGAAGTAGGAGGTGCCGAACCAGGTGCCGCCGACGAGGAGGACGCCGAGCGCGGCGACGGGGGCCGGGCGGAGGAGGGCGGGGCGCTTGGGCTTCGCCACCGGCACCGGCACCGCCACGGCGACGGTCGCCGGGGCGGACGGCGCGGGGGCCTCCGGCTCGGACGGCTTGGCGTCGGCGGCTCTGACGGCTTGACGGCCCCCGCTCGGACGGCGGCGGGGCCTCCGCCTGCGGCGCGGTTTCCGGTGACGTGTCGGGACCGCCGTCGTCCACGGTGCCGGGACCGCCGTCGTCCACGGTGCCGGGACCGCCGTCGTCCACGGTGCCGGGGCCGCCGTCGCTGGAACCGTCGTCCTCGGCAGGCCGCGGCGCCGCGGCCCCGAACCGTACCGTCCCGGTGTCATCGGCGAACTCGCTCAAGGTGGAAGCGTCCTGAGCATCCGTCGACTCCCCCCGTTCCGCACCCGGCACCGGCCACCCCCCGGCCACCGTCTCCAGCACCGCACCGACCTGCTCCGCGTCGGGCCGCCGCTCGGGTTCCTTGACCAGCAGCCGTGCGATGAGCGGCCCGAGCCTCCCGGCCTGCCGGGGTTCGGGAGGATCGGTGGCGAGGATCGCGGCGAGCGTGGACTCCACCGTCGTACGGCGGAAGGGGGACGATCCCTCGACGGCGGCGTACAGCAGTACGCCCAACGACCACAGGTCGGAGGCGGGACCGGCGATCCGGCCGGACATCCTTTCCGGTGCGATGAACTCCAGCGAGCCGACGAACTCCCCGGTGACGGTGAGGGATTCCTCGCCCTGGACGTGTGCGATGCCGAAGTCGGTGAGGACCACTCGGCCGCGCGGACCCAGCAGGACGTTCGCCGGCTTCACGTCGCGGTGCACGATGCCGACGCGGTGCGCCGCGTCCAGCGCGCCGACGACGGCGAGCCCGATGCGCGCCGCCTCCTCGGCCGGCAGCGGCCCACGGCGCAGCGCGTCCGCCAGGGACTCCCCTCGGACCAACTCCATGACGATCCAGGGGCATCCGTCCTCGACGGTCACGTCGTGGATCGACACGGCCGCGGGATGGTCGACGCGGGCCGCGGCTCGTGCCTCGCGGTAGAGACGGTGGGCGGCGCGCCGGTGTGCCTCGTCCTCCGGATCGCCGGGCAGATGGGGCTGCTTGACGGCGACGTCGCGCTCCATGAGCTCGTCCACGGCACGCCACACGGTGCCCATGCCGCCGGAGCCGAGGCGTTCGGTCAGCCGGTAGCGACCGTCGATCAGACGTCCCGCGTCAGTACGCATGTCCCATGAGTACCTTGCGGGATCACGAGTTGTCGAAGCGGGGCCCCGGTCGTCGGACGCATACCGTTACCGTCCTACGGCGAGGCACATGAGGTCAGAGTGTGTCGATCTCCAGGTTCGCCATCGCCGTCCGCGCCACTTCGCGGCCGCGTTCCGTGAAGTCGCCCTTCCCCGGGTAACTGACCGTCAGTTTGTACATGTCGCCCCGGGAGTTCTTGTAATAGAAGATCGTCAGCTCGCGCGGGCGCGGATTCAGGCTGTCGTCGGTCGTGTAGGCGACGGTGTTCTCGGCGGCTTTCCTGTCGTGGTACGTGATGTCGTCCTTCGGGGCCGTCCTCGGGCTCTTCGGCATGTCGAACTGGTAGGCGCCGCTGTTCTTGAAGGCGTCGTTGTCCGCGTACATCTCGGCTGCCGACGAGTCCTTGATCTGGTGGGAGGTGTCCTGGGACTTCCTCGCAAGGTGCAGGCCGATCGAGATGCTGCCGCTCCAGTCGGTGTACGTCACCCAGTTCTTGTCGGTGTCGTCCTTCTTCGGCCGGCTCGGCTGGTAGTCGGCGGGCACGGCGAGTATGGCGCCCAGCGCCTTCTCCGGCTGCTGCCGCCAGCCGCCCGGCAGCGGGCCGGCGAACGGGTCCGCGACCACGAGGTACGCCGCCACCACCGCGGCCGCGACGACGGCCGCCCCGGCCGCGAGCAGGGTGCCGCGGCCCAGGCGGACGCCCTTGCGGCCGGGCACGGCGATCCGCACGGGCGCCGGTTCCCTCGCCGCCTCCTGGAGCAGCCGGCGCACCTCGGCCGCGTTCGGGCGGCGCGCCGGGTCCTTGTTCAGCAGGCCGCCGATGGCGTCGGCGAGCGGGCCACGGGCGGAGGCCGGGGGCGCCGGAGTGGAGTTGAGGACCGACTGCAGGATGGCGGGCGTGTTGGTGCGCCGGAACGGCGAGACACCCTCCGTCGCCGCGTACAGCACCACCCCCAGCGACCACAGGTCCGACTCGGGGCCCGGGCGCCGGCCCAGCACCCGCTCCGGCGCGATGTACTCGGGGGAGCCGACGAAGCCGCCCGTCTCCGTCAGCTTCGTCTCGCCCTCGATCTGTGCGATGCCGAAGTCGGTGAGCACCACGCGGTCGTACCGGCCGAGCAGGATGTTGTCGGGCTTCACGTCCCGGTGCAGGACGCCCGCCGCGTGGGCGGCCTCCAGAGCGCCGAGCACCTCCAGGCCGATCCGTGCCGCCTCGCGCACGCCGAGCGTGCCCTCCTGGAGGGCATCGCCCAGGGAGCGGCCCCGCACCAGCTCCATCACGATCCACGGCCTGCCGTCCACGACGGCGACGTCGTGCACGTCGACGACCGCGGGGTGGTCGAGGCGGGCGGCGGCCCGTGCCTCACGGCGCATCCGCTCGTAGGCGTTGGCCTGTTCACGTTCGGGAAGGTGGTCGGGGACCCTGGGTTCCTTGACGGCGACCTCCCGGTCCACCGTCTCGTCCTTGGCCCGCCACACCGTGCCCATGCCGCCGTGCCCGAGCTTGGCGAGCAGCCGGTAGCGTCCGGCGACGAGCCGCCCGGTGCCCGGGTCCCGCGGCGCCTCGGGGGCGGCCCGGGTGGGGACGGCGTGGGTCTCCGGCTGCGGCCGGGCGTAGGGGTTCCCCGGGTACGGCACGGCCGGCCGCGGCGGTTGCAGTCCGAAACTCGTCGGTTCGCCCGCCTGCTGAGGTGCTCCCCCGTGGTCGCTCATGCGCTCATGCTTATCGCGTCGGCCGCCCCCTCAGCCACCCTTGTCCCCTTGCGGTCACAGACCCGTGACGCAGGGGCTTGATACAAGGTCACCCCGGAGCGAACGTGTCCACCGCCACGTCGAAGTACTCCTTCGCCTCCCGGACCTTCCCGACCGGCGCCGACACCCATACGTCGTACATCCGGCCGCTCTCGTCCCAGCACAGGTCGTAGGTGTGCCGCGGGCCCTCGGCCGCGGTGAAGCCGTCCCAGGTGAACTCCCACAGTGCCGCCGGGTTTCCGCGGTGCGAGGTCTCGGTGACCCGGCCGTCGTGGTAGCCCGGGTTGGTGGACGGCCCGTCGGCGTCCGAGCGCCGCATCACCGCGAGGGGGCCGCCCGCCGCGGGGTCCGCCACCTTGACGCCTAGGCGGAAGGTCCCTCCCGGCGACACGTAGAAGATGCGCTCGCCCTGCGGACTGCGGGTGAACCCGTCCGGTACGGCCAGCGAGAAACCGTTCGGGTCCCGCACCAGCCGGTACCCGGAGGGCGCCCTGCGGGTGACCTCCGACGTCGCCGAGGCCGGCGTACGCGTCACCGTCACCGTGGGGGCGGGCCGGGCGGTGGACGGGAGCATCGGCCCCCGGCTCACCGACGTGCGCTCCGGCCCCGGGCTCGCCGGCGCTCCCCCGCCGTCGCCGCCGTCGCGCAGCAGCAGCGCCGCCGCCGAGACACCCGCGCCCGCCATGGCCGCGACCAGGGCGGCCGCCACGAACACGCCCCGCACGGACTGCCTGCCGGAGGCCGCGCGCCACGGGCGCGTCCTGCGGCGACGGCGGGGCGCTGCGAGGCACGTCCCGCTGCGTCGGCGTGTACGGCACAGACGCCGTCGGTGTACGCCCGGTCTCCAGGAACTCACGCAGCAGCCGCTCCGCCTCCGCCGCGTCCAGACGCCGGTCGGGATCGCGTTCCAGCAGCCCCCGGATGACGGGCAGGATCGGACCGGCCTGCTCGGGCGGGCGGATCTCGCCCGCGACCACCGCGTGCAGGATGCCGCCCAACGAGTCGCGGCGGAACGGCGACTCGCCGCTCAGCGCCGTACACAGCAGGGCCCCGAGGGACCACAGGTCGGACTCGGGCCCGGTCCGTTCGCCGGACATCCGTTCGGGCGCGGTGTACTCGGGGGACCCGACGAAGGCGCCGGTCTCGGTGAGCGTGGTGGCACCCGTGACCTGGGCGATGCCGAAGTCGGTGAGGACGACGCGGCCGGTGCCCGACTCCATCAGGACGTTCGCGGGTTTCAGATCGCGGTGCAGCACGCCTGCGTCGTGCGCGCGGCGCAGCGCGCCGAGCAGGGCGATGCCGATGCGGGCGGCCTCCCGGGCGTCGACCGGGCCGCGGGTGGCGATGCGCTGGGCCAGCGAGCCGCCGACGATCAGCTCCATCACGATGTACGGGCGTTCGTCGTGCTCCACGACGTCGTGGACGACGATGATGTGCGGGTGCCGCAACCGCGCCACCGCGCGCGCCTCGCGCAGGGTGCGCTCACGGTGCAGCCGGGCCTCCTCGGCGGACAGGGAGAGGTCGAGGACGAGTTCCTTGACGGCCACCTGCCGGTCGAGGAGTTCGTCGGACGCCCGCCAGACGACGCCCATGCCGCCGCGGCCGATCCGCTCCTGAAGCCGGTAACGCCCCGCTACGAGCCGGCCGTTCTCCCCCTCGGTCCCCATGCGCCCCATCATGCCGCACCGGACGAGGACCTCCGGAACGACGCCGCGACGGTGGCCGACAACCGACCCACCGGGGGCTCACGAGCCGCGCACGACGGCCCGCCCGGGCCCGGTGCCCGTCAATCCGTAGGCGGACGCCACCCCCGCAGCACCGCCTGGAACTGCTGCCGCGTCGTCGTCCAGTCCGCCTCCGGGCCGGACATGTAGATGGCGTACTCGACGCCGTCGCGGGAGAAGTACGTCTCCTCGACGGCGTGGCGCGGCCCGGGGGCGGTCGTCGAGTCCTTCGCCAGCGCGGTCCAGGTGTACTCCCACAGGGACCCCGGGCGGTCGCGGTAGATGTTCTTCCGCAGGACCACGCGCTTGTAGTCGACCAGCCGGTGGAGCTGCTGCTCCAGATCGATCTGGTGGTCGTACGCGGTTTCGAAGTCGGGTGAGCTGTCGACGGCGATGCGGATGAAGTGCTCGCCGCTGTCGGGGGTGTAGTCGACCTGGTGGGTGGCCTCGTCGAACACCTTCCGCTTCCAGTCCTTGGAGGGCACGGCGAGGCTGAATCCGTAGGGGTCGCGGTGGCGCACCCAGCCGGCGGGGAGGTCGCCCGTCGCGTCGGCCTCCTGCGTTCCCTGGGCGCTGGGCAGCAGGGACGGCGAAGCGGAGGAGGAGACGGACGCACCGGCCTGCCGGTCGCCCCCGTCCCACTTCTGCCACGCCACCGCGCCCCCGCGCCGACGACCGCGGCCAGCGCGAGCACGAGCGCGGCCGTACGGGCCCGGTGCCGCTTGCGGGACCGGGGTGGTGCGGGCGGCATGGCGGCTGGGGCACGGTGCCGCGGGCCGTCGCCGCCTCGCGCGCCTGCCGGGGGTGCGGCACATTCGCGGTCGTGTCCCCGAACCCGCTCAGGTCGACGTGCTGCGTCGCCACGTACTCCTGTGCCGCCCTCGGCCGCCGTCCCTCGACCGCCTCGGCCAGCATCGCCTCCAGCTGGGACGCGTCGGGCCGCTCGGCCGGATCCTTGCGCAGCAGGCCCGAGATCACCGCTTCCAGGGCGCCCGCGAACCGCGGCGGCGCCGGCTCCTCGTCGACGACGGCCTGCATGGTGGTCAGCGGCGAGGTCCGCCGGAACGGCGACCTGCCCTCCACCGCCGTGTACAGCGTGGCGCCGAGCGCCCACAGGTCGGCGGCCGGGCCCGGGTCGTGGCCGCGGACGCGCTCGGGCGCGAGGTAGTCGACCGACCCGACGATCTCTCCCGTGCGGGTGATGGTGGTGTCGCCCTCGACCTGCGCGATCCCGAAGTCGGTGAGCAGCACCCGCCCGTCGGCGGCGAGCAGGACGTTGCCGGGCTTCACGTCGCGGTGCAGCACGCCCGCGGAGTGCGCCGCACGCAGTGCGCGCAGCACCCACAGCCCGATCCGCGCGGCTTCGGTGGGCTCGACCCGGCCGCGTTCCTTGACCGCGTCGGCCAGCGAGCCGCCCTCGACGAGCTCCATGACGATCCACGGCCGGTTGTCGTGCTCCAGGACGTCGTGCACCGTGACGACGGCCGAGTGGTTGATGCGCGCGGCGGCCCGTGCCTCGGCGTGGGTACGGGCGAGGAGTACGGCTCGGTCACTTTCCGTGACGTACAGTGCGGCCGTCAGTTCCTTGATGGCGACCGCCCGGTGCAGCACCTCGTCGTGGGCGCGCCACACCCGGCCCATGCCGCCGCTGCCGATCGAGTCGACGAGCCGGTAGCGGCCCGCGAGGAGCAGGCCCTGCATCTGATTCACGTTTCCCCGCAATGTTCTTGACGAGGTCACATTAAAGAGCGGTCCCCGTGCAGGGAACCGGCGGGGCCGTAACGGAGACCGCACTGTGACGGTTCTCCCTTCCCCGTACGGGACGGAACCACCGCACACTCAGCGCAATCGGACCACTGTGGGGCCCGGGATCGGTCAGTTCGTCACCCTGTAGGTCGCCTCGGCCTGTTCGAACAGCCGGGTGACCTCGTCGCGTTCGGCGTCGGGGCCGCGCACCTGCACCACGTGATAATGGCCGCCGACGAGGACGGCGAGGTTGCGCACGAACAGCTGCTGCCCGTTGCCGTTCGTCCAGGTGAACTGGCCCTCGACCATGGTCCGTCCGCCGACGTCGATGCGCCGCATCCCGCTGGAGGTGGCCCAGGTCGAGTCGCGGAACGGCTGCAGTTCGGGCTCCGACTCCCTCTGGTACGTCAGCGGGTCGCTCCCGTACCTGCCGGTGGTGTCGCGTCCGGGCACGACGATCAGCTGGAAGTCGCCCTGGGAGTAGACGACCTGGCCCTGCGCGTTCTTCGGCGTCCGGTCCCAGCCGTCGGCCACGGCGACGCTGAAGCCTTCGGGGTCCTTGCGCAGGGTGAACCCTTGGGCGACTTGGGTGCTTGTGGCCTGCGTCTGCGGTGAGTCGGCCGGTTTCGAGGGGCTGGTGGAGCCGCCCTGCTGCGGCTGACCCGCGCCGTCCGTGTCCGACTGCTGCGGGGCGGGGCTCGCCTTCCCGGCGGTGCCGGTGCGCTCCCCCGCCGTGCCGCTGCCACTGCTGGTCCCGGCCTTCGGCATGAACGCCATCGCGTACGCGATCGCCGCGGCCAGCGCGAGCAGGATCAGCAGAAGAAGGGTGCGGCCGAGGCGGCGGGGCTGGGGACGGCCGTCCTTGGCCCGTTTGTGGCGGGCGTGGGTGGTCGCGGGCAGCCCGGCGCGCCGTCTGCGGACCAGTTCGCCCCGGCGTCGCACGATCGGCAGGCGGGCGGGGTCGACGGGCGGTGCCGCTATGACGTGCGTCCCCGCCTCCGGTTCGGGTGCGGACCGCACGAGGGAGCGCAGCCAGCCGCGCAGCTCCTCGAAGTCGGGCCGCTCGGTCGGGTCCTGGCGCAGCAGCGACTCCACGACCGGACGCAGCGGGCCGCACTCCTCGGCGAAGGCGGGCGGCTCGGAGCAGACGAGCTGCACCAGCTCGGCGGTACTCTCTTCGGGGTAGGGCGCGTGCCCCTGGACGGCCCGGAACAGCAGCGCGCCCAGCGCCCACAGATCGGTCGCGGGACCGATCGGCGGTGCCAGCTGCCAGTTCTCGTGCACGGGCCCGGCCTGTTCGGGCGCCCACCGCTCGGTGACCGGCCCGACCACGGCCATCCGGGCCTGCCGCGCCCGCTCGGCGGCGAGGGGGTGGCGGGGCCGCGGTGGGGCCAGGGGGTGGCGGAAGGGGGAGCGCGGCCTTGTCGTACGGGCCGCTGCCGTTGCCCTGAGGCCCGGGTGCGGCGTCGTGGGTGGGGGCCGTGGGGCGGGGGACGGCGCCGTGCCAGGACGCCGTACGGCCCGTCCCATACTGGTCGGCGATCCGGCCCGGGGGCGGGGTGTCGGGGCCGCCGCCCTGGCCGGACGGCGGCTGCGGCGGGGTGTCGGGGCCGGTCTCGGCCGGGCGGGGTGCGGGCAACGCCGTGTGGGTGCCGCGCTGTTCCTCCTGCACCCGTGCCGCGGCCCGGGCTCCGGCGCGGTAGGCCGCGATCGCCCCGGCCCGTGCCGCGCGCACGTCCTCCGCGGATTCCAACGTGCGGGGCGCCACGGCGGGCACACCGGCGCCGGCCGGGCCCGCGCCCGGAGCGGCACCGTTCGCCCGCGCCTCGATCGCTGCCCGCCGCGCGGCATCGGCGTCCACACCGCGCAGCGACCCCCGGGCCCGAACGGGTCCCCGCCGGATCCACCGGGCCGGGGGGCGGGCACCGGGGCCGTGGAGTCCCGATCCGTCGTACCGGGCTCAGGCTCCGGCTCCCGTGCCGGCACCGGGTCGTACCCGCACAGCGCCTCTTCGGCCGCTCCGGCGGCCAGGCCGGTCAGTATCACGCGGCCGTCCTCGCAGACGAGCACCGTGCGGGCGGTGATGTTGCGGTGCACCCAGCCGTGGGCGTGCAGGACGCGCAACGCCATGAGGACGTCGGAGGCGACCTCGGCCGCGCGGTACGGCGTCAGCGGCTGCTCCGCGAGCAGCGCGGTGAGCGGGGTCGCGGCCACGAGTTCGCTCACGATCCACAGCGAGCCGCCCTCGGCGAACACGTCGAAGACCTGGTCGAGGCGAGGGTGGTCGGGTATCTGCGCCGCGGCCTGCGCGGCCTCGACGGCGCGCCGCACGGCCGGGTCGGCGGGCGGCGCGTGGCCGTCGTCCGGCCCGGACCACCGCCGGGGCCGCCGCGGCCGTCGCGCGCCACGAACCCCGCGGGCAGCCCGTCCGCGTCGAGCACCTCCGCCTCGACGACCTCGGGCAACGGCACCTGCCGTATCAGGACCTCCTGCCCGCTGTAGGTGTCGAAGGCCCGTGTCTCGGCCAACTCGTACTCGTCGGCGGGGGGCAGCGGCAGGCGGTAGCGGTCGGCGAGTACCCGTCCCGCATAGTCGTCCACGATGCCTCCCCCGGCCGCCCGGTCGGTCAAGTCCGTTCGTCCCGCGTCCTGTTCCGGATGCGTACGGTTCGCGATCCGTCCTTCACGATACGTGCCGGAGGCAACCCGCAACCCGGGGATGTCATATCTGCCCGCGACACGATCGGACGGAACGTCAGACGGACGCTCGGTACGTCACGACTTCGGCTGGAACGTCTGGGTCAGCGTCTTCCAGGTGTTCTTGCGCAGGTCCCCGTCCCAGTCGTCCGCCTTCGCCGTGTACATCAGCCCGTACCCCAGGTGCGAGTTGACGACGAATCCGCGGTCGATCACCCGGTAGGTGGTGCCCGAGTCCACGTAGGTGAACTCCCAGTCGGCGGTGTTCCAGCCGCGGTAGTCCACCTTCTCGATCCCGATCCGGTGGTACTGGGGGCGCACCATGTAGCGCTCCTGGCTGTTCCAGTCCGCCACCGGGTCGTCCTTGGGCGTGGACGTCCAGGCGACCAGCAGCTTCTGCCCGTTCGGCCCGGTGAAGCGGTCACCGGCGTCATCCGACGACGCGTACTTCCAGCCGGTCGGCAGCCCGATCGAGTAGCCCTGCCCACCCTTGTGCGTCGTCACCGCGGCGCCGCTGCCCGCCGCACCGGAGGCCAACGCACTGGCGCTCGCGGCGGACGTGCTGTCCGCCGCGTTCTGCTGGTCCGATCCGTCCGTCGTGGTCGTGCCGTTGCTGCCGCTGCCCGAGGGGGTCCCGCCACCGCCCTTGCCGCCGCTGCCCTTGCCGCCGCCGGTGGTCACGGCGGGCTTGGTGGCACCCTTCGAGCCGGTCTGCGAGCCGTCGTCCCCGCCCCACGGGATGAGCGCGAGCACGATCCCCAGAACCGCGAGCGCCACGACGACGGCGACGATCACCAGCGTCCGCTTGGGCACCACGTCGGTGAGCGGTGCGCGGGGCGGCGTCACCGGCCGCGGCGGCCGGTCCGGGTCCGGCACGATGGGCCATCCCGAACTCGGCTTCGCCGGACCGGAGTTCGATCCGAGGGCAGCCGTGTGTGACCGTGCGTCCGCCGAGGTGACCCCCGCGCGTCCGGCGTCGGAGGCCCCGGTCGCGGGAGCATCCACACGCGCGGCCACCGCACCCTCGGCCACCTCGGCGGGGGCGGACCCCTTGGTCCGCGCGGCCGTCGCGGCACCGGCCGTCGCCGCGCCCGCCGACGCAGCCGCCTTGCGCACCGACCGCAGGGCCCCGCGCAGCCGATCCGCGGCCTCCTCGCCCCGCTTGGCCCCGGAGCCCGACGCGCGCTTCTCCTTCTCCTTGGACTCCTCCGGCACCGGGGGCAACGCCACGACCCGCGTCGCGTCCGCCGGCACCTCCTCCTCCGTATCGGGCGCGTGGATGACCTCGTTGAGCATCGCCCGCGCGCCCGCGTCGTCGAGCCGCTGCCCCGGGTCCTTGGTGAGCAGCCCGTAGATGACGTTCTTCAGCGGGCCGGCGTTCTTCGGCTCCTCGAGCGGCTCGGTCATCACCGCGGTCAGGGTGGCGATGGCCGACCCCTTGTCGTACGGCGGCACGCCCTCGACGGCCGCGTACAGCAGTCCGCCGAGCGACCACAGGTCCGCCGCCGGGCCGGGCTTGTGCCCGCGGGCCCGCTCCGGCGAGATGTAGGAGGGGGCGCCGACGAGCATGCCGGTGGAGGTGATGGACGGGTCGCCCTCGACCTGAGCGATGCCGAAGTCGGTGAGCACGACCCGGCCGTCCTCGTCGATCAGCACGTTCGACGGCTTCACGTCGCGATGCAGGATGCCCTCGCGGTGCGCGGCGCGCAGCACGTCGAGGATCGCGAGCCCGACCTCGGCGGCGCGCTTAGGTTCGAGCAGACCGTCCTCGCGGATGACCTCGGCGAGCGACTTGCCCTCGATCAGCTCCATGACGATCCACGGCCGGTCGTCCTCGTGGACCACGTCGTAGACGGTCACCGCGCCGTTGTTGCGGATCCGGGCGATCGCCTTGGCCTCCCGCAGCGTGCGCGTGATGAGCCGGCGCTTCTCGTCCTCGTCGATGTTCGACGGGAACCTGAGCTCCTTGACGGCGACCGTACGCCCCAGGGTCTCGTCCTCGGCCCTCCACACCGTGCCCATGCCGCCGCGGCCGAGTACGTCCCCCAGCCGGTACCGCCCGGCGAGGAGACGTTCGCTCTTGTCCTGACGGGTTGTCCCCGCCCGCTCCGCCTCCGACATGCGTCCCCTCATGCAACCCGCCCTGACAGAGCCTCCATTGTCCCCCACGCACGGACCGCCCCACGCCCAGGGTGCCCCTGATTCGACGGCTCCCCCCGGTCGGAGGACGCCCGGAGGCGGCGCACCGGGGCGGTGCGGCGGCCCGGGCGTACGCCGGGCACCCGGATGGCGCCGATGTCGCACCCTGCCGCGCCGCACAGCGCCCTACCGCGCCGCCACGGCCTGCCCGTCGGCGTCCCCCCACACAGTACTTTGACGCGCCTTCAGGCCGTACGTGTCACACTCGCGCCCGCCCGCGCCCTTCCTCGCCCTTCCTCGCCCTTCCTACAAGGGCACTATGTCCGGCGCTCCCAGCCTCGCCGCGTCCGCCGTCAGGTCGTCGGGCTGCCGCTGGGACTCCCTCTCCGCCTGGACCCGTTTCTCGTAGTGCTCCACCTCGCGCTCGATCTGGTCGCCGTCCCAGCCCAGCACCGGCGCCATCAGTTCGGCCGCCTCCCGGGCGCTGCGCGCGCCGCGGTCGAACGTCTCGAACGAGATGCGGGTCCGCCGGGTCAGCACGTCGTCCAGGTGGCGCGCTCCCTCGTGCGACGCCGCGTAGACGACCTCCGCGCGCAGGTAGTCGTCGGCCGCGTGCAGCGGTTCGCCCAGTGACGGATCGTCGGCGATCAGGTCGAGCACTTCCTCCGCCAGCGAGCCGTAGCGGTTCAGCAGGTGTTCCACCCGTACCACGTGCAGCCCCGTGCGCGCCGCTGTGCGGGCACGCGCGTTCCACAGCGCCCGGTAGCCCTCGGCGCCCAGCAGCGGGACGTCCTCGGTGACGCAGTCGGCGACCCGCCGGTCCAGGGCGCGCACCGCCTCGTCGACGGCGTCCTTGGCCATCACCCGGTACGTCGTGTACTTGCCGCCCGCCACGACCACCAGGCCGGGCACCGGGTGCGCCACGGTGTGCTCGCGGGAGAGCTTGCTGGTCGCGTCCGACTCCCCGGCGAGCAGGGGCCGCAGGCCCGCGTACACGCCCTCCACGTCGTCGCGGGTGAGCGGCACCGCCAGGACGGAGTTCACGTGCTCCAGCAAGTAGTCGATGTCCGCGCTGGAGGCCGCCGGGTGCGCCTTGTCGAGGCTCCATTCGGTGTCGGTCGTCCCGATGATCCAGTGCCGGCCCCAGGGGATGACGAAGAGGACCGACTTCTCGGTCCGCAGGATCAGGCCCGTCGTGGAGTTGACCCGGTCCTTCGGCACCACCAGATGGATGCCCTTGGACGCCCGCACGTGGAACTGGCCCCGCTCGCCCACCATCGCCTGGGTGTCGTCGGTCCACACCCCCGTCGCGTTGACGACCTGCTGGGCGCGGATCTCGTACTCCCCGCCGGCCTCCACGTCCTGCACCCTCGCGCCGACGACCCGCTCGCCCTCCCGCAGGAAGCCGGTCACCCGCGCACGGTTGGCGACCTTCGCGCCGTACCACGCGGCCGTGCGCACCAGCGTCGCGACGAAGCGGGCGTCGTCCATCTGCGCGTCGTAGTACTGCAACGCCCCGACGAGCGCGTCCTTCTTCAAGCAGGGAGCCACTCGCAGAGCGTGACGACGGCTCAGGTGACGGTGCAGCGGCAGGCCCCGGCCGTGGCCGCGCGCCATCGACATGGCGTCGTAGAGGGCGACGCCCGAGCCCGCGTACAGCCGCTCCCAGCCCTTGTGCTGGAGCGGATACAGGAACGGCACCGGCTTCACGAGATGGGGCGCCAGGCGCTCCAGCAGCAGCCCGCGCTCCTTCAGTGCCTCGCGTACGAGGGCGAAGTCCAGCATCTCCAGATAGCGCAGGCCGCCGTGTATCAGCTTGCTGGACCTGCTCGAGGTGCCCGACGCCCAGTCACGCGCCTCGACGAGACCCGTGGACAGACCACGTGTGACGGAGTCCAGCGCGACGCCGGCACCGACCACGCCGCCGCCCACGACCAGTACGTCCAGCTCGCGCTCGGCCATTCCCGCCAGTGACTCGGCGCGCTGCGCCGGCCCCAGTGCCGCTGTCCTCACCGCTGCCTCCCGCTCGGTCGCGCCGGCCGCACCCGTCAGTCAGGCGAAGCCCTGCTCCTTTCCCCCATGCCCAAAGTCTGACCGTGATGCCCGACTTCGGCCACCACGCGCCCGCGGCCTGTGGACAACACTCACGGAAACGCCACCAGTCAATACCGCAAATCGGTCATATTTACTCCTAGTCTGACATTGCGCTCGCTCGTTCTGTCCACAGCGCTTGCGCACCTCTCCCACCTCGGCTATTGGGAAGGACGGCCCACGCCATGCCCGCAGATCTCGCCGTCATCGGACTCGGTCATCTCGGCCTGCCCCTGGCCCAGGCCGCCGTCGCCGCCGACATCTCCACGCTCGGCTACCGGACCGGCCCCGAGGCCGGTTCCCTCACCGCCGCCGAACTGCGCCGGATGCTCGCCCGGGGCTTCCGCCCGACCGCCAACCCCGCCGAGCTCGGCCGCGTCCGCACCGCCGTCATCTGCGCCCCCGTCCCGCGCGGCGCCGACGGCGGGCTCGACCTCACCCAGGTGGAGGCGGCCGCCCGCACCCTCGCCGCGCGGCTGCGCCCGCACACCACCGTGATCCTGGAGTCGCCGGTGCCGCCGGGCACCACGGAGGGGTTCCTGCGCCCGCTCCTCGAGAAGACCTCCGGGCTGCGCGCCGGACGCGACTTCCACCTCGCGTACTCACCGAGCCGCGTCGACCCCGGCAACCGCGACTTCCACGCCGCCAACACCCCCAAGGTCATCGGCGGCCTCACCCCCGCCTGCACCGAGTCGGCCGCCACCTTCTACGGGCGCCTCACCGACAAGGTGGTACGCGCGCGGGGACCCCGCGAGGCGGAGACCGTGCAGGTGCTGGAGACGAACTACCGGCAGGTCAACATCGCCCTGGTCAACGAGATGGCAGTGCTCTGCCACGACCTCGGCGTCGACCTGTGGGACGTCATCCGCTGCGCGGAGACCAAGCCGTTCGGCTTCCAGGCCTTCCGCCCCGGCCCCGGCGTCGGCGGCCACTCCGTCGCCCAGGACCTGTCGGACACGGCCGGGCGCACCCTGCGGATGGTCGAACTGGCCCAGCAGGTCAACGGCCGTATGCCCCAGTACGTCGTCCAGCGCGCCGCCACCCTCCTGAACGAGCACGGCAAGTCGGCCCGCGGCGCCCGCGTCCTGCTGCTCGGCGTGACGTACAAGCCGGACGTCGCCGACCTGCACGGCTCCCCCGCGCAGGAGGTCGCGCTACGGCTGATGGAACTGGGCGCGTCCGTCAGCTACCACGACCCGTACGTCCCCGCGTGGAGCGTCCTCGACCGGCCGATCCCGCGCGCGGATTCCCTGTACGAGGCGGCGGCGGGGGCGGACCTGACGGTTCTGTTGCAACAGCACCGGACGTACGACCTGCAGGGGCTGTCGGTGAAGGCGCAGTTGTTGCTGGACACGCGGGGGGCAACGCCTACGGGGGCGGCGCATCGGTTGTGAAGTCGGGGCGCGTGGGTGCTCGGGCCGCTGGGTCTGGTGGTGCGGGGCAGTCCGACGTCGGTCGGCCCGGCCCACCCCGAAGGGTGAACCGGGCCCCTGAACGCCGTACGGCTACCGGCGGTGCTGCGAGTCCGCCACCGTCACCTCGACCCGCTGGAACTCCTTCAGCTCGCTGTACCCGGTGGTGGCCATCGCCCGCCGCAGCGCGCCGAAGAAGTTCATCGAGCCGTCCGGCGTGTGCGACGGGCCCGTGAGGACCTCCTCGATGGTGCCGACCGTGCCGAGGTCGACCTTCTTGCCGCGCGGCAGCTCCTCGTTCACGGCCTCCATGCCCCAGTGGTGGCCCTTGCCCGGGGCGTCGGTCGCACGCGCGAGCGGCGAACCCATCATCACCGCGTCCGCACCGCAGGCGATCGCCTTGGGCAGGTCACCGGACCAGCCGACGCCGCCGTCCGCGATCACGTGCACGTACCGGCCGCCGGACTCGTCCATGTAGTCGCGGCGGGCCGCCGCCACGTCCGCGACCGCCGTCGCCATGGGCACCTGGATGCCGAGCACGTTGCGCGTGGTGTGCGCGGCGCCGCCGCCGAAGCCGACCAGGACGCCCGCCGCGCCGGTGCGCATCAGGTGCAGGGCCGCGGTGTACGTGGCGCAGCCGCCGACGATCACGGGGACGTCGAGCTCGTAGATGAACTGCTTCAGGTTCAGCGGCTCGTGCGAGCCGGAGACGTGCTCCGCCGACACCGTGGTGCCGCGGATGACGAAGATGTCCACGCCCGCGTCGACGACCGCCTTGGAGAACTGCGCCGTGCGCTGCGGGGAGAGCGCGGCCGCGGTGACCACGCCCGAGTCGCGCACCTCCTTGATGCGCGCCCCGATCAGCTCCTCCTTGATCGGGGCCGCGTAGATCTCCTGCAAGCGCCGGGTCGCGGTCTCGGCCGGCAGTTCGGCGATCTCGTCGAGCAGCGGCTGCGGGTCCTCGTACCGCGTCCACAGGCCCTCGAGGTTGAGCACGCCGAGGCCGCCGAGCTCGCCGATCCGGATCGCGGTGGCCGGGGAGACGACGGAGTCCATGGGAGCGGCCAGGAACGGCAGCTCGAAGCGGTAGGCGTCGATCTGCCAGGCGATCGAGACCTCCTTCGGGTCCCGCGTACGGCGGCTGGGGACGACGGCGATGTCGTCGAAGGCGTACGCCCGGCGGCCGCGCTTGCCGCGCCCGATCTCGATCTCAGTCACGTCTGTGGCCTTTCCCTGATGCGTTTCAGCGTCTTCCAGTATCGCCGACGGCTGCGACGGCGGCCCTCCGCAGGTACGGCGAGGGCGGCCCCGGTGTCCGGGACCGCCCTCTGTAGAACCTTCACGCGTGCGTGTGCGTCACTTCTGGGCGCTGTAGTTCGGCGCCTCGACCGTCATCTGGATGTCGTGCGGGTGGCTCTCCTTCAGGCCCGCCGAGGTGATGCGCACGAAGCGGCCCTTGGACTCCATCTCCTCGATGGTGGCGGCGCCCACGTAGCCCATGGTCTGGCGCAGACCGCCCACGAGCTGGTGCAGCACGTTGGACAGCGGGCCGCGGTAGGGCACCTGGCCCTCGACGCCCTCGGGCACGAGCTTGTCGTCGGAGGAGACCTCGGCCTGGAAGTAGCGGTCCTTGGAGTACGACTTGCCCTGGCCGCGGGACTGCATGGCACCGAGCGAGCCCATGCCGCGGTACGACTTGAACTGCTTGCCGTTGATGAAGAGCAGCTCGCCCGGCGACTCCTCGCAGCCCGCCAGAAGGCTGCCGAGCATCACCGTGTCGGCACCGGCGGCGAGCGCCTTGCCGATGTCGCCGGAGTACTGCAGGCCGCCGTCGCCGATCAGCGGGATGCCCGCCGGGCGGGCGGCGAGGGAGGCCTCGTAGATGGCGGTGACCTGCGGGACACCGATGCCGGCGACCACACGGGTCGTACAGATCGAGCCGGGGCCCACGCCCACCTTGATGCCGTCGACGCCGGCGTCGATCAGGGCCTGGGCGCCGTCGCGGGTGGCGACGTTGCCGCCGATCACGTCGACGTCCACGCTCGACTTGATCTTCGACATCCAGCTGAGGGCGTTGCTGTTGTGGCCGTGCGAGGTGTCGACGACCAGGAAGTCCACCCCGGCCTCGGCGAGGGCCTGGGCGCGCTCCAGCGCCTCGGGGCTGGCGCCCACGGCGGCACCGACGAGCAGGCGGCCCTCGGCGTCCTTGGCGGCGTTGGGGTACTTCTCGGCCTTGACGAAGTCCTTGACCGTGATGAGGCCCTTGAGGAGCCCGGCGTCGTCGACCAGGGGAAGCTTCTCGATCTTGTGGCGGCGCAGCAGTTCCATGGCCTCGGTGCCGGAGATGCCGACCTTGCCGGTGACCAGCGGCATCGGCGTCATGACCTCGCGCACCTGCCGGGAACGGTCGGTCTCGAAGGCCATGTCGCGGTTGGTGACGATACCGAGCAGCTTGCCGGCCGGGTCGGTGACCGGGACGCCGCTGATGCGGAACTTGGCGCACAGGGCGTCCGCCTCGGCGAGCGTCGCCTCGGGGTGCACGGTGATGGGGTCGGTGACCATGCCGGACTCGGACCGCTTGACCAGGTCGACCTGGTTGACCTGGTCCTCGATGGAGAGGTTGCGGTGCAGCACGCCGACGCCGCCCAGGCGGGCCATCGCGATCGCCATGCGGGACTCGGTCACCTTGTCCATGGCCGCCGAGAGCAGCGGGATGTTCACCCGGACGTTGCGGGAGATGCGGGACGAGGTGTCGACCGCGCTCGGGAGCACCTCGGACGCTCCCGGCAGCAGCAGCACGTCGTCGTAGGTCAGCCCGAGTGTCGCGAATTTCTCGGGCACTCCGTCGACGTTTGCAGTCATGACACCTTCCCCAAATGGCCTTGATCGGTGCGGATGTCCATGCTAACGGGAAGCATGGGGCTCTCATTCCACGGTTGAGGGTGCTGCTCGGCTTCGTATGTTCCTACGGAGTCCGTGAGCTGCCTGTTCATGCACGGGCCCGACGGCCTCCGTCCCCACGGCAACCGAGTTGGGTACCGCCGGAACTGCGCCGTCGTGGCTGGTCGCCGTCGCGGCGGACAGGAACTCGTTACTGCTCGGCGAGCGCCCGCAGGCGGCTCAAGGCCCTGTGCTGGGCCACCCTCACCGCTCCCGGTGACATTCCCAACATCTGACCCGTTTCTTCCGCCGTCAAGCCCACTGCGATGCGCAGCAGGAGCAGCTCGCGCTGGTTCTCCGGGAGGTTGGCGAGGAGTTTCTTGGCCCACTCGGCGTCGCTGCTGAGCAGGGCGCGCTCCTCGGGGCCCAGGGAGTCGTCCGGTCGTTCGGGCATCTCGTCCGAGGGGACCGCCGTCGAGCCGGGATGACGCATCGCGGCACGCTGCAGGTCCGCGACCTTGTGCGCGGCGATCGCGAAGACGAACGCCTCGAAGGGGCGCCCGGTGTCCTTGTAGCGCGGCAGGGCGAGCAGAACCGCGACGCAGACCTCCTGGGCCAGGTCCTCGACGAAGTGCCGGGCGTCGCCGGGCAGCCGGGACAGTCGCGTGCGGCAGTAGCGCAGCGCCAGAGGGTGGACGCGGGCGAGCAGATCGTGGGTCGCCTGCTCGTCGCCGTCGACGGCGCGATGGACGAGTGCACCGATCAGCGTTGTCTCGTCGTCGCGCATCGGTCCATGGTGCCTCGGCGTCGTCCGGTCCGTGGCACCGCGTCCGTAGTTGTGCACCGAAGCGTTATGAGCAGGTGCGCCGGAACTCATCTCCTGCGCCCTCCCCTCCCGCTCGATCGACTCGTCCCCGAGGAACTCCACACCCTCAAGGATGCGGCATCCGCGACGAAACGAGCAGCGGGCATCCGGCGGGCCCCTTCGCCGGGCGGCTCCAGGGAGGAGCTTCCCTGAGGTCGCCGTGCCCCGCCCGCCCTGCGGCAGGCGGGGATCTGCGCACCCCCGCGGTGATCCACTTAGCGGACCAGGCCCCACCGGAAGCCGAGCGCCACCGCGTGTGCGCGGTCGGACGCGCCGAGCTTCTTGAACAGACGCCGGGCGTGCGTCTTCACGGTGTCCTCGGAGAGGAACAGCTCGCGGCCGATCTCCGCGTTGGAACGGCCGTGGCTCATGCCCTCCAGCACCTGGATCTCCCGTGCGGTGAGCGTGGGCGCGGCACCCATCTCGGCCGAGCGCAGCCGCCTGGGCGCGAGCCGCCAGGTCGGGTCGGCGAGCGCCTGCGTGACGGTCGCGCGCAGCTCCGCACGCGAGGCGTCCTTGTGCAGATAGCCGCGCGCGCCGGCGGCGACCGCGAGCGCCACCCCGTCCAGGTCCTCCGCGACGGTGAGCATGATGATGCGCGCACCGGGGTCGGCGGACAGCAGTCGCCGCACGGTCTCGACGCCGCCCAGTCCGGGCATGCGTACGTCCATCAGAATCAGGTCCGAACGGTCGGCCCCCCAGCGGCGGAGGACTTCCTCGCCGTTGGCCGCCGTCGTCACGCGCTCGACACCGGGCACGGTCGCCACCGCGCGGCGGAGCGCCTCTCGGGCAAGCGGGGAGTCGTCGCAGACGAGGACGGATGTCATGACCGCCCTCCGCAGCTGATGCGCGTCACCTTGAGCCTCCAGGCTGGTACGAATCGTCACCTGTGCGGTCGACGCCCTCGGACGCCTGCCCGAGCGCTTGTTGTTTCAACCGCCTCCGCACTCTCAACGATGGTCACTCGAAAGAGTTACGGTGCAGCAAGCCATCTTCGGCACTGTACGTGAGGGCGCGGACACGGTGCATACACGCGCAGCGTAACCCCCAACTTTCATCACAACCTATGCCCCATTTAGCCGCTTTTCTTCCCGTTAGCTGGTGTCTGGCGCTAGATTCGCAATGAGTCATATTTTCATCTCATAAGATCGTCGATGTACGGTCGAGAACACATATCCGCTCAGAACGGCATCAAGGGGACACGCAATGGCAGATTTCTCCCGCCTTCCCGGTCCGAACGCGGATCTGTGGGACTGGCAGCTCCATGCGGCCTGCCGTGGGGTCGACAGTTCGCTCTTCTTCCATCCGGAGGGTGAACGCGGGGCGGCCCGGAGCGCTCGCGAGAACTCGGCCAAAGAGGTCTGCATGAGGTGCCCCGTCCGCGCCGAGTGCGCGGCCCACGCCCTGGCGGTGCGAGAGCCGTACGGGGTCTGGGGAGGGCTGACCGAGGACGAGCGCGAGGAGCTCATGGGGCGGGCGCGGAACCGGCTGGTACCGGCCTCGACGACCGGTGGAGGCCACGACCACGCCGCCTCGAACAACTGAAGGAACGTTTCTTCGTTCACGGGCACGCGCATGTGCCCGGCTTTGGGGCGTTCTACCGCCCGCAGGGGGCTGTTTCAGGGGGCAGGCACCGCCCGTGAGGGGGCCGTTTCACGGGGTCGGGCCGTTGAGGGGGATATGTCGGGGGGCCGATCAGGGGGATCAGGGGATATGTAGGGGGCTGTTCCGCACACGTCTCGGGGCCGCCTCACCGCTCTTCGAGCACCCGCCGCAGCGCGCCGAGAACCCGCCGCCGAGCGAGAGTCTTTGCCACGGATCCCTCATCGGGCGGCCGCACGCGCCAGCTCGCCCAATGTCGCCGCCACCGCCGGCACCTGGGCCAGGTCCGGCAACGTGAGGGCGACGATCTCCCGCCGTACCGCCGGTTCCAGCGCGACCGGGCGCACCCCCCTCGGACGTACTGACTCGACCGCGAGCTGAGGCAGGACGGCCACGCCGAGGCCGGCGCCGACCAGGCCGACGACCGCCGGATAGTCGTCCGTCGCGAAGTCGATGCGCGGGGTGAATCCGGCACTCGCGCAGACCTGCACGAGCTGTCCCCGGCAGCGCGGACAGCCCGCGATCCACGGTTCCCCCGCGAGTTCCCCGATGGCGACCGACTCCGCGCGCGCCAGCCGGTGCCCCTCGGGGACGAGCCCGACGAGCCGGTCGGTGAGCAGCGGCCGTACGACCAGGTCGTCCCACTCCTCGACGCCCACCTCCGCGCCCTCGTAGCGGAAGGCCAGCGCGATGTCGCAGTCACCCGCGCGCAGCTTCTCCACGGACTGGGGCGGTTCGGCCTCCTCCAGGGAGACGCGGGTGCCCGGGTGCGCGGCGCGCAGGGCGGCGAGCGCGGCCGGGACCAGCGTGGAGCTGCCGCTCGGGAAGGAGACGAGACGGACGCGGCCGGCCCTCAGGCCCGCGATGGCGGCGACCTCCTCCTCGGCGGCGGTCAGCCCGGCCAGGATGCCCGCCGCGTGCCGTACCAGCGCCTCGCCCGCCTCCGTCAGGCGCATCTCGCGGCCGCTGCGCACCAGCAGCGGCGTGCCGACGGACGCTTCCAGGGCCTTCATCTGCTGGCTGACGGCGGGCTGGGTGCAGCCCAGCTCGCGCCCCGCCGCAGAGAAGGAGCCGGTGGCGGCCACGGCGCGCAGCACACGGAGATGTCGAGCCTCGATCACGCTGTGAGCATAAGCGAACCTTGGGTAGGGTCGCGAATAATGCGTCGACGCTTTGACCGGGGGTCCCTTACCGTGCGGGCATGAAGCTTCTGTCTCTGAACGTGGGCCGACCCGTGGCCGTCGAGTACACGGACCAGCCGGAGGGTCTGACCGGCATCGACAAGCGGCCGGTGGACGGGCCCGTGCGGGTGACCGCGCCCGGGCCGAAGGGGACCGGTGCGAGCGGGCTGGCCGGGGACGCGGTGTGCGACCTGCGGCACCACGGCGGTGACGACCAGGCGGTGTACGCGTTCGCCCGGGAGGACCTCGACGGCTGGGAGCGTGAGCTCGGCCGGTCGCTGCCGAGCGGCTCGTTCGGCGAGAACCTCACCACCGAGGGTCTCGACGTGGCCGGCGCGCGGATCGGCGAGCGCTGGCGGATCGGGGCGGAGCTGGTCCTGGAGGTGACCTGCGGGCGGATTCCGTGCCGTACCTTCCAGGAGCACCTGGGCGAACGCGGCTGGGTGAAGCGGTTCACGCACAAGGGCGCGCCGGGCGCCTATCTGCGCGTGATCGAGCCGGGTGAGATACGGGCCGGCGACCCCATCAGCGTCGTGCACCGGCCGGACCACGACGTGACGGTCGCCCTCCAGTTCCGGGCGGTGACCACGGAACGGCACCTGCTCCCGCGCCTGTTGGCGGCGGGTGACGCGCTGCACCCGGAGAGCGTGACGGCGGCACGGGAGTACGCGCGCAAGTACGCGGGACGGAACTAGCCCCAGGCGCACCGACCTTGGCGGCGCAACCGGTGAAATGCCCGGTCCGCCAGGCGGACTCGACGACTCCGGGTCACTATCGTTGGGTCATGACAACGGCTCTGATTACGGGATCGACCGCGGGCATCGGCGCCGCGTTCGCACGGCGGCTGGCAGCCGACGGCCACGACCTCGTCCTGGTGGCGCGCGACACCAAGCGGCTGCGGGAGCAGGCGACCGAGCTGCACGACCGGCACGGCATCGAGGCCGAGGTGCTGACGGCGGACCTGGCGACCGACGAGGGGATCGAGGCGGTGGCCCGCCGCCTGTCCGACCTGAAGAACCCGGTCGACCTGCTCGTGAACAACGCGGGCTTCGGCAACAAGGGCCGTTACCTCGACGTGTCGATGGCCGACGAGCTGCGGATGCTCAAGGTGCACTGCGAGGCGGTGCTGCGGCTGACGAGCGCGGCGGCGGAGGCGATGCGGAAGCGCGGTCGCGGCGGGATCGTCAACGTGGCCTCGGTCGCGGCGTTCGTGCCGCGCGGCACGTACGGGGCGTCGAAGGCGTGGGTCGTGCAGTTCACGCAGGGCGCGGCGAAGGACCTGGCCGGGTCGGGGGTACAGCTGATGGCGCTGTGCCCGGGCTTCGTCCGCACCGAGTTCCACCAGCGGGCCGGGATGGGCACGGACAACATCCCGAACTGGATGTGGCTGGACGCGGACAAGTTGGTCGCCACCGCGCTCGCCGACCTGGCCCGCGGCAAGACGCTGTCGATCCCGGACCCGCGGTACAAGGTGCTGATGGGCATGGTGAAGGTGACGCCGCGCGCGCTGCTGGGCGGGATCAGCTCGCGGACGGGGCGCAAGTACGGGCCGCAGTAGCGCGGGTGACGCCGCCCCTCGGGTGGGAAAATGGGGCATATCTGCGTCAGGACCCAGGGGGGCCGGAGGCGGCGTCATGACATTCGTGCAGCTCATCGACTGCAAGACCAGCCGGTTCGACGAAATGAACCGGATCATGGACAGATGGGTCGAGAAGACCAGGGGCAGGCGGACGGCGACCCACGACGTGATCGGCAGGGACCGGTCCGACGCCTCGCACTTCATCGAGATCGTGGAGTTCCCCTCCTACGAGGAGGCGATGCGGAACTCCAACCTCCCGGAGACCGACCAGGTCTTCCGCGAGATGGTCGCCCTGTGTGACGAGATGCCCACCTTCGTCGATCTGGAGGTGGTACGGGACGAGCAGTTGTACACGGATGCGGTGCGACGCCTGTTCGGCACGCTCGCGACGGCGGGCGAACTGCCACCGCTCAACGACCTGATCGCGGAGGGCTGCCACAGCCACGACCCCGTCAACCCGCAGGACACCATCGGCCTGGACGCCATCCGGCGCGAGTACCGGATGTGGCGGGACGCCTTCGACTTCACCTTCACCATCGAGGACCTGATCGAGCAGGGCGACCGGGTGTGCGCGCGGTGGACCTGGGACGCCACGCACAAGGGCGAGTTCCTGGGCATCCCGTCCACCGGCAGGAGGGTCGGCATGTCCGGTATGACCCTCTTCCGCTTCGGTGAGGACGCGAAGATCGCCGAGACCTGGTGGCAGCACGACCAGCTGGGGCTGATGGAGCAGCTGGGGGCCCTGGACGAGCTGGAGCGGTAGGACGCCGGGACAGCGGGAAGGCCCGGCACCCTCTCGGGGCGCCGGGACAGCGGGAAGGCCCGGCACCCTCTCGGGGCGCCGGGCCTACTGCGACGTGCGTCGTACGTCAGTGGGCGTGACCGTGGCCGTGGCCGGCCGCGGCGGGCTCCTCCTCTTCCTTCTTCTCGACGACCAGGGTCTCGGTCGTCAGAAGCAGGGAGGCGATGGAGGCGGCGTTCTCCAGGGCGGAGCGGGTGACCTTGACCGGGTCGATGACGCCGGCCTTGATCAGGTCGCCGTACTCGCCGGTGGCGGCGTTGTAGCCGTTGCCCTTCTCCAGCTCGGCGACCTTGGAGGCGATGACGTAGCCCTCCAGGCCCGCGTTCTCGGCGATCCAGCGCAGCGGCTCGACGACCGCGCGGCGCACGATGGCGACACCGGTGGCCTCGTCGCCCTCCTTGCCGAGGCCGTCGGCCAGCACCTTGGAGGCGTGGACCAGGGCGGAGCCACCACCGGAGACGATGCCCTCCTCGACCGCGGCGCGGGTCGCGGAGATGGCGTCCTCCAGGCGGTGCTTCTTCTCCTTCAGCTCCACCTCGGTGGCGGCGCCGACCTTGATCACGCACACGCCGCCGGCCAGCTTCGCGAGGCGCTCCTGGAGCTTCTCGCGGTCCCAGTCGGAGTCCGTGGTCTCGATCTCGGCCTTGATCTGGTTGACGCGGCCCGCGACGTCCTCGGACTTGCCGGCGCCGTCGACGATGGTCGTGTCGTCCTTGGTGACGGTGACGCGGCGGGCGGAGCCCAGCACGTCCAGGCCGACCTGGTCGAGCTTGAGGCCGACCTCCTCGGAGACGACCGTGGCGCCGGTGAGGACCGCCATGTCCTGCAGCATCGCCTTGCGGCGGTCACCGAAGCCGGGGGCCTTGACGGCGACCGCGTTGAAGGTGCCGCGGATCTTGTTGACGACCAGGGTGGACAGGGCCTCGCCCTCGAGGTCCTCGGCGATGATCAGCAGCGGCTTGGAGGAGCCGGCCTGGATGACCTTCTCCAGCAGCGGCAGCAGATCCGCGATGGCGGAGATCTTGCCCTGGTTGATCAGGATGTACGGGTCGTCGAGGACGGCCTCCATGCGCTCCTGGTCCGTCACGAAGTACGGCGACAGGTAGCCCTTGTCGAAGGCCATGCCCTCGGTGAAGTCCAGCTCCAGACCGAAGGTGTTGGACTCCTCGACGGTGATGACACCGTCCTTGCCGACCTTGTCCATCGCCTCGGCGATCAGCTCGCCGACCTGCTGGTCCTGGGCGGACAGCGCGGCGACGGCGGCGATGTCGGACTTCTCGTCGATCGGGCGCGCGGTGGCCAGCAGGTCGTCGGAGACGGCCTTGACGGCGGCGTCGATGCCCTTCTTCAGGGCGGCCGGGGAGGCGCCCGCGGCGACGTTCCGCAGGCCCTCGCGCACCAGCGCCTGGGCGAGCACGGTGGCGGTGGTGGTGCCGTCACCCGCGATGTCGTTGGTCTTGGTCGCCACCTCCTTGACCAGCTGGGCGCCGAGGTTCTCGTACGGGTCCTCGATCTCCACCTCACGGGCGATGGTGACGCCGTCGTTGGTGATGGTGGGGGCGCCGAACTTCTTGTCGATGACGACGTTGCGGCCCTTGGGGCCGATGGTCACCTTGACCGTGTCGGCCAGCTTGTTGACGCCGCGCTCGAGGGCGCGACGGGCGTCCTCGTCGAACTTCAGGATCTTCGCCATGGCAGCGGGAGCCCTCTCGGAAATCTTGGGTGAAAAAGAAACTGCGCCCCGGGCGCCCGGCTTCTTATCGGTCGCGGGGGCCAGGGGCGCAGCTCACAGCAGGAATGCTGAGGTGACTTACTTCTCGATGATCGCGAGCACGTCGCGAGCCGAGAGAACGAGGTACTCCTCGTTGTTGTACTTCACCTCGGTGCCGCCGTACTTGCTGTAGAGCACGACGTCGCCGACCTTGACGTCGAGCGGAAGGCGGTTGCCGTCCTCGAAGCGGCCCGGGCCCACGGCCAGGACGACGCCCTCCTGGGGCTTCTCCTTGGCGGTGTCCGGGATGACCAGGCCAGAGGCCGTGGTCTGCTCGGCGTCCAGCGGCTGGACCACGATGCGGTCCTCGAGCGGCTTGATGGCAACCTTGGAGCTGGCGGTCGTCACGATCCGACCTCCCCCTTCGGAGATCTCACGGGGTTAACTGTCTGAGGTGGCGACCAGGTCGATCCGTCGTCGCGGGTGCCGGACCTGCCCGTCGCTTTGTTGGCACTCTCCGGTGGCGAGTGCCAGAGCCGAGACTATGACCGCGATTAGCACTCGGTCAAGCGGAGTGCCAATGCCGCGGCGCGCGCCGTGACTGAGTTCGGTTGCCCGGGGTGCGTTCTGCACCCGGGTGCGGTGGCTGTCCCAGGGGCTCCGCCCCCAGACCCCTCTATCGGCCTGACGGCCTCGTCCTCAGACTCCCCCTCGGACTCCCCCGAGCTCTTCGAGCAGGGAGGACCCCCAGACGGGCTTGTTCTTCGCGGGCGTCCGTCGTCGGCCCGGCGCTGACACGCGGGGCGGGCGTCAGAGGTAGTCCTCCAAGCGGGCCACCGTGAATCCCCTCGCCTGCAGGCGGCGCAGGACGCGGGTCGTCTCCGAGGTCAGGGAGGCCAGGGGGCGGCCCGGTTCGTGGGGGCGGAGGATGTCGCCCGGATGGAGGGCCGTGGACCTTCCATAGGCGTGCGTCGGACGCCACAGGATCAGGGCCTTGATACCGCAGTCCGCCGCGGCCCGGAGGGTAGTGCGGTCGTACCTGCCGTAGGGCGGGCGCAGCAGAACGGGGCGCCGGCCCAGGCGGGAGCGCAGCCGGTCCCGCCCGGCGCAGATCTGGGCGCGCTGCTCCGCGTAGGGCCGGCCGCGCAGTCCGGCGTGGTCCGGGGTGCGGTTCTCGATGGTCGCCCCTGCCGCCCGTAGCCGCGCGAGTCGCGCGTACGCCGGTCCGGCGGCCGTGTCCGTGAGGAACACACTGATGGGCAGCCGCAGGTCACGGACCATCTCGACGAACCGGGGGTCCCGCTCCGCGCCCTCGTCGTACGTGAGGAAGACGACCTTGTCGCGGGTGGGGACGCGGTCGAGGACCTCCGGCAGTCCCTGCTCCGGGCCGGCGTGCCGGGGCAGGCGGCGGGCGGCCGGGGCGCGGGAGCGAGCGGGGCGGTGAGCCCCCAGTGGCGGTACGCCCCGTCGTGCGGACCGTACGACCTGCGCACCCTCTGCGCCGCCTTCTTGCCCAGCCGTTCGATGGGGTCGACCGACTGGGCGCAGCCCGCCGTCCCGGCCAGGACCGCGGCGGCCAGGACCCCCGCCAGCAGTGCGCGCAGCCGCCGTGCCCTCACAGGTAGTCCTCCAGACGGGCCACCGCGTACCCGTCGTCGGTCACCTTCTTCAGAAATGCGCGGATCACGTCGGGCATCGTGCCGTTCCAGTCCGCCCGGCCGCGGAAGTGCGTCAGCACGATGTCCCCGGGGTGCAGGCTCCGGTCCCACTCGGGGTACTCCCAGTGGTCGACGTGGACCTCCTCGTCCGCGCCGCGCGCTCCGCGCGCCCCTTCGCTACCGGTGCACCCGACGGCAACGGTGGTGGCGGCCAGGACGGCGAGGCCCGCGCGCGCCGCGACCGTCGGCCCAGGACCCGTCAAGCGCGACACACGCACACCGGTGCATTTTGCGCCCTTTTTGTCATCTTGTCCTACGAGTCGCATGGTGTCGGATCCTTCCAGCCACCGTCGGCCACGGCGGGCCGACACCGCGACCCCGCGCACGCCATCCACCGACTGGCCGACAATGACCGGGTGAACGACCTCTCCTTCGCCTCCCTGCTCACCCCTGAGGGCCGCGCCCTCCTGGACGAGGTGCGCGGCACCGACCCGGCGCGGGAGCTGGCCGTCGCCACCCGGCTGCGCCGCGAGCACCCCGCCGAGCTGGTCTCCGCGGCCCTCGCCCAGGCACGGCTGCGGGAGCGGGCGGCGGCGAAGTTCGGCGCGGGCGACGCACAGCGGATGTTCTTCACGCCGAACGGCGTCGAGCAGTCCACCAGGGCGACGGTCGCCACCCACCGCGCCGAGCGTTTCCGGGCCCTCGGGGTGGCATCCGTCGCCGACCTGTGCTGCGGCGTGGGCGGCGACGCCATCGCGCTCGCCCGGGCCGGCATCCGCGTCCTGGCCGTGGACCGCGACCCGCTGACGGCGGCCGTGGCGCGCGCGAACGCCGACGCGCTGGGCCTCGCCTCCCTGATCGAGGTCCGCGAGGCCGACGTCACCGAGGTGGACGTCTCCTCGTACGACGCCGTCTTCGTCGATCCCGCGCGGCGAGGAGGGCGCGGCCGCATCTTCGATCCGGAGGCGTACTCGCCCCCGCTGTCCTGGGCGGTGGCCACGGCCCTGAAGGCCCCGCACGCCGCCCTCAAGGTGGCGCCGGGCATCCCGCACGAGATGGTGCCCGGCGAGGCGGAGGCCGAGTGGATCTCGGACGGCGGGGACGTGAAGGAGGCGGTGCTGTGGTTCGGCACGCGGCCGGGCGAGGTACGGGCCACGCTCCTGCCCGGACCGCGCGTGCTGCGCGGTCGCGGCCTGCCCGACCCGCCGGTGCGTCCGCTCGGCCGCTACCTCTACGAACCTGACGGCGCCGTGATCCGCGCCCACCTGGTGGCGGAGGTGGCCGAGGACGTGGACGGCGGCCTGATCGACGAGACGATCGCCTATGTGACGGCGGACGGGCGCCGCGACTCCCCGTACGCCACCGCGTACGAGATCACCGACCGGCTCCCCTTCAACGTGAAGAAGCTGAAGGCGCTGCTGCGGGAGCGGGAGGTCGGGATCCTGACCGTGAAGAAGCGCGGCTCGGCCGTCGAACCGGAGGAGCTGCGCCGCAAGGTCCTGCCCAAGCCGCACGGCCCGAACGCGGTGACCGTGTTCCTGACCCGGGTCGCCGGGGCGCCGACGATGCTGCTCGGGCACCCCGCCTAACGACAGTCCTCCGCGCGTGCCGTGAGCAGCTCACGTTCCCTTTCGTTGCGGGCGAGGGCGGCGGCCCGGACGAACTCCTCACGGGCCTCGGCCCTGCGCCCGAGCCGGGCCAGCAGGTCTCCGCGGACGCTCGGCAGCAAGTGGTAGTCGCGCAGGGCCGGTTCGGTGGCCAGCCGGTCGACGATCTCCAGGGCCGGGCCCGGGCCCTGGGCCATCGAGACGGCGACCGCGCGGTTCAGCTCGACGACCGGTGAGGGGGAGCGGTCGGCCAGCAGCCCGTACAGCGTGGCGATACGTGCCCAGTCCGTCTCCTCGTACGTGTGCGCGAGCGCGTGGCAGGCGGCGATCGCGGCCTGCAGGACGTACGGGCCAGGGGCTCCCGCGGCAACCGCGTCGGCGTGGCCGAGGGCAGCGATGCCGCGGGCGACGAGCAGGCGGTTCCAGCGTGCCCGGTTCTGGTCCTTCAGCAGCACGGGCCCGCCGTCCGGCCCGGTGCGGGCCGCGGTTCGGGAGGCCTGGAACTCCAGCAGTGCGGCCAGCCCGTGCACCTCGGGCTCCTTGGGCATCAGCTCGGCCAGCACCCGGGCCAGCCGCAGGGCGTCCTCGCACAGGGCCGGGCGCAGCAGGTCGTCGCCGGCCGTGGCCGCGTACCCCTCGTTGAAGACCAGGTAGATGACCTCGAGCACGGACCCGAGCCGGGCCTCGCGCTCGGGGCCGTACGGCACCTCGAAGGCGACGCCCTTCGTCGCGAGCGTCCGTTTCGCGCGGACGATGCGCTGCGCGACGGTGGCCTCCGGCACGAGGAACGCGCGTGCGATCTCGGCCGTGGTCAGTCCGCCGAGCAGCCGCAGGGTGAGCGCGATGCGGGACTCGGCGGACAACACCGGGTGGCAGGCGGTGAACACGAGCCGGAGCAGGTCGTCGTCGATGTCGTCCGGGTCGGACGGCACGTCCACGTGGTACGGCGTCGCCTCAAGGTCCCGCCCGACCTCCTCCAGCTTGCGCGCGTACCTCTCCCGACGGCGCACGAGGTCGATCGCGCGGTGCTTGGCGGCGGCCATGAGCCAGGCGCCCGGGTTGTCGGGCACGCCGTCCCGCGGCCACTGCTCCAAAGCGGCGACCAGGGCGTCCTGCGCCAACTCCTCGGCGATCCCGACGTCCCGGACGATCCGCGCGACACCGGCGATGACGCGCGGGGACTCCATCCGGAAGACGGTCTCGATGGCGCCGACCGGGCCGTCGGGGGCGGGGGCGGGCTGCTGTTCCACAGCCCACCATGCAACACCCTCGGCGCGCGGACGCAAAGCGGCCCTCACGCCTCGGCGATCTCCCGGACCTCGCAGGTGATCGTCCAGTACTCCTCGTGCACCTTCACGAACCGCTTGGCCCACTCGATCGCCTCGGCCTTGTCCTTGCACTGCATGAGCGCGTAGCCGCCGATGACCTCCTTCGACTCGGTGAACGGGCCGTCGGTGACGGAGAGTTTCCCGCCCTCCCAGCGCACCCGGGCGCCCTGGGCGGCCGGCGTGAGCCCGGCGGTGTCGAGCATGACCCCGGCCTTGGTGATCTCCTCGATCAGCTCGCCCATCCGCTGCATCAGCTCGGGGCTGGGGCCCTCAGCGGGCGCGGTGGTCTCGTCGACGCGCACGATCGACAGGAAACGCGGCATGGTGACTCCTCGGGTACGGCGGCCGGGCTGTTCCCGGCCTCACACCCCTTACGTCGAACGACCGCGCCGGGGATCGACACGTCCCGCGATTTTCTTCGGTGATTTTTTCCGGGCCGTCGTCACCGCAGCGACGCCCACAGCTCGCTCGCCGCCGGCTCCTTCGCCACCACTCGGTTGGCGTCCGAGGGTGCGGGCACCACCGGCATCATCACCGTCGTCACGTTCTTCGACGTCAGACCCTTCAGGCTCTCGCCCAGAAGGGTCAGCTCCGGCAGCGAGTCCAGGCCCGTGTCCGTGGTCAGGCTGCCGGTGGTCGCGTCGGCGACCCGGTACAGCTTCGCGGGATCGGTGAGCAGATCCGTCGAGGCGAGCTGGTCCAGCAGCGCCTTCACCAGCTTCTGCTGGAGAGCTATGCGGCCGAGGTCGCTGCCGTCGCCTATGCCGTACCGGGTGCGGGCCAGGGCCAGGGCCCGGGTGCCGTTCAGGTGGTGGGTGCCCGCCTTCAGGTCCAGGTGGCTCTTGTCGTCGTCGATGTCCTGGTCCGTCGTCACCGTCACGCCGCCGAGCGCGTCCACCAGCTTGGCGAACCCCGAGAAGTCGATCTCCAGGAAGTGGTCCATGCGGATCCGTGTGATCGACTCGACCGTCTTGACCGCACAGACCGGACCGCCCAGCTCGTAGGCGGTGTTGAACATCACCCCGTACGCCACCGCCGTCCTGCCGCCCGACGCCAGCGGGCACGACGGCCGGGTGACGAGGGTGTCGCGCGGGATGCTGACCACGGTGGCCTTTGTGCGGCCCGCGTCGATGTGCACCACCATCGCCGTGTCCGAACGGGCACCCGAGACGTCGCCCCCGCCGAGGGCGGCGTTCTGCTTGCCGCTGCGCGAATCGGACCCCAGGACCAGGATGTTCAGGGCGCCGCTCGGCAGGGGCGATGCGGACGCGGAGGCCGAGGGTGTCGGGCGCGCCGGGCGGTCGCTGCCCAGCGCGCCGTCGATGTCGACGCTCCTGATGTTGTGGTTGAGATGCCAGTACGCCCAGGCCGCCCCGGCGGCCGTGAGGACGACGCCGCACGCGATCACCGCGCCGACGAATCTGATCAGCCGTGTCCGCCGGCCGCCGCGTCTTCCCACGCCCCCGTCACCATCCCCGTCCCCGCCCCCGTGTGCCTCAACTGAAGCCACACGGAGGAACATAAGTCCGAATTATTGCGAGCAGAGACAGCGGAGCGCCATTCTTCGGAAAATCTCACCTTCTCGCCCCGCTCTGAGCCCGGCGTCACTGCGGGAGGCCGCGAAAGTTTCGGAGCCGGTACGTCAACTTCTCTTCGGAACAGACCTATTGGTCAGGCGGTCGGCGCCCCGGTGCTGCTGCGCACCACCAGGCTGGTCGCCAGCTCGACGCGCGTCGCCGCCGTGGGCGCTTCCGCACGGCCGAGGTCCAGCACCAGCCGTGCCGCCGCCTCCGCCATCTCCATGAGCGGCTGCCGTACGGTCGTCAACGGCGGCCCCACCCAGCGAGCCACCGGCAGGTCGTCGAACCCGACCACACTGACGTCCTCAGGGATGCGCAACCCCAGCTCGCGCGCCGCCTCGTAGACCCCCAGCGCCTGGAGGTCGTTGCCGGCGAAGAGAGCCGTCGGCCGGTCCGGGCGGCACAGCAGTTCACGGCCGAGCCGGTAGCCCGCCTCGTGATGGAAGTCCCCCGTCCGGACCAGCTCCGGATCCATGGGCAGCCCGGCGGTCTCCAGGGCCGCCCGGTAGCCGTCGACCCGCGCGCGGCTGCACATCATGCGCGCGGGCCCGCTGATCGCGCCGATCCGGGTGTGCCCCAGCTCGATCAGGTGCCGGGTCGCGGCCAGACCGCCGTGCCAGTTGGTGGCGCCGATGGACGGCACGTCGTCTCCCGGGTCGCCCGCCGGGTCCATGACCACGAAGGGGATGGAGCGGCTGGTCAGCAGCGCGCGCTGGGAGGCGTCGAGGCCGGACAGCACGAGGATCACACCGTGCGGGCGGCGGGCGGCGACCTGGTCGGCCCAGGTACGGCCGGGGGTGAGCCGCCCCGCGCTCTCGGACAGCACCACGCTCAGCCCCGCATCGCGCGCCGCGTTCTCCACGCCACGGATGACCTCCATCGCCCAGGCGCTCTCCAGCTCGTGGAAGACGAGGTCGATCAGGGGCGCACGGCTCGCTTCGGCCCGGCGCCGACGGTAGCCGTGGGCGCGCAGCAGTTCCTCGACGCGGGCCCGGGTCGCCGGGGCGACGTCGGCCCGGTCGTTGAGCACCTTGGACACCGTGGGCGCCGACACCCCGGCCTCACGGGCTATCTCAGCAAGCGTGGCGGTCTGCGCGGAGCGCCGTGCTCCGTTCGTGCCGGCGGATTGCGCGCGAGTCATGGGCGGGATCGTATGCCCGGAAGATTCGACGCACCAGCCGAAAGATTCGGAAGCGAACGGGAGTTGGGGCCGTCAGTCCGCCGTCACCGACTCGAACCGCCACCGATGCACCGCCCGGGTGACCAACTCCCCGTCCGGTTCCGGTAGTTCGGGGAGGTCGGCGGGGAACTCCGCATCCCACCACGTGATGACGAGGACGCGGTCCTGCGGGGCCCGGAAGGTCTCACGGCGCAGGGGCGGGGGCGTCAGCTCCTGGGCGCGGGCCCAGGCCAGCAGGTCCTCACCCCGGCCGGCGACCGCCCGGGCCTCCCACATCAGCGCGACCGTCACGAGTAGAGGTTCTCCTTGCTCACCTCGTGCACGTGGTCGTGGTCGTGCGAGTTGCCCGGCACATGCGGGTCCGTCACCGGCAGCGAGGAGTCCGCCGACAGATCCCAGGACGACGCGGCACGGCCCCGGGCGACCATCTCCGCGCCCAGCGCGGCGACCATCGCGCCGTTGTCCGTGCAGAGCTTGGGGCGGGGCACGCGCAGGCGGATACCGGCCGCCTCGCACCGCTCCTGGGCCAGGACGCGCAGGCGGGAGTTCGCCGCCACGCCGCCGCCGATCATCAGATGGTCGACGCCCTGGTCCTTGCAGGCGCGCACCGCCTTGCGGGTCAGCACGTCCACCACCGCCTCCTGGAAGGACGCGGCCACATCACGGACCGGCACCTCCTCCCCCGCCGCGCGCCTCGCCTCGATCCAGCGGGCCACGGCCGTCTTCAGACCGGAGAAGGAGAAGTCGTACGCGGGGTCGCGCGGGCCGGTCAGCCCACGCGGGAAGGCGATCGCCTCCGGGTCGCCCTCCTTGGCGTACCGGTCGATGACCGGGCCGCCCGGGAAGCCGAGGTTCAGCACGCGCGCGATCTTGTCGAAGGCCTCGCCCGCCGCGTCATCGATCGTCGAACCCATCGGCCTTACGTCCGAGGTGATGTCCGTGGAGAGCAGCAGTGACGAGTGGCCGCCGCTGACCAGCAGCGCCATCGTCGGCTCCGGCAGCGCGCCGTGCTCGAGCTGGTCCACGCAGATGTGCGAGGCCAGGTGGTTGACCCCGTACAGCGGCTTGCAAAGCGCGTACGCGTACGCCTTCGCCGCCGAGACGCCGACCAGCAGGGCGCCGGCCAGGCCCGGCCCGGCGGTGACCGCGATGCCGTCGAGGTCCTTCGCGGAGACTCCCGCGTCCTTCAGCGCGCGCTCGATGGTCGGCACCATCGCTTCCAGGTGGGCGCGCGACGCGACCTCCGGGACGACCCCGCCGTAGCGCGCGTGCTCGTCGACACTGGACGCTACGGCGTCCGCGAGGAGGGTGGTCCCGTGGACGATGCCTACACCGGTCTCGTCACAGGACGTCTCGATCCCCAGGACCAGGGGTTGGTCAGCCATTGATCTCGGTTCCTCGTACTGATGGGGAGCCCGCGGCGAAGTCTCCGTCGGGCGTGGTGGTCAGGCGCATCACCAGGGCGTCCACGTTCCCCGGCTGGTAGTAGCCGCGCCTGAAACCGATGGCCTCGAAGCCATAGCGCTCGTACAGCTTCTGCGCGCGTACGTTGTCGACCCGGCACTCGAGCATCACCTCGGCGCACTCGAACGCGGTCGCCGCGCGCAGCAGCTCGGTCAGCAGCCGCCCGCCGAGTCCCGTGCCCCAGCGGTCGCGGGCCACGGCGATGGTCTGGATGTCGGCGAGCTCACCCTGGGCGGCCAGCCCCGCGTAGCCGACGATGCGCTCGCCCTCGACGGCCACGACGTAGCGGCGGGTCGCCTCCGGGCCACGGGAGTGCGCGAGCTCGGACCAGAACATGCCCCGCGACCAGGCGTCCTCCGGAAAGAGGTCCTTCTCCAGCTCCAGCACGGGGTCGATGTCCCACCAGCGCATCTCGCGCAGCCGGGGCGTCTCGGGCGGGGTCACGGGCTCGGTCACTTCGGCGTGACCACCTTGTAGCTCTTGGGCACCTGTGCGTCGGGGCGGCGCAGGTAGAGCGGACGCGGCGCGGGCAGTTCCTCGCCCCGGGCGAGCTTCTCGGCGGCCAGGGAGGCGAGGGCCGCCGCCGAGACGTGCTCGGGCTCGTGGACGTCCGGGAAGGTGTCCGGGTACAGCAGTGCGCCGGCGCCGATGGCGGGCAGGCCCGCGACCTTCTCGGTGATCTCGGCGGGACGGTCGACGGCGGGCTCGGTGACACGGGTGCGGGCATCGTCGTAGCGCGCCCAGTAGACCTCCTTGCGGCGTGCGTCCGTGGCGACCACGAAGGGCACGGTCAGATCGGAGGCGTACGCGAGGCCGTCGAGGGTGCACAGGCCGTACACGGGCACACCGAGCGCGAGTCCGAACGTGTCGGCGGTCATCAGGCCGACCCGCAGCCCGGTGTACGGGCCGGGGCCCACACCGACGACGACGCCGGTGACGGCATCGAGACGGGTGCCCGCCTCGGCCAGGATCCGGTCGACGGCGGGCAGCAGGAGTTCCCCGTGCCGCCGAGCGTCGACCTGGCTCGTCGAGGCGACGACGGACGTGCCGTCGTGCAGCGCGACGGTCACGGCGGGGGTGGCGGTATCCAGAGCGAGCAAGAGCACGCAAACAGCCTACGGCGCCCGCGCCCCTCGCACGGCCGGGCCGGTCCGCATCGCGGCTGCTGCTACCGTCACAGCAAAGGTGTGCGACGCAAGCGCGTACACGGTGTCGAGAGGTGGGCAAGGGTGGCTAGGAGCAGCTCGGGATTCGTGGCCGGGCTCACCGTGGCGGCCGTCGCCGCGGTCGGTTTCCTCGCCTACCAGGCGTCGGCGCACGTGCCCGACACGCTGGGCAAGCCGCAGGTGAAGAAGTCGCCGGGGGCCGGCGCGTCCAAGGCCCCGCGGGACAAGGCGAACCCGGCGGCGCTGCCCGGGGACTCCGGCACCGGGGAGCGGGTGGTGTACTCGCTCGGCGACGACCGGGTGTGGCTGGTCGGCACGGACAACAAGGTGCAGCGGACCTTCACCGTGATGCCCGGGACGGTGGACCCGGCGCCTGGCACATACGCGGTGACCTCCCGGACCGCGGCCGGGACCGGTTCGGACGGCAAGCAGGTGGAGCACGTCGTGCGGTTCGCGCTGAGCGACGGCGTGGTGTTCGGCTTCAGCTCGGCCGTGGACGGCTCGACACCCAAGCCGGACGCGTCCAAGAAGCTGGGCGGGATCCGCGAGGCGCGTGCGGACGGTACGGCGATGTGGGAGTTCGCGACGATCAACCAGAAGGTGGTCGTCGTCAGGTAGTGGTCGCCGTCACGTGGCGGGCACCGTCGCGTATCGGCATCACGTAGTGGACGCCGCGCCCTACGCGGCCCTGCGCCGGTCCTCGGTCACAGTGGCCGACTGGGGCTTGTCGGGCGCCGGGTCCCTCGGCGGGGTCGAGACCGCCTTGGCCGCGGCGCACGACGCGAGCAGATCCTTCATCGACACGTTGCCCGGTCCGGGCACCACGCGCGGCTGCGCCTCGTCGCGTTCTGAAGCCGGCATGGACGCCTCCTGGTGTCGCGGGGGCGACAGGGTTAGGCAGACCTGACCACGGTCCTTACCGCCCATGTGACCACGCCGGATGCCCGCGGCGCAATATCTTGCCGACGCCTTGTCGGGACGTTACCCGCATGGTGCAGGCATCCCGCGCTGCTAAAGGGGCGCTCCCAGATCCACCTGCGCCCAGCGCTCCCCGAACCCGGCGAGCGTCACATGCCGGACCTCGTCCGTCGTGTCGCCCACCGCCCGGTGGATCGTCACGTGCAGGCGGTCCTCCGTCAGCTCCTCGACCTTGCCCTCGCCCCACTCCACGACGACCACCGACTCCGGCAGCGAGACGTCGAGGTCGAGGTCCTCCATCTCCTCCAGGCCGCCGCCCAGCCGGTACGCGTCCACGTGGACCAGCGGCGGGCCGTCCCCGAGCGAGGGGTGCACGCGGGCGATGACGAAGGTCGGCGAGGTGACCGCCCCCCGTACCCCCAGGCCCTCGCCGAGCCCGCGGGTCAGCGTGGTCTTGCCCGCGCCCAGCTCGCCGTTCAGCAGCACGAGGTCTCCGGCGCGCAGCAGCTTGGCCAGCCGGCGCCCCAGTTCCTGCATCTGTTCGGGGGAGGTGACGGTGAGCTCGACGGTGACTCCCGGCGTGGGGGCCTCAGCCGGGCTGTGCGGTGCTGGTGCTTCCATAGCCCCCCACGGTAGCCCCTGCGGGGACCGCTCCCGAGCGCATCAGGAGGTCGGCGAGGCGGTCGGTGACGACCTCGGGGTGCTCCAGCATCACCAGGTGCCCGGCGTCCGGCACGAGCACCAGTTCGGCGTCGGGCAGCAGGTCGGCGATGGCCTCGCTGTGCTCGCTGGGGGTGACGAGGTCCTGCACTCCGGCGAGCACGAGCACCGGGAGGTCGGCGAATCGGGCGAGCGCCTCGGTCTTGTCGTGGTCGGTGAAGGCCGGGTAGAACTCGGCGACCACGTCGATCGGCGTGCTCTCGATCATCCGCTCGGCGAACCGGGCGACGGCCGGATCGATGTCCCGGGACGCGAACGAGTACCGCTTGATGATCCCCGCGAACAGGTCGGCGGTGGCCCTGCGTCCCTTCTCCACCAGCTCGGCCTGCTGCCCGAGCGCTCTGAGCACTCCGGGCAGGATGCGGCGTATCGCGTTGACGCCCGCGACGGGCAGTCCGAAGTTGACCTCACCGAGCCGGCCGGACGACGTGCCCACGAGCGCGACGCCGACGACCCGGTCGCGGATCAGTTCCGGGTACTGGTCGGCGAGGGCCATGACCGTCATGCCGCCCATTGAGTGGCCGACGAGCACGATCGGCCCCTCGGGCACGGCCGCGTCGATCACGGCCTTCAGGTCGCGTCCGAGCTGGTCTATGGAGACCGGCGTGCCGTCGGCCTGCGCCACGCCCCGCCCGGAGCGGCCGTGGCTGCGCTGGTCCCAGTGCACGGTACGGACGACGCCGCGCAGCGCGGCCCGCTGGAAGTGCCAGGAGTCCTGGTTGAGGCAGTAGCCGTGGCTGAAGACGACGGTGACCGGGGCCGGGGCCTTGCGTCCGAAGAGCCGGCGGCGCCGCTGTGCGGGGATCCTCTCCACCCGCTCGACGTCGTCGACCTCGTAGTACAGCTCGGTGCCGTCGTCCGCGTACGCCTTGCCGGGGATGCCGCGGAGGGTGCCGTACGGCCCCGCCGAGTCGAGGGCCAGCCGGGCCTTCCTGCGCATACCGCGGCCGACCGTCATCCGCTCGATCGCGACGCCGGCCGCGGCACCCGCCGCGACCACGCCTATCGCGGCGCCGGCGAGACCGGCGAGACGCCAGTTGCCGGCGGCAGCGGCGGTCGCGCCCACGACGGCTCCCGCCGTCTCCGCGCTGCTCTCGCTCACGTCCCGCTCCTTCGTGCCGGGGCCCCCGCTCGTTCAGCCGTACGTCTGCCCCGGCTCACCCGTGTGGATTACCCATCCTGTTCCGCGTTCACCTTTACGTAGACGCGCGGGACGCGGGTTCCGATCCGGGTCACGATTTCGTAAGCGATGGTTCCGGCCGCCTGCGCCCAGTCCTCGGCGGTGGGTTCGCCCCGGTCACCGGGGCCGAAGAGGACCGCCTCGGTGCCGGGCGGAGGCTCGTCGCCGCCCAGGTCCACGACGAACTGGTCCATGGCGATCCGGCCCGCGACGGTGCGCAGCTTGCCGTCGACCAGGACCGGTCCCGTACCTGAGGCGTGGCGCGGGATGCCGTCCGCGTAGCCGACGGGGACCAGGCCGAGGGTGGTGGCGCCGGGGGTGGTGTACAGATGGCCGTAACTGACGCCGTGGCCGCCGGGAACCTGCTTGACCAGGGCGAGCGAGGCCTTGAGGGTCATCACCGGGCGCAGTCCGAGGTCGGCGGGGGTGCCGAGTTCGGGGCTCGGTGAGATGCCGTACATCGCGATGCCGGTGCGTACGAGGTCGAAGTGGGCCTCGGGCAGGGTCAGCGTGGCGGGCGAGTTGGCGATGTGCCGCACCTCGGGGCACACGCCCTGCTGCTCGGCGTACGCCACCATCTCGCGGAAGCAGGCCAGTTGGGCCTGGACGGAGGGGTGGCCGGGTTCGTCGGCGCAGGCGAAGTGGGACCACAGGCCGACGACGGTGACCAGGCCGTCGGCCTGGGCGCGCAGGGCCTCGGCGACGAGTTCCGGCCAGTCGTCGGGCTGGCAGCCGTTCCTGCCCAGGCCGGTGTCGGCCTTGAGGTGGACCCGGGCGGGCACGCCCGCGGCGGCGGCCGCCTCGCGCACCTCGTCGAGGGCCCACAGGCCGCTGACGGACACGTCGACGTCGGCCTCCACGGCACGCTGCCAGGGGCCGCCGGGGGTCCAGAGCCAGCACAGGACGCGGCCCGGCACTCCTGCCTCGCGCAGGGCGAGGGCCTCTTCGGGCGTGGCCGTGCCGAGCCACTCGGCGCCGGCTTCGAGGGCGGCGCGGGCGCACGGCACGGCCCCGTGACCGTACGCGTCCGACTTCACGACGGCCATCAGGGCCGCGCCGCGCGCGAGGGCGCGCAGGGCACGCACGTTCGCCCGCAGGGCCGCCAGATCGATCTCGGCGCGTGCGCGCAGGGGTGCTGTCTCGATACGTTCCATCGCGCCCCAGTGTCTCAGAGGGGCCGGACGGCACGGGGATGACGGTACCGGCGGGTAGCGTTCCGGCAGCCGGTGTCCCTCAACGGTGCCCGGTCCGGGCCTCGTCCGGGCGCATCGCGGACCTTCGGGAGCCCGTGGGCTCATCGGGGCCCCGCCCGCTCACCCCCGCACGTCCCGCCATGCCTCGGGGATGGCGTCGGCCACGTCGTGCGCCCCCGCCGCGCGCCCTCCGCGGCGTAGCGGCCCGCCAGGCCGTGCAGGTACGCCGCCACGCTCGCCGCGTCACGGACCGAGAGGCCGGCCGCGAGAAGCGACCCCGACAGGCCGGACAGCACGTCTCCGCTGCCCGCGGTCGCCAGCCACGGGGTGCCGGTGGCGTTCACGCGTACCGGGCCGCCGTCGGGGTCGGCCACCAGCGTCGTCGAGCCCTTGAGGAGGACGGTCGCCCGGTAGCGGGACGCCAGCTCCCGTACCGCCGCGAGCCGCGCGCCCTCCACCTCCTCGCGCGCCACGCCGAGCAGCGCGGCGGCCTCGCCCGCGTGCGGGGTCATCAGCGTCGGGGCCGTACGGGCGCGTACGGCGTCCCGGTCCGCCAGCCTGAGCCCGTCCGCGTCGACGAGGACGGGTACGTCCGCCTCCAGCACCTCGGCCACGGTCGCCGCGTCGTCGCCCGCTCCCGGACCGACCACCCAGGCCTGCACCCGTCCGGCCTTGGCGGGTCCCCGGTCGGAGATCAGCGTCTCCGGGAAGCGGGCGATCACCGCGCTCCCGGCGGGCCCCACATACCGCACGGCCCCGGCCCCGCCGCGCAGCGCTCCCGAGACGGCGAGCACGGCCGCTCCGGGATAGCGCGCGGACCCGGCGGCGATGCCGACGACGCCCCGCCGGTACTTGTCGCTCGCGGCCGGCGGCACCGGCAGCAGCGCGGCCACGTCCGCGTGCTGCAACGCCTCCAGCTCGGCGTCCTCGGGCAGTTCGAGCCCGATGTCGACGAGCCGTACGGAACCGGCGTACTCCCGCGCCGGATCGATGAGCAGCGCCGGCTTGTGCGTGCCGAAGGTCACGGTGAGGTCCGCCCGTACGGCGTCCCCCCGCACCTCTCCGCTGTCGGCCTCCACACCGCTCGGCAGGTCCACGGCGACGACGACCGCGCGCGAGGCGTCGGCGAGCGCGGCGAGCCGTGCGGCGTCGGGCCGGAGCCCGCCCTTGCCGCCGATCCCGACGATCCCGTCGACGACGAGGTCGGCGGCCCGGATCACCTCCTCGGCGGCGTCAGAGGGGCCGCCACCGCACCGCCCGCCCTGCGAAGGGCCGCGAGCCCGCCCTGGTGGGTCCTCTCGCGCGACAGCAGTACTGCCGTCACCCCGGCCCCGCGCCGGGCGAGCCGCGCCCCGGCGTACAGGGCGTCGCCGCCGTTGTCCCCGCTGCCGACCAGCAGCACCACCCGGCTGCCGTACACCCGCCCCAGCAACTGGGCGCAGGCCGCGGCCAGTCCGGCGGCGGCGCGCTGCATGAGCGCCCCGTCCGGAAGCCGGGCCATGAGCGCACGCTCGGCCGTCCTCACCGTCTCCACGCTGTACGCAGTACGCATACGGGGGAGTCTCCCCCACCGCGCTCACACCATGACGGAGGGCGCGGGAGTTGCCCACCCCCCGCTCCGAGGGCTCGCGCGCTATCCCTCGGCGACGACCACCGCCGAGGCGACACCCGCGTCGTGGCTGAGCGACACATGCCAGAACTTCACGCCGAGTTCGGCCGCACGGGCCGCGACCGTGCCCGACACCCGCAGCCGGGGCTGACCGCTGTCCTCGACGTACACCTCGGCGTCGGTCCAGTGCAGCCCGCCCGGCGCGCCCAGCGCCTTGGCCACCGCCTCCTTCGCCGCGAACCGCGCGGCCAGCGAGGCGATCCCGCGCCGCTCACCGCCCGGCAGCAGCAACTCGCGCTCCAGGAAGAGCCGTTCGGCCAGCCCGGGGGTGCGCTCCAGCGCGGCCCGGAAGCGATCGATCTCGGCCACGTCGATGCCGACTCCGATGATGCTCATGCTGGGCACCCTATGCGGCCCTGACCGCCCCTTCGCGATGCGACGAAGGGGCCCGGCCTCGCGCGACGACCCTTCGTCGCGCGAGGCCCGAAGGCCGGGCGCCGGGTTGGAGGCCGCTGGTTCCGGTTGGGCACCGGCGCCCGACGGGCCACGGATGCCCTGGCAGCAGGGAGGTACGCACCTTTTCACCCTTCCCACTCGTATGTGACGGCCGAGCGGACGACAGGCGCGTCGGCGGACACACGGAGGGCCCCGGACACGGCCGGGGCCCTACGTGCCGCGTGTCGACGCGCGCCGCTACCAGCGGTACCAGCGACCTCGTCGACCGCCACTCGCCGGGCGGACGACGAAGCCCAGCAGCCACACCGCCAGCACGATGACGGCAAGCCACCACAGCGCCTTCAAGGCGAAGCCCGCACCGAAAAGGATGAGGGCCAGAAGAAGAACCAGAAGCAAGGGAACCATGTTTCATCAACCTCCGGCCGAACGAGTTCCCCGCCGACGGCTCGGTACGCATCGAAGAACCCGGGTTTTCTTCGAGGCCTTCAGTGGAATTCTGATTGGTTCGCCGTGAATCCTCGTGCAGGCACGGCGTATTACCGCGAGGTTTAGGCGTTACGACGGGGGCAATCCGAACGTCACCGAACGCAGTGACGACGTAGGGATGTGACACCCATGGCTGAGAACCAGAAGGCGCAGGCCAAGACTGAGCAGGCCAAGGGCAAGGTCAAGGAGACCGTCGGACGCACCGTCGGAAACGAGCGCATGGAGGCCGAGGGCCGAATGGAGCAGGCGCGCGGCGACGCCCGCGAGGCCAAGGAGAAGACCAAGGACGTCTTCCGGCACTGAGCCTCGCCCGGGGGCAGGTTCGGGCACTCACACCGAATGGGGTGCCCGGACCTGCCTTTCTTTTTGTTTTTCACACTCATTGGTTCTCGCTGAATGGTCCCCAAATGGCCTCGAGTTGTCGCGCGTGGAGGATCAGGAGAGCCAGTCGGTGTAGCGGGTGGGGGCGAGATGGGCGTCCCTGTCGGTGAGGACGTCGCCCTTGACGACGGCGAACATGCCGGCCGTGGGGTCGGTGACGACGGTGCGGCTGTCGCCCTTGTGGGACAGGGTGATCCGGCCCAGTTCGTCCAGGTTGAAGACCTCTGGGCCGGCGATGTTGCGGATGCCGTTCAGCGGGGCGCCGGCGGCCACCTCCGCCACCGCTGCGGCCACGTCCTTCGAGGCGATCGGCTGGATCGGCGTGGCGGGCAGCCGGACGGTGTCACCCTCCGCGGTCCAGGACATGACCGCGTCCATGAACTCCATGAACTGCGTCGCCCGGACGATCGAGTAGGGGATCGGCCCGGCCGCGAGGATGTTCTCCTGGAGCACCTTGGCCCGGTAGTAGTCCAGCTCCGGCACCTGGTCCACGCCGACGATCGAGAGGATGACGAAGTGGCCGACGCCGCCCTTGCGGGCCGCGGCCAGGAGGTTGTCCATCGAGGTCTGGAAGAACGCCGGGGAGGCTTCGTCGAAGGTCGGGGAGTTCGTCAGGTTGACGACGACGTCGGCTCCCGCCACCGCCCGATCCAGTCCCTGGCCGCTGATGACGTCGACTCCGGTGGACTGCGAGTGCGGTACCGCCTCGTGCCCGGCGGCGTTCAGGTCCTTGACGACCTGTGACCCGATCAGCCCGGTGCCCCCGATGACCGCGAACTTCATGACACGCCTTTCGTCCGGAATATGTCCGCAATCTGGCATATGAACCCATACGTCGGTGCGCCATGCGCCAAACTCGGACACGATCTGTCCGGGACTATACACGGACACGAATTGTCCGAGTCAAGCGGTCTGATTAGAGTGGGCGAGTGAAGATGTCCGGCGGAGTCGAGTGGGCCCTGCACTGCTGCGTCGTGCTCACGTCTGTCGAGGAGCCCGTGCCCGCGACCAGGCTGGCGGAGCTGCACGACGTCTCGGCGAGCTATCTGGCCAAGCAGCTGCAGGCGCTCTCCCGGGCCGGGCTCGTGCGCTCGGTCCAGGGCAAGTCGGGCGGCTATGTACTCACCCGGGAACCCGCCTCGATCACGGTGCTCGATGTGGTCGAGGCGGTCGACGGCCCCGGCCAGGCGTTCACCTGCACGGAGATCCGCCGGCGCGGCCCGCTCGCCACTCCGGCCGAGGCGTGCACCGCGCCCTGCCCGATCGCCCGCGCGATGACCGCGGCGGACACCGCCTGGCGGGAAGCCCTGCGCGCGGTCTCGATCGCCGATCTGGTCCAGGACGTCGCCTCTGACTCCGGCCCCTCCGCGCTGGCCCGCATCAGCGCGTGGCTGACCACGCCGGAAGCATGAAAGACACCGGGCCGGTGAAGCCCGGAGCGGGCCGCCTCCTCCCCCGTCCCGCTCAGGCCGTGGACGAGAGAACCCCCGGCTACTTCTCGGATGCTCCGCCACCCGCGTTGGCGTAGCGCGCGGCCAGTTCGCCGAACGCACGGGTCAGTTGTGGTGGGCCGATGACGCGGATGTCGGTGTCGAAGCGTCCGACAGCGGCGGCAAGGCCGGTCCACGACCAGGAGCCGAGGGTGAGGCGACAGCGGCCGGGGCCGAGTTCCTCAACGATTCCGTCCTGCGCGAAGGGGGCCACAGCCTGTGCGGGGAGGTCGAGGACGACTTCGCCACGGCAGGGCCAGTCGGTGGTGGAGCCGTCAGTCCCTCGGAATCGTCCGGTGACGAACGCGGCCACGTCATCGCCGGGGAGACCGCGTGGGGTGAAGCGTGGGCCGGTGGGGGTGCGGGGGCGTATGCGGTCGACGCGGAAGGTGCGCCAGTCGTCACGGTCGAGGTCCCAGGCGATGAGGTACCAGAGGCCGCGCCAGGTGACGAGGTGGTGGGGCTGCGTCCGGCGGGGTGGCTCGGCGGGGCCGGTGGCTTCATGACCGAAGTCGAACCGCAGTTCCTCACGGGCGTGGATGACACGGCTCAGCTCCGTCAGGAGTTGCGTGCCGACGTGGGCGGCCTTGCCGGCCTCGGGTGGCTGGACGGCAGTGACCTGCAGCATGTCGATGCGCCGGCGCAGACGGGACGGCATGACCTGGCGCATGGTGGACAGGGCCCGTGCGGCGTCTTCGCCGATCGCGGTGCTGGTGGCCGCGGTCTGCAGGGCGAGGGCCAAGGCGACGGCTTGGCCGTCGTCGAACAGCAGTGGGGGCAGGTGCGCGCCGGCATCCAGGCGATATCCGCCGGAGGGCCCCTTGAAGGCAAGGATCCGGTACCCCAGTTCGCGTAGGCGGTCGATGTCGCGCCGCACCGTGCGCGAGGTGACGTCCAGCCGCTCGGCGAGGTCGTCACCGGACCAGTCGCGATGCGTCTGAAGCAGCGAGAGCAGCGCGAGCAGCCGGGAGGACGTCTTCTGCATGCTCGCGATTCTGCCCGCAGTACAGGACACAGCCTGTCCGCTACCCGTGGAACGGTGCCTGTCGAGATCCGCCGGCGAGGCCACGGCCCCTGGCGACGAGGTTGCTGCGAGCAAGGAGAAGGCATGTCCGTCACGACCACCACCCACCTGAACTTCCGGGGCGACGCACGGGCGGCGCTGGACTACTACCGGTCCGTCTTCGGCGGACGCGTCGCCGCCGTCACGTACAAGGACATGGGCAACGCGCAGAACGAGAACGAGGCGGACTGGGTCGTGTGGGGCGAGGTGGCGGGCGACAACGGCTTCCACGTCATGGCCTACGACGTGCCCTCCCATCTGCCCTGGGACCAGGGCAGCAACCCGTTCTTCGTCTCCGTGCGCGGTGACGCCACGGACGAGATCAGTGCCCTGTGGCAGAAGCTGGCAGAGGACTCGACGGTGGTGCAGCCCCTGGGGCCGTCGCAGTGGGCACCGCTGTACGGCATGCTCACCGACCGCTTCGGCGTGACGTGGGTCCTGGACGTGGCAGTCCCGTACAACGGTTGATCAGCGGCGCCGCCGCTCGCCCCGGTTGCCACCCCTCGCCAGCGGCTGCCGGCCCCTCAGACGGTGCCGGGCCCCCCTATTCCACCGTCACGGACTTCGCCAAGTTCCGCGGCTGATCCACCTCGTTGCCCCGGGCGGTCGCCAGCTCGCACGCGAAGACCTGCAACGGCACCGTCGCGACCAGCGGCTGGAGCAGGGTCGGGGTCGCCGGGATGCTGATCAGGTGGTCGGCGTACGGGACGACCGCCTCGTCGCCCTCCTCCGCGATCACGATCGTGCGCGCGCCCCGCGCCCGGATCTCCTGGATGTTGGAGACGATCTTGTCGTGCAGGACCGAGCGTCCGCGCGGCGAGGGCACCACCACGACCACCGGCAGGTCCTGCTCGATCAGCGCGATCGGCCCGTGCTTCAGTTCTCCCGCGGCGAAGCCCTCGGCGTGCATGTACGCCAGTTCCTTGAGCTTCAGGGCGCCTTCCAGGGCGACCGGGTAGCCGACGTGCCGTCCGAGGAACAGCACCGTGTTCTTGTCGGCGAGGGAACGCGCCAGCCGGCGTACCGGCTCCATGGTCTCCAGGACCCGCTCGACCTCGTCGGAGATCCTCGACAGATCGCGGATGACGGCGTGGATCTCGTCGCCCCATTTGGTGCCGCGCGTCTGGCCCAGATACAGGGCCACCAGGTAGCAGGCGACGAGCTGCGTCAGGAACGCCTTCGTGGAGGCCACCGCGACTTCCGGCCCCGCATGCGTGTACAGGACCGCGTCCGACTCCCTGGGAATCGTCGAGCCGTTGGTGTTGCAGATCGCCAGCACCTTGGAGCCCTGCTCGCGGGCGTGCCGCAGGGCCATCAGGGTGTCCATGGTCTCGCCGGACTGGGAGATGGCGATGACCAGGGTGCGCGGGTCGAGGATGGGGTCCCGGTAGCGGAACTCGCTGGCCAGTTCGACCTCGCAGGGGATGCGCGTCCAGTGCTCGATGGCGTACTTGGCGATCAGCCCGGCGTGGAAGGCGGTCCCGCAGGCCACGATCACCACCTTGTCGACCTCGCGCAGTTCGGCGGGCGAGATCCGCAGTTCGTCCAGGCGCAGCGAACCAGCCGCGTCGATACGGCCGAGGAGCGTGTCGGCGACCGCCTTGGGCTGCTCGGCGATCTCCTTGAGCATGAAGTAGTCGTAGCCGCCCTTCTCGGCGGCCGAGGCGTCCCAGTCGACGTGGTACGAGTGCACGTCGGCGGGCCGGCCGTCGAAGCCGGTGACCGTGACGCCGTCGCGGCGCAGTTCCACCACCTGGTCCTGGCCCAGCTCGATCGCGGACCGGGTGTGGGCGATGAACGCGGCGACGTCCGAGGCGAGGAAGGCCTCGCCCTCGCCGACGCCCACGACCAGCGGCGAGTTGCGCCGCGCGCCCACCACCACGTCGGGCTCGTCGGCGTGCACCGCGACGAGGGTGAACGCGCCTTCCAGGCGCCGGCACACCAGCCGCATCGACTCCGCGAGGTCCGCGGTCGCGGAGAACTCCTCGGCGAGCAGGTGCGCGACGACCTCGGTGTCCGTGTCGGAGGAGAGGGTGTGGCCCCGTTCCTCCAGCTCGGCGCGCAGCAGCGCGAAGTTCTCGATGATCCCGTTGTGGACGACGGCGACACGGCCCGCGTTGTCCAGGTGCGGGTGCGCGTTGGGGTCGTTCGGCGCGCCGTGGGTGGCCCACCGGGTGTGCCCGATACCGGTGGTGCCGGTCGGCAACGGCCGGTCGACCAGCTCCTTCTCCAGGTTGACCAGCTTCCCGGCCTTCTTCGCGGCGGCCAGCCCGCCGTCCGCGAGCACGGCGACGCCCGCCGAGTCGTAGCCCCGGTACTCCAGCCGCTTCAGCCCGGCCATCACGACGTCGAGTGCCGACTGCGATCCCACGTAACCCACGATTCCGCACATGATCCGCAGCCTACGGTCCGCCGCCCGCCGATACCCGCCCTCGCGTGCCCGAAATCGGAAATTCCCACCGGGGTACGAACGCCGAACGGGCCCGAAGTGCACGCGTCGGAGCGGGGGGCGACAATCGGCCGTCTCTGTGATCACTTGCCGGCCTCCGCTCCACCGGCCGTATCGCGCTCCGCGCTCCCCGGCGTGACGCAGCCCACCCCCCGCCCCGTTCAAACTCCGTTAACAATGGACTGTGATCTCTCCGGTCTCCTCGATGCCCCGGAGCGCCCACCGGCCCAGGCCGGAGGCGACTCCCTACGTCGACCTCACCCGTGCCGAGTGGAGTGCGCTGCGCGACAAGACGCCGCTGCCGCTGACCGCCGAGGAGGTCGAGAAGCTGCGCGGTCTGGGCGACGTCATCGACCTCGACGAGGTGCGGGACATCTACCTGCCGCTGTCACGGCTGCTCAACCTGTACGTGAAGGCCACGGACGGCCTCAGGGGCGCCCTGAACACCTTCCTCGGCGAGCAGGGCTCCCAGTCCGGGACACCGTTCGTGATAGGCGTCGCCGGCTCCGTCGCCGTCGGGAAGTCCACCGTGGCCCGTCTTCTCCAGGCCCTGTTGTCCCGCTGGCCGGAGCACCCTCGGGTCGAGCGGGTGACCACGGACGGGTTCCTGCTGCCCACGCGGGAACTGCAGGCGCGGGGCCTGATGGCGCGCAAGGGGTTCCCCGAGTCGTACGACCGCCGCGCGCTCACCCGTTTCGTCGCCGACATCAAGGCCGGCAAGGACGAGGTGACGGCGCCCGTCTACTCCCACCTGATCTACGACATCGTCCCCGGCCGGAAGCTCACCGTGCGCCGCCCGGACATCCTGATCGTCGAGGGGCTGAACGTCCTCCAGCCCGCCCTCCCCGGCAAGGACGGCCGCACGCGGGTCGGTCTCGCGGACTACTTCGACTTCAGCGTGTACGTGGACGCGCGCACCGAGGACGTCGAGCAGTGGTACCTCAGCCGGTTCCGCAAGCTGCGCGAGACCGCCTTCCAGGACCCCTCGTCGTACTTCCGCAAGTACACCCAGGTCTCCGAGGAGGAGGCCCTCGACTACGCCGGCACCATGTGGCGTACCGTCAACAAGCCCAATCTGGTGGAGAACATCGCCCCCACCCGCGGCCGCGCCACCCTGGTGCTGCGCAAGGGTCCGGACCACAAGGTGCAGCGGCTGAGCCTGCGGAAACTGTGACGGCTACCCTGCGGGCATGCTGCATCTGCGCCTGATCACCCCCACCGGGCAAACGGCGGAGGCGGTGCGTCTGATCGAGGGGACGGTCGGCACCACGCACCTCGTCGTCATACCGGGTGCCGCCCGCAACCCCGCAGGGGACGTCGTGATGTGCGACGTCGCCCGCGAGGCCGCGGACGAACTCCTCAGCGCGCTCCAGGAGCTGGGCCTGGAGAGCACCGGTTCCATCGCCGTCGAGAACATCGACCTGTCGCTGTCCAGGCGGGCCGACAAGGCCGAGGCGGAGGCCCCGGGCGAGGGCGCGGACGCGGTGCTGTGGGAGCACCTGACGGAGGCCACGCACGAGGAGTCGACGCTGTCGATCACCTACCTCGCGTTCATCACGCTGGCCACCGTGATCGCGGCGTGCGGTGTGGTGCTCGACAACGCGATCCTGATCGTGGGCGCGATGGCGGTGGGCCCGGAGTTCGGCCCACTGGCGGGGATCGGCACGGCGTTGGTGCAGCGGGCGCCCCGGCTCGCGCTGCGCTCGCTGACCGCGCTGCTGGCGGGGTTCGCGGTGGCGATGGCCGTGACGGTGGGGTTCAGCCTGTTCATGGACGCGGTCGGCCTGTTCAGCGAGGAGCAGCTGGAGGGTGCCCGGCCCAACACCGGCTTCGTCTACGCCCCCGACTGGTTCTCCTTCGTCGTGGCGGTCCTCGCCGGAGCCGCCGGCACGCTCTCCCTGACCTCCGCCAAGTCCGGCGCGCTCGTCGGGGTCGCCATCTCCGTGACGACGGTCCCGGCCGCCGCCAACGCGGCCGTCGCACTGAGTTACGGCGACACCGGGCAGACCTGGGGCTCCACGAAACAGCTCCTGCTGAACCTGCTGGGCATCGTGGTGGCGGGGACGATCACGCTGCTGGCCCAGAAGTGGATCTGGTCCAAGCAGCGCGAACGTTCCCTCAAGGCGAGGCGTCTCTAGCCGAGCGCCGACTTCACCGCGTCCGCCAGCCGTCCCGCCACCGACCGCGCCTGGTCGATGTCCGCGGCCTCGACCATGACCCGTACGAGGGGCTCGGTGCCCGACGGCCGCAGCAGCACCCGCCCGGTCGCGCCCAGCTCCCGCTCCGCCTCGGTCACGGCGGCGGCCAGGTCCGGGGACGAGCCGACCCGGGACTTGTCCACGTCCGGCACGTTGACCAGCACCTGCGGCAGCCGCTCCATCACGGACGCCAGGTCCCGCAGCGTACGGCCGGTCTGGGCGACCCGCGCGGCCAGCAGCAGGCCGGTCAGTGTGCCGTCGCCCGTGGTGGCGTGGTCGAGGATGATGACGTGGCCGGACTGCTCGCCGCCGAGCGCGTAGTCCTTCTCCTTCATCTCCTCCAGCACGTACCGGTCGCCGACCGCGGTCTGCACGAGCTGGATGCCCTCGCGCTCCATGGCCAGCTTGAAGCCCAGGTTGGACATGACCGTCGCGACCACGGTGTCGGAGCGCAGCGCGGAACGTTCCCGCATCGCCAGCGCGAGCACGGCGAGGATCTGGTCGCCGTCCACCTCCTCGCCGGTGTGGTCCACGGCGAGGCAGCGGTCGGCGTCACCGTCGTGCGCGATGCCGAGGTCGGCGCCGTGCTCGGCGACGGCGGCCTTCAGCTTGTCCAGGTGGGTGGAGCCGCAGCCGTCGTTGATGTTGAGGCCGTCCGGCTCCGCGCCGATGGTGACGATCTCGGCGCCCGCGCGCGTGAACGCCTCGGGCGAGACCCGGGAGGCGGCGCCGTGCGCCTCGTCGAGGACGATCTTCAGCCCGTCGAGACGGTTCGGCAGGACACCCAGCAGATGGGCCACGTACTGGTCGAGGCCCTCGTCGTACGACGTCACCCGGCCGACCCCGGCCCCGGTGGGGCGGTCCCAGGGGGCGCCGGTGCGGTGCTCCTCGTACACGCCCTCGATCCTGTCCTCCAGCTCGTCGGCGAGCTTGTGGCCGCCGCGGGCGAAGAACTTGATGCCGTTGTCGGGCATGGCGTTGTGGCTGGCGGAGAGCATCACGCCGAGGTCCGCGCCGAGCGCGCCCGTCAGATACGCGACGGCCGGAGTGGGCAGCACGCCGACCCGCAGCACGTCCACGCCGGCGCTGGCGAGACCGGCGACCACGGCGGCCTCCAGGAACTCCCCGGACGCGCGCGGGTCCCGTCCGACCACCGCCTTCGGCTTGTGGCCCTCGAACGTGCCCGCCTCGGCCAGTACGTGCGCCGCCGCGACGGACAGGCCGAGCGCCATCTCGGCCGTGAGATCCGCGTTGGCGACACCGCGCACGCCGTCCGTGCCGAAGAGTCGTCCCACTGTGGTGTCCTCCGAACTTGCTGCGAATGTGCGGCTCTTGTCGAGTGTCCGGACAGGAGCGGAATACGTACGTCCCGCCCACGCCGTCCGCCGGCGTCACCCCGCTGGCGTAGTCCCGCGAACGTACATCCTGTGGACGCATGTGCCACAGACGCATGTCCCGCCGACGTGCGTCCGCGGACCCTACACCCCACCGGCCCACGTGCCGCGGCCCTGTCCTGTTATGGCTTCCCCGAAGCCCCCGCCGGGACTGTCGGGATTGCTCCATAAGCTCCAAAAGCCGGTGATAAGCACCTTCCCCCGTAAACGAACCGCCCCGGCGGCACGGAACGTGCTGCCGGGGCGATGCGTGCATGCGCACAGCAGGCAGGGGGTCGCCCGCTGCGACCAGCGGACGCGATTAGCGCTTGCTGTACTGCGGAGCCTTGCGGGCCTTCTTCAGACCGGCCTTCTTGCGCTCGACCGCACGGTCGTCGCGGCGCAGGAAGCCGGCCTTCTTCAGCGGACCGCGGTTGTTGTCGACGTCCGCCTCGTTCAGGGCGCGGGCGACACCGAGACGGAGCGCACCGGCCTGACCGGAGACGCCGCCACCCGCGATACGGGCGATGACGTCGTAGCGGCCCTCGAGCTCGAGCACCTTGAAGGGCTCGTTGACCTCCTGCTGGTGCACCTTGTTCGGGAAGTAGTCCTCGAGCGTGCGCCCGTTGATCTTCCACTTGCCGGTGCCCGGGACGATCCGGACGCGGGCGATGGCGTTCTTGCGACGGCCCAGGCCGGCGGCCGGCTGGGGCTCACCGAAGCGGGAGGCGAGGGACTCGGAGGTGTACTCACCCTCCAGCGGGACCTCGGTCTCGGTGGTGTAGCTGTCGATGTCAAGCTCTTCGAGCGGCTGCTCGGCAGTGGTCTCGGCCACGATTCTCCTCAGATTCTCTTCAGTCTTAGGGGGTGGCCGGACTTACTGCGCGACCTGGGTGATCTCGAACGGCACCGGCTGCTGGGCAGCGTGCGGGTGCTGGTCACCCTTGTAGACCTTCAGCTTCGAGAGCATCTGACGGCCCAGGGAGTTCTTGGGGAGCATGCCCTTGACGGCCTTCTCGATGGCCTTCTCGGGGTTGTTCGCCAGCAGGTCGTCGTAGCGGATCGAGCGCAGACCACCCGGGTAGCCGGAGTGGCGGTACGCCATCTTCTGGGTCCGCTTGTTGCCGGACAGGTGGACCTTGTCCGCGTTGATGATGATGACGAAGTCACCAGCGTCCACGTGGGGCGCGTAGATGGGCTTGTGCTTGCCACGCAGGAGAGTGGCAGCGGTGGTGGCGAGACGGCCCAGGACGACGTCCTGCGCGTCAATGACGTGCCACTGACGCGTCACATCGCCGGGCTTGGGGCTGTACGTACGCACGGTTCGTAGCCTTCGCTTCTTCAGTGAGGTTCCTGACAAGGTCACCGAAGACGATCACGACAGCCCTGACCGCACAGCGGTGACGCAAGCCGCGTGCTGGTCGCTGGTCATCGGCCCGGTGGACCGGTGTAAGGGCCCCTCACGTGAGAATGAGCAAGCCAATACACACAACGAACAGCCAGGATAACGGCGCCCATGAGAAGGGTCAAAACGAGGGCTTCGCCGCTGTTGCGCCTCGGGTCCGTTGGCTGTGCGGTCGCTGTAGTGGTTACCGAACGGGAACAAGCGTGCCCGTGGCCCGTCTAAGATGCGCCGCATGAGTTATGGGCAGGGGGAGCCCCAGTGGGATCCCTGGAAACCGAGTTCCCAGCAACCCCAGTGGGGCAGTCAGAGCAGTTCGCCGGACTGGGCCGCGCTCGCCGAGGCCTCGGAGGCCCGGAACAAGCGCCGCCGGCTGCTGATGATCGTCGGCGGTGCCCTGGCCACGGTCGGGATCGGCGCCGCCGTCGCCGTGGCGGTGGTGTCCGCGAACGGCGGCAGCGAGCCCTCGAACAGGCCTGCCAGCGCCCTGCCGAGTACGGCGAACATCCCGAGTGAGAGCGCCGACGCCGCCCCGTCCTTCGCGCCGACCTCGGCCCCTCCGCCGCTGAATCCGATGGACTTCATATCCAGCGCGAAGAAGGACACAGCCCCGATCAGCGCGGACACGTTGTTCCCCGGCACCCAGCTGACCATGGGTACGAACGTGTACAAGAAGGGCGCCACCGCCTCCACCACGAACTGCGCGTCGGCCGCTCTCCGCACCTTGCCCGCGGTGCTCACCAGGAACGGCTGCACCCGCGTGATCCGCGCCACCTATACGAAGGACGGCGTCGCGGTCACGGTCGGCGTGGCCCTGTTCGACACCGCGGCCAAGGCCACGAAGGCCAGGCAGGAAGCCGACAACAAGAGCATCATCGCGTCGCTGAGCGGCCAGGGCGTGCCCGTTTTCTGCCGTACGGCCGTCTGCCGCTCCACGACCAACACCTACGGCCGCTACGCGTACTTCACGCTCGCCGGGTTCACCAACGGCAAGGACGTGACGACCAAGGACGCCAAGGTCTTCCAGGCAGGCGACGACCTGGCCGAGTTCACGTTCCGCCAGATCCGCCGCCGCGGCGAGGCCCAGGCGTCGGCGGCCGCCGGCCAGTGACCTGCCGCACCGCCGCCGGGGGCGAATCCGTCGGGGGCGAAGCCGTCGGGCCGATCGGGGAACCGGTCCGGCCCGGCCGGCGGCCTACGCCTGGCTGACCGGCTGCTCAAGCATCAAGGCGCCACACACCCCGGCCCCCGGCCCTCGGGCCCCACGACCTGCGGAGCCCGGCCGGGCAGGCGCGGCTCATGGCGGACACCCGCGCGGCCGCCCAGGTCGGGGCGGCCGTGCGGGTGCGGGCCTGGCGGGCGCGATGCCGGGCCGGGGTCAGCCGAGGTGTGTGGGCACCGAGACGCGGACCGCCCGCTCGGGCAGGTGAACGCCGCAGTCGACGCGCACGCCCGCCGGGACCTCGTTGTGCGGTCCCAGATGCGCGTGGTCGCCGACCACCGCCTCGACGACGCTGGTGCACTCGCCGACGACCGCGTCCCGCCCCACCACGGACCGCTGGACCAGCGCCCCCCGGCCGATGCGGGCCCCGGGCAGGACGACGCTGCCCTCCACGACGGCCCCCGCCTCCACCACGGCCCCGTCGCACACCGCGGTGCCTCCCGTCAGCACCGCCAGCGGGTCGACCCGCGCCCCCGGCAGGATCAGGGCGTCCCCGGTCGGGCCGGGGAGCGCGGGTGAGGACACATGGCCGCGCACCAGGTCGGCGGAGCCGGTGACGAAGGCCGACGGTGTGCCGAGGTCCAGCCAGTACGTCTCGTCGACGACGCCGCGCAGGAGGGCGCCCGAGGCCAGCAGGCCCGGGAACGTCTCCCGCTCGACGGAGACGACCCGGCCCTCGGGGATGGTGTCGATGACGGAGCGGGTGAAGACGTAGCAGCCCGCGTTGATCTGGTCGGTGACGATCTCCTCGGGGCGCTCGGGCTTCTCCAGGAACGTCATGACCCTGCCGTGCTCGTCGGTGGGGACCAGCCCGTAGGCCCGCGGGTCCGCGACCCGGGTCAGGTGCAGGGTCACGTCGGCGCCGGAGGCGACGTGACCGTCCCTGAGTCCCCGGATGTCGAGACCGCTGAGGATGTCGCCGTTGAACACCAGGACGGGTTCGTCGGGGCCGCAGGTCAGGTGGCGGGCGGCGTTGCGGATCGCGCCACCGGTGCCCAGGGGCTCGGTCTCGGTGACGTACACGAGTTCCAGGCCCAGTCCGGCGCCGTCGCCGTACTCCCGCTCGAACAACTCCGCCAGGTAGGACGTGGCGAAGACGATCCGGGTCACCCCCGCCGCCGCGGCGCGGGCCAGTTGGTGGGTCAGCAGCGGCACGCCCGCGACGAGTAGCAGGGGCTTGGGGGTGAAGGTGCACAGCGGATGCAGCCGGGTGCCCTTGCCGCCGACGAGGAGGATGGCTTCGCTCATGGTGATGTCCTCTCGCCGGAGAAGCTGAAGTAGGTTTCCACGGGCTCGGCCGGCGGTGCGTGGAAGGCGGGCGCAGCACCGCGGGAGACCGCCTCCGTGTGTTCCGGCCGGCGGCCGGCCGTCTTGAAGACCCACGTCCGGTAGGACCAGAAGCGGAAGAGGGTCGCGATGCCGATGCCGAGGAACTTGCAGATGTTGTTGGCGAGCGTGCTGTCCCAGCCGAACGCGTAGGTGGTCACGTAGAGGACCGAGTTCTCGATGACCAGGCCGACCGCGCTGAAGAAGAGGAAGAGACCCAGTTCCTTCTTCTGGCCGCTCCGCTCCTCCTGTCCGCGGTCCCGGTATGCGAAGTACCGGAGGCCGATGTAGTTGCCCATGATGGCGACAGCGGTCGCGGCCACACTCGCCCTGACCGTCTGCCAGTGGGCCACAGTTCTGATGAGGTTGAAGACCGCGAGGTTGAGCACGAATCCCGAGAGCCCCACCAGGCCGAACTTCGCGATCTCGCGGTACAGGTTCCCCAGCCGCGAGGGCAGCGCGTGCCGTCCGCTCATGGTGAGGTCAGCTCCGTCGGTTGCGCATCCGCAGTCGCAGCGGCACGAGCGCCGACTCGACCTGCGTCGCGAGGTTCATCTTGGACACGCCCTCGGTGCGCTCCTCGAACCGGATCGGGATCTCCACGGCGCTGTGACCGGCCCGGACGGCCTTGAACTTCAGCTCCACCTGGAAGCTGTAGCCGGCGCTGTCAACGGTGGCCAGGTCGACGTCCCGGAGGGTCTGCGCGGACCACAGGTTGAAACCGGCGGTGATGTCCCGGATCTTGGTGCCGAGCACGGTCCGGGCGTACCGGTTGGCGAAGCGGGACAGCAGCACCCGGTGCTTGCCCCACTCCTCGTCCAGTGCTCCGCCCTCGACGTACCGGCTGCCGATCACCAGGCCGACCCCGGAGGCCATGGCCGTGCCGAGCATCCGCGGCACCGCCTCCACCGGGTGACTGCCGTCGGCGTCCATCTGGACGACGTACGCGGCGCCCTCGGCGAGCGCGGCGCTCATGCCCGCAACGTAGGCACGCCCCAGCCCGTCCTTCTCGGTGCGGTGCAGCACGCTCATCCGCCACCGGCCGTCCCAGTTGTGCTTCTCGGCCAGCTCCTCGGCGATCCGTCCGGTGCCGTCCGGGCTGGAGTCGTCGACGATCTTCAGATGCAGCCCGTCGATCGGCAGTCCCAGCACCGCCTCGGCCATCCGCGGCAGGTTCGCCGCCTCGTTGTAGGTGGGCATCACCACGGTGACGCGGACACCCCCCAGGTCGTACGTCATGTCGTTTCCCCTCCGTGGAAATCCCCTGGTTGTTGCGTTGCGCCCCGCCCGGGTGCCGTCGCCGGCAGCCGGACGTCCGGAGTGGGTCCGGCAGACCCCCTCCCGACCAGTCCCCGAGCGTCCTGGGACGGCTCAGGCGTGCACCTTGCGCCGGGACGCGTCGTCCTTGTCCGCTGTGCCGTCCGCGGCCTTCTTCACGGGCTCCAGCAGCACCAGCTGGAGGCTGGTCAGCTTCCGGGTCCTGACCACGCGGAACCCGCTCTCGACCGCGGCCGCCGTCTGCTTCGGCATCCCACTGAGCGGCTGCCCGTCGAACGTGGTCGACACCAGCCACAGCCGCTTGGCCTTCGCCAGACACGGCGCCGGCCGCGGGCACTCGCCCGCCCCGAAGGAGCCCAGCTCCTGCGGGGTCCAGTACATGAGCACGTCACGTGGCCGCCCGGGGTCGTCGCGCAATTCGTAGGCCATGGCCCGGCGTTCCGCCATCACCCCGCTGAAGGCGATCCCGTCGCCCTTGCGCTGCTCGGCCCTGATGATGCGGGCGGCGCCCCGGAAGTCCGGCTCCCCCTGCGCGTTCTGGCGGGTCTCCCGGATGCCCGGCAGCGCCTGCCACAGGAGCCCGGCGACGGCAGCCGCGGCCAACACCCAGCCGAACCCGCGCCGCACCGCCGCCCCCGTCCCGGCCTTCGCGCCCGCGACCGGACCGGCCAGCCGGGTCACGGCGACCGCCGCGAGCAGTACCCAGGCCGGCAGGGTGAACAGCAGATAGCGCGGCAGGAAGAGGTGGAGCTTCGAGGCCGTCACATAGGTCGCCAGCGGCGGGAGCACGACCCACACGGCCAACGGCAGCGCCCGCTTTCCGGCGAAGAAGAGGCCCACAAGCCCGAGCGCCAGCACCGGCACCGCCACCGCCCAGGATCCGAACAGGTTCTTCGGAAACTCCAGCAGGTCCTTCTGGACGGGGTTGTTCCAGGCGATCTGCCCGCTCTGCCCCGAGCCCTGGATGGCCGCCGGGAGGACGAAGCACAGGCCGAGGGTGCCTGCCGCCGCGTACGCCCAGCCCGCGATCCGGTCCCCGGAGCGCCGTGCGATCAGGATCATCGTCAGGTGCGCACCGAGCACCGCCATGGAGGCCAGGTGGCTCCAGCCGATCAGCGGCACGGACAGTGTGTAGCCCACCCACACCTTGAAGGACGGCTGGTCCAGGGCCCGGGCCAGCAGAAGCGTCGACAGCAGCACGGCGGTCACGGCGAAGGCATAGGGGCGGATCTCCTGCCCGTAACGCGTCACCGTGGGCACGACCGCGAACGCCAGTCCCGCGAGGACACCCGTCTGCGTGGTGAACAGCCGCCGTCCGAGCAGCGCGAGCAGCCCGGCCGAGCACGCCATCGCGACGGCCTCCGGCAGGCGCATCGCGGTCGGCGAGTCGCCGGCGATGGCGATCCACGCGTGCATCAGCACGTAGTACGGCGTGAAGACCACGTCGATCGTGCGGATCAGATGGCTCAGCTCGTGGAAGGAGAGCGTGGCCGCCCACCAGGTGGCGTGCTCGTCGCGCCACAGTTGCCGCACCCCGATTCCGCGGAGGATCACGGCCAGCGCGGCGGCGGTGGGGACCAGGAACACCAGGGCGGCCGTGAGGCGGCCGCCGCCGGGGCCGTCGGCCCGCTCGGTCTCCCGGCGCGACCCTCGGCCGCCGGGGACGGGTTCCTCGTGCCCTGCGGGGGCGTAGTCGGTCGTCGTATCGCTGCTCATCGCTTGACCCAGACCCGGTAGGCGCTCTGGCCGCTGCTCGTCGTGTACGGGAACACGGCGGCCAGGCGGTAGTGCGTGTTGCCCTTCAGCCCCGCCTGGACCGCCCGGTACGTGTCGGGCGTCACGTTGCCGTGCATCACGATCACGTCGAACCAGCCGTCGCGCACCGCCTGCCGGTAGGCGTCGGGACCGGTGTAGTGCTTGCCGGCCTTGTCCCTGTAGTCCATGAAGTAGGTGTTCTGCCACTGCTCCCAGCCGGTGACGTCCCGCAGGTAGTACGCGGGCACCTCCTGCTCCTCGGCCAGATAGCGACCCTTGTGGTCGACCATCGTGCGCAGGTACGCGGTCATCTGCGAGGAGTCCGGGAAGCTGTAAGCCTGCTGAGCCTGCACCATGCCGAACACCAGTGTCAGGACGTACAGCATGATCCCGAGCTGCGGGTGCCGGAAATGCGGGCCGATCAGGCGGGCCATGCCCAGTCCCGCCATGGGGGCGGCGAAGAGCAGGCCGAAGCCGACGTGCTTGAAGAGGGACACCTGGGTGTGCAGGTGGATCTGGTAGGCCGGGGCCAGCAGCGCCGTCCCGGTGAGCAGCGCCCCGAGTGCGGCGCGGCGCCAGCGTCCCGGGGTGACGCCCTCGATCCAGGGCATCTCACCCATGCGGCCGCGCAGCGCGTAGGCGATCGAGCCGCCCAGGGCGGCGAGAAAGACCAGGCCGCCCCATTCCGCGCTGTGTTCCAGCAGCGTGAGTGCGGAGTCCGAGCCGTGCGCGCGGTTGGTGGTGGTGGAGCTGATGCCGCCGAGCGGCCCCGACAGGGCGTATCCGGCGCCGAGGAGGGCCGCGATGCCGGCGCCCAGCACCACACCGCGGCCGGCCGCCTTCACACTGCGGTGCCGGTGGGCGGTGACGATCGCCAGCACCACCAGGGTGGGCAGGTACAGGCCGGAGGCGTACTTCACGGCGAAGGCCAGCGCCGCCGGGGGCGCGGCCAGCAGGACGGCCACCGCGGGCATCCGGTCGGTGCGCACGACGGCGTACATCGCCAGCGCCAGCAGGAAGATCGCGGCGGCGTCGTAGGTGGCGAAGTTCCCGAGCACCGTCGTGGACTCCACCACGGAGAACAACGCGGCGGCACCGAGCGCCGCCCGCAGGTTGAACAACCGCCGCGTCAGGGCGTACAGCAGCGCGGTGGAGCTCAGCATGAAGCCGAGGCTCACCATCCGGACGCCGGTCAGCCCGAACGCGGAGTCCACGGCCGCCGCCAGCACGGGGTACAGCTTCGGGTGGCCCGAGAAGTAGCTCGCGAAGTCCGCCGGCAGCTTGGTGCCGTGCAACAGGTTGTCGAGTTCGTAGTGGCCGGACGCGATGTAGAGGGCCTCGTCCTGGAACGCGGTCCCCTTCAGCCTGAGCGACAGCCCGGCCTGCACCAGGAGCAGGAAGAGCAGGGCCACGCGGCCGAGCAACTTGCTGCGCCGGGTGTCCACGTCCCAGGCGGACTCCTGGACGTCGGGCAGGGTGTAGCCCGGCGCCCGCTCGGCCTCGCCGACGATCACCGTCGGCTGCACGGCCGGCTCGGGTTCGGGCTCCGCGTAGGGGTCGTAGGCGTCGTAGTACGGCGGATACGCGTCGGCGGCCTGCGCGGCGCCCGGTTGCGCCGCCTGCTCCTGGGGCCACCCGTAGGCATGGGGCGCACCGGAGTGCTGTGCGTACTCCTGCTCATACGCCCGGTGGCCGTCAGCCAGTGCCTCCTGCCCGTAGGCCTGCGAGCCGTACGCCTGTCCGCCGTATTCCTGTTCGTGACGGGGGCCGGGCTGTCCGTACGCCTGCTGCTCCGCCCACGGACCAGGCGGCTGTCTGCTGCTCATGGCTTCGTCACGTCGAATCCGAAACGGTCACTGGCCGCCTGCCGACGGAACGTTTGCTCCGACAGAGGTCCGCTGCTGATGCGCCAGTCCGTTTCCTTGTTGAAGTTGAACCAGACGAAGCCGATCACGTCGTCGTGCGCGGCCGTGCCGTGGAAGAGATCGGTGATGTCGGCGGGCTTGCGGTCCCCCGCCTCGGCGGCCGTCTCCGCGATGATCACCGGCTTCTTGGTGAGGGCCCGGACCTGGTCGAAGGTCGCCCCGTACAGCGTGCGGAAGGTGGACGGTCCCGTCTTGGCGTAGTAGCCGATGACGCCGACCCAGTCGACGTAGTTCTCGCCCGGCCAGTACGGCTTCAGCTTCACCTTGGGCATCGGGTTGACCACGTTCGGGCTCCACACCCAGATGACCTGGGTGGCGCCCACCTCGTCGAAGACGTCGTGGACGTGCCGGAAGGCGGAGACGAACTGCGCCGCGGTGGCCTTCTTCGTGCCCCACGGGTACCAGAAGCCGTTCATCTCGTGCGCGAAGCTGATGGCCACCGGGAGGTTGAGCTCCTTGACGGCACTCGCGTACTCACGGATGTACGCGTCGTCCTTGCCGGACGCGATCTCCTTCAGCGACGACTTGAAGGGCTCCCAGGCGATGAACGCCAGCCCCCCGTAGTCCCAGGAACTGCGCACCAGACGCGCTTCGTACTGATCGCCCCACGCGGAGTAGAACTCGATCAGGTTGGGCTTCTTGCCCGCCGCCTTCGCGAAGTCCGTGATGTTCTTCATGCTGGCAGGGGCACCTTCGGCGGCCACGCCGAGGTACTTCTTCGCCGGCGCGAGCAGCGGTCGTACGTCGTACGGCGGCACGGGCTTCTCGGTCTGCGACCCGGACGACTCGCTCTCGCCCGGGTTCTTGCCCTCTGCTTGCTCGTACTGCTGCCGGCCCTTGTCGGAGAAGGTGCTGCAGCCCGCAAGGAGCGCGCAGGCGATCAGCAGGACGGCCAGCGCGCGGATCTGTCGGCTCACGCGGTGCGCTCCCGGGGCTGGACGAGTACGCGTGCGACGACGACGGCGTAGAAGAGGCCGGCGGACAGCATCAGAGCGAAGTCCGGCGGGTATTCGGTGAGCATGCGCCAGCCGGCCACGATCACCCACAGCACGGCGGTGCCGCCGGTCCATCCGATCATGCCGATCCAGTACCTGCGCATGCCGTTCTTCTTGGCGCCCTGCGAGCCCGTCGGCTTCCAGCCCATGGGGCGACCGCGCAGAACGTCCCACACGGCGAAGACATGCGACCAGCCGTACATCACGCGCACCGCCCAGGCCTCGAGGCGGTACGGCGCCCGGTGCCACAGCGGCAGCACCAGCGTCACATAGGCCACGCTGGGCAGCACCCACAGGGCGGCCTCCGCGCGCAGCAGGTCGGGGCGCAGGATCATCAGCGAGAGCGGGATGATCGGCGTGATGAAGGTGGCGAGGGCCGTCTGGATGTAGTACAGGAAGCCCGAGATGTAGCACAGGCGTGTCGTGAACTTCAGGTCCAGGTCCCAGAACCGCTTGCCGGTGATCAGCTCCAGCGAGCCCATGCACCAGCGGTACTGCTGGTTGTGGAAGGCGCCCGCCGTGTCCGGGCAGACGCCCACCGACACCGCGACCGGCACGTAGCGCAGCTTCCAGCCCAGCGCCCGCAGGTCGAATCCGGTGTACATGTCCTCGGAGTGCTCGATCAGCGTGATGCCGCCGATCTGGGCGAGGGCCGCACGCCGGTACACCGCGCACGAGCCGACACAGATCGATCCGTCCTTGTCCTCACGGGAGGTCTGCACCGAGCGGTAGAACTGCTCCTGGACGGCGCCGGCCCCGCGCTCGATCCAGTTCTGCCGGTCGGTGATCCGGAAGAACTGCGGCGACTGCACGATCCCGATCTTGTCGTCGGCGTCCATGTACGGCAGGAGCTCGTCGAGCAGGTCGGCGCGCGGAGCGAAGTCGGCGTCGAGGATGAGGATGTGGTCGCCGTCGGTGATCCCGAAGGCGTGGTGCAGGTTGCCGGCCTTCTTGAACCAGCCGCGGTTGGGCCGCACCACGTAGTGGAAGCCGAAGTCGTGCGCCATCGCGCCCACCTCGGAGTCGTCGCCGTCGTCGAGGACGTACACGTTGACGACGCCCTTGTAGGTGCCGGCCAGCCGGTTCACGTTGACCCAGGTGTTGTGCAGCACCTCCAGCGGCTCGCCGCACACCGGCAGAAAGACGTCGACGCTCGGATGGACGGCGGGCCGCCAGTCGCGCACCAGCTGCTTGTGCGCCTTGACGTCGAAGTCCTTGCTGAGCCCGTCCAGGTACAGCGAGATCAGGTAGTCGGCGACGACGAAGGCGAGCAGCGGCATCGTCAGCCAGAACCACGGGCTCGATGCCGTGAACAGGGCCTGGCTCACCGCGAGGCACGCGAAGCTGATCAGCGAACCGATCGTCAGCATCCACAGATGCCTGCGGGTGTACGAATACTTCTCTGTTTCGTCCGGCGGCTGCGGCAGGAGCCCGTGGCTTTCGGCCACCCTCCTGCGCCTGCGGCGCTGAGACGTGCGCGCGTCAGCACGCACTGCACTACTCATGAAAGAAACCCCCAGGGCCGAACCGGCCCGGTACCCCACCCATACTCGGCGTCCCCATTCGAATCATTGGCCGAGTGTCGCAAGAGTAACCGAGTGGTAAGGCATATGTAAGGGGCAGCAAGTTTCTTACGCCCATTGAGTACAGACATGGGCGATATGTCCCTAGAAACTCTGCGTTACTAGCAGGTTTCGCAGCCGGTACCGAGGGACAACGTCCGCCTGTTTCGCGCTTCCCTGTTCCGCGCCGCCAGCAACTCGTCGGCCGGGTAGCCGACTTCCTCCAGCGTCAGCCCGTGCGGTCGTACGACATGCACCGCCGAGTCCCGCACACCGGCGGCCAGCACCTTGGCGGGCCAGTCGGCCGGGCGGTGGCCGTCGCCGACGAAGAGCAGGGCGCCGATGAGCGAGCGCACCATGTTGTGGCAGAACGCGTCGGCCCGGACGGTGGCGGTGACGATGCCGTCCGCTCCCCGCTCCAGGCTCAGCTCCTGCAGCGTACGGATGGTCGTCGCGCCCTCCCGCCGCTTGCAGTACGCGGCGAAGTCGTGCTCCCCGAGCAGCCCCCGCGCCGCCTCGTTCATGGCGTCGACGTCCAGGGGCCAGTCGTGCCACAGGACGTGGTGGCGCAGCAGCGGATCGACCCCGCCGGGGTTGTCGGTGACCCTGTAGGCGTAGCGCCGCCAGATGGCGGAGAAACGGGCGTTGAAGCCGCTGGGGGCCTCGCGCAGGGCCCACACCCTGACGTCCTTGGGCAGCCGTCCGGCGAGCCGCTTGAGCAGCTTCCCGCGGTGTTCGCCCCACACCTGAAGCGGCAGATCGACATGGGCGACCTGCCCCCGGGCGTGCACCCCGGCGTCGGTCCGTCCGGCGACGGTCAGCTCGTACGTCTGCTGGGAGCGGGTGACGGTGCGCAGGGCGTCCTCGATCTCCTCCTGCACGGTCCGCCTGCCGCCGGCCTGCTTGGCCCATCCGTGGAACTCGGTCCCGTCGTAGGACAGGTCGAGGCGGATGCGGACGTAACCGGGCTGTACTTCGTCACTCACGTGGGAATCCTCTCAGGTACGCGAAAGCGGGTCCGCCCGGCAAGGGCGGACCCGCTCAGCGCGAGGTGAAACCTCAGGCGTCCTTCGACTCCTCGGCAGCGGCCTCCTCGGCCGGCGCCTCGGTGGTCTCCTCGGCCTTGGTCTCCTCAGCCTTGGCCTCGGACTCCTTGACGGCACGCTTGGTCGCCGCCTCGGCCTCGCCGACCGCCTTCTGCTGCACCGTCAGCGCCTCGACCAGCTCGATGACGGCCATGGGCGCGTTGTCGCCACGGCGGTTACCGATCTTGGTGATGCGGGTGTAGCCACCCGGACGGTTCTCGTAGCGCGGGCCGATCTCGGTGAAGAGCGTGTGGACGATGCTCTTGTCCGTGATGACCTGGAGCACCTGACGGCGGTTGTGAAGGTCGCCCTTCTTCGCCTTGGTGATCAGACGCTCGGCGTACGGGCGCAGGCGGCGGGCCTTCGCCTCGGTGGTGGTGATACGACCGTGCTCGAACAGCGACTTCGCGAGGTTCGCGAGGATGTGCTTCTCGTGCGCGGCACTGCCGCCCATGCGGGCACCCTTGGTGGGCTTCGGCATCGTGTTTCTCCTAGGTGTCTGCCCCGGCCGTGTCAGGTACCGGGGTCAGTATCCGAGCGGGCGGTTGCCCGTCGGAGATCCGGGCCCCGTCAGGGGCCCGGAGGGGCCGCGCCCCGTCAGGGGCGCGGGGAACTGCGCGACCAGCCGGAGCGGACCCGCAGCCAAAATCCGGCGTCCTCGCGGAGCGCCTAGTACTGCTCGGTCTCGACGAAACCGGCGTCCGCGTCGTCGTCCGCACCAAAGGCGTCCGCAGCCGCGGTCGGGTCGAATCCGGGCGGGCTGTCCTTCAGGGCCAGGCCCATGCCGGCCAGCTTCGCCTTGACCTCGTCGATCGACTTCGCACCGAAGTTACGAATGTCGAGGAGGTCCGCCTCGGAGCGCGCGACCAGCTCACCCACGGAGTGGATGCCCTCACGCTTGAGGCAGTTGTACGACCGAACGGTGAGCTCCAGCTCCTCGATCGGCAGCGCCAGGTCGGCGGCAAGGGCGGCGTCCGTCGGGGACGGACCCATGTCGATGCCCTCGGCGTCGATGTTGAGCTCGCGGGCCAGACCGAACAGCTCGACCAGCGTCTTACCGGCGGAGGCCATGGCGTCACGGGGACGCATCGCCTGCTTGGTCTCGACGTCGACGATCAGCTTGTCGAAGTCGGTGCGCTGCTCGACACGCGTGGCCTCGACCTTGTACGTGACCTTCAGCACGGGGCTGTAGATCGAGTCGACCGGGATACGGCCGATCTCCTGGCCCACCTGCTTGTTCTGCACGGCGGAGACGTAACCACGGCCACGCTCGACCGTGAGCTCCATCTCCAGCTTGCCCTTGCCGTTGAGCGTGGCGAGGACCAGGTCGGGGTTGTGCACCTCGACACCGGCCGGGGGCGCGATGTCGGCGGCGGTGACCAGACCGGGGCCCTGCTTGCGCAGGTACATCACGACCGGCTCGTCGTGCTCCGAGGAGACGACCAGCTGCTTGATGTTGAGGATCAGGTCGGTGACGTCCTCCTTGACGCCCGGCACGGTGGTGAACTCGTGCAGGACACCGTCGATGCGGATGCTGGTGACAGCAGCGCCGGGGATCGACGACAGGAGCGTACGGCGGAGGGAGTTGCCGAGGGTGTAGCCGAAGCCCGGCTCCAGCGGCTCGATCACGAACCGGGAGCGGAACTCGTCGACGACCTCTTCGGTCAACGAGGGACGCTGAGCGATCAGCATGTGTGGATCAGATCCTTCAGTCGGGGGCGCCCGCTATATGACGCCCGACCACGCCGCACCCGGAGGGGTGCGGGTACTGCAAGGGTACGGGCGATACGGCTCAAGCGAGCCGTACCGCCCGAAGGCCCGAAAAAGCGAACGTCAGACGCGACGACGCTTCGGCGGACGGCAGCCGTTGTGCGGGGTCGGGGTGACGTCCTGGATGGAGCCGACCTCGAGGCCCGTGGCCTGCAGGGAGCGGATCGCGGTCTCACGACCGGAGCCCGGGCCCTTGACGAACACGTCGACCTTGCGCATGCCGTGCTCCTGGGCGCGGCGGGCGGCCGACTCGGCGGCCATCTGCGCGGCGAACGGCGTGGACTTCCGGGAGCCCTTGAAGCCGACGTGGCCGGCGGAGGCCCAGGAGATCACGTTGCCGGACGGGTCGGTGATCGAAACGATGGTGTTGTTGAACGTGCTCTTGATGTGCGCGTGACCGTGAGCGACGTTCTTCTTTTCCTTGCGGCGCACCTTCTTGGCAGCGCCCTGACGTCCCTTGGGGGGCATCCTTTAACTCCTACGGGAGGTGGTCGGTCCTACAGCGAAGACCGTGGACAGGTGTCCGCTGCGGACTACTTCTTGCCCGGCTTCTTCTTGCCGGCGATGGCGCGACGCGGGCCCTTACGGGTACGGGCGTTGGTGCTGGTGCGCTGACCGCGGACGGGCAGACCGCGACGGTGACGCAGACCCTGGTAGGTACCGATCTCGACCTTGCGGCGGATGTCGGCCTGGATCTCGCGACGGAGGTCACCCTCGGTCTTGATGTTGTTGTCGACGTACTCGCGGATCGCGACCAGCTGCTCCTCGGTCAGGTCCCGAACACGGGTGTTCGGGTCGACGCCGGTCGCAGCCAGCGTCTCCTTCGAGAGGGTCCGGCCGATGCCGAACACGTAGGTGAGGGCGATCTCCACGCGCTTTTCGCGCGGGATGTCGACACCGGAAACGCGTGCCATTCAATGGCTCCTGGTGATCTTCGGAGGTCTTCCACAGGACCGGTTCCCAGTCGCCGTATCAGGTACGAACTGGGTCCCCGGCCTCCGAACCGGGGGTGTCAAGCCACCCCAGGCGGCTTGGGCCCTGCGTATGAACAAATTCAGCTCGCGTCGCGCGAAACTCTGCGATAGCGGTGCAGAGGGTGCGGTCGGTCGTGCGTCAGCCCTGGCGCTGCTTGTGGCGCGGGTTCTCGCAGATGACCATGACCCGGCCGTGACGGCGGATCACCCTGCACTTGTCGCAGATCTTCTTGACGCTCGGCTTGACCTTCATGGGATGTGAGGTTCTCCGGGTCAGTTGCCGGCGGCCCCGCTCACGCGGGACGTGGGCAAGATCTACTTGTAGCGGTAGACGATCCGGCCACGCGTCAGGTCGTACGGAGACAGCTCCACCACGACCCGGTCGTCAGGGAGGATGCGGATGTAGTGCATACGCATCTTGCCGCTGATGTGTGCCAGGACCTGGTGGCCGTTCTGGAGCTCGACCTTGAACATGGCGTTCGGAAGAGACTCGACGACAGTGCCCTCGATCTCGATGGCACCTTGCTTCTTGGCCACGCTTCGCCCTTCGAATCGACTACCTTGATCGACTCCTGGTGCGCCTTACGCGTGCATGCGGACATGCGGGTGCACAAGAGCCGACGAGTCAGTCTACGTCAGCGCACCCGGAAAGACGAATCGCGAAAGTCTGCCCCATCGGGGTGATCGCTATGCACGGGGGACGGTTCCTTGACCGACGTCAGCCAAGCGGATCCGGCGCGGCGACGACCCCGTGCTCGGCGAGCTTCGCCTTGCCCCCGTCGGGAGCCGTCAGGACCAGGGGGCCCTCCTCCGTGAGGGCGACGGAGTGCTCCCAGTGGGACGACCACGTGCCGTCCGTGGTGATGACCGTCCAGTCGTCCGACAGGACCTCGGTCTTCGGGGTGCCCAGCGACACCATCGGCTCGATCGCCAGGCAGAAACCGGGCACCAGCTTCGGGCCCTTGCCGCGGCGCCGGTCGACGTAGTTCAGCAGGTGCGGGTCCATGTGCATCTCGGTGCCGATGCCGTGGCCGCCGTAGTCCTCGATGATCCCGTACCGGCCGCCGCCCGGCTTCGGCTGCCGCCGGATGTACGTCTCGATGGCCCGGGAGACGTCGACGAGGCGGTTGCCCTGCTTCACCGCCGCGATGCCGGCCCACATGGACTCCTCGGTCACCCGGGACAGCTCGATGAGCTCCGGGGCGTGGCCGGAGCCGACGAACGCGGTGAACGCGGCGTCACCGTGCCAGCCGTCCACGATCGCCCCGGCGTCGATGGAGATGATGTCGCCGTCCTTGAGGACCACCTCGTCGGAGGGGATGCCGTGGACGACGACCTCGTTGACCGAGGTGCAGATGGTGGCGGGGAATCCGCCGTACCCCAGGAAGTTCGACTTCGCCCCGTGCTCGGCCAGCACCTTGCGGGCGACCTCGTCCAGGTCCTTCGTCGTGGCGCCCGGCACGGCCGCCTCGCGCGTGGCCGCGTGCACGGCGGCGACGACCAGCCCCGCCTCACGCATCTTGGCGATCTGCTCGCGGGTCTTGATCTGCACCATGGGGGCTGCGGCCTTTCTGGACCGGGAAGACACGGACACCAACAAAGATACGGGGCGGCACGTCCAGCTCGTCCGGCGCTTCCGGACGGGCCGTCGGGTCGGAACCCGCGCCCGGGGGCGCGCAGCAGTGGCACCCCACACGACGGCCGCGGCCCCCGCCAGGGGACCGCGGCCGTGGAGCGCCGGGAGCGACTACCTGTCGCCCACCTTCTGCTGGAGCGCCTCCATCGCGCGTCCGGTGACCTCTTCAACCTTGCCGAGGGCCGAGATCGTGACCACCAGGCCCTGGGCCTTGTAGTAGTCGATGATCGGCTCGGTCTGCGTGTGGTAGACCTCGAGCCGCTTGCGGACCGTCTCCTCGGAGTCGTCGTCCCGCTGGTACAGCTCCCCGCCGCAGACGTCGCAGACGCCTTCCTGCTTCGGCGTCTTGTACGACACGTGGAACACGTGCGACGAGTCGTTGCGGCACACCCGGCGGCCCGCGATGCGCTTGACGACCTCGTCCTCGGGTACCTCCAGGTCGAGCACCGCGTCCAGCTTCATGCCCTCGGCCTCGAGCATGTCGTCGAGCGCCTCGGCCTGCGAGACGTTGCGCGGGAAGCCGTCCAGGAGGAAGCCGCCCTGGGCGTCCTGCTGCTCCATGCGGTCCTTGGCCATCGCGATGGTGACCTCGTCGGGCACCAGGTTGCCCGCGTCCATGTAGGACTTCGCGAGTTTCCCGAGCTCCGTCTGCCGGCTGATGTTGGCGCGGAACAGGTCGCCCGTGGAGATGTGCGGGATCGACAGGTTCTTGGCGAGGAACGCGGCCTGCGTCCCCTTGCCGGCACCAGGCGGCCCGACGAGCACGATTCGCATCAGCGGAGGAACCCTTCGTAATTGCGCTGCTGGAGCTGGCTCTCGATCTGCTTCACCGTCTCGAGGCCGACACCCACGATGATCAGGATGCTGGTGCCACCGAACGGGAAGTTCTGGCTCGCCCCGAAGCCCACCAACGCCATTGTCGGTACGAGAGCGATCAGACCCAGGTACAGCGAACCCGGCCAGGTGATCCGGTTGAGTACGTACGACAGGTACTCAGCGGTGGGCCGACCGGCCCGGATGCCCGGGATGAAGCCACCATACTTCTTCATGTTGTCCGCGACTTCCTCGGGGTTGAACGAGATCGCCACGTAGAAGAACGCGAAGAACACGATCAGCAGGAAGTAGAGGGTGATGTAGATCGGGTGGTCGCCCTTGGTGAGGTTCTGCTGGATCCAGGACTTCCACCCGGAGTTGCCCCCGGCGAACTGCGCGATCAGTGCCGGGATGTAGAGCAGCGACGACGCGAAGATGACGGGGATCACACCCGCCTGGTTGACCTTGAGCGGGATGTACGTGGACGTGCCGCCGTAGGACCGGCGGCCGATCATCCGCTTGGCGTACTGCACGGGGATGCGCCGCTGCGCCTGCTCGACGAAGACCACCAGGCCGACCATGACCAGGCCGACCAGGATGACCGTGCCGAACTCGATCCAGCCGCCGGCCAGGGTGCCCTGCTTCTTGATCGCCCACAGCGCGGACGGGAAGGTCGCGGCGATCGAGATGAACATCAGGATGGACATGCCGTTGCCGATGCCGCGGTCGGTGATCAGCTCGCCGAGCCACATGACGACGGCGGTACCGGCGGTCATGCAGATGACCATCGTGATGGTGGTGAAGATCGACTGGTCGGGCACGATCGAGGACGCCACCGGGCAGCCCGAGAACAGGGCGCCGCTGCGGGCGGTGGCCACCAGGCCGGTGCCCTGGAGGATCGCCAGCGCCACCGTCAGGTAACGGGTGTACTGGGTGATCTTCGTCGTGCCCGCCTGGCCCTCCTTCTTCAGGGCCTCGAGGCGCGGGATGACCACGGTCAGCAGCTGGAGAATGATGCTCGCCGTGATGTACGGCATGATGCCCAGCGCGAAAACCGTGATCTGCAGCAGCGCGCCGCCGCTGAACATGTTGACCAGACCGAACAGGCCCTGCTGTCCCTTGGCCACGTCGATGCAGGTCTGAACGTTCTTGTAGTCGACGCCGGGGATCGGGATGTGCGTACCGACCCGGTAGAGCACGATGATTCCGAGCGTGAAGAGCAGCTTCTTGCGCAGGTCGGGCGTCCTGAACGCCCGGGCGAACGCGGTGAGCACGGTGCCTCCTGCGACCCCCGCGCAACTGCGTCAAGGGTGACGGTCTGAGTTTCCGACTGAACAAGGACAACAACGACATACGTAACGGTCGACTGCCGCCCCGGGTGCCCGAACCGCGACACCCGGTGAAACTGGGCAGTGCAGGCCACCATACCGGCGAGACTGCCCCCCTTGGAACGACCGACCGGGGATACCCCTGTGTGAGGTATCCCCGGTCGGGTTCGTTCAGGTCATCGAGACGCCCGAAGGTTTCAGACGAGCTCGGTGACGGTACCGCCGGCGGCGGTGATCTTCTCCTTGGCGGAGCCGGAGACGGCGTCGACCGTCACCTGCAGCGCCACGGAGATCTCGCCCTGGCCGAGCACCTTGACGAGCGCGTTCTTGCGAACGGCACCCTTGGCCACCAGACCCTCGACGGTGACCTCGCCACCCTCGGGGTAGAGCGCGGCCAGCTTGTCGAGGTTCACGACCTGGTACTCGGTCTTGAACGGGTTCTTGAAGCCCTTCAGCTTCGGGAGGCGCATGTGCAGCGGCATCTGGCCACCCTCGAAGCGCTCCGGAACCTGGTAGCGGGCCTTCGTGCCCTTGGTACCACGACCGGCCGTCTTACCCTTCGACGCCTCACCACGACCGACACGGGTCTTGGCGGTCTTGGCGCCCGGGGCGGGACGGAGGTTGTGGATCTTGAGCGGGTTCTGCTCCGCCATGATCAGTCGACCTCCTCGACCGTCACGAGGTGGCGGACGGTGTGCACCATGCCGCGGAACTCGGGACGGTCCTCCTTGACGACCACGTCACCCAGGCGCTTGAGGCCCAGGGAACGCAGGGTGTCGCGGTGGTTCTGCTTGCTGCCGATGTACGACTTCGTCTGCGTGATCTTGAGCTGCGCCATGATTACGCACCCGCCCCGGCACGCGCACGCAGCAGGGCCGCGGGGGCGACGTCCTCGAGCGGCAGACCACGGCGGGCCGCGATCTCCTCGGGACGCTGCAGGCCCTTCAGGGCCTCCACGGTCGCGTGCACGATGTTGATCGCGTTGTCGGAGCCGAGCGACTTCGACAGCACGTCGTGGATACCGGCGCACTCGAGCACGGCACGCACCGGACCACCGGCGATAACACCGGTACCGGGCGACGCGGGCTTGAGCAGCACGACGCCGGCAGCCTTCTCACCCTGGATCGGGTGCGGGATGGTGCCCTGGATCCGGGGGACCTTGAAGAAGTGCTTCTTGGCCTCCTCAACGCCCTTGGCGATGGCGGCCGGCACCTCCTTGGCCTTGCCGTATCCGACACCCACGGTGCCGTCACCGTCGCCCACCACGACCAGCGCGGTGAAGCTGAAGCGACGACCACCCTTCACAACCTTGGCGACGCGGTTGATCGCGACGACGCGCTCAACGTACGCGGTCTTCTCGGCGGCAGCTGCGCCGCCGTCACGGCCCTTCCGGTCCCGCCGCTCGCCGCCACCGGCACCGCCACCGCGGCGCTGGGGTCCAGCCATTGGAATTACCTCTCTCTGTCTCCGCTAGCTACGGCAGGCTCAGAACTTGAGCCCGGCTTCGCGGGCGGCGTCCGCCAGGGCGGCGATGCGCCCGGCGTACTGGTTGCCACCACGGTCGAACACGACGGCCTCGACACCGGCGGCCTTGGCACGCTCGGCGACCAGGGCACCGACCTGCTTGGCCTGCGCGGACTTGTCGCCCTCGCCACCGCGGATCGAGCTGTCCAGCGTGGACGCCGACGCCAGGGTGTGGCCCTTGAGGTCGTCGATCACCTGCGCCACGATGTGGCGGTTCGAGCGGGTCACGACCAGACGGGGACGCTCCGCCGTACCGGAGATCCGCTTGCGGATCCGGATGTGACGGCGCTTGATCGCGGCGCGCTTGTAGGCGTCGCCCTTGAGGATCTTCTGCCCGTATGCCATGGCTTACTTACCCGCCTTTCCGACCTTGCGGCGGATGACTTCGCCCTCGTACTTGACGCCCTTGGCCTTGTACGGGTCGGGCTTGCGCAGCTTGCGGATGTTGGCCGCAACCTCGCCGACCTTCTGCTTGTCGATGCCCTCGACCGAGAAACGGGTCGGGGTCTCCACCTTGAAGGTGATGCCCTCGGGCGCCTCGACGGTGATCGGGTGGCTGTAGCCGAGCGCGAACTCGAGGTTCGAACCCTTGGCCGTCACGCGGTAACCGACACCGCTGATCTCGAGCTTCTTCACGTAACCCTGGGTCACGCCGGTGATCATGTTCGCCACCAGCGTGCGGGACAGGCCGTGCAGGGCCTTGTTCTGACGCTCGTCGTTGGGGCGGGTCACCTGCAGGGTGCCGTCCTCGCCCTTGGCGATGTCGATCGGCGCGGCAACGGTGTGGGTCAGTTCGCCCTTGGGGCCCTTGACCGCGACCGTACGGCCGTCGATGGTGACGTCCACGCCGGCGGGAACCGCGATGGGGAGCTTGCCGATGCGCGACATAGCTGTTTCCTCCGTTCCCTTCTGCTACCAGACGTAGGCGAGGACTTCCCCACCCACGCCCTTCTTGCCGGCCTGCTTGTCGGTGAGGAGCCCGTGAGACGTGGAGATGATCGCCACGCCGAGGCCGCCGAGCACCTTCGGCAGGTTGGTGGACTTCGCGTACACCCGGAGACCGGGCTTGGAGATCCGCTTGATGCCCGCGATGGAGCGCTCACGGTTGGGGCCGAACTTCAGCTCGAGGACGAGGTTCTTGCCGACCTCGGCGTCCTCGACGCGCCAGCCCGTGATGAAGCCCTCCTGCTGGAGGATCTCCGCGATGTGCGACTTGATCTTGGAGTGCGGCATCGTCACGGTGTCGTGGTACGCCGCGTTCGCGTTCCGCAGACGCGTGAGCATGTCTGCGATCGGATCAGTCATGGTCATGAATTGGCCTTCGGCCTCTCTCGCCGGGGTTTCCTGGTGCGCCATCCCTCTCCCCGATCCGAGACGGGACGGGTGCGGCGCGGTGGACCTACGGCGTAGTAAGTCGTAAGGGCGGCGACAGACGCCCAACCCCACAAGCCTAAGGCATGCGGGCTGGGCGTCCTGCCACCCCAGTTGCTTACCGAGAGCCCTGGGGAATCCCCAAGTGGGGGATTACCAGGAGCTCTTGGTCACGCCCGGCAGCTCGCCACGGTGAGCCATCTCACGAAGGCACACGCGGCACAGGCCGAACTTGCGGTACACGGAGTGCGGACGGCCGCAGCGCTGGCAGCGGGTGTACGCGCGCACACCGAACTTGGGCTTGCGAGCAGCCTTAGCGATCAGAGCCTTCTTCGCCATCTCGCTCACGCCTCCTTGAACGGGAAGCCGAGGTGACGAAGGAGCGCGCGGCCCTCAGCGTCGTTGGTCGCCGTGGTGACCACGGTGATGTCCATACCCCGGACGCGGTCGATCTTGTCCTGGTCGATCTCGTGGAACATGACCTGCTCCGTGAGACCGAAGGTGTAGTTGCCACGGCCGTCGAACTGCTTGGGGGACAGGCCGCGGAAGTCGCGGATGCGCGGCAGCGCGAGCGACAGGGTGCGGTCCAGGAACTCCCACATGCGGTCGCCACGGAGCGTGACGTGGGCACCGATCGGCTGGCCCTCACGCAGCTTGAACTGCGCGATGGACTTGCGGGCCTTGGTGACGGCCGGCTTCTGACCGGTGATCGTGGTGAGGTCGCGGATGGCGCCCTCGATCAGCTTGGAGTCGCGGGCGGCGTCGCCCACACCCATGTTGACCACGATCTTGACGAGGCCGGGGACCTGCATGACGTTCTCGTACTTGAACTCGTCACGCAGCTTGCCCGCGATCTCCTCGCGGTACTTCTGCTTCAGACGCGGAGTGGTGGTGGTAGCCATCAGATGTCCTCACCCGTCCGCTTGGCAACGCGGATCTTGTTGCCGTTCTCGTCGAAGCGGTAGCCGACGCGGGTCACGACCTTGTTGCCGTCCTTCTCCACGACCAGCTGAACGTTGGACACGTGGATGGGGGCCTCGGTCGTGATGATGCCGCCGGCCTGCGAGCCGCGAGCGGTCGGACCAGCCTTGGTGTGCTTCTTGACCCGGTTGACACCCTCGACCAGGACGCGCTCCTCGCGCGGGTAAGCGGCAATGACCTTGCCCTGCTTGCCCTTGTCCTTGCCGGTGATGACCTGGACCAGGTCGCCCTTCTTGATCTTCATGCTTACAGCACCTCCGGAGCCAGCGAGATGATCTTCATGAACTTCTTCTCGCGCAGCTCACGCCCGACCGGGCCGAAGATGCGGGTGCCGCGAGGGTCACCGTCGTTCTTCAGAATGACGGCGGCGTTCTCGTCGAAGCGGATGTACGAGCCGTCCGGACGGCGGCGCTCCTTGACGGTGCGAACGATGACCGCCTTGACGACGTCACCCTTCTTCACGTTGCCACCGGGGATCGCGTCCTTGACGGTGGCGACGATGACGTCACCGATGCCCGCGTAGCGGCGACCGGAGCCACCGAGCACACGGATGCAAAGGATCTCCTTCGCACCAGTGTTGTCGGCGACACGCAGTCGCGACTCCTGCTGGATCACGTCTATCTCCTGATCGTCTGCCGGTTCCCTCCGGGGTGAGCCGGAGAGCCTGGCGGAACTGTCCTGCGGGGATACCCCCGCAGGAATTACTGGCCGATTCCGGCCGGGGGCCGCGTGCACGCCCACGCTGTGCGCGCGAACCACTCGCGGACCGGCCAGCCCCGGCGCAAGCCCTTCGGGCCCCGCCGAGCGGCGGTTTGGCCCCGCGGATCGCTCCGCGGGAGTTTTTCGGTCTGGCGAAAACCCCGGCCGGGGCCCGCTCCACCGGCCCGGGGGCCTGCGGGGCGGAGTCCCCGGCGGGGGTCAGCGGGGGCGGAGCCCCCGCTTATTACTTCGCCTTCTCGAGGATCTCGACGACGCGCCAGCGCTTCGACGCGGACAGCGGCCGGGTCTCCATCAGGAGGACGCGGTCGCCGACACCCGCGGCGTTCTGCTCGTCGTGCGCCTTGAGCTTGTTCGTACGGCGGATGACCTTGCCGTACAGCGCGTGCTTGACGCGGTCCTCGACGGCGACGACGACGGTCTTGTCCATCTTGTCGCTGACGACGAGACCCTCACGGGTCTTGCGGAAGCCGCGCGCCTCAGTGTTCTCAGTCACGTTGTTCTCGCTCATCAGGCGTTCTCCACCGTTTCGATGCCCAGCTCACGCTCGCGCATCAGGGTGTAGATCCGCGCGATGTCCTTGCGGACCGCCTTCAGACGGCCGTGGTTCTCGAGCTGGCCCGTCGCCGCCTGGAAGCGGAGGTTGAACAGCTCTTCCTTGGCCTCGCGGAGCTTGCCCAGAAGCTCCTCGTTGCCCAGCTCGCGCAGCTCGGACGCCTTGGTACCGGCCGACATCACGCTTCACCTGCCTCGCGCTTGACGATCCGGCACTTCATCGGCAGCTTGTGGGCCGCACGAGTGAGGGCCTCACGCGCAATCTTCTCGTTGGGGTACGACAGCTCGAACATCACGCGTCCGGGCTTGACGTTGGCGATCCACCACTCCGGAGAACCCTTACCGGAACCCATGCGGGTCTCGGCGGGCTTCTTGGTGAGCGGACGGTCCGGGTAGATGTTGATCCAGACCTTGCCACCACGCTTGATGTGACGCGTCATGGCGATACGAGCGGCCTCGATCTGACGGTTCGTCACGTACGCCGGGGTGAGCGCCTGGATGCCGTACTCGCCGAACGCAACCGTCGTGCCACCCTTGGCAGCGCCGCTGCGTCCCGGGTGGTGCTGCTTGCGGTGCTTGACCCTACGGGGGATCAGCATGTCGGTCAGGCCTCCGTTCCGGTGCTCTCAGCCGGAGCGGCAGGGGCCTCGGCCTTGGGGGCCTCGGCGCCGGCAGCCTGCTGCGGCTTGCGACCGCGCCGCTCGCCACCACGGCCACCACGGGCCGGGCGGTCGGCACCGCCGCGCGCCGGGCGGTTGCCCGCACGGGCGGCAGCGTTCTCGGCGCGGACCTCGGCGATGTTCTTGACGTCGCCCTTGTAGATCCAGACCTTCACACCGATGCGGCCGAAGGTCGTCTTGGCCTCGAAGAAGCCGTAGTCCACGTTCGCACGGAGCGTGTGCAGGGGCACACGGCCCTCGCGGTAGAACTCCGAGCGGGACATCTCGGCGCCGCCGAGGCGGCCACCGCACTGGATCTTGATGCCCTTGGCGCCCGCCTTCATCGCCGACTGCATGCTCTTGCGCATGGCGCGGCGGAAGGAGACGCGGGAGGAGAGCTGCTCGGCAACGGCCTGGGCCACGAGCTGAGCGTCGGTCTCGGGGTTCTTGACCTCGAGGATGTTCAGCTGGACCTGCTTGCCCGTGAGCTTCTCGAGGTCACCGCGGATGCGGTCGGCCTCGGCGCCACGGCGGCCGATGACGATGCCCGGACGCGCGGTGTGGATGTCCACGCGGACGCGGTCACGGGTGCGCTCGATCTCAACCTTCGAGATACCGGCGCGCTCCATGCCGGACGTCATCATCCGACGGATGGCGACGTCTTCCTTGACGTAGTCCTTGTACAGCTTGTCGGCGTACCACCGGGACTTGAAGTCCGTGGTGACACCGAGCCGGAACCCATGCGGGTTAACCTTCTGGCCCATTACCGGGTTCCTTCCTTGCTGCTGACGACCACGGTGATGTGGCTGGTCCGCTTGCGGATCCGGTAGGCACGGCCCTGGGCACGCGGACGGAACCGCTTCAGGGTCGGGCCCTCGTCGACGTACGCCTCGGAGATGTAGAGGCTGTCGGCGTCGGTGTGGTCGTAGTTGTGCGCGGCGTTGGCGATGGCGCTGTCGAGCACCTTGCCGACCGGCACGGAGGCTGCCTGCGGAGCGAATCGCAGAACAGCCTGGGCCTCCGTGGCGTCCATGCCACGGATGAGGTCCACCACGCGGCGGGCCTTCATGGGCGTGACGCGGATGTACCGCGCCTGGGCCCTGGCTTCCATGGTTGTCCCTTCAGTTACTTACGTGTCTGAGTGCGATCCGCTACTAGCGGCGCTTCGACTTCCGGTCTTCCTTGACGTGACCCCGGAAGGTGCGCGTCGGCGAGAACTCGCCGAGCTTGTGGCCGACCATCGACTCGGTGACGAACACCGGGATGTGGGTCTTGCCGTTGTGCACCGCGATCGTGTGGCCCAGCATGCTGGGGATGATCATCGAGCGGCGGGACCAGGTCTTGATGACGTTCTTGGTACCGGCTTCGTTCTGCGAGTCCACCTTCTTGAGCAGGTGGTCGTCGACGAAGGGTCCCTTCTTCAAGCTACGAGGCATCTCAACCCGTCCTTAGCGCTTCTTGTTCGTCTTGCGGCGGCGGACGATGTACTTGTTCGACGCCTTCTTGGGCGAACGAGTACGGCCTTCCTTCTTGCCCCACGGGGACACGGGGTGACGACCACCGGAGGTCCGGCCCTCACCACCACCGTGCGGGTGGTCGACCGGGTTCATGACGACACCACGGACGGTCGGGCGAACGCCCAGCCACCGCTTACGGCCGGCCTTGCCCCAGTTGATGTTGCTCTGCTCGGCGTTGCCGACCTCACCGACGGTGGCGCGGCAGCGTGCGTCCACCATGCGGATCTCGCCGGACGGCATACGGAGGGTCGCCATGGCGCCCTCACGCGCGAGCAGCTGCACGGAGGCACCTGCGGAGCGGGCCATCTTGGCGCCGCCGCCCGGACGGAGTTCGATCGCGTGCAGCGTCGTACCGACCGGGATGTTGCGCAGGGCCAGGTTGTTGCCCGGCTTGATGTCGGCCCCGGGGCCGTTCTCGACACGGTCGCCCTGCTGCAGGCCGCGCGGCGCGAGGATGTAGCGCTTCTCGCCGTCGGCGTAGTGCAGCAGCGCGATGCGCGCGGTGCGGTTGGGGTCGTACTCGATGTGCGCGACCTTCGCCGGCACGCCGTCCTTGTCGTGACGACGGAAGTCGATCACGCGGTAGGCGCGCTTGTGGCCACCGCCCTGGTGGCGGACGGTCACACGACCGGAATTGTTACGGCCGCCCTTGCTGTGCAGGGGACGGACCAGCGACTTCTCCGGCGTGGACCGCGTGACCTCGACGAAGTCGGCGACGCTGGCGCCACGACGGCCCGGCGTAGTCGGCTTGTACTTGCGGATTCCCATTTCTCAGTCCTCGTCCGATATCGGACGATCCTGACCGCTTACGCGGTCGGACCGCCGAAGATGTCGATACGGTCGCCCTCGGCGAGGGTCACGATCGCGCGCTTGGTCGCCGCACGCTGGCCGAAGCCGGTGCGGGTCCGCTTGCGCTTGCCCTGGCGGTTGATCGTGTTGACCCCGGTGACCTTGACCGAGAAGACCGCCTGGACGGCCTGCTTGATCTGGGTCTTGTTGGCGCTCGGGTCCACGATGAACGTGTACTTGTTCTCGTCGAGGAGCGCGTAGCTCTTCTCGGAGACGACCGGCTTGATCAGGACGTCACGGGGGTCCGTGTACGACTTGCTCAGCGGGGTCTCGACGGTGTTCTTGCCCTCGGCGGCGTGACGACGCGCCTTGGCGACGCGCGCGGCCTTGGCGGCCTTGGCGGCCTTCGAGGCAATGGCGGGGTGACGGATAGCCATCAGACCTCGCTCCCTTCGGTGTCAGTGGCCTTCGGGCCGGACACGAAGGACTCGAAAGCGGCCTGGGTGAAGACCACGTCGTCGGAGACGATCACGTCGTACGTGTTCAGCTGGCCCGGCTCCAGGATGTGGACCTGGGGCAGGTTGCGAGCGGACAGCCACGCGGCCTCGTCGGCGCGCTCGACGACCAGGAGCAGGTTCTTGCGCTCCGAGATCTTGCCGAACAGCGTCTTGGCGGCCTTGGTGGAGGGGGTCTCGCCCTCGATCACGCCGGTGACGACGTGGATACGGTTGTGGCGGGCCCGGTCGGTGAGGGCGTGGCGCAGGGCCGCGGCCTTCATCTTCTTCGGGGTCCGCTGCGAGTAGTCACGCGGCACGGGACCGTGCACGACGCCACCGCCGGCGAACTGCGGCGCGCGGGTCGAGCCCTGACGGGCGCGGCCGGTGCCCTTCTGGCGGTACGGCTTCCTGCCACCACCACGGACTTCGGCGCGGGTCTTGGTCTTGTGCGTGCCCTGGCGGGCAGCCGCGTTCTGCGCGACGACGACCTGGTGGATCAGCGGGATGCTGACCTTCTCCACGCCGAAGATCTCCGCGGGGAGTTCGACGCTACCGGTCTTCTCGCCGGCAGGCGAAAGGATGTCAACAGTGCTCATCGGTTACCTCAGGCCCCCTTGGCCGCGGTGCGGACCAGGACGAGGCCGCCGTTCGGACCGGGAACCGCGCCCTTGATGAGCAGCAGACCCTTCTCCGCGTCAACGGCGTGGACGGTCAGGTTCTGGGTGGTGACGCGCTCGTTGCCCATGCGGCCCGCCATGCGGACGCCCTTGAACACACGACCCGGGGTGGCGCAGCCACCGATGGAACCGGGCGAGCGGTGCTTGCGCTGAACGCCGTGACCGGCGCCGAGGCCCTTGAAGTTGTGACGCTTCATGACACCGGCGAAGCCCTTGCCCTTGCTCTGGCCGGTGACGTCGACCTTCACACCGGCTTCGAACACCTCAGCGGTGATCTCCTGGCCGAGCGTGTACTCGGAGGCGTCCGCGGTGCGGATCTCGACGAGGTGACGACGGGGGGTGACGTCGGCCTTGGCGAAGTGGCCCTTGAGGGGCTTGTTCACCTTGCGCGGGTCGATCTCGCCGAAGGCGATCTGGACCGACTCGTAGCCGTCGACGTCGTTCGTACGGACCTGGGTGACGACGTTGGGGCCGGCCTTGACGACGGTGACCGGAACAACACGGTTGTTCTCGTCCCACACCTGCGTCATACCGAGCTTCTCGCCCAGGATGCCCTTGATCTGCTTAGCCATCTCTTCAGATCACCGGCCTCAGAGCTTGATCTCGATGTCGACACCGGCCGGGAGGTCGAGTCGCATCAGAGAGTCAACGGTCTTGGGGGTCGGGTCGAGGATGTCGATCAGGCGCTTGTGCGTGCGCATCTCGAAGTGCTCGCGCGAGTCCTTGTACTTGTGCGGCGACTTGATGACGCAGTACACGTTCTTCTCAGTGGGCAGCGGCACCGGGCCCGCGACCGACGCACCGGTACGGGTCACCGTCTCGACGATCTTCTTCGCCGAGGAGTCGATGACCTCGTGGTCGTAGGCCTTGAGCCGGATGCGGATCTTCTGTCCCGCCATGGCTACTCAGTGGTCCTGTCTCTCTTACGCTCTGGAACCCGGCATTCCCTACCCTGCCTTCCGACCCACGCGGTCGGGCGTGTCGCGCCCCCGCTGACACAGATGTCCCTTGTTCGAACATCCCTGCGGGATTGCGCACGGCCCTGCGAACCGCGCCGATCGGGACCGAAAGGCCCACCGGGTGCCTGGCCGGTGTCGCGCCCACGCTTCCCGGAAGATTCCCGTACGTCCGCCCCAGCGCTGCCGTGAGGCAGTTAGGACGACGAGTACTGTGGGACTCGCTTCCGGTCCTCCCGGCGGGAGGCGCGCAGCATCAACACTCGACCGAGCAACTCCGACAGTCTGCCATAGGGGGCGGGGGCCTGGCCAATCGGGCCGGAGAGATTACCCCGGGCGTGACGCGAATCAAACACGGGTCTCGGCAAGGCCGCGCGCGGCGCCGTACGGATCAGCGGTCCGGGTGGCGCGAATCGTTCATGTGCATGAATAAGAATCAAGTACACGCTCATTGACGCGTCCACAGCAAGCGCTTACGTTCTCTGGGAGAAAGCGCTTTCCCTTGCACGGAACCCCTGGCCACGGAACCCCCACACGTACGAACCCGGAGGCAGCACCATGCAAGTGAGACCCGTCATCGCGTGTGTCAGCCTGCTGGCCGGCGCATTGGCGCTGTCCGGCCCCACGGCCCAGGCCGCGCCCACGGCGAGCACCACGCTCTACGTGTCGCCGAACGGCAGCGACAGCGCGGCCGGCACGCAGTCGGCCCCCACGACCCTCACCTCGGCGATCAGCCGCATCGCCCCTGGCGGAACCATCTACGTACGCGGCGGGACCTACAAGTACTCGTCGACGATCACCATCCCGCAGGGCGCCAACGGCACCTCGAGTGCCCGCACCAACCTGTCCGCCTACCCGGGCGAGAAGCCGGTGCTGGACTTCTCGGGGCAGACCGAGAGCTCGTCCAACCGGGGCATCCAGCTGAACGCCGACTACTGGCACCTGTACGGCCTGACCGTCCAGCACGCCGGTGACAACGGGATCTACGTCGGCGGCAGCAACAACGTCATCGAGCGCACTGTCACGGCGTACAACCGCGACACGGGGCTGCAGCTCGGCCGGATCTCGTCCAGCACCCCGAGCAGCCAGTGGCCGTCCAACAACCTGATCGTGAGCTCGGAGTCGCACGACAACAAGGACTCCACCGGCGAGAACGCCGACGGTTTCGCCGCGAAGCTCACCACCGGCACCGGGAACGTCTTCCGCTACGACGTCTCCCACAACAACATCGACGACGGCTGGGACCTCTACACCAAGACCGACACGGGTCCCATCGGCCCGGTGACCATCGAGTACTCCCTCTCGTACAACAACGGCACCCTCACCGACGGCACCCAGAACAAGAACGGCGACCGCAACGGCTACAAGCTCGGCGGCGACGGCATCGCGGTCGACCACGTGATCCGGCACGACATCGCCTACCGCAACGGCCATCACGGGTTCACCTACAACAGCAACCCCGGCACGATGGCCGTCTCGAACAACGCCAGCATCGACAACACCCAGCGCAACTTCTCGTTCGACGTCGGCACCTCGGTGTTCCGGAACAACACCTCGTGCCGGTTCGCCGTCACCGGCTCGAATGACAAGATCTCCGGCGACGCCGACAGCTCCAACCAGTTCTGGACCGGCGCCAACGGCTCCCGGTGCTCCTCGTACTCGGGCGCCCTGGGCTGGTCCTTCGCCTCCAACGGCTCCCTCGCGGTCACGTTCGGGGGCAAGGTCGTGACGCCGTAGCAGTCGGTGCCACGTCCACGCGCCCCGCTCCCGGTGTCGACCAGAGTGGGGCGCGTGCAGTTGAAGGTCAGCTTCCCGAGGCGTACTGCACGAAGCCGGTCCAGGCGTCCGGCTTGAGGGTGAGCTGGGGGCCGCCGACGTTCTTGGAGTCGCGGACGTGGACGGTGTGCGGGGCTATGGCGATCTCGACGCAGGAGTCGCCCTCCGGGCCGCTGCTGTAGCTGCTCTTGAACCACGCCTTTTCGGAGGCGTCCCCGGTGGCGGTCTTGCGGATCATCTCTCTCCCAGCAGTTGCTCGATGAAAGCCAGCGACTCCCTCGGGGGGAGAGCTTGCGCCCGGATGGTGCCATACCGCAGATCAATGATCCGGACCTGTTTCGGATCGGAGATCGGTCGCCCGTTGAACGCACCGTCCGTACGTCCCACCGCCGTGCCGTCCCCGAACTTGAGCACTTCGATCCTTCCGTTCAGGCCAGGATGAGCATCGCTGCTCGTCGGCATCACCTGAAGCGTGACGTTGCGCAATCGCCCCACGTCCAGCAGGCGTTCGAGCTGCTGGCGCCACACCATTGTCCCTCCGACCGGGCGGCGGAGCGTCGCCTCTTCCTGGACGAAACTGAGCGCCGGGGCAGGCGACCGTTCGAAGACGGAGTGCCGCGCCACACGAGCAGCCACCAGGCGGTCCACTTCCTCCGGCGAGTAGGCAGGCTGCCACGACTCGAACAGCGCTCGTGCGTGATCCGGCGTCTGGAGCAGGCCGTTGATGCTGATGCTCTCGTACACCCCGATCTCGACGGCCTGCGCCTCCAGCTTCGCCAGCTCCCGCACCTTCCTCGGGTACCGGACCTTGGCCACGTCCTCCTTCATCGCGGAGAGCAGCCCGCCCGCTCCCAGCACCTCGTCCGCCCTGTCCAGGTACTCGGGGCGGGGGATCCGCTTCCCGCCCTCGATCTTGTAGACCAGGTCCTCGCCGTACCCGACGGCCTTCCCGAAGTCGGCTGCCCGCATCCCCACCGCCTCCCGCCGCAGCTTCAGCTGCCGCCCGACGGTGGCGACGACGGCCACTCCCCACTCGTCGTCCGGATCCACCTCCCATCCCGGCTCGTCGGCCTCCCCCTTGAGCCGACCCGCGTCACCGTCGACGAGCATCCCGCCCCTCCCTCTTCCGACAGCCCGGACACCACCGGACAACCTCCGGACAGTCACCGTACGCAACGGCGTCGTCACTGTTCACGGTAGGCAGGCGCGGCCACTCTGAGTGATGTGAATCAGGAAATCGCCGAATCCGCCGTCCAACTCGACTGCGCCGTCCGCAACTTCAGCGTGCTGCTCTCCTCCACCCCGCGCGGAGCCCGTCTCGCCCGTCTGCTCGCCACCGAGCAACTGCGTACCTGGGGACTCCCGTTGGAGGCGCCGGGCCATGTCGTCGCCGAGCTGGCGGCCAACGCGGTCACCCACGGCCGGGTACCGGGGCGCGACTTCCGGCTCATGCTCTACGTGGTCGCCGACACCCTTCGCATCGAAGTGACCGACACCCGCTGTGAACGGCTCCCCCAGCTCCGACAGCCGACCTCCGGCTCCGAGTCCGGCCGGGGCCTGGTCCTCGTGGACGCACTCGCGGACCGCTGGGGCGTACGGGAGGACCGCTTCCCGCGCAAGACCGTATGGGCGGAACTGCGCTGCTCAGAGCCGGAACCCGTCCCCACGGGCTCCGGTGGCGAAGGCGATCCCCACCCAAAGAACTCCGGGGAGAAATGACCCCGCCAAGCCCCACCCCTCCGCCCGGGGACCACGCTCACCCGGGCGGGTGAACATCCCCGGCTCGGCTGGATTTCGCGGCCCCCAGCTCCCCTACTCTCAGCGCAAACAACCGCACACATGCATCGGCCCCCGGCCGGGAGTAGCGATCCCGATCGAGGGCCTGGCCACCGAGGAAGTGAAGGCCTTCCCGATGGGTACCCACGACCCTAGCGTGCCCCCGCACGCCCAGTCAGCCGTTGCCGCGAACGAACCCCACTCACGGGCGAACCCACGCACGCTTGCTCGCCGGGGCGCCTACGGCGTCATCCACGACAACGCCCGCCACACCACCCGCTTCACGGTGATCGGCAACCACCTCGCCCAGCACCCGGAGCTGTCGCTGGTCGCCATCGCGCTGGCCGTGCACATCCAGTCCCTGCCGAGCAACGCCCCCGTGGACATCAAGACGCTCGCCGAGCGTTTCCCGGAGGGCCGCAACCGCATCGCCGCCGGGCTGCGCGAGCTGGAGGCCCACGGCTACCTGCGCCGCGTACGTGAACGCACCTCCACCGGCCGGATCGTCACCCGCACGATCAGCTGCAACCAGCCGAAGGCACCGCGCCACCGGAAGCCCGCCCAGGCACCCGTTCCGGTCGTCTCCACGGACGTGGTGGGCCCGCAGAACCGCAACACTCCCGGTGAATGTGTCGCACCTGCGGACTCGGCCACCGCGGAACACACCTCCCGCAAGAAGCACCCCCTCCCGCCCGTCCCCCAGCCGGCGTCCCCCTCCCCCGCTCTCCTCCAGACGGCCACCGACCTCCTCGCCGGCCTGCACCACCAGGACCCCCGCCTGCTGCTCAGCGCCTGCGACACGGTTCACCTCGCCCCCGGCGTCGCCGCCTGGCTGCAACGCGACGTGTCCCCGACCGCCGTACGCCACGCCCTGACCACCGACCTCCCACCCGAGGGCCCGCGCCGCCCGGCCGCCCTCCTGGCCCACCGCCTCACGGCCCAGCTGCCGTCCCCGCCCCCGTTCCGCGCGCCTGCCGCCCGCCATCCTCTCCAGAACTGCGACGGCTGCGACCGCGCCTTCCACGCACCCGAGCCAGGAGCACGCTGCCGCGACTGCCGCCCTGCAGCCTCCGCCCACGCATGAAACGCAAGGAACTCCATGGTCAGCCCGCCCCACGAGGCGATGCACCGCATCTTCCAGCACGACCCTGCGCTCTTCAGCCGGATCTCACGCTTCCTCGGAGTCGACGTACCGACCCCCGTGAAGGCGACCCCGTTGCCGGCCGACCTCACGGAGGCCAGCCCCGTCGAACGCCGCGTGGACACGCTCCTGCGCTTCGAGACCGCCGAGCAGGGTGCGTTCCTCCTGGCCATCGAGGCCCAAGGCAAGAAGGACCCGCACAAGCCCGCGAGCTGGGCTTACTACACCGCATACCTGTGTACGGAGTACCGGCTGCCCACAGCTCTCCTCGTCGTCTGCCAGGACCGTGCGACGGCCAAGTGGGCCCAGCAACCCATGAGCAGCGGGCCGCCCCAGCTGCCCACGCTCACCTTGCGCCCCCTGGTAGTCGGCCCGCACAACATGCCGGTGATCACCGACCCGGAGCAAGCCCGCGCGGACCTCGTTCTCGCCAGCCTGGCGGCCATCACACACGCCGCTGACCCGGCCGTCGATGCGATACTGAAGGCCCTGTCCACAGCACTGCGGGACGCGCCTGAAGACATCGCGGACCCCGCGTCGAATTCACCGCACAGGGCCTGGGCAACCGCCCGGCCAAGCACCTCTGGAGGAACCTGGTGGCCGTGGACCTCTCCTTCTACAAGTCCTACATCTCCGAAGAGATCCGCGACGAGGGCCGCGCCCAGGGCCGTGCCGAGGACATCCTTGTCGTCCTGGAACAGCGCGGCCTCGACATCTCCGAGGACGTCCGCAGGCGCATCACGGACTGCGCCGACCCGGACGTCCTCCGCCGCTGGCTCATCCACGCCGTCACCGCTGGGAAGGCCGAAGAGATCTTCGAGGAAGAGTGACCGAACTCGTTCCCCGCCCCGAGCAGGCCCCGGAGGCCCTAGCCTCCCGCCAACCTCTCCCCCAGCCAGTCGAACACCACCTCACAGTGCTGCTGCGGAGCCATCGGTGAGCAGTGCAGCTGGGCGCCCGTCGCCGCCGTGAGCTTGACGTAGTCCTTGGGTGCCCTCAGCTTGTCGTACATCTGCGGTGCCTGGCCCGGGTAGAACTGCTCGTCCTGGTAGTCGAGGACCAGGGTGGGAGCCTTGATGCGGCCCACGACGTCCGTGATCGTCAGCGACCGGACGAGGTCGGCCGGAGTGTGGAAGTCCGTGAACATCCTGCCCTTGCGGGCCGCCAGCATCGCCGGTGCCGAGAACGGTTCGAAGCGTTTCTTCAGCGTGGCCGCGTCGGCGGGGGACAGCTCCGGCACGATCTCCTTGTTCCAGACGGCGTTGGTCTCCGCCTTGTTCGGGGTGAGGACCGTCCGGAGCTCCGGGGGAAAGCCGAGCCACGGCTCCAGACAGCCGGGCATCGCCACGAGCGCCGCGATCCGCCGCTCGAAGGCCGCCGCGCGGGGAGCCAGGCAGCCCCCCATGCTCAGCCCCGTGAGGGCGATCCTGCGGGTGTCAACGTCGGAGCGGGCGACCAGCCAGTCGACGAGCGCCCTGACCACGTTCTCCCAGCGCGGGGTGAACACCACCTGGTCGATGAAGATCAGCCGGCCCTGGCCCGGTCCCTCGTACACGAGGGCGTTCCACCCCCGGTCCAGGGCGGCGGACACGCCGTACGTCCACATGTCGACGTTCTGTCCGTCGCTGCCGTTGGTCAGGATCACGGTGGGGCGAGCTCGTCCCGATGCGTCCGGGCGGAAGAGCCACACGGGCAGCGGGGTCCTCCCGTACGGGACCTTCGCCGTCACCGGCGCCGGGTCGCACAGCCCGCAGAAGGTGTCCCAGGCACCGCGCCCGGCCCTGTACAGCGCCTCCTCGCTGTCGGGGTCGTTGGAACCGAGGACGAAGAACAGCGCCTGGGCGTAGTACTGCGAGGCCCGCAGGGCACGGAAGCGCCGGGTCTCCCGGTCGGGTCCGCTGCCCTCCGGCGCCTTCATCAGTTCGTCGCCGAGGTTCCTGAAGGTCTGGACGTACGTCTGTGCGGAGAGTCCGGCCTTGTTGATCGCGTTCACGGCGGTGAGCACCTCGCCCACCTCGCTGCTGCGCTGACCGGCCGCGCCGAGCGCCAGGAGCCCGCTGAAATTGAACTCCGGGTCGGAGAAGAGCGTCATCGCACCGGGGGCCGGGGCGCCCGCCGTCGCGGAGGCCGACGCTCCGGCCACCGGCCTGTGTCCCGACGAGGTGTCCGCGGCCGTGCATCCGGCGGCCAGCAGGGCCCCGGCCGCACCGGCGAGCCCGGACAAGGCGCTGCGCCGGCTGAGTCCGGGCACGGGGGCAGCCGTTGCGTTCTCCATGCCGCCCGAACGTAGGACCGCGCCCGTCGCGCCTCTCCGCACGACACCTGCCGTTCCCCCGAACAGCCTCGGGGATCAGCTCGGCCAGGGCACCATCGACGCGAAGACGAGCACGGAGAGCACGACGGTGCCGGGTGCGAGGGCGGCGAGGATCCAGCGCGGGACGACGTTCCGTTCGTTCCACGGCAGGCACCAGCTGATCAGCAGGATGACGAACGCGGCGGTGAGGCCCCCGTGCAGGACCGTGTGGGCGGTGTTGAAGCCCCTGGTGAACCGCTCGGCCTCGGCTCCGTCGCAGTTGTCGCAGGCCATGGGCGCGAGTCCGCCGAAGACGAAGGCGAAGAAGCTCCCGGGAAGGGTGAGCACGGTCGCGATCAGCGGTCCGGCCCACGCACGCCGCGCGGGCCCGCCCTGTGTGGTGTCCAGCATGGGACCATCCCATCGCGGGGCGGGCGGCACGCACATGAGCGCTCGTACTCAGCGGAGCGGGGCACTTGTGCGCACGGCTCAGAGGCGCCGGCTCTCCAGCGGCCCGAGATACGTCTCGGGCAGCCCGCCCGTGTCGATCAGCAGACGTTGCAGCACCACCGTCGGGTCCACCGTCCAGAACTTCAGGCGGTGGACACCGGCGGCCGCGATCAGGTGCTGCGTGGCCGTCCTGTTGACGTTGTCCGAGGTGTTCCGTGCCCAGGTGGTGTTCAGTGCGCCGTCATCGGCGCCCACGTTGATGCCGACCGTCCGAGGTGCGTCCTCGTCGAAGGACACCGCGTAGCTCAGTCCGCCCGTCGGCAGCGCCGGATTGCGCGGTGAGACATACGCCCACACCGTGACCTGGCCCGGCGTCAGCAGCGTCACCTCGTACTCCAGGCGGGGCGAGGAGCCTCCCGGGCTGCGGCGCGGGGACGTGACCGGCCAGGGGGTCATTCCGGCACCCGTGCGGCCGATGCCGTCGATGCGGCGCCACTCCCCCACCGCGCGGTCGTGGTGCTCCGCGTCGATCGCCACGTATCCGCCCGCCTCCACGAAGCCCCGCAGGCCCCTCGGTGACGGCTTCTCCGCGACACAGTGGACCGTCACCGAGGCTCCCGCGCCGGACACCGTCAGCGAAGCCTCGCTCCGGCCCTCCGGCAGCCTCGACCAGTCCACCCGCACCTCCGTCCGCACCTGCTGCTCGACCCGGCCGCTCGGGCGGTCCACCCGCAGCCAGGGCGCCGATGTCCCGATGCGATACGGGAACGGCGTACGGCCGCGATTGAAGATTTCGACGTACTGCTGCGGCCGGGTCTGGTACGGGCTGAACACCGGCAGCACCGGGTCGCCCGGCCGCCCGCCCGGCCACCACGCCTCCGCGTCCTGCGAGCCGTCCACCGCCACGCCCAGTTCCGCCCCCGACGGCACCTCGATCCGCCTCACCGCCGGGAACAGCACGTCCGGCAGCGCCACGTCGTCCTTCTCCGGCTGCTGCCAGCCCGCGCTCGGGCCGTAGCGCTCCACGTCCCCGTAGTCGATGTGCGGCTGTGTCTGGAAGCCCTCCCATTTGCCGTTCGCCACTTGGGAGTTGAAGCGGTCGGCGAGCGCGAGGTCCTTCTCCAGGCCCGTCTGGGCCTGCGCCGCGAGCGCGTTGGTCGCCGCCCGGCCCTGCGCCGCGTACAGCAGATTGGTGAACTCCGCCTCGCGCATCGCGTACAGGTTCGCCGTCGCCTGCACCTCGTAGCCCACCAGCTCGAACCACGCGTCCTGCACCCCGGCGGGCAGCCTTCGCGCGATCCGGTCCGCCTCGCGCGCCAGCCCCTTCCACTCCTGCGTCACCCGCTCCAGCTCCCGGTGCGCGAAGTAGAACGGCGTCTGCTGGTCGTCGTACACCACCCGGCCGTCCACGACCGTGATCCGGCGGTTCAGCAGCTCCGGTTTGCGGCGAGCCTGGAGTTGTCCGTACGCCGCCAGCACGGAAGCGATCTCCCCTGACTGCGCCTCGCCGAAGTTCTGCCGCGCGTAGCTCCGCTCCCACTCCCCCAGCCGTTCCAGCGGCCGGCTGCCCGGGTTCCAGGCGTAGTTCAGGAAGAACTCGGTCGGGAGCTCGTTGCCCTTGAGGTCTCCCACGTTCGCCACCCACAGCCCGTGGTTGCCGTATGCGTGCGCCTGGTGGAGCTGGTCCCAGACGTTGCGCAGGTTCGCCGTGTCGACCCACTTGTAGTTGCGGCCCGCGCCCACGTAGTCGAAGTGGTAGTAGAGGCCGTAGTCCCCGCTCCTGGTTCGCTCCCCCGGATCGGGGTGCTTGCGGATGTTGCCCCAGTTGTCGTCCGTCAGGACCACCGTGACGTCGTCCGGTGCGCGCAGGCCGCGGTCCCAGTAGCGCTGCACCTCCTTGTACAGCGTCCACACCTGTGGGGTCTCGGCCGCCGGCTTGCCCGTCACGTCTTCGATGATCTTGCGCTGCTCGGTGATGATCTCCTGCATCAGTTCGATGCCGTCGCCGTCCGGCAGGCTCGTGTCGCCGTTGCCGCGCATGCCGAGCGTGACCACGCCCTCGAAGCCCTGGTCCACCATGCGCTGGATCCCGGCCCGCCAGTACGCCTTGACCGCGTCAGCGTTGCGCCGGTACGACCACTCACCCGTCCCGCCGTACGGGTCGTGGCCGGGAGTGACGATCGCGCCGGAGGAGTCCCGCACGGCCGGCGTCGCGTGGCGGTTCCACTCCTCGATGCCCCGCATCATCGGCGCCTCGTGGGATGTGCCCATGACAATCCCGTACTCCGCGGCCCGCCTGTGGTTCTCCGGATCGTCCTCCGCGAAGGCCCGGCCCCACACCGCCGGCCACAGGTAGTTCCCCTTCAGCCGCAGCAGGACCTCGAACACCTTCGCGTAGAAGTCCGCGTTGAAGCCGCCGGGGAAGCCCGGCGCCTTGCCGGGGCCGAAGTACGCGGGCGCCCATGTCCCCAGTGCGGGGTTCTCGTCGTTGATGAAGATCCCGCGGTACTTCACCGCCGGCGTCCCCTGCGTGTAGCGGCCCGGCAGCACGTACACCCTCTCCCGGCGCACCGGCGGTACGTCGTCCCACCAGTACCACGGCGAGACACCGATGCCGTACGAGACGTCGTACGTCCCGAAGATCGTGCCGCGCGGGTCGCTGCCCGCGATGACAAGGGCCCGCTCGACTCCCGGCATCGGCTGCTCGACCACCGTCTGCAACGACGTCTCCCACCTGCCGCGCACGCCGGTCACATCGAGCTTCCCGGACGCCACCAGCCCGTCGATCAACGGACTGCCTCCGATCGTCCCGATCAGCACGGCCTCCCGGGCGATCGTCGAGCCCGGCCGTACGCCCGTGACGCGCTCGATGTCGTCGCGCAGGTCGCCCGCCCCCCGTACCACCCCGGGGTGATCGGCGCCGCTCACCACCACCGGGGCACCGACCAGGGAGAAGGCGCCGCCCGTGAAGGAGATGTACGCCCCCGGGTCGGTCACCCGTAACTCCCCGCCCGTCGCCCACGCGAACCCGGACGACAGCACCGGCACCGCGGCGACCCCCGCGCCCAACACCGCCCTGCGGCTGACAGACATGGCTCACCCCTCACCTGACACACCCGAATTCGCTCAGCGGCATGACAAATGGTGGGGGGAGTGCACCCTGGGAACCAGGGGTCGTACGCGTCGAATACTTTCGTGACAACGCGAAGAGGCCCGCACGACCGAAGTCGTGCGGGCCTCTTCAGGTCAGCTGACCCAGGGGGTCAGACCCTCAAGCAAGCGGAACTTACTTGACGATCTTGGTGACCTGGCCGGCGCCCACGGTCCGACCACCCTCACGGATGGCGAACTTGAGGCCCTCCTCCATGGCGACGGGCTGGATGAGCTCCACCTTCATCTCGGTGTTGTCACCCGGCATGACCATCTCGGTGCCCTCGGGGAGGGTCACCACGCCGGTCACGTCCGTCGTACGGAAGTAGAACTGCGGGCGGTAGTTGTTGAAGAACGGCGTGTGGCGGCCACCCTCGTCCTTGGACAGGATGTAGGCCTGCGCCTCGAACTCGGTGTGCGGGGTGACCGAGCCCGGCTTGATGATGACCTGGCCGCGCTCGACGTCCTCGCGCTTGATGCCGCGGAGCAGCAGACCGACGTTCTCACCGGCCTGGCCCTCGTCGAGCAGCTTGCGGAACATCTCGATGCCGGTGACCGTGGTGGAGGTCTTCTCCGGCTTGATGCCGATGATGTCGACGGTCTCGTTGACCTTCAGGACACCGCGCTCGATACGGCCGGTGACGACCGTGCCACGACCGGTGATCGTGAAGACGTCCTCGATCGGCATCAGGAACGGCTTGTCGACGTCACGCTCGGGCTCCGGGATGGAGGTGTCGACGGCGTTCATGAGGTCCAGGACCGACTGGGTCCACTTCGGGTCGCCCTCGAGCGCCTTCAGAGCGGAGACCTGGACGACCGGAACGTCGTCGCCCGGGAACTCGTACTCGGTGAGGAGCTCACGGACCTCGAGCTCGACGAGCTCCAGGATCTCCTCGTCGTCCACCATGTCGGCCTTGTTCAGGGCGACAACGATGTACGGCACGCCGACCTGGCGGGCCAGGAGCACGTGCTCCTTGGTCTGCGGCATCGGGCCGTCGGTGGCGGCGACCACCAGGATGGCGCCGTCCATCTGCGCCGCACCGGTGATCATGTTCTTGATGTAGTCCGCGTGACCCGGGCAGTCGACGTGGGCGTAGTGACGCGACTCGGTCTGGTACTCGACGTGCGCGATGGAGATGGTGATACCGCGCTGGCGCTCCTCAGGAGCCTTGTCGATGTTGTCGAACGGGGTGGCCTCGTTCAGGTCCGGGTACGCGTCGTGCAGCACCTTGGTAATGGCGGCCGTGAGGGTCGTCTTACCGTGGTCGATGTGACCGATGGTGCCGATGTTGACGTGCGGCTTAGTCCGCTCGAACTTCGCCTTCGCCACTGGGGTCCTCCTGTGGAGTGGTTCTGTACGCCTTACTCATCGGCGCCAGGTGATCTTTGCTGGGGTGCCGGCCGCCGGGGTCGCTCCCACCCGGGTGAAACGGGGGTTTGAAACCCCGGCGGTCGGTGTCAAGCCTAAAGCGTGTGAACGGGGTGCGTTACTCGCCCTTGGCCTTCGCGATGATCTCCTCGGCGACGTTCCGCGGAACCTCGGCGTAGGAGTCGAACTGCATCGAGTAGCTCGCGCGACCCGACGTCTTGCTGCGGAGGTCGCCGACGTAGCCGAACATCTCCGACAGCGGAACCAGGCCCTTCACGACACGGGCGCCGGCACGCTCCTCCATGGCCTGGATCTGGCCACGGCGGGAGTTGATGTCACCGATGACCTCACCCATGTAGTCCTCGGGCGTGGTGACCTCGACGGCCATCATCGGCTCGAGCAGCACGGGGCTGGCCTTGCGCGCGGCCTCCTTGAAGGCCTGCGAACCGGCGATCTTGAACGCGAGCTCGGAGGAGTCCACCTCGTGGTAGGCACCGTCGAGCAGGGTGACGCGGACACCGGTCATCTCGTAGCCGGCGAGGATGCCGAACTGCATGGCCTCCTGCGCACCTGCGTCGACCGAAGGGATGTACTCCTTCGGCACGCGGCCACCGGTCACCTTGTTGACGAACTCGTACGAGGCGTCGCCGCTCTCGATCGGCTCGATCGCGATGATGACGCGGGCGAACTGGCCGGTACCACCCGTCTGCTTCTTGTGGGTGTACTCGACCTTCTCGACCGCCTTGCGGATGGTCTCGCGGTACGCGACCTGCGGCTTGCCGACGTTGGCCTCGACCTTGAACTCACGGCGCATACGGTCGACGAGCACCTCGAGGTGCAGCTCGCCCATACCGCCGATGATGGTCTGGCCGGTCTCCTCGTCCGAGTGGACCTGGAAGGACGGGTCCTCCTCGGCCAGGCGCTGGATCGCGACGCCCAGCTTCTCCTGGTCGCCCTTCGACTTGGGCTCGATGGCGACCTGGATCACCGGCGCCGGGAAGTCCATGGACTCCAGGATCACCGGGGCCTTGTCGTCGGACAGCGTCTCACCGGTGGTGGTCTGCTTCAGGCCCATGACGGCGACGATGTCACCGGCGCCCACCGACTCGATCTCCTCACGCTTGTTGGCGTGCATGCGGTAGATCTTGCCGATGCGCTCCTTCTTGCCCTTGACCGAGTTCAGCACCGAGGTGCCGGACTCCAGGCGGCCGGAGTACACCCGGACGAAGGTGAGCTTGCCGAGGTGCGGGTCGCTCATGATCTTGAACGCCAGTGCGGACAGCGGCTCGTCGTCGGACGGCTTGCGCTTGATGACCGTCTCCGGGTCCTTGACGTCGTGGCCCTCGATGGCCTCGATGTCGACCGGGGACGGCAGGTAGCGCACGACGGCGTCGAGCAGGGGCTGGACGCCCTTGTTCTTGAACGCGGTGCCGCAGAACACCGGGGTGACGGTGGTGCCGGTGCCCTTGCCGGACGCGATGGTGATACGGCGGATCGCCGCGTACAGCTGCTCCTCGGTGGGCTCCTCGCCCTCGAGGTACAGCTCCATCAGCTCCTCGTCGTTCTCGGCGACGGCCTCGAGCAGCTTGCCGCGCCACTCATCGGCGGCCTCGGTGTGCGTGGCCGGGATGTCGACGACGTCGTACATCTCGCCCTTGGTCGCCTCCGCGGACCAGACCAGGGCCTTCATGCGGACCAGGTCCACAACGCCCTTGAAGTCGGCCTCGGCACCGATCGGCAGCTGCATGACCAGCGGCTGCGCGCCCAGACGGTCGGAGATCATGTCGACGCAACGGTGGAACTCGGCACCGGTGCGGTCGAGCTTGTTGACGAAGCAGATGCGCGGAACGCCGTAGCGGTCCGCCTGACGCCACACCGTCTCGGACTGCGGCTCAACGCCGGCAACGCCGTCGAACACCGTCACGGCACCGTCGAGCACGCGCAGGGAGCGCTCCACCTCGACCGTGAAGTCGACGTGACCCGGGGTGTCGATGATGTTGATGGTGTGGTCGACGTCTTCCAGCGACCAGTGACAGGTGGTGGCAGCAGAGGTGATCGTGATGCCACGCTCCTGCTCCTGCTCCATCCAGTCCATGGTCGCAGCGCCGTCGTGGACCTCACCGATCTTGTACGAAACGCCGGTGTAGAACAGGATCCGCTCGGTGGTGGTCGTCTTGCCCGCGTCGATGTGGGCCATGATCCCGATGTTTCGGACCCTGGCCAGGTCAAGTGAAGTGGTAGCCATAAGGCTTCAGTCTTCTCTCGGTCTCGATGTGGGTAGCGACTACCAGCGGTAGTGCGCGAAGGCCTTGTTGGACTCGGCCATCTTGTGGGTGTCCTCGCGCTTCTTCACAGCCGCGCCGAGGCCGTTGGAGGCGTCGAGGAGCTCGTTGAGGAGACGCTCGGTCATGGTCTTCTCGCGACGGGCGCGGGAGTAACCGACCAGCCAGCGCAGCGCCAGGGTGTTGGCACGGCCGGGCTTGACCTCGACCGGGACCTGGTAGGTGGCGCCACCGACACGGCGGGACTTGACCTCGAGGGTCGGCTTGATGTTCTCGAGAGCGCGCTTGAGCGTGATGACCGGGTCGTTGCCGGTCTTGTCGCGCAGGCCCTCCATGGCGCCGTAGACGATGCGCTCGGCGGTGGAGCGCTTGCCGTTCAGCAGCACCTTGTTGATCAGGGAGGTCACCAGAGGAGAGCCGTAGACCGGGTCGATGATGACCGGACGCTTCGGGGCGGGGCCCTTACGAGGCATTCTTACTTCTCCTTCTTGGCGCCGTAACGGCTGCGGGCCTGCTTGCGGTTCTTGACACCCTGGGTGTCGAGGGAGCCACGGATGATCTTGTAGCGAACACCCGGCAGGTCCTTCACACGGCCGCCGCGCACGAGCACGATGGAGTGCTCCTGCAGGTTGTGTCCCTCACCCGGAATGTAAGCGGTGACCTCGATGCCGCTGGTCAGACGCACACGCGCGACCTTGCGGAGGGCCGAGTTCGGCTTCTTCGGGGTGGTCGTGAACACACGCGTGCAGACGCCCCGACGCTGAGGAGAACCCTCGAGTGCGGGCGTCTTGTTCTTCTCGACCTTGTCCTGCCGGCCCTTGCGGACCAGCTGCTGGATCGTAGGCACTACTTCTCCGGTTTCTGTGTGCCGATGGGTACAGCTAACCTGGAACGTCGCCGACCCACGCGGTCGGGTGTGTCGAATCCCGCAGATTCCCGCCGCGAGGCGAAAAGGGCGCAGATTACGGTGGCCGGTCGCGGCTCCCGGTGCGGTGTGAAGGCACGCACGAGAGCCAGGGCACACCCCAGGCACAAGGTCTGAGCGTACCTACCGCAAGGACTTCGGTCAAAACAAATGGAGTGCCTCACGACACGCCGGATTTCTCACCTCGCCGCCTGCGATTCCTCCTGGCTTGTCCGGCGGTGCGGGGACGCCCCTTCAAGGATGCCCCCGGCCAGGTCGCAGGCCATACGCAACGCTCCGGACACCGATGGCTGAATCGCGCTCTTTCACGCACCGCGGTCTTGCGCTTTCAGTACGTTGATCCGTCCGCCGCGGCGCATGGTGAACGGGCGGAGTGATCGGGGGTGGGCATGACAACGACCTGGACAGCGGCGTACTCGCCGGACGACGGCGGGCTGGACGACAGGGTGCCGTTCCTGGCGCGGCTGGAGACGGAGGACCGGTCGGCGCTGCTGTCGCTCGGACGCGAGCTGACGTTCACCCCGCGAATGGTTCTGATCCATCAGCACGAGCCGTCGTCCCACGTCCTCTTCCTGGTGAACGGCTGGACCAAGGTCACCGCCTCGGCGGCCAACGGCTACGAGGCACTCCTCGCGCTGCGTGGGCCCGGCGACGTGGTCGGCGAGTCGGCGGCGCTGACGGGGCGGCCGCGGTCGGCGACGGTGACCGCGCTGGAGGCGGTGCGGGCGGTGGCGGTGGAGCACGAGAAGTTCAGGGGTTTCCTGGGCGACCGGCCGGCCGTCTCGTTCGCGCTGCTCGGCCTGACCGCGGACCGCACGCGCGCGGCGGACCGGCGCCGGCTGGAGTTCGCGTCGATGAGCGTGCGGGAGCGGTTCGCCGTGCTGTTGCTGGACCTGGCCCGGATGCACGGCCGGCGCACCGCCGAGGGCATCGAACTGTCCGTCCCCTTGAGCAAGCAGGAGTTGGCGGGCTCGGTGGGGGCGTCGCGGGAGATGGTGCAGCGGTTGCTGCGGGAACTGCGCGACAAGGACGCGGTGGCCACGGGGCGTCGGACGCTGCTGATCCTCCGGCCGGACGTGCTGCGCAGGATCGCGGCGGCGGGACCTGCGACGGGGGCCCCGGCGCCACCGGGCCCGCGGGAGCAGTAAGGGGGCTTCGCCCCCGCCGCCCTCGCTCTCCCCCATCCCCGGGGACTCCGCCCCTTCGCCCCCACCAGGGGCTCCACTCCTGGAAAACCCCGAGGGGACCATGTCCCCTGCGCCCCGCGCGGGGCTGCACCCCAAGACCCCGGCGAGGACTCCCCCTCCCCGTGACACGTCGCGGGGCTCCGCCCTGCACCCCTCCGGGGCTCCGCCGCGCCCCCGCCGCCCCGGCAAGCCCTTCTGTGCATACGGTCACACTTCTACTGCGTCATCCGCCCTCACCGCGGTGCTGCGCGGGCCGCCACGCTGCTGCCCTGCACGGCGATCCCCCTCGAGAGGCGACCATGACCGACCCCGTCAGCCGCACCATCCTTCTGTTGGACATCGAGAGGTTCAGCGACCGGGACGACGTGGAACAGGCGTATCTGCGCCGGATGCTCCACGACATCACCGACCGCACCCTCGACGGCGCCGGCATCGACGAGACCCGGCGGCTGCGGGCCGACCGCGGTGACGCCGTCATGGAGCTGATCGACGCGAACGCGCCGGTCACCGCCCTGCTGCGGGCCCTCCTCAACGACGTGCCCGCGCACCTGCGCACGGTCAACCGTATGGCCTCCAGCTCCGCGCAGATCCGTCTGCGCGGGGTCCTGGCCACCGGATACGTCGCGGTCGACGAAGACGGCGGCTGGGTCGGCTCCGACCTCAACCACGCCTGCCGGCTGCTGGACGCCGGCCTGCTGCGCGACGCCCTGCGCGAGCGGCCGGACGACTTCGCGCTGTGCGTGTCCGACGGGCTGTACCTGGGCGTCGTACGCCACGACCACGCCGGCATCCCGGCCGACGCCTTCCACCCGGTGACGGTGGACAGCAAGAACGGGCCCCTCAAGGCATGGCTGCACGGCCCGCTGCCCGGCGGCGCGGCCACGCCGGACCAGGAGGACCACGGTGGCACGGGGGCGGGGGAGGCGCCGGGCGGTTCGGGGGACCGCCCGGCGCCGCGGGTGCCCCTGCAGGGCCGCCCGGCGCCGGCCGGATCAGGGGGAGCCCCGGCGCCGGGCCCCGTCATCAACATCCACGGCGGCACCTTCAGCGGCGGCCTGATCGGCGGCGCCCAGTACGGCGGCATCAGCGGCGGCCACTTCTCCGGCGACGTCTTCCTCGGCAAGGACGGCGGCGACCGCGAACGGGGTGAGCGCCCATGAGCAGCCCCGAGGCCGAGGCGCCCGCGCGTCCGGCCCCCGCGAACGGGCCTTCGGCAGATCACCCCCCGGCCGAGTCCGCGGCCGCGGACGACACCGGACAGGCCCCCGAGGGCGGTGAGGCGGAGGAACGCGACCAGCCGCAGACCGCCTGGTCGGCACGGCGCGACCTGGTCGACCACAGCCCGCGCACCATGAACGTCGGCGCCCGGGCCCGCTTCAGCGGCGGCGTCGTCGGCGACCAGCACGGGGGCATCAGCGGCGGCCACTTCTCCGGCGATGTCTTCCTCGGCAGCAAGACCGAGGTCTACCAGCTCGCCGTCCCCGGCCTCACCGCGCCCGCGGCCGCCTCCGGCGAGGTCCCGCACGCCACACTGGAGGAGCTGGCCGGGTGCTTCGTCGCCGAGGAGCCGATCATGGACCGCCTCCTCGACCGGCTGCGCCACGACCGCGTCCTGGTCCTGTCCGGGGCCCGCTTCTCCGGCCGCCGCACGGCCGCCCTCATGCTGCTGCACCGCCTCGGCGCGTTCCCCGTGCGCACCCTGGTGCGCGACACCAGCCCGAGCGCGCTGGCCGATCAGTTCGGCGACCGGCACCCGGCCCGCGGCCACGTGCTGTGCGACCTCACCACCCGCGGCGACCAGCCCCTGCGCGAGCCCCATCTGCTGGCCGCCCGCGACCGCCTCGCCGAGCGGGACGCCTACCTCGTGGTCACCGTCGGCCCCACCGCAGCGCTCGAGGACGTGACCGTCGAGCAGTGGCGCCCGCCGGCCCCGGCCGACGTGCTCGCCGCCCGTCTGCGCGCCCTCACCGACGAGGAGACCACCGCCGAACTCCTCGCGCTCCCTGCCGTGACCGACTTCCTGGACCGCGGCCACCAGCCGCGCGAGGTCGCCGCCTTCGCCCGCCTGCTCGGCCGGTACGCGGCGGGAGAGGTCACCGAGGAGGCGATCGACGGCTTCTCCCTCGTGTCGCTGGAGAACCAGGTGCAGGAGTGGTTCGAGGAGGACGAGTCCTCCCTGCACCTGCGGGACAAGGCGTTCCTCGTCGCCCTGGCCGCCTTCGACGACGGCCCGTACGCGCTGACCGCCGAACTCAGCGACCTGCTCTACCGCTTTCTCCAGGAGACCGAGAACCCGGCCCGCGTCCCCGAGGTCCCCGTCTTCGGCACGCATGCCGGCAAGCGCCTCCAACTGGCCCGCGCCGAGTTGTACTTGGACGACGAGCACACCGAGTGGGGGCCTGTCACCCAGCAGAAGGCAAGGTTCCGCGACGAGCGGGCCTCACTCGTGCTGCTGCGCGAGGTGTGGACCGGGCATCCGTCCTCCCGGCCCGCCCTGATCCGCTGGCTGCGCCGGCTCGCTGACGACGGCCGCCCCCTGGTCCGTACCCGCGCCGCGTCCACCGTCGCCGTCCTCGCCCGCACCGACCTGCCCTCCGCGATGGCCCTCGTCATCGAACCCTGGGGCACCTCGAAGCTGTTCCGGCACCGGCTCGTCGCCGTCAACGCGCTCACACTCGCCCACCTGGTCGGCACCCCCAACATCCCGCGCATCCTGGACGCCTGGTGCGCGGGCGAGGACCAGCGGCTGCGCTGGGTGGCGGTACGGGCGTACGGGCTGGTCGGGCCGGAACGCCCGGAACAGGCCCTGGCGGCGCTGCGCGGCGCCGTACGGCGGCTGTACGAGGACACGCCGCACGACACGGACGGCGCACTCGCGCAGGAGCTCGCCCAGGCCGTGGAGCTGCTGCTGCTGTCCTCGGCGAGCGATCGCGTCCTGACCGAACTGCGCCGCCACCTCGATGACGACCAGGCGGTGCGGGACCTCACGCTCGGGGGCTTCGTGGGGGCCTGCCGGCGCACCGAGGACGACGAGCGGTACGGCACCCCGCTGGTCCTCGGCTGGTACGCCCGCGCGGCCGGCGAGGGCGGGCCCGCCGCGCAGGGCCTGCCCTGCCTGTGGCGGCACGCCCCTGGCCGACCCGCACACCACCCGGCAGGCGCTCGTCGTCCTGCGCGACTGGGTGCTGATCGCCGACCGGTCCACGGCAGTCGAGTGGGCGCTGGCCGCGCTGCTGCCCACGCTCGTCACCACGGCCGCCGAGCACCAGCGGCTGAGCCACCTGCTGCGGACCATGTCCGGCGAGGACGGCAACCCGCCACCGCCGGTCGCGGCCCGGCTGCTGACCACGCTTCCCGCCCGCTGAGTTCCGTCCCGAGGGGAAACACGCCATGCCCACGTTCCGTCAGCCCGACTGGCAGCAGTCGGCGGACCGGCACACCCAGCTGATCGACCCGGTGCTCACCGTGCGCCAGCTGTCACGCTTCGACTTCAACCTCAGATCGTTCGTCCGCATCGACCACGCGCTCGTCTTCTCCACCCCCAAGGGCACCTACGAGCCTTACCTCCCGCCCCGGCGCCCGACCCGCGCGGAGGTGCTGGCGAACCGGTACACCGCCGTCTACGAGGTGGACATGGGGGTGCACCCCCACACCTCCGAGCTGGCGCTGCCCAGCGACAACGACGCGTTCGAGTTCACGGCCGAGGTCGACCTGTCGTGGCAGGTGCTGGATCCGGCGCGGTTCGTGGCGAGCGGACAGCGCGACGTGCCGGGGCTGCTGCTCAGCGAGCTCCAGCAGGCGGCGCGGCCGGTGACCCGGCGCTTCGGCATCGCGGACAGCGCGCGGGCCGAGCGGGAGCTGCTGCAGGCGATGAACGGTCTCGGGCCGCTGGGGGCGCCCGCGGGGCTGCAGGTCACCTGGACGATGCGGCTCAAGCGGGACAAGGCCAACATCCGCCATCAGCACCGGCTGCAGGCCATCGACCACTCCGCCGCCGAGCAGATGCACGCGGCCCAGCGCGGCATGGAGGCCGACGTGGAGGTGGACCGCCGCCAGCGACAGCAGGACGCCCTCCAGATCGAACGGGCCATGGCGTACGGGGAGCAGCAGCAGGCGCTCCTGCTCCAGCAGCAGCGGTGGCAGCACGACCAGGCGATGCTCGCGAGCGGACAGCAGCACCAGCTCGCGCTGCAACAGGGGCAGCAGGACCTGGAGTTGCAGCGGATCGAGGCGGAGAAGGTCAACTTCTATCAGTGGCACCTCCAGCAGGGCGGTGTGCACGCGTGGGCGCTGCACCTGGCCCAGCACCCGGAGGACTCGCACCTCGTGATGTCCACCATGCGCGACGACCAACTCCGCATGATCCAGGCGCAGATGGACCTGGTGAAGCAGCTGCTCGGCAGCGACGCGGCGGAGAGCTACGAACTGGAGGGCCCCAAACAACTGGCCCTGCGCACGGTCAACGACATCCTCAACCAACGCCTCCCGGGGGTCCCGCAGAGCCCGCCCCCACTCGCCGAGGGGGCGGGACCCGTGTACCCGGGGTCGGTGCAGCAGACGGCCGGGCAGGCGGGCGTGGTGCAGGGCGAGGCCGTGCAGAGCCAGGTCCCGCAGGGCGACGGTACGGCCGCCGGGGAGGCGCCGGGCGCGGGTGCCGAGCACACGCCGTCGCCTCCGGCCGTGCCGCCGCTCCCGGGCATGCCGCCGCTCCCGGGCATGCCGCCTTCGCCGCCCGGAACCGCCGGACCGTACGGAGTCGCGGTCCCCCTTCCCGCGCCGCCCGTCGGCCAGCCGCCGGTGCCCGGGCTGCCCGGATGGCAGCCGCCCGCCGGTCCGTATGTCCCGTCGCCCCCGGCCTGGCAGCCTCCGCCCGGCTACGGCAGCACCCCGACGGAGCCCGGGCGGCCCGAGGCCGTGGTCAGGGCCCCCGTCGACGACACCGACGGGGGCGGAGAGAAGAGCGCCACATGACCGCCCTCGACCCCTCGGCGGCCCCGGGCGTCGGTGAACCCGGCGCCGACCCCGCCGACCGGGCCCGGCTCTGTGAGCGGCTGCTCTCCGAGCTGCGGGCCGAGATCGCGCGGGCCGACAGCAAGGCCTCCGTTCTCGTCGCCGCGCTCGGTATGACCGCGGGGGTGTTCAGCGGGCTGCTCGCCGGGCGGAAGTGGACGCCGGCCGCGCTGTCCGGGCCCGGGGAGCTGATGTGGTGGGCCGGGGCCGTCTCCCTCGCGTTCTCCCTGTTCGCCCTGCTGCTCGCCGTACTCCCCCGCTACCGCTCCGGCGCCTGGGCGCCGGGACAACCCCTGTCGTACTTCGGCGACATCCAACAGGCGGTCCGGCACGGCCACCTGGAGCGCGCGCTCGCCGACACCGAGCGCCGGCCCACGGACGGCCTGACCCGGGCGCTCACCGATACCAGCCGGATCGCCGCCCGCAAACACCAGTGGATCCGGGCCGGCCTCGTCGCCTTCTGCGCCGGCACGGTCCTGCTCCCCGCCTCCCTGCTGATCGGCTGACCCGCCGTCGCACATCAAGGAAAGAACGAGAACCGCCATGACCGCACCCCAACCGTCCCCACCGGAGTACCCGGGGCCTCCCGCCGAGGCTGCAGGAACCGTCCCGCAGCAGCCGGCGCCGCCCCCGTACCCGCAGGCCCCGCCCCCGCAGTACCCCCGGTCCCAGCAGATCCCCCAGCAGCCCCCGCCCTACCCGCAGACCGCCGCCGCCCCGCCCGCGTACCCCCAAAGCCCACAGCAGCCGCCCGCGTACCCCCAAAGCCCACAGCAGGCTCCCGCGTACCCCCAGGGCCCACAGCAGGCTCCCGCCTACCCGCAGACCGCCGCCGGTCCATCGACGCCCACGGCCACGTCCCCGCCCCAGTACCCCCACACCGCGCCGCCGCCGGTCCCCCAGAGCCCACAGCAGCCGGCCGCGTACCCCCAAAGCCCACAGCAGGCTCCCGCCTACCCGCAGACCGCCGCCGGTCCATCGACGCCCACGGCCACGTCCCCGCCCCAGTACCCCCACACCGCGCCGCCGGTCCCCCCGCCCCCGGCCTCACCGCCGACGGCCGCGCTCTCCTCCGACGACCCGGCGCACCCCCACCACATCAGTACCGACCACGGCCGGGTGCACATCTCACGGGACCAGCGCCGTACCGACGTCACCGCGGTCGGGAACCTCCTCCTGCACCTGCCGAACTTCCTGTGCAGCCTCTTCGTCGTCGGCCTGGTCTCCCTCTTCTTCGGTGGATTCGGCATCGTGGTGGTGCTCGCCTGGCTGGCCAGCGGCGCACTCGTCTTCCATCGCCCCACCGAAAGCGCCCTCGCGCGCCATCTGCTCCGTCTGCGCTACCCCACTCCGCAAGAACGAGCCAAACTCGAACCGGTCTGGCGGGAGGTCACCGCCCGCGCCGGTATCGACGGCCGTACGTACGAACTGTGGGTGGAGGACAGCGACAGCCTGAACGCGGTCGCCGCGGCCGGCCACATCGTCGGCGTCACCCGTTTCGCCATGAACCAGCTCCCCAACGGCGAGCTGGCCGCTGTCATGGCGCACGAGCTGGGCCATCACGTCGGCGGCCACGCCTGGTCCTCGCTGCTCGGCTACTGGTACGCGCTGCCCGGTCGCGTCGCCTGGCGCTTCCTGAAGGCGTTCTCCGGTGTGGTGTTCAAGGTGTCACGCGCGTTCGGCTGCCTCGGCGTCGCCGTCGTGGCGGTGACCATCGGCTGCGTCGCCCTGGCCACGATCAGCACCCTCTACGGCCTGCCGCTGCTGATCCTGGGCGTGCCCTACGCCCTCGCCGCCGTCGGCCGCCGCGCCGAGCTGCGCGCCGACGAGCACGCGGCCGCCCTCGGCTTCGCCCCGATGCTCGCTGCCGTCCTCGACAAGCTGCACCAGCAGGAACAGCGGCAGACCGCCGAACAGACCGCTCAGAGCGGCGGCGCCCCCGTCCAGGAGAGCGCGCTCAGCAAGCTTCTCTCCTCGCACCCGGACTACCACACCCGTCTGCACCACCTGCAGCCGTACCTCCAGCCACAGCGCCACTGAGCCGGACACGCCGGACACGCCGAAGGGCGGCCACCCACTCGGGGTGACCGCCCTTCGGTTCATGCTGCTCGCTTACTGGTTGTACGGACCGTAGTCGTAGTCCTCCAGCGGAACGGCCTGGCCGGAGCCCGTGCCGAACGGCGAGTAGTCGATGTCGTCGTAGCCCACGGCCGAGTACATCGCGGCCTTGGCCTCCTCGGTCGGCTCGACCCGGATGTTGCGGTAGCGGGCGAGGCCCGTACCGGCCGGGATGAGCTTACCGATGATGACGTTCTCCTTGAGGCCGATCAGGGAGTCGGACTTGGCGTTGATCGCCGCGTCCGTGAGGACCCTGGTCGTCTCCTGGAAGGACGCCGCAGACAGCCAGGACTCGGTCGCCAGCGAGGCCTTGGTGATACCCATGAGCTGCGGACGACCGGAGGCGGGGTGACCGCCCTCCTGGACCACACGACGGTTCTCCTGCTCGAACTTCGAGCGCTCGACCAGCTCGCCGGGCAGCAGCTCGGCGTCGCCGGACTCGATGATCGTCACACGGCGGAGCATCTGCCGGATGATGATCTCGATGTGCTTGTCGTGGATCGACACACCCTGCGAGTTGTACACCTTCTGGACCTCGCCGACCAGGTGGACCTGGACGGCACGCTGGCCCAGGATGCGCAGCACGTCGTGCGGGTTGGTGGCACCCACGGTGAGCTTCTGGCCCACCTCGACGTGCTCGCCCTCGCTGACCAGGAGTCGGGCGCGCTTCGAGATCGGGTAGGCCGTCTCGTCGCTGCCGTCGTCCGGCGTGATGACGATCTTCTTGGTCTTCTCGGTCTCCTCGATCCGGACGCGGCCGGAGGCCTCGGAGATCGGGGCGACACCCTTCGGGGTACGGGCCTCGAAGAGCTCGACGACACGCGGCAGACCCTGGGTGATGTCGTCACCGGCCACACCACCGGTGTGGAAGGTACGCATCGTCAGCTGGGTACCGGGCTCACCGATGGACTGGGCGGCGATGATGCCGACCGCCTCACCGATGTCGACCAGCTTGCCGGTGGCCAGCGAGCGGCCGTAGCACATGGCGCAGGTGCCGACGGCGGACTCGCAGGTCAGGACCGAGCGGGTCTTGACCTCCTCGACGCCGCGGGCCACGAGCTCCTCGATCAGGACGTCACCGAGGTCGGTGCCGGCCGGGGCCAGGACCTGACCGTCGACGACGATGTCCTCGGCGAGGCAGCGCGCGTACACGGACGTCTCGACGTTCTCCGCCTTGCGCAGCACGCCGTCCGCACCGCGCTCCGCGATGTGGAGCTTGAGACCGCGCTCGGTGCCGCAGTCCTCCTCGCGGATGATGACGTCCTGCGACACGTCCACCAGACGACGGGTGAGGTAACCCGAGTCGGCGGTACGCAGAGCGGTGTCCGCGAGACCCTTACGGGCACCGTGCGTGGAGATGAAGTACTCCAGCACGGACAGACCCTCACGGAACGACGCCTTGATGGGCCGCGGGATGGTCTCGTTCTTCGCGTTCGACACCAGACCACGCATACCGGCAATCTGACGCATCTGCATCATGTTGCCTCGTGCACCCGAGTTCACCATCATGAAGATCGGGTTGGTCTTCGGGAAGTTCTCGTTCATGGCCTCGGCGACCTCGTTGGTCGCCTTGGTCCAGATCGCGATCAGTTCCTGGGTGCGCTCGTCCTTGGTGATCAGACCGCGCTCGTACTGCTTCTGGACCTTCTCGTCCTGCGCCTCGTAGCCCTTGACGATCTCCTTCTTCGCCTCGGGAACGACGACGTCGGAGATGGCGACGGTGACGCCGGAACGGGTGGCCCAGTAGAAGCCGGCTGTCTTCAGGTTGTCGAGCGTGGCCGCCACGACGACCTTCGGGTAGCGCTCGGCGAGGTCGTTGACGATCTCGGAGAGCTGCTTCTTGCCGACCTCGTAGTCGACGAAGGGGTAGTCCTCGGGCAGCAGCTCGTTGAAGAGCGCGCGGCCCAGCGTGGTCTTCAGCGTGAAGCTGTCACCCTGCTGCCACTCCGGCTCGCCCTCCTCGCGGACCGGCGGGGTCCAGCCGCGCGGCGGGATGGTGCCCACCGGGAAGCGGATGTCCACGCGCGCCTGCAGCGAGAGCTCGCCGGCGTCGAACGCCATGATCGCCTCGGCCACGGACGCGAACGAGCGGCCCTCGCCCTTCACGTCGCGCATCTCGCCGTCGGTGGTGAGGAAGAACAGACCGAGGACCATGTCCTGGGTCGGCATCGTCACCGGACGGCCGTCGGCCGGCTTGAGGATGTTGTTCGAGGACAGCATCAGGATGCGGGCCTCGGCCTGCGCCTCCGCGGACAGCGGCAGGTGCACGGCCATCTGGTCACCGTCGAAGTCCGCGTTGAACGCGGTGCAGACGAGCGGGTGGATCTGGATGGCCTTGCCCTCGACCAGCTGCGGCTCGAAGGCCTGGATGCCGAGGCGGTGCAGGGTGGGAGCACGGTTCAGCAGAACCGGGTGCTCGGCGATGACCTCTTCGAGGACGTCGTACACGACCGTACGGCCGCGCTCCACCATGCGCTTGGCGCTCTTGATGTTCTGCGCGTGGTTCAGGTCGACCAGGCGCTTCATCACGAACGGCTTGAACAGCTCCAGCGCCATCGCCTTCGGCAGACCGCACTGGTGCAGCTTCAGCTGCGGACCGACGACGATCACGGAACGCGCCGAGTAGTCGACACGCTTACCGAGCAGGTTCTGACGGAAGCGGCCCTGCTTGCCCTTCAGCATGTCGCTGAGGGACTTCAGCGGGCGGTTGCCCGGACCGGTCACCGGGCGGCCGCGACGACCGTTGTCGAAGAGGGCGTCAACAGCCTCCTGAAGCATGCGCTTCTCGTTGTTGACGATGATCTCCGGGGCACCGAGGTCCAGGAGCCTCTTCAGACGGTTGTTGCGGTTGATGACACGGCGGTACAGGTCGTTCAGGTCGGAGGTCGCGAAGCGGCCACCGTCCAGCTGCACCATCGGACGCAGGTCCGGCGGGATGACCGGCACGCAGTCGAGGACCATGCCCTTGGGGCTGTTGGACGTCTGCAGGAACGCGGAGACGACCTTCAGGCGCTTCAGAGCACGGGTCTTCTTCTGGCCCTTGCCGGTACGGATGATCTCCCGGAGCTTCTCGGCCTCCTCCTCGAGGTCGAAGGACTCCAGGCGCTTCTGCAGCGCCGCGGCACCCATCGAGCCGTCGAAGTACGTGCCGAAGCGGTCACGCAGCTCGCGGTAGAGCAGCTCGTCGCCCTCGAGGTCCTGGACCTTGAGGTTCTTGAACCGGGTCCACACCTCGTCGAGGCGGTCGATCTCGCGCTGCGCACGGTCGCGCAGCTGCTTCATCTCGCGCTCGGCACCCTCACGCACCTTGCGGCGCACGTCGGCCTTGGCGCCCTCGGCCTCCAGCTCGGCCAGGTCGGCCTCGAGCTTCTTGGCGCGGGCCTCCAGGTCGGCGTCGCGGCGCTGCTCGATCTGCTGGCGCTCGACGGAGACGTGGGCCTCCAGCGAGGGCAGGTCGCGCTGACGGCGCTCCTCGTCGACGTACGTGATCATGTACGCCGCGAAGTAGATGACCTTCTCCAGGTCCTTCGGAGCGAGGTCGAGCAGGTAACCCAGGCGCGACGGGACGCCCTTGAAGTACCAGATGTGCGTGACGGGGGCGGCCAGCTCGATGTGGCCCATCCGCTCACGGCGCACCTTGGCGCGGGTGACCTCGACGCCACAGCGCTCACAGATGATGCCCTTGAAGCGGACGCGCTTGTACTTGCCGCAGTAGCACTCCCAGTCCCGGGTGGGGCCGAAGATCTTCTCGCAGAAGAGGCCGTCCTTCTCGGGCTTGAGGGTGCGGTAGTTGATGGTCTCGGGCTTCTTGACCTCGCCGTGGCTCCACTGACGGATGTCGTCAGCGGTGGCCAGGCCGATCCGGAGCTCGTCGAAGAAGTTGACGTCGAGCACTATGCGTCAATCCCTCTCAGGGTCGTTAAGTCTTTGGTCTGAAACGGGGGCCTGGGGGTCGGCGGGCCTCCTGGTCAGGAGGCCCGCCGGACTCCCGTCAGACCTCTTCGACGCTGCTCGGCTCGCGCCGGGACAGGTCGATGCCGAGCTCCTCCGCAGCGCGGAAGACGTCCTCGTCGGTGTCGCGCATCTCGATGGACATACCGTCGCTGGACAGCACCTCCACATTCAGGCAGAGCGACTGCATCTCCTTGATGAGCACCTTGAAGGACTCGGGGATGCCGGGCTCGGGGATGTTCTCGCCCTTGACGATGGCCTCGTAGACCTTCACGCGGCCGGTGACGTCGTCGGACTTGATGGTGAGCAGCTCCTGGAGGGCGTACGCGGCGCCGTAGGCCTCGAGGGCCCACACCTCCATCTCGCCGAAGCGCTGGCCACCGAACTGGGCCTTACCACCCAGCGGCTGCTGGGTGATCATCGAGTACGGACCGGTCGAGCGGGCGTGCAGCTTGTCGTCGACCAGGTGGTGCAGCTTCAGGATGTACATGTACCCGACCGAGATCGGGTCCGGGAACGGCTCACCGGAGCGGCCGTCGAACAGCCTGGCCTTGCCGGACGGGAGGACCATGCGGTCGCCGTCGCGGTTCGGCAGCGTGTGCTGCAGCAGACCGGCCAGCTCGTCCTCGCGGGCACCGTCGAACACCGGGGTGGCGACGTTGGTGCGCGGTTCGACCTGGTCGGCGCCGATCGCCTGCAGGCGCTGCGCCCACTCGTCCGCCAGGCCGGAGACGTCCCAGCCCTGGCTGGCGAGCCAGCCGAGGTGGATCTCCAGGACCTGTCCCGGGTTCATTCGGGACGGCACACCCAGCGGGTTGAGGATGATGTCGACCGGAGTTCCGTCCTCGAGGAACGGCATGTCCTCGATGGGCAGGATCTTGGAGATGACACCCTTGTTGCCGTGACGGCCGGCGAGCTTGTCACCGTCGGTGATCTTGCGCTTCTGCGCGACGTAGACGCGAACCAGCTGGTTCACGCCCGGCGGCAGCTCGTCGCCCTCCTCGCGGTCGAAGACGCGCACGCCGATGACCTTGCCGGTCTCGCCGTGCGGCACCTTCAGCGAGGTGTCACGGACCTCACGGGCCTTCTCACCGAAGATCGCGCGCAGCAGGCGCTCCTCGGGGGTCAGCTCGGTCTCACCCTTCGGGGTCACCTTGCCGACGAGGATGTCGCCCGCGATGACCTCGGCGCCGATGCGGATGATGCCGCGCTCGTCGAGGTCGGCGAGGACCTCCTCGGAGACGTTCGGGATGTCCCGGGTGATCTCCTCGGGGCCGAGCTTGGTGTCACGGGCGTCGACCTCGTGCTCCTCGATGTGGATCGAGGAGAGGACGTCGTCCTGGACCAGACGCTGGCTGAGGATGATCGCGTCCTCGTAGTTGTGGCCTTCCCAGGGCATGAAGGCGACCAGCAGGTTCTTGCCGAGCGCCATCTCGCCGTTCTGGGTGGCCGGGCCGTCGGCGAGGACCTGGCCCTCGATGACGCGGTCGCCCTCGTTGACGATGACCTTCTGGTTGACCGAGGTGCCCTGGTTGGAGCGGGCGAACTTGGCCAGCCGGTACGTGATGTACGTGCCGTCGTCGTTGGCCGTGGTGATGTAGTCCGCGGAGACCTCCTGGACCACACCGGCCTTCTCGGCCTTGACGACGTCGCCGGCGTCGACGGCGGAGCGGTACTCCATGCCGGTGCCGACGAGCGGGGACTCCGACTTAATCAGCGGCACGGCCTGACGCATCATGTTCGCGCCCATGAGGGCACGGTTGGCGTCGTCGTGCTCGAGGAAGGGGATCATGGCGGTCGCGACCGACACCATCTGGCGCGGCGAGACGTCCATGTAGTCGACGTCCTCGGGGCTGACGTAGTCGACCTCGCCGCCACGGCGGCGGACCAGCACGCGGTTCTCCTCGAAGCGGAGGTCGCTGGTCAGCGGCGCGTTGGCCTGCGCGATGACGAAGCGGTCCTCCTCGTCGGCGGTCAGGTAGTCGACCTCGTCGGTGACCTGGCCGTCGATGACCTTGCGGTACGGGGTCTCGACGAAACCGAACGCGTTGACACGGCCGTAGGAGGCGAGCGAGCCGATCAGACCGATGTTCGGGCCTTCGGGCGTCTCGATCGGGCACATGCGGCCGTAGTGCGAGGGGTGCACGTCACGGACCTCGAAGCCGGCCCGCTCACGGGAGAGACCACCCGGACCAAGAGCCGACAGACGGCGCTTGTGGGTGAGACCCGACAGCGGGTTGTTCTGGTCCATGAACTGCGAGAGCTGGCTGGTGCCGAAGAACTCCTTGATGGAGGCGACGACCGGCCGGATGTTGATCAGGGTCTGCGGCGTGATCGCCTCGACGTCCTGAGTCGTCATGCGCTCGCGGACGACGCGCTCCATACGCGCCAGACCCGTGCGGACCTGGTTCTGGATGAGCTCGCCGACGCTGCGCAGACGACGGTTGCCGAAGTGGTCGATGTCGTCGGTCTCGACGACGATCGTGTCGCCACTGTCGCCGGTGGTCTCGGTCTCGCCGGCGTGCAGCTTCACCAGGTACTTGATCGTCGAGATGATGTCCTCGACGGTCAGGATGCCCGCGTCCAGCGGAGCGTCCGCACCCAGCTTCTTGTTGACCTTGTAGCGGCCGACCTTGGCGAGGTCGTAGCGCTTGGGGTTGAAGTAGAGGTTCTCGAGCAGCGTCTGCGCGGCCTCACGCGTCGGGGGCTCGCCCGGGCGCAGCTTGCGGTAGATGTCGAGCAGCGCGTCGTCCTGGCCCTGGGTGTGGTCCTTCTCCAGGGTGGCGCGCATGGACTCGTACTCGCCGAACTCCTCGAGGATCTGCTCGGTGGTCCAGCCGAGCGCCTTCAGGAGGACGGTGACGGACTGCTTGCGCTTGCGGTCGATGCGGACACCGACCATGTCGCGCTTGTCGATCTCCATCTCCAGCCAGGCACCCCGGGACGGGATGATCTTGGCGGAGAAGATGTCCTTGTCGGACGTCTTGTCGATGGTGGAGTCGAAGTAGACACCGGGGGAACGGACCAGCTGCGACACCACAACACGCTCGGTGCCGTTGATGACGAAAGTGCCCTTGTTCGTCATGAGCGGGAAGTCGCCCATGAAGACCGTCTGGGACTTGATCTCACCGGTCTCGTTGTTGGTGAACTCGGCCGTGACGAAGAGGGGCGCGGCGTAGGTGAAGTCGCGCTCCTTGCACTCGTCGATCGAGTTCTTCGGCGGCTCGAAGCGGTGGTCCCGGAACGTCAGCGACATCGACCCGGAGAAGTCCTCGATCGGGGAGATCTCCTCGAAGATCTCCTCGAGGCCGGACTTGGTGGGGACGTCCTGACCGTTCTCCAGAGCCTCCTCGACGCGAGCCTTCCATGCGTCGTTGCCGAGCAGCCAGTCGAAGCTCTCGGTTTGCAGCGCGAGAAGGTTCGGAACCTCGAGGGGCTCCTTGATCTTTGCAAAGGAGATGCGCAGCGGGGCGGTGCTGGCGCCGTTGTTCGTATTCGCGGTCGAGGCGTTGCGCGAGGCGGCCAAGAGGGGGTCCTTCCGAGGGCTCGGACTCACTACGCGCGTCCCGGTCCCCGCCGGGCACAGAGATGGAAAGCCTCAGGTCAGAGACTCTTATGCTCGGTGCTCAAGCGTGGGGCGTGCTCCTGGTGACGGGCAGGAGGCAGCTAACAGGCAGCGCAAAGGGTCAGTGTAGCCACAAGGCACACTGATGTCCAGTGCGGGTTTTCAGGCATCCCCTGGAGGCCCTCGTTGTCCCTCAACACCTGCGGCACGCCACGCCTTCGATGCACATCGATACTGCCCTCTTCGTCGTCGATCCATGCCTCGGATCCGGATCGTAGTGACGACGCGTCCTGAGAATTGCGCGCTGCGTGCGGTTCGTCAAGGCCCCCCTTGCCCAAACCGGGTGCTGCCATCGTCACGTTCGACCTGTCACCGGGGCCCTCGGGAGGCACGACCGAAGATCACCATACCCCCCACGGCGACGCACGCAAGGCAGCCGCCACCGGACCCCCCGGAACGCCGAAGAGCGACCACCCGGATGGATGATCGCACCTCGGCACCTTCGCGTTACAGCCTTGAGGGTGAGGCGTGCGAGGGATCGGTGGCGGGGGGTTACGGCATCCGGGTGAACGCTGTTCGGAGGGGCTCGGCGAGGGGCGCACTGCATCCGGGCGTGCATCCGGGCGACCCCGGTCCCCGGCCCCGGCACCGCCTGACAGAGGTCCCAGGCGTCCGGCTCCCTGCGCCGGGGCCGGGCGGCGCCTCCCGGAGCCGGGCGGTGGCGGCCGCCGCTTCCGGACCGCCGTCCCGGCGGGGCAGCGACAGCCGTCGCCGTCGGCGGGCCTCACCGGCCACGAGGGTGTTGGCACATGCGAAAGGGGGCCGTACGGAGCGTCGCTCCGTACGGCCCCCTCGGGCCCTGTGCGGACCCGGAGTCCTGGTGGACCCGCGGGAGGTCTTACTTGACCTCGACCGAGGCGCCGGCGCCCTCGAGGGACTCCTTGGCCTTGTCCGCGGCCTCCTTGTTGACCTTCTCGAGAACCGGCTTCGGCGCACCGTCGACCAGGTCCTTGGCCTCCTTCAGGCCCAGGGAGGTCAGCTCGCGCACGACCTTGATGACCTGGATCTTCTTGTCACCGGCACCGGTGAGGATGACGTCGAACTCGTCCTTCTCCTCCTCGGCCTCGGCCGGGGCGGCCGGGCCGGCCGGGCCGGCGACGGCGACGGCGGCGGCAGCGGTGACGTCGAACTTCTCCTCGAACGCCTTCACGAACTCGGAGAGCTCGATGAGGGTCATCTCCTCGAACTGCGCGAGCAGGTCTTCCTGGCTGAGCTTCGCCATGATGGGCGATCCTTCCACTAATTCGGCTGGTGCCGGATGTACATGTATGGCGGGCGTACGTTCGGCCCGCTACGACCGTCGCGTCAGGCGGCGGTCATTTCGCGAGCCGAATTACTCGGCACCGCCCTGCTCGGCCTGCTTGGCGCGAAGAGCGTCCACGGTGCGGACGAGCTTCGACGGGAGCGCCTGGAAGAGCTGAGCAGTCTGCGTCTGCTTGCCCTTGAAGGCACCCGCCAGCTTGGCGAGCAGAACCTCGCGGGACTCGAGGTCCGCAAGCTTCTTGATCTCGTCGGCGGACAGCGCCTTGCCTTCAAGGACACCGCCCTTGATGACGAGGTTCGGGTTGTCCTTGGCGAAGTCACGAAGACCCTTCGCCGACTCCACCGGGTCACCGGTGACGAAGGCGACCGCCGTCGGACCGTTGAACAGGTCGTCGAGCGTCGTGATCCCGGCCTCGTTGGCCGCAATCTTGGTCAGCGTGTTCTTCACCACGGCGTACTGGGCGTTCTCACCGAGCGAACGGCGCAGGTTCTTGAGCTGCGCCACGGTGAGACCCCGGTACTCGGTCAGCACGGCGGCGTTCGAGCTGCGGAACTGCTCCGCGAGCTCGGCTACCGCGGCAGCCTTGTCGGGCCTTGCCATAGAGCGTCGGCCTCCTTCCGGGTGATGACGACCGCTCGGAAGGGGCTGGGGAAAACGAAACGCCCCGGCGCAGGCGCACGGGGCGGACTCGACCGGCCGCACGCACGTCACGACGCACGTACTCCGGGAGCTCTTCCACTGTCACCTGCGCGGGTCGTCCGCAGTTCAGCGGATCCTTCGGCCACCGCGCCCTCGTTCGAGCGCACGGCAACGACCAGCGGTCTTTGGCTTCTGTAGGAGAGTACGGGACCGGATCGCCGTCAAGCAAATCGGCTCCTGCGGCTCGGCTCCCCCGGGGGCCTCCCCCGCGCCGCCGGCGAGATCCACGGTCGGCAGTCGCCCACGGTCGTCCGTCATGAGCCCTGCGTCTTCATCAGGTCCTTGAAGTCTGCCGTGTCCGCCGTCGGCGGCTTCGTCGTCGAGATCTTCGTGCCGTAGTCCCGGTAGTACGCCGTCGAGGACATCCGGCCGCTGGACAGCTCGCCCCGCTCGGTCTTCTTGACCAGCAGGTCGTGGTCGTCGACCCAGACGTCGACCGTCTCCTCGGTGACGCCGGCCTGCTCCAGTTGCTCTCTGAGGGCTCCCGTGAGGGACGCCGGGGTGACCGTGCCCGAGTAGTGCGTGGTGCGGCGCCCGCGCACCGACTCCTCGCCCACCCTGCGCACGTCCCCGGAGGCGAGCAGCAGCCTGACCGGCTGAAGCGGCGCGGTGTTGCGCAACTGGTCCGTGAGATACGCCCCCGAGCCGCCCGGCAGGGACGCCAGGTCGTCGTAGGCGTACCTGATCCAGTGCCGGCCGTGCAGGCGCCGGGCGAACGCGTCGCCCACCTTCGCGTAGTAGGCGTCGGGCAGCAGCCGGGCTTCCATCGACGTGCTGCCCAACGCGCGCATCGTTTCGGCGAGCTGTCCGCCCGTGTAGGTGATCCGGAGCGTGCCCACCGACTCGCCGGCCCAGCCGAGCAGGCCGCCCGTCTCCAGGGCGAGCATCCCGCCCATGGACGTCGTGGACTCGACCCGCGCGGAGCCGGCCTTCTCGGTGGCCTTCTCGACGGCTCGCAGGGCCGCCGACGACCGTGGGTCGACGTGGGCGGCCCGGCCGCCGGACGGCTCCGCGGAGCGCCGGGAGGAGTCACCGTCGCCGAAGTGGCTGCACGCCGTCAGGGCGGACAGGGTCAGGGCCACCGCGACCGGGAGGATCCCGCGCCTGAAGATGCCGTCCTTCATACGTTCCCCCCTGGTGCGCTCCGTGATCTTCACGCTAACTCCGGCCCAGGGGGTTCGGCATGCACCTCCGGCGAAACGGCATGTGCCCCATCTCTCAGACGCCGACGGGCCCCGCACCTGGAAGGTGCGGGGCCCGTAACCGGTTGGGGTGAGCTCGAGGCTCAGACCGCTGCCGGGTCCTCCTCGGCGAGGAGGTTGCGGGTGCGGTTCGGGTCGACCGGGATGCCGGGGCCCATCGTGGTGCTGACCGCGGCCTTCTTGATGTAGCGACCCTTGGCGGCCGACGGCTTCAGACGGAGGATCTCCTCCAGCGCCGCGCCGTAGTTCTCCACCAGCTTGGTGTCGTCGAAGGACGTCTTGCCGATGATGAAGTGCAGGTTCGAGTGCTTGTCGACACGGAACTCGATCTTGCCGCCCTTGATGTCGTTGACGGCCTTCACGACGTCCGGGGTCACGGTGCCGGTCTTGGGGTTCGGCATCAGACCACGGGGACCGAGCACGCGGCCGAGGCGGCCGACCTTGCCCATGAGGTCCGGGGTGGCGACGACGGCGTCGAAGTCCAGACGGCCCTTCGACACCTCGTCGATCAGCTCGTCGGCGCCGACGATGTCGGCGCCCGCGGCACGAGCGGCCTCGGCACGGTCACCGGTCGCGAAGACCAGGACCCGGGCGGTCTTACCGGTGCCGTGCGGGAGGTTCACGGTGCCACGGACCATCTGGTCGGCCTTGCGCGGGTCGACACCCAGACGGAAGGCGACCTCGACGGTGCCGTCGAACTTGGTCGTGGAGGTCTCCTTGGCGAGACGGACGGCCTCGAGCGGGGCGTACAGCTTCTCCCGGTCGATCTTGGCGTCCGCAGCGCGGAGAGCCTTGCTGCGCTTGCTCACAACTGCTCCTGTGGGTTCTGAAGGAGTCGTGGTACGGGCCGAGCAGGCCCTGCCACGTGCGGCCGTAGCCGCATGGTTCTACAAGGGAGGTGCTCAGCCCTCGACGGTGACGCCCATGGAGCGCGCGGTGCCGGCGATGATCTTCGCGGCCGCGTCCAGGTCGTTCGCGTTGAGGTCGGGCATCTTGGTCTGGGCGATCTCGCGGACCTGCGCCTCGGTGATCTTGGCGACCTTGGTCTTGTGCGGCTCGCCGGAGCCCTTCTCGATGCCCGCGGCCTTGAGGATCATCTTGGCGGCCGGCGGAGTCTTGGTCACGAAGGTGAAGGAACGGTCCTCGTAGACCGTGATCTCCACCGGGATGACCCAACCGCGCTGCGACTCGGTCGCGGCGTTGTAGGCCTTGCAGAACTCCATGATGTTGACGCCGTGCTGGCCCAGCGCCGGACCGACCGGCGGCGCCGGGTTGGCCGCACCGGCCTGGATCTGGAGCTTGATGAGCCCCGTGACCTTCTTCTTCTTGGGAGGCATAGCTCTCTCCGGGTCCTTAGTGAGAGTTTTCCGCCGCCATCCTTGTCCATGATCGCCCGGATCATCCGGATGGAGGCATACCGCACAACGATAACGGGTACCGGTGCACGGCCAAAAACCGACAGGTCAGACGGCCCCACAGCGTGAGCCGGTCTGACCTGGCCGGTGGCTGGTGCGCCAGAGGAACCAGACGGAACTAGTTCTTCTGGATCTGGTCGAAGGAGAGCTCGACCGGCGTCTCGCGGCCGAAGATCTCCACCAGGCCCTTGACCTTCTTCGAGTCGGGGTTGATCTCGTTGATGGTCGCCTGCAGCGTGGCGAACGGGCCGTCGGTGACGGTGACCGAGTCGCCGACCTCGAAGTCCAGCACCTGGACCTCGACCTTGCGCTGCGGGGCCGGCTTGCCCTCGGCCTCGGCGGCCTCGCGGGCGGCCTTGGCCTCGGCCTCCGGGGCGAGCATCTTGACGACCTCGTCGAGGGACAGCGGGTAGGGGTCGTAGGCGTTGCCGACGAAGCCCGTGACACCGGGCGTGTTGCGGACGACGCCCCAGGACTCGTTCGTCAGGTCCATGCGGACGAGCACGTAACCGGGCAGCTTGTTCTGCTTGACGGTCTTCCGCTCGCCGTTCTTGATCTGGACGATCTCTTCCTCGGGGACCTCGGCCTGGTAGATGTACTCCTCGACGTTCAGCGTGACGGCACGCTGCTCCAGGTTCGCCTTCACCCGCTTCTCGTAGCCGGCGTAGGTGTGGATCACGTACCACTCGCCGGGCAGCGAGCGCAGTTCCTCGCGCAGCTTCTCGACCGGGTCGAGCTCGGACTCCGGCTCGCCCTCGGCCTCGGCGTCCTCGGACGCGGCCTCGTCCTCGCCCTCCACGTGCAGGGCGGTCTCCTCGGCCGACTCGCCCGCGGCGGCTTCGGCAGCCTCGGCCTCGTCGACCTCGTCCGCGCCCTCGACGATGTCGAGCTCGTCATCCACGGACTCGACGGCCTCCCCGCGAGGCTCCATGGCGTCGTTCAGGTTCGGGTCAGACACGGTGGCTGCTTCTTCCTGGATACATAGGGGTGGAACATGCGAAAGGGACGCCGGGCACGACGGCGTCCTTCGCTCTCGGCTCAGCCGAAGACGTACTTGGCGGCGTGGTTGAGCCCATAGTCAATCAGGGTCACCAGGGCGATCATGATCGCGACGAAGAAGATCACCACGGTGGTGTACGACGTCAGCTGGTTACGGGTCGGCCAGACGACCTTGCGGAGTTCCGCGATGATCTGGCGGTAGAAGAGGGCAAGGCGCTTCAGCGGGCCCTTCTTGGCTCGCTTGCCACCCTTACGGGCCTTCTTCTTCGACTCCTGCACCTCGTCCTGGGCGTCAGGCATGTCGATGGAGCCCACGGCGTCCGTCACTCGTCCTCACCTGATTTCCCGGGTCGTGGCCGTGCCGCGCCCGGTGGAGCCGCACGGCTAGTGCAATACGTACGTACTGTCCGCACACTTCCTGGTGAAGGAGTGTGTAGCAGGGCCGGAGGGACTTGAACCCCCAACCGCCGGTTTTGGAGACCGGTGCTCTACCAATTGAGCTACGACCCTTTGTGTGTACCCCAACGTACCGCATCCGGCCGGATGCTCGGTGTGCACCGCCGGTCGCGACCGCTGAAGGCCAACGAGGTGAGAGTGTACGTGTTCCGCGGCCGGGCGTCGAACAGAAAGCGCCCGTAGGTGTCTTGCCTGTGAAAGATCGGCCGGTCCGGGGCGCGAATCCGGACAGTTGTTCAGCCGTGGATCCGTTCCTGTTCAGTCTGTGAAACCCCCGTGCCGGGCGCGTTTCCTGTCTGAAACCATGGGCCCCATGAGCGCTGCAACCCCTCCCACCGAGCGCCGGGTCTCCGCCCGGATCGGGGCGATCTCCGAGTCCGCCACCCTCGCCGTGGACGCCAAGGCGAAGGCCCTCAAGGCCGCCGGGCGCCCGGTGATCGGCTTCGGCGCCGGTGAGCCCGACTTCCCGACGCCGGACTACATCGTCGAAGCGGCCGTCGAGGCCTGCAAGAACCCGAAGTACCACCGCTACACGCCGGCCGGCGGCCTGCCCGAGCTGAAGGCCGCGATCGCCGCGAAGACGCTGCGCGACTCCGGCTACGAGGTGGACCCCTCGCAGATCCTTGTCACCAACGGCGGCAAGCAGGCCATCTACGAGGCCTTCGCCGCGATCCTCGACCCGGGCGACGAGGTGATCGTCCCGGCTCCGTACTGGACGACGTACCCCGAGTCGATCAGGCTGGCCGGCGGTGTCCCGGTGGAGGTCGTCGCGGACGAGACGACCGGCTACCGCGTCTCCGTCGAGCAGCTGGAGGCGGCCCGCACGGAGAAGACGAAGGTCGTCCTGTTCGTCTCCCCCTCCAACCCGACCGGCGCGGTCTACACCGAGGCCGAGACCGAGGCGATCGGCCGCTGGGCCGTCGAGCACGGCCTGTGGGTGCTGACGGACGAGATCTACGAGCACCTGGTCTACGGCGACGCGGCCCGCGTGTCGCTGCCCGCGCTCCTGCCGGAGCTGCGCGACAAGTGCATCGTGGTCAACGGCGTGGCGAAGACGTACGCCATGACGGGCTGGCGGGTCGGCTGGATCATCGGCCCGAAGGACGTCGTGAAGGCGGCGACGAACCTGCAGTCGCACGCCACGTCGAACGTGGCGAACGTCTCCCAGGTGGCCGCGCTGGCCGCCGTGTCGGGCGACCTGGACGCCGTCGCGAAGATGCGCGAGGCCTTCGACCGGCGCCGCAAGACCATCGTGCGGATGCTGAACGAGATCGACGGCGTGCTCTGCCCGGAGCCGGAGGGCGCCTTCTACGCCTACCCGTCGGTGAAGGCTCTGATCGGCAAGGAGATCCGCGGCAAGCGCCCGAAGGACACCGTGGAGCTGGCCGCCCTGATCCTGGAGGAGGCCGAGGTCGCGGTGGTCCCGGGCGAGGCGTTCGGCACTCCGGGCTACCTGCGGCTGTCGTACGCGCTCGGGGACGAGGACCTGGTCGAGGGCGTGAGCCGGATCCAGAAGCTGCTGGCGGAGGCGCGGGACTGAGGTCCCCGCGCCCTTTCACGCGCGTGTGCGGGCCGTTTCCCCTCGGGGAGGCGGCCCGTTCGCGTGTGCGAGCAAGACCACGTTCGGGGAAAGCGCTACCGGGGCGGCGGGGGCGTGCGGCAGGATCCTGGAATGGAGCACGTACGTGATGCTGCCGAGCGTGATCTCTCTCGGCTGCCGAAGGCCCATCTGCACCTGCACTTCACCGGATCGATGCGGCCCGCCACCCTGCTGGAACTGGCCGACAAGTACGGCGTGCGCCTGCCGGAGGCGCTCACCGAAGCTCTGACCAGTGGCGAACCGCCGAGACTGCGGGCGACGGACGAGCGGGGCTGGTTCCGCTTCCAGCGGCTGTACGACGCGGCGCGCTCGTGCCTGCGGGAGCCCGAGGACATCCAGCGGCTGGTGCGCGAGGCCGCGGAGGAGGACGTCAAGGACGGCTCCGGCTGGCTGGAGATCCAGGTCGATCCGACGTCGTACGCTCCGCGCCTGGGCGGTCTGATCCCTGCGCTGGAGATCATCCTGGACGCGGTGGAGACGGCGATGCGGGAGACGGGCCTCGGCATGCGGGTCCTGGTCGCCGCGAACCGCATGAAGCACCCTCTGGACGCACGCACGCTGGCCCGCCTGGCGGTCCGCTACCACGACCGGGGCGTGGTCGGCTTCGGCCTGTCGAACGACGAACGGCGGGGCATGGCCCGGGACTTCGACCGCGCCTTCGCCATCGCCCGCGACGGCGGCCTGCTGTCGGCCCCGCACGGGGGCGAGCTGACGGGCCCGGCCTCGGTGCGCGACTGCCTGGACGACCTGCACGCGAACCGTGTGGGCCATGGCGTCAGGGCCGCGGAGGATCCGCGCCTGCTCCGGCGCCTCGCCGACAGGGGCGTGACCTGCGAGGTGTGCCCTGCGTCGAACGTGGCCCTCGGGGTGTACGAGAAGCCGGAGGACGTCCCGCTGCGGACGCTGTACGAGGCGGGCGTCCCGATGGCCCTGGGCGCCGACGACCCCCTGCTCTTCGGCTCCCGACTCGCGGCCCAGTACGAACTGGCGCGCCGCCACCACGCCTTCACGGACGAGGAACTGGCGGAACTGGCCCGTCAGTCGGTGCGGGGTTCGGCGGCCCCGGAGGACGTGAAGGCGAAACTGCTGGCCGGCGTCGACGACTGGCTGAGCGGACCCGGCTCGTCCGCTGCCTGAGCAGCGCTACGGCCGCTACGGCCGCTACCGCCCGTCGGGCCCGACCGGTCAGGCTCAGAGGCGAACGCCGACCGTCACCGGCTCGTTCACCAGCGTGATCCCGAAGGCTTCGCGCACGCCGGCCACGACCTCGCGGGCCAGCGCGAGCAGGTCCTCGGTGGTGGCGCCGCCGCGGTTGGTGAGGGCCAGGGTGTGCTTGGTGGAGATACGGGCGGGCCCGGTGCCGTACCCCTTGGTGAAGCCCGCCTTGTCGATCAGCCACGCCGCCGACGTCTTGGTGTGCCCCTCCCCCGCCGGGTACGCGGGCGGTTCCGCGTCCTGGCCCAGCCGCTCCTTCACGCGGGTGCGGAACGCGGCGAAGTCCCCGTCCGTGAGGATCGGGTTGGTGAAGAAGGAGCCCGCCGACCAGGTGTCGTGGTCCTCCGGGTCCAGGACCATGCCCTTCCCCGAACGCAGCTTCAGCACGGTCTCGCGGGCGTCGGCCAGCGGAACACGGTCGCCGGGCTCCACGCCGAGGGCGCGGGCGGTCTCGGCGTACCGGAGGGGCGCGGACAGTCCGTCGGCGTCCTGGAGCTCGAAGCGGACGCGCAGGACGACATGCCGGTCGGGCTCGGCCTTGAAGCGGCTGTGGCGGTACGAGAACGCACACTCGGCGTTCGGGATCGTGACCGTCTCGCGGGTCCTGCGGTCGTAGACGATCACCTCGGTGATCGTGGAGGAGACCTCCTGGCCGTACGCCCCGACGTTCTGAATCGGGGTCGCGCCCGCGGAGCCCGGGATTCCGGCCAGGCACTCGATACCGGCGAGCCCGGCCTCGACCGTGCGGGCGACGGCGTCGGTCCACACCTCGCCCGCGGCCAGCTCCAGCTTCGTGCCGTCGAGCAAGAAGCCCTTCGTGGCGATGCGCAGGGCGGTGCCGTCGAAGCCCTTGTCGCCGATGACCAGGTTCGATCCGCCGCCGATCAGCAGCAGTGGCGTACCGGAGTCGTCGGCTTCGCGGACGGCTTCGATCACCTCGGCGTCGGTGGTGGCGGTGATCAGGCGGTGCGCGGGGCCGCCCAGCCGGAAGGTGGTCAGCGGGGCGAGCGGGGCGTCGTGGAGTTCCTGCACGCGCCCAAGACTACGAGACGGCACCGACAGCCCCGGCACGACGTAAGAGGCGCCCACAATGGCGAGCGCCCCTCACCGAACGCCCCGACCGCGGGTCAGGCCAGCCGTACGACCGCTCGCGACATGCCCAGCACCTTCTGGCCGCCGCTGGTCGCCGTGAGGTCGACGCGGACCGTGTTGTCGTCGAGCTTGGCCGCGACCTTGCCGCTGACCTCGACGAGGGCGCCCTGGTCGTCGTCGGGGACGACGACGGGCCTCGTGAAGCGGACGCCGTACTCGACGACCGCGCCGGGGTCGCCCGTCCAGTCGGTCACCACACGGATCGCCTCGGCCATGGTGAACATGCCGTGCGCGATGACGTCCGGCAGGCCGACCTCCTTGGCGAACCTCTCGTTCCAGTGGATCGGGTTGAAGTCCCCGGAGGCGCCCGCGTACCGCACGAGCGTGGCGCGGGTCACGGGGAAGGTCTGGGCCGGCAGTTCGGTGCCGACCTCGACGGTGTCGTACGCGATCTTCGCGGTCATCCGGTTCACTCCCCCTCTTCCGGCGCCCTGGCGACGAGCTTGGTCCAGGCTGTCACCACGTGCTCACCGACCTCGTCGTGGACCTCGCCGCGGATGTCCAGGACGTCGTTGCCGGCCAGACTCTTGATCGACTCGATGGTCGAGGTGACGCTGAGCAGGTCGCCGGCGCGGACCGGGCGGGTGTAGACGAACCTCTGGTCGCCGTGTACGACCCGGCTGTAGTCAAGGCCGAGCTGCGGGTCCTCGACGACCTGGCCCGCGGCCTTGTACGTGATCGCGAACACGAACGTCGGCGGGGCGATCACATCGGGGTGACCGAGCGCTTTGGCGGCCTCCGGGTCCGTGTAGGCCGGGTTGGCGTCCCCGATGGCCTCCGCGAACTCACGGATCTTCTCCCGGCCGACCTCATAGGGGTCGGTGGGCGGGTAGGACCGCCCCACGAAGGACTGGTCGAGCGCCATGGGCTCGGCACCTCCTGGTGTGTGCTGTGGTTGACCGCGCTGGACGAGCCGCCCGGTCCTCGGACGGTCCGGGCCGACGGACCGCCCACATCGTCGCATCTGACAACGAACATGCGCCGCGCGGGCCGAAACGACACGAGGCCGCCCCCTGCTGTAGGGGACGGCCTCGCTGATGAGTCCGGATCAGCGCGTCTCGCGGTGCGCGGTGTGCGCGTTGCAACGCGGGCAGTGCTTCTTCAGCTCAAGACGATCCGGGTTGTTGCGCCGGTTCTTCTTGGTGATGTAGTTCCGCTCCTTGCACTCCACGCAGGCCAGCGTGATCTTCGGGCGGACGTCGGTGGCAGCCACGTGAGTGCTCCTTGACGAACGGATAGACGAAATTAACGCAAGAAAGAGTAGCCGATCGAAGGACCGACCCCGCAATCGGCTACTGTGAGTAGCGGTGACCGGACTTGAACCGGTGACACAGCGATTATGAGCCGCTTGCTCTACCGACTGAGCTACACCGCTGCGATGCGATCGGGCCCCGCCTCGCGGCGGGAACCTCTCCCATCAGAGCCCCAATACGGAATCGAACCGTAGACCTTCTCCTTACCATGGAGACGCTCTGCCGACTGAGCTATTGGGGCGAGCGATGAAGACATTACACGGTCGCCTGCCGTTCGCCCAAATCCGTTTCGCGGCACCCCGTCCGGACTGTTCCCGGCGCCCCCACGCACCACACCCCCGGTACGACTATTGCGCTCCTCCCCGCCCCGGCCGGGTCGCAACCCTAGGCTCGACTCACCCTGCGTGATCTTGCCTTTGGTGCCGTGGACCACAGGAGCGCGATGCCCGACAGCCGACCGCAGCCGCCCCGCTTCCCGCCCCCGCCCTCGGTACCAGCCGACGCGGCCGCCCTGCTGCTGTGCGGGGCCCGGCTCACCGACGGCCGGACGGTGGACGTACGACTCGGATGCGGTCGCATCGAGGCCGTCGGCACGCCCGGCAGCCTGGCGACCGGTGCCGTCGGCGCCCGCGTCGACCTGCGCGGCTATCTCCTCCTGCCGCCCCCGCCGAGCCGCACGCCCACTGCGACACGGCCCTGTCCGCCGACGGCACGGGCGACGTCCAGGGTGCGGGCGGCGCCGGACCGCAGGCGCCCCATCCGGAGGAGGTCCAGCGTCGCGCCACCGAGGCCGCACTGCTGCAACTCGGGCACGGCGCGACGGCCCTGCGCTCCCACGTGCGGATCGGTGACGTACCGGGGCTGGACGCGCTGGCCGCCGTACTGCGGGCGCGGCGCTCGCTGTGCGGGCTCGTCGAGCTGACGGCTGTGGCGATGCCGGGGGCGCTGACCGGGCTCGCCGGCGCGGACGGGCTCGCGATGCTGCGGGACGCGGTGAAGATGGGCGCAACGGTGGTGGGCGGCTGCCCGGACGCGGACCCCGATCCCATCGGGTACGTGGAGGCGGTCCTCGAGATCGCCTCGGAGTTCGGCTGCCCGGTCGACCTGCACACGGACGCCCGCGATCCGGTGCGGCTGTCCCGGCTCGCGGCGATGGCGGGCGGCCTGCGGCCCGGGGTGACGCTCGGACCGTGCGGCGGCCTCGGGCGCCTCCCGGCGGGGACGGCCGCCCGCGTCGCAGACCGGCTCGCCGCCGCCCGGGTCACCGTGGTCTGCCTGCCGCAGGGCGGCTGCGGCGCCGCCGGCCGGCGCGGCACGGCTCCGGTGCGCCTGCTGCGGTCGGCCGGGGTGCGGGTCGCGGCGGGCAGCGGGGCACTGAGGGACCCGGCGAACCCGGTCGGGCGCGGAGACCCGCTGGAGGCGGCCTACCTGCTGGCGTCGCGGTACGGGCTGTCCGCCGAGGACGCGTACGACATGGTGAGCGCGTCGGCGCGGGCGGCCCTCGGGCTGCCGGAGGTGCGCGTGGAGGCGGGTTTCCCGGCGGAACTGCTCGCGGTGCGCGCCGACGGGCTGGCAGGCGCCCTGTCGCTGGCCTACAGCCGGGTGGTGATCCACCGGGGGCGCCTGGTGGCTCGTACGAGCGCGGTGCGGGAGTACTGCGACTCGGCCGCGGTGGCGCTGGAGTTGCCCCGGCAGGGCCGGGCGGACCCGTCGTGACGGCGGGGACAACTCGGCCCCGACGTGCGGTCGTTGCATGTGGTGGTAAGGCACGCTCCGCTGTGCGTGAAGTCGTGGGAGTCGTGGGGCAAAAGACCCCGTCGGGGCGTACGGTCGGAAACATGCGCATTGTCATCGCTGGAGGTCATGGTCAGATCGCGCTGCGGCTGGAGCGGCTGCTCGCCGCGCGCGGTGACGAGGTCGCGGGGGTCATCCGCCGGGCGGAACAGGCCGACGATCTGCGGGAGGCGGGCGCCGAGCCGATCGTGTGCGACCTGGAGTCGGCGTCCGTGGAGGAGGTCACGGCACACCTGCGGGGAGCCGACGCGGCCGTCTTCGCGGCGGGTGCCGGCCCGGGCAGCGGTGCGGACCGCAAGCACACGGTGGACCGCGACGCGGCGATCCTGTTCGCGGACGCGGCGGAACGGGCGGGTGTGCGCCGGTTCGTCGTCGTGTCGTCGATGGGCGCCGACCCCGAACACCCGGGCGACGAGGTCTTCGACGTGTACCTGCGCGCCAAGGGCGAGGCCGACGCCTACGTACGCGCCCACAAGTCCCTGGACTGGACGATCCTGCGCCCCGGCTCCCTGACGGGTGACGCCGGCAAGGGCCTGGTCCGCCTGGAGGCGCACACCGGACGCGGCGCGGTCCCGCGCGACGACGTGGCGGCGGTCCTGGCGGAACTCGTCGACACCCCGGCGACGGCCGGTCTGACGCTGGAGCTGATCAGCGGTTCGACCCCGGTGTCCGTGGCGGTGAAGTCGGTGGCCGGAAACTGAGCGGGGCGGGGATGCCGGAGGGGATCGCGCCGTCGCGGGCGGCATTGCTGACGCGGATGTACGAGGTGTTCGCCACCGACGAACGGGACGCGTTCGTCCCGCACTGTCTGTCCCGGGACGTCGACTGGCCGAACGTCCTGGACGGCGTACGACTCCACGGCCACGAGGAGGTACGCGCGTACTGGGCAGGCCAGTTCGCCTCCGGCCACCCGCTGGTACGTCTGGAGGGCCTGCGCCCGGACGACGACGGCGAGGCGGTGGTCGCCACCGTACGGCCCGGGAGACGCACGGAGACCGGCGACGAGTGGGCGGCGGACACCGTCGAGCACGTGTACAGCTTCGACGCGGAGGGCCTGGTGAGCCGGATGGACGTCCGGCAGGCCTGACGGGACGTCGGTCGGCAGAGGGGTGCAGAAGGCGGGCCTGGAGACCGGCCTCAGAAGAGCGGAAGCTGACCGGGGAACTCCGGCACGGCGTACCCGTCGAGGGTGGGCTGCGCGGCGTCGGCCTGCGCGAGCCGACGGGACCCGGGACACGAGACGAGCGCTCCGCTGCTCCGCGCCCCCGGCGGATCGTGGCGCGCGAACCGCCCCGCGACGACGGCGATGTCCCGACGGCACTCGGGGCAGGTCCTGCGGGGCGACGACATGGCGTCAGCGTACGAGGAACCGGCCCGGCGGGGAGAGGGAGCGGCCGGTCGGGCCGATGTGGGGATGAGGACTGATGCCGTCCGGGGCGTGCCGTGGACTCAACCGCGTGCCCGCGGAGCTGCCCGACGGCACACCGGTCGAGAGCTGGTCCCGCGCCACACGCGTGTTCCGCAAGAGGAACGGCACCTGGCCGATGATCCATCAGCACATGTCGGGCTCGAATGTCAGGCGAGGCCGATCTGCCGATTCCAGGTCAGTTGGTCATAGAACAGGAATTCCTCGTCCATGGTGCCTTGCCGGTTCCAGATTGCGACGGTGGCAAAGTTGATCGAGAACCTCTTGCCGGTCGGCTGGATGAAGCCGCCCTTCCCGTCCGGCATCGGGCGGGTGAAGGTGCCATGAGCCACCCCGGTGACCGCGGTCAGCTCGCCTTTGGCCACCCGCAGCGGGTGCGACTCGATCGATAGGTCGGGCGCCCACACGAACAAGGCCTTGGCGTCCTCGATGTGTCTGTCCAGGCCGTCGGTGTAGTGCCCGTCGGGCCAGTGCACGCGAACGTTCTTCGCGTGGCTTTCGCCCAAGCGGGCCCAGTCCTGATGGGAGAAGACGACGAAGTCCGCCTCGTCGAAAGTTTCCAGGTGCTGCCGCTCGGCGCGGGTCAAATTGCAGGGGAAGGGCGGGTTGGGTACGGGGGTCGCGGCCGGGTCCGGGAGCGGGTCGTGTGACACGGCGCAGTGGGGCCGCCCGGAGTTCGGCACCGGGGCCGTAGCCGGGTCCGGGAGCAGGCCCGGATACGCCTGGGCTGCTTCCGTCAGGCTGCCGCCGCTCGTGACGGCGGTAATGGCGAGCGCGCCGAATGCGGCGGCTCCGCCCTTGAACATGGCACGACGCTCCATTTGTGATTCCTCGATTCATGTGATCGGTCTGTTTCGGCCACGGTGCCCTGACTCGGACATCACGGAGCAATTAACCGGCTGGTAGCTTCATGGCTTTGCCACGGCAGCCTTCTTCGGCTGGCGGGGACAGTCCTGGTCTCGTCGAGGTTCTCCGGCCGCGGTCGCCGGACCAGCCACACGTCCGAACCGGAACCGACATCTCAGCGTGTGGGGCCGCTCGTGGTTCCGGCCGGGTGCGCCACGCCGCTCTCGTTGACGATGAAGTGTCCGCGCGCGGCGCCGTCGAAGGTCCCGTTTTTGATCCACTCGACCGTCGCTGCCTGGAACGTGGCATGGGGGCCGAACCAGGGGTGGCCAGGACGCCCGCCATAAGGCGTTCCCGCCTCCGGTGTGCACCGCGGGCCGGAGCAGCCCTCAAGGTGCAGGGCGTGGCTCGCGCACTGAACCTGTACCAGCACCTTGTTCGCCACCGGAAGATTGCTGTAGATGGCGGTGGAGTTGCTCGGTGGAGCGAGCGTGTCGTCCAGACCGTGGATGACCAGAGCGGGCGTGGTCAACTGCTGCGCGACGGTGGTGTTCCATCCGTAGCTGGAGAACGTCGGCGAGCGGACGAAGCCGGTCGGGTGGTCGGGGTCGTCCCCTCCCCAGGTGCTCCCCAGGCGGTCCTCCTCCACGTTCTGCGCCCGGAACTGCTCCGGACTGTCGGGGACGATGTGCCCGGTGCAGGCAGCGTCACGCCCGGGTGGCATCACCCAGGCCCCGCCGATCTGCGCCAGGGGGTTCAGGGCCACCGGGAAGGACGTGAAGCCCCCTGGTGGCATTACTTCCTCGGTCGGTGTGCCGAAGAACGAATCCAGGAACACGGCGCGGTCGACCTTCGCGATGACGGCGGCGCTGTCGGGAAGGACCGGGTTGGCCGCATACAGCGTCCGGGCGACGAGCTGCCCGCCGAAAGACCAGCCGACCAGGGTGACCTTGCCGTCCGACGGCTTCGCTCGTGCGATGGCGTCGTCGATGACCTGGCGGATGTCGCGAACCCACAGATCGGTGCGGCCGAAGCGATGGTTGCTGGAGTGCGCGCGCCGCTGCCCGTCGAGCGGGTTGTTCAACAGCAGTGTCCCCTGCTGGTCGAGCGGGAAGATCGGGATGTGGCTGCGGTCGCAGCCCTCGGGGTGGGCGCAGCTGCCGTCGGGAAGGAAGGGCCTGAGGCTGGCGTTGCCCGGATCGTCGAGGCCGGTGTTGAACCGTGTGGAGCGGCCGAAGCCGAGCAGGCTGGGGGCGAAGGTGTCGATTCCCGCCCGGGCGAGGACCCTCTGTGTGCTGAGCGTCCCGCCGCCGGGGGCGCGGTGTCGCAGGTCGAATACCGGCGGGCCGGGGAAGCTGCGGCCGTGGATCAGCACTGTTGCGCGACTGGGCACGCTTGAGCACTTGCCGTGGGCGTACACCGGCCGGACGCGGTGGACCTGGATCCTTGCCGGCTGCCCGTCGAATTGCGGGTCCGGCGTCAGCCCGGGCGGCACTGTGAACCTGAGCCAGTGGTCGCTGACAGCGATGCCGGTCGGCGCCGTGTCGCAGCGCTTGACCGAAGAGTCGAGGCCACCAGCGGCCGCCGCGCTCCCAGAGCCGAAAGCACCCGTGATCAAGCAGACGGACAAGAGGAACCGCCCCCCGTCGCGAGATACGGCCGTGCGGGTCGCACGGTTGATCCCCTTGAGCGGCCGTCCCCGGCACAATCGCCGCAAAGCGAGGACCGGACCCTTCGCTCGAACGCTCTGCCAGGACACCAATGCGGCTGCTCCTTCCACAAGGAGGTGTCCCCGCGGGCGCGCTCCACGAGCGGCCTCGACCGCCTGGCGCAGGTTGTCGACGTGGGACACCGGCGCCCAGCCGACCACGTTCTCCCGGCGCCGACGCCCTGACACGCCCTGACATGATCCGTTCGAGCGAGCCGCGATTGCGCCCTCGATGGGCCGCTAACGAGCGCCGGAGCAAGGTGGAATGCGGCCGACGAGAGCTGCTCGGGCATGGTGAGTCCCGGCGCCGGGTCGGTCGCCGCACCGAACGCGACGCGGGTGGATGGTGAGGCGTCGAGGGTGATCAAGGTCACGAAGCGGCGTACCACACGCGTGCCGGAGGGGCGAGGAACCACGGGGAAGGCCCGGGCAGGGTCAGCGGCTTGCAACAAGATCGGCCCCCGACCAGACGTACTGGTCAGGGGCCGATTCCCATCAGCGTGGCGGCGCCAGGATTCGTGGCGGCGCCAGGATTCGAACCTGGGTAGGCATAGCCGACAGTTTTACAGTGGGCCCTGTCCACCCTCTCTGACCTGCGGGTTCCCATGACTCAGCATTGTCGGGGGCTACCTGGGGGAATCGGAGCCTGGCGAACTTGCCGGGCGCACACCCGATGAACAGGTTGGAGCGAAGCGCCGAATCGAGCGCAGGCGGTTCTCGGCCGCACCACTCCGGCTACGCCAAGGACTTCGGGTGTCCTCACTTGAGGATTTGCAGCAGGCGATCCGCCAGAACCGCCGCCGAGTGAGGGTTCTGCCCGGTGATGAGGTTGCGGTCCTCGACCATGTAGGGCTCCCACATGGGACCGCGGCTGTATTCGACGCCCACCTTGTCCTTCAGCTCGTCCTCGAGCAGCCAGGTTGCCCTGGATGCAAGGCCCACGGCTTCCTCCTCTTCGTTGGTGAAGCCCGTCACCCGGTAGCCCTTGAAGGGCGATTCGCCGTGAATCCTGGTGGCCAGGAGCGAGGCGGGAGCGTGGCACACGATCGCCAACGGCTTACCGGAGGCGAGCTGGGCCGTCAGCAGCCGGCCGACGTCGGCGTCGTAGGCCAGGTCCGACATCGGGCCGTGGCCGCCGGGCAGGTACACCGCGTCGTAGTCCTCCAGGCGGACGTCCGACAGCTTGAGCGGCCGACGCATCGCTTCCGCGGAACGGATGATCTCCTCCAGCTCCAGAGCCCCCTCCTCGCCTCCGGCCATGGAGGGACGCAGGCTCATCATGTCGACGTTCGGGGTCACACCGCCCGGCGTCGCGACCACGACCTCATGGCCGGCGTCCGTGACCGCCTTGTACGGCATCGCGAACTCCTCGGCCCAGTAGCCGGTCGCATACCTGGTGCCGTCCTTGAGCACCCAGTAGGTAGCCCCACTGACGATGAAGAGTACTTTCGCCATCGATCTTCGCCTCCTCGTCCCACCTGACTCGCCGGGGACTCGGCTTCTTTATTTCTCGCTCGCAGCCTTGCTCCGCATCAGGCCGGCATCCCGAACACCGGCGTGAGCCTGGCTCGTGCCAGGCCGTGGGCCACGAGCCGGAATCCGAGCCATGCGGGGGTCGCCTCCGTGGTGATGTCGAGACGGGGCGTGTCCAGCGCATGAACGACGAACATGTAACGGTGAGCAGCCTCCCCAGGCGGGGGTGCCGCGCCGAGGAACCCCCGCCGACCGGCGTCGTTGGCGAGCATTCTGGCCCCGGCAGGCAGCCTCTTTCCGTCGGCGTCACCCGCACCGGCAAGCAGTTCGTTCACCGACGCGGGGATGTCGTAGACCGCCCAGTGCCAGAAGCCGCTGACCGTCAACGCGTCCGGGTCGAAGCAGGTGACCGCGAAGCTCAGCGTCTCGGCAGGGTGGCCGTTCCAGGCCAGGTGCGGGGAGCTGTCCTGGCCCGGGCCCCCGAAGATGGCACTGGTCTGTGCCACGTCCAGCACCATCCCGTCAGCGATGTCGGCACTGCTCAGCTCGAACGACGGCACCGATGGCAGCAGATCGTATGGGTCAAAAGGCTTGGCCACGCCCGTCTCCTACTCGAAGCCGCCCGCGCGCGTCTCCTACTCGAAGCGCAGCACCTGGGAAAACGCCTTCTTCCGCAGCAATGGGCGGCACCTGAACGACCGCAGACGCCCTCGGTACCTCACGGCCTGCTTAGGCGCCGAGAACCGTCCGGCAAGCAGTCGGTCGCACACGCGCACCGGCGCTCAGTGCTTCACCCCGGTCGCCGCCGACTGTTGCTTCGCCATCGGGACCTCCTTGCCTCCGAACGATGTCGTTGGGAGGTACGGATTCCTAGCCTAGGTACCCCTCCGGCCGGGCGCATGCGGGCGCGCATCCCCCACGGGCGCTTTGTCAGTTCCCTGGGGCACACTGACGGTATGCGTGCACCCGGAGCCCCGGCTTGGGCGGCGCGTGAGGAAGCGCCCTTCGCTTTCCGGCGATTGCCTTACAAACGCGCGTGGGTGACCCTCGCTCCGTGGTGATCAGCGCTCCCAGCTTTCCTCGCCACCAGGACCGACCATGACGGGGTCGATTCCGTGCCCGGTCAGGTGCCAGGACTCGAACTCCGGGTCAGGGCCCACCCAGAGCCCTGCACCGCCTTCGAAGTCGATGACCAACACACCGCGGTCGCGGACATCGACCGTAACCACTGACTGCCCGAACAGCCCTAGAACGGGGGCGAGGCTCACACCTGTGCCGGGGTCCAGCTCATGCCACTCACCAGCAGCGTCCCGGAAGAGAAACGGCGTCTCCAATACCAGCTCGGCATCCAGCCGGTACCCCTCGTCCGGATCCAGGGCACAGAGACTCAGCCGAACCTGCTGATCAAACGCTGTGCGCTCAACCCGAGCACCGATCAACGCTGTAGGAACCTTCAGCCTGACTCCCCCCGCTCCCTCAGCAAGCCGCGTGATCAAGGTCACGGCGCGTGCCACAAGCGTGCCAGAACGAGCGGGGAGCCACGGGGGATCACAGTGACGGGCTGTAGACCCAAACAAGATCGACCCCCGACCAAACTTGCTGGTCAGGGGCCGATTCCCACTAGCGTGGCGGCGCCAGGATTCGAACCTGGGTAGGCATAGCCGACAGATTTACAGTCTGCTCCCTTTGGCCGCTCGGGCACACCGCCGGGGATTTGCCGCCCTGGAGACCGCTTTTCGGCGGTGCTCCCTGGCAACGACGTAAACGATACCTGATACGGAGGGGTGCTTCGCCACCCGATAGATCGGCGACCACGAGGGGAGGGGGTGGCTAGGCTTATGCGGATGCGGCCCGGTCGACGCCGGGCCTGGCGGCCGCGCTCCCGCACGCCGATACGCAGCCCGTTCCATCCCGATACAAGGAGCCACAGGACATGGCCGACTCCAGTTTCGACATCGTCTCGAAGGTCGAGCGGCAGGAGGTCGACAACGCCCTCAACCAGGCCGCCAAGGAGATCTCCCAGCGCTACGACTTCAAGAACGTCGGCGCCTCGATCGCCTGGTCCGGCGACAAGATCCTGATGCAGGCCAACTCCGAGGACCGGGTGAAGGCGGTCCTCGACGTCTTCGAGACCAAGCTGGTCAAACGCGGCATCTCGCTGAAGTCGCTGGACGCCGGTGAGCCGCAGCTCTCCGGCAAGGAGTACAAGATCTTCGCGTCGATCCAGGAGGGCATCACCCAGGAGAACGCGAAGAAGGTGGCGAAGATCATCCGCGATGAGGGTCCCAAGGGCGTCAAGGCCCAGGTGCAGGGCGACGAACTGCGCGTCACCTCCAAGAGCCGGGACGACCTCCAGGCCGTGATCGCGCTGCTCAAGGGCAAGGACTTCGACTTCGCCCTGCAGTTCGTGAACTACCGGTAGGACCCCTTCCACGACACAGGGTGGGCACCCGGAGCGCGAGGTGCCCACCCTTCTGTGCTGCTGGCTGCGGCTTCGGGGGCGCGTTCAGCGGCGGGAGTCGCCGAACAGGACGCGGTAGATGATCAGCAACACGAGCGAGCCGCCGATCGCGGCCGCCCAGGTGGCGCCGTCGTAGAAGTGCTTGGTGATCGGGTGGTGCAGCCAGCGGGCGGAGATCCAGCCGCCGATGAAGGCGCCCGCGATGCCGATGAGGGTCGTACCGATGAAGCCGCCGGGGTCCTTGCCCGGCAGCAGGAACTTGGCGATGGCGCCTGCCAACAGCCCCAGGATGATCCAGCTGACAATGCCCATGCCGTGAACCTGCCTCTCCGCGCTGTGCCTGTGCTGTGTTCCTGCTCCGGCCAGGCTGTGTCATGCGTCGACGTCGTGTGATTCTGCTGGTCACGCGCTCGTTCTCTAGTTCGTGGCGCGTCGTTGTCGGGGAGGACGCCTCCGCGGCGGCCGCCGGTTGCACAGCTCAGTAGGGTTCGGTCCATGACACAGTCCGGGGCACAGACGTCCGGTGGCGTGGGGCTGCGACGGACCCTCGGGGTCGGGGACGCAGTCGTCATCGGGCTCGGATCGATGGTCGGGGCGGGGATCTTCGCGGCCCTGGCCCCCGCGGCGCGTGCCGCCGGGTCGGGGCTGCTGGTGGGGCTGGCGGTCGCCGCCGTTGTCGCCTACTGCAACGCGACCTCCTCGGCACGGCTGGCCGCCCTGTATCCCGCCTCGGGCGGCACGTACGTGTACGGGCGCGAGCGGCTCGGGGCGTTCTGGGGCTATCTGGCGGGCTGGTCGTTCGTCGTCGGCAAGACGGCTTCCTGCGCGGCGATGGCCCTGACCGTGGGCGCGTACGTCTGGCCGGGGCAGGCGCACGCGGTCGCGGTCGCTGCCGTGGTGGCACTGACCGCCGTGAACTACGGCGGCATGCAGAAGTCGGCGCTGCTGACGCGGCTGATCGTGGCGGTGGTGCTGGCCGTCCTCGCATCCGTTGTCGTCGTCTGTCTCGGGTCCGGTGCGGCCGACGCCTCACGGCTGGACGCGGGCGGCTTCGGCGGGGCCGGCGGGGTGCTGCAGGCGGCGGGGCTGCTGTTCTTCGCGTTCGCGGGGTACGCGCGGATCGCCACCCTCGGCGAGGAGGTGCGGGACCCGGCGCGCACCATCCCGCGCGCGATCCCGCTGGCGCTGGGCATCGCGCTGGTGGTGTACGCGGCGGTGGCCGTCGCCGTGCTGTCCGTGCTGGGTGCCGACGGGCTGGGGCGTACCGCGGCGCCGTTGGCCGACGCGGTACGGGCGGCGGGCGTGCCCGGTCTCGTGCCGGTGGTGCGAGTCGGCGCCGCGGTGGCCGCGCTGGGCTCGCTGCTGGCGCTCATCCTGGGCGTCTCCCGGACCACGCTGGCCATGGCCCGCGACCGGCACCTGCCGGGCGCCCTGGCCGCCGTGCACCCGCGGTTCCAGGTGCCGCACCGGGCCGAGCTGGCCGTCGGTGCCGTGGTGGCCGCGCTCGCCGCGACGGTGGACGTGCGGGGCGCGATCGGGTTCTCGTCCTTCGGGGTGCTGGCCTACTACGGGATCGCCAACGCCTCCGCCTGGACCCTGAGTTCGGCGCCGGCTTCGCGCGTCGTACCGGCGGTCGGGCTCCTCGGCTGCGTCACGCTGGCACTCGCGCTGCCCGGGGTGTCCATGGCCGTGGGGGCGGGTGTGCTGGGCCTGGGCGTGGTGGCGTACGCCGTACGACAGTGGGTGTCCGGGCGGTAGCCACCGGGCCGAGCTGCGGGCGGTGGCCGGACGGCAGCCACCGGCCCGCGCCGCAGACGGGCGATACGGAGTCCGTCCCCGCTGCCGCACCCGTCAGCGCGTCGCGAAAGGCTGGTCCGTCGGCACGATGTCGCGGCCCAGCGGCAGCAGCGAGACCGGGATCAGCTTGAAGTTCGCGATGCCGAACGGGATTCCGATGATGGTGACGCACAGGGCGATGCCCGTGACGATGTGGGCGAGGGCCAGCCACCAGCCGGCCAGGACGAGCCACAGGACGTTGCCGATGCAGGACGGCGCGCCCGCGTCCCGGCGCTCGACCGTCGTATAGCCGAAGGGCCACAGGGCGTAGACACCGATACGAAAGGCAGCGATGCCGAACGGAATGCCGATGATCGTGACGCACAGCAGGACGCCTGCGAACAAGTAGCCGAGGAACAGCCAGAAGCCGCTCAGCACGAGCCAGATGACGTTCAGGACTGTCTTCACCGGTGGCGACCTGCCATCTGCTCGAGCCGGGCGATGCGTTCCGCCATCGGCGGGTGGGTGGAGAACATCTTGGACAGCCCCTGGCCGGGACGGAAAGGGTTGGCGATCATCATGTGGCTCGCCGTCTCGATCCGCGGCTCGGACGGCAGCGGCAGCTGCCGAGTGCCCGTCTCCAGCTTGCGCAGGGCGCTCGCGAGGGCCAGGGGGTCGCCGGTGAGCTGGGCGCCGGACGCGTCCGCCTCGTACTCCCGGGAGCGACTGATGGCGAGCTGGATGAGGGATGCGGCGAGCGGGCCCAGGAGCATGATCAGCAGGAAGCCGAGCAGGCCCGGGCCGTCGTCTTCGTCCGAGCGGCCGACCGGGATCAGCCAGGCGAAGTTCACCAGGAACATGATCACCGAGGCGAGGGCGCCGGCGACCGACGAGATGAGGATGTCGCGGTTGTAGACGTGGCTGAGTTCGTGTCCGATGACGCCCCGCAGCTCGCGCTCGTCGAGGAGCCGGAGGATGCCCTCGGTGCAGCACACGGCCGCGTTGCGCGGGTTGCGGCCGGTCGCGAAGGCGTTCGGCGCTTCCGTCGGCGAGATGTAGAGGCGGGGCATGGGCTGGCGGGCCTGGTTGGAGAGCTCGCGGACCATGCGGTACAGGGCGGGGGCCTCGAACTCGCTCACCGGGCGGGCGCGCATCGCGCGTAGAGCCAGTTTGTCGCTGTTCCAGTACGCGTACGCGTTCGTGCCGATGGCGACGAGGAGCGCGACGATCAGGCCCGTACGCCCGAAGAAGCTGCCGATGGCGATGATGAGTGCGGACAGTCCCCCGAGGAGTACTGCGGTCCTGAGCCCGTTGTGCCGGCGGTGCACGGTACGCCCTCCAAGTGGTGCGGCAGGGGAACCCTTTGTCTGCGAACTGCTTGTCGACTCCACTTCTCAGTGGACCTTCCCGCACTGGTCAACGCCAGGCGGGCGGCGCGAGTTCCCTGGGTGCGGGCTCCGGGGCCCGTGGGCCGTCCGGGTGAGGCGGCGGCATCCGGCACGCGCGTGTGCCGGATGCCGGGTGCACGCGCGCGTGCGTGCGGGGGGTCATCAGAAGAGCGCGGTGGCCGAGAAGCGGAGCACCAGTTGGGGAGCTCCCGACAGGGCGACGCCCAGCACGGCCGTCAGGGTGAGGGCGGCCGTGAGCGGGGCCGGGACGCGGTGCTTCTCCGGCTCCCCCTCGGGGGTGCGGAAGAGCAGGGCCGTCCACTGGAGGTAGTAGAAGAGCGCGATCACCACGTTGACCGCCATGACCACGGCCAGCCAGCCGAGCCCGGCGTCGACGGCCGCGGAGAAGACGGTGACCTTCGCGAAGAGGCCGATGATGCCGGGCGGCAGGCCTGCCAGGCACAGCAGGAAGAACGCCAGGAGCAGCGCGGCGAGGGGGTTCGAGGCGTGGAGGCCGCGGTAGTCGGTGAGGCGGTTCAGTGCCCTGGTACGGCCCACGAGAGCGGCCACGGCGAAGGCGCCGAGGTTCACCGCGGCGTACATGAGGGCGTACGCGACGGTGGAGCCGATCGCCTTCTGGGCGTCCTTGGAGTAGGCGGCCGCCGCGATCGGTACGAGGAGGTAACCGGCCTGGCCGACGGAGGACCAGGCGAGCAGGCGTACCGCGCTGTACGCGCGCGTGGCCTGCTGCCGCAGGGCGCCGACGTTGCCGACGGTCATGGTGAGGGCGGCCAGTGCGGCCAGTGCCGGGCCCCAGGCGTCGGAGTAGGACGGGAGGGCGACGACGGTGACGAGGATCAGGCCGGAGAAACCGACCGCCTTGCCGACGACGGACAGGTAGGCGGCGACCGGGAGGGGCGCGCCCACATAGGTGTCGGGCACCCAGAAGTGGAACGGGACGGCGGCCGTCTTGAAGGCGAAGCCGACGAGGGTGAGGACGACGCCTGTCTGGGTGAGCGTGTGGAGTTGTCCGTTCACGTGCTGGATCCGGTCGGCGACCTGGGTGAGGTACAGGGTGCCGGTGGAGGCGTACACGAAGCTGATGCCCATGAGGCTGACCGCGGTCGCGGTGACGGACGACAGGAAGAACTTCAGGGCGGCTTCGGAGGATTTCTTGTCGCCGTGCCGGATGCCCACGAGGGCGAACGCGGGCAGGGAGGCGACCTCCAGGGCGACGACGAGGGTGGCCAGGTCGCGGGAGGCGGGCAGCAGGGCTGCACCGGCGGCGGAGGACAGCAGCAGGAACCAGAACTCCCCCTCGGGGATGTCCTTCCTGGCGTCCTTGAGCGCGGTGACCGACAGCAGGGCGGCGAGGAGGGCGCCGCCGAGGACGAGGAACTGGATGACGAGGGTGAAACGGTCCGCCGTGTAACTGCACACCTGCGGGCTGCCGGTCAGGCAGAAGGTGGCGCGGTCGCCGTCCAGGAGGGGCAGCAGCATGAGGATCGCGGCGGCCAGTCCGGCGATGGACGCCCAGCCGAGGAGGGCCTTGTGCCGCTCGTCGATGAAGAGGTCGGCGACGAGGACGAGGAGTCCGACGGCCGCCGCGATGGTGGGTGGTGCGATCGCCAGCCAGTCGACGGACTGGACGAGGGAGCTCATCGGGTGCCTCCTGCGAGGAGCTGCTGCACGGCCGGGTCGGTCAGGCCGAGGAGTGCCCTGGGCCACAGGCCGGCGAGGACGGTGAGGACGACGAGCGGCGTCCAGGCCGCGAACTCGTACGTGTGGACGTCGGCGAGCTCGGGAGTCTCCTGGGGTACGGCTCCCATGCACACGCGCCGCACCACGATGAGCATGTACGCGGCCGTGAGCAGCGTGCCGAACGCGGCGATCGCCATGAACGTGAGGAAGGCGGGGCGGCTGAGGTCGGCGGCGGGCTTGAACGCGCCGAACATCGCGAGCATCTCGCCCCAGAACCCGGCGAGGCCCGGCAGGCCCAGCGAGGCGACGGCGCCGAAGGCGATCAGGCCGCCGAGACGGGGGGCCCTGCCGTAGAGGGCGGCGCCGGTCTTCTGGGCCAGGGTGTCGAGGTCGGTGGTGCCGGTGCGGTCCTTCAGCGCGCCGACCAGGAAGAACAGCAGGCCGGTGATGAGGCCGTGGGCGATGTTGGCGAACAGCGCGCCGTTGACGCCGGTCGGGGTGGTCGTCGCGACGCCGAGCAGTACGAAGCCCATGTGGCCGACGGAGGAGTAGGCGATGAGCCGCTTGAGGTCGCCCTTCGCGCCTCGCTTGGCGAGGGCGAGGCAGGCGAGGGATCCGTAGATGATCCCTACGACGGCGAAGGCGGCGAGGTACGGCGCGAACGTGTGGAAGCCCTGGGGCGCCACCGGAAGGAGGATCCGCACGAACCCGTACGTGCCCATCTTCAGCAGGACTCCGGCCAGCAGGACCGAGCCGACCGTCGGCGCCGCGGTGTGGGCGTCGGGCAGCCAGCTGTGCAGCGGCCACATCGGTGCCTTGACCGCGAGCCCGATCCCCACCGCCAGAACGGCGATGACCTGCACGGATGTGGTGAGCGACCGGCCGTTGTCAGTGGCGAGTGCCAGCATGTCGAACGTGCCCGCCTTGAGTCCGATCAGGAGCAGGCCGAGCAGCATGACGACGGAGCCGAGCAGCGTGAAGAGGATGAACCGCCACGCGGCCCGGGTCCGGCCCTCGCCGCCCCAGCGGGCGATGAGGAAGTACATCGGGATGAGGACCATCTCGAACGCGAGGAAGAACAGCAGCAGGTCGAGGACGGCGAAGGTCGCGAGCGTGCCGGACTCGAGGACGAGCAGCAGGGCGACGAAGGCCTTGGGGGACGGGCCCGAAGGCATCTTGAAGTACGAGTAGAGCGCGCAGAGGAAGGTCAGCAGCGCGGTCAGCACCAGAAGGGGGAGGGAGATGCCGTCGATGCCGAGGTGGATCCGCACGTCGAGTGCGGGGATCCAGCTGATGTCGGTGCTGGCCTGCATCGTCGACGGGTGGTCGTGGTCGAAGCCGAGCGCGAGGGCGATCGCGGCGATGAGCACCGCGCCGGTGACGGTCACGCCGTGCCGCAGCACGGCCTGCCCTGGCGACTTCCCCTTCAGTCCGGGCGGGGCGGGAAGGAGGGCGGCGAGCGCGCCGATGAGCGGCGCGACGACGACGAATGCCAGAAGGAACTGCATCACGGACTCGCTGATATCGATCACGCCGGCTCACGCTCCCGTGGCGACGAGGAGGGCGGCCACCGCCAGGACGACGGTGCCGGCGAGCAGCGCGCTCACATAGGTCTGCACGTTGCCGGTCTGGGCGCGCCGCACGGCGGCCCCGAGCAGGCGGGGCACGGCGCCCGCGCCGCGTACGTAGGTCTCGACGACCTCCCGGTCCAGGAACTGCACGAGGCTCGCCCCGGCCCTGACGGGACGGACGAAGAGCCAGTCGTACACGGCGTCCAGGTGGAAGCCCTCGGCCGCGTGGCGGTGCAACGGGCCGAGCAGGAGGCGCCCCGGGTCGGCGGGGTCGGGCGCGTAGGCGATGTCGCCGTACGCGGGCACGTGGCTTGCGATGGCCTCGGCCTCGACCAGGCCGGCGTCCGCCTCGGGGTGGGCTGCGACGGCACCCAGCGGGACGCGGTCCGCGAGTGCGGTGGTGTGCCGCCAGGCGCCGTAGGTCACGAGTGCGCCGACCAGGGCGAGGCCCGTGCCGAGGACGGACGTGGTGAGTGTCGGCGTCAGGGAGCGTCCGTCGAACCAGTCGGGCAGGACACGGTAGGCGAGGCCGAACGCGATCGACGGGGCGGCGAGCACCCACAGCACGGCGTTCATGACCAGCGGCTGCTTGCCGTGGTCGGGGGCCTTGGCTCCGTGGCCGCGGAAGGCGAGCAGCCACAGCCGGGTGGCGTACGCGGCGGTGAGCAGAGCCGTGACCAGGCCGGTGACGAGCACGATCCAGCCCGCGGCGCCGGGGGCGTTTTCGGTGTGGCCGATGGCGACGCGCTCGGCGGCGCCCAGGACGGACTCCTTGGAGAAGAAGCCGGAGAACGGGGGGATCGCGGCGAGCGCGAGAAGCGCCACGGTCATCGTCCAGAAGGCGTCGGGGATGCGGTCGCGCAGGTCACTCATGCGGGACATGGCGGCCAGCGAGTTGGTTCCGGCGGCGTGGATGATCACGCCGGCGGCGAGGAACAGCAGCGCCTTGAAGGCGCCGTGGGACAGGAGGTGGAAGACGGCGGCACCGCGGTCGCCGACGGCGAGGGCGCCGGTCATGTAGCCGAGCTGGCCGATCGTCGAGTAGGCGAGGACGCGCTTGATGTCGTCCTGGGCGAGCGCGGCGAGCGCCGAGCCGGCCATGGTGACGGCGGCCATCACGGCGAGGACGACCATGGCGGCCGAGGAGGCCTGGAAGACCGGGAGGAGACGGGCGATGAAGTAGACACCGGCGGCGACCATCGTCGCGGCGTGGATCAGCGCGGAGACGGGCGTCGGGCCCGCCATCGCGTCGGGGAGCCAGGTGTGCAGCGGGAACTGCGCCGACTTGCCCGCCACGCCGGCCAGGAGCAGCAGGGCGACGACGGTCGGGTGGTGCAGTCCGCCGCTCGCGACGGCGCCGAGGACGTGGGTGATGCGGAAGGAGCCGGCATCGGTGGCGAGCGCGAACAGCCCGATCAGGAAGGGAACGTCGCCGAGCTTGGTGACCAGGAAGGCCTTGAGGGAGGCGGCGCGGGCCTCCGGGGTCTCCCAGTAATGGCCGACGAGGAAGTAGGAGCAGATGCCCATGACTTCCCAGCCGACCAGCAGCACGATCAGGTCGCCCGAGTAGACGACGAGGAACATCGCGGAGGTGAACAGGGAGACCAGAGCGGCGTAGGAGGGGTAGCGCGGGTCGTCGCGCAGGTAGCCCGTCGAGTAGAGCTGCACGCAGGTGGCGACGGTGCCGACCAGGACGGCGACGAGGGCGGCGAAGCCGTCGATGTGCAGGGCGAGTTCGATCGGGACCGAGCCGGTGGGGGTGAGCTCGGTGGCGGCGTCGAGGGCCCGGCCTCCGCCCTGGCGGGCGGCCACCAGCACGGCGAGGACGAGTGAGGCGAGGGTCGGCAGGACGGCGAGCGGGCGGACCGATCCGGGGACCGTGCGTCCGAGGAGCAGGCCTGCCGCCGCGCCGAGGAACGGAAGGAGGGGTACGAGGACGGCGAGGGTGGTCGTGGTCACGCGGTGGCCTCAGCCTTCTCAGCCGCAGGGGTCTCGCCGTCGTGGCCCTCGGCGGTGTCGCGGAGCCGGTCGATGTCCGAGGTGCCGCGGTTGCGGTACACGGCGAGGACGATCGCGAGGCCGATGCCGATCTCGGCGGCGGCGATGGCGATGGTGAACAGGGTCAGGGCCTGTCCGGAGTGCAGCGTCTCGCGGGCGGCACGGCTCAGCCAGACGTCGAAGGCGACGAGGTTGAGGTTGACGGCGTTGAGCATCAGCTCGACCGACATCAGGACGAGGATCGCGTTGCGGCGGGCGAGGACGCCGTACAGGCCCGTGCAGAACAGGAGGGCGGAGAGCACGGCGGGATAGGCGAGGTGCATCAGCGGACGCCTTCCTTCTCGCTCCGGGTGTCCGGGGTGGCCGGGGCGTTCGCGGGGGTGGCCGCCGCGTCCGCCTTCGCCTTGCGGGACAGGACGATCGCGCCGACCAGTGCGGCGAGGAGGAGGACGGAGAGGGCCTCGAAGGGGAGGACCCAGTTCTGGAAGAGGCTCGCGCCGGTGACCTTGGTGGAGCCGGAGGCGGCGCCGCCGAGGTCGACCCAGGTGGTGCGGAAGGCGTCGACGACCACCCATACCAGGGCGGCCGCGGCGGCGACGGCCACGGTGAGGGCGGCCCACCGGTTGCCGGAGTCGGCGTCCGGGGAACGGCCGATGGGGGCCTTGGTGAGCATCAGACCGAACAGAAGGAGGACGACGACGGAGCCGACGTAGATGAGGACCTGCACCCAGGCGATGAACTCGGCGGTGAGCAGGAGGTACTCGACGGCGAGCCCGCCAAGGGTGACCACGAGCCACAGGGCGGCGTGCACCAGCTGCCGGGTGGTGACGGTGACCAGGGCGGCGCCGAAGGTGACCAGACCGACGAGGAGGAAGGCGATCTCGACGCCGGTCGGGGAGAGGAAGCCGTGCGAGGCCGCGGCGGCGGTGGTCAGCGCGGCGGAGGGGGTGTTCACGACTCTCCTCCCTGCGGCTCGGCGGGCTCTTCGTGGTCTGCGGGCTCTGCGGGCTCGGCCTGCGCGGCGGCCAGCTTCTCGGCGGTCTTGCGGGCTGCCGCCATCTCCTTCGGCTCCTCGGCGCCCGGGTCCAGGGCGGGCGGGGCCGGCACGGTCCACATCCACTCGCGGAGCTTGTCGCGCTCGTGGGTGAGGTCGCGGATGTCGGTCTCGGCGTACTCGAACTCCGGGGACCAGAACAGTGCGTCGAAGGGGCAGACCTCGATGCAGATACCGCAGTACATGCAGAGGGAGAAGTCGATGGCGAAGCGGTCCAGGACGTTGCGGCTGCGTTCACGGCCGCCGGGGGCGGTGGGCGGGACCGTCTCCTTGTGGGAGTCGATGTAGATGCACCAGTCCGGGCACTCGCGGGCGCACAGCATGCAGACCGTGCAGTTCTCCTCGAACAGGCCGATGACACCGCGGCTGCGGGGCGGGAGCGCGGGCTGGGCGTCGGGGTACTGCTCGGTGACGGACTTCTTCGTCATCGTGCGGAGGGTGACCGCCAGGCCCTTGGCGAGACCGGAGCCGGGGATCGACAGGCGGGGCCGCCCGGAGGGCGTCGCTGAGGGGCGGTGGTCGGGCGACGGGCGGGACACTAGGAGATCACCACCTTGACGATGCCGGTGAGGGCGATCTGGGCGAGGGACAGGGGGATGAGAAGGGTCCAGGAGAGCTTCTGGAGCTGGTCCTCGCGCAGCCGGGGGTAGGTGACGCGCAGCCAGATGACCACGAAGGCGAGGATCGCGGTCTTCAGCAGCGTCCAGACCCAGCCGAGGCCGTCGGCGCCCCATGGGCCGTGCCAGCCGCCCAGGAAGAGGACGGTGGTCAGTCCGCACAGGACGATGATCCCGGCGTACTCGGCGAGCAGGAACAGGGCGAAACGGAGGCCGGTGTACTCGGTGTACGCACCGAAGATGATCTCCGAGTCGGCGACGGGCATGTCGAAGGGCGGGCGTTGCAGCTCGGCGAGGCCGGCGACGAAGAAGACGATCGCGCCGACGATCTGCCAGGGCAGCCACCACCAGTGGAAGGCGTCGAGGATGCCGGGGAGCGAGACGGTGCCCGCCGCCATGGCCACCGAGGCGGCGGCGAGCAGCATGGGGAGTTCGTAGGCGAGGAGCTGGGCGGCGGTGCGGAGGCCGCCGAGGAGGGAGAACTTGTTGGCGGAGGCCCACCCCGCCATGAGGGAGCCGAGGACGCCGACGCCCATGACGGCGAGGACGAAGAAGATGCCCGCGTCGACGACCTGGCCGACGGCGCCCTCGCTCGGGCCGATCGGGATGGCGAGGAGGACGAGGAGGTACGGCAGCAGGGCCACGGCGGGGGCCATCTGGAAGATACGGCGGTCCGCGCCCGCCGGGACGACGTCCTCCTTCTGCGCGAACTTCACGCCGTCGGCGACGAGCTGGGCCCAGCCGTGGAAGCCGCCCGCGTACATGGGGCCGAGGCGGCCTTGCATATGGGCCATGACCTTGTGTTCGGTCTGGCCGACGATCAGGGGGAAGGTGAGGAAGACGACGAACACGACGAGGAGTCGCAGGCCGACGTCGAGAGCGCCGTTCACTGCGTGCCTCCTGGGGGGTCTTCTGGGTTCGGGGACTTGTTCGGGGACTTCGGGGGCTGCTGCGCGCCGCCGGGCCGGGTGTCGTCGGGACGGGCTTCGCCACCGTGGGCTTCGCCGCCGCCCGCGCCGGGCTCCGCCGCGGGAGCGGTGTCGGCTTCCGCGGCTTGGGGCGCGGGGCTCGCGGGTTCGGCCGCGGGCTTCGCCGGTCCGGCCGCGGGCTTCGCCGGTCCGGCCGCGGGCTTCGCCGGTCCGGCCGCGGGCTTCTCCGGTTCGGTCGCGGGCTTCTCCGGATGCTCCGGGGCGGCGGGCTCCGGCTCGTCGAAGGCCGGGCGGGCGTGGTGCCAGGGGCGTCCGAGCTGCGGGGGCGGGGGCGGGCCTCCGGGGCGTGCCCTCGGCTGCCGGGGCCTCGGCGCGCTGGGAAGCCGAACCCTCGGAGGCACTCCGCGCACGGCGCGGCCCAGCGGAGGGAGCCGTCGGCTCGGCACCGCCCTCGGCCCGTTGCGAGGCCGAGCCCTGCGACGCGCTGCGGGCACGCCGTGGAGCGCCCGGAGCCGTCGGTGCCGTGTCCTCAGCGGCACGCTGCGAGGCCGAGCCCTGCGACGCGCTGCGGGCACGCCGTGGAGCGCCCGGAGCCGTCGGTGCCGTGTCCTCAGCGGCACGCTGCGAGGCCGAACCCTGCGACACGCTGCGGGCACGCCGCGGTGGCGCTGCCGTCTCCGTGGGCTCGCCTGCGGCGGGTGCCTGGCTCGCGGAGCCCTCCGCTGCCGTGCGGGTGCGGCGTACGGGGCGTTCGCCCGCCGCTCGGCCTGCGGCTCGGGCCGGGCGGGCGGGGGCCGGGGAAGCTGGCCCTTGAGGGGGCCCCACTCGTTCGGGTCGGGGACGCCCGGGGGCAGCATCTGGCGGCGCTTGGGGCCACCATGGTCGGACTCGCCCGGTTCCTTTGCACCGGGCCATGCCTTGGCGACCCGGGCCGCCAGCACGAAGTCCTTGCGCAGCGGGTGGCCTTCGAAGCCCTCGGGCAGGAGCAGGTGGTCCAGCGCCGGGTGGCCCTCGAAGGTGATGCCGAACATCTCGTGGGTCTCGCGTTCGTGCCAGGCGGCGCCCGCGTAGACGTCCACGGCGGAGGGCAGGACCGGGGCCTCGTGCGGAACGGTCGTACGGACGAGGAGGCGGCGGACCGGGGAAAGGGCCACCACGTGGGCAGAGACGCGCAGGCCCGTGCCCGGTTCGTCGACCGCGCTCAACCAGTCGAAGTACGTGCAGCCCAGCTCGTCGCGCGCGACCCGGAGCGCCTCGGTCCAGCCCGTCGGGGTCACGTCGACGGTCAGGACCTCGTACGACTCCTCGGCCGTGGCCTCAGGGCCGAAGAGATCCTCGGCGGACGCGGGCAGCCAGCCGACGGCGGTCATCGCCCCTCCCGCTGATCCGGTCCGGGGGCCGAGGACGGCGGCTGGACCAGGCCGCTCTGCAGGGCCGCGGTGGACGGCCGCGAGGAGCCGTACCGCTCCCCCAGCGACTCGCGCGCGATCTTCTCCTGGAGCTTGAGGATGCCCTGGAGCAGCGCCTCGGGACGCGGGGGGCAGCCGGGGACGTACACGTCCACCGGGATGATCTGGTCGACGCCCTTGGTGACGGAGTAGGAGTCCCAGTACGGGCCGCCGCAGTTCGAGCACGCGCCGAAGGAGATGACGTACTTCGGCTCGGGCATCTGCTCGTAAAGGCGTTTGACGGCCGGGGCCATCTTGTCCGTGACCGTGCCGGACACCACCATCAGGTCGGCCTGGCGCGGGCCCGGCGCGAACGGGATGACTCCGAGGCGGATGAAGTCGTGGCGGGCCATGGACGCGGCGATGAACTCGATCGCGCAGCAGGCGAGGCCGAAGTTGAAGACCCAGAGCGAGTAGCGGCGTCCCCAGTTCAGGATCACCTTCATCGGCTCGGGAGCGAGGCGGGCCAGTGCGCCCAGCCTCTTGGGCTCCGGAAGCAGCACAGGGCCGGTGGCCTCGGTGGATTCGGTGGCCTCGGTCGTCGAGGGGTTCACGTCCATGTCAGGACCCCCTTCTTGTACGCATAGAGCAGTCCCACGGCCAGGAAGCCGAGGAAGACGAACATCTCCACGAGGGTGGTCGCCCCGTACCGCGGATCGGCGAAGACCGTGGCCCACGGGAAGAGGAAGATCGAGTCCACCGCGAAGATCACGTACAGGAACGCGTAGACGTAGTAGCGGACCTGCGTGTGGGCCCAGCCCTCGCCGACGGGGTCGACGCCGCACTCGTACGTCAGCAGCTTCTCAGGCGTGGGCACGACGGGGCGCAGCAGCCGGCCCGCGCCGAAGGCGACGGCGACGAAGAGCACGCCGACGACGGCGAGCAGCCCGACGACGGAGTAGGACTGGAAGTAGTCCGCCGCCACGACAGCGACGGCGGTCGGATGCGGCACGTCAGCCCCTCGCTCCCTGACCTCGTGACCCTGGTGAATGCTGTGATTCGACGATCTGTACGCACGGGAGTCTAGGCCCTGCTAAAGAGAGGGTAAGCAGCCCGTCGCACCTCGAGATGCCCTGGTACGCGCCTCACTCGCCGTACGGCTCGCATCACGTACCCCTGGCACGGCTCGGATCACCTCTCGCGCCGGCCGGATCGACGGGGGTGGGGACACCCCGAGGCAGGCATGGCGGTCGGCCCCATGGTGCGGCGACGCGGGGCGGGGCAGGCTGACTGGCCGGCCGGCCGGCTGGCTGGCTGGCTGGCTGGGGCCATGAACGAATGAGGTCGGGGGGACATGAACGAACGCAGTAAGAGCCAGGGCCTGCTCGGCGGCGAGCAGCCGCCGCCCGTGCGCCTGGCCCTCGACGGGGACACCTGGCGGGAGATCGCGCATCTGCTGGCGAACCTGCCGATGTCGCTGATCGGGTTCACCTACGTGGTCACGGTGCTGTCCACAGGAGGGGCGCTGACGGTGACCGTGATCGGTGTCCCGCTGCTCGCGGCCGGCCTGCTGGGCGCGCGGCAGCTGGGCAAGCTGGAGCGGGCGCGGGCCAGGGCGCTGCTCGGGGTGCGGGTGGAGGAGCCGACTCCGCTGACGCTGCGCAAGAGCGGCGGGATGGTGCAGTGGCTGTCGATGACCCTGAAGGACCCGGTGGGCTGGCGGACTCTCCTCTACGACTTCGTCCGGCTGCCCTGGGGGATCCTGAGCTTCACGGTGACGTTCATGTCGCTGTTCGTACTGTGGCCGGTTCTGCCGTTGCTCGCGCGGGGGCTCAGCAATGTGGACCGGGCGATGGTGCGCGGTCTGCTGTCCCCCTCCGACGAGCTGGAGCGGCGTATCGCCGAACTGGAGTCCGACCGCGGGGTGGTGGTGGACACGGCGGCGGCCGATCTGCGGCGCATCGAGCGCGATCTGCACGACGGAGCGCAGGCGCGCCTGGTGAACCTGGCGATGGGGCTCGGCCTCGCCAAGGAGAAGCTGCTCGAGGACCCGGACTCGGCGGCGGCGATGGTCGACGAGGCGCATGGCGAGGTGAAGCTGGCGCTGCAGGAGCTGCGGGACCTCGCCCGCGGCATCCATCCGGCGGTCCTCACCGACCGCGGCCTCGACGCCGCGCTGTCGGCGGTCGCCACGCGCTGCACGGTGCCGGTGAAGGTCACCGTGGACCTCGGTGCGAGACCGGCCGCGGCGATCGAGGGCATCGCCTACTTCACGGTCTCCGAGCTTCTGCAGAACATCAGCAAGCACAGCCGGGCCAGGTCCGCCTCCGTGGAGGTCTGGCGGGCGGACGAACGGCTGCTCATCCAGGTGTCGGACGACGGCCGCGGGGGCGCGCACCTCGACGGCGGCACGGGCATGGCGGGGCTCGCGGAGCGGCTGGACGCGGTCGACGGGCTGTTCGTCGTCGACTCGCCGGTGGGCGGTCCGACGACGATCACGGCGGAGCTGCCGTGGCGGGACCGCGGGGACGAGGGACGGCGGCGGAGGTAGCGGAGAGACGTCCCGAGGCGTGTCCGGGGTGGGGAAAACCCCCGGTTGAAGACGCCGACGCGCTGCATGGCCGGGCGGGCGCGGGCACAGCAGAGTGGAGACACGAACCGGGGTGGACGACTAGCAGAACGGACGAGCCGATGGCCACGCAGTACGGGCAGGGGTACGGAGAGTGGGGCGGCCCTGGATCCCAGGGCGCCGGGGGGCGGCCGCACCGGCTTCCGGTGGCGCTGCGGGCGCCGATCGAGGCGCGCAGTTGGGGCGAGTTCTGTTACCTGCTGCTGAACCTGCCGATCGGGATCGCGATGTTCACGTACGGCGTCACGATGTTCTCGATCGGGGCCGGGCTGCTGGTGACGTTCCTGGGCATCCCCGTGCTCGCGGCGGCGCTCGCCGGGTGCCGCGGGTTCGGGGCGCTGGAGCGGGCCAGGGCGCGGGGGCTGCTGGGGCTGGAGGTGGCCGCTCCGGAGCCGCTGCGGACGAACGGGCGCGGGGCGATGGCGTGGATGGGGGCGATGCTCAAGAGCGGGACGTCGTGGCGTCACATGCTGTACACGGTGCTGCATTTCCCGTGGGCGGTGTTCTCGTTCTCGGTGGGGGTGAGTTTCTGGACGTGCGGGTGGGCGCTGCTGACGTATCCGCTGTGGTTCTGGGTGTTCCCGATGTACGTCGGTCAGGCCGGGATCCAGCTGTACGGCGACGAGACGCACCACGTGTACCTCGACAGCCCGTTCGAGATCACGGTGACCGCGCTGATCGGGCTGCTGATCACACTGGCCACGCCCTGGATCGTCCGGGGGCTGACGACCGTGGACCGGCTGCTGGTGCACGGGCTGCTGGGGCCGTCGCGGTTGGCGACCCGGGTGGTGGAGCTGGAGTCGGACCGCGGGGCGGTGGTGGACACGGCGGCGGCGGATCTGCGGCGCATCGAGCGGGACCTGCACGACGGGGCGCAGGCACGGCTGGTGGCGTTGGCCATGGATCTGGGGCTGGCGAAGGAGAAGCTCACGGAGGATCCGCAGGCGGCGGCGCGGATGGTGGAGGACGCGCACGGCGAGGTGAAGACGGCGCTGCAGGAGTTGCGGGACCTGGCCCGTGGGATCCATCCGGCGGTCCTCACCGACCGCGGCCTGGATGCCGCGCTGTCGGCGGTGGCCTCGCGGTGCGCCGTGCCGGTGGAGGTGGAGGTGGACCTGCCGTCGCGGCCGGCGGCGGCGATCGAGGGGATCGCCTACTTCACGGTGTCGGAGCTGCTGCAGAACGTCAGCAAGCATGCGCGGGCGACGCGGGCGACGGTGGACGTGTGGCGGGCGGAGGACCGGCTGCTGCTGCAGGTGTCCGACGACGGGGCCGGGGGTGCCGACGCCTCCGGCGGGTCGGGGCTGGCAGGGCTGGCGGGGCGGCTCGATGCGGTGGACGGCGTGCTGGTGGTGGATTCGCCGGTCGGGGGGCCTACGCGGATCACCGCGGAGTTGCCCTGGCGGGCGTAGGGCCCCCGGCGGTGCGGCACCGGACGGTGCCGCACCGCCGCCCTTACCCGTCCCCTCCCCGGGGGCTCCGCCCCGGACTCCCCCGCCGGGGACTGCGTCCCCTGGCCCCCGCTGCCCGACCTGGTTCCGCGTCCCAAGGCCCCGCCCGCGGCTGCGCACCCAACCCACACCCGGACCCCACTGCCCGACTCGGCGCCGCGCCTCCAACTCCCCGCCGGGGACTGCGTCCCCGGACCCCTGCCAGGGACTGCGTCCCCAGGGCCCCTGCCCGGAACGCGGCCCCAGACCCCGCTGCCTGACCCCGCACCGCATGCCCCAGGCCCTGCCCACGGCTGCGACCCCCAACCCGCCCCCGGCCCCACTGCCCCTACTCGGCGCCGCGCCCCGGACTCCGCCGGGGACTCCGTCCCCGCACCCCTGCCCGGAACGCGGCCCCGGACCCCGCTGCCTGACACGGAACCGCATGCCCCAGGCCCTGCCCACGGCTGCGACCCCCAACCCCGCCCCCGGCCCCACTGCCCCGACTCGGCACCGCGCCCCCAGGCCACCACCCATCGCCCTGTTGCCTCCCCCCAAGCACCGCTCGAGAGCCGAGCCCGCCGAGCCCCGGCGCCCGCCCCCACCCCCGCCCATCCGCCTGACTCACCTCCTGACACGCCCCTCTTTCCCCCGGCAGCCACCCCGCGCAAGCCCCGATCCTGGAATGCTGGAGCCTGTCGTGCGGGTCGGAGACAGGTTGTGGGGGACGGGGGATCGTGGAGGACAGGGTGCGGGTCGTCATCGCCGAGGATTCTGTGCTGCTCAGGGAGGGACTGACCCGGCTGCTGACCGACCGTGGGCACGACGTCGTCGCCGGTGTCGGGGACGCGGAGGCGCTGATCAAGACGATCACCGAGCTGGCGGACCAGGGCGGGTTGCCCGATGTCGTCGTCGCCGACGTGCGGATGCCGCCGACCCACACGGACGAAGGCGTCCGGGCCGCGGTCCAGCTGCGCAGGGCGTATCCCGGACTCGGTGTCCTCGTGCTCTCGCAGTACGTGGAGGAGCGGTACGCCACCGAACTGCTGGCCGGTTCCAGTCGCGGCGTCGGCTATCTGCTCAAGGACCGGGTCGCCGAGGTGCGCGAGTTCGTGGACGCCGTCGTGCGGGTCGCCGAGGGGGGCACCGCGCTGGACCCCGAGGTGGTCGCACAGCTGCTCGGGCGCAGCCGTAAGCAGGACGTGCTGGCGGCGCTCACGCCCCGGGAGCGGGAGGTCCTCGGGCTGATGGCCGAGGGGCGGACGAACTCCGCGATCGCCCGGCAGCTCGTCGTGAGCGACGGAGCCGTCGAGAAGCACGTCAGCAACATCTTCCTGAAGCTCGGTCTGTCCCCGAGTGACGGGGATCACCGGCGTGTTCTGGCCGTGCTCACCTATCTCAACTCCTGAACAGCTGAGACTGTGTCAGACGGCGTTCCCGGATCCGGACACCACCGGGCTCCGGTGCCGCGTCCAGTCCGGCCCAAGGACGAGCAGGGAGCCTTTTTCACGAGCAGCACCCGGGGGGCGAGCGAACAAATGATGACAAGTCGGGGCGCCGGACCGTCTCACGATGGTGTCCATCATGCGAACGGCCGAGGGAAGGCGACCCTTACCGACGTAGGGTTGATCCTGGGAGGGCCGGTGGGACGGCCGCTCCCGGACAGCCGCCTCGAGGGAGGTCCAGTTCAGTGACCAGCCAGGTCAGCAGTCCAGCGGGACAGGCGGACGGAACCGTCGTAGGAGAACAGCGCAAACCGGCGGGCACGAAGGACGTACGCCGACTGGACCGGGTGATCATCCGGTTCGCGGGGGACTCCGGTGACGGTATGCAGCTCACCGGCGACCGTTTCACCTCGGAGACGGCGTCCTTCGGCAACGACCTGTCCACACTGCCGAACTTCCCCGCCGAGATCCGCGCCCCTGCCGGGACGCTGCCGGGTGTGTCGTCGTTCCAGCTGCACTTCGCCGACCACGACATCCTCACCCCGGGCGACGCCCCGAACGTGCTGGTGGCGATGAACCCGGCAGCCCTGAAGGCCAACGTGGGCGACCTGCCGCGCGGCGCGGAGATCATCGTCAACACCGACGAGTTCACCAAGCGCGCGATGCAGAAGGTCGGCTACGCCGCCTCTCCCCTTGAGGACGGCTCGCTCGACGGCTACAACGTCCACCCGGTGCCGCTGACCACCCTCACCGTCGAGGCGCTGAAGGACTTCGACCTCACCCGCAAGGAGGCCGAGCGCAGCAAGAACATGTTCGCGCTCGGCCTGCTGAGCTGGATGTACCACCGGCCCACCGAGGGCACCGAGACGTTCCTGAGGACGAAGTTCGCGAAGAAGCCGGACATCGCCGCCGCGAACATCGCCGCCTTCCGGGCGGGGTGGAACTTCGGGGAGACGACGGAGGACTTCGCGGTCTCCTACGAGGTGGCCCCGGCCGTCAAGGCGTTCCCGGTGGGCACCTACCGCAACATCTCCGGGAACCTGGCGCTGGCGTACGGCCTGATCGCCGCCTCCCGCCAGGCCGACCTGCCGCTGTTCCTGGGCTCGTACCCGATCACTCCGGCCTCGGACATCCTGCACGAGTTGTCCAAGCACAAGAACTTCGGTGTGCGCACCTTCCAGGCCGAGGACGAGATCGCCGGCATCGGCGCCGCCCTCGGTGCCGCCTTCGGCGGGTCGCTGGCCGTGACCACCACCTCCGGGCCGGGCATCGCGCTCAAGAGCGAGACGATCGGCCTCGCGGTCTCGCTGGAGCTGCCGTTGCTGATCGTCGACATCCAGCGCGGCGGCCCGTCCACCGGTCTGCCCACCAAGACCGAGCAGGCGGACCTGCTGCAGGCGATGTACGGCCGCAACGGCGAGGCCCCGGTCCCGGTGATCGCCCCGCGCACCCCGGCCGACTGCTTCGACGCGGCCCTGGAGGCGGCCCGGATCGCGCTGACCTACCGCACCCCGGTCTTCCTGCTCTCCGACGGCTACCTGGCCAATGGCTCGGAGCCGTGGCGCATCCCCGAACTGGACGAGCTGCCGGACCTCAGCGTGCAGTTCGCCCAGGGCCCGAACCACACCCTGGACGACGGCACCGAGGTGTTCTGGCCCTACAAGCGCGACCCGCAGACCCTCGCCCGCCCGTGGGCGGTCCCGGGCACGCCCGGCCTGGAGCACCGCATCGGCGGCATCGAGAAGCAGGACGGCACGGGCAACATCTCCTACGACCCCGCCAACCACGACTTCATGGTCCGCACCCGCCAGGCGAAGGTCGACGGGATCGTGGTACCCGATGTAGAGGTGGACGACCCGCACGGCGCGAGCACCCTGGTGCTCGGCTGGGGCTCGACGTACGGGCCGATCACCGCGGCCGTACGCCGGCTGCGTGCGGCCGGGGAGTCGATCGCGCAGGCCCATCTGCGGCACGTCAACCCGTTCCCGCGGAATCTGGGCGATGTGCTGGGACGTTACGACAAGGTGGTGATCCCCGAGATGAACCTCGGCCAGCTCGCCACCCTGATCCGGGCGAAGTACCTGGTCGACGCCCACTCCTACAACCAGGTCAACGGCATGCCGTTCAAGGCGGAGCAGCTCGCCGCGGCGCTCAAGGAGGCCATCGATGGCTGAGACGACCACGGAAGGCACGGGCACGATCGAGGCGCTTTCGCTCGTCCCGAAGGCCGTGGCCAGGCAGTCCATGAAGGACTTCAAGTCCGATCAGGAAGTGCGCTGGTGCCCCGGCTGCGGTGACTACGCGATCCTCGCCGCCGTCCAGGGCTTCATGCCGGAGCTGGGCCTCGCGCGGGAGAACATCGTCTTCGTCTCCGGGATCGGCTGCTCGTCCCGCTTCCCGTACTACATGAACACGTACGGCATGCACTCCATCCACGGCCGGGCGCCCGCGATCGCGACCGGTCTCGCGGCCTCGCGGCGCGATCTGAGCGTGTGGGTGGTCACCGGTGACGGTGACGCGCTGTCCATCGGCGGCAACCACCTCATCCACGCGCTGCGCCGCAACGTGAACCTGAAGATCCTGCTGTTCAACAACCGGATCTACGGCCTGACCAAGGGCCAGTACTCCCCCACCTCCGAGGTCGGCAAGATCACCAAGTCGACCCCGATGGGCTCCCTCGACGCGCCGTTCAACCCGGTCTCGCTGGCCCTCGGCGCGGAGGCGTCCTTCGTGGCCCGCACGATCGACTCCGACCGCAAGCACCTCACCGAGGTGCTGCGCCAGGCCGCCGCCCACCCGGGCACGGCGCTGATCGAGATCTACCAGAACTGCAACATCTTCAACGACGGCGCCTTCGACGCGCTCAAGGACAAGCAGAGCGCCGAGGAGGCCCTGATCCGGCTGGAGCACGGGCAGCCGATCCGGTTCGGAGCCGGGGGCACCTCCCGCTCGAGCGAAGCCGAGAGTGGGGGAGGCGCGCGCGGTGTCGTACGGGACAGGCAGACCGGCGACCTGAAGGTCGTCACCGTCACCCCGGAGAACGAGGCGGACATCCTGGTCCACGACGCGCACGCCGCCTCCCCCACCACGGCCTTCGCGCTCTCCCGCCTCGCCGACCCGGACACCCTGCACCACACCCCGATCGGCGTGTTCCGGTCCGTGGAGCGGCCCGTCTACGACACGGCGATGGCCGACCAGCTCGATGCCGCAATCGAGCAGAACGGCAAGGGCGACCTGGCCGCCCTGCTCGCCGGCGGGGACACCTGGACCGTCGTCGGCTGAGCGGTGCCGCCGTTCACGAGGCCCGGGCGGACCGCGCCCGGGCCTCGTCGTATGCCTGGCGGGCCTTCTCCACGTCCGCCATGCGGTCATGGGTCCACAGCGCCAGCGCCCGCACCTGCTCGGCGGCCTCGCGGCCCAGGTCGGTGAGGGAGTAGTCGACGCGCGGCGGGATCACGGGCTTGGCGTCCCGGTGCACCAGGCCGTCCCGTTCCAGGGTCTGCAGGGTCTGGGTGAGCATCTTCTCGCTGACTCGGGCGGTCCGTCCGATCGCCCGGCGCAACTCGCTGAAGCGGTGGGGGCGGTCGAGGAGCTCGATCAGGACGAGCACGCCCCAGCGGCTGGTGAGGTGTTCCAGGACGAGGCGGTAGGGGCACATCGCCTCGGCGGCGTCACGTCTGCCGACGGCCCCATCACTTACTGCATCACTTACTGCCATGCCAGTACCTTACTTCAAAGTGGGTACTTTCGCTTAGTTAGCGCACCTCCTAAGGTGAGTGTCAGAAAGCACCCCACAAGGAGATCCAAGTCATGAGCATCGTCGTCACCGGAGCCACCGGACACCTCGGCCGTCACGTGGTGGAGCAGCTGCTGGAGAAGGTTCCGGCCGAGCAGATCACCGCGGTCGTCCGCACCCCGGAGAAGGCCGCCGACTTCGCGGAGCGCGGCGTGCGGATCGCCGTCGCCGACTACAACGCTCCGGAGACCTTCGACGGCGTGTTCTCGGCCGGCGACAAGGTGCTGCTGATCTCCGGCAACGAGTTCGACAAGGGCCGCGTCCAGCAGCACCAGGTGGTCCTCGACGCCGCCAGGACCGCCGGAGTCGCCCTCTTCGCCTACACCAGCGCACCCAGCAGCCTGAAGGCCGCCCTGGCCGACGACCACCGTGCCACCGAGCAGGCGATCCTGGCCTCGGGCGTGCCGTATGTGCTGCTGCGCAACGGCTGGTACCACGAGAACTACACCGGGAACCTCGCCCCCGTGCTCGAGCACGGCGCCGTCGTCCAGGCCGCCGGCGAGGGCCGCGTCTCCTCCGCCTCCCGCGCCGACTACGCGGCCGCCGCGGTCGCCGTGCTGACCGGCGAGGGCCACGAGAACAAGGCGTACGAGCTGGGCGGCGACGAGGCGTGGGGCTTCGCCGACTACGCCGCCGAGCTGAGCAAGCAGACCGGCAAGGAGATCACGTACAACGCCGTCTCCGCCGAGGCGTACGAGGGGATCCTCAAGGGCGCCGGGCTGCCCGGTCCGCTCGCCGCGGTCTTCGCCGGTGTGGACGCCTCCATCGAGAAGGGCGAGCTGGAGGTCACCACCGGCGACCTCTCCCGCCTGGCCGGCCGTCCGACCACCCCGCTCGCCGAGGCGATCACCGCCGCGCTCAAGGGCTGAATCCCCCTTCGGGCCCTTGAGCTTCCCGACCCTCGCCTGTCATGACCGTATGCCGATACGGGCATGACAGGCGGGGGTCCTGGCGCTACCTTCGTGGAGGCTGCACCGGGCAGCCGCGAGCGTGAGGGAGGGCCCGTGGCCGGGGAGTCGAAGGGTGAGCGACGGACAGGTCTGCTGAACGGCTTCGCCGCGTACGGGATGTGGGGGCTCGTCCCGCTGTTCTGGCCCCTGCTCAAGCCCGCCGGGGCGATGGAGATCCTCGCCCACCGGATGGCGTGGTCCCTCGTCCTGGTCGCCCTCGTACTGCTGGTGATGCGCCGCTGGGCCTGGGCGGGCGAACTGCTCCGGCAGCCGCGCCGGCTCGCGCTGATCACGGTCGCCGCGGCTGTCATCACCGTCAACTGGGGCGTCTACATCTGGGCCGTGAACAGCGGCCACGTGGTGGAGGCCTCGCTCGGCTACTTCATCAACCCGCTCGTCACCATCGCCATGGGCGTGCTGCTCCTCAAGGAACGACTGCGGCCGGTGCAGTGGGCGGCGGTCGGGGTCGGCTTCGCCGCCGTGCTCGTCCTCACGATCGGCTACGGCCGTCCGCCGTGGATCTCCCTGTGCCTGGCGTTCTCCTTCGCCACCTACGGGCTGGTGAAGAAGAAGGTCAGCCTCGGCGGCATCGAGTCGCTGGCCGCGGAGACCGCCGTGCAGTTCGTGCCGGCGCTGGTGTATCTGCTGTGGCTCTCGGGACACGGAGAGTCCACGTTCGCGTCCCATGGGGCGGGGCACGCGGCGCTGCTCGCGGCCACCGGGGTGGTCACCGCCCTGCCGCTCGTCTGCTTCGGCGCCGCGGCGATACGGGTCCCCCTGTCGACTCTGGGGCTGCTGCAGTACCTGGCGCCCGTCTTCCAGTTCCTCCTGGGCATCCTCTACTTCCACGAGGCGATGCCGCCCGAGCGCTGGGCGGGATTCGCGCTGGTCTGGCTGGCGCTGGCGCTGCTGACGGCGGACGCGTTGCGCACCGCGCGGCGGGCCGCGCGGACGCTCGGCGGGGCGATCCCAGGTGCGCGCGCCGCCACCGCGACGGTGAGCGGGGGCGCGGACGCGGACCCGGTGGACGCCACACCGTAGCCGCCGTAGTGCCTACTGGACGGCAGGCCGCTCGCCGGTCGCCTTGCGGGCGCGCTCGGCCAGGCGGCCCATGCGGCTGCGGGCCTTCTCGAGCTGGTCCAGGTCGTCGGCGGCGGGGCCGTCCTGGGCCGCGAGTTCGCTCCATACGGCGATGAGGTCACGGCCGAGGTCCAGCCCCTGGACCGGTTCGCGTACGGCGCGCCAGGCGGCGGCCGCGCTCTGCACGTTGCCGTAGGCCCCGCGCGGGTCGCCGAGGCGGTGCCGGATGCGGGCCAGGTCCAGCGACAGGTGGAAGGAGCGCAGGGGGTCTGTCGCCAGGTAGGCGATGTAGGCGGTGAGTTCGCGCAGGTGCAGGACGTCGGGGTGCTCGTCGCCGAGGGTCGCGGCCGACTCGGCGACGGCCTGCTCGGCCAGTTCGGACGCCTCCTCGAGACGTCCCTGCTTCACGGCCGCGCCGATCCGGGCCATGGGCTCGGCGACGGGGCCGTCCGCGCCGCCGGCCGGCGCATCCCCGAGCACTGCTGCCGCCACGGAGTCGAACTCCCGCACGGGCGGCTCCTTGACCTCGTCGTCCAGGCCGGCGGGGACGGGGGCGGTCTCGGGGACGGGTTTCCGGTCGGGGGCGGGGGCGGGGTCCGCTTCCGTGGTGGGAGGCGCGGCGACTTCGGGGGCCGAGCGGAGGAGAGGGCGGGCGCGGGCCGGGTGGTGGGCTCGGGGACTTCGCGAGCGGCAGGGGTGACGGACGGCGCGGACGGCATGACCGGCGGTGGGCCGAACGTTCCCGTCGGCGGCGAGACGGTGCCGGGGGCGGCGGTGCGGGCGACGACGGGGTGCCGCCGTGGTCCGGGGCACCCGGCAGGGCCTGGGCCGGGCCGGACGTCGCGGTGATGAAGGCGACCTGCTCGGGCACGGTGTGCACAGCGAACGGGGCGACGGTACGGCCGGGGGGCGTGGAGGCGGCTGCGGCGGGCTGCGTGCCCTGGGTGGGGGAAGGAGCGGACTGCGCGGCATCCGGGCGCGGTGCGAGCGCGGATGCGGGAGCGGGCTCGGCGGGCTCCCGCAGGGCACGCAGTACGCGCGTGTCGGGCTCGATCTCGGCCGGTGGCGCGCTCGGCGGGGGCGCCGGGGACTCCGACGGGGCGTACGGGTCGTGCACCGCCCCCGGAGGGCCGTCGGAGCCGTGGTGCCCGGGGTCGGCTGCCGGGTGTCCACCGCGCGCTGGTCGTGCGTGGCCCTGTCGCGCGGCCCGGCCTCCACGGGTGCCACCCGAGCCGTACCGCGGTGCTCCGCGGCCACGGGCGCCGCTCCCCTCCGTACCGGCTCCCCCGCGAACTCGCTGGAGCCGTCGACATGCACCCGGATCGGTACGACGTAGCCGATCCGTTCGTCGTGCACCGAGGCGAGAACCGGGTGGCCCATGGCGCGGGCCAGGCCGTGGAGGTGGTCCAGGACGGCCTGCTGGACCGGCTCCCCGGGTCCCGCGGCCACCGGCACCCCGCCCACCGTCGCCCCCGGGCCCGGTGCCCCGTCGCGGGCCTCCACCGGCACCCGGACCTCGATCGGCGTCACCCCGGACCCCGCACCCCCGTCGGATGCGGCCCCCGCGAAGGAGCGGCCCCGCTTCTGTCCGCGGCTGAGTCGAGACATCGTTCCCTCACTCGGGTCGGTCGGGGAAAGGCGCCGATGTCCTCCGCCTCCATTCGGCGTCGGCTCCCCTCGTCTGCGTCCCCGGCCCTGGGTTGCGGGGACGTACGGCACACCCCTTCGAGTCTCCCGCCTCCGTGCTCGTCCCCGCGTCACCGCCGCGTCACAGCCTCGTCCCAGGAACCGGGGCCCGGTTACCGAACCGGCGCACCGCAGGTGAAGATCGAGGGGCGAGGACGACCGAGGAGAGGCGATGCAGGCGATCGCGCGGCAGGGGCCCGGCGGGCCGGAGATATGGGTCCGCGGGCCGGTGGCCGACGGCGCACGGCCGCCGTCCTACGGCAGCGCGAACCCACGCCGGTTCGCCTGGGTGGCCACCCACGGCGGCGCCGGCAGCTCGACGCTCGCCACCGTCTTCGGCGGCTTCGACGCGGGCCGCGGCTGGCCCCGTCCCGAGCACGGCGAACCCTCTTCGGTGCTGCTGGTCGCCCGCACCCACGCGACCGGCCTGGGCTCGGTCCTCCAGTGCCTCGACGTCTTCCGGCGCGGCGCGGCCCCGCCAGGCCTCGCCCTGGACGCCGTCGTGCTGGTCGCGGACGCGCCGGGCCGGCTGCCGCGCCCGCTCGCCCAGCGCGTCAAGGCGATCGAGTCGATGATCGGCGTCCACCGCGTGCCCTGGGTACCGGCCTGGCGCACCGGCGACCTGGGCGGCCGGCCACCCCGCGAGTGCGAGCGACTGGCCCGCCTGGTCGGCCCGTTCACGCCCTCGGGCGGCGGATCGGGGGTGCGCTGAGCATGCGCTGGACCGTGCACGGCGAGCGGGCGCTGTACGAGACGCCCTGGGTGCGGCTGCGGGCGCTCGACGTCGAACGGCCCGACGGAACACGCTGTGAGTACCACGTGGTCCGGCTGCGGGACGTCGCCGTCGCCGCAGCCGTCGACCGCGAACAGCGCGTGCTCATGATGTGGCGGCACCGCTTCGTCACCGACACGTGGGCCTGGGAGCTGCCCATGGGCCTCGTCGAGGACGGCGAGGAGCCCGCCGCGGCGGCAGGGCGCGAACTCGAGGAGGAGACCGGATGGCGCCCGGGCTCGCTGCGGCCGCTGATGTGCGCCCAGCCCGCGGCCGGGATCACCGACTGCCGGCACTTGGTGTTCCGCACGGACGACGCCACGCGCGTGGGCGAGCCGACCGAGCGCAACGAGTCCGACCGCCTGGAGTGGATCCCGCTGCCGGAGGTACGGGCGATGATCGAACGCGGTGAGATCGTCAGCAGCGCCACGCTGGTGGGCGTGATGGCCCTGCTGCTCGACCTCGGGCCCGGCCCGGGCGGCTGACCCCGGGGGGAGTGGCGGGGACGGTGGACCGTGAGGGCGCGCCCGGCCCCTGCCCGCCCGCGCCTACGCCGTGATGTCCTTCGCCGTGAACCGCGCCCACGCCGCCGAGCCGAAGACGGCCGCGTACAGGGCCTGCAGGCCCAGGTTGCGTATCAGGTCGTGCCAGTAGACCGGGTCGCGCATCAGGTCCGCGAAGGACAGCCAGTAGTGCGAGAAGAAGTACGGCTGGAGCGCGTGCAACTGCGGTATCTGGTCCATGATCTGGACCGTGATGAGCAGCCCCACCGTCGTCGCCATCGCCGCGATGCCGCTGCCCGTGAGCGTGGAGATGAACAGTCCGAGGGCCGCGACGCCGATCAGGGACGCGGCGACGACCAGGGCGATCAGCAGGGCCCTGCCGAGGCCCTCGGCGAAGCTGATGCGCGTACCGGAGATCGTCGTCAGGTCGCCCAGCGGGAAGAGCAGGGCGCCCACCGCAAGCGCCGAGACGGCGACGACCAGGGTGGCGATCAGGCAGAAGGCGATCGTCGTGGCGTACTTGGTGAGCAGCAGGCGGGTACGGCCCGCAGGGGCGACCAGCAGGTACCGCAGGGTGCCGGAGTTCGCCTCGCCCGCGATCGCGTCGCCCGCGATGACGCCGATCGCCATCGGCAGGAAGAACGGGAGCGTCGCGGCGAGCGCGGTGAACACCAGGAACAGGCCGTTGTTGGTGATCTGCGCGATGAACGCCGGGCCGCCGCCCCCGCCCCGACCGCCGGACCCGTCGCCCGTCTCGATCTTCACGGCGATCCCGACCAGGACCGGCACGGCGGCGAGCACGGCCAGCAGGGCGAGCGTGCGCCAGCGCCGGAACGTGGTCACCAGCTCGCTCCGCAGCAGCCCGAAGGTCCACAGCGGGCTCGTCCGGCGCAGCACGCCGGCCGCCTCAGCCTGCGACATCGAACCCCTCCCCGGTCAGCGCCACGAACGCGTCCTCCAGGGAGGCACGTTCGACGCCGAAGCCGCGTACGCGGACTCCCGCCGTGACCAACGCGGCGTTCACATCGGAAAGTTCCCGGTCCGGAGGCTCGGCCGTCACCCGGTTCTCCTCCACCACCACATCGGCCACGCCCTGTTCCTTCAGGACACGTGCCGCGTCGGTGACGTCCGGGGTGGTCACGACGAGACGTCCGCGCGCCCCGGCCACCAGGTCTCCCACCGCGCCCTGCGCGATCAGCCGGCCCTGCGTCATCACCGCCGCGTGCGTGCAGACCTGCTCGATCTCGTCCAGCAGGTGGGAGGAGAGGAAGACGGTCGTGCCGTCGGAGGCCAGTTCTCTGACCAGGGCGCGGATCTCCCGCATGCCCTGCGGGTCGAGGCCGTTCGTCGGCTCGTCCAGGACGAGGAGCCTGCGGGGCCGGAGCAGGGCGGCCGCGAGGCCGAGGCGCTGCTTCATCCCCAGGGAGTACGCCTTCGCCTTCTTGCCCGCGGCCGCCGCGAGGCCGACCCGGTCGAGGGCGGCCGCGACACGGGCCCGCCGGGTGCGCGGGTCGGCGGTGGGGTCCGCGGCGTCGTACCGCAGGAGGTTGTCGCGGCCGGAGAGGAAGCCGTAAAGCGCCGGGCCCTCGATGAGGGCGCCGACGTGCGGGAGCACGGCGCGCGTGGCCCGGGGCATGGGCTGCCCCAGCACGCGTGCCGAGCCCGAGGTGGGCTCGATCAGGCCCATCAGCATGCGGATGGTGGTGGTCTTGCCGGAGCCGTTGGGCCCGAGGAAGCCGAAGACGCTGCCTGCCGGGACGGTCAGATCGAGCCCGTCCACGGCGAGCTGCCCGCCGCGGTAGCGCTTGGTGAGGGCGCGGGTGGCGATGACCGGGGCCTCGGGGTCGATCGCCGCCCGCGCCGGTGAGTCGTTCGACTCCGCTTCCGCGGCGGGCAGTTCCTCCATGGGCTCTGCTGCTCCCCTTCGTCCGTGCGCCGTACGGGGTCACTTCCCCGCGTCGGCCGCCTTCACCAGTGCGTCCTTGGTGACCGCGCCCGCGTATACCTTGCCGTCGTCCGTGATCAGGGCGTTGACCAGGCGGGTGGAGAAGACCGTGCCCGAGCCGAACTTGCCGGTGACGTGTTCGCCGAGCGAGTTCAGGAAGCCGGAGGCCGCGCCGTCACCGGACGGCGATCCGGACGGCACCCCGCCCTTGCTGCCGGTGTCGAACACGTAGATGGCGTTCCAGCCCTCGCCGAGGGTCTTCGACGCGCTGCCGCCCCAGGGCGTTCCGCCGGTGCCCTCACGCTGCGCCTCGTGCCCGGGCTTCTCGGGCTTCTCGGCCTTCCCGGCCTCCCCGGTCTTCCGGTCGTCGCCCTGGGTGACCTTCGTGCCCTTCGGCGGCGTGAAGTCGAACGTCGACGCGGCCGGCTTGGCGAACGAGACCTGGGTGAAGCCCACGTCCAGCACCGCCGCGCCGCCCTTCGCCGGGGTCAGCGTGAACTTCAGCGGCAGCCCGGTCTTCGCGTCCACCGCGATGCTGATCGCGCCGACCGTCGTACCCGACTGCTTCGGCCGGATGACCAGCTTGTAGGCGTCCCGGCCCGCGACCTGGGCCGTGCCGTCGACCGTCACGGAGGTGGTCTTGTCGGCCGCCTTCAGTGCCTGGTCGGCGAAGTCCCTGGGTGTGGCGGGCACGTCCTTCGGCGCCGCTTCGCCGCTCTTGTGCTCGCCCGCGCCGGTCGCGTGGTACGCCTGGTTGGACGCGCTGTCGTACGCCCACACCTGGTCGCCGTTGCGGATGACGCTGTACTCGGCGGCCTTCTCGATGAGTGACAGCTTCTGCTTGTCCTGGCCGTCGGCGGCGACCCGCACGGTGTGGGTGCCGGAGGCCAGCTCCAGCAGCTTGGAGCTCGGGTCGGCGGCCGAGTCGCCCTTGTCCTGCCCGCCCTTGGAGAGCGCCCCCGAGGCCAGGCTGTCCTCGAGGCCGCCCAGGTCGGGCAGGCCCAGGTCCGTGCTGATCGTCACCGTGCCGGACATCTGCTGGACGTCCGACTTGGCGATCTTCTCGATGAGCTGCTGCGCGCTGATCTTCGGCAGGTCGGGGTCCCCGGAACCGGCGAACGCCGGGACGAGCCCGATGGTCGCCGCCGCCACGCCCACGACCGTGACCGGGACGACGTACCGCGCGGCCCTGCGCCGCCCGTCGCGTACGTCCTCGACCTCCCCGGCGGGTGTGCTGTCGTCGGATTCGTACGGTGCCATGTGTGCCTTACCTCCGTCGTCGGCGGCGGCTGCTGTCTGTGCACTCTCCCCCGAGCTCTCGACTTCGCTCGAACAGGGAGGTGCCCCCACCCCCTACGCCGCCATTTTCACCCGGACTCCTGTGAGGTGGTCCTCTCCATATGACCAAATCACCGGGAGGGAAGCGTCAGACCGCGGGGCCAACTCCGCGTACGCCTGGGGTATGACATGACGGGCGCGGCACGGCGTCCCACCCGTAGGGGTCGTGCGGACGCGCCGGAAGACGTGTGACCTGGCACACGTCAGGCGGGGGTGCCCGGGGCGCCTGGCGGGTCACCCCGCCCGGTGCACCACCGCGTCGCACATTTCCGTCAGGGCCGCCTTCGCGCCGCAGTCCGGCAGCGGCGCCAGGGCCGAGCGGGCGTCCTGCGCATAGCGGACGGCGTCGCGCCGGGCCTGCTCGAGGGCCGGGTGGACCCGGAGGCGGGCGAGGGCGTCGGCATGGCGGGCGTCGTCCGTGAGGTCGGAGTCCAGCAGCTCGCACAGGGCGACGTCCTCCGGCAGCCCGTGCCGCTGGGCACGCTCGCGCAGGCGCAGGACCGGGAGGGTCGCGATGCCCTCGCGCAGGTCCGTCCCCGGCGTCTTGCCGGACTCGTGGGAGTCGGAGGCGATGTCCAGGACGTCGTCGGCCAGCTGGAACGCCACGCCGAGACGCTCGCCGTACTGCGTCAGCACGTCGACGACCGTCTCGTCGGCGCCCGACATCATCGCGCCGAAGCGGCACGCCACCGCCACCAGGGAGCCCGTCTTGCCGGAGAGGACGTCGAGGTAGTGCTCCACCGGGTCACGGCCGTCCCGCGGGCCCGCCGTCTCCAGGATCTGGCCGGTGACGAGCCGCTCGAACGCCTCCGCCTGGATACGGACCGCCTCCGGGCCGAGGTCGGCCAGGATGTGGGACGCGCGGGCGAACAGGAAGTCTCCGGTGAGTACCGCCACCGAGTTGCCCCAGCGGCTGTTCGCGCTGGCCACCCCGCGCCGCACATCGGCCTCGTCCATCACGTCGTCGTGGTACAGCGTGGCGAGGTGGGTGAGCTCCACGACCACGGCCGAGGGGACGACCCCCGGCGCGTACGGGTCACCGAACTGTGCCGCGAGCATCACGAGCAGCGGCCGGAACCGCTTCCCGCCCGCGCGCACGAGATGCTGCGCGGCCTCGGTGATGAAGGGCACCTCGCTCTTCGTGGCGTCGAGCAGCCCTTCCTCGACAGCGGCCAATCCGGCCTGGACATCGGCTTCCAGAGCCTGGTCCCGCACGCTCAGCCCGAACGGCCCGACGACGGTCACGTGAGGTCTCCTGTCTGCTGACGTCTGCTGACGATCACACGGTCGGTATCGAGGTCGGTCACTTGATCGATGACGTCGCCTGGACGACTCGGCTCACCGAGTTTGTCGATCTGTCGCCGCCATCACTCAAGTCAGCGTATCCGGTCGGGTTTCGATCACCACGAGTGCCCGCTCTTCCAGGCCGGGCCGTATCGGATCACGAGAGGCATGTTCTTGATCAGGTGATACGAGCGGGTTTGGAGCGACATAGCGGAAAGCCGCCCCTCCCGGTGGCCGGCGACGCGCACCGGCCCCCGGAAACACCCCTCGCATCCCGCCTCCGGAGCAGCCCGGCACCCCCAAGGCCTCCCGCGGGGCCACGCGGCCCCCGGCCGCCCCGCTCGGCACCATCACCCGGCCGGGCGCACCCCCGGCCTCAACGGGGACGCGCGGAACCTCCAGGCACGCGCGCGTACAGATCCATGGGGCGGGACGAGATGGCATGACGCGTGACGCCGGTCACGCCTTCCGATCCGGGGGTGCGATCCCCGTAGACCCGAGCAATGTCCGAATTGCCATATTTCGCCCTCATGAAAACCGTCACCTGAAGGCATCTGCCGAACCTTTTGTCCGAATTGCCGCCCCAGGGCCTCGAATTAGGCATGCCGATCGAGGAGGGCGCGAGTGAATTAGCTCACGCCACCGACAGGTGGTGCGGAGCATGCGGAATCCCAACTTCCCATTTGCTTATGCCAAGTTGAACTGTGTTCAACAATATGGATCACATCCCTTATTCCCGCATTTCATGGTCATTTACCTCTGAGTGTGACTTCGAGGCTTGTTCCCGACATGTGCTCTCGCATACCTTCCCAATCGATCCGAGCGGAACGCCGAATCCTGCCGCCGCCCGCGATCCATTGACCACCACGGCAGGAGCGGGGGACCCAGGTAAGTCGCCGGACCGGACACAGCGCCGGAACGGCTTGGGGTGAAGCCGATTCCTCGACACCGAGGACACGGCCGGGCACCTCCCAGCCCGAACCCGACAGCTCACCTCGCAGGCGCCGGAGAGGACTACGACATGCCCGCTTTCGCCCTGCCCGCACGCCGTCGGGACCGCCGCTCCAAGGCCGCGCGCCTCACCCGTGCCCTCGCTGTCGCGGGGACGGGTGCCGCCGTTCTGGCCCTTCCGGTCCTGGGAGCGACCAGCGCTTCCGCCGCGACCCCCACCTCCGCGACGACCACGACCGCCGCCGCCAAGACCGTGACGACGCGCGCCGGAAACCTCGACAGCTGGATCCGTCAGTCGCTGGTCGTCATGCGGCAGCACAGGATCCCCGGCTCCTACTACGGCATCTACCGCAACGTGATGCGTGAGTCGTCGGGCAACCCGTCCGCCATCAACCTCTGGGACTCCAACGCCCGGATGGGCATCCCGTCCAAGGGCCTCCTCCAGGTCATCGACCCGACCTTCCGCGCGTACCACGTGCCGGGCACGTCCTGGAACATCTACGACCCGGTGGCGAACATCACGGCCGCGTGCAACTACGCCGCCCACCGGTACGGCTCCATCGACAACGTCCACAGCGCCTACTGACGCTGTGCGCCGCGCGTACCGGGCTGAGGCGGAGGCCGAGGCCGAGGTCTAGCGGCCCCTGAAGAGTCGTTCGAGGACGACGGCGATGCCGTCGTCCTCGTTCGATTTCGTGATCTCGTCGGCGACCGCCTTGAGTTCGGGGTGCGCGTTCGCCATGGCGACGCCGTGCGCGGCCCAGTCGAACATCGGGATGTCGTTCGGCATGTCGCCGAACGCGATGGTCTGGGACGGCCCCAGGCCCAGAAACTCGGCGGCGAGCGCGAGCCCCGTCGCCTTGGTGATGCCGCACGGCTGGAGTTCGACCGTGCCGGGCCCGGACATGGTGACCGTCGCCAGTGAACCGACCGCGCTGCGCGCCGCCGTCGCCAACTCGTCGTCGGTCAGGCTGTGATGGCGCAGCAGCACCTTGCTGATGGGCGCGCACCACAGGTCGTCGCGCCGTTGCACCCGCACCGCGGGCAGCGTGGGGTGCGGCATCCGGTAGCCGGGTTCGATGAGAGTGAGCCCGTCCACGCCGTCCTGGTCGACGGCCGCGTACACCTGCCCCACCTCGGCCTCGATCTTGCCGAGCGCGGTCTCGGCCAACTCCCGGTCCAAGGTGACGGAGAACAGCAGCCGGTCCGCGCCGACGTCGTACACCTGCGCGCCCTGTCCGCACACCGCGAGCCCCCTGCCGCCGAGGTCGTCGAGCAGCGGCCGCACCCTGGGCGCCGGACGCCCCGTCACCACGAGGTGCTGCGCGCCGGCCGCGGCGGCCCGCGCCAGCGCGTCCCTCGACCGGTCGGAGAGCGTGTCGTCACCGCGCAGCAGCGTCCCGTCCAGGTCAGTGGCGATGAGTGAATATGCGAGGGGTGCGGCCATGATCAGAGAATACGGATGGAACACCCCCACGACTCACCGCGAACCAGCCGACGTACGGCCACCCCGCCGTGAACCGGCCGACCTCCGCTCCCCGCTGCCGAGAACCGCTCGGCATCCGTCTCGACAACCGTGGCCCTTCCGAGGGGAAGGGCCACGCGGTGGTCCGGTGGTCGGCCGGGGTCAGCCGTGGGCCGTCGCCAGATGCTTCGCCAGGCGCGCCGACGCGAACTCCGTGCCGCAGACGAACCTCATCACCGGTCCGTAGGAGGCCGCCGCCGGCAGGCCCGTGAAGTACAGGCCCGGGACCGAGGACACATGGCCCGCGCCGAGCTTCGGGGCGCCCCGGCTCACCGCCAGGCGTGTGCGCAGCTCATGGCCCAGGAAGTCCATCGCGGAGATGTCCACGCGGTAGCCGGTCGCGGCGATGACGTGGTCCGCGGTCATCTCCTCCGTGCGGCCCGTGTGGGTCCGGACCGTCAGGGTCGGGCTGCCGTCCGCCACGGACGCGCTGAGGATGCCGACGACCTCGCGCACCTGGACGTTCTCCTGGAAGCGGTCGCGCAGCCACCACGCGCCGAGCGGGCCGAGGACGCGGCGCACCAGGTAGTGGCGGGTCCGGGCGGGCAGGAAGCGGTACGGGTGGGGGTAGTAGCTCAGCGCCCACAGGGACCAGGCACGGCCGAAGGGCGACTCGGGGCGCAGCTTCGGCTGGTCCCACGGAGGCGCGCCGAAGGCGACCCTGCCCTGCCCGCGCGCCACCACGCGCACCCGTGCGCCCGCCTCGGCCGCCAGCGCCGCCGTCTCCAGCGCTGACTGGCCGGCGCCGACGACCAGCAGCTCCTTGCCGGCGAACCTGCCGAGGTCATGGTGCTGGGAGCTGTGCGAGACCGGACCGGTGGGCGTGGGGCCGTCGGCTGCCGCGGCGGCCAGCTCCGGCGGGAGGTGGGCGAGGCCCGACAGGCCGGTCGCCACCACGACCGCCCGAGCGGTGAACAACTCGCCCGAGTCCAGCTTGAGATCGAAGCCACCGTCCTTGCGGCGGTCCACGGAGACCACCCGGACCCGCTCCAGCTCCGGCACCAGCTTCTGCTGGAACCACTCCCCGTACGCGATGAACGTCTCGACCGGGATGATGTCCTCGTCCGTCACCAGCCGGGGGATGCCCGCCGCGTCGCAGTAGTCGGCCAGGGTGTGGCCGCGCTGGGGCGCGTCGATGTTCGAGGCGACCGGGGTGGACTTCAGGAGCATGCCCGCGGGCATGTTGTCGCGCCAGCTGACCATGGGCTCGCCGAAGACGCGGACCGGGATACCGCGCCCGCGCAGATGGGCGGCGGTGGACAGGCCGAACGGCCCGGCACCGATGACTGCTACCGGTTGAATCACGAAGTCCCTCCCCAGGACGCGACGTGCCTACTTCGTGGTGGAGCGCGTACGCCCGTGGCGTACCGGTCGTACGCCTACGACGTACGGGTCGTGCCGCCGCGGCGGTTGGTCCGCCACAGCTGATACAGGTGCTTCGCGCCCGGCCGCACGAAGCGCGCGAGCATCGTGACGAACGGCAGCGGGTCGTCCCCCGCGAACCAGGCCAGTTCCGTGCCGCTCGCACGGGCCGGTGCGTGCGGTGTCGTGTAGCCGCTGCGGCGGTAGGCCAGCAGGGCGGGCAGGTCGATGTTCTCCACGATGTACCGATGGCCGGCGCGCTGTTCCCCCTCCGGTACGGCGCGGCCGGTCAGGTCCAGGTGCATGGCGCGGACGACGTCCACACCCGACTCGTTCTCGAAGAGCCGGAACTGGGCGCCCATGCGGGGGTTGAAGTCGAGCAGTTTGTACCGTCCGTCGCGCCGGTCGAAGCGCAGGTCGAGGTCGACGATGCCGGTGAAGCCGATCTGTTTGATGAAACGTGCGGCGAGATCGGCGAGTTCCGGGTTCTCCACGACGTACGCGTTCGCCGTCATGCCCGCGTGGGGCGGCCAGGAGCGCACCTTGACGCCGGTGAACAGGGCGAGCGGGGTGGAGTCCTGGTCGAAGTAGGCGTGCACGATCCAGTCCTCGGCCTGCTCCCGGGGCAGGTACTCCTGGAGGATCACGCCCGGGTGCTCACCCCAGTCGCGGGCGAGCCTGAGCAGCCCCTCACGGGTGGCGATCTTCGTCGTGCCGCCCACCGCGGGCCGTTCGCGGCGCACGAACGCCTCGCGGTTCTTCGCCACGAGCGGGAAGCGGGCCTTGTCGGCGAAGCGCAGGATGTCGTCGTACGACTGCGGGAAGGCGGCCTGGGGACTCGGGATGCCGTGTTCCACGCACAGTTCGTGCAGGCCCTGTTTGCTGGCGAGGCGGCGCGGGAGCCCCGCCTCCACCTTCGGGAAGAGGAAGGCTCCGGTCAGGGCGTCCTGGTGCTCGGCGATCAGGACCGCTGCCTCCTCGTCGGTCGGGACGAGGATCGTCGGCCGGCCGATACGGCGCCCGATGCGCAGCAGGCCCTCCACGAGCCGCTCCGGTTTCTCGGTCCCGGTGGTCGGCCATACGAAGGCGCGCCGCAGATAGCGAGAGGCCGCAGCCGGTGTGTAGCGGTCCTCCGTGATCGCATACATCGGTATGCCGAGCCGGCCGAGGCTGCGGATCGCCCCGACCCCGCCGTGGTGCAGCGGGTAGTCGCCCAACTTGACGATGAGCCCCGGCACGTCGCGGTCCGCGTCGAACGGCACACCGGTGCTCCTGGCCACGGGTCCCCCCACGTGTCCCCCCTACGGACCGGACCCACCCCGTCCGTGTCCCCCAAAGGACGCTAAGCCGGAATTACCCCCTCCGACAAGACCAATACGGACATTGCAAACTCTTTAGACACTGCCCAAGACAGATGACTCACCCGTAACGTGTGCGGCGACCATACGGAACGCACTGGAACGCACCCCCATGCACGGCACATCCGAAGTGCACGAAAGCGAGGCAGCATCCCATGCCCCCCTTCGACGTCCCCGAGGGCGACCCCTTCGGCCCGCACAACCTCCCCTACGGCGTCTTCTCCCCCGCCGGCTCCGACGAGCGGCGCGTCGGCGTGCGCCTGGGCGACCACGTGCTCGACGCGGGCGCGGCGGCCACGGCGCTCGGCTCCCCGTACGCCTCCCTGCTGGCGCGTCCCTCCCTGAACCCGCTGCTGGCCGCGGGCCGCACCACCTGGTCGGATGTGCGGCGGGCGCTGACGGCGTGGGTGACGGTGCCCGCACACCGTCAGACCGTGGAGCCGCTGCTGCACCCGCTCTCCGAGGTGACGCTGCACCTGCCCTTCGAGGTCGCGGACTACGTCGACTTCTACGCCTCCGAGAACCACGCCCGCAACGTCGGGCAGATCTTCCGCCCGGACGCGGCGGACTCCCTGACCCCCAACTGGAAGCACCTGCCGATCGGTTACCACGGCCGGTCCGGCACGGTGGTCGTGTCGGGCACGGATGTCGTGCGGCCGTCGGGGCAGCGCAAGGCTCCCACAGACCCGGCGCCGGTCTTCGGGCCGTCCGTGCGTCTGGACATCGAGGCGGAGGTGGGCTTCGTGGTGGGCGTGCCGTCGCGGCTGGGGCGACCGGTGCCGCTCACGGCCTTCCGCGACCACGTGTTCGGGCTCTGCCTGCTCAACGACTGGTCTGCGCGGGACATCCAGGCCTGGGAGTACGTGCCGCTCGGGCCGTTCCTCGGCAAGTCGTTCGCCACGTCGGTCTCGGCGTGGATCACCCCGCTGGACGCGCTGGAGGAGGCCCGGGTGGCCCCGCCCGGGCGCACGCATCCGCTGCTGCCGTACCTGGACGACTCACAGGAGGAGCCGGGGGGCTACGACCTGCGCATCTCCGTCGCGATCAACGGCCATGCGGTCTCCGAGCCGCCGTTCTCCACCATGTACTGGACGGCAGCCCAGCAACTGGCGCACATGACGGTGAACGGCGCGTCCCTGCGCACGGGCGACCTCTACGGCTCCGGCACGGTGAGCGGTCCGACAGAGCGCGAACGCGGCTCGCTGCTGGAACTGACGTGGAACGGTCGGGACCCTCTCGAACTCCCGGACGGGAAACGGACGTTCCTGGAGGACGGGGACGTGGTGACACTGACCGCGTGGGCGCCGGGTCCGGATGGGACGCGGGTGGGTCTCGGGGAGGTGACGGGGCGGGTGGTGCCGACCACCCTGTCGTAGCCAGCGCCGGGCCCGCTCACCCGGCAGTGGCAGATCTTGCCCCACCGGCCAACGAAACAGCAGGTCAGCGGCATACGTGACGCCCCGGCACATGGCGCAACAATTCGGCAACACAGCTTTCCCTACCGCCTCGGTATGGTTCGAGCCATGCCACCCACCGACCGCATCCGCGACCACGCCGGTCAGGGCGCCGCGACCACCGTCGCCGCCCACCGCACGCGTCGTCGGCTGCGTGCGGACCAGGCCAGGCAGCTTGCCGATCTCCTCCGCCACCAGATCCTCACCGGCCGCTTCACGGACGGCACGCTCCCGCACGAAACCACCCTCGGCACCGACTACGGCGCCTCCCGCAACACCGTCCGCCAGGCCCTCGACCTCCTCCGCGCCGAGGGCCTGGTGGACCGGCTGCCGGGAGTCGGCACGATCGTCGCCGCCCGCAAGTACCCCCATGGACTGGACCGGCTGATGGGCCTGGCGGAAACCCTGCACGAACACGGCCGCGTCACCAACGAGGTCCGCACCCTGGGCCCCGCCCCCGCACCCGCCCCCGTGGCGGAGCGCCTCCACGTCCAACCCGGTGCCGACGTCCTCTACATCGAACGCCTGCGCAGACTGAACGGCCTCCCCCTCTCCCTGGACCTCACCTACATCCCGCTCGACATCGGCACCGCCCTCCTCGACGCCGACCTGGAGAACACCGACGTCTTCCGCCTCCTGGAAGCCATCACCGGCCAACGCCTCGGCCACGCCGAGATCACCCTGGAAGCGGTGAACGCGGACGCGCACTCCTCCGCCGTGCTCCAGGCCCCCCGCGGCGCCGCCGTACTGATGCTGGAACGCCTCACCCACCTCGCCGACGGCCGGCCCGTCGACCTGGAGTTCATCCGCTTCCGCGGCGACCGCATCACCATGAGCGGTCTGCTGCACCGGTCCCTGTAACCCCTGTTCCCCCCCTTCCGCCCTGTCCGGGCACCTTCCTGGAGACAGCCATGCCCTTGGCGCCCCAGCGGGCCGACGTGCCCGTGACCATCGACGAGTCGAAGTGCATCGACGGCTGCACCCTGTGCGTGGACATGTGCCCGCTGGACTCCCTCGCCATCGACGAGGGCACCGGCAAGGCGTACATGCACGTCGACGAGTGCTGGTACTGCGGACCGTGCGCGGCCCGCTGTCCCACCGGAGCGGTCACGGTCAACATGCCCTACCTGCTCCGCTGAGAGGCCCGAACCCCCATGAAACGCACGGCACTCCACCTCGCCACGGTCGCCCTCCTCCTCCCGCTCGCCGCCTGCGGCACGAGCGCGCAGGCGGGCACCGGCTCCACGATCACCGTCACCGTCGGCTACCAGTCCAAGACCATCAACACCGTCACCGCGGGCACCCTCCTGCGCTCCCTGGGCTACTTCGAGCAGCAACTGGGCGCCCTGCACGACGGCCACACCTACAAGGTCGTCTGGCAGGACTACGCGACCGGAGCCCCCATCACCGCCCAGATGACCGCAGGGAAGATCGACATCGGCTCGATGGGCGACTTCCCGCTCCTCATCAACGCCGCCCGCGGAAAGCAGCTCGGCCGCCCCACCCACCTGGTCTCCGTCACCGGCTACAACCTGCGCGGCGGCCTCAACACCATCGTCACCGCACCCGATTCGAAGCTCTCCACCCTGGAGGACCTGAAGGGCAGGAAGGTCTCCACGAGCGTCGGCTCCGCCGCGGACGGCACCCTCGTACGAGCCCTGCAACGCGTCGGCATCGACCCCGACAAGGGCATCGAGAAGCTCAACCAGCAGCCCGCGGTGGGCGCCTCGGCGCTCGACGCCGGCAGTGCGGACGCGCTGAGCCAGTTCGTTGCCTGGCCGGGCCTGCTCGCCTACCAGGGCAAGGCGAAGGCGCTGTACGACGGCGCGCAGCTCGACCTTCCGACGTTCCACGGCGTCACCGCGCGCGAGGACTTCGCGAAGCAGCGTCCGGCCGTCCTGGAAGCCTTCCTCAAGGCACAGGCGCAGGCGACCGACTACCTGAACGCCCATCCCGTGGCCGCGGCCGAGAAGGTCGCGAAGGCCACCGGCCTGCCCGCCGAGGTCGTCTACCTCTACAACGGCGCCCACGGCATCTCCACCTTCGACCCGGCCGTCAAGCCGCAGCTGGTGTCCGCGCTGAAGCAGGACGTGTCGATCCTGAAGTCCGAGAAGCTGACGGGTGACATCGACGTGGACTCCTTCGTCGACGACCAGTACGCGAAGAAGGCACTCGGCTCGGCGTACACCAAGGAGCTCGCCGCGACGCCTCCGCCGGCCACGAGCGAGGTGTGGCCCAAGGGCGCGGAGACCACGCGGCCCTTCAAGTCCCCCGATGAGCTGCTGAAGTACGTGGCGCAGCACCGCTCGGCCATCCGTGCCGCGTACGTGCCCGACACCACCACCGGCACCCTGTGGTTCGCCGACAGGGCGGTGTGGGTGGTGGACGGCAGCCGACTGCTCCCCTTCGTCGCGCCGGCCACAGCGCAGGCGTACGTGGCGGCGCACCCGGGGGCGCGCACGATCTCGTACGCCGACGCCCTGGGGCGGGCCTCATGAGCCGGTACCGCCGCTGTGCGCTGAGGGTGGCGTCCCTGGCCGCCGCCCTCGGTCTGTGGCAGCTGCTGACCAGCCTGCACGTCAACGTGTGGCTGCGCTTCTCACAGTTCCCCACGGTCACCGAGGTGGCCCGCGCCTTCGCCGGCCGGCTCTCCGGCGGCGACTACTGGACGGACCTGGCCGACAGCCTGACCCGCATCCTCACGGGCTTCCTGCTGGCGGCGGTCCTCGGGGTGGCCACGGGCGTGCTCGTGGCCCGCTCCCGCGTCGCCGAGGACCTGCTCGGCACGCTGCTGGAGGTGGTGCGCCCGATCCCGGCGATCGCACTGGTTCCCGTAGCGATCCTGCTCTTCCCCAGCAACGAACAGGGCATCGTCTTCATCACCTGCACGGCCGCCTTCTTTCCCGTGCTGGTCTCGACCCGGCACGCGGTCCGCGCGCTGACCCCCGTGTGGGAGGAGGCGGTGCGGACCATGGGCGGCGGCCGGTGGCGGATCCTCGGGTCGGTCGTCCTGCCGGGTGCGCTGCCCGGCATCTTCGGCGGCCTGTCCGTCGGCATCGGCGTGTCGTGGATCTGTGTGATCTCCGCCGAGATGATCTCCGGCCAGTACGGCGTCGGCTACCGCACCTGGCAGGACTACACGGTCGTCGACTACCCGGACGTCTTCGTCGGCATGGTGACGATCGGCGTGCTCGGCTGGGTGACGTCCACGGCGGTGGAACTGCTCGGGCGCCGTCTGACGCGCTGGCTCCCGAGGACCTCCCACGCCACCGCGGACCGCGTTCCCCGGGAGCGCTCGGCCGCCTCCGCGCCCATGCCGAGCAGCACCGAGACGACCGTTGCGGAGGTCCCCGATGACCAGCTCGTCTGACGTCTTGCCGCCGTCCCGTACCGGTGCCGGCCTCACCCTGCGGGCGGCCACGCTCGGCCGCCCCGGCGCACCGGCCCTCGAGGGCGTCGACCTGGACATCGCCCCCGGCGAGATCCTCACCGTCGTCGGCCCCTCGGGCTGCGGCAAGTCGACCCTGCTGCGGACGCTGGCCGGGCTGCTGCCGACGCTCGCCGGGACGGTGGAGCAGGACGGCCGCCCCCTGAACGGGCCCGCCGCGGACCGGGCGCTGGTGTTCCAGGAGGACGCCCTGCTGCCCTGGCGCTCCCTGCGCGCGAACGTCGAACTTCCCCTCGCCATCAAGGGCTTTCCGCGCACCGAACGCCGCAGCCAGGCCGACGCCTGGCTGGACCGGGTGGGACTTGCCGACCGCACACGGCACCTGCCGCACCGCGTGTCCGGCGGCCAGCGCCAGCGCGCACAACTGGCGCGCGCCCTCGCCGCCGGCCCGAGCACCGTCCTCATGGACGAGCCCTTCGGCGCCCTCGACGCACAGACCCGCGCCGGCATGCAGGACCTGCTGGTGGAGGTGCTGCACGGCACGGGCGCCACCGTCGTCTTCGTCACCCACGACGTGGACGAGGCCCTGTACCTCGGCGACCGGCTGGCGCTGCTCGGCACGGGCCGGCTCCTCGCCGTACGGGACGTGCCGCGCCCGCGCGACCGTGCGGCGCACGCCGATCCGGCGCGGCTCGCCCTGCGGCGTGACGTCCTCTCCTCACTCGGTTCCTGAGCACGCGAAAGGCAGCCCTGGTGGACACCCCGATGGAGATCCCCGCCCTCACCGACGCCGAGGAACTCTCCTGTGACGTCCTCGTCATCGGCGGCGGCACGGCCGGCACCATGGCGGCACTGACGGCCGCCGAACACGGCGCGGACGTGCTCCTGCTGGAGAAGGCGCACGTCCGGCACTCCGGCGCCCTCGCCATGGGCATGGACGGCGTCAACAACGCGGTCGTCCCCGGGCGCGCCGAGCCCGACGACTACGTCGCCGAGATCACCCGCGCCAACGACGGTATCGTCGACCAGTCCACGGTCCGGCAGACCGCGACCCGCGGCTTCGCCATGGTGAAGCGGCTCGAGTCGTACGGGGTGAAGTTCGAGAAGGACGAGCACGGCGAGTACGCGGTCCGCCAGGTGCACCGGTCGGGCTCCTACGTGCTGCCGATGCCGGAGGGCAAGGACGTCAAGAAGGTCCTGTACCGGCAGCTGCGGCGGCGCGAGATGCGGGAACGGATCCGGATCGAGAACCGCGTGATGCCGGTACGGGTGCTGACGTCCGGGGGCCGGGCCGTGGGCGCGGCGGGCTTCAACACCCGCACCGGCCGCTTCGTGACCGTCCGAGCGGGCGCGGTGATCCTCGCGACCGGCGCCTGCGGCCGTCTCGGCCTGCCTGCCTCCGGCTACCTCTACGGCACCTACGAGAACCCGACGAACGCCGGCGACGGCTACGCGATGGCCTACCACGCGGGCGCCGAGCTGACCGGCATCGAGTGCTTCCAGATCAACCCGCTGATCAAGGACTACAACGGACCGGCCTGCGCCTACGTGGCCAACCCCTTCGGCGGCTACCAGGTCAACCGGCACGGCGAACGCTTCGTCGACTCCGACTACTGGTCGGGGCAGATGATGGCGGAGTTCGCGGCGGAGGTGGCCTCGGACCGGGGCCCGGTGTACCTCAAACTGAGCCATCTTCCGGAGGAGTCGGTCTCGGCGTTGGAGTCGATCCTGCACTCGACGGAACGCCCGACGCGCGGCACCTTCCACGCGGGCCGCGGCCACGACTACCGCACCCACGACGTGGAGATGCACATCTCGGAGATCGGCCTGTGCGGCGGCCACTCGGCCTCGGGGGTCCGCGTCGACGACCACGCCCGGACGACGGTCCCCCGCCTGTACGCCGCCGGTGACCTGGCCTGTGTGCCCCACAACTACATGATCGGCGCGTTCGTGTTCGGCGAGCTGGCAGGTGAGGACGCCGCGCGGTACCAGGCCTACGAGGGCGAGTTGCCGCAGGACCAGCTCCACGAGGCGCACGAGCTGATCTACCGCCCGCTGCGCAACCCGGACGGCCCGCCGCAGACCCAGGTCGAGTACAAGCTGCGCCGCTTCGTGAACGACTACGTGGCCCCACCGAAGTCCGGCGCCCGGCTGTCCCTGGCGCTGGAGGCTTTCGAGCGGATGCACGCCGACATCGCCTCCATGGGCGCCCGCAGCCCGCACGAGCTGATGCGCTGCGCGGAGGTGACCTTCATCCGCGACTGCGCGGAGATGGCGGCCCGCGCCTCCCTGGCCCGCACGGAGTCCCGCTGGGGCCTCTACCACGACCGCATCGACCATCCGGAACGCGACGACGCGTCCTGGTTCCACCATCTCGATCTGCACAAGTCCCCCTCTGGTGCGATGGAGTTCACGGCACGTCCCGTGGCTCCCTATCTGGTTCCGGTGGAGGGCTTCTTCGCCCCCGTCGGCGGTGCCTCCCGACGACTCGGCGAGGTGCGACCCGAGCAGGTGGCGACGGCCGGGGCGCGGGAGGTGGCGCCCACCGCCGTACGGACGTCGCCGACGGCGGGCGACGAGGCCGTCCGCCCCGTGGCCGGCCCCGACACGCCGACCTCACCCCGCCTGCTCGACCTCCTCGCCCTGGCGGAGGAGCAGCCCGAACTCGTCGCCCTGGCGCCCTACTTGGCCGACCCCGACCCCTCCGTCCGGCGCACCGCCGTCACGGTCCTGACCGAGACGGTGCCGCCGGGCACCGGACCGACCCTCGCCGGCCTGCTCTCCGACACCGACGCCGACGTGCGCGCCGCCGCGGCGGCCTCACTGCGCGAACTCGTGGAGACGCTGCCACCCGAGCCTGCCCTGCGCGACCGCCTCGCCACTGCCGTGTCCGAGCCCGACCCCGTCGTCCGCGCAGCTGCGCTGGACGTCCTGCGGGCGCTGCGGCTCGGCGACGCCGACCTGTTCGCGGCGGCTCTCGCCGACTCCGACACGACAGTCCGCATCGAGGCCGTGCGCGCCCTCGTCTCGGTCGACGCGGTCGCGCCGCTGGTGCGCGCGGCGACCGCCGATCCGTCACGCGAGGTCCGCGTCGCGCTCGCCAAGGCCCTGGGCACGGTGGACGCGGCAGGGCCCGGTGGCGCAGGGCCGACCGGAGCGGACCGTGTCCTGTCCGCTCTCGCCGCCCTCACCGGTGACCCCGACGCGCTGGTCGTGCGGCCGCCTACGGCGCGCTGGCCGCTGTCGGCTGCCCGCCACCACTCGCCGACCGCGCCACGGCCGCCCTGTCCGACTCTGCCTGGCAGGTCCGCGCCGGCGCCGCCACCGCGCTCACCGCCGCCGCCCCCGAGGCGGCCGTCCCCGCCCTCGCCAAGGCCCTCGCCGACCCCAACGCGGACGTCCGGAAGGCGGCCGTCCTGGCGCTGACCCGGCACAGCGGCGCGGAAGACGCCCGCGCGGCCCTCGCCACGGCCACGACGGACTCGGACGCGGACGTCAGGGCGTACGCGGCCCGTGCGCTGTGAGCTCTGGACGGCTCGTACGCCGTCACCTCATATCCAGTCGTCGGGCTCCGGCTCGTCGTCCGGCTCGGGCCAGTCGTCCGGCTCCGTCCCGCCGGACGGCGCCGCGGCCCGCTGGGCGGTCGGCGGGCCACCCAGCGAGGCGAGCACGCCGACCACGCCCTCCCCGTAGGTGGCCAGCTTCTTCTCGCCGATTCCGCTGATACCGCCGAGCTGGGTCACCGACGTGGGCCAGGCGGTGGCGATCTCGCGCAGCGTGGCGTCGTGGAAGATGACGTACGCCGGGACGCCCTGCTCCCGCGCCTGTTCGGCGCGCCAGGCACGCAGCGCCTCGAACGCGGGGGCAAGCTCCGGGGGCAGCTCGGCGGCGGCCGCCTTCGGCTTGCGGTCGGACCGGGCGGAGGGCGACGACGACCGGGGAGCCGCCGCCGGCTTCTTCGGCTCCTTGCGCAACGGCACCTCGCGCTCCCGCCGCAGTACCGCCCCACTGGCCTCCGTCAGCACCAGCGTCCCGTACTCGCCCTCGACGGCGAGCAGCCCCTGCGCCAGCAACTGCCGGATGACGCCGCGCCATTCGCCTTCGGTCAGCTCCTCGCCGATGCCGAACACGGACAGCTGGTCGTGGTCGAACTGGATGACCTTGGCCGTGCGCCGTCCCAGCAGGATGTCGACGATCTGCACCGCGCCGAACTTCTGCCGCCGCTCCCGGTGCAGCCGCCACACCGTGGACAGCACCTTCTGCGCCGCGATCGTCCCGTCCCAGGTGTCCGGCGGCTCCAGGCAGGTGTCGCAGTTGCCGCAACCGCCCGGCCGGGGGTCCTGGCCGAAGTAGGCGAGCAGCTGGCCGCGGCGGCACTGGGCGGTCTCGCACAGTGCCAGCATCGCGTCCAGGTGCGCCTGGGCCCGGCGGCGGAACGCCTCGTCGCCCTCCCCGGACTGGATGAGCTTGCGCTGCTGTATGACGTCGTTGAGCCCGTACGCCATCCAGGCCGTGGACGGCAATCCGTCGCGGCCCGCACGGCCCGTCTCCTGGTAGTAGCCCTCGACCGACTTCGGCAGGTCCAGGTGGGCGACGAACCGCACGTCCGGCTTGTCGATACCCATCCCGAAGGCGATCGTCGCGACCACCACCAGGCCCTCCTCGCGCAGGAACCGCGACTGGTGCGCCGCACGGGTGGCCGCGTCCAGACCCGCGTGGTACGGCACCGCCTCGATGCCGTTGCGGGTCAGGAACTCGGCCGTCTTCTCCACCGAGTTCCGCGAGAGGCAGTAGACGATGCCCGCGTCGCCCGCGTGCTCCTCGCGCAGGAACGCCAGCAGCTGCTTCTTGGGGTCGGCCTTCGGCACGATCCGGTACTGGATGTTGGGCCGGTCGAAGCTGGCCACGAAGTGGCGGGCCCGCGGCATGTTCAGCCGCTGGGTGATCTCCTGGTGCGTCGCCCGCGTGGCCGTCGCCGTGAGCGCGATCCGCGGGACGTCCGGCCACCGCTCGCCGAGCAGCGACAGCGCCAGGTAGTCGGGGCGGAAGTCATGGCCCCACTGGGAGACGCAGTGCGCCTCGTCGATGGCGAAGACGGAGATCTTGCCGCGGGAGAGCAGGTCGAGGGTGGACTCCAGACGCAGCCGCTCCGGTGCCAGGTAGAGCAGGTCCAGCTCGCCGGCCAAGAACTGCGCCTCCATCACGCGCCGCTCGTCGAAGTCCTGTGTGGAGTTGACGAACCCGGCGCGCACACCGAGCGCCCGCAGGGCGTCCACCTGGTCCTGCATGAGAGCGATGAGCGGGGAGACCACGACTCCCGTACCGGGCCTGACCAGGGCCGGGATCTGGTAGCAGAGCGACTTGCCGCCGCCGGTCGGCATGAGCACGACGGCGTCGCCGCCTGCGACCACATGCTCGATGACCGCTTCCTGCTCGCCGCGGAAGGCGTCGTACCCGAAGACCCGGTGCAGCGCGGCCAGCGCCTCGCTCCCACCGTCCACCGCCGGCGCGCCCACCTCGGTCATCACAGCCGTCCCGTCCATCGCCCGTCCCCCGTCGGTCGCCCTTCGACCACTGCGTCCACGATAGGGGCCAGGGCCGACAGCCTCGGAGTTATCCACAGGCCTGTCCGGTTCCTTTGCGTGAGCGTGAGCGGATGAAAATGGACGTTCCGTTCCCCGTGGACCTGGACCTCACCCAGATCACGGCGCGGCGCTCAGCCAAGCAGTAGCCACCACCGCTCATACGCCGGCCCGGCACCCCCCGAGCGGGTGCCGGGCCGTCGCCCAATCGGCGCGGGCGCCTCAGCGCACGAACACACCCGCCTGGTTCGCCAGGTCCAGGAAGTACTGCGGTGCCACACCCAGCGCCACGGTGACCGCCACGCCGAGTCCGATCGCCGTCATCGTCAGCGGGGACGGGACCGCCACCGTCGGGCCCTCGGGGCGCGGTTCGCTGAAGAACATCAGGACGATCACGCGGATGTAGAAGAACGCCGCCACGGCGGACGAGATCACACCGATCACGACCAGCGGGATCGCCCCGCCCTCCGCCGCCGCCTTGAACACCGCGAACTTCCCGGCGAAGCCCGAGGTCAGCGGGATGCCCGCGAAGGCCAGCAGGAACACCGCGAAGACGGCCGCCACCAGCGGGGACCTGCGGCCGAGCCCGGCCCACTTGGACAGGTGCGTCGCCTCGCCGCCCGCGTCGCGGACGAGGGTGACGACCGCGAAGGCACCGATCGTCACGAACGAGTACGCGGCCAGGTAGAAGAGGACCGAGGACACGCCGCTCCGCGTGGTGGCGATCACACCCGCGAGGATGAATCCCGCATGCGCGATCGACGAGTACGCCAGCATCCGCTTGATGTCGGTCTGCGTGATCGCCACGATAGCGCCGCCCAGCATGGTGACGATCGCGATCGCCCACATCACCGGCCGCCAGTCCCAGCGCATGCCCGGCAGGACCACGTACAGCAGTCGCAGCAGCGCACCGAACGCCGCCACCTTGGTCGCAGCCGCCATGAAGCCGGTCACCGGTGTCGGCGCACCCTGGTACACGTCCGGCGTCCACATGTGGAACGGCACCGCTCCCACCTTGAACAGCAGGCCCATCACGACCATCGCGGCGCCGACGAGCAGCAGCGCGTCATTGCCCATGGTGTTGGCGAGCGCCGGGTCGACGTTCGTGACCGTGCCGTCGACGACCTGGGCGATCCGCGCGTACGACACCGAGCCCGCGTAGCCGTACAGCAGGGCGATGCCGAACAGTGTGAAGGCGGAGGCGAAGGCCCCGAGCAGGAAGTACTTGACCGCGGCCTCCTGCGACATGAGCCGCTTGCGCCGGGCGAGCGCGCACAGCAGGTACAACGGCAGCGAGAAGACCTCCAGGGCGACGAAGAGGGTCAGCAGGTCGTTCGCCGAGGGGAAGACCAGCATGCCGCCGACCGCGAACAGCAGCAGCGGGAACGCCTCCGTCGTCGTGAACCCCGCCTTGACGGCCGCCTTCTCGCTCTCGCTGCCCGGCACGGACGCTGCCTGCGCGGCGAACGAGTCCACGCGGTTGCCGTGCGCCGCCGGGTCGAGGCGCCGCTCGGCGAAGGTGAACACGCCGAGCAGGCCCGCCAGCAGGATCGTGCCCTGCAGGAACAGGGACGGTCCGTCGACCGCGAGCGCGCCCATCGCCGCGATGTGGGCCTTGGTGGTGCCGTATCCGTCGGCGGCGAGCGCCACCACCGCGGCGAACGCGGCGGCGAGCGCGACGACGGACACGAACACTTGTGCGTAATAACGGGACTTGCGCGGCACGAACGCCTCGATCAGCACTCCGACGAGCGCGGCACCGATGACGATCAGGGTCGGCGACAACTGCCCGTACTCGATCTTCGGCGCCTGGATCTTCGCGATCGGGTCGGCCGCGGTTGTCCACAGGCTGTGGACGGCTGTTGCGCTCACTTGGCCGCCTCCACTGCGGGCTTGGGATCGGTCTGGTGTACGTCGGACATGGTGTGCTGGACGGCCGGGTTGACCAGGTCGGTGACCGGCTTCGGGTAGACGCCCAGGAAGATCAGCAGCGCGATCAGCGGGACGACCACCACGAGTTCGCGGACCCGCAGGTCCGGCATCGCCGCGACCTCCGCCTTCACCGGACCCGTCATCGTCCGCTGGTACAGGACGAGGGTGTAGAGCGCGGCGAGGACGATGCCGAGGGTGGCGATGATGCCGATCACCGGATGGCGCGTGAACGTGCCGACCAGCACCAGGAACTCACTCACGAACGGCGCGAGCCCCGGGAGGGACAGCGTAGCCAGGCCGCCGATCAGGAACGTGCCGGCGAGCACCGGCGCGACCTTCTGCACGCCCCCGTACCCCGCGATCAGACGCGAGCCGCGGCGCGAGATCAGGAAGCCCGCCACCAGCATCCAGGCGGCCGTCGAGATGCCGTGGTTGACCATGTACAGCGTCGCCCCGGACTGGCCCTGGCTGGTCATCGCGAAGATGCCCATGATGATGAAGCCGAAGTGCGAGATCGACGCGTAGGCCACCAGCCGCTTGATGTCCCGCTGGCCGACCGCCAGCAGCGCCCCGTAGAGGATGCTGATCAGGGCCAGGACGAGGATGACCGGTGTCGCCCACTTGCTCGCCTCCGGGAACAGCTGGAGGCAGAAGCGCAGCATCGCGAACGTGCCCACCTTGTCGACGACCGCCGTGATCAGCACGGCGACGGGGGCGGTGGCCTCCCCCATGGCGTTGGGCAGCCAGGTGTGCAGCGGCCACAGCGGCGCCTTCACCGCGAAGGCGAAGAAGAAGCCGAGGAACAGCCAGCGCTCGGTACTGGTCGCCATGTGCAGCGAGCCGTTCGCCCGCGCCTGCACGATCTCCGGGAGGGAGAAATTGCCCGCCTGCACATACAGGCCGATCACCGCGGCCAGCATGATCAGGCCGCCGGCCAGGTTGTAGAGGAGGAACTTCACGGCGGCGTACGACCGCTGCGTGGACGCCGCCTTCTCGCCCTGCTCGTGGGCGCGGTCCCCGAAGCCGCCGATGAGGAAGTACATCGGGATGAGCATGGCTTCGAAGAAGATGTAGAAAAGGAAGACGTCGGTGGCCTCGAACGAGATGATCACCATCGCCTCGACGGCCAGGATCAGGGCGAAGAAGCCCTGCGTCGGCCGCCAGCGCCGGCTTCCGGTCTCCAGCGGGTCCGCGTCGTGCCAGCCCGCCAGGATCACGAACGGGATCAACAGCGCGGTCAGCGCGATGAGCGCCACCGCGATGCCGTCCACGCCCAGCTCGTACCGCACCCCGAAGTCCTTGATCCAGGCCTGGGACTCGGTGAACTGGTACCGGGCGCCGCCCGGTTCGAAGCGGAACGTGATCACCGCGGCGAGCGCGAGCGTGGCGAGCGAGACGACCAGCGCCAGCCACTTGGCGGCGGTGCGCTGCGCGGCCGGGACCGCGGCCGTGGCGATCGCCCCCACGGCCGGGAGCACCGCCGTCGCTGTCAGCAGGGGAAAGGACATCGCTATCAGACCGCCCTCATCAGCAGGGTCAGGGCGACGAGCACCGCCGCACCGCCGAACATCGAGACGGCGTACGACCGTGCGTAGCCGTTCTGCAGTCGGCGGAGCCGGCCGGACAGGCCGCCGACCGAGGCCGCCGTGCCGTTGACGACGCCGTCGACCAGGGTGTGGTCCACGTACACCAGGGAGCGCGTGAGGTGTTCCCCGCCCCGGACGAGGACGACGTGGTTGAAGTCGTCCTGGAGCAGGTCGCGCCGGGCGGCCCGGGTGAGCAGGGAGCCGCGCGGGGCGACGGCCGGAACGGGCTTGCGGCCGTACTGCGCCCAGGCGATGGCCACGCCGATGACCAGGCACACCATGGTCGCTCCGGTGACCGTCCAGGCGCTGACCGGCGAATGCCCCTCACTGTGCCCGGTGACCGGCTCGAGCCAGTGCAGGAAGCGGTCGCCGATGCTGAAGAACGCGCCGCCGAAGACGGATCCGACCGCCAGCACGATCATGGGGATCGTCATGACGCCCGGCGATTCGTGCGGATGCGGTTCGGCGTGCTCGCCGCGCTCCTCGGCCGCCGGTTCCACGCTGGGCTCGGCCGGGGAGGGGGTCGGCCGGTGGCGCCACCGCTCCTCGCCGAAGAACGTCATCAGCATCACCCGCGTCATGTAGAACGCCGTGATGGCCGCGCCCAGCAGGGCCGCGCCGCCGAGGATCCAGCCCTCGGTGCCGCCCTTGGCGAAGGCCGCCTCGATGATCTTGTCCTTGGAGAAGAAGCCGGACAGGCCCGGGAAACCGATGATCGCGAGGTAGCCCAGACCGAAGGTGACGAAGGTGACCGGCATGTACTTCCTGAGGCCGCCGTACCGGCGCATGTCGACCTCGTCGTTCATGCCGTGCATGACCGAGCCGGCGCCGAGGAACAGTCCGGCCTTGAAGAAACCGTGCGTGACCAGGTGCATGATCGCGAAGACGTAGCCGATGGGGCCGAGGCCCGCGGCGAGCACCATGTAGCCGATCTGCGACATGGTCGAACCGGCCAGCGCCTTCTTGATGTCGTCCTTCGCGCAACCGACGATCGCACCGAACAGGAGCGTGACGGCACCGACGACGGTGACGGCCAGCTGGGCGTCGGGCGCCGCGTTGAAGATCGCTCCGGAGCGGACGATCAGGTACACGCCCGCGGTCACCATGGTCGCGGCGTGGATCAGGGCCGAGACCGGGGTCGGGCCCTCCATCGCGTCACCGAGCCAGGACTGCAACGGCACCTGGGCCGACTTGCCGCAGGCGGCGAGCAGCAGCATCAGGCCGATCGCGGTGAGCTTGCCCTCGGACGTGTCCCCGACGTGGCCGAGGACCGGGCCGAAGGCGAAGGTCCCGAACGTGGTGAACATCAGCATGATGGCGATCGACAGGCCCATGTCGCCGACGCGGTTGACGATGAACGCCTTCTTCGCCGCGGTCGCCGCGCTGGGCTTGTGCTGCCAGAAGCCGATCAGCAGGTAGGAGGCGAGACCGACGCCCTCCCAGCCGACGTACAGCAGCAGGTAGTTGTCGGCGAGGACGAGCAGCAGCATCGCCGCGAGGAAGAGGTTCAGATAGCCGAAGAAGCGGCGCCTGCGCTCGTCGTGCTCCATGTACCCGACCGAGTACAGGTGGATGAGGGAGCCGACTCCGGTGATCAGCAGGACGAACGTCATCGACAGCTGGTCGAGGCGGAAGGTGACGTCGGCCTGGAAGCCGCCCACCGGGACCCAGCTGAACAGGTGCTGGGTGATGGTCCGGTGGTCGGCGGCCTTCCCCAGCATGTCGGTGAAGAGGACGGCACCGAACACGAAGGAGGCGGCGGCGAGCACCGTGCCGAGCCAGTGGCCTACCGCGTCCAGCCTTCTGCCGCCGCACAGCAGCACGGCCGCTCCGAGCAGGGGCGCCGCGATCAGCAGCGCAATCAGGTTCTCCACGATTCTCCCGACCCCTTACAGCTTCATCAGGCTGGCGTCGTCGACCGAGGCCGAATGGCGGGTACGGAACAGCGACACGATGATCGCGAGCCCGACGACGACCTCCGCGGCGGCGACGACCATCGTGAAGAAGGCGATGATCTGGCCGTCGAGATTGCCGTGCATCCGGGAGAAGGTGACGAACGCGAGGTTGCACGCGTTGAGCATCAGCTCGATACACATGAACACCACGATCGCGTTGCGCCGGATCAGTACGCCGGTGGCACCGATCGTGAACAACAGCGCCGCGAGATACAGGTAGTTGACCGGGTTCACTTCGACGCCTCCTCGGTCCTCTTGAGCGCCGGCCGCTTCTCCTCGGTGCGCTCCAGGCGCTCGGCGGCGTGCTGCTCCAGCGCCTTGAGATCGCTGATCGCCTCGTCGGACACGTCGCGGATCTGGCCGCGGGCTCGCAGCGTCTTGTTGACGGTCAGCTCCGACGGGGTGCCGTCCGGCAGGAGGCCCGCGATGTCCACCGCGTTGTGCCGGGCGTAGACGCCGGGTGCCGGCAGCGGCGGAACGTGCTTGCCCTCCCGTACCCGCTGCTCGGAGAGTTCGCGCTGGGTGCGTGCGCGCTCGGTGCGCTCGCGGTGGGTGAGCACCATGGCGCCGACGGCGGCCGTGATGAGCAGGGCGCCGGTGATTTCGAACGCGAACACGTACTTGGTGAAGATGAGGGCCGCCAGACCCTCCACATTGCCGCCCGCGTTCGCCCTGCCGGTGCCGGTGAAGTCCTTCAGGGACGCGTTGGCGATGCCCGCGAACAGCAGGATGCCGAAGCCGAGCCCGCACAGGAGGGCCAGCCAGCGCTGCCCCTTGATGGTCTCCTTCAGGGAGTCCGCCGCGGTGACGCCGACCAGCATCACCACGAACAGGAACAGCATCATGATCGCGCCGGTGTAGACGACGATCTGCACGATCCCCAGGAAATAGGCACCGTTGGCGAGGTAGAACACCGCCAGGACGATCATGGTGCCCGCGAGGCACAACGCGCTGTGCACGGCCTTCTTCATGAAGACGGTGCCGAGGGCGCCGAGCACCGCGACGGTGCCGAGGACCCAGAACTGGAAGGCCTCTCCGGTGGAGGTGGAGTAGGCCGCGAGATCAGTCATCCGCCGATCACCTTCTTCGACGCCGGCTCGCCCTCGCCGAAGGTGGAGGCGGCCTCCTGCGGGACCTCGCCCTTCGAGACGGCGACCTGGCGCACGGTGCCGGGCGCGGCCTCCGTCACCAGGCCCCGGTAGTAGTCCTGCTCGTCCATCCCCGGGTAGATGGCGTGGGGCGTGTCGACCATGCCCTCTTCGAGGCCGGCGAGCAGTTGCTCCTTGGTGTAGATGAGGTTGGCGCGGCTGGAGTCGGCCAGCTCGAACTCGTTGGTCATCGTCAGCGCGCGCGTGGGGCAGGCCTCGATGCACAGGCCGCACAGGATGCAGCGGGCGTAGTTGATCTGGTAGACCCGCCCGTACCGCTCACCCGGGGAGTAGCGCTCCTCGTCCGTGTTGTCCGTGCCCTCGACGTAGATCGCGTCGGCGGGACACGCCCAGGCGCACAGTTCGCAGCCGACGCACTTCTCCAGGCCGTCCGGATGGCGGTTGAGCTGGTGCCGGCCGTGGAACCGCGGAGCCGTGGTCTTCTTCTGCTCCGGGTACTGCTCGGTGAGCCGCTTCTTGAACATGGCCTTGAAGGTCACGCCGAAGCCGGCCACCGGGTTCTGGAAACCCGGCTTGGTGTCCTTGGGCTCGTCAGCCATCGGACGCCTCCTTTCCATCCGAAGATCCGTCACTCACAGTGTCCGGTCCACCACTGACAATCAGCTCCCGCTCCCGGCGCGAGCGGCGCCTGGGCACCGGTGGCAGCGTCTGTCCCGGCAGCGGCGGCACGGGGAATCCGCCGGCCATCGGGTCGAAGGCGGCGGGCTCCTCGGCGGGCCGCTCGGCCTCCTTGGCCTTCGCGCGGAACATGTCGATGACGAACGACACCAGGAGCAGTGCGAGGACTCCGCCCGCGACGTACAGCGCGATATCGGCGAAACCGTAGTTCTCGTTGCGAAGCGCCCGTACGGTCGCGACGAGCATCAGCCAGACCACGGAGACCGGGATGAGGACCTTCCAGCCGAGCTTCATCAGCTGGTCGTAGCGGACGCGGGGGAGCGTGCCGCGCAGCCAGATGAAGAAGAACAGCAGCAGCTGGACCTTGATCACGAACCAGAGCAGCGGCCACCAGCCGTGGTTCGCGCCCTCCCAGACCGTGCTGATCGGCCACGGGGCGCGCCAGCCGCCCAGGAAGAGGGTGGTGGACACGGCCGAGACCGTCACCATGTTGACGTACTCGGCGAGCATGAACATCGCGAACTTGATCGACGAGTACTCGGTGTTGAAGCCGCCGACCAGGTCGCCCTCGGACTCCGGCATGTCGAAGGGGGCGCGGTTGGTCTCACCGACCATCGTGACGATGTAGATGATGAACGACACCGGCAGCAGCAGGATGTACCAGCGGTCGTGCTGCGCCTCGACGATCCTCGACGTGGACATCGATCCCGAGTAGAGGAACACGGAGGCGAAGGCGGCACCCATGGCGATCTCGTAGGAGATCATCTGCGCGCAGGAGCGCAGGCCGCCGAGGAGCGGATAGGTGGAGCCGGAGCTCCAGCCCGCCAGCACGATGCCGTAGATGCCGACCGAGGCGACCGCGAGGATGTAGAGCATCGCGATCGGCAGGTCGGTGAGCTGCATCGTGGTGCGGTGCCCGAAGATCGAGATCTCGTTGCCGGCGGGCCCGAAGGGGATCACCGCGATCGCCATGAAGGCCGGGATGGCCGCGACGATCGGCGCGAGGATGTAGACCACCTTGTCCGCGCGCTTGACGATGAGGTCTTCCTTCAGCATCAGCTTCACGCCGTCGGCGAGCGACTGGAGCATGCCCCAGGGACCGTGCCGGTTGGGGCCGATGCGCAACTGCATCCAGGCGACGACCTTGCGCTCCCAGACGATGGAGAACAGCACGGTCACCATCAGGAAGGCGAAGCAGAACACCGCCTTGATGACGACCAGCCACCAGGGGTCGTGGCCGAACATCGAGAGGTCTTCAGCGGCGAGGTACGGGCTCATGCCTCCACCTCCTTGGGGGCTTCGGCGGCGGGCGTCGCCGGGCCGATGCGGACGAGGGTGCCGGGCTGCGCCCCGGTGTCGGAGGGGACGCCGCCACCCGTGGAGTTCATCGGGAGCCAGACGACGCGGTCGGGCATCTCGGTGATCTGCAGCGGGAGTTCGACGGTCCCGGACGGGCCGCGCACGGCCAGCAGGTCGCCGTCCTCGACGCCCGCCTCGGCGGCGGTGGCGGCGGACACACGCGCGCGTGCCGCGTGCCGGGTGCCGGCGAGCGCCTCGTCGCCGTCCTGGAGGCGGCCCTGGTCGAGCAGCAGCCGGTGGCCGGCGAGCACGGCCTCCCCGGCGGCCGGGCGGGGAAGCTGTCCGCCGATCTCCAGGGGTTGGCGGCCCGCGGACCGTCCCAGGCGCCGAGGCGGTCCAGCTCCACGCGGATCGTGCGCACATCGGGCAGCCCCAGGTGCACGTCCATCGCGTCGGCGAGCATCTGCAGCACGCGCGCGTCGGTCGGCATCAGCGGGCGGGTCATCTGGTCGGGCTTCAGCGCGGCCTCGAAGAAGCGGGCCCTGCCCTCCCAGTTGAGGAAGGTGCCGGCCTTCTCGGCGGCCGCCGCGACCGGCAGCACCACGTCCGCGCGCTCGGTGACCTCGCTGGGCCGCAGTTCCAGGGAGACCAGGAAGTCCACCTCGGACAGTGCTTCACGCGCGCGTGCCGGATCCGGCAGGTCGGCGACCTCGACGCCGGCCACGACCAGGGCGCGCAGTTCGCCGGTGGCCGCGGCCTCGACGATCTGGCCCGTGTCCCGGCCGTAGCGGTGCGGGAGGTCGGCAAGGCCCCAGGCGGCGGCGACCTCCTCCCGCGCGCGCGGATCGGTGGCCGGACGCCCGCCCGGCAGCAGCGAGGGCAGCGCGCCCACCTCGACCGCGCCCCGTTCTCCGGCCCGGCGCGGGATCCACGCCAGCCGGGCCCCGGTGGCGGCCGCGGTGCGGACGGCGGCGGTGAGGCCGCCCTCAACGGCGGCGAGGCGTTCACCGACGACGATCACGGCGCCCTCGGTGCGCAGCGCCTCCGCGGCCCGTACGCCGTCCTCCTCCAGGCCGACCCGCCCGGCCAGCGCGTCCAGCCACTCGGTCTCGGTCCCGGGCGCGGCGGGCAGCAGGGTGCCGCCGGCCTTCTCCAGGCCCCGGGTGGCATGCGTGGCGAGAGCGAACACCTGCTGGCCGTGCCCCCGCCAGGCCTTGCGCAGCCTCAGGAAGACGCCGGGCGCCTCCTCCTCGGACTCGAACCCGACGAGCAGGACGGCGGGCGCCTTCTCGAGGAAGGTGAACGTGACGCCCGTACCGTCGAGGTCGCGGCCGCGTCCGGCGATCCGGGCGGCCAGGAAGTCGGCCTCCTCGCCGCTGTGCACGCGCGCGCGGAAGTCGATGTCGTTCGTGTCGAGCGCCACGCGCGCGAACTTGCTGTACGCGTAGGCGTCCTCCACGGTGAGCCGGCCGCCGGTGAGCACCCCGGCCCGCCCCCGCGCGGCGAGCAGCCCCCGGGCCGCGATGTCGAGCGCCTCGGGCCAGGACGCGGGCTCCAGCTCACCGCTCTCCCGCCGCACCAGCGGCACATCGAGCCGGTCCTTCATCTGCGCGTACCGGAACGCGAAGCGCCCCTTGTCGCAGATCCACTCCTCGTTGACCTCGGGGTCGTAGGCGGCCAGGCGCCGCATGACCTTGCCGCGCCGGTGGTCGGTGCGGGTGGCGCAGCCGCCGGAGCAGTGCTCGCAGACCGAGGGGGACGAGACCAGGTCGAAGGGGCGGGAGCGGAAGCGGTACGCCGCCGAGGTCAGCGCACCGACCGGGCAGATCTGGATGGTGTTCCCGGAGAAGTACGACTCGAAGGGGTCGCCCTCTCCGGTGCCGACCTGCTGCAGGGCGCCCCGCTCCAGGAGCTCGATCATCGGGTCGCCCGCGATCTGGTTGGAGAACCGGGTGCAGCGGGCGCACAGCACGCACCGCTCACGGTCGAGCAGCACCTGCGTGGAGATCGGGACCGGCTTCTCGTACGTCCGCTTCTTCCCGTCGAACCGGGACTCGGCGTTGCCGTGCGACATCGCCTGGTTCTGCAGCGGGCACTCGCCGCCCTTGTCGCAGACGGGGCAGTCCAGCGGGTGGTTGATGAGCAGGAGCTCCATCACACCCTTCTGGGCCTTCTCGGCGACGGGCGAGGTGAGGTGCGTCTTCACGACCATCCCGTCCGTACACGTGATCGTGCAGGACGCCATGGGCTTGCGCTGGCCCTCGACCTCGACGATGCACTGGCGGCAGGCGCCGGCCGGGTCGAGCAGGGGGTGGTCGCAGAAGCGGGGGATCTCGATGCCGAGCTGTTCGGCGGCGCGGATCACCAGGGTGCCCTTGGGCACGCTGATCTCGACGCCGTCGATCGTCAGCGTGACGAGGTCCTCCGGCGGGACCGCCGCCTCTCCCCCACCTGAGGGAGCGCTGGTGGTCACAGTCATGCGTTCACCTCCGCGGGCTTGTCCGCCCAGGCCGTGGACTTGGCCGGGTCGAAGGGGCAGCCCCGGCCCGTGATGTGGTCCTCGTACTCCTCGCGGAAGTACTTGAGGGAGGAGAAGATCGGCGAGGCGGCGCCGTCGCCGAGGGCGCAGAAGGACTTGCCGTTGATGTTGTCGGCGATGTCGGCGAGCTTGTCGAGGTCGGACATGACGCCCTTGCCTGCCTCGATGTCCCGCAGCAGCTGCACGAGCCAGTACGTGCCTTCCCGGCAGGGCGTGCACTTGCCGCAGGACTCGTGGGCGTAGAACTCGGTCCAGCGGGTGACGGCCCGCACGACGCAGGTCGTCTCGTCGAAGCACTGCAGGGCCTTGGTGCCGAGCATGGACCCGGCGGCGCCCACGCCCTCGTAGTCCAGCGCGACGTCGAGGTGCTCCTCGGTGAACATCGGCGTGGACGAGCCGCCCGGCGTCCAGAACTTCAGCCGGTGGCCGGGCCGCATGCCGCCGCTCATGTCGAGGAGCTGCCGCAACGTGATGCCGAGCGGGGCCTCGTACTGGCCGGGGTTGGCCACATGGCCGCTGAGGGAGTACAGCGTGAAGCCGGGCGACTTGTCGCTGCCCATCGACCGGAACCATTCCTTGCCCCGGTTCAGGATCGCGGGAACCGATGCGATCGACTCGACGTTGTTCACAACAGTCGGGCACGCGTAGAGGCCCGCGACCGCAGGGAAGGGGGGACGGAGCCGCGGTTGACCACGGCGGCCTTCGAGCGAGTCGAGCAGTGCGGTCTCCTCACCGCAGATGTACGCGCCCGCGCCCGCGTGCACGGTGACGTCGAGATCGAGCCCGCTGCCCAGGATGTTCTCGCCGAGGTAGCCCGCCGCGTAGGCCTCGCGCACGGCCGAGTGCAACCGCCGAAGCACGGGGACGACTTCACCACGCAGATAGATGAAGGCATGCGACGACCTGATGGCGTAGCACGCGATGACGATGCCCTCGATGAGGCTGTGCGGGTTCGCGAAGAGGAGCGGGATGTCCTTGCAGGTTCCGGGCTCCGATTCGTCGGCGTTGACAACCAGATAGTGAGGCTTGCCGTCGCCCTGGGGGATGAACTGCCACTTCATTCCCGTGGGGAATCCCGCGCCGCCGCGCCCGCGCAGTCCGGAGTCCTTGACGTACGCGATCACGTCGTCCGGCGACATGGCGAGCGCCTTGCGGAGCCCCTCGTAGCCGTCGTGCCTGCGGTAGACGTCCAGCGTCCAGGAGCTCTCCTCGTCCCAGAAGGCCGACAGCACGGGCACGAGCAGTTTCTCGGGGCTGGTCTCTCCCCCACCCTCGAATCCGCTCGGGCGGGCGGTGCCCCCATTCTCGGGTGCCAAGGTCATCACTGCCCTCCCTCGTCGCCTACGGGCCCGGCCGGGTGTGCCGGGTCGGAGGCCGATGTGTCCTGCGGCGCGTCGTGCGAGCTGAGGTGTTCGGACGGCGACGGCTGGTGCACGGCCGTGTCCCCGGCCTCGTCGTGCGGCCCGCCGTCCCTCGGGTGCACCACGCGCGCGGCGGGGGACTCACCCTTGGCCAGCCGCAGCCCGATCAGGGAGGCCGGACCCGCGCTGCCGGTCGCCTCGACGGCCCCGTCCCGTTCGTCGGGGAAGCCCGCCAGCATCCGGGCGGTCTCCTTGAAGGTGCACAGGGGGGCGCCGCGGGTGGGAGCGACCTGCCGTCCCGCGCGCAGGTCGTCGACGAGGCGCCGGGCGGTCTCGGGGGTCTGGTTGTCGAAGAACTCCCAGTTGACCATCACGACCGGTGCGTAGTCGCAGGCCGCGTTGCACTCGATGTGCTCCAGGGTGACCTTGCCGTCGTCGGTGGTCTCGCCGTTGCCGACGCCCAGGTGCTCCTGGAGGGCCTCGAAGATGGCGTCGCCGCCCATGACGGCGCACAGGGTGTTGGTGCAGACGCCCACCTGGTAGTCACCGGAGGGCCGCCGCCGGTACATGGTGTAGAAGGTGGCGACCGCGGTGACCTCGGCCGTGGTCAGACCCAGAACCTCGGCGCAGAACCGCATCCCGGTGCGCGTGACATGGCCCTCCTCCGACTGCACCAGGTGCAGCAGCGGCAGAAGGGCGGACCGGGAGTCCGGGTAGCGGGCGATGATCTCGTGCGCGTCCCGCTCCAGCCGGGCCCGCACGTCGTCCGGGTAGTCGGGCGCGGGCAGTTCGGGCATGCCCAGGCTGACGCCCCGCTCGGAAGAAGAGGTGGTCACCGGTCGACGCCTCCCATCACGGGGTCGATGGACGCGACGGCGACGATGACGTCGGCGACCTGGCCGCCCTCGCACATCGCCGCCATGGCCTGCAGGTTGGTGAAGGACGGGTCGCGGAAGTGGACCCGGTAGGGGCGGGTGCCGCCGTCCGAGACGGCGTGCACGCCGAGTTCGCCCTTGGGCGACTCGACCGCCGCGTACGCCTGTCCCGGCGGGACGCGGAAGCCCTCGGTCACCAGCTTGAAGTGGTGGATCAGAGCCTCCATGGAGGTGCCCATGATCTTCTTGATGTGGTCCAGGGAGTTGCCGAGCCCGTCCGGTCCCAGGGCGAGCTGGGCGGGCCAGGCGATCTTCTTGTCGGCGACCATGACCGGGCCGGGCTGCAGCCGGTCCAGGCACTGCTCGATGATCCCGACCGACTGGCGCATCTCCTCCAGGCGGACGAGGAAGCGGCCGTAGGAGTCGCAGGTGTCGGCGGTCGGGACGTCGAAGTCGTACGTCTCGTAGCCGCAGTAGGGCTGTGCCTTGCGCAGGTCGTGCGGCAGGCCGGCGGAGCGCAGGATCGGCCCCGTGGCGCCGAGGGCCATGCAGCCCGCGAGGTCCAGGTAGCCGATGTCCTGCATACGGGCCTTGAAGATGGGGTTCCCGGTGGCGAGCTTGTCGTACTCCGGGAGGTTCTTCTTCATCTTCTTCACGAACTCGCGGATCTGGTCCACGGCGCCCGGCGGCAGGTCCTGGGCGAGTCCGCCGGGCCGGATGTAGGCGTGGTTCATCCGCAGGCCCGTGATCAGCTCGTAGATGTCGAGGATCATCTCCCGGTCACGGAAGCCGTAGATCATGATCGTGGTGGCGCCGAGCTCCATGCCGCCGGTGGCGATGCACACCAGGTGGGAGGAGAGCCGGTTCAGCTCCATCAGGAGCACCCGGATGACCGAGGCGCGGTCCGGGACCTGGTCCTCGATGCCGAGGAGCTTCTCCACGGCGAGGCAGTACGCCGTCTCGTTGAAGAACGGCGTCAGGTAGTCCATGCGCGTCACGAACGTGGTGCCCTGCGTCCACGTGCGGTACTCGAGGTTCTTCTCGATGCCGGTGTGCAGGTATCCGATGCCGCAGCGGGCCTCGGTGACCGTCTCGCCCTCGATCTCCAGGATGAGCCTCAGCACGCCGTGCGTGGACGGGTGCTGGGGGCCCATGTTGACGATCAGGCGCTCGTCGTCGGCACGGGACACGGACTCGACGACCTCGTCCCAGTCACCGCCGGTGACCGTGTAGACGGTGCCCTCGGTTGTCTCGCGCGCGGAGGCTGAGGACGGGGTGTGCGTGCTCATGAGTACGACCTCCGCTGGTCCGGAGCCGGGATCTGGGCGCCCTTGTACTCGACGGGGATGCCGCCGAGGGGATAGTCCTTGCGCTGCGGATGGCCCTGCCAGTCGTCCGGCATCATGATCCGCGTCAGCGCCGGGTGGCCGTCGAAGACCAGGCCGAAGAAGTCGTACGTCTCGCGCTCGTGCCAGTCGTTCGTGGGATACACGGACACGAGCGACGGGACGTGCGGGTCGGAGTCGGGGGCGCTGACCTCCAGGCGGATCAGCCGGTTGTGGGTGATCGAGCGCAGGTGGTAGACGGCGTGCAGCTCGCGCCCCTTGTCGCCGGGGTAGTGCACTCCGCTCACGCCCGTGCACAGTTCGAAGCGGAGCGCCGGGTCGTCGCGGAGGGTCTGGGCGACGGCGACCAGGTACTCGCGTTCGATGTGGAAGGTCAGCTCACCGCGGTCGACGACGGTCTTCTCGATGGCGTTCTCAGGGACGAGGCCCTGCTCCTCCAGGGCGCCCTCCAGCTCGTCGGCGACCTCGTCGAACCAGCCGCCGTAGGGGCGGGTGGCCGCGCCCGGGAGGCGGATGGAGCGGACCAGGCCGCCGTAGCCGGAGGTGTCGCCGCCGTTGTCGGCGCCGAACATGCCGCGCTGGACGCGGATCTCCTCGCCGCCCTCGCCGCGCCGGCCGGGGAGGTTGGCGGCGCCGAGGTCCTTCTCGGGGTTGACGCCGTTGCCGTTCACCCCGCTGCCGTTCACGCCGCCCGGGTGCGCGCCCGCGCCGTCGCGGTTCGCGTCGCTCATCGCAGCAGCCCCTTCATCTCGATCGTCGGCAGGGCCTTGAGCGCCGCTTCCTCCGCCTCGCGGGCCGCCTCCTCGGCGTTCACGCCGAGCTTGGAGGACTGGATCTTCTGGTGGAGCTTGAGGATCGCGTCCATCAGCATCTCGGGCCGTGGCGGGCAGCCGGGCAGGTAGATGTCGACGGGGACGATGTGGTCGACGCCCTGGACGATCGCGTAGTTGTTGAACATGCCGCCCGAGGAGGCGCACACGCCCATCGAGATCACCCACTTGGGGTTCGGCATCTGGTCGTAGACCTGCCTGAGGACCGGCGCCATCTTCTGGCTGACCCGGCCGGCGACGATCATCAGGTCCGCCTGGCGGGGCGAGCCGCGGAAGACCTCCATGCCGAAGCGCGCCAGGTCGTAGCGGCCGGCGCCGGTGGTCATCATCTCGATGGCGCAGCAGGCCAGGCCGAAGGTGGCGGGGAAGACCGACGCCTTGCGCACCCAGCCCGCGGCCTGCTCGACGGTGGTCAGAAGGAAACCGCTCGGCAGCTTTTCTTCGAGTCCCATGACGTAAGGCCCCTCAGTCCCATTCCAGGCCGCCGCGCCGCCATACGTACGCGTAGGCGACGAAGACGGTGAGCACGAAGAGCAGCATCTCCACGAGCCCGAAGATCCCCAGGGCGTCGAAGGTGACGGCCCAGGGGTAGAGGAAGACGATCTCGATGTCGAAGACGATGAAGAGCATCGCCGTCAGGTAGTACTTGATCGGGAAGCGCCCGCCGCCCGCCGGCGTGGGGGTCGGCTCGATACCGCACTCGTAGGCCTCGAGCTTGGCGCGGTTGTACCGCTTCGGACCGATCAGCGTGGCCATGACCACGGAGAAGATCGCAAAGCCTGCCCCGAGGGCTCCCAGTACGAGGATGGGCGCATACGCGTTCACCGCTCCTCGCTCCTCTCAGTCGGCACTGACTGCTGGCGGTTGCGCTGGGCTCACTTCCACCCCACATGTCCCGGAAGCCCCGCTTGCCCCAGCGAAGATCGCGGACATGTGAAGCAGGTCACAAGCCCAACTGCCGTGCATCTTATGCCCGCGGGTGTGTGATCTGCGACACGGGGGTCAGCACGTACTTTGTGATCTCCACCACCCGGCGAAGGATCATGAAGTCGGATGAGCGGTGATCTACGTACGCGAAGCAGTCGAGTGATCACCAAGAGGTGACATTTTCGCTCGTCTCCGCTGGTAGAGGCGGTCTTGCACTATCAAACGCCTAGCGCTCAAAGCAAATTGGCGCTGGACCAGAACCCTTGATAGAGGGCCCCGTTCACACTTCAGAGGGAGGGGCGGGGCGAATGTGGACGTGTGCACGCGTTCACGAGCAGAGGGCGGCTTCACGCCCAGAGGTGCATGCATTCACAAGCGGCTGGGCAGGCACACGGACCGAGTCGCCCGCTGCGCGCGCGAGACGCCTCCGCGACAGTGACCGTTCCGTGACCTGTGCCACATCTGTGTGAGGGTTCGATAAAGCGGGCTTGGCCATCTGCCCCAACCGGTGGTAGGCCCGGAGCAATTCGGGACGTAACGACGAAAGCCCATGATCACAGGCTTGATCACCACTGTCCGCTTTGCCCGTTACGGCGTCAATAAAGAATGACACGCCCGGGATTCAGGCCGCCGATTGAACAACTGTGGCGCACCACACGTTTCTTGAAGGTATGGAGGAGTCCCTGGTACCGCTTGTCCCCATGTCCCACACCGCTCACATACGCAGCCACCGGAAGCCCCGCAACCGCAGCGCGTCGACCATCGCGATGCGGGCCGGAGTTGCCGGTGGTGTCCTCAGCACACTGGCCGTGGCCGGAGCCTCGGCGGCATCGGCCGACGCGGCCGAGCCGGCGACCCAGACGCTCGAGCTGCCGACCCTGACGGCCGACGTGGCCACGCAGGTCGCACAGTCCGCGGCGGCCACCCAGCAGGCCGCGGCCAACTACCAGCTGCAGGTCGAGCGTGACGCGGCCGCCGCGAACGCCGCGAAGCAGGCCAAGGCGGACCTCGCGGAGGCCAAGAAGAAGGAGGCCGAGGCCAAGCGGAAGGCCGAGGCGGAGCGCAAGCAGGCGGAGGCCGCCTCGCGCAGCGCCGAGCGGACCGTCCTCGCCGCCGCGACCAGCACCTCGACGGGCTCCTCCACGGCCACCGGTTCGGCCGCGGCGGTCGTCGCCTTCGTCAAGGCGCAGATCGGCAAGGCGTACGTCTCCGGCGCCACCGGTCCGTCGGCGTACGACTGCTCCGGACTGGTGCAGACGGCCTTCAAGCAGGTCGGAATCAACCTTCCGCGGGTCTCCCAGGACCAGTCGACGGCCGGCACCCAGGTCTCGCTGAGCAACCTGCAGCCCGGGGACATCCTGTACTGGGGCGGCGCGGGCAGCGCCTACCACGTCGCGGTGTACGTGGGTGACGGCATGTTCGTCGGCGCGCAGAACCCCTCCAGCGGCGTCGGGGAGCACCCGCTGTCGTACGACCCGCCGTCCGGCGCGGTCCGCGTGCTCTGACCGAGCCGTCGTAAGCGGTACGGGGATTGCAGGGCCGTCGCCCGTTCGAGGCGGCGGCCCTCCCGGTCGTCCCCGGCCGACTCCGTTCACCCCACGTCGAACGTGTTCGGCAGGCCGAGCCGGTAACGCACCTCGTCCACCCGTTTGAGGGGCTCCAGCTCCGGCGGGCGGTACAGCTCCCAGACCCGGCACCGCTCGGCGTCCGCGCCGTCCGCGTCCAGCAGCGCGTTGACGGCCCTGCGCGCCGACTCGTTGGCGCCCTCCATCGTCGCCAGGTCCACATCCGTCCGGACGTAGTCGCCCGCGAGGAAGAAATTCGGTACGGCGGTCCTCGCCGAGGGGCGGTTGTAGAGCGTGCCCGTCGGGTGGATGAGGAGCGGCTCGCGGTTCTGCGGGTCGGGGCCGCCGAGACCGGTCACCGCCGGGTCCATGAACCAGCCCAGGCGGTCCTCGTCGCTCAGCGTGGTCTTCCCCGAGTCGTTGAGTCCGTCCTTCAGCTGGGCCCACAGCTCGGCGACGATCTCCTCCTTGGTGCACTCGCGGGCCGTCTTGCCGTAGAGGATGCCGGGCTTGTCCCACTCCGAGATGATCGCGGACAGGCAGTCCCGGGCCTGACCGTCGCCGTAGTCCCGCGAGAAGTCCCGTACGTCCCAGAACTGCGCCTGCCCGATCCCGGTTACCGACCAGGGCGAGTCCAGGCAGTTGATGTGCCCGTGGACGACGGGCGTGGGCGTACGCAGATAGAACTGCACCCCGGTCATCCAGTCCGTCTTGAGCGCGTCGCACCGGGCGAGCTGCGGATCGGCGGCGCGCAGGGCGGTGCCCCAGGTGCGGCGGGCGTGTTCGACGGGCATCGCGGAGACGTAGTGGTCGGCGGTGACGGTGCGCTCGTCACCGCCGTCGCGCGCGGCGACCCTCACGCCGGTGACGCGCCCGCCCGCGTACAGAACCTCGCGGACCTCGGTGCCGAGTACGAACTCGACGCCGAGGGAGCGCAGGTGCGCTGCCCAGGGGTCGATCCAGGCCTCGCTCGTCGGGGCGTTGAGGACGCGGTCGATGTCGGCGTCGCCGTCCAGGCCGCGGCCGAGCAGACCCCAGAGGATGAGGGCCTCGATGATGACGCGGCCGACCGTACGCGTGGACGCCACCTCCGCGCGCGTGGCGACGAGGTTGCGGGTCTGGCCGATGCCGAGCAGGGTCTGGTACTCCGCGCTCATCTCCTCGGCCCGGATGAACCGCCACCAGGACGTCTTCTCCCACTGGTCCTCGCGGCGGGCGTCGCAACTGGTGAGGTGGACCAGGAGGCGGTCGGCGAAGTAGGCGGCCTCGTGGGCGGGCAGGTGGGTGCCCAGGTCCAGTACGGACAGGATCTGGTCGCGGAGCCAGGACGGGGTGATGTCGCCGGGAGCAGGCGGGGTGGTGACCCGGCGCAGGGGGAAGTGCAGGTCGGGACGGCCGGAACTGCGGGCGAACAACTCCTCGGTCCCACTGCGCAGGTTGTCGTGGACGCCGTTCGCATTGCCGGGGAAGGGGATGCGGCGCATGGTGTCCGGGAGGTTCCGGTAGAAACCGGGGAAGAACCGGAAGCCGTGCTCGCCGGGCAGCGGTCTGCGGCCACCGCTCCCCGTACCGGGCACGTCCATGGAGCGGGCCTTGCCGCCGAGGACGTCGTAGTACTCGTAGACGGTGACGGCATAGCCGCGTTCGGCGAGTTCCTGCGCGGCGCTGAGCCCGGAGACACCGCCGCCGAGGACGGCGACGTGCTTGCGGGTGGCGGCACGGGCGCTGCCGCTCGGCCGTAAGGCGAGCGCGCTCGCCACTCCTCCGGCGCCCGCGAGGAACCGTCTGCGGGTGTGGCCGGTGTTCTCCTGCGGCTGCTGCGCGGGTTCTGTTGTCATGAGTCCCGGAGGGTAGAGAGTGACTCCAGAGGCCGGAAGCCCGATTTCCCGCCGCCACAGCATCCTCACAACAAAAGAGCTACGGCAGGTGGCGGCCCGGCGCGACGAAATCGCGGCCCTCGATCAGGCCCTGTGCCAGTGAAAGAGGGGCTGTCAGTGGGAGCGGTGTGCCGCTCGGCGGCGTGGTCACGGCGGGCCCGAGGCGCCGTACACACCGATCTCCTTGAAAATCTTCGCCGCCTTCTGACGACCTGAAGAACAAGCCCTATTCTTCGCCGTCGTCCTCGCCCTCGTCGAAGTCGTCATCGAGGTAGTCGTCTGCGAGGGCGTCGACCAGGTGCTCGTCGACCGGCTCACCCAGCTCGTCCTTGGCGATGAGCGTGCGGCACAGGACGTTCAGCGGATACAGGCCCCGCTCGGGGCCGTCCTCCGGGAAGCTGACACACGGAGTGTCGAGAACGCCTGGCGGTGCCTCCGTACCGAACAGAGGCGGCATCGCAGCCGTGTCGGCCGCGTCGACGTCGCGCTCGAACTTCCACACCATGCCCTTGGCGCGGCAGATCACTTCCCCGAGGTACCAGACGGCGCCCTGTACGAACGGGTCCAGCCGCTGGGCACGGAGCTCCTCGTCCGACTGGAACGTCTCGCGGAGAAGGTCTTCGAGTTCGTCCAGGGAGTCAGGGCTGAAGTCGAGCCGGTCGGCGCCGGTCTGCTGCGCCCACTGGTCGAAGGCCTGCCGGCGCCCATGCAGCCACGCGAGAAGCTCCGGGTGCCGCGTCGGGTCCGTGCCGTGATCCGCGGAAGTGGTCATGGGTGGCCACGGTAGCGAACACGCCGGCGTGCGGCGAACTGACAAGCCACGTCGTCGAGTTGACATGCCGAGCGTCAACAACTGTTGCTCTGTGGGCCGTCTGGGGTTCTAGGGTGTAAGAGCGGTGGGCAGGGACATGTCACGGGGGCCCTATCCCGTCCACCGGCCTTGTCCCATGAGCCCCCCACCAGGGACACGCATTGAAAACACCCATGAGAGTTCGGCTGCGCCGACGTCTGGCATCCGCGCTCGCGGTCGCCTCGGCGGCCGGGATGATGCTGGTCGGACTTCCGCCCACCCTCGCGCACGCCGCGCCGGGCGACACCGCGAAGATCATCGGCGGCAAGCGCTGCGACGAGTACCACCTCGGCAAGACGTACTCCCGTACGCCTGCGAACTCCGGCGCACCCATCGGCGGAGGCCGGTTCGAGGAAACCTGGGGCGGCCCGCCCGAACAGTACCTCTACGACAACACCTTCAAGGGCTGGGACGACCTCCCCAAGCCCGAGCCCGAGGATCTCAAGGCCGCCGGTAACACGGACGAGGACATCGCCAAGTGGGACGCCAAGTACGCCCAGGGCAAAGACGCGGACGACATGAAGCGGGCCATCTACGCCCGCTACGGCCGGTTCAAGGCGACGGCGAAGAACCCGAACATCGGCTGGAAGAGCTGGCTGCAGAACCGGCTCATCCTCAACCAGAGGAACAACCGCAAGGGTTCCGCCTTCGAGGCCAAGACCGTCCGTGACTTCAACATGATCGGCCCGGACTGGCTGTGCGAGGTCACGGTCGAGATCCGCGACAAGAACGGCAACCTCCTCGCCCGCCGCAAGTACGACTCCTACAACCAGAGGCAAGGCGAGTTCGGCGAGTTCAAGTCCACCTCGAAATACAGGTCCAAGCAGTTCCGCGACGACAACATCGTCCTGCGGCACAAGGACTCCACCTACGACTTCACCAAGAACAAGCTCGTCGTCTACGGCGGCGAGAAGGCCGCCAAGGGCACCGTCAACCAGTACGGCAGGCTCAACCAGGAACTCCAGGGCGAGCGCGGCACCACCGGCAACCCGGTCCGCATCTACCAGCGCAACGCCACCGGCCAGGGCGTCTTCCCCACCACGGAGTACTCCAAGACGTACAACGTGATGAACCCCAACCCCCGGCAGGGATCGGCCGGTCCGATCGACGACATCGCGTTCGGCTCCGGCAGGACACCGGCCGAAGCGAAGGCGATCCAGCGCGAGTTCAACGCGGTCAACTCGCGCTCCGCGCTCGGCCGCGGACCGGGTGGCGTCGACTTCACCACCCTGGAACTCCAGTACGTCGGAAACCCGGTCAAGGGCAAGGCGCTGGACTACTCGTTCAAGGCCGACTACGTGGACGACGAGGACACCGACCCGGGCTACGGCGGCCAGGCCAAGCTCCAGCTCGCCTCCGACGCCATGTTCACCTGGCTCGCGCTCACGCCGGACAAGTTCTGGGTCAACCTCAACCCGGACCAGCCCGACAAGATCATGGACTCCACCTTCGCGAAGACCGACGCCGGCCGCATCCTGCTGGACGCCGACTTCGCGATGAAGACCGACTTCGCGCACGCCATCAACCCGAACAAGAACCCGGACGCCAAGACGTTCTGGGACACCGTCCCCCGACGTGACGGCCTGCCCTGCTTCCCCTCCGTGCGGCTGTGGATCGAACCCGAGCCCGCGAAGGTTCGCGAGCAGGACGGCGGGATCTACATCCTCGACGCCCCCCTGAAGGTGTCCACCGAGTGGATGGACGTCAAGTACCACCCACCCGGCGCCCGCGTCTGCGACCTCACCGACCCGGAGAAGCGCACCAGCGAGGCCCTGCTGCGCCGCTATGTGATGCCGCAGGTGGACAAACAAGTCAACACCGCCCCCACGTACGCCGACCTGCGCCGCGTGTACAAGTCCCGCGTGGCCGCCGAGTTCATCCGCCAGCAGGATGCGAAGAGGGCCACCGACTTCCGGCCGATCATCAACAGCAACGACGTGAGCCGGTGGCCGCTGCGCGCCCCGAACCAGAACTGGACCAAGCAGGGCACGTACGACAAGTACATGAAATCCCTGCGCGAGGGCATCGACTGGTTCGAACTCCGCTACGGCGGCAAGGTCTACAACCAGGGCGTGGGCGGTGTCGACTTCTCCAAGCAGCCCGAACAGAAGATCAGCCGGGCCCGCTTCACCGTCGAGCACCCGGCCCTGGACAAGACCACCCAGCGGTCGCTCCGCGAGGAGACCGGCTACCGCAGCACCTATACCGGCTACTTCGGCGGCAACGGCGCCGCGAAGATCGACAACGGCGGCAGCGTCCCGCCCTCCCCGACGCCGACCCCGACACCCACGGGCAAGCCCACCCCCACGCCCACGCACACCCCGGGCAGCCCGACGCCGAGCAGCCCCGGCAGCCACACTCCGCCAGCCGGCACCCCGCCGCGCAACGACGAGGGAAACGGAGGCGGAGGCGGCCTCGCCGACACCGGCACTCAGATCGGAGTCGCTGCTGCCACGGCGGCAGTGCTCCTGACTGCCGGCTTCGTCCTGTTCCGTGTGAAGCGCCGCCGCCGCGCACAGAACTGACCGGCACGCCCGGCATCACGGAGTGACCGCGGCCCCCTTTCCACGTCCCGGCGGGAGGTGGAAAGGGGGCCGCTTCGCGATCACGAACGCGGAGCCACCTTGCTCAGCCCGTTGATGATCCGGTCCATCGCGTCGCCGCCCGTCGGGTCGGTGAGGTTGGCGAGCATCTTCAGGGTGAACTTCATGAGCACGGGGTGCGTGAGGCCGCGCTGGGTCGCGACCTTCATCACCTTCGGGTTGCCGATCAGCTTCACGAAGGCGCGGCCCAGCGTGTAGTAGCCGCCGTAGGTGTCCTTCAGGATCTTCGGGTAGTTGTGCAGGGCGAGTTCGCGCTGGCCGGGTGTCGTGCGGGCCACGGCCTGGACGATGACGTCCGCCGCGATCCGGCCGGACTCCATGGCATAGGCGATGCCCTCGCCGTTGAAGGGGTTCACCAGGCCGCCCGCGTCGCCGACGAGCAACAGGCCCTTGGTGTAGTGCGGCTGGCGGTTGAAGGCCATGGGGAGGGCGGCACCGCGGATGGGGCCGGTCATGTTCTCGGGGGTGTAGCCCCAGTCCTCGGGCATCGAGGCGCACCAGGCCTTGAGCACCTCGCGCCAGTCCAGCTCCTTGAAGGACTCGGAGGTGTTCAGCACGCCCAGGCCGACGTTGCTGGTCCCGTCGCCCATGCCGAAGATCCAGCCGTAGCCGGGCAGCAGCCGCTCCTGGCCGCCGCGCCGGTCCCACAGCTCCAGCCAGGACTCCAGGTAGTCGTCTTCGTGGCGCGGGGACGTGAAGTACGTACGGACCGCGACGCCCATGGGGCGGTCCTCGCGGCGGTGCAGGCCCATCCCCAGCGACAGCCGCGAGGAGTTGCCGTCCGCCGCGACCACCAGCGGCGCGTGGAAGGTGACCTCGCGCTTCTCGTCGCCCAGCTTGGCGTGCACGCCGGTGATACGGCCGGTGCGGTCGTCGACGATCGGGGCACCCACATTGCAGCGCTCGTACAGCCGCGCGCCCGCCTTCTGCGCCTGCCGGGCGAGCTGCTCGTCGAAGTCGTCGCGCTTGCGGACCAGTCCGTAGTCCGGGTAAGAGGCGAGATCCGGCCAGTCGAGCTGGAGCCGCACTCCGCCGCCGATGATGCGCAGACCCTTGTTGCGCAGCCAGCCGGCCTCCTCGGAGATGTCGATGCCCATCGCGACGAGCTGCTTGGTGGCGCGCGGCGTCAGGCCGTCACCGCACACCTTCTCGCGCGGGAACGCGGTCTTCTCCAGCAGCAGGACGTCCAGGCCCGCCTTCGCGAGGTAGTACGCGGTGGTGGAACCGGCTGGCCCGGCCCCGACGACGATCACATCGGCGGTGTGTTCGGTAAGGGGCTGGGGCTCGGTCACGGCGGGTTCTCCCCAAGACTCGACGACGGCAACACCAGCGCCTGTGGCAGGCAGCGAGAGAGCCACGGGGAAACCGCGGCCGAAACAGCGTTCTGACGGGCACTGGACATGGGCAGTCTATTCAGCGTCACCGACCTCCCGGCTGAAGGGCTGCCCCCATGAACCGAGCTCTCCCCGACGTACGGCTGCGCGTCCCCACCGACGAGGACGCCTTCGCCTGGCACCGGGTGTTCGCCGACCCCGAGGTCATGGAGTTCCACGGCGGCAAGGCCGCCGAGCTGTCCGTCTACGAGGAGCTCACCGCCCGCCAGCGCCGGCACGACGCCGAGTACGGCTTCTGCCTGTGGAGCGTGCTCGACGGGACCGGGGAGGTCATCGGCTTCACGGGCGCTCAACCATGGCCGCGCGAGTGGGGGCCGAAGGGGGAGATCGAGATCGGCTGGCGGCTCGGGCGGGCGCACTGGGGCAAGGGGTATGTGACGGCGGCCGCCCGGGTGACCCTGGAGCGCGTGCGTGCGGCGGGCGTGAGCGGCGTGGTGGCCATGGTCGACTCCCGCAACACGCGGTCCATCGCGGTCACGCAGCGGCTGGGGATGCGCCTCGCTGAGACCTTCACGACGCCTGCGTCGCAGCGGCAGAGCCACTGCTACCGCCTCGATCTGTGACTCAGTGTGATCGACTGCTACAGAAAGACACCCGGCGCTTCCGGGTGGCACCCCTGGCCGGTTACCCTTCCAGTACCGCTGGGGGTGACATCTGTGCCTATACCACCCAAAACACCCGAAGTGCGCGTGCCGCGGCTGATCGGTCTGATGGCGATGGACGCGCGCGAGGCCGCCAAGCAGCAGGGCGTCCTGCTCGCCGCGCCCGACCGGCCCGACTTCCACCACACCGTCGTCGACTACGTCGTACGGCAGTACCCGCAGCCGGGCGCCGAGGTGCCGCGCGGTGCCGTCGTCACCGTCTGGTTCGACCTGGGTGAGGGCGAGGGCGGCGGAGGAGCGGGCGTACGAGAACCGCGCGTGCCGCCACCGCCCCGGGGCGGAATGCAGCGCGAGCTGGACGAGCCGGGCGACCCGTACGCGGTCAGTCCTGCTTGAAGCCCCGGTGCAGGGCCACGATCCCGCCGGTCAGGTTCCGCCACGCCACCTTGGACCAGCCCGCCTTGCGCAGCCGCTCGGCGAGGGCCGGCTGGTCGGGCCAGGCGCGGATGGACTCGGCGAGGTAGACGTACGCGTCGGGGTTGGACGACACCGCGCGGGCAACCGGCGGCAGCGCGCGCATCAGGTACTCCGTGTAGACCGTGCGGAACGGCGCCCATGTGGGATGCGAGAACTCGCAGATCACGACTCGCCCGCCGGGCTTGGTCACCCGGTACAGCTCGCGCAGCGCCGCGTCCGTGTCCTGCACGTTGCGCAAGCCGAAGGAGATGGTGACGGCGTCGAAGGTGTCGTCCTTGAACGGCAGCCTCGTCGCGTCGCCGGCGGTGAAGGGCATCCACGGGTGCCGCTTCTTGCCGACCTGGAGCATCCCGAGCGAGAAGTCGCACGGGACGACGTACGCGCCGGTCCGCGAAAAGGGCAGCGACGAGGTCGCCGTGCCGGCCGCGAGGTCCAGGACCTTCTGCGCGGGCCGCGCGTCGACCGCCTTCGCGACCTCCTTGCGCCACAGCCGCGCCTGCCCGAGTGACAGCACGTCGTTCGTCAGGTCGTACCGTTCCGCCACGTCGTCGAACATCGAGGCGACTTCGTGCGGCTGCTTGTCCAGGGATGCGCGGGTCACGGGGCCATTGTGTCAGGAGGGCCCGAGCCGACCGCGCCCGGCCGGTGCCCACGGCAGGGCGCGTCTTGAACCGGCTGACTCAGCGCCTGCGGTGCACCAGACGCCCCGCGCAGACCGTGGCCAGGCAGGCGCCCGCCTCGTCGAAGACGGCGAGGTCGGCGCGGCCGGTCTCGACGAGCGCGCCTGCCGGGCGGGCGCCCGGCAGCACCACGACGTCGTTGCGCTCGGCGGCGGCCCGCAGTTCGGGCGTGCCCGCGTGCTGCTCCAGTACGGCCACCGCGCCCAGCTTCAGCACCGCGTGGACGCGTTCGCGCGGTGTGGGCGCTTCCGGCAGCGGGCCCTCGTGCACGAGCGCGGGGCCGAGGGTGCCGGGCCAGCGGCGTACGCGGGTGCCCGGGAACCGCTCCTGGAGTGCGGCGAGGGGCCCCACCGCGGCGATCCGGGTGCCCTCGACGGCGACGGCACCGTCCTTGACGGGTTCGGCGTCCCAAGCCACCCGGACCTCGTCCGCGGTGTGAATCGTCAGCACCGCGAGCCTAGTTGGACGCCAGGAGCTTCAACTCGGGGTGGGCCGTGCCGCCCTCGATGGCCGTGGAGGAGATGTGGGACATCACGCGGTCGTCGACCGGGTCGTCGGCCGGGTCGTCGTGGACCACGAGGTGCTCGTACGTCGTCGACCGCTGGGCCGGGACGCGCCCCGCCTTCCGGATCAGGTCGATGATCTCCATGCGGTTGGAGCGGTGCTTGGCGCCGGCCGAGGAGACGACGTTCTCCTCGAGCATGATGGAGCCGAGGTCGTCGGCGCCGTAGTGCAGGGTCAGTTGGCCGACGTCCTTGCCGGTCGTCAGCCAGGAGCCCTGGATGTGCCGGACGTTGTCGAGGAAGAGGCGGGCGACCGCGATCATCCGCAGGTACTCGAAGATGGTCGCCTGGGTGCGGCCCTTCAGGTGGTTGTTCTCGGGCTGGTAGGTGTACGGGATGAACGCCCGGAACCCGCCCGTGCGGTCCTGCACGTCGCGGATCATCCGCAGGTGCTCGATGCGCTCGGCGTTGGTCTCGCCCGTGCCCATCAGCATGGTCGAGGTGGACTCCACGCCCAGCCGGTGCGCGGTCTCCATGATCTCCAGCCAGCGCTCGCCGCTCTCCTTCAGCGGCGCGATCGCCTTGCGCGGCCGCTCGGGCAGCAGTTCGGCGCCGGCGCCGGCGAAGGAGTCGAGCCCTGCGGCGTGGATGCGGGAGATGGCCTCCTCCACGGACACGCCCGAGATACGGGCCATGTGCTCCACCTCGGACGCCCCCAGGCTGTGGATGACCAGCTGGGGGAACGCCTCCTTGATGGCGCGGAAGTGCGTCTCGTAGTACTCGACGCCGTAGTCGGGGTGGTGGCCGCCCTGGAACATGATCTGGGTGCCGCCGAGTTCGACGGTCTCGGCGCAGCGGCGCAGGATGTCGTCGAGGTCGCGCGTCCAGCCCTTCTCCGTGTCCTTGGGCGCCGCGTAGAAGGCGCAGAACTTGCACGCCGTCACACACACGTTCGTGTAGTTGATGTTGCGCTCGATGATGTACGTCGCGATGTGCTCGATCCCGGCGTACTTGCGGCGGCGCACGGCGTCGGCCGCGGCGCCCAGCGCGTGCAGCGGCGCCTCGTGGTAGAGGACGAGCGCTTCCTCGGGGGTGATCCGCCCACCGTCGGCGGCACGGTCGAGCACGGCTGTGACATCAATGGACGTGAGGTCGGCCTTCTCGGTCACCGGGCTCCCTTTCGGCGGGGGATGGACGGACACGTAAGGGTCGTGAACGGACCGAACCAGCCTACGCCAGCGCTTTTACGGGCCCGACGTCAGGCCGCGTACGCGCCGATGAGCAGCCCGACGAACGTGCCCGCGATGAGGAACGGCCCGAACGGGATCGTCGTACGCCGTCCGGCGCGCCGGACGAGGACGAGCCCGAGCCCGTACAGCCCCCCGAACAGGAACCCGGCGAAGGTCCCGAGCACCACGGTCCCCCAGCCGTACCAGCCGAGCACCGCCCCGAGCCCGGGCGCCAGCTTGACGTCCCCGAAGCCGAGGCCGTGCGGGTTGAGGAGGAACAGCAGGAAGTAGGCGCCGCCCAGCACGAGCGCGCCGAGCAGTGCGGTGCGCCACCGTCCCGCGTGCTCGGGCGCCAGCGCGGCCAGCCCCAGCAGGGCGGGGGCGGCGCCGGCCAGCGGCAGGGTCAGGACGTCCGGCAGGCGCTGCACCCGGAAGTCCACGAGGGTCAGCAGGACGCCGACCGGGGCGAGCAGCAGCCACACGGCCAGTTCCGGGCGCGTGCCGGTGGCGAGTGCGAGCACCGCGCACACCAGTGCGGTGACCGCGCCCACGAGCACGGTCCCGGGGCCGTACGCCCGCCCGTCCGCACACCGCCCCCGTCCGACCCATCCGCCGATCGGATGCCCGTCCGGGCACCGGTCCCGCCACGGCTGCCCGGGCTCGACGGACAGCCGGTACGCGGCACGGGGCACCAGCGCGCCGGCCGCGGCACCCCACACCGCGGCACCGACGGCCGCCCAGAGGTCCAGATCCACCCGGACAGCGTAGGGACGGAGCGGACAACTCCCCTACGGTTCGAGCAGCTTCACCTTCACGTCCGGCGGGAAACCGGTCGTCGGGCCGACCCGGCGGGCGAACTCGGCGACGGCCTCCAGCTGCGGGCCCCCGAAGCTGAAGTCGAGGGTCGTGAAGTACCGCTCCAGCACCTCCTCGTCGAAGGCCTCCCAGCGCGCCGCCTGCTCCGCGACCTTGCCGACCTCCTCCAGGGACAGATTGCGGGAGGAGAGGAAGGCCTCGTGCACCTTGCGGGTGATGAAGGGCTCCCGCTCCAGGTAGTCGCGCCGGGCCGCCCACACCGCGAAGACGAACGGCAGGCCCGTCCACTCCTTCCACAGCGTGCCGAGGTCGTGCACGTCGAGTCCGAAGAGCGGTCCGTCGATGAGGTTGGCGCGCAGGGCGGCGTCGCCGATCAGCACGGCCGCCTCGGCGTCCTGCATCATCAGGCTCAGGTCGGGCGGGCAGGTGTAGTAGTCCGGCGTCACCCCGTACCGCTCGGCGAGCAGCAGCTGGGCGAGGCGTACGGAGGTCCGCGAGGTGGAGCCGAGCGCGACCCGGGCGCCGTCCAGCCGGTCCAGCGGGACCTGGGAGACGATCACGCAGGACATCACAGGGCCGTCGCAGCCGACCGCGATGTCGGGGAAGGCGACCAGGTCGTCGGCGTTCTTGAGGAACTCGACAAGGGTGATCGGAGCGATGTCGAGGTCGCCCTTCACGAGCTGCTCGCTGAGCTTCTCGGGCGTGTCCTTGGTCAGCTCCAGGTTGAGGAGGGTGCCGGTTCTCGCGAGCCCCCAGTACAGGGGCAGGCAGTTGAGGAACTGGATGTGGCCGACGCGCGGCCGGGTGCGAGAATTGTCCACATCGCGAGACTAGCCCTCGCGCTGCGCAGCGCCGCCTTCGCCCCCCGCTGTCAAGGGTTCCGGCATCATTCAAACGTCCGGGTGACGTGATCTTGACCTCTATTGCTTTTGGTTGCCCGCGTGCTACGCTCACAGCAAGTTGCAGTTTGGTTTCCTTGCAGTACAGAGCCTGCGGAGCATGTGACCGCGGGCTCTCGTCGTTTTCAGACATATGCAGTTGTGCAGCGGTTCCGTTTTCACACTTGCAGTTCTGGAGCAGGGCAACCCTTTGGGCCCAAGGAGGGCTTATGGCTACCGGAACCGTGAAGTGGTTCAACGCCGAGAAGGGCTTTGGCTTCATCGCCCAGGAAGGCGGCGGCCCGGACGTCTTCGTCCACTACTCCGCGATCAACGCGAACGGCTTCCGTTCCCTCGAGGAGAACCAGCAGGTCTCCTTCGACGTGACGCAGGGGCCGAAGGGCCCGCAGGCGGAGAACGTCACCGCGATCTGAGATCGCTGAGTCCCTGATCCAGAACTGAGAGCAGTACCCAAGGAGCCCCGCGCCATTCGGCGGCGGGGCTCCTGCCTTTCCGTGAATTCTTCGCGAATTCTTCGGGATGCACCCGCCTTCCCCACGAGAGCCGAGGCGCGCTCACACGTGCTGCATGACGAGCACGAACGCGCTGCCGGGTGCCAGTGCCTCGTACGAATGGGCGACGTCGCCGCGGAACGCCATGTAGTCCCCGGGGCCCAGCTCCACCTCCTCACCGCGCGGCCCGGCGAGAACCCGCCCCTCACTCACGATCAAGTGCTCCACACTGCCCGGAATGTGGGGTTCCGACACGCGAGCGGCCCCCGGCTCCAGCCGGATGTGGTAGAGGTCCCGGCGCGCGCCTGGCGGGCTCGCGGACAGCAGGGTCGCCGCGTAGCCGGCCTGCTCCGAGTGCACGCTCGGCCCCTGACCCGCACGAATCACCTGAACGGCCGGGGCGGGCGGTTCGACCAGCACGCTGAAGGGCACGCCGAGGGCGACACCGAGCGCCCACAGGGTCTCCACGCTGGGATTGCCGCCCGCCGCCTCCAGCTGGGACAGCGTGGACTTGGCGATCCCGGCCCGCTTGGCCAGCTCCGAGAGGGAGAGCCCGGCACGGGTGCGCTCCCGGCGCAGGGCGGCGGCGATCCAGTCCAGCGGGAGCCGGGGCGGTGGGGCGGCGGTGTCGTCGGTCATCGGCGTTCGCTCCGTCGGTACGTTCGTTCATCTTGACGAACAGAGAGGCTGTTGTCCATTGTAGGAAACATGCGTTCGCTGTTCCGAACACCCGAAGTTCTCCCCTTACCGACGACCGTGGACCGTGCCCTGCTCCGGGACATCTCCCTCGTCTGCCTCGCCAGTGGAGTGGTCGGCGTGTCGTTCGGGGCGATCGCGGTCGCGGGCGGGCTGCCGGTGTGGGTGCCGGTGGTGATGTCGCTGGTGGTGTACGCGGGCTCCGCTCAGTTCAGCGCGGTGGGGATCCTGCTCGCCGGGGGCGGGCCGGTGGCCGCGGCGGCGACGGGTCTGCTGCTGAACACGCGCACGGCGGCGTTCAGCCTCGCGGTGGCGGACGTGCTGGGCGGCCGGGGGCGCACGGCCCGGTTCCTGGGCGCTCACCTGGTGACCGACGAGACGGCGGCCTTCGCCCTGGCCCAGCGGGACCCGGCCCGGCGCCGCGCGGCGTTCTGGATCTCCGGGATCGGGATGTACACGGTGTGGAACGTGAGCGTGCTCGGCGGGGCCCTCGCCGGGGGCGCGCTCGGCGACACCGACACCTTCGGCCTGGACGCCGCCTTCCCCGCCGTGCTGGTGGCGCTGGTCCTCCCCTCCGTACGGGACGACGCGGGCGTACGGCGGGCGGCGCTGGCGGCGGCGCGGTGGCCCTCGCGGTGACGCCGTTCGTGCCGGCGGGGCTGCCGGTGCTGCTGGCACTGGCAGGACTGCTCGCGCTGGGCCGACAGGGCTCAGGGAGGCAGGCATGAGGGCGACGTTCGCCGCGATCGTGGCGCTGGCCGTCGGGACGTACGCCTTCCGGCTGGCGGGCCCGCTGTTGCACGGCCGTGTGGAACTCCCCGACCGGGTCCAGCGCTTGCTGTCGGCGGGCGCTGTGGTGCTGCTGGTCGCCCTGCTGGCGACCGGCGCGCTCACCGAGTCGGGCGGCTTCGCCGGGTGGGCGCGCCCGGCCGGGGTCCTGGTGGCCGTGGGCCTGGCGTGGCGGCGGGCGCCGTTCGTGGTCGTCGTGCTGGGCGCGGCGGCCACGACGGCCCTGCTGCGGGCGGCCGGGGTGGCCTGACCGCCCGGCCGCCTCACCAGGTCACCGGCAGCTCCAGCGGAAAGCGGCGGATCGTCTCCGTGTCCCAGCGGATCTCCTCCGCCGGCACGGCCAGGCGCAGCGTCGGGAACCGCTCGACCAGGCGCCCGATGGCCACCTCCAGCTCCGCCATCGCCAGCGGTACGGCGATGCAGCGGTGGCCGCCCCAGCCGAACGTCATGTGGGGCATGGGCGGCCGCTCCGGGTCGATGACGTCCGGGTCCGGGTAGCGCTTCGGGTCGCGGTTCGCCGTCAGGTACGACACATGGACGAAGTCGCCCTTGCGGATCCGTACGCCGTCCATCTCGACGTCCTCCAGTGCCACCCGGGGGATGCCGACCCCCTTGCGGAACGGGATGTAGCGGAGCAGCTCGTTGATGACGTCGGTCAGGGACTCCGGCCGGCTCCTCAGGTGCTCCATCAGCTCGGGGCGGGTCAGCAGCAGGTAGGAGATGTCGCTGATCTGACAGGTGGCGGTGTCCTGCCCGCTGAGCACCAGCGTCAGCGCCATGACCGCCAGTTCCTCGTCGTCGAGGACGTCGTCGCCGTCCTTGGCCGCGGCCAGCGCGCTGATCAGGTCGTTCCCGGGGGTGCGCCGCCGCTGTTCGACCTGCTCCAGGAAGTAGGAGCGCAGCCCGGCCTTGGCGTTCGCGGCCGTCTCGCGGCTGTCCGGCCCGGTCTCGAGCAACTGGCGCGCGTACTCCTGCATCCGCGCCCAGTCCTCGCGGGGGATGCCGAGGACGTCGTAGATGGTCTGCTGCGGGAGCTGGTTGGACAGGTGCTGGACGAGGTCCGCGGGCGGCCCCTGCTCGGCCATCTCCTCCAGGAGGGTGTCGGCCAGCCGGACGATCTGCTGCCGCATCCGCTCCACGTGCCCCCGGGCGAAGCCCTGGGACGCCAGACGGCGCAGGCGGCTGCTGTGCGGCGGGTCCATCACGTTGATGGACTCCGGGGAGACGATGGGCTCCGGGGTCAGCCGCGGATAGTCGTGCCCCATGATCGCCGCCCGGCTGAACCGCTGGTCGGTGGTCACCTGCCGTACGCCCTCGAAGTCGGTGATGAGCCAGGCGGCACCGTCGCCGTAAGGCAGCCGGATACGGGTGATGGAATCGCGGGCCATCAGCTCCGCGAGCGCGGGATCGAACTCCAGACCCGCGCTGAAGTCGAACGGACACATCGTGGGTTCGGTGCTCTGGGTCATCGCGGGGTTCTCCCTCGTCCACGTGCTCTGCTTGGCCCCCGGCGGTACCGGGAGCGGGGGGATGACGTCTCTTCAACCGCCGGCCGGAGCCGAGTTGGTGGCGTCCACCGCGGGGCGCAGGCCACGGGCCAGCGTGACGGCGTCCCCGACGGCCCAGAAATGGGTGAAGAACAGGCGGGGTTCGTCCCTCAGCCCGTGGTTGTGCAGCTCGACCAGCTGGGTCTTGGCGCGCCTGAGGGCCGCGAGGACGTTCTGGACCTCCTCGGCCACCATCGCGACGTCGCCGCTGATCGCCACCCGGCCGCCGCCGAGCGGCTGCCAGTTGAACGCGGTGGTCGACCCGAGGCCCGGCGGCAGCGCCATGCCGCCCTCGGTGATGGTCTCGCGGCGGATGAAGAGGCTCTTGTAGACCCCGTCGTCATAGGTGCCCTTGACGCCCAGCGCCGCGTCGATGCCCGCGGTGTCCAGGGTGTGGCCGGACGGTGCGGGACGCTGCGGGGGCGGGGTGCCGGTACGGTCGAACGCCGCGCGCAGCCCGCGGGCCACGGTCACCGGGTCGTTGCCGTGCGCATGGACGTGCACCCACCAGATGTCGGGCATGTGGGAGAGCAGGTGCTTGTGGAGCGCGGTCACCGCGATCCGGTGCTGCTGGAGGACATCGAGGAACGGCTGCAGTTCCCGCTCGGTGACCACCAGGTCGCCCATCGTCATCGTGCTGCCGTCGGCGTAGCGGACGAAGGACACGTGGGAGCCCAGGGCGAGTTCCGGTTTGACGAGGACGCCCTGGGAGATCACCGACAGGTCCCGGCGCGGCAGGCCGGTGTGGTACATCAGGTCGCGCTTCATGTCGCCGCCGCGGCCCAGCGCCTTGGCCACGTCCGCCCAGTCCGACAGGGCGGTGCGCACCGGTCTGACCGGCCCGTCACGGTGTTCGTGGTCCGCCGCGGCGGACAGGGCACGGGCGGGCGCGGTGTGCGCGGCGGCCAGCACGGGCGCCAGTGCGGCGGCCGCGGCCAGCACGCGCCGCCGGGGTGCACCCGATCGGGCGTGGGTGTCCTGCTGTGGATCATCGGCCATCATGTGAGCCTCCTCGACGCCTCTGGACGCGATGGAAGCACGGGGGGCCCCGGACCGCCGCCAGCACGGCCGCCGCCTGCCGCCAGGTGGGTTAGCGGCGTTCTCGAACGGGTGAATCCGTCGTCGGCGGGGGCGTGACGCACGGGCCCTACTGCGCGTACAGCGCCTCCACCTCCCGGGCGAAGTCCCGCATGATCGCCTCACGGCGCAGCTTCATCGACGGCGTCAGGTGCCCGGCCTCCTCGCTGAAGTCCACGGGCAGGACCGCGAAGCGGCGGATCGACTCGGGGCGGGAGACGAGTTTGTTGGCCTCGTCCACCGCGCGCTGCAGGGCCGCCTCCAGCTCGTCGTCCCCCACCAGCAGCTCCGGCGGGACGGGGTGCTTGCCGTTCATCCGGCGCCAGTGGGTGATGCCGTCCACATCGAGCGTGATGAGGGCGGAGACATACGGGCGGCCGTCGCCGATGACGAGGCATTGGGAGATCAAGGGGTGGGAGCGCAGCCAGTTCTCCAGCGGGGCGGGCGCCACGTTCTTGCCGCCCGCGGTGATCAGGATCTCCTTCTTCCGGCCCGTGATCGTGAGGTACCCCTCGTCGTCCAGGCGGCCGATGTCGCCCGTCGGGAACCAGCCGTCGGGGGTCGGCGGGATCACCCCGCCCGCGTGCGGGTCCCAGTAGCCGCGGAAGACCTGCCCGCCGGAGAGCAGCACCTCGCCGTCCGCCGCGATCCGCACCCGGGTGCCGGGCAGCGGCCAGCCCACCGTGCCCAGCCGGGGCCTGAGCGGGGGCGTGACGGTGGCCGCGCCGGTCGACTCCGTCAGGCCGTAGCCCTCGAAGATCTCGATGCCGGCGCCCGCGTAGAAGGCGGCGAGGCGGATGCCCAGCGGGGAGCCGCCGCTGATCACGTGGCGGAGCCGGCCGCCCAGGGCGCCGCGGATGCGGCGGTAGACGAGCGGGTCGTAGAAGGCGCGGGCCGCCTTCAGGGCGCGGCTCGGGCCGGGGCCGGTGCCGTGCTGCCGGGCCTCCAGCGCCTCGCCGTAGCGGCGGGCCACCGAGGCCGCGCGGTCGAACAGCGCTCCCCGGCCGCCACGCTCGGCCGCCGCGCGGGCGTTGTTGAAGACCTTCTCCAGCATGTACGGGATGACCAGCAGGAACGTCGGCCGGAAGCTCGCCAGGTCGGCCAGGAGGTCCTCCGCCTTCATGCTGGGCGCGTGCCCGAGCCGTACCCGTGCGCGGATGCAGGCGACCGCGACCATACGGCCGAAGACGTGCGACATCGGCAGGAACAGCAGCGTCGACGGCTCCTCGCTCGTCCTGGCGTGGAAGACCGGGTGGAGGAGCCGGGTGGCGTTGTCCACCTCCGCCAGGAAGTTGCCGTGTGTCAGCGCACACCCCTTGGGGCGTCCGGTCGTGCCCGAGGTGTAGACGAGGGTGGCGAGGGTGTCCGGCCCGAGCACACCCCGGCGGACGGTCACCTCCTGGTCGGGGACCGCCGCGCCCAGCTCGGCCAGCCGCTCCACGTGCCCCTTCTCGATCACCCAGGCGTGGCGCAGGTCGGGCAGGCGGTGGCGTTCCGGGCCGATGGCCGCCGCCTGGCCGACCGTCTCCGTGATCAGGGCCACCGCGCCGGAGTCCTGGAGGATCCAGCGGGTCTGGAACACCGACGAGGTGGGGTAGACGGGGACCGTGACCAGGCCGGCCGCCCAGGCCGCGAAGTCCAGCAGCGTCCACTCGTAGGTCGTGCGCGCCATGACCGCGATCCGGTCGCCCGGCATCAGGCCCTCGGAGATCAGTCCCTTCGCCAGGGCCAGCACCTGGTCGGCGAACTGGGCCGCCGTCACATCCGTCCAGCCGCCGTCCGCGTCCCGGCGGCTGAGCACCCGGTGGCCGGGCGACTCGCTCGCGTTCTCGAACGGCAGGTCGGCCAGCGAACCGTGGGTCACCGGCGGCACCAGCGGCGGCACGTGGGCCTCCCGGACCTCCCCGTTCAGCCGCCGGGTCTCCGGCTCCACGAGCACCGGGCGGCCGTCGTGGTCGAGGTCGACCGGGGCGGCGGGCACGGGCGTGGACGAGTACGAGATGGGCATGGACAGCTCCTGGGGCCTGCAGCTACACACTGCTGTGCTGCATAGGTACGCGCGGTGCGCACCGGGGTGTTCACCTGCGGCAGCGGCTCGCTGTTACCGCCGGTTAGGACCGCGATCGTACGGCGCCCGCGTGGGGAGTCTGTGCGGGTTCGGGGATGGTCCGGGGACGGGGCTGTGCAGGCCTTGTCCCACGGGTTTGAGGAGTCGTCAGGGGCGTTCCAGGATCGCCGTGACGCCTTGGCCGCCGGCCGCGCAGATCGAGATCAGGCCGCGCGATGGGGTGTCCCGCTCGGCCAGGAGCCCCGCGAGCGTCGCCACGATCCGGGCGCCCGTGGCGGCGAAGGGGTGGCCGGTGGCCAGGGAGGACCCGGCCACGTTCAGCCGGGCGCGGTCCACCGGGGCGAGACCCCGTTTCTCCCAGGCGGCGAGGGTCGCCAGCACCTGGGACGCGAACGCCTCGTGGACCTCGACGAGGTCGAAGTCCTCGATGCCGAGTCCGGCCTTCTCCAGCATGCGCGGCACCGCGTACGCCGGCGCCATCAGCAGGCCGTCCTCGCCGTCCGCGACATCCCCGTGGACGAAGTCGACGGCCGCGGTCTCGTACGCCGTGAGATACGCCTGCGGTTCGAGGCCCCGCTGCCGCACCCACTCCTCACCGGCCAGCAGGACGACCGCGGCGCCGTCCGTGAGCGGGGTCGAGTTTCCCGCCGTCATGGTCGGGTCGGGACCGTCCGCGCCGAACACCGGCTTGAGCCGCGCGAGTTGCGCCGGGGTGGAGTCCGGACGGAGGTTCTGGTCGCGTTCGAGGCCCCGGAAGGGGACCACCAGGTCGGCCAGGAAGCCGCGTTCGTACGCCGCGGCCAGCCGCTGGTGGCTGGTCGCCGCGAGTTCGTCCTGCGCCTCGCGGGTGATGCCCCAGGCGCGGGCCGTGACGGCGGCGTGCTCGCCCATGGACCGTCCGGTGCGGGGTTCGGCGTTGCGCGGGATGTCCGGGACCAGATGAGTGGGGCGGATCTTCGCGAGGGCCTTCAGCCGGGCGCCGGGCGACTTCGCACGGCGGGACTGAAGGAGGATGCGGCGCAGGCGGTCGTTGACGCCGAGCGGCGCGTCGCTCGCCGTGTCGGCGCCTCCCGCGATCGCGGACTCGGTCTGCCCGAGGGCGATCTTGTTGGCGGCGGCGATCACCGCCTGGAGGCCGGTGCCGCAGGCCTGCTGGATGTCGTACGCGGGGGTGCGGGGGTGCAGTCGGGAGCCCAGCACGGTCTCGCGGGCGAGGTTGAAGTCGCGGCTGTGCTTGAGGACGGCACCGGCGACGAGTTCGCCGACCGCGCCGGGGTCGTCCAGGCCGTACCGCTCGGCCAGGCCGTCGACCGCCGCGGTCAGCATCTGCTGATTGGAGGCGGTGGCGTACGGGCCGTCGGAGCGGGCGAAGGGAATGCGGCTGCCGCCGACGACCGCGACACGCCGCACCTTGCCGATCGTGAGGGGACTGCTCATCTCGACCTGCTCCTCACCGGTGACGTAGCCTTACCCCCGGTAACCTTACTCCGGAGTAAGCAATCGGGCGAGCAGGGAGCTGGGCCATGACGACCGACCGTTATCTGCGCTTCACCGGGACCCCCGCCGGCCGTTTCCTCACCCGGCGGCTGGGGCTTCCGCAGCCGGTGGCGCTGCGCCGCTGGTCGGCCGAACGCCCCCTGCTGGACGGGCCTCTGCTGCACCTGACGGCCGGCAAGTCGGAACTGCCGGACCTGGGCACGGTGCTGGCCCGCACCGGACTACGGGCCGGGGACGCCCGCCCGGCGGCGGTCGTCCTGGACGCGACCGGCGTACGGGACGTGGAGGGGCTGGCCGAGGTGCACGCGGCGCTGCACCCCGTCGTGCGGTCGGTCGCGGAATCCGGGCGCGTGGTGGTGCTCGGCGCGCCGCTCGACCCCGCCGACCACCACCAGGCGGCGGTGCAGCAGGGCTTGGAGGGGTTCACCCGGTCGCTCGGCAAGGAGGTCGGGCGGGGACGGACGGTGACGCTCGTGCGGCTGACGGACGCGGGGGCGGCGGAGTCCACGCTGCGGTTCCTGCTGTCGCCCAGGTCGGCGTACGTGAGCGGGCAGGTCGTCGAGGTCGGGGACGGGGAGGTCGTCACTGTCGAGGACTGGACACGGCCACTCGCCGGACGGACCGCGCTGGTGACCGGGGCCGCGCGCGGGATCGGCGAGGCGATCGCTCGGACCCTGGCGCGGGACGGGGCGCGGGTGGTGTGCCTGGACGTGCCGCAGGCCGAGGCCGAGGTGCGGCGGGTGGCCGAGCGCGTGGGCGGGAGCGCGGTGACGGTCGACGTCACGGCGGACGACGCGGGGGCCCGGATCGCGGACGAGGTGCCGGACGGGCTGGACGTACTGGTTCACAACGCGGGGATCACCCGGGACCGGAAGCTGGCCAACATGGCTGCCGAGCGGTGGAGTTCGGTGCTCGACGTGAACCTCGCGAGTGTGCTGCGCACGACGGACGTGCTGCTGGAGCGGGGGGTGCTGCGGGGATGGGGATCCCCCCTGTTCGAGCGAAGTCGAGAACTCGGTGGAGGGCGCATCGTGGTCACCGCGTCGATGGCGGGGATCGCCGGGAACGTGGGGCAGACGAACTACGCGGCGAGCAAGGCGGGGGTGATCGGGTTCGTACGGGCCCTGGCGCCGCGGGTCGCGGCCGAGCGGGGGGTGACGGTGAACGCGGTGGCGCCCGGGTTCATCGAGACGCGGATGACGGCCGCGATGCCGGCTCTCCTCCGGGAGGCGGGGCGGCGGATGAACTCCCTGGGGCAGGGAGGGCTGCCGGTGGATGTGGCGGAGACGGTGGCGTGGCTGGCCCAGCCGGGGTCGGGGGCGGTGAACGGGCAGGTGGTGCGGGTGTGCGGGCAGAGCCTGCTCGGCGCCTAGCCGTCGCTGCACTGTGCTCGGTGCTGCCGTCGGCCGGGGGGAGTCGCGCACCCCGGCGCTGACGGGGTGCCTCCCCCAGTGCCTTGACGGCCTGGGAGGTGCCCCCAGCGCCCACCCGTGCCGCCCCGGCGGCACGAATGCCCGCAGCTGAGTCGACCAAGGAGTCTCTCGTGCCTTCCCTGCTTCCGGTTCTCGCCCGCGGTGCCCTTCTCTCCCCTTTCAAGCGGCCCCGCACCGACGCCCCCTTCCCCCGTACGCCCCTCACTCTCCCCGGCGTACGCATCGACCTCCCCCACCTCACCGCCTACGAGCGCGTCTGTGGATTCCCCACCGGCGTGGACACCCTCCCCCTCACCTACCCGCACGTCCTCGCGTTCCCCCTCGCCATGCGGACGATGGCCGGCCGGGCGTTCCCGCTGCCCCTCCTCGGACTGGTGCACACCTCCATCGAGATCACCCAGCGGGAAGCCCTCGGACCCGACGGCGAGTACGAACTGACCGTGCGCGTCGCCGAGTTGGCGCCCCACCGGCGCGGCACCCAGGCCGTCGTCGTCACCGAGGCCCGTACCGGCGGCCGGGTCGTGTGGGACTCGGCCAGCACCTATCTGGCCCGGCACCGCACGACCGCCCCGGCAGGACCCCCGCCCGCCGAGGACCGCGCACCCCTTCCCGCCCTCGCCGAGTGGCGGCTGGCCGAAGACGTCGGGCGGCGGTACGCGGCCGTGTCCGGGGACCGGAACCCCATCCATCTGCACCCGCTCACCGCCCGCCTCTTCGGCTTCCCCCGGGCCATCGCGCACGGCATGTGGACCGTCGCCCGGTGCCTCGCCGAGCAACCGGTGCCCGCCGCCGTGCACCTGCGCGCGGAGTTCAAGGCGCCCGTCCTGCTGCCCGGCACCGTCACCTACGCGGCCGACGGCGGGCGGTTCGAGTTGCGCGGCGGGGACAGGGCTCACCTCATCGGGGAGCTTCGGCCTGAGGCGGGGGCGGTGACCAGGGGCGGCCCTCCATGAGATCGCCGAGCCCCGCCCAGGCGAAGTTCATCAGGGTCGCCGCGGCCTGCCGGGCGGAGACACCGGGGGTGACGTTGGCCCAGGCCGCGAGCGACTCGGCGGCCCCGACCAGGGCCTCGGCGAGCCCGGCGACCTCGTGCTCGGGCAGGGCGGGATCGCCGTGGTCCCCCAAGCTCTCAGCTCCGTTCGAGCAGGGGGTGCCCCCATCACGGGCCGCGACGGCGATGAGCCGGGTGACGAACGCGACGATCTCCTCGCGCATCGCGGCCACCTCGGCGGCGAAGGGTTCACCGTGCGTACGGGCCTGGAGGTGCAGGATGGCCCAGCCGTCCGGGTTCCGCGCGGTGTGCGTGAAGAAGGCCTGGAGCCCTTCCCAGAGCCGGCGGTCGGCGCTGGTCCCGGGCCGGACACCGGAGCGGACCGCCTCGACGAGGGTGGCGGCCTCGCGGCGGATGCAGGCGCTGAAGAGAGATTCCTTGGAGTTCAGGTACAGGTACACCAACGGCTTGGACACACCGGCGAGTTCGGCGATCTCGTCCATGGAGGCGGCCATGTAGCCGCGCTGCCCGAAGGTCTTCACGGCGGCGTCGAGCATCTGCTGCTCCCGCACGGCCCGCGGCATCCGCTTGGTCTTCACGGAACCCATGCGGGCAAGACTAGGGTCTTTCGTTTGGATCAGGCCGGATCAGGGAGCGGGGCCATGGGGGTGCCCCCGCGCGAGCTCGTTCGAGCGTGGGGGAGCGTGCAGCTGCAAGGCGGAGGAGGGAGTCAACCCGATGGGGGTCCCCCCGCGCGAGCATGTTCGAGCGTGGGGGAGTTGGCGACCGACGACAACGCCGCTGGGGGTGCCCCCACGCCGTCAAGGCAGTGGGGGAGTGCGTGCCAGGCCCCGCGAGCCCGGCCTGATCCAAACGAAAGACCCTACGGTCAGCCCGCTGTGACGCCGGCTTTCAGGAAGTCTGCCCCTGCGCCCGTGCCGTGTCGTCGGCCACGTCCTCCTGGCTGCGGTTCGCATCGAGGTTCGCCTTCATACGGTCCACCCGCTGCACGATCTGCACCGACGCCCGGTCCCGCTCCTTGCGCAGCACCACGAAGCTGATCGGCGCCGAGATCACCAGGGCCAGCATGATGATCCACAGGCCGTTGGAGGCGCCGAGGCCGCGCGGGGCGATGCCCGAGTAGACGAGGCCCCAGACGACCACGAGGCAGCCCGCGAGGATACCGAGGCGCATCAGCGTGTATCGGAGCATCTCAATCCACTCTTCCGTTCCGATCCGTTCCGAACGTTCACAAAGGGCACCGTCCAGTGAAGCACGCCGAGGACCCGATCTTGCAGCGGGGTGCGCGCGACCTCGCTCACCCCAGCGGCAGGAGCATGATGATGTCGTCGCGGTCGTCCCCGGGGGCCACCCGGATCGCTCCGGGGACCCGGCCGACCTCCTTGTAGCCGCAGGAGCCGTAGAACCGCTCCAGGCCGAGGCCGCCGCGGCAGGTGAGCCGTATCGCCTCTATGCCCTCCAGGCCGCGGGCCGCGTCCGCGGCGGCGGCCAGCAGGTCACGCCGTAGCCCTTGCCCTGGTGCCGCGGGTGGACCATGACCGTGTAGAGCCAGATCCAGTGGGTCATCAGGCGGTGCGTGTTGAAGGTGAGGAACGCGGTCGCGGCCACCCGCCCGTCCTCGTCCTGCCCGACGAGCAGCCGGCTGCGCCCCTCGCTCATGGCCATCAGGTACCTGCGCAGCTCGGGGCGTATCGCGTCCGAGGTGACCGGCGCCACGAACCCCACGGCTCCCCCCGCGTTGGTCACATCGACCCAGAGGTCGAGGATCCCGTCGCGGAGGGCAGGGGTCATGGCGGGGTCGAGCGTGAAATCGAGAGCCACCGCCCGGGTCACACCCTCATCGGCTGCGGCTGTTCCCGGCGCGCCGGGTCCGGGCCCTCGTACTCCCGGATGATCTCGTACCGGGTGTTCCGCTCCACCGGACGGAACCCGGCGTCGCGGATCAGCTCCAGCAGGTCCTCGCGGGTCAGCTTGTTCGGCGTGCCGAAGTTGTCCGCGTCGTGCGTGATCTTGTACTCGACGACCGAGCCGTCCATGTCGTCCGCACCGTGCTGGAGGGCCAGTTGCGCGGTCTGGACGCCGTGCATCACCCAGAAGACCTTGACGTGCGGGACGTTGTCGAAGAGCAGGCGCGAGACGGCGAACGTCTTCAGGGCCTCCGCGCCGGTCGCCATCTGCGTACGGGCCTGAAGACGGTTGCGGACCTTGCCGTCCTTCATGTCCACGAAGTCGTGCTGGTAGCGCAGCGGGATGAAGACCTGGAAGCCGCCGGTCTCGTCCTGGAGCTCACGCAGACGCAGCACGTGGTCCACGCGGTGGCGCGGCTCCTCGATGTGGCCGTACAGCATGGTGCACGGGGTCTTCAGACCCTTCTCGTGCGCCAGGCGGTGGATGCGCGACCAGTCCTCCCAGTGGGTCCGGTGGTCGACGATGTGCTGCCGGACCTCCCAGTCGAAGATCTCCGCGCCGCCGCCGGTCAGCGACTCCAGACCGGCGTCGATCAGCTCGTCCAGGATCTCGGAGGCCGAAAGACCGGAGATCGTCTCGAAGTGGTGGATCTCCGTCGCCGTGAACGCCTTCAGCGACACGTGCGGCAGCGCCTTCTTCAGCTCGCGCAGCGACCTCGGGTAGTAGCGCCACGGCAGGTTCGGGTGCAGGCCGTTGACGATGTGCAGCTCGGTGAGGTTCTCCGACTCCATCGCCTTGGCGAGCTTCACCGCCTCCTCGATGCGCATCGTGTACGCGTCCTTCTCGCCCGGCTTGCGCTGGAAGGAGCAGTAGGCGCAGGACGCGGTGCACACGTTCGTCATGTTGAGGTGGCGGTTGACGTTGAAGTGGACCACGTCGCCGTTCAGCTTCGTCCGCACCTCGTGCGCCAGGCTGCCCAGCCAGGCCAGGTCGTCCGACTCGTACAGCGCGATGCCGTCCTCACGGGTCAGCCGCTCACCGGAGCGGACCTTCTCCTCCAGCTCGCGCTTGAGCCCGACGTCCATGCGGATACCTCTTTCTGAGACAGACTTCGTCAACCGTAGCCCTACGCCTGCTCCGGCAGGTCCCCGACCCTGTTCTCCCACTTCGTCGACAGCACGATCGTGGTACGGGTCCGGGAGACGCCCTTGGTGCCCGACAGCCGGCGGATGATCTTCTCCAGGCCGTCCACGTCCGTCGCCCGCACCTTGAGCATGAAGGAGTCGTCACCGGCGATGAACCAGCAGTCCTCGATCTCGGGCAGGTCCTTCAGCCGGCGCGCCACGTCCTCGTGGTCGGCGGCGTCGGAGAGCGAGATGCCGATGAGGGCGGTCACCCCGAGGCCGAGCGAGGCGGCGTCCACCGTGGCGCGGTAACCCGTGATGACGCCCGCCGCCTCCAGACGGTTGATGCGGTCGGTGACGCTCGGTCCCGACAGGCCGACGAGGCGCCCCAACTCCGCGTAGGAGGCCCGGCCGTTCTCCCTCAGGGCCTGAATGAGCTGCCTGTCCACCGCGTCCATGCGATCGAAGCCTTCCGGTGAAGAGATCCGATGAGAGATCTGCAGAGTTCCTGAAGTGATGAGTGGTGCTGTGCTGCTACTGCCTGGTGCTCCTGGGTGCCGCGATGGTCACCGGACGGGCCGGGAACCGCCGAGTTCGCCCTCCCAGCGGCGGTACAGCCGGTGCGGCACCCCTGCCGCGTCCAGCACCCGCCCCGCGACGAAGTCCACGAGGTCCTGGATGTGCGTGGCCCCCGCGTAGAACGCCGGCGACGCCGGCAGCACCACCGCGCCCGCCTCGTCCAGCGCCACCAGTTGCTTGAGGGTCTGCCCGGCGAGCGGGGTCTCCCGTACGGCGACGACCAGGCGCCGCCCCTCCTTGAGGGTGACGCTCGCTGCCCGCTGCAACAGGTCCTTCGACAGCCCGAGCGCGACCCCCGCCACACACGCCGTGGACGCGGGCACGATCAGCATGCCCTTCGCCGGGTACGACCCGGAGGACGGCCCGGCGGCCAGGTCACCGGCGCCCCAGTGCCGCACACGGTCTCCGTCGACGTCGACCACGAACGTCCCGGGCTTTCCGTCGGCGCCCCGACCCAGCCATTCGCGCAGGTCCTCCCGCCAGTGGGCGTCCCGGAAGGCGATCCCTGTCTCGTCGAGCAGGGTGAGCCGCGAGGCACGGGAGACGACGAGGTCGACGCTCTCGCCCGCCGCGAGGAGTCCGCGCAGTACGGCGGCGGCATACGGGGTGCCGGAAGCGCCGGACACCCCCACGATCCAAGGCGTACGCGGCGTCTCTCCTGGCTTGACTGGGTTCACGACACCGAGCCTATCCGGCGCCGCGGGGCAGGAACGGGCCAAGGGGCCGTTACCGGAGCCCCCGCCGCCTCCTCGCCCGGTACCGGGGCCCGCTCATGAGAACGGCCCCTCCGCCCGCGAGCGGAGGGGCCGTCCCCAAGCGGCCGGTCAGTGGGTCGGTCAGTGGCCCGGCGTGCACCGGTACAGCGTCTGGGCCGCGGCCGCTCCGCCGGCCGTGCCCGGGGCGGCGGAGTCCGTGCCGCCGTACGCCGAGGCCGGGACGGGGGTGCAGGCGGAGCGGACCCAGTCGGTGATCCGCGCCGTGGCCGTGGTCCCACCGCCGCCGAACAGTGCGCCCGTGCCGCGGCCACCGCCCAGCAGCACGTACCGCACCTTGCCGGTGTCGACCAGCTCCCGGAACTGCGCCTCGGTCGGGAACGGCACCCTGCCGCTGAAGCCGCCGAGCGGCAGGACGTGGGCCCCGGTGGCGAGGATGTACGGGGACGCGCCGTTCCAGCTGGTGGTGGCGAACACGTAGGCGGCCGAACCCTGGTGCGCGGTGGTGTAGTCGAGCACCTCCCGCTGGGCCGCGGTGAGCCCGCCCTCCACGCCGATGCCGCCGAACCCGCCCACGCCACCGAATCCGCCCGCGCCGCCGAAGCCGCCCATGCCGTCGCGGGTCGCCCTGGTACCGCGCGTCGCGCCGCCGCCCCAGGCCGGTCGGCCCGTCCGGCCGGCCGCCGAGATCACCGAGCCGTGGCCGCGGTTCGTGGCGGAGGGACCGACCGCGCCCATGCCGGAACTGCTGTAGGAGGGGTTGAGTACCTGCACCGCCCACGCGCTCGGCGCGAGCAGCACCGCCGTGAGGGAGGCCGCCAGCCCGGCGAGGGCGAGCCGGCCGCCGGACGGCGTACGACCCGGACGGGCCCACACCAGCAGCACGACGGCTCCGAGACCGAGCACGCCCACCGCGGGCGCCAGCCACGGCAGGAACGACGGGAACTGGCGGCGAGGTACGCGCTCCACGCCGCCGTCGCCGCCACCGCGCCCGGCAGCGCCCATGCGCGACGGCCGCCGGCGCGGTAGGCGCGCCAGAGCAGCGCGACGCCGCCCCCGGTGAGCGCGGCGAGCGGTACGGCGATCACGCCCATGTAGTACGTGTGGCCGGCGACGCTTCCCGCGCTGAAGACCAGGAAGTACGTCGTCAGCCACGTGCCCCAGAGGAGGAATCCGGAACGGGTCCGGTCGGTGCGCGGCCTGCCCCGGCGCCACAGGAGACCGCAGACGACGGCGACGGCGGCGATCGGGTAGAGCCAGCCGGTCTGGGAGGCGAGCGACGTACCGAACATCTTCGACCAGCCGTTCTGGTCACCGCCGCGGCCGCCGGTCCGGTGCAGGGCGTTCGTCCCGGCTCCCAGGGCGTCCCGCGCCCCGCTCCGGCGGTACTGGGCACCCCCGCCGACTCCGGTGCCGCCCGTCCCGCCTCCCCCTGCCTCTGGCCCGCCACCTGCGCCGGGCCTGCCCCCTGCCATGGGCCGCCCCGGCCGCCTCCGCCGCCCTGCGTGGCGCTCACGCTGCCCGTGGAGGCCGCGCTGATGCCGAGGGAGGAGAAGCGGTTCAGGAAGTTGTAGCCGACCACCATGCTGAACGCGGAGTTGTTGGTGGTGCCATCCACGTAGGGCCGGTCCTTGGCGGGGGTGAGGGTGACGGCGAGCATCCAGGACGCCGACACGGCGGTCATCACCACCGCGGACACGCCGAGGTGCGCCAGCCGCCTCCGCAGGGTGATCGGTGCCGAGAGCAGGTAGACCAGGGTGAGCGCGGGCAGCACCGCCCACGCCTCCAGCATCTTGGCCTGAAAGCCGAGCCCGACCCACACACCGGCGAGCACCAGTGGGCCCGGTCGGCCGTCCCGGGCGGCACGCTGGGTGGCCTCGGCCGCCAGCAGCAGACACAACGTGAAGGCGGGGTCCTCGACGGCGGTGCGGAAGAGCCCCACGGCCACCGGTGTCAGCAGGAACGCCGTGCAGGCGATCAGTGCCGCGTTCACGCCCGCCCAACGGCGCACCAACCGGTGCAGGACCAGCAGGCTCGCCACCCCCTCGAGGACCTGAGGAAGGATCAGCGCCCACGGATGGAATCCGAAGATGCGGGCGGAAAGCGCCTGCGGCCACAGGAATCCCGGCAATTTGTCGAGCGTGATGGAATTCCCGGGGTCGAAAGATCCGTAGAAGAAAGCCTTCCAACTCTCCGTCATGCTGCGGACGGCGTTCGCATAGAACGTGTGGTACTGGCTGTGGTCGATCCCCCATGCGTAGAGCACGGCGGCGAGCACGATGATGACCAGCAGCGCCGGGCGCGCGTATGCCGGCTGATCCGTCGGCGAACGCCACGGCGCGCGGCGAACGGCACCGGTGGGCGGGGTGAGGACTGTCGTAGCCATGCACAGCAGTCTTGGGGCACAGGGCGCGCCCGCCCCACCGAAAAGGCCCGTTCCAAGAGAATTCTCGCCAGAATCAGGACGATTCTTTAACCCGACCGGACGGCATTTCAATCCGCGAAGTGCCGCCCATTACCAGCCCTGTACGCACCCTGCCCACATGAATAACACAGTGGACGCACAGCTTTTGAGCTGCACAGCTTTCAGGCCGTCAGCCCGCGCGTCAGCAGATCCAGCAGCGCGCACACGAACAGGGCGATGCCGATGAACCCGTTGACGCTGAAGAAGGCCCGGTTGAGGCGGGTCAGGTCGTGCGGGCGGACGATCGTGTGCTCGTAGAGGAAGGCGCCCGCCACGATCACCAGGCCCAGCCAGAAGAAGAAGCCGGCGCCGGTGACGACCGCGTACCAGACGAACAGTGCCGTCGTGACGGCGTGACAGGCGCGGGCGCCCCAGATGGCCGCCGGGATGCCGAAGCGGGCCGGCACCGACAGGACGCCGATCTCGCGGTCCGTCTCCACGTCCTGGCAGGCGTAGATCAGGTCGAAGCCGCCGATCCAGATGCCGACCGCGAGGCCGAGGATCACCGCGTCCCAGTCCCACCTGCCGCTGATCGCGAGCCAGCCGCCGATGGGGCCCATCGCCTGGGCGAGACCGAGGATGGCCTGCGGGAAGTTGGTGAACCGCTTGCCGTACGGGTACACCACCATCGGGATGACCGCGATGGGGGCGAGCGCCAGGCACAGCGGGTTGAGCAGGGCCGCGGCGCCCAGGAAGAAGACCAGCGCGATCAGGGCACCGGTCCACGCGTGCGGCACCGTCATCGCGCCGGTGACCAGCTCGCGTTGGGCGGTGCGCGGGTTGCGGGCGTCGATCTCGCGGTCGATGATCCGGTTCGCGGCCATGGCGAAGGTGCGCAGTCCCACCATGGCGACGGTGACGAGGAGCAGCCGTCCCCAGTGGATGTTCCGGTCCCACTGGTACATCGCGGTCAGCGAGGCGATGTACGCGAAGGGCAGGGCGAAGACGGAGTGCTCGATCATCACCAGGCGCAGGAACGCCTTGGTGCGTCCGGGCTGCGGAATCGCGGCGGAGGCGCTGCTCACAGGCCGTACTCCTTCCAGCGGCGGGTGACCTTCGCCGCCGTATCGGGGTCGGACAGGACCATGTCGGGCCAGCCGCCGTCCCTCGTGTAGCCCTCCTCGGGCCACTTCTTCGTGGCGTCGATGCCCGCCTTGCCGCCCCAGAACTGCTGATAGGAGGCGTGGTCGAGATGGTCGACGGGGCCTTCGACGACGGTGAGGTCCCGGGCGTAGTCCGTGTTGCCGAGGGCGCGCCAGGCGACCTCGTGCAGATCGTGGACGTCGCAGTCGGAGTCGACGACCACGATCAGCTTGGTGAGGGACATCATGTGGGCGCCCCAGATGGCGTGCATCACCTTCTGGGCGTGCTTGGGGTACTTCTTGTCGATCGAGACGATCGCGCAGTTGTGGAAGCCCCCCGCCTCGGGCAGGTGGTAGTCCACGATGTCCGGGACGATGATCTTCAGCAGGGGGAGGAAGAACCGCTCCGTCGCGCGGCCGAGCGGACCGTCCTCCGTCGGCGGGCGGCCCACGACGATCGACTGGAGCAGCGGGCGGCGGCGCATGGTGACGCAGTCGATCGTCAGCGCCGGGAAGGGCTCCTGGGGGGTGTAGAAGCCGGTGTGGTCGCCGAACGGCCCCTCCGGCAGCATCTCGCCGGGCTCCAGCCAGCCCTCCAGGACCACCTCGGCGTTCGCCGGGACCTGGAGCGGCACCGTCTTGCAATCGACCATCTCGATCCGCTTGCCCGCGATGAACCCGGCGAACAGGTACTCGTCGATGTCGCCGGGCAGCGGCGCGGTGGCAGCGTACGTCACGGCGGGCGGGCAGCCGAAGGCGATGGCGACCGGCAGCCTCTCCCCGCGCCGGGCCGCCACCTGGTAGTGGTTGCGGCTGTCCTTGTGGATCTGCCAGTGCATGCCGATGGTGCGCCTGTCGTGGCGCTGGAGGCGGTACAGACCGAGGTTGCGGATCCCGGTCTCGGGGTCCTTCGTGTGGGTCAGCCCGAGGTTGAAGAAGGAGCCGCCGTCCTTGGGCCACGTGAACAGGGCGGGCAGGGTGTCGAGGTCGACGTCGTCGCCGTGCAGCACGACTTCCTGGACGGGCGCGTCCGTGGCCTTCACCTTCCTGGGCGGCACGTGCGCCATCGCGCCGAGCTTCCCGAAGGCCTCGCGCACCCCGACGAACCCGTGCGGCAGCTCGGGCCTCAACAGGCCGCCGATCTTCTCGGAGATCTCGTCGTACGACTTCAGGCCGAGGGACTTCAGCAGCCGCCGGTCGGTGCCGAAGACGTTCATCGCCAGCGGCATGCTCGACCCGCGGACGTTCTCGAAGAGCAGCGCGGGACCGCCGGACTTCTGCACCCGGTCGACGATCTCCCCGACCTCCAGATAGGGGTCGACCTCCGCCTTGATGCGCTTGAGCTCTCCCTCGCGCTCCAGCGCCCGGAGCAGGGACCGAAGATCGTCATAAGCCATGCGTCCCAGTATCGCCGAGACCCGGTTCGGAACTCCGGGCGCCCCGGCGGTTCGGCCGGGGGCCCGGCCCGCCGCGGAGCGGCTGTGGGCGCAGCGCCCCCGGAACAGCGCAGCGGCCACCCGCTACCCTGACCCCGTCACCGGGGCCAGTCGCACGCCCCTCGCCGTCTCCTGGGGGATCGCACCACCATGTTCAGGTATCTGCCGTTCCTGCTGGTCCTGGCGCTGTGGATATACGCCTTCATCGACTGCCTCAACACCCCCGAGGAGCAGGTGCGCGGGCTGCCCAAGGTGGTCTGGGTCATCATCATCCTGCTCTTCGGCGAGGTGCTGGTCGGCCCGATCGCCTGGCTGGTGGCCGGCAAGTACCGCGGCCCCGCCCAGGCTGGGGGTGCCCCCTCTGGGGGAGGCTCCACGCCCTCCGAGAGGCACCGCAACCACCGCACCACCTTTGTCGCGCCCGACGACAATCCCGAGTTCCTCAGGTCCCTCAAGGAAGAGAACAAGAAGGACGAGGCCCTGCTGAAGGAGTGGGAGGCCGACCTGCGCCGCCGCGAGGAGGAGCTGCGGCGCCGGGAGCGGGGCGAGGGCCCCGCGGCCGACTGACGGAACCCGGGCTGCTCCAGTGGGCGTCAGTTCACCGTGATCGAGTCCAGCTTCTGCCGCAGATACACATGCGAGTCCACCGGCTCGTACGCCACCCTGCCCACCGGGGCCGGAACCGACTCCACGATCGTCCCCGGGGTGCACTCGCCGAAGTAGACCAGGGACATCAGCTCCTCGGCAGGAGCGTCCACCGGCGGCGGCAGGACGCGGTGCCGGCCCGAGCGCCAGCGGTCACCCGTCCAACGGGCCATCAGGTCGCCGATGTTGATGGTGAACGCCTCCGGGTCGTAGGGGGCGTCCTCCCAGCCGCCCTCGTCCGTCCACACCTGCAGGCCGCCCCTGCCCGCCTGCCGGTCCAGGATCGTGACCGTGCCGAAGTCGGTGTGCGGGCCGATGCGGAACTGGCCCGGCTCCGGCTCGCCGATGACGTCCGTACCCGGGTACCAGTTGATGTTGAAGCCGTAGGTCGGGCGGGCCATGTGCCGCGTGAAGAAGTCCGGTTCCAGGCCCAGTGCCTCGCCGAGCAGCGACAGCAGACGGTTCTCCAGCTCCGCCATCCGCGCCAGGTACTCCTCGCACAGCCCGCGCAGCTCCGGCACCTGAGCCGGCCAGACGTTCGGCGCGTACCACTCCGCGTCGATCTCCGGGTCCTCGAACGGCTCCTGCGTCGCGAAGGTCAGTGACTCCTTCAGGTCGGGCGGTGTCTCGGTGCCCTCCGCGTAGCCGTTGGCCTCCGTGCCGGGGCCGAGCCAGCCGCGCCCGCCGACCCGGGCCGCGTACTTCTCCTTGACCTCCACCGGCAGTGTGAAGAAGGTCCGCGCGGCCTCGCGGATCCGGGTGCGCAGGGACGGGTCCACGCCGTGGCCGGTGACCAGCAGGAATCCCGCGGTCTGGAGGGCTTCGTCGACGGTGCGGGCGATGCGGGCGCGGGCGGCGGGGTCGCCGTGCAGCCACGGCCGCAGGTCGATGGTGGGGATACGGGGATCGGTCAGGGCATCGGTCATCGTCGTCCTCGTCCCGCAGACTTTCGCAACCAGACGGTCATCGTGCGCTCCGAATCGAATCAACTCCCCGTTTTTCCACGGTGGTCTGGGTATACCTCACTTCTGGGTACAGCTCACAGCAGCACATCGAAGCGGACCGCGCCGGGGGGAGATGCGGTGGACGACAGACGGCTGCACGGCCGGGAGCCTCTGTTCGACACCGAGCCGCCCGGGCTCGCCTCGCGGCTCGTCGGTCTGCGCCCCCACCAGCTCCGCTCCTGTCCGTACGAGCACGACTCCGACCTGCCGTTCGTGGTGTTCGCGGGCGGCCGCGGACTCGGCAAGAGCGCGCTGCTCGACGAGGTGCGCGCCGCCTACCAGGGGCACACGCCCGTCGCGCTGATCGACGGTGAGGAGCCGCAGTTCGCCGGGCCGCCGCCGGAGCGGCCCGGCGAGGTCTGGTCGCCGGTCGCGCAGGCGCTGACCACCGTCGCCGAGCAGCTCGCCGAGCCCGTCACGGGCGCCCGGCGGATCGGGTTCCCGCGCCTCGCCTCCGGGCTGCTCGCCGTCGCGGCGGGCGGCTGGGGCGACCGGGACGTACCGCGCATCCGGCAGGAGGCCGAGCGGATCCTCCTGCTGAACGACTCACGGTCCTTCCTCGACGGCTTCGCGGGCCGCTGGGTGAGCAAGGTGGTCGCCAAGCTCATCGCGTCCATGTCGAACACCGGGCCCGTCGTCGAGCCGATCATCGAGGCGACCCTGGAGTCCTTCAGCGAGGGCGTCTCCCCCACCCACCGCCGGCTGCGCAGGGCGGCCACCTGGTACCGCGACTACCCGAACGCGGGCGGCAACCCCAAGCTGGGGCTCATCCTGCTGTCCGGGCACTTCCGGGCCGGCGGCGACTCCCGCACCCACGCCGAGCGCCATCTCGTGCGGGCCCTGCTGGCAGACCTCGACGACGCCTACGCCGGTGTGGTGCAGCGCTCCCGCCGCGTCGGCCGCCCGGTGATCCTCATCGACAACGTGCAGGAGCCCGCCGGGCGCGGCCTGCTGGAGTGCGTCCTGCGTGACCGCGCGGACGGCATCCGCGACCAGGTCGTGTTCTTGGCGGCCCTGCGCGGCTACAGCCACCCGGCGCTGCGCAACGCGGCCCGCCGCACCCTGACCGAGGTCGCCCGCACCACAGGCTGGGAGCCCGGCGCTTCCCCGTCCTCCCGGGCACTGCTCGTGTCGCTGCCGCCGCTCAAGCCCGACGACACCCTGCACATCGTGGGCGCCGTCTGCCGGGGCGTCGACGTACCGCCCCAGCTTCCGCACGCCACGCACCGGCTCACCGGCGGCAGCCCGCTCGGCATCACCCTGCTCGCGGAGTCGGCGCGGCAGAACCTGCCGCGCGGGGCCGCGTCCTCGGCGCCCTGCTCACCGGGGACGTCACCGTCCACGACGACCACGACGGCCGCCCCGCCTACCAGGAGCTGCTGGACCGGCTGGTCCCGGGCGGCCGGCTCGACGAGCTGACCGTGCTCGCGGCCGCCCACGACCGCCCGTCCGCGCTGGCGCTCGCCCGGGACCGCCTGCCGGACGACTTCGGCGCGGCCGGGGTGCTCGGACTGGAGGAACGGCTCGCCGCGGAGGGCGGCCGAGCGCGCCGGGACAGTTCGTCGGGGACCCGTTCCTGCGCGCGCTGCTCCTGCTGCGGCTGCACCACCTCGACGCGGGCCACGCCCAGTGGCAGGCGGCGCACCGCGCGCTCGTCGACCACTACGGCGAGCAGGACGGGCCGGACGCCGCACGCTACCGGTTGCACCACGAACTGGCCCTCGGCAAGGCGGACTTCGCCGTGGCCCATCTGCGCGACACCTTCACCGGCACGGATGTCGGCACCTGGCTGTCCGCGCTGGTCTTCATCGCGTCCGCGCCCTACTACCACGCGCACGACCCGGAGGGCCGGGACTTCGACGGCGGTCACGACCACGACCACCGGGCCGCGGTCGCGCTCGGCCGTACGGACGCCGAACAGCGGCCGCCGCAGGGCGTGGACCCCGTCCTGCACCTGCGGGTGCGGCGACTGCTGCACGCGGTGTGGCAGCTGACCGATCCTCTGGTGCTGCCCGATGTGAAGGTGGCCGAACGGCTGCGCTTCGAACTGGAGCAGCTGTCGAACCTGCGCCCCTCGGGCACCGCCCTGCTGTGGCGTGCCTCGCGGGACTGGCCGACGGACGCGCTGGCCGGACGGCCCCTGCGCATCCCCGGCGACGGCGACGGCGAGGACGGGGACGGAGGCCGGGGATGACCGGCATGACGGCGGGCCGGTGCGGTCCGTGTGGCGGGGGTGTTCCGAGTGGTCCGGGTGGCCGGGGCGGTCCCCGCGGACCGTACGAGAACGGGGGGCGATGATGGCGGCACGCTGGTGGACCTGGCTGCGCGAGGACGTCTGGGAGATCCGCTTCCGCCGGTATGCGGCGCTGCTGCTCGCCGCCGTGCTGGTGGCCGGCACCGCGTGGGCCGTCGTCACCTACGTCGGCCGGCAGCCCTCCTGCGCTCCGGGCGTGGCCCGCCTCGACGGCGGCGACTGTGTGGGCGTGTCGACGACGGCGTACGACTTCGGGCAGCGTCGGTTCGCCGACGTGGTGGAGGCGGTGTACCGGGAGAACGACCGTCTGAAGTCCGGCGGTTACGTCACCGTCGCGCTCTTCGAGCCGTTCACCGCGAGCGACCCGGACAGCGTGGACGACACGCTGCACGAACTCCAGGGCGCCTATCTCGCCCAGTACCGGGCCAACCATGACGCGACCGGGGAGACCCCCCAGATCCGGCTGGTGCTCGCCAACACCGGCCGGGACGGGTCCTACTGGCCGCGAGTGGTCGACCGGCTGACGCAGATGACCGAGGGCGCCGACCGGCTGCGGGCGGTGACCGGGATAGGGCTGAGCACCGACAACAACCGTGCCGCCGTCAGGGAGCTGACCCACCGCGGCATCCCGGTCGTCGGCTCCTCCATCACCGCCGACAGCCTCGCCAACGGGGCCGACGGCAAGGACCCCTACCCGGGGCTCGCCCGTGTCGCCCCCACCAACAGCGACTCGGCCCGTGCGCTCGCGTCCTTCGCCCGGGTCTCCGGGGGAAGGGCGCTACTGGTGTACGACAAGCCGGGCGACCCCTACACGCGCACCCTGCAGAGCGCGTTCGAGAAGCTGGTGGCCGGATCGCCGTACCAGGCGCAGCCGTTCACCCCGCCCGTGGACCGAACGCAGGAGGGCACGACCGCGAACCAATTCCGGCAGATCACCCAACTGGTGTGCGACACCCCGAAGACCACGGACACGATCCTGTTCGCCGGGCGCCACACCCAGCTGCGGCAGTTCGTCAACGCGCTGGGCGCGCGCGGCTGCATGGACCACCGGCTCACCGTGCTGACGGGCGACGAGGGCTCGTACCTCAACGGGGACAAGCGCCTCGACTGGAAGGCCCTCACGCGCAACCTGTCCGTGCGCTACACCGCGCTCGCGCATCCCGACGCGTGGAAGAAGGAGACGGCGCGGACCGGCGGCAGCGCGGCGGACGCGCAGGAGCTGGACGGCCTGATCGCGCGTGGCGCGAAGCAGCCGGTGGGGCCGGTCGGTCCGGTGGATCTCGCCGACGGGCAGCTGACCATCGCGTACGACGCCATGCGGCTCGCGGTGCAGGGCATGCGGGAGGCCACGCCGACCGGCGACGCGGTGCCGGCGCTGACGGACGTGGTGAACGAGTGGGCGTTCATGAAGGGCTCGCACCGGGTGGACGGGGCGAGCGGCTGGATCTGCCTCGACGTGCACGGGAACCCGTACGACAAGGCCGTACCGATCGTGGAACTCACCCCGGACGGGGGTGCGCGGTTCGTACGCATCGCCTGGCCCGAGGGCCGTCCGCCGGCCAAGGAGTGCCTGCCCCCTGCCTAGGCACCGTCGTCGAGAGCCTGGGCCAAGGATCCCAGCAGGCGTTCGAACCGTTCCCGCCAGCCCGGGTCCCTGTCCTCCCCGCTCTCGTGCGTGAACCGCACCGTCGTCCCCGTCGGGCGGCCCGGCTCCAGGTGGAAGCGGATGCGGCCCCGGCCCGCCACCGTGTACTCGGCGACCCGTTCCACGTCCCAGGCCGTGATCCGGCCCTCGGCCGGGCCGTCAGGGAGCCGCAGGCCCACCGCGCCGCCGAGCCGTGGTTCGAACGGCTCTGCGGGGGCCAGCCACTCCGCGAGGCCCGCGGCGGAGGCCAGCACCGGCCAGACGTCCTCCACGGGGCGGGGCAGGCGCAGCAGGTAGTGCCGTACGTACGCGTCCCCCCGGTGCTCGGCTGCGCCCTCTTCGATGGGATCGGTCATGACACCAGCGTCGCTCCCGAGAGGGCGTTCCGCACGCGTTACGGGCGCTCGCCCGCGTGGTCACGTGATCGCGGCACCCTCGCGTCCGGCCGAGTCCTTGACGCCCTGGACCGCCTCGCTGCCCGGATCCTCGCCGCGGCCCTGCTCGTCGTACGGCGAAGGCCGGTTCCCATGACCCGCGTCACAGGAACCGGCCTTCGCCGCAAGGGACTTACACGCCCGCGTACGAGTGCTTGCCGCCCACGAAGATGTTCACGCCGTAGTAGTTGAACAGCCAGCAGCCGAAGGCGATGAGCGCGATGTACGCCGCCTTGCGGCCCTTCCAGCCGGCCGTGGAGCGGGCGTGCAGGTAGCACGCGTAGGCGACCCAGGTGATGAACGCCCAGGTCTCCTTGGGGTCCCAGCCCCAGTACCGCCCCCAGGCCGACTCCGCCCAGATGGCGCCCGCGATGATCGTGAACGTCCACAGCGGGAAGACGGCGGCGTTCACGCGGTAGGAGAACTTGTCGAGGGACGCCGAGGACGGCAGCCGCTCCAGGACGGACGTGGCGAAGGTGCCGGGCTTGCCGCCGCTCGCCAGCTTGTTCTCGTAGGAGTCCTTGAACAGGTACAGGATCGTGCCGACCGCGCCGACGTAGAAGACCGCGCCGCAGACGATCGCGGTGGAGACGTGGATGTACAGCCAGTACGAGTGCAGGGCGGGGACCAGCTGGTCGCTCGCCGTGTAGAGGACGGTGACGGCGAGGCCGAGGTCGAGCAGGACCGTGGTGGTCAGGAAGAGGCCGAGCCAGCGCACGTTCTTCTTCAGCGCGAGCAGCGTGAGGTAGACGCCGACGGCGACCGTGGAGAACGTGATGTTGAACTCGTACATGTTGCCCCACGGCGCCCGCTCGACGGAGGCCGCGCGGGCGATCACGCCGGCCAGCTCCACGAGGAAGGCGAGCACGGTGAGGGAGATGGCGATACGCCCGTAGAGGTCGCCCTGCTCGTCACTGCCGTGGGCGCCGGGGCCGTCCGGAACGTCACGGGCGCCGGCCACGGCCCGGGTGACGACCTTGGGCCGCTCCAGGACCGCGGTGCCCCCCGCCTTGTTGACCGTCACCGCGGGCCCGGCGGCCTTCCGCCCGGCCTCGGTGGTGAGCGCGTTGGCCGTGCGGGCGACCTTGCTGCGGCTGCCGAAGAGCCATTCGGCGATGTACGCGAAGAAGGCCAGGGTGTAGACGGCCATCGCGGAGTAGATCAGCGCGTTGCTGATGTTCGCGAGGTGTTCGTTGGTGGCGGTGGCGAGGGTCACTTTTTCTGAGCCCCTTCAGCGGCAGGTACGGGGGTTGCGGCGTCCGGCTCCTGTTCGGGGTCGGCGTCGGGGGTCGTGTCGTCGGCGGACTCGTCGCTCTCGGCGGTCTCGTCGTTCTCGTCGGTCTTCGTGGGTGCCTGCTCGTGGACGAGTGCGGCCAGGTCGCCCAGTTCCTCGGGCACCTTCGCGGACTCGCTGCGGCCGAGGCCGGCCATCTCGACGACGGTGACGCCGTCGGCTCCGGTCGTCGCGCGCACCCACACGCGGCGGCGCTGGATGAACAGCGAGGCGGCCAGGCCGAAGATCGCGGCGATCGCGCCACCGAGCGCCCACCCGGTGCCGGGCTGCTGCACCACCTGGAAGCCGGCCCACGACTTGATCTCCTTGTCGAAGGTGATCGAGCCGTTCCCGCCCGGCAGCTTCATGGTCTCACCGGGCAGCAGACGGGCCTTGACGATGTCGCCCTTGGCGTCCTTGAACGGCTTCAGGCCCCTGGCCTTGGTGTCCAGCTGGTACACGTTCTGCGGGATGCCCGCGTTGACGCCCAGGTCGCCGTGGTACGCGGACACCGCGAGCACCGGGTAGTCGAGCGCCGGGAACTGGGAGAACATCGTGCCCTGGCCGGCGCCCGCGAAGGTCGGCACGAAGAACGCCGGGAAGCCGAGCTGCTCGGACTGGCCCTCAGCGTTCTTGTAGCCGTCGAGGACCTTGATGGCGCCCTGGGAGGTCACGTTGGAGTCGATCGGCAGCAGCGGCACGGCGTCATGGAAGACGACGTTCCCCTTGCCGTCCCGGACGGTGACGACGGGCGCGTAGCCGTGGCTGACCAGGTACACCTTGGCGTCGCCGATCACCAACGGCTCGTTGACCTTGATGGTGGTCTTCTTGTCCTTGCCGTAGGCGCCCACGCTGTAGGTGATGTTCGCCTGGTAGGTGCGCGGAGTGCCCTTGTTGGGGCCGTTGCGCTCGTAGGTGCCGGTGAACTTGTCCAGGGTGAAGCTGAACGGCACCAGGTTGTCGTCGCTGAAGAGGTTGCCGGACTTGAAGTCGTCGTACTGGGTGAGGGTGTTGGAGAAGCCGTCGCCCTCGACGATCAGCTTGTTGCCCTCCGTCTTGTACAGCTGGCCCCAGGCGAAGGCGACCAGCATCACGACGAGCGCGATGTGGAAGACCAGGTTGCCGGCCTCGCGCAGATAGCCCTTCTCGGCGGCCACCGCGTCCCCGGCGACATGCGCGCGGAAGCGGCGGCGTCCCAGAACCGCCAGCGCGGCCTCGCGGACCTGCTCGGGGTCGGCGTCCGTGCGCCAGGTCGCGTACGCGGGCAGCCGGGTCAGCCGCTTGGGGGCGGCCGGCGGGCGGCCCCTGAGCTGGCCGGTGAACTGCAAGGTGCGCGGCACGATGCAGCCGATGAGCGAGATGAACAGCAGGATGTAGATCGCGGAGAACCACACCGAGCTGTAGACGTGGAACAGCCCGAGCTTGTCGTAGATCTCGCCGAGCGTCTTGTGCGAGTCCTTGAAGTCCTGGACCTTCAGCGCGTTCTGGCCGGTCTGCGGGATCAGCGAGCCGGGGACCGCGGCGAGCGAGAGCAGGAACAGCAGGATCAGCGCGACCCGCATGGAGGTCAGCTGCCGCCAGAACCAGCGGGTCCAGCCGATGATCTCCCGCGCGGTCCAGGTGATCCAGCCCTTGGCGCCGGGGGCGCGGGAGCCGCCGAAGGAGCCGGGCACAGCCGTCTCGACGGGGGCGGTGGACAGTTGCGACCCGGCCTCGCCGAGGTCGGCCTCACTGCCCTGCGCCAGGATCTCGGGGGCCTCTTCACTGTGCACGTCGGTGCTCCGTGTGTCGCTCATGGATCAGACCCCCACCGTGAAGCCGTCGGACCAGCTCTGCATCTGCTGCACGATGCCGTCCCAGGCGCCGGTGACCAGCAGCAGCCCGGTCGCGATCATCATGCCGCCGCCGATGCGCATCACCCACTGGTAGTGCCGCTTGATCCAGCCGAACGCGCCGAGCGCCTTGCGGAAGGCGACGGCGGCGAGCACGAAGGGCACACCGAGGCCGAGGCAGTAGGCGACGGTGAGGAGGGCGCCGCGGCCTGCGCTGCCCTGGTCGGAGGAGAGCATCAGCACCGAGGACAGGGTCGGGCCGATGCACGGGGTCCAGCCGATGCCGAACAGTGCGCCCAGCACGGGCGCGCTGACCAGACCCGCCACGGGCCGCTTGTGGAAGCGGAACTCCCGCTGGGTGAACCAGGGCATCGCCCCCATGAAGAACAGACCCATGAGGATCATGAAGACGCCCAGCACCTTGGACAGAACGTCCTTGTGTTCCTGGAGCGTCGAGCCGAAGAACCCGAACAGCGCCCCGCTGGAGACGAACACGGCGGTGAAGCCGAGCACGAACAGGGAGGCGCCCGCGACCATCCGCCCGCGCCGGGCCTCGGCCAGGTCGGTGCCGGTGACCCCGGTCACATACGACAGATAGCCGGGCACCAGCGGCAGGACGCACGGGGAGAAGAAGGAGACGAGACCGCCGAGCAGGGCGACGGGGAGGGCGACCAGCAGGGCGCCGTTGAGCACCGTGCCGTTGTAGCCCTCGGCAGCGAGCGTGGAGACGGACGTCACGTCACTTCTCCGCGACGACCGGGTCGAGCATCTCGCGCAGCTTGTCCTCGGTGAGGGCCTGCAGTGTGCGCGCGGCGATCTTCCCGTCCCGGTCGATGATCAGCGTGGACGGGATCGCCTGCGGGTTGAGCGTGCCCTTCTTGAAGCGGAGCATCAGCTTGCCGGTCGGGTCGTACAGGCTGGGGTACGTGACCCCGTACTGCTGCTCGAAGGCTTGGGCCGGACCGGTGCTGGTGTCGCGGGTGTTGATGCCGACGAACTGGACGCCCTTGCTCGCCGTCTCCTTGGCGACCTTGACGAAGTTGGGCGCCTCGGCGCGGCAGGGCGGGCACCAGGAGCCCCAGACGTTGATGACGACGACCTTGCCCTTGTAGTCGGCGACGTCGAGCTTCTTGCCGTCGACGGTGGTGCCGGACAGGTCGGGGGCGTCGGCCCGCTCGCTCTTCTCGACGGTCGCGATGCCGTCCTTGCCGGTGATGAAGTTGGTGTTGCCCGAACCCCCCGAGGTGCCGCCGGATCCGCAGGCGGACAGGACGAGCGCCGCGACGGCGGCCCCGGCGGTGGCCAGGACGGCGCGTCGGCGGCTGCGGCTACTGGTGCGGTTCAGGCGCTGGGGGGCGCGACAGGCGGCACTCATGTGAAAAGTTTCGCATGTCCGTTCCGGGGATCTTGCGCACCCCCCTTGTGGGCGGAAACCCGCATTTCAGGCGGGGTTCGAGGGACTGCCCGAAGTGGTGCCCGAAGTGGTGCTCGACGTCTTCTTGCCGGCGCCGGAGGTTTCGGAGAGGAACGCCTTCCAGCCGCCGGCCGGCGCCTGCCCGACCCCGAGCGTGCGCAGCTTGGCCACGACCTCGGGCCGCTGCACGTCGATCCAGTCCGTGAACTGCCGGAAGGAGACGATGCGGACGTCGGCGCCCTTCTCCTTCTCCCGAGCGATGTGCTTGAACGCCTCTTCGACGGCGTCCATGTAGATGCCGCCGTTCCAGTGCTCGAAGTGGTTGCCTATGAAGAAGGGCGCCCGGTTTGTCTCATACGCCCGCTTGAATCCGGCTATGTAGGCCTGTGCTGCCTGCTGGCGCCAGCCCGGGTAGTTGTACGCGGGCGCCTTGGTCGAGTTCTTCGACTGGTTGGCCATGATGTTGTAGTCCATGGACAGCACCTGGAAGCTGTGCCCCGGGAACGGGATCGCCTGGAGCGGGTAGTCCCAGAGCCCGTGCCGCTTCGTCGGCCACACCTGGTTGCCGCCGGGCGAGGAGGCGTCGTAGCGCCAGCCCAGTTCGCGGGCGGTGGGCAGCAGGTTGTCCTGGCCGAGCAGGCAGGGCGTACGGCCGCCGACCAGCTCCTTGTCGTAGTCGAAGGGCAGGGGCGGCATGTCGTGCCAGCCGGTGTTGGTCTTCCACTCCTTGACGAAGGCCTTGGCCTGCTCGATCTCGCTGTGCCACTGCTTGGGCGTCCACCACTTGACCGAGCCGTGAGCTTCGCCACAGAAGTGGCCGTTGAAGTGGGTGCCTATCTCGTGGCCTTCGAGCCAGGCCCGGCGGACGTTGGTCAGCGTGGCCTTGACGTGGTCGTCGCTGAGGTAGCCGATGTCGGAGGCGCCCGGCGCGTTGTTCGGCGGCAGGTACTTGCGCTTCTTCGACTCCGGCAGCAGGTAGAGCCCGGAGAGGAAGAACGTCATGTGCGCGCCGTGCTCCTTGGCGAGGTCGAGGAAGCGCGGGAAGAGGCCGTTGCCGACCTCGCCGGCGCCGTCCCAGGAGAAGACCACGAACTGCGGAGGAGTCTGGCCCGGCTCCAGCGGCACCGGCTTGTCCGGCTGATTCGGCTGCTTGCCGGTGTCGGCGGTGGAGCCGTCACCCAGCGGACGGGCGGTGGCCGTGGGGCTGTTGCTGGGACCGCCGGAACCGTCGGATCCCCCCTTGTCGGAACCGTGGGCAGGACTGGCGCCGTCGTGCTGGGTACCGCACGCGGCGAGTCCCATGGCCGCCGCCGCACCCGCGCCGAGTCCTATCAGTCCCCGTCGGCTGATGTCCCGCATTCCGTCCCCATCTCATAGCGCCCTCTCAGTGGTCGCACAGTGAGAGGGCGCGATGGAGAGGCAGGTTCCGCTGAAACCGCATACCTGTAGCGGATTTTACGAAGATACTGCCTGATACCAGGACTGGATACGTCTTGCGACGAAGCGTACGCCGAGCCGTCATCCGTAGGGCGTGGAACGTTTCCCCTCTTCCGTCGTCGGGCCCTGTGTTCCGCCGTCAGACCCTGTGCCCCACAGGCCCACAGGCCCACAGGCCCTCAGGCCCTCAGGCCCCGAACGCCTTGCTGTTCCCGGGAGCGGACTTCCCCTTCGCCGGCTTGGCGCCCGCGCGCAGATGCGGCGGCACCAGGTCGCGGGCCGGCTCGGTGTAGCCCACCGACACGATCTTGTCACCCTGGTACGTGAACGTGGTGAGGGAGGCGAGCGTGCACTGCCGCTTGCGCGGGTCGTGCCACAGCCGCCGCCGCTCCACGAAGCTGCGCACGATCCAGATCGGCAGCTGGTGGCTCACGCACACGGCCTCGTGCCCGCGCGCGGCGTCCTTGGCGGCGTTCAGCGCCGCCATCATCCGGACGACCTGCTCCACGTACGGCTCGCCCCAGGACGGCTTGAACGGGTTGACCAGGTGCTTCCAGTTCTCGGGCCGCCTGAGCGCCCCGTCCCCGACACCGAAGGTCTTCCCCTGGAACACGTTGTCGGCCTCGATGAGCCGCTCGTCGGTGGCCAGATCGAGACCGTGCGCCTTGGCGATCGGGGTGGCCGTCTCCTGCGCCCGCTCCAGCGGGGAGGAGACGACGTGGGTGATGTCCCGCGAGGCCAGGTGCTCGGCGACCCGCTCGGCCATCTGCCGGCCGAGCTCGGAGAGGTGGTAGCCGGGCAGTCTCCCGTAGAGGATTCCGTCCGGGTTGGCGACCTCGCCGTGCCGCATCAGGTGGACGACTGTGATGTCGCTCATGCCGCGGTTGCCTCCGCTGCTGCCCGGGCCGCCGCCGGAAGGGCGTCGGCGATCCGCTGGATGGCCCGCTCGTCGTGCGCGGTGGAGACGAACCAGGACTCGAACGAGGAGGGCGGCAGGTAGACGCCCTGGGAGAGGAGGGAGTGGAAGAAGGCGGTGAACCGGAAGGACTCCTGCGCCTTGGCGTCCTCGTAGTTGCGCACCGGCCGGTCGGTGAAGAACACGGAGAACATGTTGGAGGCGTTCTGCAGCTGGTGCGCCACGCCCTCCTTGCTCAGCGCCTCCGTGACGAGCGTACGGATCTCGGCCGAGACGGCGTCGACCTTGTCGTACGCGGCGTCGTCGAGCAGCCTCAACTGCGCGAGGCCGGCGGCGGTGGCCACCGGGTTCCCGGAGAGGGTGCCGGCCTGGTAGACGGGCCCGGCCGGTGCGAGGTGCGCCATGACGTCCTTGCGGCCACCGAACGCGGCGGCGGGGAAACCGCCGCCCATGACCTTGCCGAAGGTCATCAGGTCGGGCTCCACCCCGTCGATGCCGTACCAGCCGGCCCTGCTGGTGCGGAACCCGGTCATGACCTCGTCGGAGACGTAGAGGGCGCCGCTGTCCCGGCACAGGTCCCTGAGCCCCTGGTTGAACCCGGGCAGGGGCGGGACGACGCCCATGTTCCCCGGGGAAGCCTCGGTGATCACGCAGGCGATCTCGCCGGGGTGCGCGGCGAAGGCGGCGCGGACGGCCTCGAGGTCGTTGTAGGGCAGGACGATCGTGTCGCCGGCCTGGGCGCCGGTGACACCGGGGGTGTCGGGCAGCGCGAAGGTGGCCACACCACTGCCCGCGGCGGCCAGCAGCGAATCGACGTGCCCGTGGTAACAACCGGCGAACTTGATCACCTTGGACCGCTGGGTGAACCCGCGGGCGAGCCGGATGGCGGACATGGTGGCCTCGGTGCCGCTGGAGACCAGCCGGACCTGCTCGACGGGCGCGACCCGGGCGACGATCTCCTCGGCGAGAGCGACCTCGCCCTCACCGGGCGTACCGAAGGAGGTACCGCGGGCGACGGCATCCTGGACCGCGGCGATCACGTCCGGGTGGGAGTGCCCGAGGATCATCGGCCCCCAGGAACACACGAGATCGACATATTCGCGTCCATCGGCGTCCGTCAGATACGGACCATTACCGGACACCATGAACCGGGGCGTACCGCCCACGGCGCGGAAGGCGCGCACCGGAGAGTTCACGCCGCCGGGCGTGACGACCGCCGCGCGCTCGAAAAGAGTCTGCGAAACTGGGGCTTCGTACGGATAGCTCACACTAGCCATGGTGTCAGAGGCCTCGAGGATCCCGCGGACAGGTGGTTGAACGCACGTTTCGGCGGGCGGCCGCGGGGGAGGTCACTGACACGATGATCGGGTTGCGCGGCGGGGGCCACGCGTCCTAGAAAAGCAGTCGGGTGGAGATATGCATCGCGGTGGCGGACTGGGCGAAGGGACCGATGACCTCGGTCCTCGGCGTGCCCGGCGGGGAAGGCACCGGCGCGACGCGGAGGAAACGAGCGAGACACGTCAGACGCAGGGTTCACAGGGTGGTCCTGTCGGTCCCGGCGGTCCTGAGCGAATCGACCGACTGACGCGTATGGATGGCATGGACCATGTGAACCGTAGGCGGGATCGGCTCGGGGCAGGAAGCGGGAATGGTGGTCGGGTGGGGGTGACGTACAAGTACTTCGGCGCGCCGGACGGCGCCACGGCAGCCCGTGTCCCGATCTCGATGCGTCCCGAGGAGCTCGGCGGTGACGAGCTCGGCATGGGCGGCATGTTCACCAAGATCAAGCCGGAGACGATGGCGGCGATGGTGCTCACGGGCATCGAGGGCGTCCCGCTGCACAAGGTCCCACCGCTGGAACTGGTGGTCCTGCACCCCGACTACGCGGTCGTCAAACTCCCCATGACGGTCGTGGACCCACTGCGCGGCATCGGCGAGGAACAGGTCGGCGCGGCGGCCTTCATCTGGTCGACGGTGCCGGACCGGGGCGGCCCGCGGGACGCGTTCAACGTGTACCAGTTGCTGCACGAGTGGCAGGACTTCTCGCATCGGCTGCATGAGGCGGGGCATCAGCCGTATTGCCTGGTGTGGCCCTGACCTCGGCTTTCGTGTGTTCGGGCGGGGCTTTCGGGTCCCGCCCTCGTCATGTGCCGGGAGGGACCGTCAGGCGGCCAGGGCACAGTGAGGGCACATGGGTCTCTCTGAGGGCACTGATGTGCCCTGAGCTTCTTCTGCCGGGTTCGGTGAAGGCGTCGTCGATCGCCTTGCGGTGCGGGTCTCGCCGGCCGGCAGCAGGTGCGTGAACGTCCGCAGCGTGAAGCCCGGGTCTGCGTGACCGAGGTACTCGGAGAGCGCCTTGATGCTCTCCCGTGCAGTCGGTCTGCTGCGCGCTCCGCCCCTGTGGCAGGCCGAGCAGAAGGCGATCCTCGGTGGCGTCCTGCTGTTCCAGAAGGAGCACGTCTGGGTCGCCGACACGCCCACCCCGGGCGACCGTGCCGCCTGGATCGGCCTGCTGGACGAGATGGCCGCCCTCGAGCCGGAACTGGTCGTGCCCGGCCACCGGCTGCCCGGCACCCCCGCCGACGCCACCGCCATCACCGACACCCGCGACTACCTCCTCGCCTTCGAGGAGGAGCTCGGCAAGGCCGCCGACGGCGCCGCGCTGACCGAAGCACTGGTCAAGCGGTACCCGGACAACGGCATGCTGATCGGCGCGAAGGTCGCCAAGGGCGAGATGAAGTGGGGCTGAGCACCATGACGCACGACAGCACCGACTTCGCGACCTCCACCGCCCCGGCCGATGTCGTAAGGCGCCAGTACCTGGCCTCGGCGGCCGGTGACCTCAAGGCCCTGCGCGCCACGCTCGCCCCGGACGTGGAGTGGACGGAGATGGCCGGCTTCCCGCTCGCCGGCACCCACCGCACCCCCGAGGGCGTCACGTCGAACGTGATGGAGAAGCTCGGCCAGTACTGGGACGGATGGACCGCCCACGACGACACCTACGTCGTGGACGGTGAGAACGTCGTCGTGCTGGCCCGCTACACCGCCACCAACAAGGCCACCGGCAAACCGATCGACGTCCGCGTCGCCCACCACTTCGTGGTCCGCGGCGGCCTGATCGTCCGCTTCGAGCAGTTCGTCGACACCGCGCTGGTCCGCGACGCGATGACCGACTGACCTCCCGCGCCACCGCCGCGCGCCGCGGCGCCCACCCGCCGCGGCGCGCGGCCCGGTACCCCTGAGGACCGGGGAGATGTCCGGAGGAGGTCACGCGTCGGCGGCGATGCGGAGGGCTTGACCGTGTGGCCGGGCCCTCGGCCCCGGTCCCTGGGCCGAGGCCGGCGGCAGGAGTTGATCGACGCGTGGGTCAGTGCGCGTCCTTCAGCCCGGCCGCCCGGCCCTCCTGGTCCCACTCGACCTCCAGGATCCGCGTGACGGCGTCGCGGTCGACCGGGCCGAACACATGGGGGAACAGGGTGCCCTCGGCCACGCCCGGCGGCGGCGCGGGGACCGCCCGCTCCCACTCGCACCGCGCGGTGAGCCGGCTCTCGTCGAGGAGCAGCGCCAGCAGCGGCCTCGGCGCGCCCCGGTAGAACGCGTTGACGACGGCCAGCGTCGTCTCCTCGTCGGGAGAGCAGTGGACGAAGCCTTCCTCGGCGAGGGAAGCGGGGGCGTACGGACGGTCGGGAGCAGCGTTCCAGTCGGCGAGCGGTACGACGTGATAGATCATGGCCCGATTCAACTACGGGTGCGCCCGGCCTCCCCGCGCCCGAGGGGACGGACACGGTCCCCGCGCCCTGGGGCAGGCACGTGGAAGCGGGGGCGCCCCGGTCCGGGACGCCCCCGCGTTCACGGCGTCACTTCACGGTGATGGTCACCGTCGGCGACATCGTCTTCGCGTGGACCACGCGAAGCTTCTCCTTGCCCATCCCGGTCAGCTTGGGGGTGACCACGGCATAGGTGTAGCTGCTGCCCCGCTTGACCGTGACGGTCTTCACGGTGGTCCACTTCCTGCCGTCGTAGCGCTGGAGGTCGAGCCTGTCGCCCGCCTTCAGGCCCTTGATCTGACCCGTGAGCGTCACCGACTGGCCGGACTTCACTTCGGTCCTGTTGGCGCGGATGGTGATCGAGGCCGCGGTCACGGCCGGCTTGAGGTTGGGCTGGTCCGGCTTCGTCACCAGGCGGTCCGGCAACTTCGCCGACGTGCTGTGCGCCGGGTCGGGCGCGACCGGGTTGGGTGCGACCGGGCCGACGGCGAACGCGGTGGCCGCCGCGGACGCCAGCAGCGCAGCAGAGAGGGCACCGGCGGCAAGCGCACGGGCGGAGCGGGTGCGAAGTGAGGATTTCACGTTTGTCTCCTGTGCTTCGACAGATCCCCCACTGACGGACTCCCCCAGCGCGCGCACTCTTGAGGCTTCCATGTAACCGATCCGGCGGCGACCCGGATGTCACCGCATTGCACTAACGCCGACGCCCCCAAACCGGTTACCACTCGTAATCAGAGCAGGTGGATCGGGTCACCTCGGCGAGCTAATTCTTACCTTGTTCCGGTTCGCGTCCCTGCCACCGACCCACGCCGACCCACGCCGACCCACGCCGACCCACGCCGACCCGCCGACCCGCGCCGCCCTGCTCCCGCCGCCGTGCGCAGGCCCCCGCCCCTCCCTCTGCCTACGCTGGTAGCGCGGCATCCTCTATGGCCACGTATGGGATGGATGTGCCGTAGGTGGCCGGGCCGTTCGTAGAGCCGTAGGGCAGGAGCACGCCGATGGCCGCCACGGAGCACGCTCGTCCGAGCCGGTTGCGGGCGTGGATGCTGCAGGGGCTGTCCGACATGGGGAGGGCGGAGGTCCCGCAGGGTCCGCACGCCCAGCCCGAGCCCCCGCACAAGGGCCGGCGCTGGTGGCGGGTCATGTGCCTGACCGGCGTCGACTACTTCTCCACCCTCGGCTACCAGCCCGGTATCGCCGCCCTCGCCGCCGGACTGCTCTCCCCCGTCGCCACCGTCGTCCTCGTCGCCGTCACCCTGGCCGGCGCCCTGCCCGTCTACCGCCGCGTCGCCGAGGAGAGCCCGCACGGCGAAGGCTCCATCGCCATGCTGGAACGCCTGCTCTCCTTCTGGCAGGGCAAGCTGTTCGTCCTCACCCTGCTCGGCTTCGCCGCCACCGACTTCCTGATCACCATCACCCTCTCCGCCGCCGACGCCTCCACCCACCTGATCCAGAACCCCCACCTCACCAGCGCCCTGCACGGCCACCAGATGCTGGTCACCCTGCTTCTGATCGCCCTGCTCGGTGCCGTCTTCCTCAAGGGCTTCCTGGAGGCCATCGGCGTCGCGGTCGTCCTGGTCGGCGTGTACCTGGCGCTGAACGCCGTCGTCGTGGTGGTGGGCCTGTGGCACGTCCTGACCGCCGAGCACGTGGTGACCGACTGGGCCGGCGCCCTGACCGTCCAGCACGGCAACGTGTTCGTCATGGTCGGACTGGCCCTGATCGTCTTCCCGAAGCTGGCGCTCGGCCTGTCCGGCTTCGAGACCGGCGTCGCCGTCATGCCCCACGTCCAGGGCGACCCCGGCGACACCGAGGACAGGCCCGCCGGCCGGATCCGCGACACCAAGAAGCTGCTGACCACGGCCGCGGTCATCATGAGCGTCTTCCTGATCACCACCAGCTTCATCACGACGCTGCTGATCCCGGCACCCGAATTCAAACCGGGCGGCCCCGCCAACGGGCGCGCGCTGGCCTACCTCGCGCACGAGTACCTGGGAAGCGGCTTCGGCTCGGTGTACGACATCGCCACGATCGCGATCCTGTGGTTCGCGGGCGCCTCCGCCATGGCCGGGCTGCTCAACCTGATGCCCCGCTACCTGCCCCGCTACGGCATGGCCCCGCACTGGGCCCGTGCGGTGCGCCCCATGGTCATCGTCTTCATCCTGATCGCCTTCCTGGTCACCTGGATCTTCAAGGCCAACGTCGACGCCCAGGGCGGCGCCTACGCCACCGGCGTCCTGGTGCTGATCAGCTCCGCCGCGATCGCGGTGACCATCGCCACGTACAAGGCCCGCCAGCACCGTCTGGTGGTCCTCTTCACGGTGATCTCCGCGGTGTTCCTGTACACGACGGTCATGAACGTCATCGAGCGGCCCGACGGTGTGAAGATCGGCGCCTGCTTCATCGCCGGGATCATCCTCGTCTCCCTGATGTCCCGGCTGGCCCGCTCCTTCGAGCTGCGCGTGACCAGCGTGACGCTCGACGACATGGCGGAACGCTTCGTCAGGGACATCGCCAGCCGCCGTATCCGTTTCATCGCCAACGAGCCCGACAACCGGGACTTCGACGAGTACCGGGGGAAGATCGAGCAGATCCGCAACGACAACGACCTCCCGCTCCAGGAGGACTTCGTCTTCGTGGAGGTGACCGTCGGCGACCCCTCGGAGTTCGAGTCGAGCATGGCGGTCCGCGGCGAGGTCATGCACGGCCGCTACCGGGTGCTCACCCTGGAGTCGTCCTCGATCCCCAACGCCCTCGCGGCCCTGCTGCTGCACGTCCGGGAGAGCACCGGCTGCATCCCGCACATCTACTTCGAGTGGACCGAGGGCAATCCGTTCGCCAACTTCCTGCGCTTCTTCCTCTTCGGCCAGGGCGAGGTGGCCCCGGTCACCCGGGAGGTCCTGCGGGAAGCGGAGCCGAACCGCGCGCGCCGGCCACGCGTGCACGTCGGGTGAAGGTGCGCCGGTCAGTCGCCCCCGGCCCTGGCTCCCCCGCCCACCGTGAACCCGATGACCGCCCCGCCCCCCTCACGCCGGTACGCGAACGACGCACCCCCGTGCGAGGTGGCGACCTCCCGCACGATCGACAACCCCAGCCCCGACCCCGGCAGACTCCGCGCGTCCGCGGCCCGGTAGAACCGGTCGAAGATCCGTATGAGATCCGCCTCCTCGATCCCGGGCCCCCGGTCCAGCACCTCCACCCGTACGATCCCCAGCGGCGCCCCGCTCTCCGGCTCGTCCGAGTCCTCCAGCTGGAGCGGATGCTCGGGACCCGTCACGACGATCTCGACCGGCGCCTTGGCGTCCCGGTCGAACTTCGCGGCGTTCTCCAGCAGATTCGACACCGCCCGCTGCAAAGCGGTGGTACGGCCGTCGACCGTCGTGTCACCACTGGCCCGGACGACGATCTCACGCCCCGTACGCCGCCGGGCGATCGTCGCCGCGTCCTCCGCGACGTCGGCCAGCGTCAGCCGTTGCACCGGTTCGGTGTCCGACTGCCCGGCCGCCAGCGCGACCAGCTCGTTCACCAGGTCGGTCAGCTCGCGGGACTCCTCCGCGAGGTCGGCGACCAGCTCCTCGCGGGCGGCGGGCGGCAGCTCGTCTATCCGGCGCAGCAGGGAGATGTTCGTCCGCAGCGAGGTGAGCGGCGTGCGCAGCTCGTGACCCGCGTCCTGCACCAGGCGCCGCTGGTCCTCCTCCGACTGGGCGAGGCGCCCGAGCATGCGGTCGAAGGAGCGGCCGAGACGGCCCACCTCGTCGTTCCCGGTGACCGGCACCTGGATGCCGAGCCGCCGGGTGCGCGCCACGTCCTCGGCGGCCCCGGCCAGGACGACCAGCCGCCGGGTGATCCGCCGGGCCAGCCACCAGCCGAACAGGCCGGCCGCGATCACGACCGCTCCCATCAGCAGGGCCGTGCGCTGCTGGAGGCTGCGCAGCAGGTCCTCGGTGGAGCTGAGCTCCTGGGCGACCTGCACCCCGCCCCGGCCGTGGCCGAGCGCCACGGTCGCGACCCGGTAGACGTCGCCGCCGACGTCGACGTTCTTGTGCTCCAGCAGCTTGGCGGCCTTGGCACTGGCGGCGATGCTGCGGTCGTCGGCGCCCACGGGCAGCGGCGGGTTGGAGTGGTCGACGACCGCGCCGCCGGGGCCGAGCACCTGCACGACCGTGCGGGCGGGCCGGATGATGTCGTCGCGCGGGGTGTCGTGGTCCTTGTCGGAGATGGCGAAGTCGTCCGGCATCAGCTGCTTCTGGCTGACCTGGTCCCGCAGGTCGGCGACGACCTGGGTGAACACGGTCTGCTGGTCCACGCGCACCAGGCGGGCGGCGGCGTCGTAGCTCAGGAAGCCGACGAGGACGGTGACGCCGGCGGCGACGGCCGCGAACGACACCGTGAAGGTCGTCCGCAGCGAGGACACCTTGCGCAGCCGGGCCCGCAGCCGCAGCCGGCCGCGCAGCCCGGGCGGCAGCCGATGCCACAGGCGCATCCAGAACCCGACGCCCATGTCGGCGCCGGAACGGCGTGGTGGAGGCACCTAGTCCTCCCTCAGTACGTACCCCACGCCGCGAACCGTGTGGATGAGCGCCGGTGCGCCCGGCTCGTCGAGCTTGCGCCGCAGATAGCCCACGTAGACGGCGAGGTTCTTGGATCCGGGGCCGAAGTCGTAACCCCAGATGCGGTCGTAGATCGTGGCGTGGTCCAGCACGATGCCCGCGTTGCGGGCGAGCAGTTCCAGCAGGTCGAACTCGGTGCGGGTGAGTTCCAGCTCGCGCTCGCCGCGCCACGCCCGGCGCGCCTGCACGTCCATGCGCAGCCCGGCGACGGACACCTGGCCGGTGGGGGTCCTGTCCTCTTCCTTGGGGGCCTCGAAGGGGCCGCCGTTGGTGCGGCGCAGCAGGGCGCGGAGCCGGGCGAAGACCTCCTCGACGTCGAACGGTTTGACGACGTAGTCGTCGGCGCCCGCGTCCAGGCCGGCGATGCGGTCGGCCGTCTCGACCAGTGCGGTGAGCATCAGGATGGGCGTGCGGTCGCCCTCGGCACGCAGTACGCGGCACACCTGGAGGCCGTCGATGCCGGGCATCATCACATCGAGGACGAGCACGTCGGGGCGGCTGCGGTGGGCCTGGGCGAGGGCTTCCACCCCGTCGGCCACGGCAGTCACCTGGTAACCCTCCAGCGTCAGCGCGCGTTCCAGGGCATGGCGGATGGCGCGGTCGTCCTCGGCGAGCAGCACTGTCTGGGTCACGCCCCCAGTCTGCCAAGGTCACGGCGGTGCACCAGCGGGTGGTGGAGCGAGGAAGGGGCTTCTTACCCGCCTCTCACCGCCTCGGCTGCGGTGACTTACCTGGTCGGGCCACTGTGTCGGCTGAGTCACTTCACCGCGTGACCCTCCGGGGAGGGGACGCGGAGAGCCATCGAGGCGGGCCGCGGCGCGTGGCTGCGTGCGTCGGCCGGCGGGACCCGCCGCCCGACAGCGCGTGCCGAGCCACCGGCCCCGCCGAACCCCCGAGCCCCCGGCCCGCCATCCCAGGGCGAGCCGGGTGAGGGGTCCGCCGGCCGGTCCCGGATCCTCCCCCCGGTCCGGAGACCGGCCGACGCGGAAGGGTGGGCCGGCACAGCACGACGGCGGCGGCCCACCCACACCCACGGCTTCATCAAAGCGAGCGGCCCCAGGGCCTCTCGTCCGGATCACGCCGGGCTCGCGGGGCCTGGCACGCTCCCTGATCCGGCCTGATCCAAACGAAAGGCCCTAGCCGCGCAGGGCGGCCAGCTGCTGCTCGAACGGGACCACCCGGAAGCCGTGCGAGACGGTCGTGCCACGGTCGTCCCCGGCGGACGCACCGCCGCCGTCCGCCACCCCGGCCGCGCTCTTCGCTCCCGAGGGCTGCGGCACGGCACCGGCAGGCTCCGGCACGGCACCGGCAGGCTCCGCCACGGACCCGGCGGGCTCGGCCACGGACCCGGCGGGCTCGGCAAGGGCCCCGCGCGGCTCGGGTGCGGAAGGGGCGGGGACCGTCACCGCCCCGTCCGGCTCCCCGCGGAGGGACCCCGCCCCCATCAGCCCGGCCAGCTCCCCCGCCGCCCGTTCGATCCGTTCCGGCAGGCCCTCCGCGCCCCAGTCCTCCGACGCCGCGTAGACGCCCGTCGGGGCGACCACCGCGCGCAGGTAGGAGAAGAGCGGACGCAGCGCGTGGTCCAGGACCAGGGAGTGACGGGCCGAGCCGCCGGTGGCGGCGACCAGGACCGGCTTGCCCACCAGCGCGTCCTTGTCCAGCACGTCGAAGAACGACTTGAACAGCCCGCTGTACGACGCCGAGAACACCGGTGTGACGACGATCAGCCCGTCCGCCTCCGTAACGGCCTCGAGCGCGGCGGCCAGCGCCCGGCCCGGAAAGCCGTTCGTGAAGTTGTGCGCGATCTCCACGGCGAGGTCCCGCAACTCCACGACCCGCACCGACACCGGCGCCCTGTGCTCCACCGTGGCGGCCAGCCGGTCCGCGAGCAGTCGCGTCGACGACGGCACGCTCAGCCCGGCCGAGACGACGACCAGCTTTTTCATACGGCACTCACCCCTTCCGCGGCGGTCTCCTTCGCGCTCTCCCCGGCCTCCTTGGCGGCCAGCAGCGACGCGTGCGTCGGTGCGTCCGGCACCCCGGCCGGCCGGTCCTTCGCGAACTCCTTCCGCAGCACCGGCACGACCTCCTCGCCGAGCATGTCGAGCTGCTCCAGCACGGTCTTCAGCGGCAGTCCCGCGTGATCCATCAGGAACAGCTGCCGCTGGTAGTCCCCGGCGTACTCGCGGAAGCCCAGCGTCCGCTCGATCACCTGCTGCGGCGACCCGACGGTCAGCGGGGTCTGCTCGGTGAAGTCCTCCAGGGACGGCCCGTGCCCGTACACCGGCGCGTTGTCGAAGTACGGCCGGAACTCGCGCACCGCGTCCTGGGAGTTCTTCCGCATGAACACCTGCCCGCCCAGGCCGACGATCGCCTGCTCGGGGGTGCCGTGCCCGTAGTGGGCGAAGCGCTCCCGATAGAACTCGACCATGCGCCTGGTGTGGTCGGCCGGCCAGAAGATGTTGTTGTGGAAGAAGCCGTCGCCGTAGAAGGCCGCCTGCTCGGCGATCTCCGGGGAGCGGATGGAGCCGTGCCAGACGAACGGCGGCACGCCGTCCAGCGGGCGGGGCGTGGACGTGAAGCCCTGCAGCGGCGTGCGGAACTTGCCCTCCCAGTTCACCACGTCCTCGCGCCACAGCCGGCGCAGCAGGGCGTAGTTCTCGATGGCGAGGTTGATGCCCTCCCGGATGTCCTGCCCGAACCACGGATACACCGGGCCGGTGTTGCCGCGCCCCATCATCAGGTCGACCCGGCCGTCCGCGAGGTGCTGCAGCATCGCGTAGTCCTCGGCGATCTTCACCGGGTCGTTGGTGGTGATGAGGGTGGTGGACGTGGAGAGGACCAGCTTCTCGGTGCGCGCGGCTATGTAGCCGAGCATCGTGGTCGGGGACGACGGCACGAACGGCGGGTTGTGGTGCTCGCCCATCGCGAAGACGTCCAGGCCGACCTCTTCCGCCTTCAGCGCGATGGCGACCATGGCCTTGATCCGCTCGCGCTCGGTCGGCGTCCGGCCCGTGGTCGGGTCCGGCGTGACATCACCGACGCTGAAGATCCCGAACTGCATGATCGCTCACACCCTCCAAGTTGTTTACGATTCAACTATACCCGCAAACGGTTCCGCCCTTCCCGCTATTCCGCCCCTGTCAGTGCCCGCTCGTACGATCCCGGACATGGCCGCCCCACGCCGTGACACCCGAGGAATCGTCGACGCAGCGGAGCTCTTCTCGCACGTGGACTTCCGCCGCCGCGAACCGGCCGCACCCCTGCGGCCGTACCTGGAGCACTACTGGCTGATCGACTGGGACCTGACCCGGCCGTACGCCTCACACGTGGTCCCGCACCCGTCCGTGAACATCGTCTTCCAGCAGTACGAGGACCGGGAGCCCTTCGCCGAGATCGCCGGCATCGGCCTGGAGCTCTTCACCCAGAAACTGGAGGGAAAGGGCCGGGTCTGCGGCATCCAGTTCCGCCCGGGCGGCTTCCGCCCGTTCTTCCCGGACCGGTCGGTGTCGGAGTGGACGGGCAAGCGGCTCCGGCTCCCGGAAGCCGACGCGCACGCCGTCCTCGCCCCCGACGACGAGGACGCCCGCGTGGCCGCCCTGGACACCTTCCTCCTCGGCCTCGCCCCCCGCCCCGACCCCCGGGCCGACCTCGCCATGGCCCTGGTCGACCGCATCCGCACGGACCGCACCATCCGCCGCGTCACCGACTTCGCCCGGTCCGAGGGCATGTCCGTACGGGTCATGCAGCGCCTGTTCGCCGCATACGTGGGCGTGGGCCCCAAGTGGGTCGTCCTGCGCTACCGCATCCACGAGGCCCTGGAACGCGCGGAGACCGAGAGGGCGGTGGACTGGGCGGGCCTGGCGGCCGACCTGGGCTACGCGGACCAGGCCCACCTGGTGAGGGACTTCACGGCGACGGTGGGGGTGCCCCCCACCGCCTACGTTCGGCACAGCCCCCATGAGGACCCCTAGAAGGCGTACTCGTCCCCCGTCTCCAGCGCGAGCACCTGCTGCCGGTCGCCGACGGGGTCACGGTCGGCGGCGTCGCCGTTGTGCAGGGTCTCGACCGCCAGCCGCACCTCGGTCGGCGCCCCCGCAAGACCCACCCGCAGCCGGATCTCCCGGCCCGCCCCGCCCGCCGCGAGCGGTCCCGTTCCGCACACCACCGTGTTCGGGTCGGCCGCCGCACAGCCCTTCGGCAGCTGCTGCGGACCGCCCAGGGCGCGCGAGAAGCGCAGCCGTACGGTCGCCCCGGCGACGGCGGCCCACCCGTCGTTGCGCGGGGTCAGCCGTACGTCGACCCGGCCACCGGTCAGGGTCACATACCCGTGAGAGGCGATGGCGACCTTGGGCACCGCCACGGCGGGCACCGCGGCACCCACCGCCAGGGCCGCGCCCAGCACACCTGCGATCCGCTTCCGCATACGTCACTTCCTCCGCGTCGGTCCCCGGGCGATCACCGCATGTATGCCACGCGGACGACGGGACAGGCGCCGCCGGGCAGGTGAGGTGTGCGAGCGGTCGTGCGTCGGCCTTCGACGTACGACGGGCGAGCGTCCCGGCGGTGGCGCGCCGACGAGCAGGACGACGGCGACGACCGCGCCCCCGTCGGCGGTGCGCGCGGCGCGGCGGCCAGGACGTGGCGGGCCGGGGCTCCCCGGCGGCCGATCCGTGCCGCGCGCCCGCGCATTGCGGAGCGGATGGCAGCAGGTACGGCGCTCATGCGGCGGCTCCCCCGTCGGCCGCCGCCCCCGCGGGCGTCGGGTCGTCCTCGTGCGAGGGTGGCCGCATGCTGATCCTCCGCTCCGCCGCCCTGTTCCTCCTCGCCGCGCTGTTCGAGATCGGCGGCGCCTGGCTGGTCTGGCAGGGCGTGCGCGAACACCGCGGATGGCTGTGGGTCGGCGCGGGCGTCATGGCTCTCGGTATCTACGGCTTCGTCGCCACATTCCAGCCGGATGCCCACTTCGGCCGCGTCCTGGCGGCGTACGGCGGTGTCTTCGTGGCCGGTTCACTGGCCTGGGGCGTGGTGGCGGACGGCTACCGCCCCGACCGCTGGGATGTGACCGGGGCGCTGATCTGCCTCGCCGGAATGGCCGTGATCATGTGGGCACCGCGGGGCCGCTGACCACCCTTCGGGCACCACGCCGGGCGTGTGCCCCCGCCACCTATCCTGGGCGGAGGCCGCTCACGCCCGCGTGAACGAGCAACTGCCGAACGACCGTCGAGGAGTCGCCCATGACCGCCGCAGCACCCGCCGCCGCCTCCCGTATCGCCGTCGTCACGGGCGCGAGCAGCGGAATCGGCGCCGCGACGGCCCGGCAACTCGCCGAAGCGGGCTACCGCGTGGTCCTCACCGCTCGCCGCAAGGACCGTATCGAGGCGCTCGCGGAGGAACTCACGGGCGCCGGCCACTCGGCGACGGCGTACGCGCTCGACGTCACCGACCGCGCGGCGGTCGACGAGTTCGCCACCGCCTTCAAGACGATCGGCGTCCTCGTGAACAACGCGGGCGGCGCGCTCGGCGCCGACCCGGTCGCGACCGGCGACCCCGAGGACTGGCGCCGGATGTACGAGACGAACGTCCTCGGCACCCTCAACGTCACCCAGGCCCTGCTCCCCGCCCTGACCGCGAGCGGCGACGGCACGGTGGTCGTCGTCTCCTCCACCGCCGGCCACGCCACGTACGAGGGCGGCGCGGGCTACGTCGCCGCCAAGCACGCCGAGCACGTCCTCGCCGAGACCCTGCGCCTGGAGATCGTCGGCACCCCGGTCCGCGTGATCGAGATCGCCCCCGGCATGGTGAAGACGGACGAGTTCGCGCTGACCCGCTTCGGCGGCGACCAGGACAAGGCGGCGAAGGTCTACGAGGGCGTCGCCGAGCCCCTGACGGCGGACGACGTCGCCGACACGATCACCTGGGCGGTCACCCGTCCCAGCCACGTCAACGTCGACCTCCTGGTGGTCCGCCCCCGCGCCCAGGCCTCGAACACCAAGGTCCACAGGGACCGTTGATGGCCGCCCCGACCCCACCGGCCGACGACGCGGACCGCACAGCCGAACAGCAACGCCTCTCCCTGGAGAAGAAGCGCGAACGCTACGTCTGGTACTACCTGGCGTACTTCCTCTTCGGCATCCACATCGTGGCGTTCGTGATGATCTACGCCGTGCGGCACGGGAAGTGAAACCTGCGGGAGCCTCCTACATCAACCCTTCACGCAGACGACCTGCTTCAGCTTGGCCACGACCTGGACCAGGTCGGTCTGCTGCTCGATGACCTTCTCGATCGGCTTGTACGCGCCCGGGATCTCGTCCACGACGCCGGAGTCCTTGCGGCACTCGACGCCCCGCGTCTGGTCCTCCAGGTCCTTGGTCGTGAAGCGGCGCTTCGCCGCATTGCGGCTCATGCGCCGACCGGCGCCGTGCGACGCCGAGTTGAAGGACTGCTCGTTGCCGAGACCCTTCACGATGTACGACCCCGTACCCATCGAGCCTGGAATGATCCCGTACTCGCCGTCGCCGGCACGGATCGCACCCTTCCGGGTCACAAGCAGGTCCATGCCCCCGTACCGCTCCTCCGCCACGTAGTTGTGGTGGCAGGAGATCTCCGGCTCGAACGTCGGCTTCGCCTTCTTGAACTCCTTGCGGATCACGTCCTTCAGGAGAGCCATCATGATCGTGCGGTTGTACTTGGCGTATTCCTGCGCCCAGTACAGGTCGTTGCGGTACGCCGCCATCTGCGGGGTGTCCGCGACGAAGACGGCGAGGTCACGGTCGACCAGGCCCTGGTTGTGCGGCAGCCTCTGGGCCACGCCGATGTGGTGCTCGGCGAGTTCCTTGCCGATGTTGCGGGAGCCGGAGTGGAGCATCAGCCAGACGGAACCGGCCGTATCAATGCACATCTCGACAAAGTGGTTGCCGGATCCAAGCGTCCCCATCTGCTTCTCGGCCCGCTCCTGACGGAATCTGACCGTTTCGGCGACCCCATCGAACCGCCCCCAGAACTCCCCCCACCCCGAGGTGGCGAACCCGTGCAGTCGCCCCGGGTCGACGGGATCGGCGTGCATCCCCCGCCCCACCGGGATCGCCTGCTCGATCTTCGAGCGCAGTCGTGACAGATCCCCCGGCAGGTCGTTCGCCGTCAGTGACGTCTTCACGGCGGACATCCCGCACCCGATGTCGACCCCGACCGCAGCCGGACACACCGCGTCCCGCATCGCGATCACCGAACCGACCGTCGCCCCCTTGCCGTAGTGGACGTCCGGCATGACCGCCAGGCCCTTGATCCACGGCAGGGTCGCCACGTTCCGCAGCTGCTGCATCGCGGCGTCCTCGACCGTCGCCGGGTCCGCCCACATGCGGATCGGGACCTTCGCCCCCGGCACCTCTACGTACGACATAGCGTCCTCAATCCCCCGGAATCACAACAGAAGTCTGTAAGCGCAAAACCTGCGCCAAGGTCGACGTAAGGGACAACGGACCGGCGTCCACGGCAGTGCGTGCGATACACATTGTCTCCAGGGGGCCGCCCCGTGCGGCAACCGAATAACCAGCGGCCCCACCCCGCGGAACAGCGTCGAGAGGAGCCTGACCGTGCAGCGGAAGGCGTACGTACCGGGCGCCGCCGTGCTCCTCGCGGCCCTGTTGGCCGCCTGCACCGGCGGTTCCGGCAGCGGGGGACGGGCCGCGGACCCCAAGGCCGGTGCCACCACGAGCGCCGCCGCCCCGCAGCCGGGCAAGTACCGCACCCTCGCCGACGCCTGCAGCGCCGTGAGCCATGACACTCTCGACGCGCTCCTGCCGGGCCTGACGCGCATAGCGGACCAGGAGCAGCGCGACAAGGCGTACCAGGGCGAGGCCGCCCTCACCTACAACAACGACCGCCGCTCCGGCTGCCGTTGGAAGGCGGAGTCGACCGACGCCACGGACCATCTGTTCGTGGACTTCGAGCGGGTGGTGTCGTACGACAACACGGTCTCCGACGACAACGCCGCCCACCAGGTCTACGCCACCAAGGAGCAGGCCGCGAACCTTCCGGAGCCCAGCGCCGGTTCCAGTTCGAGTTCCGGTTCCCCCGCGAGCCCGAGCCCCGGTTCCGGTTCCGGCTCTGCTTCTGCGTCCAGCTCCGCCTCCGCCTCCGCCTCCGCCACCGTTTCCGCCGCCGGGGCCGGTGGCGGTCCCCACCCCTCGGCATCGGCGTCCGGCTCTCCCTCCGGCAGTCCCTCCGTCACCGGAACCCCGGCCGATCTCCAGCCCCGCACCCTCGACGACCTCGGCGACGAGGCGTTCATCGACGACGAACTGAGCACCGCCCAGCAGCGGACCGTGACTGTGGTGTTCCGCACGTCCAACGTGATCGTGACCATCGAGTACGACGAGCAGCCGGCCGCTCCCGGGACCACCCCGAGCAGCAAGGACATGCAGGACAAGGCCAGGAAACTGGCCGGACAGCTGGCCGGCTCGCTGGGCTGACGGACCCCCTCGCCGGGCCCCGGCGAGGGAACCGGACCTCACCGCGCATGCGTCCCCACCGCGTACCGTGGCCCCTCGGAACCGTTCCGACCGCACGACCACGAGCGTCACAAGCGTCATGAGTGAAGGAACCATGCACCGACCTGCACAGCGAGACCACCTTAAGCAGCACGATCACAGTGATCAGGGCGAGCGGGGCGAGTGCCGGCCGGGCCGGCGGGGTTCGCGCGTGAGCCGTTTCCTCGTCTGCGCGGCCGCCGTCCCTGCGGTGCTCGTCGCCGCCGGGTGTTCCTCGGGCTCCTCCGGTTCGGGCTCGGGCGGCGACGCCAAGCCGCAGGCGCAGGAGTCGAGCGCACGGCCCTCGCAGAGCGCGTCGGCGAACGCGGTGCGGCCCGCCGCGTACGCGACGCTGCCCCAGCCCTGCTCCGTGCTGTCCCAGAAGACCCTGGGCGATCTGGTCCCGAAGGGGGTCAAGTCCGGCAAGGCGGGCTCGACGGACGACGCGAAGACGCGGTCGAGCTGCTCGTGGAGCAGTCTGCAGAACAACGGCGTCAAGGGCTCCCAGTTCCGCTGGCTCAACGTCTCCCTGCTGCGCTTCGAGTCGGACGCCACGCGCGGCGACGGGAACAAGCTGGCGCAGCAGTACTACGACCAGCAGGTGCAGGACGCCAAGGCGGTCGACGGCGCGAAGAGCACCAAGGCGGCGCCGGTTTCCGGGGCGGGCGACGCGGCGACGGCGGTGACGTACGACCTGAAGAAGAAGGAAGGCGACTTCAAGCAGCAGACGGTGGTGGCGCGCGTGGAGAACGTGGTGGTCACCGTCGACTACAACGGCGCGGGCCTGGCCGGCGACAAGACGCCGGACGTGGACGACCTGACCAAGGCGGCGGAGAAGGCCGTCAAGGAAGTGGTGTCCGCGGTGTCGGCGGCGAACAACGACGGTGGCAAGGCGGCGGGCGGGTCTGCGTCGCAGCGGGCGTCGAAGAGCGCCTCGCCGTCGAAGTCGGCGTCGCCGTCGTCCTCCGCGTCGGCGAGCCCCGCGAAGGGCGGGTCTCCGTCGGCGTCGGCCTCGCCGAAGAGCTGAGCCGGCTGCCGCAGGGAACTCGTGGCGCGCGGGGCGGTCGGGGGGTTCGGTTCCGGTGCGGATGGGGGGTCTCCCCATACCGGCCACCCGTTCACCGCACGCGTGTGCCACCCTGTTGCGCGCAACAACAGGCACTGGGAGGGGAGTACAGGTGGCCGCGCCACTGCAGTCGACACGGATGCACCGGATTCTCATCGGTGTGGTCGTCACCGGTGCTGTCATCATCGCCGGGATCGGCTTCGCCGGTTCGTACGCGGCCGTCCGTGCGCTGGCCATCAAAAAGGGCTTCGGCAACTTCAGTTATGTCTTCCCGGTCGGCATCGACGCGGGCATCTGTGTGCTGCTGGCCCTGGACCTGCTGCTGACCTGGATCCGCATCCCCTTCCCGCTGCTGCGTCAGACGGCGTGGCTGCTGACGGCGGCGACGATCGCGTTCAACGGCGCGGCGGCGTGGCCGGACCCGCTGGGCGTGGGCATGCACGCGGTGATCCCGGTGCTGTTCGTGGTCGCGGTGGAGGCGGCCCGGCATGCGATCGGCCGGATCGCGGACATCACGGCGGACAAGCACATGGAGGGCGTCCGTCTGACCCGCTGGCTGCTCTCGCCGGTTCCGACGTTTCTGCTGTGGCGACGGATGAAGCTGTGGGAGCTGCGGTCGTACGACCAGGTGATCAAGCTGGAGCAGGAACGTCTCGTCTACCAGGCGCGCCTGCGCTCCCGCTTCGGCCGTGCGTGGCGTCGTAAGGCGCCGGTGGAGTCGCTGATGCCGCTGAGGCTGGCGCGGTACGGCGTCCCGCTGGCGGAGACGGCTCCGGCGGGCCTGGCGGCGGCGGGCATAGAACCGGCGCTGATACCCCCGGCGCCGCGGCTGGAGGCGGCCGCGGGAAGTCGTGCGCCCGGCGCGGCTTCCGTCCCGCAGCAGGGGGCCCCTCTCGGCGGGCAGCGCCCCCAGTTGGAGGGCAACCAGAACGCCGGACAGCCGGGATACGAGGAGCCGGACGACCAGAGCCCCTGGTTCCAGGCCCAGCGGCAGATCGACTACCACGGCGGCTACGACCCGTCGTACGAGCCGGAACCGCCGTACGACGACTGGTACGAGGAGCAGCATTCGGAGCAGTTCGAGCAGACGGCGCCGCAGGGCTTCCAGCAGTCGGGCCCGCAAGGACCCCCGCAGGGCTTCCAGCAGCCCGGCCCGCAGGGACCCCCGCAGCCGTCCCCCGAGGACACCGGCAGCTTCCCCATCCCCGTGGGCCCGAACCGCACCCGCGAGCTCGGCGAGGGCGGCGGCACGCCCCAGCCGGACGAGGACGCGTACTACCAGGTCTTCAAGCAGTCGATCAACGGCAGTTACCCGACGCCCCGTGAGTTCAGCGAGAACGTCGAGGCGGAGTTCAGCATCGGCCTCCCCCCGGAGGAGGCCAAGCGCATGGTCAACCGCTTCACGAACCGCTACAACGCGGAACTGGAAGAAGACCACATCGCCTAGATCCGTCCCGCATGAAAAGGCGCCCGGTGCCAAGAGCACCGGGCGCCTTCTGCTTGGTTTGGTCCTACTCCCCGAGCAGGGCCCGCACCCGGTCCTGGCCCACCGCGAGCAGCAGCGTGGGCAGGCGCGGGCCGGTGTCGCGGCCGACGAGCAGGTGGTACAGGAGCGCGAAGAACGACCGCTGGGCCGTCTTGATCTCCGGCGGCAGCTCCTTGGGCGTGGCGTCCGCGGAGAATCCGGCCTGGACCTTGGGCACGCCGTACACGAGGTGGGTGAGCCCGTCCAGCGACCAGTGCTCCTCCAGGCCGTCGAGCAGCAGCCGGATCGACTGCTGGGAGGGCTCGTCGAGGGACTTCAGCAGTTCGGCGTCGGGCTCGTCGCGGACGATGGTGCGCTGGTCGGCGGGGACGTGGGTGTTGATCCACGCCTCGGCCTTGTCGTACCGCGGGCGGGCCTCGTCGAGCGAGCTCAGCGGGTTGGCCGGGTCGAGGTCGGACAGGATGCGCAGCGCCTGGTCCTGATGGCCGGCGGTGATGTCGGCGACGGACGCGAGGGTGCGGTAGGGCAGCGGGCGGGGCGTCTTCGGCAGCTCACCGGCGGCGGTGCCGACCGCGCGGGTGTACGCGGCGACGTCGCCGGGGAGGGCGGAGCCGTCGGCGACCTTGCCCGCCAGCTTGTCCCACTCGTCGTAGAGGCGCTGGATCTCCTGGTCGAAGGCGATCTTGAAGGACTGGTTGGGCCTGCGGCGGGCGTAGAGCCAGCGCAGCAGCTGGGGCTCCATGATCTGGAGGGCGTCGGCCGGGGTGGGGACGCCACCGCGGGACGACGACATCTTCGCCATGCCGGAGATGCCGACGAAGGCGTACATGGGCCCGATGGGCTGCTTGCCGCCGAAGATCCCGACGATCTGCCCGCCGACCTGGTACGACGAGCCCGGCGAGGAGTGGTCGACACCGCTCGGCTCGAAGATCACGCCCTCGAAGGCCCAGCGCATCGGCCAGTCGACCTTCCACACCAGCTTGCCGCGGTTGAACTCGCTCAGCCGGACCGTCTCGGAGAAGCCGCACGCGGTGCAGGTGTACGTCATCTCGGTCGAGTCGTCGTCGTACGCGGTGACCGTGGTGAAGTCCTTGTCGCACCGGCCGCAGTACGGCTTGTACGGGAAGTAGCCGGCGGAGCCGGAGCTGCCGTCGTCCTCGGACGCGGCGCCCGAGCCCTCCTCGGCCTCCAGTTCGGCCTCGTCGACGGGCTTCTGCTGCTTCTTGGCGGCGGGCTTGGGCTTGGTGCGGTACTGGGCGAGGACCGCGTCGATCTCGCCCCGGTGCTTCATCGCGTGCAGGATCTGGTCCCGGTACACGCCGGAGGTGTACTGCGCGGTCTGGCTGATGCCGTCGAACTCCACGCCCAGCTCGGCGAGCGAGGCGATCATGGCGGCCTTGAAGTGCTCGGCCCAGTTCGGGTACGCCGAGCCCTCGGGGGCCGGGACGGAGGTCAGCGGCTTGCCGATGTGCTCCTTGAACGTGTCCTCGTCGACGCCGGCGATGCCCTTGGGGACCTTGCGGTACCGGTCGTAGTCGTCCCAGGAGATCAGGTGCCGCACCTCGTACCCGCGCCGGCGGATCTCGTCGGCGACCAGGTGCGGGGTCATGACCTCGCGCAGGTTCCCCAGGTGGATGGGGCCGGACGGAGACAGTCCGGACGCGACGACGACCGGTTTGCCCGGGGCCCGACGCTCCGACTCCTCGATGACCTCATCCGCGAAACGGGAGACCCAGTCGGTGGTCTCGGTGCTCTGAGCCACGATCGGCACGTCCTCTTTTTCTGAAGGTTCTCCACGAGCAGCCGGTACGGTCGCACGGCTGACCGCTCCATTGTCCCAGGCTGCGCCACATCCACGAAAACGCCTTTTCAACACGTTGGACGGGTGGACGCGGGCGGCCGTTCACCGGGCGAGCGGAAAATTCGCTTTACCCCGCATGGGATACTGGGCGTGGCTATCCATCCCCACGAGGAGAACGGCACCCATTCCTATGGCCTCGGTCACGTCCCTCACGTCCGCCGTCCACCAGCGCCTCGCGTCCGCCCTCTCGGCTGCCCTGCCGGAGACCGCCGACGCGGACCCGCTGCTGCGACGCAGCGACCGGGCGGACTTCCAGGCCAACGGGATCCTGGCGCTGGCGAAGAAGGCGAAGGCGAACCCGAGGGAGTTGGCGACGCAGGTCGTCGGCCAGGTGGTCACCGGTGACGTGATCGGGAACGTCGAGGTCTCGGGCCCGGGCTTCCTCAACATCACGGTCACGGACAAGGCGATCACCGAGAACCTCGCCGCTCGCGCCGCCGACGCCGAGGGCCGCCTCGGCGTGCCGTACACCGAGCAGCCGGGCACCACGGTGATCGACTACGCGCAGCCGAACGTGGCGAAGGAGATGCACGTCGGCCACCTGCGCTCCGCGGTGATCGGCGACTCGGTCGTCAAACTTCTGGAGTTCACCGGCGAGACGGTGATCCGCCGGCACCACATCGGCGACTGGGGCACCCAGTTCGGCATGCTCATCCAGTACCTGGACGAGCACCCGCACGAGCTGGACCACAAGGCCGCCGAGGTGACGGGCGAGGAGGCGATGTCGAACCTCGACCGTCTCTACAAGGCCGCGCGCAAGCTGTTCGACTCCGACGAGGAGTTCAAGACGCGGGCGCGGCGCCGGGTGGTCGACCTCCAGGCCGGCGATCCGCACACGCTCGCCATGTGGCAGAAGTTCGTCGACGAGTCGAAGATCTACTTCTTCTCGGTCTTCGAAAAGCTGGACATGGAGATCCGGGACCCCGACATCGTCGGCGAGTCCGGCTACAACGACATGCTGGCCGAGACCTGCCGCCTCCTGGAGGAGTCGGGCGTCGCCGTCCGCTCCGAAGGGGCGCTCTGCGTCTTCTTCGACGACATCAAGGGCCCCGACGGCAAGCCGGTCCCGCTGATCGTGCAGAAGTCGGACGGCGGCTACGGCTACGCGGCGACGGACCTGTCCGCGATCAGGGACCGTGTCTTCAACCTGAAGGCGAACTCGATCATCTACGTCGTGGACGCCCGCCAGTCGCTCCACTTCAAGATGGTCTTCGAGACGGCGCGGAGGGCCGGCTGGCTGAACGACGACGTGAAGGCGTACCAGCTCGCCTTCGGCACGGTCCTCGGCAAGGACGGCAAGCCGTTCAAGACCCGTGAGGGCGAGACGGTGCGGCTGGTGGACCTGCTGGACGAGGCGATCGACCGCGCCTCCGCCGTCGTACGGGAGAAGGCGCAGGACCTGTCCGCGGCGGAGATCGCCGAGCGGGGCGCCCAGGTGGGCATCGGCGCGGTGAAGTACGCGGACCTGTCGACGTCGGCGAACCGGGACTACAAGTTCGACCTGGACCAGATGGTCTCGCTGAACGGCGACACGTCCGTCTACCTCCAGTACGCGTACGCCCGTATCCAGTCGATCCTGCGCAAGGCCGGCGACGTACGGCCGTCCGCGCATCCGGAGCTGGCGCTGACGGACGCGGAGCGCGCGCTCGGCCTGCACGCGGACGCCTTCGCGGAGACGGTGGCGGAGGCGGCGGCGGAGTACGCCCCACACAAGATGGCGGCGTACCTGTACCAGCTGGCGTCGTTGTACACGTCGTTCTACGACAAGTGCCCGGTGCTGAAGGCTCAGACGCCGGAGCAGGTGGAGAACCGCCTGTTCCTGTGCGACGTCACGGCCCGGACGCTGCACCAGGGGATGGCGCTGCTGGGCATCCGGACGCCCGAGCGGCTCTGAGCCCCACCCTGCCAGGACCGCGGCCCGTCCTCTCCCCCGTGGGAGGACGGGCCGCGGCGTTCCGGGAAGGGCGACTCTCACAGGCAGCCGTCAGGCGTAGTGGTTGGCGAACCACTTGAAGGCGGCCCTGGTGTCCTTCCCGGCGATTCCGTCGATCTTGCCCTTGTAGCCGCAGTACTTCTTCAGCATGCGCTGCAGCGCCTTCACCGTGTCGCTGCCGACGACGCCGTCGATCTTCTTGTTGTAGCCCCAGTACTTGTGGAGGTAGCGCTGCATGGCCTTCCAGCTCTCGGTGCCGAGCCGGCCGTCGATGGCCCCCTTGTAGCCCCAGTCGCGCTTCAGCACCCGCTGAATGCCCTTGGCCTCGTTCGTGTTCAGGCCGAGGTTGTTCACCGCCTGCACGGAGACGGCCTGGGTGCTCATCGCCGGCTTGGCGGCCGGCGCGGAGGCCGCGAAGCCCGCGGTCGCACCCGCAAGGCTGCCGGCGGCGATCCCGGCGACGGCGGTGGCGGCGACGAGGGTCCTGGCCATGAGGTTCGGTCGCATGTGTGTCCCTTTCGGGTGATCGGGCGGCACCTGACGTGGTGGGCGCCGCTGGCAACTCGAGAGTGCGGGCCGGGCGCCCGGCTCCGCCACGAGCACCGCCGCAGTGACGACTTCGTGGGACGTTGCGGGCGCTGACCTGCGGGGACACGCCTCGGCGGGACGCCTGGGCGGGACGCTCCGACGCGTCGCCGACGGGGAGCGGGTGGGGCAGGCGGGTGGCCTATTCGGTGCCGGGGCGGGAACCGATAGGTGGGGTGCGCCGTGAAAGTTCATGCAGAATGCGGCGGAAACGGGGACCGACGACCAAGGTCCCGGGACGCGAGTAGGGGGAACATGTCGCGTTGGAAAGCGCTGCCCGCAGACCTGGATCCGCGTGTGCGGCAGTTGGTGGTGCGATTACGGCGGCTGAAGGACCACGGCGATCTGAGCATGCAGCGGCTGGCGGCGAAGACGGGCTACAGCCAGAAGTCGTGGGAGCGGTACCTCAACGGCAGGTCCCTGCCGCCCCGGGAGGCCGTGGAGGCACTGGCCCAGGTCGGCGGCGAGGATCCGACACGACTGCTGGTGCTGCACGAACTGGCCGCGGAGGGCTGGGAGAAGCGGCGGCGGGACACGCCGGTGGCGGAGGCGGACGGGGAGGAGCCTTCGGCGGCCGAGGCCGGGACGTCCTCGACTGACGACGAGACCCTGTCCGCGGCGGACGGCAGGTCGGCGCGGCCGCACGGACGTTCGTTGCGCATCGCGGTTGCGGCGGGAGCCGTGGCCCTGGTGCTGGCCGTCGTCTCGGCGGTTCTCCTGGCCGTCCGCCTCACGGACCACAGCGCCGACGACAAGGCGGCGACGACCCGCCCCGCCACGACCGCCGGGTCCTTCCCGACGTCGGGGTCGGCGCCGTCGTACACCTGCCGCATCCAGCGGACCGACGGCCACTGGTACGCGGGCAACAGCCGTACGCAGGACGCGATCCTGGCGCAGGGCCTGGCGGGGCCGGACGTGGCCGAGGCGCAGTGTCTGCTGCGCCGGGCGGGCTTCTCCCCGGGCGGCATCGACGGTGTCTACGGACCGCTGACCGAGCGCGCGGTCAAGGACCTGCAGAAGCGGGCCGGCCTGCCCCCGGACGGCATCGTCGGACCGCACACCTGGGGGGCGCTCCGCAAATGACCCGGCCGACGGGGACGCAGGGGACGACGTCCGCGGAGCGGGCGCGGTTGGCGGCCGAACTGCGTGAGCTGAAGGTGCGCACCGGTCTGAGCCTGGCCCGCCTGGAGGAACGCACCCCGTACAGCAAGTCGTCCTGGGAGCGCTATCTCAACGGCAAGACACTGCCGCCGCGCCAGGCCGTGCTGGACCTGTGCCACCTCGCCCGCGAACCCGCCGCTCGCTGTCTGGCCCTGTGGGAACTGGCGGAGTCGGAGGCGAGCGGACGCGCACGGGCGGAGGAGCCGCCCACGGCCCCGGCACAGCAGTCACCCCCGCCTCCGGCTTCGTCCCCCTCCCCGGCTTCGTCCCGCTCCCCGGCCGCGGACGGGGACACGGCGGGGACCACGGATGCGGACGCGGCGAACGCCACGGACACGGTCAAGACCACTGGCTCCTCCCCTGCCCCGGCCGACGAAACGGGACACGCCGTCCGGAAGGGCGCGGCCGCCGCGCTGGTCGCCGCCGTATGCGCCCTCGCCACCGGAGCCGTCGCCCTGGTCCTCTTCCTCCTGCCGCACCCGGGCGAGGCCCCGCGGTCGTTTCCGTCCCCGCCCCAACCCGTCCTCGCCCCGCTCTGCGGGGGCGCCACCTGCGAGGGCGGGGACCCGATGGCCCTGCACTGCGGCCCCCACCCGGCCACCCTGGCGTCGCACCACACCGCAGCCGGCGTAGGTATGGAACTGCGCTACAGCAAGGAGTGCGGCGCGAGTTGGGCCCGGGTGTGGGGCGCCCATGTCGGCGACCGGATCGAGGTGACCGCGGACGGCCGCAGCCACTCGGCCCGGGTCAAGGACGCCGACGAGGCGAAGGACTACGTCTACACCCCCATGGCCGCCACCCGCCCCGGCACCGCCGTCCGGGCGTGCTTCCGACCGACGACGGGCGGGCGACCGGAGTGCGTCGAGGGCCGCACGACGGCTCCGCCTCCAACCTCGGCGACCGTCCACTGAGGTGGTGTTGCCTGCGGAACTGCGACACATCTGGGGAATGTGTCGCACCGGCGAGTTCAACTGCCTGGCCGCAGCGGTGACAGAAATTCGCACCACACCACCTTGCCGGGGTCCCGCTCCCCCACCCCCCACTTGTCCGAGAGCGCCGCCACCAGGAGCAGTCCCCGGCCGCCCTCGTCCGCCTCCAACGGGATGCGCGGCTCACCGGGGCCGCTGTCGTGCACCTCGACCCGCAGCACCGCGCCGTCGTACCGCAGGAACACCCGGAAGCAACGGCCCGGCGGCACGCCGTGCACCAGCGCGTTCGTCGCCAACTCGCTGACACACAACAACACGTCGTCGCACCGTTCCGCCTTCTCGAGCCCCCAGCCGGCCAGGACCTCGTACGCGAACTGCCGTGCGGCCGGGACGGACCGGCGCTCCCTCCGGAAGAACCTCTCGCGCAGGGGCGGGAGTTGGATCATCTCGTTCACGGGACGAGTGTTGCGGAGAGTCACTACCGTGGATCACTCAGTGAACCCGTACGGATATTTCGTACGGGTCCCTTCGGGGTCGCGAACGGGCACGCGCGGGGAGTTGGACCAGCATGACCTCCAGGAAGCCTCCACGGAAGAAGAACGTCTCGGCCATGAAGATGCTGGGCGTCCAGCTGGGCACGGCCCGCCGTGCGGCGGGCCACACCCAAGGATCCCTGGCCAGGGAGCTCATGGTCGACGAGGAGACCATCGCGTCGATCGAACAGGGACGACGACCGCTGAAGCCGGATCTCGCCGAGGCGCTGGACCAACTCCTGGACACCAAGGGGTTATTGACCGCGGGGGTGGCCAACCTTCCCGAGATCGACCAGTTCCCGATGTGGGCCGAGCTGTACATCCACCACGAGCGCGAGGCTATTGCCCTGTCCTGGTACGACACCTTGGTCGTGCCTGGCATCCTCCAAACCGAGGCATACGCCCGCGCCGTGCTGCGCAATCGTGTACCGGCGTACGACGAGGACGAGGTCGAGACCCGTACGGCGGCCCGTGTCGAGCGTCAGGAGATTCTGCACCGGAAGGTCCCGCCGACTTTGAGCTTCGTCGTGTGGGAACCCGTACTGCACCTGGGAATCGGTGATCCAAGGGTGCGCAGGGAGCAGCTACGGCACCTGCGCGAGATCGCTGAACTGCCGGGCATCGCCATGCAGTTCCTGCCCTTGGACAGCCCCTACCACGCTGGCCTCAACGGCCCGTTCACCCTCCTGGAGACGCCCGACCACCAGCACCTCGCCTACACCGAGTCCCAGCGCGGCAGCCAGTGGGTCTCCGACCCGGACGAGGTGTCCATCCTGGCGCGCAAATATGCGATGCTGCGAACACAGGCCCTGACCACTCATGACTCCATGGGTCTGCTCGACCGCTTGCTGGGAGAAACATGAGCACCGAAGCATTTCAGTGGTTCAAGTCGACCTACAGCGGTGACGAGGGCGGCCAGTGCCTCGAAGTCGCCTTCACCGCCCCCCAGCCCAACGACAACGCGGCGGTCCACATCCGCGACTCCAAGAACCCCACCGGCCCCACCCTCCAGGTAACCCCGGCCACCTGGGTCGCCTTCGCCGCCTACGCGGCACGCCGGGCAGCCCTCAGCTGAGCCCCTTCCCGAGCCTGCGCAACCCCTCCTCGATCTCCGTCGGCGTGTGCGTGACGAAGCACAGCCGCAGCGTCGACCGGTCCGGCGCGTCGGCGTAGAACGGCGCGCCCGGGACGTACGCCACGTCCTGCTCCACCACCCGCGGCAGCAGCGCCGTGGTGTCGTACGCCTCGGGGAGTCGCGCCCAGAGGAACATGCCGCCCTGGGGGCGGTTCCAGACGGAGCCCTCGGGCAGAGCCTCCGCGAGGCCGGCGAGCATGGCGTCGCGGCGTTCGCGGTAGGCCGCGGCGACCCGGACGACGTGCGCGTCGAGGTCGCGGTCCGCCAGGTACCGTGCGGCGGCGAGCTGGTTGACGGACGGCGTGTGCAGGTCGGCCGCCTGCTTGGCGATCGCGCAGGCCCGCCGCAGCGCCGCCGCGCCCGCAGCCAGCCGAGGCGCAGGCCCGGGGCCATCACCTTGGAGAACGAGCCGAGGAGCACCGCGCGGTCGTGGGCGTCCTCGTACGAGGCGATCCACGGGACGCGCTCTCCCTCGAAGCGGAGCTCCCCGTACGGGTCGTCCTCGACGATCCACAGGCCGTGCCGGGCGGCGACGCCGGCGATCGCGGCGCGGCGGTCGGCGGGCAGGGTGCGGCCGGTGGGGTTCTGGAAGGTGGGGACGGTGTAGAGCAGCTTGGGGCGCTCCCGCACCACCAGCCCCTCCAGCGCGTCGGGGTCGACACCGTCCTCGTCGCAGGGGACGGCGACGACCCTGGCACCCGCGAAGCCGAAGGCCTGGAGGGCGGCGAGGTAGCAGGGGTTCTCCACGAGAACCGTGTCGCCGGGCTCCAGCAGGGCGGTGGCGAGCAGGGAGAGGGCCTGCTGGGAGCCGGTGGTGACGAGGAGGTCGTCGGGGCGGGTGGCGAGGCCGCGCGCGGTGGTGCGGTCGGCGAGCGCGGTGCGCAGCGCCGGTTCGCCCTCGGTCGTCGAGTACTGCAACGCCCGCTGCGGGACCTCCGTCAGCACGGCCTGGAACGCGGCGGCGACGCCCTCGCTGTCGAAGAGCCCGGGGGCGGGCAGGCCGCCCGCGAAGTTGACGACTTCGGGACGCGCGGTGACGGCGAGGATGTCCCGAACGGGGGAACCGCCGACCGAGGCGACCCGGGCGGCGAACGCGGGCTGTGGCGGACCGCTGGGCGGACTGTCGCTGGAGGTCACGGGGGCGGCTCCTCATATGTACAGGTGTTCATCAGACGTAATGCGTCATAGGGAACACCACTCGAAAACACCTCGTTCATGCACCTTAGGGAAATCGCTGCCCCTTACAACAGTCTCGTTTCGCCATGCGGACGACGGTCCGTGGGCCCTAGCATGCGGCGCATGCTGCCGAGCGTCGACACGAACGACGAGTTGAAAGCCATGGTCTCGGACGAGGGGGTGTTGCGCCCGGCTGTGCTCCATCTGCTCGACCAGATGGGCCTTGTGGGGCTGGCGGTGCGCCGCTTCCCGGACGGGACACTGCCGGTGTACGCGGTCGGGGGCGACTTGGTGCTGAAGCTCTATCCGCGGTTCGAGGCGCGGGAAGCCGTCCGTGAGGCACGGGTGTTGCACCACCTGTGGGGTCAACTGAAGCTCCCCACTCCGCGGTTGATCGGCACCGAGGAGTTCGTGAACGGCTGGCGGTGGGTGCTGATGTCCCGGCTGCCCGGATGGACCCTCAACGACGTCTGGCACCGGCTCACCGCCGCGGAACAGGACCGTATCGTCACGGAGTCGGCCGAGGCGCTGGCCTCGCTGCACGCGATGTTCTGGAACCCGCTGACGGACATCGTCGGGCCGCCGGACTGGACGGCGTTCCTGCGCAGCCAGCGCGCCGGGGCGGTCGAGTGGCACCGTCACTCCGGGGTGAGTGAGCCCTGGCTGAGCCGGATCCCCGACTTCCTGGACTCCGTGCCGCTGCCCGTGTCCACCGAACGCGTGCTGCTGCACACCGAGTTCATGAGCGAGCACCTGACCATCGACATGCGCGGCGGGCGCGTGCTGACCGGCCTGTTCGACTTCGAGCCGGCGATGATCGGTGACCCGGCGTACGACTTCGTCTGCGTCGGCCTGTTCGTCACCCGCGCCGACCCGCGCCAGCTCCGCCGTTTCTACGAGGCCTACGGACGCACCCCGTACGACCCGGACCAGCTGATGGCGTACACCCTGCTGCACGTCTACAGCGATCTGCCCTTCTACCTCCACGAGCTGCCGCATCCGGCCGAACCACGTTTCGACGCACTCGCCGAGCTGTGGTTCGGCACGGACGGCTGACACCGGGGAAACCTCCCGGCGTCAGGCCTTTCGACCGGTGGCCGCGTACACGTTGATGTCGGCATCGGTGACGTCGTTGATGTCGCGGTAACGGACCTTCTCGATGTCGTCGAGGGTGGCGAGGTAGGCGGGGTCCACGGCCTCGGGGACGGGTGCCGCGCCGTCCTGGTGCCAGTGGTGGACCGGGACGACACCCGGCTCGTCCGCTGTGAGGCCCGGGGTGTCGGTGAAGAACCGGGCGACCTCGTCCTTGGAGCGCAGCACGAAGGTGAAGCCGCGCTCGGTGTAGGTGCGCTGGACGGCGCGGATGTTCTCCGGGTTGAGATCCTCGGTGAGGTGGCTGAGCACCAGCCGGCTCCCGGAGGGCAGCGCGTCCATCAGCTCGCGCACGATCTGGTACGCCTCCTCGTCCTCGACGAAGTGCAGGATCGCCACGAGCACGAGGGCGACCGGCTGGTCGAAGTCGAGGGTCTTCGCGGCCTGTTCGAGGATCCGGTCGGGGCTCTTGAGGTCGGCGTCTATGTAGTCCGTGCGGCCCTGGGGTCCGCTGGTGAGCAGGGCACGGGCGTGCGCCAGGACGACCGGGTCGTTGTCGACGTAGACGACCCGGGAGTCGGGGTTGATGCGCTGGGCGATCTGGTGGACGTTCTCGCCGGTCGGCAGGCCGGTGCCGATGTCGAGGAACTGCCGGATGCCGTCCTCCTTCGCCAGCCGGTTCACGGCGCGGCGCAGGAAGTCGCGGTTGTGCCGCACGTCGAGGTAGCCGCGCGGGTTGGCGGCGAGCGCCGCGGCGGCGGCCGCGCGGTCCACCGGGTAGTTGTCCTTGCCGCCGAGGAAGACGTCGTAGACGCGGGCCGGATGGGCCTTGGTGGTGTCGATCCGCTTGCGCAGCTCGGCCGGGTCGTGGCTGAGGGCATCGTCGGACATGGCGTCTCCCTGGTGTCGGCGTAAGGAGTCGGTCGTTCCATCGGTCGATCGGTCGATCGGCCGTTCCCCCGGTGGTTCGTCAAGCGACCGATGTGATGGTCAACAACGTAACTGCCGAGGCCAGTTGGAAGTGCCCGGTCCGCTTCCAACCGTGGCCCGCCGTCCCGGGTTTCCCTCCCGAGGGACGGCGTTTGCGCAGGTCGGGACACATTCCGTCGGTTCGGCGTCCCGAATTCGGCGGCGAGTGTGGCGGGCGGGCGAACCAGCGGTCAAGCTGGCCGTCGAGGCCTCCGCTCCCGCCGACCGGTCGAGTGGAGGTGTCACCCCCCCAACTCGCACGTCCGAAGGGCCCCGACCATGTCCTTTGCTCGTACCGCCCGTCCCACCCGTGCCGTCCGTCCCACCGGTGCCGCCCGCCCCCGGCTGCTCGCCGCCGTCACGGTCGCGCTCGCCGCGCTCGCGCTGTCGGCGTGCGAGAACGGCGAGGGGGTACGGGACGAGGGTCCTTCCTCGCTGCCCGGCTCGTCCGTCCGGGAGACCGGGCACCCGGGCAGGGCGGTCCCCTGCTCGGGCAGGCACATGCGGGCGACGGTGACGCGGGTGAGCGAGCCGGTGAACCACCTGCTGCTGACGATGACGAACACGGGCGCCGTCAACTGCTCCCTCAACGGCTACCCGAAGGCCCTCTTCGGCGATTCCGGCTCCCTGGCGCCGCCGGCTCAGGAGCCGAAGCCCCATACAGCCCGGATCACCCTCTCGCCCGGGGGGTCCGCATACGCGGGCGTGCTGCTGTCGGCGGCGGACGGCACCGGCGGTCACGGCCGCACCGTCACGTCCCTCACGATCACGCTCCCCACCGGCCCGGCCGCCCGCCCGGCACTCCCGCCCGAGGGCGTGCACGTCGACGACACGCTGCGGGTCACGTGCTGGCTGCCGAACCGGAAGGCGGCGCTGACGTACTGAACCCCGCGCAACGCGAGGAGACGAGGGGCCGTACCGCTAACCGGCCTCCGAAGGCGGGCACCACGCCGCCCCCTCGTCGCTTCCCCGGCGTCCGCAGAACCCCATCTGCTGCGGCCGCTGGGCGCCTTCCACCCGCTGGACGGAGACGAGTTTGTCGACCGGGACCTGCCGGCCCACCGCACCTCCGAAGTCGATGCGTCCGCTCTCCCCGTCGAGCGCGGCGGAGCCGTGGATGCCGCTCAGGGCGTACCAGACGGCGGCCGGGGTCAGCGGTGTGTCCGGGGCGGTGTCCTGGAGGCGGGCGATGGCCTTGAGGTAGAGGTTCGCCGCGTCGAAGGCGAGGGCCGCGTGTCCGTCCAGCGAGGTGTCCTGGACGTTCCGGCACTCGTCGGGGAACAGCTCCTGCATCGTGCTGTACAGGTCGCTGTGCCCGTTGCAGGAGGCCGAGCCGACGGTGAAGTCGAGGAACTCGTACGGGACCCGGGGGAAGGCCCTGCGCCGCCCCGGGTCGGCGCCGAGGCGGGCCACGTCGTCGCCGCCGAGGAACGTGGGCGGACTGGACCCGCAGGTGTCGTTGGTGGCACCCAGTATCGTCTCGAAGTCCTCGGACCGGCCGGTGAAGAAGACCAGCCCCCGGTAACCGCAGGCCTGCTCGCCGATGGTGCGTGCGCCCGGCCCCGAGGAACCGTCAGCGGGCGCGGGAGAGGGGACGTAGCCCTGTTCGTCCACGTGGAAACCCGCGTGCCGGAAGGCCGCGACGGCGTCCGCCCGCAGGTTCGCGCTGTACTCGTCGGTCGCATCGAGGGAGTACACGACGCGTACCGCGCGCTCTTTCAGCTTCCCCGAGTCGGCGAGGTGGTCGGCGTAGGCGGCGGAGATCGCGGCCTCGCGCCGGTTCTGCGGCGATACCTGGTAGTAGAGCGCCGAGTTCTCCGGGAGGGTGTCGGCGGACAGTGTGGTGGCGACCATGGGAAGGCCGACCCGGGTGAGTGCGCCGATGGTCGTGATCGTGGCCTTGCGGCTCTGGTCGAGGCCGGTGACGCCGACGATGGTCGGGTCGGTCCGCATCATCCGCTTGATCGTGCTCGCGACATCGGCCCCGAACCGCATGCCGGAACCGGCGGCGGCCGGGAAGATCCGCAGGAGGGGCTCGTCCGGCCCCTGCCTGTCGAGTTGCCGCCGCTGCGCGCTCGCCGCGCCCTGCAACTGCTCGCGCGCGTACGACAGCGTGTTGGACGTCTCCCCCATGGGGGCGCTGAGCAGGGCGGACAGATGGACCAGGGTGACGAGCCGCCTGGAGGGGTCGGCGGCGTGCTTCCGCTCCGCCTCCGCGTTCTGCCGGGCGATGGTCCGCAGGGTCTGCTGCACCCGCGGGTCGGTGGAGCCGAAGGCGAATCCGTGCGGGGCGACGCCGACGCATTCGTCGGTCGACTCCCGCTGCAGGGTCCGCGCATCCGGGTCGGACCGGCTCAGTCCGCAGTGCTGCCGCCGCCACTCCCACTCGTTCGCGACGCCGTAGGCGATGCCGGTGGCGATCAGTGCGAAGGTGAGGGCGAGGGACACGACCGTGGCCGTGCGTCCGGCCCAGACCGGCGGCGGGGGCACCTGAAGCCGGCGGGCCACGGACGTGCGCTCGTCCTGCGCGTCGCGGCCGGGATCGCCGATCGGCAGCGGCGCGGACACCCGCACCGGCAGGTACCAGAACTCCGCGTTCCGGCCGCCCCCGGCGTTCCTCAGCTGCTCGCACCAGGCCTCGTACGGGGGGAGCCCTCTGTGCCGGCCGTCCTGCCCCGTCCCCGTGAGTTCCCGGACGGGTACGGGTTCGACCAGTGCCTCCGGCCGGCTCACCACGAGGAGCAGCGGGTCGAAGGCGCCGGTGTCATTGCGCACCTCGGCGAACAGCCGCACGATCTCCAGGCCGCCGTTGTCCTCGCTCACCCCCTTCAGGAACGCCACGCAGTACGCCGTGCGGCGGTACGCGCGGCGGCGCCACGGCCGCCGCCGGTAGGCGACCCGCAGGTCCTCCAGGAACGCGTTGATCATCAACTTGCTGATCTGCGTGGGGTCTTCACGCCCCCAGCGGGGCTGGGTGAGCCGTACGGCGAACCCGATGAAGGTCCCGGGATCGGCCGGCGCCATGTAGGGCTGGCGCAACAGCCACCGGTACTCGCTGCCCAGACCGCGCCACACCCGGAACCAGATGATCGGCAGAAGGTGCAGCCCGAGCAGGTACGCCCACCAAGGCACGTTCCCCTGCAACGCGACCTCGGTGCTCGGGCTGCGCATGAATCCGAACAGGCGTCTTCGCTCCAGCTCGCGGTCACGCAGCCGCCTCAGCACGATCTGGCCGTGCTGGCTGTCGGGCTGCCGGACCGTGTCCGTCATCTCCAGCAGCCAGTTGACGAGCCCGAGCCGCCGGAAACGTACGCTCCTGTCGTGCCCGTAGCGCGGGGACGAGTACTCGTCGGCCAGCTGGACGAGGATGCGCCTGCACAGTTCGGCGCGCTGCCAGTCGGGGTCGAGGTGGTTCGCGGCCGAGGGGTCGCCGCGCTCGGCGACGACCTCCGCCCGCCTCAGGTCGAGGTCGACGAGCTCGTGCGGGACGGATCGGGGCTGGGCCGCGCCCAACGCCGCCACGACCTGCTCGGCGAGACCGTCCTGGTGGTCGCCGAGCAGGCCCAGTATCGGGATTCCGTCCCGCTCCGGCACCTCACTCGGCACCTCCCCCTTGCCCGGCCTGCGCACGAGCCGGCGCAGGAGGTCGAAGAGCCGGTCGGCATGCTCGAAGACGGGTTCCACGGTCGCCACGGCTCCCCCGATTCCCAGGTGATCTACCGGAATTGACCCATCACCCTAGCGATCGGGGAACGCGCTTTCCCGTGTGTCACCAACCCTTTACATCACACGGTTACCGCCAGGCCTCACCGCAGCTTCTGCGCGACCTCGGTGGCCCAGTAGGTGAGGATGTTCCGCGCACCGGCGCGCTTGATTCCGGTCAGGGTCTCCAGGATCGCGCGGTCGCGGTCGAGCCAGCCCTTCTCGGCGGCGGCCTCGATCATGGCGTACTCACCGGAGATCTGGTACGCGGCCACGGGCACGTCGACCGCGTCCGCGACCCTCGCCAGGATGTCGAGGTAGGGCCCGGCCGGCTTGACCATCACCATGTCGGCGCCCTCCTCGAGGTCGAGGGCGAGTTCGCGCAGGGACTCGCGCCAGTTGGCGGGGTCCTGCTGGTAGGTCTTCCGGTCGCCCTTCAGCGAGGAGGCGACGGCCTCGCGGAACGGCCCGTAGAAGGCGGAGGAGTACTTGGCGGTGTAGGCGAGGATCGCGACGTCCTCGCGCCCGATCTGGTCGAGCGCGTCGCGGATGACGCCGATCTGCCCGTCCATCATCCCGCTGGGCCCGACGACATGGGCGCCGGCGTCGGCCTGGACCTGCGCCATCTCGGCGTACCGCTCGAGGGTGGCGTCGTTGTCGACCCGGCCCCTGGCGTCGAGCACGCCGCAGTGCCCGTGATCGGTGGTCTCGTCCAGGCACAGGTCCGACATGACGAGGAGGTCGTCCCCGACCTCGGCGCGCACGTCCCGGATGGCGACCTGAAGAATCCCGTCCGGGTCGGTGCCCGGCGTTCCGACGGCGTCCTTCTTCGACTCCTCGGGCACCCCGAAGAGCATGATCCCGGACACCCCGGCCTCCACGGCCTCCAGCGCCGCCTTCTTCAGGCTGTCCCGGGTGTGCTGCACGACACCGGGCATGGACGCGATCGGCACGGGCTCGCTGACGCCCTCGCGCACGAAGGCCGGGAGGATGAAGTCGGCGGGGTGCAGCCGGGTCTCGGCGATCATGCGGCGCATGACGGGCGTGGAGCGCAGGCGCCGGGGACGGGTACCGGGGAAGGATCCGTACTTCGTCATGCCCTCTACGCTACGCCCGGCCCGGGGGTCCTTTTGCCGACGCTGCGTCGGGCGGAACTCCGGACGGTCACCGCCCCCGCCGCCCCTTCCCTTCCCGTCCCTGGGGGCTGCGCCCCCAGGCCCCCCTTCGGCCTGAACAGCCTCGTCCTCAAACGCCGGACGGGCTGAAAATTCAGCCCCTCCGGCGTTTGAGGAGCGGGGGTCCGGGGGCTGGCCCCCGACCGGGGTCCGGGGCGGAGCCCCGGCGGGGTCGAAGGGGCGGATCCCTTGGAGGACGGGAAGGGTAGGGGCGGCGAGGGCGAGGACACCGCTACGTCGTCGAGCGACGCCTCCGCGCCCCCGGCCTCCGCTCGCTCGGACGCGTCACCGGATCCCCGGCCGCCAGCGCGGCGGCCCGGCGCTTGAGGCCGAAGTCCGCCAGCGCCTCCGCCAGCTTGTGGACCGACGGCTCCGGAGCCATGACGTCCACACGCAGACCGTGCTCCTCCGCCGTCTTCGCGGTCGCCGGGCCGATGCACGCGATCACCGTCACGTTGTGCGGCTTGCCCGCGATGCCGACCAGGTTCCGGACCGTGGAGGACGACGTGAACAGGACCGCGTCGAAACCGCCGCCCTTGATCGCCTCACGTGTCTCGGCCGGCGGAGGCGAGGCGCGGACCGTCCGGTAGGCCGTCACGTCGTCGACCTCCCAGCCGAGTTCGATCAGGCCGGCGACCAGGGTCTCGGTCGCGATGTCGGCGCGCGGCAGGAACACGCGGTCGATCGGGTCGAAGACCGGGTCGTACGGGGGCCAGTCCTCCAGCAGGCCGGCCGCCGACTGCTCGCCGCTCGGCACCAGATCCGGCTTCACGCCGAAGTCCACCAGCGCCTTCGCCGTCTGCTCGCCGACCGCCGCGACCTTGATGCCCGCGAAGGCGCGCGCGTCCAGGCCGTACTCCTCGAACTTCTCCCGGACCGCCCGCACCGCGTTGACCGACGTGAACGCGATCCACTCGTAGCGGCCCGTCACCAGGCCCTTGACCGCTCGTTCCATCTGCTGCGGGGTGCGCGGGGGCTCCACTGCGATCGTCGGGACCTCGTGCGGCACGGCCCCGTAGGACCTCAGCTGGTCGGAGAGCGACGCCGCCTGCTCCTTCGTACGCGGCACGAGGACCTTCCAGCCGAACAGCGGCTTGTTCTCGAACCACGACAGCTGGTCGCGCTGGGCGGCGGCGGAACGCTCACCGACCACGGCTATCACCGCACGCCCGCCCTCGGGGGACGGCAGGACCTTCGCCTGCTTCAGCGTCTGCGCGATGGAGCCGAGGGTGGCGGTCCAGGTGCGCTGCCGCGTCGTCGTACCGGCGACCGTCACCGTCATCGGGGTGTCCGGCTTGCGGCCCGCGGCCACCAGCTCCCCGGCGGCCGCCGCCACCGAGTCCAGCGTCGTGGACACCACGACCGTGCCGTCGGACGCGCCGACCTCCGTCCAGCAGCGGTCGGAGGCGGTCCGGGCGTCCACGAACCGGACGTCCGCGCCCTGCGCGTCCCGCAGCGGCACACCCGCGTACGCGGGCACGCCCACCGCGGTCGCGACGCCGGGGACGACCTCGAACGGCACGCCCTCGGCGGCGCACGCCAGCATCTCGCCGGCCGCGTACGCGTCCAGGCCGGGGTCGCCGGACACCGCACGGACGACCCGCTTGCCGCCCCGCGCAGCCTCCATGACAAGATGTGCGGCATCCCGCAACGCAGGGACACCAGCGGCTGTTGACTCGCCGTCAACAACCGTCAGCTGAGGCGTGCCCGCGCCCGGATACGCACCCGTGGAGGGGTCCGTGTCCGTGTTGAGTTCGGCGACGCCCGCTCTGGCATGCGTGCGCACGACGTCGAGCACCTCGTGCTCGCCGACGAGGACGTCCGCGTTGGCCAGCGCCTCGACGGCGCGCAGTGTGAGAAGTCCCGGATCTCCGGGTCCGGCACCGAGGAAGGTGACGTGCCCGTGTTCAAGGCCGGCGGGAAGGGTGGTGGGGCTCAATGTGCTCGCTCCCCCATCAGACCGGCCGCGCCCTTGGTGAGCATCTCGGCGGCGAGTTCGCGACCGAGCGCCATTGCCTGGTCGTGCGTCTCGGGCACGGGACCGGTGGTGGACAGCTGCACCAGCGTGCGACCGTCGGGTGTTCCGACGACTCCGCGCAGGCGCATTTCCTTGACAATCTGTTCGTCGGCATGGGGGTCCCCCCGCTCGAGCGGAGCCGAGAGTGGGGGAAGGTCGGCCAACGCGCCCACGGGGGCGCTGCAACCGGCCTCCAGGGCGGCGAGCAGGGACCGCTCGGCGGTCACGGCGGCCCGTGTGAACGGGTCGTCGAGCTCGGCGAGCGCCGCGATCAGGTCCGCGTTGTCCGCGGCACACTCGATCGCCAGTGCCCCCTGGCCGGGGGCGGGCAGAACCGTGTCGACCGACAGGAAGTCGGTCACCTCGTCGATCCGCCCGATGCGGTTGAGCCCGGCCGCGGCGAGGACCACGGCGTCCAGCTCTCCGCTGCGGACGTATCCGACTCGGGTGTCGATGTTGCCGCGGATCGGGACGGTCTCGATGTCGAGGCCGTGGCCGCGCGCATACGCGTTCAGCTGCGCCATGCGGCGCGGCGAACCGGTGCCGACGCGCGCCCCACGGGGCAGGTCGGTGAACTTCAGGGCGTCGCGCGCGACGATCACGTCCCGCGGGTCCTCGCGTACCGGCACTGCGGCCAGCACCAGCTCCTCGGGCTGCGCGGTCGGCAGGTCCTTCAGCGAGTGCACCGCGAAGTCGACCTCGCCGCGCAGCAGCGCGTCACGCAGGGCCGTCACGAACACACCGGTGCCGCCGATCTGCGCGAGGTGCTCGCGGGAGGTGTCCCCGTACGTCGTGATCTCCACGAGCTCCACGGGCCGTCCGGTCACCCGGCGCACGGCGTCGGCGACCTGCCCGGACTGGGCCATCGCCAGCTTGCTGCGCCTGGTCCCGAGCCTCAGTGGTGACTGCTCACTCATGCTCGCCCTCGGTTCTTGGCGTTCTCGGTGTTCTCGGTGCTCTTGGTGTCGTCGGCCCGGGAGACGGCGGCGACCGTCTCGGGGTCCAGGTCGAACAGGGTGCGCAGCGCGTCCGCGTAGCCGGCGCCGCCGGGCTCGGCCGCGAGTTGCTTGACCCGTACGGTCGGCGCGTGCAGCAGCTTGTCGACGACGCGCCGCACGGTCTGCGTGATCTCGGCGCGGTGCTTGTCGTCGAGGCCGGGCAGCCGCCCCTCCAGGCGGGCCATCTCGCCGGCCACCACCTCCGCTGCCATCGAGCGCAGCGCCACCACGGTGGGCGTGATGTGCGCTGCGCGCTGGGCGGCGCCGAACGCGGCGACCTCGTCGGAGACGATACGCCGGACCTGGTCGACGTCGGCGGCCATCGGCGCGTCGGCGGAGGCCTCGGCGAGCGACTCGATGTCGACGAGTCGCACCCCGAGCAGCCGGTGCACGGCCGCGTCGATGTCGCGTGGCATCGCGAGGTCCAGCAGCGACAGCACGGGCGCGGGGCGGGGAGCCTCGAGGACGGGCTCCGGACGGCGGCGCTCCGGGATCCGGCCGATCGTGGCGACGGTCGCGGCGAGCGCACTGATCAGCTCGGCCTCGGTCTCCGGGTCCGCCACGACGGCCGTACGACCACTGCGCGGCTCCTCGGCGCCCTTGTCGACCCAGGCGGCGTGCTGCTCCAGCTCCGCGGCCGGCATCCCGGCGACGGCGGCCTCGCCGAGCACCGAGAAGTGAGCGGTGCCCTGCACGGCCGAGAGGTCGAGCGGGCAACCCTCCTCGGTGCCGAGACTGGTGGGCGGCAGATCTCCGCGTATCGGCGCCGCTTCGGTGACGCGCACGGCAGGCCCGGCTCCGGCGTCCGGGGCGACCGGTCCCTCCACCCTGCCCTCGAGGGCCGCGGCGACCGACTCGGCGGTCAGCACGAGACCGGTCGCGCCCGTACAGGACACCACGACGTCAGCACGTGTCAGCTCGTCCGGAACCGTTTCCATCGGCACCGCACGCGCCAGGACGTCCGTGTCGTCCCCTTCGGTGAGGATCTGCGCCAGGCGCTCGGCGCGCTCCAGCGTGCGGTTGGCGATCACGACCTCGGCGACGCCGGAGCGCGCGAGCGTCGCGGCGGCCAGCGACGACATGGAGCCGGCCCCGATCACCAGGGCACGCTTGCCCTTGGCCCATGTCTCCACCGGCGCACCGGCCGACAACTGCTCCAGGCCGAAGGTGACCAGGGACTGCCCGGCACGGTCGATGCCCGTCTCGGAGTGGGCGCGCTTGCCGACCCTGAGGGACTGCTGGAACAGGTCGTTCAGCAGGCGTCCGGCGGTGTGCTGCTCCTGCGCGGTGGCCAGGGAGTCCTTGATCTGCCCGAGGATCTGCCCCTCGCCGACGACCATGGAGTCCAGCCCGCAGGCCACCGAGAACAGGTGGTGGACGGCCCGGTCCTCGTAGTGGACGTAGAGGTAGGGGGTCAGCTCGTCGAGGCCGACCCCGCTGTGCTGGGCGAGCAGGGTGGACAGCTCGGCGACACCGGCGTGGAACTTGTCGACGTCCGCGTACAGCTCGATGCGGTTGCAGGTGGCGAGTACCGCGGCCTCGGTGGCCGGCTCGGCGGCGACCGTGTCATGGACCAGCTTGACCTGGGCGTCCGCGGTCAGCGCGGCCCGTTCGAGGACGCTGACCGGTGCGCTGCGGTGGCTCAGCCCGACGACGAGGAGACTCATGCCGGCATCACGGCGGGGACGTCCCCGTCGGGTCCCTTGTCGGCGGACTCCGTGGTCGAGGCGGCGGCGGCCGGCAGGCCGTCGGGCAGCGCATCGGCGATGGCCTCCTCGCCGGCCTTGCGCTGCTCGTGGAAGGCGAGGATCTGCAGCTCGATGGAGAGGTCGACCTTGCGGACGTCGACGCCGTCCGGAACGGTCAGCACGGTCGGCGCGAAGTTCAGGATGGAGGTCACGCCCGCGCCCACGAGCCGGTCGCAGACCTGCTGGGCGGCGCCCGCGGGGGTCGCGATCACGCCGATCGAGACGCCGTTGTCCTTGATGATCTTTTCCAGATCGTCCGTGTGCTGGACCGGGATGCCGGCGACCGCCTTGCCCGTGAGGGCCGGGTCGGCGTCGATGAGGGCCGCGACCCGGAAGCCGCGGGAGGCGAACCCGCCGTAGTTGGCCAGCGCCGCGCCGAGGTTGCCGATACCGACGATCACAACCGGCCAGTCCTGGGTCAGGCCCAGTTCGCGGGAGATCTGGTAGACGAGATACTCGACGTCGTAGCCCACGCCCCGGGTGCCGTAGGAGCCGAGGTAGGAGAAGTCCTTGCGCAGCTTCGCGGAGTTCACGCCCGCGGCGGCGGCCAGCTCCTCGGAGGAGACCGTGGGTACCGAGCGCTCCGACAGCGCGGTCAGGGCTCGGAGGTACAGCGGAAGCCTGGCGACGGTGGCCTCGGGAATCCCTCGGCTACGGGTCGCCGGTCGGTGAGTTCGGCCAGTTGCCACGGTGCTCCTGCGGGTAGAGCGGGGCTGCGGGCGGTCACACGTCCCCAGACCGCCCCGTCGAATGCAGGCTATGTCTTTGTGAACGCGTGCACAAAGATGGTGTCCGATTTGCCCGGCCAACGTGACCGGGGTCACGCGTGGTACTGCTGGGGGCTTCACCGCACACTCTCCTCAACGATCCCCGCCCCCAAGACCAGTCGCCCTCGATCCTAGGCGACTTTGCGGACCTCTTTGGACTACTCGGTCAGCGCCCTGCGCAGCCGCTGCTCGTCGACACGCCAGAAGGTGTGCTGGGCACCGTCGACGAGGACGACGGGGATCTGCTCCCAGTACTCGTCGTGGAGCCGCTGGTCCTGGGTGATGTCCTTCTCCTCCCAGGGCACGCCGAGCTCGCCGCACACCTTCTCGATGACGACCTGCGCGTCGTCGCAGAGATGACACCCGGGCTTCCGGATGAGGGTGACGAGCCGCTCGGTGGGGTTCTGGCCGCTGCTGTTACGCCGAAAGATGGGACTCATGTCGGCCATTCTCACTCCGGCGGAAAGCGGCGGCAGCCCGCGCTCACTACCTGGTCGGGCCCTCGCCCACCCCCCGTGCCACGCCAAGGGGATGACTCCTTGGGAGACCTTTGACGACTCCGTCGTGGAGAGTTCACAGCCTCCAAACTTCTCGAGTCCGGAACCACCGAACAGAGTGGCTATGCTCGCGTCATGGCCGCTCTCGGATGGCTCACTCCCCGTAGGCGCTCCGCCACGGCGCGGAGCGTGTTGGCAGGCGAGGCCTCGGCGGAGGCAGCGCGCAAGACCTCGCAGGAGGTCTCCGACCAGGAACAGCAGTTCCCGGTGCACGGCGACGACAAGGCGGCGGCGTTCTTCGACCTGGACAACACGGTGATGCAGGGCGCCGCGCTGTTCCACTTCGGCCGGGGCCTGTACAAGCGGAAGTTCTTCGAGACCCGCGATCTGGCGAAGTTCGCCTGGCAGCAGGCGTGGTTCCGGCTGGCCGGGGTGGAGGATCCCGAGCACATGCAGGACGCGCGGGACTCCGCGCTGTCGATCGTGAAGGGCCACCGGGTCTCCGAGCTGATGTCGATCGGCGAGGAGATCTACGACGAGTACATGGCCGAGCGGATCTGGCCGGGCACGCGGGCGCTGGCGCAGGCGCACCTGGACGCGGGGCAGAAGGTGTGGCTGGTGACGGCCGCTCCGGTGGAGATCGCCACGGTGATCGCACGCAGGCTGGGCCTCACCGGCGCCCTGGGCACGGTGGCGGAGTCCGTCGACGGCGTCTACACCGGCCGCCTGGTGGGCGAACCCCTCCACGGCCCGGCGAAGGCGGAGGCGGTCCGCGCGTTGGCGGTGGCGGAGGGGCTGGACCTCTCGCGCTGCGCGGCCTACAGCGACTCGCACAACGACATCCCGATGCTGTCGCTGGTGGGCCACCCCTACGCGATCAACCCGGACGCCAAGCTCCGCAAACACGCCCGCGCCTGCGACTGGCGCCTGCGCGACTACCGCACGGCCCGCAAGGCCGCGAAGGTCGGCCTGCCGGCAGCGGCCGGTGTGGGCGCGGTGGCCGGAGGCACGGCAGCCGCGATCGCCCTCCACCGCCGACGCCGCTGAACTCCGCGCCCCTTCCGACCGGGATGCCTCGACCCGGCCCACATCGCGCCACTGCGTCAGCCTCGGCCCACGTCGCGCCGCTGAGTCAGCCTCGATCCACGTCGCGTCCCTGAGTCAGCCCCAGCCCACGTCGCTGCGTCAGCCCCGGCTCCATGCCGCGTCGCTGAGTCAGCCCCGGCCCACGTCGCGCCGCTGAGTCAGCCTCGCTCGGAGCCGCGTCGCAGGCGTCAGCCTCGGCCAGGAGTTGCATCGCAGGCGTCAGCCTCGGCCCACGTCGCGTCGCTGCGTCAGCGTCGGTCCGGAGCCGCGCCGCTGAGTCAGCCCCAGCCCGCGTCGCTGCGTCAGCCCCGGCTCCATGCCGCGTCGCTGAGTCAGCCCCGGCCCACGTCGCGCCGCTGAGTGAGCCTCGCTCGGAGCCGCGTCGCAGGCGTCAGCCTCGGCCAGGAGTTGCATCGCAGGCGTCGGCCTCGGCCCACGTCGCGTCGCTGCGTCAGCGTCGGTTCGGAGCCGCGCCGCTGAGTCAAGCCCCAGCCCGCGTCGCTGCGTCAGCCCCGGCTCCATGCCGCGTCGCCGAGTCAGCCCCGGCCCACGTCGCGCCGCTGAGTGAGCCCCGCTCGGAGCCGCGTCGCAGGCGTCAGCCTCGGCCAGGAGTTGCATCGCAGGCGTCGGCCTCGGCCCACGTCGCGTCGCTGCGTCAGCGTCGGTTCGGAGCCGCGTCGCCGAGTCAGCCCCAGCCCGCGTCGCGTCGCTGAGTCAGCCTGGCCCACGTCGCGTCGCTGCGTCAGCCTCGGCCAGGAACTGCATCGCAGGCGTCAGCGTCGGAGAGGGGTCGCGTTACAGGCGGCAGCCTCGGTCCGGCCGCATCGCAGGCGTCACCCTCAGGCCCTAGCCGCATCGGGGAGCATGTCCCGGAGCCCAGCCCTCGCACCCCCGGGCCCAGGACCCTCAGTCCCCCGTACCCCCGCACCCCCGGGCCCAGGACCCTCAGTCCCCAGTCCCCCGCTCCCCCGCTCCCCTGGTCCCCAGCCGGAGGCTTCGCACCCTGCCCCTACCTGGGGGCCGCCCCCAGGCCCCGCCTAAGAGCCCCCCAGCCCCGATTCGGTCACCCGCCTGGCCCTCGAACACAAGACGGCTCGGACGTGCGTCCCTCCGCCGCTCGTACGCCGCCGCAGGCGTAGCCGCCCAGCCTCCGGCGCTCCCAGCGGACCCTCCCCCGCCTCCAACCCAGCGCGGGCTCCCTGTACGCACCGTGCACGGAGCGTTCCCGCATCCCAGTTCCGCGCCCGTCTCGAGCCCGCCTTGGTGGGGGTCCGGGGGCGGCAGCCCCCGGGAGGGGACGGGTAGGGGCGGCGGGGGCGAGCAAAGTGCCGTGGTCGGCGGCGACTTGTGGCGGCTGGGTGCATTCGGGCGTTTCTACCCCGCCCCCGGCCCGGCACTCCTCCCACCCCACACCCGGCCACAACACGCCCCGCACTCAGACGGAAGCCGAACTCAACCGATCAATAAACGGTCACTATGCGGCACTTGAGCAGGCGTCAATCGGTTACAGAAGCGACGTAATCGATGATTTGAGCAACTGGGTGTAGCGCTGCCTGTACTAAGCGTTATTCTCCTCAGACGCAAACCGGTACCCCTCCGTCGCTACGACGGGTGAACGGTCCCGCACTGCACGTGATGGAAGCTCTGCCACTGGGAGTCCCGTGTACCCACACGTCGGGGTTGACGCCTCGGGCCTGGCTACGCTCCGCGCGACGGTCCACGAGCTGTTGCGCGGATTCGTCCCCACCGCGTACGCCGCCCCCGCCTTCGCCACCGCCGCCCCCGTCGGCCCGTGCTACGCACTGGCGGACGGCAGCGCCGCGGTCGGCAGGCGCGGCCGCTCGGGCGCGGCCGCCGCCACCGCACGCCGCCCGGCCGCGGACAGCGACAGCGCCCGCATGATGGACCTCGTGGAGCGCGCCCAGGCCGGCGAGGCCGACGCCTTCGGGCGCCTGTACGACCAGTACAGCGACACCGTCTACCGCTACATCTACTACCGCGTCGGAGGCAGGGCCACCGCCGAGGACCTCACCAGCGAGACCTTTCTGCGCGCCCTGCGCCGCATCGGCACCTTCACCTGGCAGGGTCGCGACTTCGGCGCCTGGCTCGTCACCATCGCGCGCAACCTCGTCGCCGACCACTTCAAGTCCAGCCGCTTCCGGCTGGAGGTGACGACCGGCGAGATGCTCGACGCCAACGAGGTCGAGCGCTCTCCGGAGGACTCCGTGCTGGAGTCGCTCTCCAACGCCGCCCTCCTCGAAGCCGTGCGGCGACTCAACCCCCAGCAGCAGGAGTGCGTCACGCTCCGCTTCCTCCAGGGCCTGTCCGTCGCCGAGACCGCCCGCGTGATGGGCAAGAACGAGGGCGCGATCAAGACCCTTCAGTACCGGGCCGTCCGCACTCTGGCCCGACTCCTCCCCGAAGACGCCCGCTGAGACCCCCGGCCAGCCCTCGCCCACCCACCGGACGAACACTCAGCGCGACCGCCAACTCACCGTCCGTACAAGTCCGTTGTGTTCGCGATCCGATCATCCGCCGTCCGTAACCCAAGTGCCGAGCCGCTCGTTGTGCGGGATACAGGCTCCCTGTGGTCACACCCTGACCCTCTTTGATCACTCGATCGTGTGGATGCGGTCAGCGCGTGCAACCCTCAGGACCCCCTGGGGAGTCGACCGTCATGACGAGAGGAGGTGCCGCCAGTGATCGCGAACGTATCGGCACACCGGCGGGCGAACGCCTTCGCCCAGGCCCTGGAGGAGCAGTCCGACGACCGGGGCGCGGCGGCCGAGCAGCCCGAAGGACCGGCCCCGGCTGCTGCGGAACGGACCGATGAGACCCGCCTGTTGGGCCTCGCGACCCGTCTCGGCGAACTGCCCAGGCCGACGCTCGACCCGGAGGTCAAGGTCGTCCAGCGCGCGCGGCTTGTGGCCGCGATGGAGGCCATGTTCCGGGACGGCACGGCCCCGGCGGGCGAGGCGGCGAGCCCTTCGGTGCCGGAGCAACGACACGGGCGGGGCGCCCATCGTGCAACCACGCTGGGGAAGTTGCGGCCGCGGACACGGCTCACCAAGGGTCTCGCCGCGGGCGGACTCAGCGTCGGCGTGGCCGCGGCCTCCTTCGGTGGAGTTGCCGCCGCGAGTTCCGACGCCCTGCCCGGCGACTCCCTCTACGGCCTCAAACGCGGCATCGAGGACGTCAAACTCGACATGGCCGACGGGGACAACGACCGCGGGCAGCTCTACCTCGACCAGGCGTCGACCCGGCTGAGCGAGGCCCGACGGCTGATGGAGCGCGGCCGCGCCGGCGACCTCGACCACGAGTCCCTCACCGAGGTCCGCCGCACCCTGTCCGGCATGCGGCACGACGCGGCCGAAGGCCACCGCCTGCTGCACGAGGCGTACGAGCGGGACGGCTCACTGGCGCCCATCCAGACCCTCTCCGCCTTCTCCGAGTCCCACCGCGAGGCCTGGGGTGCCCTGCGCGAGCGGCTGCCCGCCCAGCTCGGGGACGTCAGTCAGGAGGTGTCGTCGGTCTTCGACGCCATAGACCGGGATGTCGCACCGCTGCAGTCGCTGCTGCCGCAGCCCCCGTCCCAGGGCGGCCCCGGCCGGCACCGCAGCTCCGCCCCGGGCTCCACGGGTTCCGCCGGCTCCGACGCCCCGGCCCCCAGCACCAGCGGCGGCTCCGCCCCCGGCACCCACAGCAGCAGCGGCAACCCCCAGCCGTCCAGCTCGAACAGCACCGGCGACGGCCTGCTCGGCGGCAACACGGGCGGTCTCCTGGACCCCCCGAAGGACAGCGCAAGCAGTTCCCCCTCGACGAGCAAGACCCCGTCCTCGGGGCCGAACGTCACGCTCCCGCCGTTGCTTCCGGGCCTGCTACCGGGCTTGGGCATCGACGGCGAGGAGAACAGGTAGGGAACCGGGAAACCGAGTGGGGGCGCCCCTTCCGCCAAGGGGCGCCCCCATCGTCGTACCGCAAACCGAGAACCGCTCAGAAGAACACAGACCTCCGCTGCACCAGCAGCTTGTACAAGGTGTGCTGAATCTGCTCCCGCACCTGATCCGTCAGGTTGAACATCAGCATCGGATCCTCCGCGGCCTCCGGCGGATACCCGTCCGTCTCGATCGGCTCCCCGAACTGAATCGTCCACTTCGTCGGCAGCGGAATCGCCCCCAACGGCCCCAGCCAGGGAAACGTCGGGGTGAGCGGGAAGTACGGGAACCCCAGCAGCCGAGCCAGCGTCTTCGCGTTGCCGATCATCGGGTAGATCTCCTCCGCGCCGACGATCGAGCACGGAATGATCGGCGCCCCGGCCCGCAGCGCCGTGGAGACGAAGCCGCCACGCCCGAACCGCTGCAACTTGTACCGCTCGCTGAACGGCTTCCCGATCCCCTTGAAGCCCTCCGGCATCACCCCGACGACCTCACCGCGATCGAGGAGCCGTTCCGCGTCCTCCGCGCACGCCAGGGTGTGGCCGGCCTTGCGGGCCAGTTCGTTCACCACCGGCAGCACGAACACCAAGTCGGCCGCGAGCAGCCGCAGATGGCGCCCGGCCGGGTGGTTGTCGTGCACGGCGACCTGCATCATCAGGCCGTCCAGCGGCAGCGTCCCGGAGTGGTTGGCGACGATCAGCGCCCCGCCCTTGTCCGGGATGTTCTCGATGCCCTTCACCTCGACCCGGAAGTACTTCTCGTACACCGGCCGCAGCAGCGACATCAGGACCTGGTCGGTCAGCTCCTCGTCGTAGCCGAAGTCGTCGACCTCGTAGTCGCCCGTCAGGCGTCGGCGCAGAAAGGCCAGCCCTCCGGCGATACGCCGCTCCAGGCCCCCTTCCCGGGAGCGGGCCGGCGGCCTTTCCTCGCGTGTCACGGGAACATCATCCTGCGGGAGGGCCTCGCCGTGCAGGGGCTGGACCTCGCGGACCACCGCGGGCTCCCCCTTCAACCGGCTGTTCCCGGCGCTCCGGCGCCGCGACGGCCGCTGCACGGCAGCCCCCCGGGACCGGTCGTCGTCGAACGGAATGACCTTGGCGTCCGCCATCGTTGATGCGCTCCTCAGTGGGCGGTTGGCGTCGGGGGGTGGCCACCGCCCAGGACGGGCAGTGCGGCGATCCGGTCGACGGCCCCCGCGAGGGCCTCCGGCGGCAGCAGTCCGGGCCCGCGACTGCGCGCGAAGTCCGCGAAGGTCTCCGCGGTCGTGTACTTCGGCTCGTAGCCGAGCGTCTCGCGCATCTGGTCCGTGGCCACGACCCGGCCGTGGGTGAGCAGCCGGATCTGCTCGGGCGAGAAGTCCGTCATGCTCAGCGTGCGCATCGCGGACCCGACCCACGTGACGGCCGGCAGCAGCAGCGGCACGGTGGGCCGGCCCAGGCGCCGCGCACACTGCGACAGCAGCAGCACACCGTCGCCGGCGATGTTGAACGTGCCGCTGTTGAGAGTGCCGCGCCGCGGCTCGTGCGCGCCGATGCGCAGCACCTCGATCACGTCGTCCTCGTGCGCGAACTGCAGCCGCGGGTCGTAACCGAACACGGTGGGCAGGACCGGCAGCGAGAAGTACGACGCGAGAGGCGTGTCGGCGTGCGGTCCGAGGATGTTGGCGAACCGCAGCACGCACACGGCGACGTCGGGCCGGCGCCGCGCGAAGCCCCGCACGTACCCCTCGACCTCGACGGCGTCCTTGGCGAAGCCGCCGCTCGGCAGCGACTTGGGCGGGGTCGTCTCGGTGAACACGGCCGGGTCGCGGGGCGCGGACCCGTACACGTTCGTACTGGACTTCACGACCAGCCGTTTGACGCTCGGGGACTTCTGGCAGGCGCCCAGCAGCTGCATGGTGCCGATGACGTTGGTCTCCTTGACCGTGGCCCGGCTGCCGCTGCCCAGCGCGGTGCCGGTCACGTCCATGTGGACCACCGTGTCCACGGAGTGCTCGGCGAGCACCCGGGCGATGGTGGGCTGGCGGATGTCGGCCCGGATGAACTCCGCGCCGCCCAGATGGTGCTCGGGCGGTACCGCGTCCACCGCGATGACGCGGTCGACCTCCGGGTCACGCTGGATCCGTCGTACGAACCGGCCGCCGAGCCGGCGGGCCACTCCGGTCACGAGCACGACCTTGCCCAAGATCAGCGCCTCTCTTCCCGTCGCGTCCAGTAGTGGACGTAGCTCTGTCCGCCAGCCTGCCGCGTTCCCCGTATGCGGCCAACTTAGCGGGTCGATGTTGCGCTGTGATGACCGCCCGATGCACGAAGTGACGACCCACCCGTACGTACGACCGGACCAAGCCATTCGCGTCACAGGCGTACGCACCGCCGGAACGCACGCAGAACAGACGCACATCCGGAAACGCACCCACCCGGAAAACGACAAACACCCCCCACCAGTGGTGGGGGGTGTTGCGCGCGCTCACGCACAGAAGCGAGGGACGCCCCTGGACGGGGCCGCACCTTACTTCTTGTTGCGACGCTGAACGCGAGTGCGCTTGAGCAGCTTGCGGTGCTTCTTCTTGGCCATCCGCTTGCGCCGCTTCTTGATAACAGAGCCCACGACTACCCTCGCTCACTTCTCATCACTCGGTGCTGGGCGCCATGGGCCCACACGACCTACGAGGGGCTAGCCTACCCGGCCCGAGCGCTGAGGTTGTAATCGAGGTCCCGCCGGAGTCCGCAACGGCCTCCGGCGGGCCGCCGTCAGACCGTCTCCACCCCCACATAGCTGTCGCGGAGGTACTCGTGAACCGCTTGCTCCGGGACCCGGAAGGACCTCCCCACCCGGATCGCCGGCAGATGACCGCTGTGCACCAGCCGGTACACGGTCATCTTCGACACTCGCATCACCGAGGCGACTTCCGCCACGGTCAGGAACTGAACCTCGTTCAGAGGCCTCTCGCCAGCTGCAGCCATGACACACCTGCACCTTCCGCACTCGACGGCCACCGGCTTCCCCTTCCGGTGACTCTTCGTCGCTGCGTGCTCACTCCCCAATGTAGGTGCGGATGATGCAAGTGGGGAAGAGGGGATGGCATCCGAGGCCTACTGTGACAGACACGCTCGATTGAGTACATAGCGAGTAAGCGGTCGGTAGTAATCAGACCGCACAGCGTCATCAAGTGGAACGACGACGGAAACCCGTCCCTCCGCCTCGCCGACGAAGAGCGCCGGATCGTCCGTATCGGCGAGGCCGATCGCGTCGAACCCCAGCTGACCTGCTCCGCAGACCCAGCCGTGGTCCCCGATGACCAGTTCCGGCAACGGGCCGCCGGCTTCCGCCGCGGCGGCCAGCGCGGTGCGAAGCGGGAGCGGCGAGTGCGTGTGTGCGCCGGGCTCACAACCGGCTCTTCCGGAACCTGGTTCCCGTACGAGGGCGACTCCTCGTACGTAATCAAGGTTGTACGTGCGTAGGCCGAACCGGGTCGTTATGTCGACACAGCGACCCTGCGCCGGGGTGAGGACGGCACATCCCGCCGCCGACAGGGCGTCCGCGAGCGCGGCGTAGAACCCGAGCAGCCGGTGCGGGTGCCCGGTGCCCAGCAGCACCGCCTCGCGGTGGCGCGCGGCCCTGGCGAGGCGCTCGGCGAACGCCTCGAGCCCCTCCAGCGTGCGTTCGGGATCGATCACATCATGGCCGGACACATACCGTGGATCGGCCGAAACTCCGCACTTGTCCGCCATCAACTCGATCAAATCCTCAGAACTCCATGTCCATTCGGGATCGAGTCCGATCAGTGCGCGGGGGTCGCGGGCAGCGAAGAGCCGATAGCTGCGCAGGCTCTCCTCCCGGGACGTGGCCACGGTCCCGGCCAGCCGGGCAGCCAGCAGATGCGCACGCAGTGCGCCGGTGCTCAACACGCCAGCGATGCTGTCCCAATCACCTCCCCCGCACGTCCAGAACGCAGACAACACCCCACAGTCGGCGTAACAGCCCCCCACCTGAGGACTGCGTCCCCAGCCCCACTGTCGGCCTTCGACCTCGCCGTCGAACGCCGGAGGGGCTGAACTCTCAGCCCCTCCGGCGTTCGAGGAGCAGGGATCCGGGGGCTGGCCCCCGAATGGGGCCTGGGGCGAGGCCCGGCAGGGTGCGGGGGCGAAGCCCCGGCGGGGTGCGGGGGCGAAGCCCCGGCGGGGTGCAGGGGCGCGGCCCCGAAGGGGATCTGGGGCGAAGCCCCAGCGGGGTGCGGGGGCGAAGCCCCGCGAGGGGTGCAGGGGCACGGCCCCGAAGGGGATCTGGGGCGAAGCCCCAGCGGGGTGCGGGGGCGAAGCCCCGCGAGGGGTGCAGAGGTCTGGTCCCCGAACGGGGCCTGGGGCCAACCCCAGGCTAGGCCCCAGGGCGAAGCCCAGGCGGGGTGCGGGGGCGAAGCCCCGCGAGGGGTAGAGAGGGCTGGGCCCCAAACGGGGTAGGGGCGAAGCCCCAGCGGGATCCCGGGGCGAAGCCCCCGCGAGGGATGCAGGGAAACCACAGTCCCCGCCGGGGTTTCAGGGGCGAAGCCCAAGCGGAGTCCCGGAACGGAGCCCCGCGGGGGAGCAGGGGGACGCAGCCCCGCTGGAGATTCAGGGGCAGGCCTCCTGACGGCGTGTAGGGACGGTCACGCCAGGGTTGCAGGAGCGGAGCCCCTGACGGCATGCAGGGAACGTAATCCCCGCCCGGGGTCTAGGGCGAAGCCCAAGCGGGGTGCAGGGGACGCAGTCCCCGTCCGGGTTCCAGGGGCGGAGCCCCTGGTGGGGTTGAAGGGGCGGAGCCCCTGGAGGTGGGACGGGTAGGGGCGGCGGGGGCGAACCCAACCCGGGCGCGCCCGGAGGCTACGGCAGCAGCCCGCGCAGCGGATACGTCGCCTTCCGCGCCGCCAGCACCGCCTGGTCCAGCCGATCGGCCGGATCGTACCCGGACTCCCACCCCGAGAACGCCACCGGCCACCGCCCATCCGTCATCCGCGCCGGCGCCAACTGCCGCGACCGCGCGAAGACTTCCTGCCGCCACCCCTCCGGAATCACCGTCTCCGGCTCGATCGGCCGCCCCGCCGCGATGGCAACGAGATGCGTCCAGGAGCGCGGCACGACCTCCACCACCGCATAGCCGCCCCCACCCAGCGCGACCCACCGCCCGCCCGCGTACTCGTGCGCCAGGTCGTGACACGCGACCTGCACCGCCCGCTGCGCGTCCAGCGACACCGCGAGATGCGCGAGCGGATCCTCGAAGTGGGTGTCGGCCCCGTGCTGCGTCACCAGCACCTGCGGCCGGAAGTCCGCGATCAGCTCCGGCACCACGGCATGGAAGGCCCGCACCCACCCCGCATCGCCCGTCCCCGCCGGCAGCGCCACGTTCACCGCGCTGCCCTCCGCGTTCGGCCCACCCGTCTCCTCCGGCCATCCGGTCTGCGGGAACAGCGTCCGCGGATGCTCGTGCAGCGACACCGTCAGCACCCGCGGATCGTCCCAGAACGCCGCCTGCACCCCGTCCCCGTGGTGCACGTCCACATCGATGTACGCCACCCGCTCCGCCCCCAGCTCCAGCAGCCGGGCGATGGCGAGCGCGGCGTCGTTGTAGATGCAGAACCCCGACGCGCTGCCCGGCATCGCATGGTGCAGCCCGCCCGCGAAGTTCACCGCGTGCAGCGCGTCCCCGCGCCACACCGCCTCCGCCGCCCCGACCGACTGCCCCGCGATCAGCGCGGACACCTCGTGCATCCCGGCGAACGCGGGGTCGTCGAGGGTCCCGATCCCGTACGACCCGTCGGCCGCCCCCGGGTCCGCTGACGCGGCCTTCACCGCCTCCACGTAGTCCTCCCGGTGCACCAGCCGCAGCGTCGACTCGCCCGCGGGCTTCGCCGCGACCACGTCGACGTCCCGGTCGAGCCCGAAGGCGTCGACCAGTCTCCGGGTCAGCGCGAGCCGGACCGGATCCATCGGATGGTCCGGGCCGAAGTCATAGCCCGTTACTGCCTCGTCCCACATCAGCTGTGCGCGGCCGCTCATGTCCGCCACCGTATCGGTCTTGTCCGGGCTTGAACGAACGGGCGTACACCAGTGTCACCAGGACCAACGCCATCGGTACGAGCATGGCGCCCCGGTAGTTCCAGGCGTCCCCGAGCGCACCCACCAAGGGCGAGCCGATCAGAAAGCCCACGTAGTTGAAGATGTTCAGCCGCGCGATCGCCGTGTCCGAAGCCCCCGGGAACAGCCGCCCGGCGGCCGCGAACGTCTGCGGCACCAGCACGCACAGCCCCAGCCCCAGCAGGGTGAACCCGAGCATCCCGACCCACGCCCCAGGCGCACCCGCCACCACGGCGAACCCGAGCGCCGCCACCAGCGCCCCGAGCCGTACCACCGCCACGGCCCCGAACCGCCGCACCCCGAAGTCGCCGATGGACCGCCCGAGCAGCGTGGTGATCATGTAGACGTTGTACGGAACGGTCGCCAGCTGCTCCGAGCTGCCGAGCGTGTCCTGGAGATACTTCGCACTCCAGTTGGAGACGGTGGAGTCCCCGATGTAGGCGAAGGTCATCACCAGGCAGAGCGGCAGCAGCAACCGGAAGACGACGGTCCCGGCCTCCGTCTCCCGGCCCCCCGGGCCCTCCACGGCATCCCCGGCCTCCGGAACCGGGGCCGAGCCCCCGTCGACGTACCACCGACTGCCGACGAGAGCGGCCGGCAGCAGCACCGCGACGACCGGCAGATACGACACCCACAGCGCCAGATGCCAGTGCGCGCCCACCCAGGCGAGCGAGGCACCGACGATCCCGCCGAGGCTGTACGCGGCGTGGAACCCCAGCATGATGCTGCGCCCATACGTCCGCTGGAGGCTCACCCCGAGCATGTTCATGGAGGCGTCCAGCGCGCCGACGGTCAGCCCGAACGCGGCCAGCGCCACCGCCAGCTCGGCCATGTGCCCGCCGGCCCCCACACCGAGGAGGGCGAGCAGGACCACGGGCTGCGACCAGCGCAGCAGCCGACTGGGCCGTACGCGCTTCACCAGCTGCTCCGTCGTCACACTGCCCACACCGGCGAGAACGGGCACCGCGGCGAGGAAGACGGGAAGAAGCGCGTCGGATACGCCGTACCGGTCCTGGATGGCCGGAATCCGCGTCACCAGCAGGGCGAAGGTGGCGCCTTGAGCGAAGAAGCTGAACGCCAGCGAGGCCCTACCGCGCCGCAGCACATCTGTCATGGCGGCGAGCGTAGGGCCCCCGTCTACCCGAGGGTAGATCCAGCTGAAGATGATTTTTGTTCAGCTTTACCCGGCGGGTTACTCGGCGAAGGCGGGCGCGGGGGCGGCGACAGGGGCGGCACCGAGGTCCGCGTCGGCGTTCGTTTCGGCGGCCAGCATGTGCGCCATGGGGCCCGCGGCCAGGGCACCGCTGACGAGGAACCCGAGCACCATCGCGACGGCGAGGACGACCGAGCCGAGCCAGACCATCGTGTCCACGGGCAGGGTGTAGGCGCCCACCACCCGCACGACGCACTCACCGAGGAGCACCACACCCCACACCACCGAGAAGACCCGCTCGGCCCGCCGGAAGGCCGCGGACCCACTCTGCAGCCGCGCCCAGGCCGCCTCCCTGGCCGCGTCGCCCTTCACCAGCCAGGGCTTCATCCCGGCGGTCATCATCGGCTTGCCCAGCGCCACGGAGACCAGGATCCCGATCCCGATCGTGCTGCTCACGCCGCTGTCCTTGGCGAGCATCAGCCGCGGGTCACCCGAGACGAAGCTGAGCAGCAGCCCGACGACGTTCACCACGAGGATGAGGACGGCGAGGGCGTTGACCTTGCGCTCCTTCACCACGCCGAGGACGGTGCGCACGGCGGGCGGGACGCTGCTCCAGGCGAGCGCCGCGAAGGTGCTCATACCGAGGGCGTCCTTGAAGAGGTAGTACGACCCGACGGGCACCGCCACGTCCATGATGAGCGGCGCGAAGTTCTGCTTCTTGCTCTGGCTCTGGCTCTGGCTCTCGGAGACCGTGTTCGTCGTCATGCCCTCAGCTTCGCCGCCGTGAGGGGTCCGCCAGTAGAAACGATCGTCCGGAGCTCGGCATGACAAATGTCAGTGCCCGGACCCTGGTGCGGGTCATACGAGCAGGTCAGCCAACTCACCCATCATTGCGAAGAGTTGGGTGGCACCGGCGAGGCGGTCGGCGGGCGTCATGGCGGTGAACCCGTACACGTCCATGCCGGCGGCCACAGCGGCTTGCACACCGAGCGGGCTGTCCTCGACGACCACACATCTCTGCGGCGCGACGCCCATCCGCTCGGCCGCGTACAGGAACAGGTCGGGCGCCGGTTTGCCCCGCCCCACGTCCTGCGAGCTGAAGACGCGACCGGCATCGAACCACCGGTCGAGCCCGGTCGTCCGGTGCCCTACCCGGATCCGGTCATGGCTGCCGGAGGACGCCACACAGAACGGCACTCCATCGGCCGTCAGCTTCTCCAGCACGTTCTCGACGCCGGCGACCGGCTGCAACTCCCGCTCGAACGCGGCGAAGACGCGTGTGTGGAAGACGTCGTCGAAGTCGTCCGGCAGCCGCTCTCCGGTCCGTTCCAGGACGAGGTCGTGGATGCGGTGCATGGCCGAGCCCATGTAGTCCCGGATGGAGTCCTCGTAGGTCGTCGGGTGCCCCAACTCGGTGAGGTAGGCGGCCAGGTGCCGGTTGGAGATGGGCTCACTGTCGACGAGGACGCCGTCGTTGTCGAAGATGACGAGGTCATAGCGCATGACTCGACCCTAAACGCAGAAAACCCCCGTGCCGAATAGCACGGGGGTTTTCTCAAGAATTGTTCGGCGGTGTCCTACTCTCCCACAGGGTCCCCCCTGCAGTACCATCGGCGCTGTAAGGCTTAGCTTCCGGGTTCGGAATGTAACCGGGCGTTTCCCTCACGCTATGACCACCGAAACACTATGAAACTGACAACCCGGCCGCCGTGACAATCACGGCGGGGTTGTTCGTGGTTTCAGAACCAACACAGTGGACGCGAGCAACTGAGGACAAGCCCTCGGCCTATTAGTACCAGTCACCTCCACCCGTTACCGGGCTTCCAGACCTGGCCTATCAACCCAGTCGTCTACTGGGAGCCTTACCCCATCAAGTGGGTGGGAGTCCTCATCTCGAAGCAGGCTTCCCGCTTAGATGCTTTCAGCGGTTATCCCTCCCGAACGTAGCCAACCAGCCATGCCCTTGGCAGAACAACTGGCACACCAGAGGTTCGTCCGTCCCGGTCCTCTCGTACTAGGGACAGCCCTTCTCAAGACTCCTACGCGCACAGCGGATAGGGACCGAACTGTCTCACGACGTTCTAAACCCAGCTCGCGTACCGCTTTAATGGGCGAACAGCCCAACCCTTGGGACCGACTCCAGCCCCAGGATGCGACGAGCCGACATCGAGGTGCCAAACCATCCCGTCGATATGGACTCTTGGGGAAGATCAGCCTGTTATCCCCGGGGTACCTTTTATCCGTTGAGCGACGGCGCTTCCACAAGCCACCGCCGGATCACTAGTCCCGACTTTCGTCCCTGCTCGACCCGTCGGTCTCACAGTCAAGCTCCCTTGTGCACTTACACTCAACACCTGATTGCCAACCAGGCTGAGGGAACCTTTGGGCGCCTCCGTTACCCTTTAGGAGGCAACCGCCCCAGTTAAACTACCCATCAGACACTGTCCCCGATCCGGATCACGGACCCGGGTTAGACATCCAGCACGACCAGACTGGTATTTCAACGACGACTCCACCCGAACTGGCGTCCAGGCTTCACAGTCTCCCAGCTATCCTACACAAGCCGAACCGAACACCAATATCAAACTGTAGTAAAGGTCCCGGGGTCTTTCCGTCCTGCTGCGCGAAACGAGCATCTTTACTCGTAGTGCAATTTCACCGGGCCTATGGTTGAGACAGTCGAGAAGTCGTTACGCCATTCGTGCAGGTCGGAACTTACCCGACAAGGAATTTCGCTACCTTAGGATGGTTATAGTTACCACCGCCGTTTACTGGCGCTTAAGTTCTCAGCTTCGCCCACCCGAAAGTGAGCTAACCGGTCCCCTTAACGTTCCAGCACCGGGCAGGCGTCAGTCCGTATACATCGCCTTACGGCTTCGCACGGACCTGTGTTTTTAGTAAACAGTCGCTTCTCGCTGGTCTCTGCGGCCACCCCCAGCTCAGGAAGCAAGTTCCCTCACCAGACGTGGCCCCCCTTCTCCCGAAGTTACGGGGGCATTTTGCCGAATTCCTTAACCATAGTTCACCCGAACGCCTCGGTATTCTCTACCTGACCACCTGAGTCGGTTTAGGGTACGGGCCGCCATGAAACTCGCTAGAGGCTTTTCTCGACAGCATAGGATCATCCACTTCACCACAATCGGCTCGGCATCAGGTCTCAGCCGTATGCAAGGCGGATTTGCCTACCTTGCGGCCTACACCCTTACCCCGGGACAACCACCGCCCGGGATGGACTACCTTCCTGCGTCACCCCATCACTCACCTACTACCAGCTCGGGTCACCGGCTCCACCACTCCCACCAACGTCAAAGACGGTGGCAGGCGGCTTCACGGGCTTAGCATCACTGGATTCGATGTTTGACGCTTCACAGCGGGTACCGGAATATCAACCGGTTATCCATCGACTACGCCTGTCGGCCTCGCCTTAGGTCCCGACTTACCCTGGGCAGATCAGCTTGACCCAGGAACCCTTAGTCAATCGGCGCACACGTTTCTCACGTGTGAATCGCTACTCATGCCTGCATTCTCACTCGTCAACCGTCCACAACTACCTTCCGGCGCTGCTTCACCCGGCAGACGACGCTCCCCTACCCATCACAGCCTCCGTTGGGAGTACATGCTGCAATGACACGACTTCGGCGGTACGCTTGAGCCCCGCTACATTGTCGGCGCGGAATCACTAGACCAGTGAGCTATTACGCACTCTTTCAAGGGTGGCTGCTTCTAAGCCAACCTCCTGGTTGTCTGTGCGACTCCACATCCTTTCCCACTTAGCGTACGCTTAGGGGCCTTAGTCGATGCTCTGGGCTGTTTCCCTCTCGACCATGGAGCTTATCCCCCACAGTCTCACTGCCGCGCTCTCACTTACCGGCATTCGGAGTTTGGCTAAGGTCAGTAACCCGGTAGGGCCCATCGCCTATCCAGTGCTCTACCTCCGGCAAGAAACACACGACGCTGCACCTAAATGCATTTCGGGGAGAACCAGCTATCACGGAGTTTGATTGGCCTTTCACCCCTAACCACAGGTCATCCCCCAGGTTTTCAACCCTGGTGGGTTCGGTCCTCCACGAAGTCTTACCTCCGCTTCAACCTGCCCATGGCTAGATCACTCCGCTTCGGGTCTTGAGCGTGCTACTCCAACGCCCTATTCGGACTCGCTTTCGCTACGGCTACCCCACACGGGTTAACCTCGCAACACACCGCAAACTCGCAGGCTCATTCTTCAAAAGGCACGCAGTCACGAGACACCAGCAAGCTGATGTCCGACGCTCCCACGGCTTGTAGGCACACGGTTTCAGGTACTATTTCACTCCCCCCCCGGGGTACTTTTCACCATTCCCTCACGGTACT